>NZ_CP033795.1:3952500-4552500 GCF_003812125.1 Bacillus sp. FDAARGOS_527
ACACTAATCGGGAAACTTATCGGTATGAGTATTATTTTATTAGGAACTGGATTTTGTTCTTATTATATGGTGCTGTTTGCTACTGAAATGATCAATAAACAATATATGAAAGTTAAAGGAGAAGAAGCTGCGACTTCTAACGGTCATATGATTATTGTCGGCTGGAATGAACGAGCAAAACATGTTGTAAAACAAATGCACGTACTACAACCAAACCTTGATATCGTTTTAATTGATGAAACACTTTCTTTACTGCCAAAACCATTTCATCATTTAGAATTTATAAAGGGGTGCCCCCATCACGACCAAACGTTATTAAAAGCTAATATTACAACGGCACACACCATATTAATAACAGCCGATAAAGAAAAAAATGAAAGCTTAGCGGATACACAGTCCATTTTAAATATTTTAACTGCAAAAGGGCTCAACCCAAACATTCACTGCATCGCTGAACTTCTTACTTCTGAACAAATACAAAATGCAACGAGAGCTGGCGTGTCAGAAATTATAGAAGGAAATAAATTAACGAGCTATGTATTTACCGCTTCTCTTTTATTCCCTTCCATTTCAGGTGTACTATTTTCACTTTACGACGAAATCTCTGATAATAAATTACAACTGATGGAGCTTCCTATGTCCTGCACCGGACAAACTTTTGCGAATTGTAGCTATACTCTTTTAAAGCAAAACATTCTCTTACTAGGTATAAAGCGCGACGAACAATATATGATTAATCCAGTTCATTCCTTTGTTCTCATTGAAAGCGACATACTCATTATTATTCACCATTAGTAAAATGACGCTCTAATTCTTGCATGAGCACTTTCCCAATATTGATATATTTTCTTTTTACATCTCCATCTGGATCTTTCGGCTCAGCAAATTGATCCATTCCACTCGTTCCAGCTGTTAACGTATTTACATGATCATCTAGTTCGTCTTGATATACGTGCGAAAGAATATACGGCGTTCCAAGACGAACTATTACGCCTGGTACATCTAGTTCTCCATCAATGGCTGTAAATGGCACTCGCAGAAATTGATAGCCATCTTCTTCATCAATTTTATAATCAAAGCATCCTTTATCATAATCCCAATTGCCACCAATGCTATATCCGAGTGGCTTCATTATTTCTTCTAACTTATATAACGCATATGTACGTCCTTCTAAATTTGAATGAATCGGAATCAAGTCCATCCCTCCTAGACTTTTTCTTTAGCATACCCACTCTAGTTTGAATATACTGATGGACTTTTCGATGAAATAATAAAAAGCGGCCGGATCCGGCCGCTTTTTATTATTTTAAACGCTCTTCTAATTCTGCTTTTAATTCTTCAAATCCTGGTTTACCAAGTAAAGCAAACATGTTTTTCTTGTATGCTTCTACTCCTGGTTGGTCAAATGGATTTACGCCTAATAAGTAGCCGCTCATCGCACATGCTTTTTCGAAGAAGTATACAAGGTAACCAAATGTGTACTCATTTAATTCAGGAATATTTACGATTAAGTTTGGTACTCCGCCATCGCTATGTGCAAGTAGTGTACCTTCGTATGCTTTCGTGTTTACGAAGTCTACAGTTTCACCAGCAAGGTAATTTAATCCATCTAAATCGTTTTCTTCTGATTCGATTGTTAGTTCATGTGTAGGTTTACCTACTTTTAGCACTGTTTCAAATAAGTCACGACGACCTTCTTGAACGTATTGACCTAATGAATGTAAGTCAGTTGAGAAGTTTGCTGAAGATGGGAAAATACCTTTTTGATCTTTTCCTTCACTTTCACCAAATAACTGTTTCCACCACTCAGCGAAGTATTGAAGTGCTGGCTCATAGTTAACAAGCATTTCAATTGTTTTTCCTTTATTGTATAGAGCGTTACGAACTACTGCGTATTGGTAAGCTGGGTTTTCTTCTAGTTCTGATGTACCGAAGTCCTCACGACCAGCAGCTGCCCCTTTCATCATCTCTTCAATATTTAAGCCACTCACTGCGATTGGCAATAAACCAACTGGCGTTAATACAGAGAAACGTCCTCCAACATCATCTGGAATAACGAATGTTTCGTAACCTTCATTATCAGCTAATGTTTTTAATGCACCACGCGCTTTATCTGTCGTTGCATAAATACGTTTGCGAGCTTCTTCTTTTCCATACTTTTCTTCTAATAACTTACGGAAAATACGGAATGCTAGTGCTGGCTCTGTTGTTGTACCTGATTTGGAAATAACGTTAATAGAGAAGTCTTTACCTTCTAGTACATCCATTAAATCTTTCATGTAAGTGGAGCTAATGTTTTGTCCAACAAATAGCACTTGTGGAGTTTTACGTTGTTCTTTAGAAAGTGTGTTGTAGAAAGAATGGTTTAACATTTCAATTGCTGCACGTGCTCCTAGGTAAGAACCACCGATACCTACAACAAGTAAAATGTCAGAATCATTTTTAATTTTTTCTGCGCATTTTTGAATGCGAGCAAATTCTTCTTTGTCATATTGAAGCGGAAGGTCTACCCACCCAAGGAAATCGTTCCCAGCTCCAGTTTTTTCGTGGATTGCGTGATGTGTTACTTTCACTGCATCACGTAAATAAGTGATTTCATGTTCACCGATGAAGGATAACGCTTTAGAATAGTCGAACGTTACATGTGTACTCATCTTTTTCCCTCCAATTATGGATATGTATTTCTGTATTCACTTTAGCGAAACTGAAGTTGTAAATCAAGCGATTCACCCCTTGTAAACGTAACCAATATATATTTTTTAAAAAAAGTTCATTTTTTGCATAAAAATTCGCATTTTTCGGTATAGATGTATATACATCCTATTCCGAACATTTTTTATGTATAAAAACAACATAACTACCCCATTCTATAAAAGAGTTAATTAACTCATCGCTTGCTCATGCTTCACAATTAAGGGGGGCTTTTTCATGAGTACTTTGCAACGTATCGCATTAGTCTTTACTGTAATTGGAGCTGTGAACTGGGGATTAATTGGGTTCTTCCAGTTTGACTTAGTGGCAGCCATTTTCGGTGGACAAAACTCAGCTCTTGCACGTATTATTTACGGCATCGTCGGTATTTCTGGGCTGATCAATCTTGGTTTACTCTTTAAACCATCAGAAAATCTTGGTACTCACCCAGAAACGAACGAAATTCGCTAGTCAGTATGTCCTTACTCACCTTCGACATACGAATATGATTGCATGCAATCATATTTGCAAATATATATCATAAGAAAAAGTAAAAGAGGAACGCTCATATGCGCTCCTCTTTTACTTTGTTAACTCAGACTCTTCAATCCATTCTGTTAGCTTTTCTCGCAGCGTATTAAATCCGTCCTTAGATGGATTCGGTATAAGAATCCGTCCTTGTTTTCTTTTCGCCGCTTTTAACGATAAACTCATTTTTCTGTGTTCTTCATCAATTGAAAGTACTTTTACTTCTACTGTATCGCCGACTTTTAAAAAGTCATGAATATCCTTTACATATCCATTTGTAATTTCAGATATATGCACAAGTCCTTGTGTTTCTGCATCTAACGCTACAAATGCACCGTAATCTTGAATCCCAGTCACTTTCCCTGTTACAACCACTCCTGTTGTATATTGTTCTGACATATGAAACACTCCCATACGTTTACCATTTTCTCTACAATTGTAGATAGCAAAGCAGATGATTTATTGTTAAATATCCGATTAGTTAATACGTACCGTAAGTAAAGCTACTCAGGATACGCATACCTTATATTAGTAAATTATACCACTATGACAGAGCTCATTCAAAATTCATGAAAAAATTTCCTTAAGTAAGTATAATTCTCCAATATTAGGATAGAATACTAACACATGGCTTTCTAGTATTCCCCCCCTTTTATGGACAAAACGTATTGTGTTTTGTCCTTTTTTTATTCTCTATAAACCGTTCCATTCTCTTCATTGCTTCCATAAGCTGTTCAAGCGATGTTGCATACGAACAACGAATAAACCCTTCGCCACTTTCGCCAAATACACTTCCAGGTACAACAGCCACTTTTTCTTCTAATAATAACTGTTCTGCAAATTCCGCTGAAGATAGTCCAGTTGAAGAGATTGAAGGAAAGACATAAAATGCTCCGCCCGGCACGTGACACGTTAATCCCATTTCATTGAAAGATGTCGTCATAAAATTACGGCGTTTCTTATAGCTATCTCTCATCCGAATTACTTCATCATTCCCGGCACGTAACGCTTCAAGTGCTGCGAACTGAGACATCGTTGGGGCACACATCATAGAATATTGGTGAATTTTGAGCATTAATTCTGAAAAATGAACAGGAGCTGCAATCATACCAAGACGCCATCCTGTCATTGCAAATCCTTTTGAAAATCCCGAAATTAAAATCGTATGCTCGCGCATATTTTTAATACTCGCGAAACTTGTATATGCTTCGTCGTATACAAGTTCTGCATAAATTTCATCAGATAATACGATTAAATTGTACTTCTCAACAATCACTGCTATTTCTTCAAGCTCGGACTTGTTTAACATTGCACCTGTTGGGTTATTTGGTGAACAAAGTAAAATTGCCTTTGTCTTCGCTGTAATAGCTGCCTCAATTTGTTCTGGTTGTACTTTAAATTCATTTTCTAAAGTAGTCGCCACAGGAACTGGAACGCCTCCAGCTAATGTCACAAGCGGGGCATAAGAAACGAAACTTGGCTCAATAATGAGTACTTCATCATCAGGATTTATAATGGCGCGCATCGCTACATCTAACGCCTGACTTGCTCCAACTGTAACAATGATTTCATCGTTTGGATCATAAGAAACTGCAAATTGTTTTTTTAGATACTTTGCTATTTCTTGACGGAGCTCCAATAATCCTGCATTTGCTGTATATGACGTATATCCTTGTTCTAAAGAACGGATACATGCTTGCCTCACATTCCAAGGTGTAACGAAATCAGGCTCTCCTACTCCAAGCGAAATAACACCTTTCATATTTGCTGCTAAATCGAAAAACTTTCGAATACCAGATGGTTGTAAAGATTCCGCTGCTCTAGATAGTTCAAATTGCTTCATGGTGTCACCACAATTCGCTTATCATCATCGTTTTTTTCATAAATAATTCCCTCATGTTTATACTTCTTCAAAATAAAATGCGTTGTCGTAGAAACGACAGATTCAATTGTTGCTAATTTCTCAGAAACAAACATCGCCACTTCTCCCATTGTCTTTCCTTCTAATGTAATAGAAAGGTCATATGTCCCTGACATTAAATACACAGATTTCACTTCTGAATAACGATAAATTTGCTCAGCAACCGCATCGAACCCAACGCCGTGCTTTGGCGTAACTTTCACATCAATCATTGCCGTTAAACCTGTATGTTCTTTCACCTTCGTCCAATCGATATGTGTTACATAATCCACGATAATCTTTTCTGCTTCTAATTTTTCAACCATTTTCTTTACTTCTTCTACTTCTATATTTAACAGCTTCGCTAATGTATCTACAGTTAATCGACTACTTTTTTCAAGACAAGCTAATAATTCTAATTCTTTTTCTGTCACCATATAAATCATCCTTCCTTTTCGTTTGTGTCTAAATTATACAAATAGCCTTTCCAGTTTGAAAAGAAGATTTTTTTAGTGAATTATGTCAAAATAAAGTGAAACTTTACTCAGCAGAAAAATGCGTGATAAAGCGAAAGGGGATGGAATCGTGAAACCAAAAGTTTATATTGCTGAACCAGTTCCAACATTTGTAGAAAACTATTTATCAGAACACTGTGATTATGAAAAATGGGAGCAAAATGAGAAGGTACCTCGTGATGTTCTACTAGAGAAAATACAAGATAAAGATGGTTTATTAAATTTCGGATCTGCTATTAATGCAGAATTATTGGAGGCGGCTCCTAACTTAAAAGTAGTAAGCAACATTTCTGTCGGTTACGATAATTTTGATTTACAAGCGATGGAAAAGCGCAATGTCATCGGAACAAATACACCTTACGTACTAGATGATACAGTAGCTGACCTCGTTTTCGCTCTTATGTTATCTGCTGGTCGTCGTGTTTGTGAACTCGACTCCTACGTAAAAAATGGTAAATGGAATGCGGAAATTGGAAAAGAGCACTTTGGGCTAGATGTACACCATCGTACAATCGGCATTATCGGTATGGGCCGAATTGGTGAAGCTGTTGCAAAACGAGCGAAATTCGGATTTGATATGGATGTTCTTTATTATAACCGTCGCCGAAAAGAAGAAGCTGAACAAAAATTCGATGCTACATATTGTGATTTACAGACGCTTCTAAAGCAGTCTGACTTTATCGTTCTTCTTACTCCATTAACAGATGAAACGTACCATCTTATCGGAGAAAAGGAATTTTCATTCATGAAAGAAACAGCTATCTTCATTAATGCTTCTCGCGGGAAAACAGTAGATGAAGAAGCGTTAATCGATGCGTTAACAGAAAAGAAAATCTTTGCAGCAGGCATCGATACTTTTACACAAGAGCCGATTCAAAAAGACAATCCGCTCTTATCATTACAAAATGTTGTGACCTTACCACATATCGGATCTGCAACATTAAAAACTAGGCAACAAATGGCTATGACCGCCGCCGAAAATTTAGTTGCAGCGTTACAAGGAAAAACACCGCCTAATATTGTTCGCGGGTAATACTGAATGTACGAAAGGCAAGATGACATCGTCATCTTGCCTTTTTTTGTTAACATATTTTTTTCTGCCTTGGAAATGATATGAACAAAAATCAATGGAGTGACAAAAAATGAATCACGAATCTACTTGTCCTTATTTCACTTTTTCCACTCGCGGCACTACTGTTCATTACGAATTGTATGAACATGAAAATAAAACAGAACGTCCTACTTTCGTACTCGTTCACGGCTTTTTATCTTCCTCATTCAGCTACCGCCGTCTAATTCCTTTATTATCGAAAGAAGGAACAGTCATTGCCCTTGATTTACCACCGTTCGGGAAGAGTGATAAGTCTCATCTATTTAAGTATTCTTATCATAATTTAGCAACGATTATAATCGATTTAATTGAACACTTATCTCTCTCAAACATTGTGTTAGTTGGACATTCTATGGGCGGCCAAATTTCACTTTACGTAAACCGTATACGTCCTGAATTAATTTCAAAGACAATTTTACTATGTAGCTCTAGCTATTTAGCACGCGCAACTTTACCTTTACTGTACTCTTCTTATTTACCGTTCTTTCATTTATACGTAAAGAACTGGATTATACGGCGCGGCATCGTTCATAACTTAATGAATGTCGTTCATGATCATTCATTAATTGACGATGAAATGAAGGAAGGTTACTCTGCTCCTTTTTATGACAACCGTATATTCCCCGCTTTAACTCGTATGATACGAGATCGTGAAGGTGACTTACCTTCAACTGAATTACAAAAAATCGAAACACCTACGCTACTCATTTGGGGTGAAAAAGATCGGGTCGTCCCTGTACATGTAGGTCATCGTCTGCACAAAGATTTACCGAATTCGAAATTTATTTCTTACGAAAACACAGGACATTTACTACCTGAAGAAAAACCGGAACATGTTTATGAAGAAATTATGGCTTTTTCTGCGCAGTAATATAAAAAGGCTGTCGGAAATTCCGACAGCCTACAATGAACAACTTCCGCCTTCTTTTATTATAAGTAATTCCACAGCTAACTTCTCACATTTTTCAAGCGCAGGTACTTCCTCAAAAGACATAAAGTATATATGTTGAATCTTCTTTGCGATGTATTTTGAATCATCAAACACACTTGCGACGTTCACAACATCGCTCGCTTCTGTTTCATAAAACTCCGGTCCCATTTGAAACGGATCCCAATTCTTCACAACCTCTATCATCTTTTCATATGTACCCATTCGCTTCCCGCCTTTTCACTTTTTAATACTTTTCTTTATCCTATCACATCAGCTATTCTATAAGAAGAGAGAGAACTTTCATAACTTAACGGTTTTACAGAAGAAGGGGGCAAACTTATGCAACTATTTCATAAAGCAGTCAATCGCCGTGGAACTCATAGTACAAAATGGGATACATATAAAAACGAAGAACTTATCCACGCGTGGATTGCTGATATGGATTTTGAAGTACCACAACCAATTCAAGCTGCTTTAAAGAAACGTATCGAGCATCCTATTTTCGGCTATACACTTCCTCCCGAAAATATTGGCGATATTATTTGTAACTGGACAAAAAAACAGTACAACTGGGATATTCAAAAAGAGTGGATTGTCTTTAGCGCCGGAATCGTTCCAGCTCTTAGTACGAGCATACAGGCCTTCACAAAGGAAAACGAATCCGTTCTCGTACAACCACCTATTTATCCCCCATTTTTCGAAATGGTCACAACAAACAATAGACAATTATGCGTAAGTCCATTACAGAAACAAAATGATACATATGCGATAGACTTCGAGCATTTAGAAAAGCAATTTCAACAAGGCGTCAAACTTATGCTTCTTTGCAGTCCTCACAACCCGATAGGTCGTGTTTGGACGAAAGAGGAATTAACAAAGCTTGGATCTTTATGTACAAAATATAATGTAATCGTTGTCGCAGATGAAATTCATTCCGATATTATTTATGCAAATCATACACATACACCGTTCGCTTCTTTATCTGAAGAACTAGCAGCGCGCACGATAACTTGTATGGCTCCAAGTAAAACATTTAATATCGCTGGATTACAAGCATCGATTATTATCATTCCAAATGAAAAACTCCGTCAAGCCTTTACATCTATCCAATATAGACAAGGCTTCCACGGATTAAATACATTTGCCTATACAGCGATGGTAAGTGCCTATACAGAATGTAATGATTGGCTAAATGAAATTCGATTATATATAGAAGATAATGCTCAATTTGCTTGTAAATATATGAAAGATCACATACCTACTCTTTCCGTAACGAAGCCAGAAGGTAGCTTTTTATTATGGATTGATTGCTCTCGCCTACAGCTTTCTCAAAATGAGCGCACTAAATTGCTCGAAGAAAAAGGAAAAATTATTGTTGAGCCTGGTGAGAAATACGGATTAGGCGGCGAAGAACATATTCGAATTAACATCGGCTGTCCAAGGTCTGTTTTAGAAGAAATTTTAAATAGGCTGCGCCATACGTTTTCATAATAAGAAAGGAGACTGTTTGGGACAGCCTCCTTTGTCAACTTTTGTCGGTAAGTCGATATATTTTAAAAATCGTCGATATATTCCAATAATCGCCGATATATTTTAAGTTACAGTCGATATATTCCAATAATCGCTGATATATTTTCACTTACACTACACAAAAAAGCTACCGCGCACGGTAGCTTTTACTTTTTCTTCATATCCGACGCTTTTTTTACAATAACACCACAAGCAATTCGATCACCTGATTTACCTGTCGGTTGTGTCATGCCATCATCAGCGTTTTCTGTAATAATAATAGACGCTCCATCTTTTCTATGAATCGTCGTTTTTCCTTCTTCAAGCGTTATATGCGGCGCATCAATTTCTGCTTTAATCTTTCCAGAACCATCTGCAATTACGTTCGGTAAATCACCGTTTTCTGCACCCTTCGGATTGAGTAGTCCATGCTTTTTATCATCTGGATTAAAATGATTTCCAGCTGATTCAAAACGAGGTGCTTTACACTCTCCAATTTCGTGTACATGTAGTCCGTGCGGGCCAGGTGCGAAACCTTCCCCTTTAATCGTAATTTTCACTCCGCTTGTTTGCTGAGTTACTTTTGCAGTCCCCACTTCATCACCTGAAGCATTATGTAATTTCACGTCAATTTCTTTCGGCTTTCCTTGGTCACAACCTGCCATCAGAAATAGTAAACAACAACTGAAAAAAAGCCGTTTTTTCATTTTATTCCCTCCAAAATACATTCTGCCCTTAGATTGTCCGAGCATAGAGGGAAACATACAAAAATGAGTTACTGTTTCTTTTCAGCTAACAGCTTTTCTTCAACTTTCTGTAATCGATCTGCTTCTCGTTTTGATACACGAACGAACATACGCCATGTAGCAATCGCACCGATAATAAATAGAACACAAACAATCCCTGGAATAATATATTCTGTTTTATCTTCCGGAAAGTATAAAGGCATCATAACGAACACTCCTTAATTATAGGATTCGAAAAACATCAGAATTTTCTGTTATATACATTTAAATTATAGTTGAACCTATCCATATTCTCAAGGGGCGTTCCGAAAGCGAATGATTTCTTTGACTCCTTCTCCTACTTTCCTTACTATAAACTTGAGGTGAAAAATATGAGAGAAACATTTGAAATTGGCGAAATCGTTACTGGTATTTATAAAACGGGAAAATACATTGGCGAGGTTACAAATAGCCGCCCTGGCAGTTACGTCGTAAAAGTATTAGCTGTTTTAAAACATCCGGTGCAAGGTGACTTACATAACGTAAAACAAGCTGACGTACCATTTTTCCACGAAAGACGTGCTTTAGCTTTTCGTGAACAGACGAACATTCCAGAGCAAATGGTGAAGAAATATGAAGGAGAAATTCCAGATTACACAGATTCACTCAAATTAGCATTAGAAACTCAAATGAATTCATTTTCTGAAGATGATTCACCTTTTGCGGTTCGTAGTCTAGAAACATTAGAACAGTTAAAAAAGGACTACAAACTTTAAAAAAACAAAACGACCAAATTACATACTGTGCAATTTGGTCGTTACTGTGTACTCACTTTCTTTAACACTTTTGAAAAATCAACGAGTTCCCCTAATGTTGGAGGTGCTGGTTTCACTAAATACTCTTTATCTTTTTCTACTAATTTAAAAATATTATACGTCGTCATCGCATCATCTAGCGCACAATGATGCTTACCCGTCCCTACTTTTCCATACGCTTCAATCGCTTTCCACAATCCTGTTTGATTTCTCTCACCAAAAAACTTCTTATACTCAAGTGATAAATCACGACACTGTCCTTGGAAAGGAAAATCTACTCCCGCTTTTTCACAATTATGCTTCAACACTTTCATATCCATATTTCCCCACGTAACAATGGTCGGTTTACATCTCTTTTCATATTCTGCAAGTTTTTCAACGAGTTCTGGAAACGAAATTCCTTTATCTACGACTTCTTGTTTAATCCCTAAAAACTTCTTACATCGATCCGTTAAAGAAGGAAAAGTCTTCGGCCTAACATGAGCTGAATACGTATCTTCTACCTTACAGCCAACAACCGAAACGAGTCCTACCTCAATAATCTCCGGGAAAAATCCTTTTGGTTTTTTTCTGTGCTGGGGCATCGTAAACTCAAAATCCAAAAATAAAAATTGTTGTTCATTCATACGATCCCTTCCTTATCATCTTTGTCATTCCTTTCTATTTGACACTCCTACACGAACAAGCTCGAATGCTAATTCCATTTTAAATATTCAGATTGGATGTATCTTATATATATGTCAAATGCCCGCAAATATTTTTAAAAATAAGAAAAAGTAACCTTTGCAGAAAATATAACAAAATAAACCCTTTCATTTACATCCGACATTTTTCTACTTTATAATGACGTTATGTGTGTTTCATCTAGTTAATTTTTGACACACTAAGAAAAGTGAATGAAAGGAGATGAGAGTTTTGCACGAAACAACGCAAGAGCTCGCAAACTGGCAGTATTATTTTGCTATCGCAGTCTTTTTAATTACATATGCCATTATTATTTCTGAAAAAATTAATCGCGCTGTCATCGCACTTCTTGGCGCAGCACTCATGGTAATTATGGGGGTCGTTGATTTACACAACGCCTTTACGAAACATATTGAATGGGGGACGATTACACTACTCATCGGTATGATGATTTTGGTGAACATTACGAGTAAATCGGGTGTCTTCCAATACGTTGCCATTAAAGCGGCAAAAGGAGCGCAAGGAAATCCAATTAAAATTTTAATTTCCCTTTCCTTACTTACTGCGCTTGGTTCCGCGTTTTTAGATAACGTTACAACTGTACTTCTTGTTGTTCCAGTTACTTTATCTATTACGCGCATACTGCAAGTAAATCCTGTCCCTTATTTACTTTCTGAAATTATTTTTTCAAACATTGGGGGAACAGCAACATTAATTGGTGATCCACCTAACATTATGATTGGTTCTGCCAATAAGCATTTAGATTTCAATGCTTTCTTACTAAACTTAGCGCCAATCGTAATTATTATCATTGGTGTGACAGCGACAATACTTTACTTCATGTACCGCAAACAATTAATCGCTGATCCTGTACAAGTTAAAAAATTAATGAGTTTAGATGAAAAGCAATACATTAAAGATCCAGTATTAATGAAAAAATCTTTAACAGTACTTGGACTTACAATTGTAGGTTTCATGACTCATTCCATTTTCCACGTTGATGCAGCTATCATCGCTTTAACTGGTGCTACTGTACTTATGTTAATCGGTGTGAAAGAACATGAAATTGAAGAAGTATTCGCAAGTGTAGAATGGGTAACAATCTTCTTCTTCGCAGGACTATTCGTACTCGTTGGAGGACTTATCGACATCGGTCTTATTAAAATGTTAGCTCAAAAAGTAATTGGCATAACAGGTGGAGATATTTCTTACGCATCTATCCTTATTTTATGGGTATCTGGTATCGCCTCTGCAACAATTGATAACATTCCATTCGTTGCAACAATGATCCCACTTATTAACGATATGGCTGTTGGGCTAGGTTTATCACCTTCTGACGCACAAATCGACGTATTATGGTGGGCATTAGCATTAGGTGCTTGTCTGGGCGGAAACGGAACATTAATCGGCGCTTCTGCTAACGTAATTGTCGCAGGTATCGCAAGCCGCGAAGGACATAAATTTAGCTACATGGACTTCTTAAAAGTCGGTTTCCCAATTATGATCGTTTCATTAATCATTTCTCATATTTATATTTATGTACGCTACCTTATGTAGCACAAAAAGCGCTCTGATAACCAGGGCGCTTTTTTCATTACACATATTTAAATTAAACTTACTCGTTATACCTCACCGGCTCATTTCTGATAATGAACAAGTGAATCGGCAAGAACACTGAAAATGTGATGACATGAATAATCGTAAATAATATAGAGTTCGTTCCATATCTGTCTAAAATAGCGTAGATAAGATAAATAGACAACACAATGGATACAGCTGTTGCTATTAAATATAAAATTGGTACGAAATTAAAAATGAAACATGCGACATATATGCCGAATACTTTCCATCCTGCTTCTTCTTTCAAGAAATCGGGTAATTTATCTTTCGCTAAATCACCCCATATTTTACTATTTAAAAAAGGAATAAATGCTAGAACTCCATCCGTTGCACCGTCATTTTTCGCCATCGTATACAGTGCAAAAGCCGTTAACAAATACGCAATAACTGCCCAAATCAATATAACAAGAATAAACGCAAAACTAAGAGCAAAGAAACCTGCTAGTAAGCCTTGATCTTCCATCTTATCCTCTCCTCTCTACTCTCAACATATTTCATTGCATTGCAAGTTATGTTTTAAAATTCAACCAAACTCTTTGTATAATAATAGGAGTAACATAATAAGAGAGGAGAACAACCGATGCATCCATTTGTAAAAGCATTACAAGAGCATTTCATAGCTCACAAAAATCCGGAAAAAGCAGAACCGATGGCACGTTATATGAAAAATCACTTCCTATTTATTGGTATTCAAACGCCTGAAAGAAGACAATTATTAAAAGACGTCATCCAAATACATACCCTCCCAGATCCAAAAGACTTCCAAATTATCGTACGTGAGCTGTGGGATTTACCAGAACGAGAATTTCAGGCAGCCGCACTCGATATGATGCAAAAATATAAAAAGTATATAAACGAAACGCATATCCCCTTCTTAGAAGAACTTATTGTAACAAAATCTTGGTGGGACACTGTCGATAGCATCGTCCCTACATTTTTAGGTAATATCTTTTTACAACATCCAGAATTGATTTCTGCCTATATTCCAAAATGGATTGCATCAGATAACATATGGTTACAACGCGCCGCTATTTTATTCCAGCTAAAATATAAACAAAAGATGGATGAAGAACTTCTTTTTTGGGTTATTGGACAACTACATTCTTCGAAAGAATTTTTCATTCAAAAAGCGATTGGATGGGTCCTTCGTGAATATGCAAAAACAAAGCCCGATGTCGTTTGGGAATACGTGCAAAATAACGAGCTTGCTCCACTCAGCAGGCGTGAAGCAATTAAGCACATTAAAGAAAATTACGGAATAAATAACGAAAAAATAGGCGAGACTCTATCATAGATAGACGCGTTCCTCTATTGAGGTTTAAAAAAGAACGTGTTAGAATATGTTCATTATTATTAATATAAGTAGCGATGACGGACTTATAAGTACTTGCACAAAAAGCGATTCAGGGATAGTGAAAGCCTGAAGCCGCAAGGAAACGGCAGTCTCGAGCAATACGTGATAAAGTGGATGCACCTTTTGTGTATCAACTAGGGTGGAACCGCGGGCAAACGCTCGTCCCTAGGCAATTAAGCCTTGGGATGAGCGTTTTTTTATGTTTTTCAAAGCATATACTGCTCGTTTCACAAGTTACCTGAGCACGTCATCGCCAATACGTTAACTTTCAAAAGGAGGATTTTATTATGTATTCAATGGAACAAGTAGTAAACTTAGCGAAACATCGCGGTTTTGTTTTCCCTGGTTCTGAAATTTACGGTGGTCTTGCAAACACTTGGGATTACGGTCCACTTGGAATCGAATTAAAAAATAACGTTAAAAAAGCTTGGTGGAAAAAATTCATTCAAGAATCTCCATACAACGTTGGTTTAGACGCTGCTATTTTAATGAACCCAAAAACTTGGATCGCTTCTGGTCACGTTGGTAACTTCAACGATCCAATGATCGACTGTAAAAAATGTAAAGCGCGTCACCGTGCAGACAAATTAATTGAAGATGCATTAGATGCAAAAGGCATCGAAATGGTTGTTGATGGTCTTACTTTCGACCAAATGGCTGACTTAATGAAAGAACATGAAGTAAAATGTCCTGATTGCGGTAGTGAAGAATTCACTGAAATCCGTCAGTTCAACTTAATGTTCAAAACATTCCAAGGTGTTACAGAGTCTAGCACAAACGAAATCTTCCTTCGTCCAGAAACAGCACAAGGTATTTTCGTAAACTTCAAAAACGTACAACGCTCTATGCGTAAAAAACTTCCATTTGGTATTGGCCAAATCGGTAAGAGCTTCCGTAACGAAATCACGCCTGGTAACTTCACATTCCGTACACGTGAATTCGAACAAATGGAACTTGAATTCTTCTGTAAGCCTGGTGAAGATTTAGAGTGGTTCGCATTCTGGCGTGAAACTTGTAAGAACTGGTTACTTTCACTTGGTATGACTGAAGAAAGCATGCGTCTTCGTGACCACGGTGAAGAGGAATTATCTCACTACAGTAACGCAACAACTGACATTGAATTCAAATTCCCATTCGGTTGGGGCGAACTATGGGGCGTTGCATCTCGTACAGACTTCGATTTAAAACGTCACATGGAACACTCTAACGAAGACTTTAACTATATTGATCCACAAACGAATGAGCGTTACGTACCGTACTGCATCGAGCCATCTTTAGGTGCTGACCGCGTAACATTAGCGTTCTTATGTGATGCATATGAAGAAGAGCAATTAGAAAACGATTCTCGTACAGTTCTTCGTTTCCACCCTGCTTTAGCACCATACAAAGCAGCGATCTTACCATTATCTAAAAAGCTATCTGAAGGTGCTACTGAAGTATTTGCAGAACTAGCTAAAGACTTCATGGTAGACTTTGACGAAACTGGTTCTATCGGTAAACGTTACCGTCGTCAAGACGAAATCGGTACACCATTCTGTATCACTTATGACTTCGACTCAGTTGAAGACAAAGCTGTTACAGTACGTGACCGTGACACAATGGAACAAGTGCGTATGCCAATTAGCGAACTAAAAGGTTTCTTAGAGAAGAAAATCCAGTTCTAATTATAAGAAAAAGAGGCTGCTCATTAGAGCAGCCTCTTTTTTTACTTTTCACATTTTTCTTTAATTGCTACTGTACATCTTGAAATACATAATAAATCGTCATTCTCATCAATGATACGTACATCCCAAACCATCGTTGAGTTTCCTCTATGTATCGGTGTTCCGATTGCTGTTACAATTCCATCTTTCTTTGAGCGAATATGGTTTGCATTAATTTCTAGACCGAAGCAAATACATTTCTCTTGATCAATTAAATTGTATGAACCGACGCTTGCTACTGTTTCCGCCAACGCAAGAGATGCACCACCATGTAAAAAACCAAACGGCTGATGTGTACGTTCATCAACAGGCATCGTAGCAACTACCTTATCTTCTGTCATCTCTAACAACTCAATTCCAAGCGAATCCATTAAAGTTTTTGCCATATCGTTTCCCCCTTCTCTCACTTTAATTAAATGTATAATTTTACCTATTTAATTTCAAACTACGTATAACACTTATATAAGGAGGTTTCACCTAAATGAAACAGAAATTTTTTATACTATCGCTTATGTTCTCCTTGCTGACTATTGTACCAAATTGTGCACTAGCAGCCAAAGCATCCAACCTGACAATCGATGTTCAGACTGTCACGCAAAAAGGTAAGAAACCTTATATAGAATATCAAATCAATAGGCCTTCGTTTCATAACTTTTCCGATTCTAAGTTTCAAAATAAGCTAAATTTCTATTACAAAAAATCTACTGAAAAATTTAAAACAAAATTAGAAAAAGACGCAAAAAAATATTATAAAGAAACAGAAGGATCTAGTACACCATTTCATCCGTACGTGGCGAATGTTGATTATAAAGTCTCCTTAAATAAATCACCTTTGCTCAGCCTATATTTGAATTACTATCAATATACAGGCGGAGCACACGGTCTTTATACGTGGAAGGCTAACACATTTGATTTAAAAGAAAAAAAGTTACTACACTTAGACGATTTATTTCAACAAGAAGATAAATATAAAGACGTAATTCGTGCTGAGATTGTAAGACAAATTAAACAAAATGAAAGTATTTATTTTCCTGATGCAACTGAAAAAGTCATGAGCACGAAAAAGTTTCACTTCTTTTTAGAACCGAACAATCTCGTCATTTATTTCCCTTTATATGAAATTGCACCTTATTCAAGCGGCATTCCACAATTTCGTATTCCATATACGTTGCTAAGAGAGTATTTGAAGCCTTCTTATCAAAATATTTTAATTGACAACAAGTAAATAGTTTCGCTACGATAATGTTAACTTAAAAACAACAGGAGGTTAACATTATGAGGAGATTTCATGTTTTAGATTTAGCATTAGCCGCCATGTTCGTCGCTCTTATGGCCATTGGTGCAAATATTGTATCTTGGGCACCATTCCTGCAAGTAGCGGGCATCCCATTATCTATGCAACCATTTTTCGCAATTTTAGCAGGGCTTCTTCTTGGAAGTAGACTTGGTGCATTATCAATGACTGTTTACATGCTAGTTGGAGTAGCAGGTGCACCAATCTTCGCTAACTTCAAAGCTGGATTTGGAGCACTTTTAGATCCTACTGGTGGCTTTATTATCGCATTTATTATCGTTGCTTACGTATCAGGAAAACTCGTAGAACAAAAGGAAAAACCAACATTTCGTACATTTGCAACTGCCTCTTTCACAGGAATCATTTTAACTTATATTATCGGTACTACTTACATGTACGGGGCAGTCAATCTCTTTATGGGCGGTAATATGAGCTATAAAGCTGCTTGGATGATTATGATGTGGTTTGCAGTAAAAGATATTGCATTTACAATTATCGGTGCTATTATCGCACCTCGCATATACTATGCTGTGCGTCGTTCTGCTTATCAGCATTCTCATTCGACGATTTCATAATAAAAAAGAGTTATCTTACTATGTTAAGATAACTCTTTTTTATTTTCGACAATATACGACACATATTAGAAATGATTTTTGTTATGCTAATTCAGCAAATCTTATATTTACACATCTAATTAGAACAATGTTTTGGAGGAAAATCAGTGAATCTATCAAAAAATACACTTATTAAAATAAGTGTCGGAGTACTATCTTTATTTTTCATACTAAGTATGAGTATCGGTTACAAATTATATGGAAATAGTGAGTTAGGAATGTCATATACCTTTGGAAACGGCCTAGCATTTTTCTTTTTAATTCTTACTATAGCTAGTTTATGCGCAACTTTGATCTTTATTGTTATTGGGTTAATTAAGAAAGTACGAAAATTGCCAGCAAAAAAATCTTTAGTAACATCTATAATATTATTTGTTACATCAATTATATCCATTATCGTTCTACTCTTTACGATAACAAAAGTAACAAATATAGAAGAGGAATACCAAGCTCTTCAAGCCCAAAAGAAAAAAGAAGCTAATTACTTAATTGCCGCAGCATCTTTTTATAATAATATAAACACCTTTAAACATGCAGCATCTTACGTATTATCCGAGTATTCAACTACATGGTCAAGTGCAATAGATAAAAGACAAGACTTCAATCATGCACTAAGTTCTAAGAGAACAGAAATTGACGGAATGATTACAACTGTTGATACGTTTTATAGCACAATGGGAAATGATTTAAAGTTAGTCTCTGAAGCCGCAAAAGAACAGCCTAATAAGTATAAAGAAACCTATGAAGAATATAAAAAAATATACGGGATTATTACAGCGCTTAACGAACAAGCCCAATCTCCAAGTGGCAGCTTAATTTCATTTAATCAAAATGTTAATGCATTGATTCAAGAATACAAAAAAGCAGCTGGAAATATTAATATCGCTATTACTGATGAAATTAAATCCAAAGCTAACGAGCTAAAGCCTACTGATAAAAATTAAAGACACTCTCTCCAGAGTGTCTTTTTTATCAAAAAATCCCCTTTTAGATTAAGCAGTAAATACGTTCTTTTACCGCCCATCCAACAGGGGATTATATCATTATATTAAGACTCTTGATTCGTTTGTTCTTCTAAAATTTTCTTCATCATTGCAACCATGTCATCACGTAATTCTGGGTGTTGCAGTGCCATTTCGATTGTTGTTTGAACAAATCCTAACTTTTCACCTACGTCGTAGCGCTTTCCTTCGAAGTCGTAAGCGAATACACGTTGAATTTCGTTTAAACTTTGGATAGCATCTGTTAACTGAATTTCGCCACCAGCACCAACATGTTGCTGTTCTAAGAACATAAAGATTTCAGGCGTTAAAATGTAACGTCCCATAATCGCTAAGTTTGAAGGTGCTGTACCTTGCGCTGGCTTCTCAACGAAATTGCGAACTTGGTAACGACGACCTTCTTGTTCTAATGGATCGATAATTCCATAGCGATGTGTTTCCGACTCTGGAACAGTTTGTACACCAATAACAGAAGAAAGTGTTTTTTCATACTCATCCATTAATTGACGTAAACATGGTTTCTCAGCTTGGACAATATCATCACCTAGTAGCACTGCAAACGGCTCATCGCCAATGAATTTACGTGCACACCAAACAGCATGTCCTAGCCCTTTCGGTTCTTTTTGACGGATGTAATGAATATCTACCATTTTTGAAGAAGCTTGTACTTTTTCAAGCAACTCATATTTTTTCTTCTCCAATAAGTTTTGTTCTAGTTCAAATGCGTTATCAAAATGATCTTCGATAGAACGCTTTGTTTTACCAGTAACGATAATAATATCTTCGATACCCGATTTCACTGCTTCTTCTACAATGTATTGGATCGTTGGTTTATCTACTATCGGTAACATTTCTTTCGGCATTGCTTTCGTTGCTGGTAAAAAACGTGTTCCTAATCCAGCTGCTGGGATTATCGCTTTTCTTACTTTTTTCATCACAAAATACCCTCTCTCCTGTCGGAATCAATAGCAATCATTTCCTACATAAAACAAAAGGGAGATTTCGCTCCCTTTTGTTCCTTACTACTTAAAATTACTTTGTATTATAAACGATTCATAATGTCTTCTTTAATAGTAAGTAACTTTTGTTCACTATTTTGTAAAGAACTATCTTTTACACCAAAGTAGAACTTAATCTTCGGTTCAGTTCCAGATGGACGTAGGCAGAACCATGAACCATCCTCTAATTGATATTTTAACACATTTGATTTCGGTAAGTGAATCTCTTCTTTATGTCCATCTTGTAAAGATGTAACGATGCTTGCTTTATAGTCTTCAACTGACACGACTGTTAAGCCCGCTACTTCTTTCGGAGGATTTTCACGGAACGTTGCCATCATCTCTTGGATTTTTTCCGCTCCATCTTTTCCTTTTAACGTTAACGACACAAGGTCTTCACGGAAGAAGCCGTACTTCTCAAATACTTCTAATAGACCGTCATATAACGTCTTCCCTTGAGATTTGTAGTATGCAGCTACTTCACATGCGAATAGGACAGATTGTACTGCATCTTTATCACGGCAGAATGGGCGGATTAAATAACCATAGCTTTCCTCATAACCGAATTGGAATTCATATTGTCCGCTTTCTTCATACTGTCTAATTTTCTCACCGATAAATTTAAACCCAGTTAACGTATCAATTGTATCTAAACCGTATGCTTTCGCGATTGTACGGCCGATTTCAGACGTTACGATTGTTTTTAATACGACACCGTTCTCTGGAAGCGTTCCGTTTTCTTTCTTTTGTGATAGTAAATAATCAAGCATTAATGCACCTGTTTGGTTACCAGTTAATACTTGGAACTCACCATCGTGATTACGAACTGCTACACCAAGGCGATCTGCGTCAGGATCTGTTGCGATTAATACATCCGCTCCTACCTTTTCACCGTCACGAATTGCATATTCAAATGCTGCATGCTCTTCTGGGTTCGGTGATTTTACTGTAGAGAAGTTCGGATCTGGTAACTCTTGCTCTTTTACAACTGTTACATCTGTAAATCCAACTTCTTTTAAACCACGGCGTACAGAAATATTTGATGTTCCGTGTAGTGGTGTGAAGACGATTTTCAAATCTTTGCCGGCCTTTTCCACCATTTCTTTATTAATAATGACATTGTTCAATTCTGCAGCATATGCATCATCGACTTCTTGTCCAATAATATGTAATAAACCGTCAGCTTTTAATTGCTCCACATTAGCAACCTCAACTGTTAACTCGTCTTCTACTGCGTTTACGTAGCTAATTAATTCATCAGCTTCTTTCGGAGGCAACTGTCCACCATCTTCACCGTATACTTTATAACCGTTATATTCAGGCGGATTATGACTTGCAGTAAGAACGATTCCACTCACTGTATGTAAATGACGAACTGCGAAAGAAAGCACTGGCGTTGGACGTAAGCTTTCAAACACATATGTTGTAATGCCGTGTGCACCTAGTGTAGCAGCAACTTCCATTGCGAACTCAGGTGATTTATGACGAGAATCATAGGCTACAACAACACCGCGTTTTTTCGCTTCTTCACCTAACTTTTCGATAAAGCTTGCTAATCCTTTTGTCGCTTTACGAACTGTATATACGTTTAAACGGTTCGTACCAGCACCAAGTTCACCACGCATACCACCTGTGCCAAACTCTAGATTTTTATAAAAGCTATCCTCGATTTTCTTCTCATCTTGCTTCATATTTTCTAGCTGTTCTTTTAATTCTGCATCTAATTGTGCGTAAGAAAGCCAGCGACTAAATTCTTGTTTCCAATTCATTCTTCTCTCTCCTCTCGCTCGTCATACCTTTATTATATGAAAAAAACATGCTGTATCTCAATATTTTATAAAATCTAGCAGGATTTTACTAGGAATATTTGTATACACTATTGTTAAATACTCCACTAAAGGGAATGAGGATTATGCGCGAATGGGGCTTGTCAGAAGAGCTCAAAATACAAACAAAGCAAATGATTGAAATTGCTGAAAAAGAACTATCGATTATGAGGAGCGCAATCGATAAAGAAGACGAATGTATTTTATGCAAAATGGAAGATATTCATCATATATTAGCAAATGTACAAACATTGGCAGCTACATACTATATTCAAGCATATTTATCACCTTATACGGAAAGTTCATCTTTTATTACGACAGCTATCCAACATTTAAGCGCCCGAAAACATGGCGCTCTTATCGTTGTGGAACGAAACGAGACGCTTGAAGCTTTCATTCAAACTGGAACGACATTAAACGCTCATTTAACCGCACCATTACTCGAATCAATATTTTATCCAGGTAACCCTCTTCATGATGGAGCCGTTCTCGTTAAAAATAATCATATTGTCTCAGCTGCCAATATTCTTCCGCTCACGGAAAGCACAGAAGTTGATCCTGAACTAGGAACACGTCACAGAGCTGCAATTGGCTTATCAGAAAAAAGCGATGCCCTTATTTTAGTTGTCTCTGAAGAAACGGGCCGCACTTCCTTTGCTTTAAACGGGACTTTATATACAATTTCTCTATAAAGTAAAATTACATCGGCCGTAACACCATATATCAATAAAAAAGGCTGTTCCAAAATGTAGGAACAGCCCTCTCTTACGATCTTATTCTTCGCCGAAACGTTCAACAAGCGTTGCAAGTGTACGTACCATTGCACCTGTTGCTCCAGCTGGACCTAAATCATGTGCTCCTGATGATTCAGATGTTCCAGCGATGTCTAAGTGTACCCAAGGTGTATCTTCAGCAAATTCACTTAGGAATGTACCAGCCATAACCGCATGTCCTTCGCGGCCTGGTGAGTTATTTAAATCAGCAAACTTACTGTTTCTCACGCGTTCTTTATCACGATCAAAAATCGGTAATTGCCAAATTGATTCATCTGTTTCCATAGATGCTTCTAGCACTTGCTCAAACAACTCTTCATTGTTTGTCATTGCACCTGTCGTATGATTTCCAAGTGCAACAATTACACCACCTGTCAATGTCGCAACATCAATTAAATAGTTTGCACCTAATTTTTTCGCATACGTAATACCGTCAGCTAATGCTAAGCGACCTTCTGCATCTGTATTTAATACTTCAATTGTTTTTCCGCTCATAGATGTGATTACATCGTCTGGCTTAAATGCGGTACCACTTACAACGTTATCTGTTGATGGAATAACAGCAATCACATTTTGCTCTGGGCGAAGTTCACCGATAATTTCCATCGCACCTAATACAGCAGCTGCACCGCCCATATCACCTTTCATACCGACCATACCTTCACGTGGTTTTAAAGAATAACCACCTGTATCGTATGTGATTCCTTTTCCAACGAATCCAATAACATCTGTCCACTCTTCTTTTCCTTTATAAATAAGAGCGATCATTTTTGGTGGCTCTACACTACCTTGGTTTACTGCAAGTAACGCACCCATACCAAGCTCTTCCATCTCTTCTTTCTCAAGAACTTTATAATCCATATCATACTTCTCCGCTAACTCAACAGCATACTCAGCAAGCTTCGTCGCTGTTAATACGTTTGGCGGCATATTTACAAGTGTACGAGCTGAATTTGTTGCACGTCCATGTACGTAGCCAACTGTTAATGCCGCTTCAATTTCCTGTGCATCTTCCGCTGTAATAGCCGTAAACTTCTCTAACTCTACACGATCCTTTTTATCTGATTTATACGTTTGTAACTCATATGTACCAAGGCCTTGTACTTCTGCCGCAATATGAGCGACATCAATCGCGTCTAATTTCTTTGTTACGAAAGAATCAAGTAAGATTGCTGCATCTTGTACTTTTGCTGCTTGCAGTGTTTTAAACGTCTTACCAAGAGCCGAACGTAATGTTTCTGTCGTATAAGATTCTTTCTTGCCTAAACCAACGAAATAATAACGTTTCACTTCTGTTTTTCCTAAACTATGTACTTTTGAAATAGCTTTCTTCTTCGTAGAAAGTTCTTTCTCTTCTAATAAAACTTGTAATTGTCCTTCAAACGCTTTGTCCAGTTCTTGTACAAAACTACTCGTTTGCTCTTCTTCAAATAAGGCAACAATCACCGCTTCATGGCTTGCTAATTCTTTTTGTACGTAAAACATGTTCAGACCCCCTAAATTTCTCTACTCTATCTTTATTATAACTTTATTTTCGATAAAATGCGACAATTCTAACTTCTGTTATACCCTATATAAAATAAAAAAAGTCTAGCGTACTTACCACTAGACTATCTTTGTTTTAAATATTGACCACGAAACACTTGCATCGTCTCATCTTGGTTTAACATCGTTAACTCTTCTTCTGAAAACTTACCATTTCCTATCTTAACTACATATACATTTACTTTTTTCTTACCCCATTGGCTATAAACATCTTTCACTGTATCATAGTACAAATCAAGACGGTTTCCTTTTATTGCACCGCCCTTATCAGCTACTACACCATACCCATAACCTGGTACGAATAAGATTGTTCCAATTGGGAATACGCGTAAGTCTGCTGCAATTGTGGAATATAAATCCCGTTTCGCCTTAACACCTGAATATGTAATACCATACTCCGGATGTCCCGGCCTCTTACCAGTTGACTCAATTCCCGACGTATAACCTGTTGCAGTCATTTCAATTGAACGATATTTAGACCAGTCGTTTGCCTGCTCTAAAGCATTTATCACTTCTTTACTCGGAGCAACATTTCTTTTAACTTCTGCTGCATGTACTTCTTTTGCACTCGTTCCCTCATATTTCTTTACAATCTCTAATAAAGAAACTCCTGTGAAAGCATTCCATGTTACGCATAATGCAATTGCAAGTAAACAAGTCATCATAATGCGAATACAATATCGTTTTAACATTTTTATATGCCACACTCCTTCATCGTTAATCATTCCCTATACGATGAAAGAATATGCAAAAAAATAATCTCCAATTGCATTGGAGATTAAAACATTTGATATCCGCTTTTCCGAAGTTTCTTAATAACGATTCCCGCTAAAGCAGCACCAATCAATCCAGTAGATAAAATAAACACATCTGCTTGTCCTAAATGCGATACACTTGTCCCAAATGAAGAGAATGTTTCTTTTGGCTTTGAAAAATAATCCCACATACTCGCCTTATTAATAATAAGCATACAAACAATCGGATATACAATAACCATTACCCATGTCGCTCGCAATATCATGTTGAGTAAAAATCCAATTCCAAAAAACAAAATGAAAAATAACATCATTGAAATAAGTAATACCGGTATACTCACTCTTTCTCCCTCTCCTTTGTATGTGCCGTAAATACGTGATAGGCTGTATAACCAAACTGCTCTCCTGGATCTAATGTTTTGTCCATTTCAAGATGTAATTCTGATTGTCTTTCTAACAAATATGTAATAAGTACAGACGTATTTGGATCGTCCGCAATCGTATCTGGATGTAGAAACGCTACTTCAGACAATTCCTTCTCCTGTACAATAATCTCTTCCTCTTCAGGCTCCAAAAGGAAAATAATCATATTATCACTAATCTCATTGCGAATTACGCCCGATCTAACACCAATGATCCCCTTTACATGAGCGACAATACCTGTCTCTTCTAACACTTCACGTTTCACAGCTTCATCAACGGTCTCACCTTCATTTACAAAACCAGCCGGTAAAGACCATTTCCCCTTTAACCCACTGTATTTCTTCTTAACGAATAACCACCTGCCATCTTTTGTAGCTACTAGGCCACTGACAGCTAACCATACTTTTCCTCGCTTCTCCATGATGTCATACCCTCCTCTATTAGAACGGACAGAATATTCTTTCTTTTTTATATATTATACTATATTTTTTAAATGAAAAAAGCAGAAACAGCTCTTAGCCGTTTCTGCTTTTTCTACTATATATTAAAAGAACTTTAATTTACCTTTTTTAAGAACTAATAAAGGTCCACCTAATAAGAATAGGTAACGGTTATCGATCACTTTCTTCATGAAGGAAGCTTTCCAACCTGTTAACTTTTTGCCCATAACAACGCCCATTGCATCGTCATGACCTAAAGAACATACAGATCCTTTATTGTCGAATACGAATTTCTTCATTTCGCCTTTACCACGAACTAACACAGTTAAGTTGTGCGCAATGTTGTAACCTTGTTGAATTGCGATCTGTGCTGTTGGTGGGTATGGACGGTTAATTTCTTCGTTAATGATTAACGCTGCGTCACCAACCATGAATACATCTTCGTATCCTGGAGCGTGCATGTACTCATCAACTTTTACACGTCCGCGCATTGCTTCAAAGCCAGACTCTTCCACAATACCGTTACCACGAACACCTGCAGCCCAAACTACTGTTTCAGACTTAATTAATTCAGTATCATCGCCATTTGCAACGATAATACCTTCTTCAGTTGCTTCTTTAATTGCTGTACCGATGCGGAATTCTACGCCTTTTTTCTCAAGTTGTTTTACAGCGTATTCTACTAATGCAGGATCGAAACCTGGAAGTGCTGTTGGAGCAGCTTCTACACAGATAATACGTGCTTTTTCACGTGGTACATTGTACTGTTTGCAAAGTTCAGGAACACGGTTTGCAAGCTCACCTACGTACTCGATACCAGTAAATCCAGCACCACCAACAACGATTGTTACTAACTCATCGCGCTTTTCATCTGCATATTTAGCAAAACTAGCTTCCATATGCTCACGAATTTCACGAGTTGCATTAATGTTAGCGATTGAGAATGCGTGCTCTTTTAATCCTGTAATTCCGAATGTTTCTGATTCGAAACCAAGACCGATTACTAAGTAGTCATACTCTAACTCGCCGTCTTTTAAGATAATGCGTTTTTCAGCAGCTTTAATTTCTACTACTGTGTCTTGTACAAAGTTCACTTTGTTTGTATCAATAACGTCTTGAATATCTAGACAGATTTTTTCATCTTGTAATGTACCAGCTGCGCTCTCGTGTAACCAAGTCGCTTGGTAGTGATAGCTGTTGTTGTTTACTAACGTAATTTCAGCTTCATTTACAGATAATGCTTTTTGCAGACGAACAGTCGTAATCATCCCGCCATAACCTGCACCTAAAACTACGATTTTTGGAGTCTTCACCAAATCACAACCCTTTTCTTTATATAATAGTAATAAAAAATAATACCAAGTACTAAAAACTCTATTTGTCAAGAATGTGGAATTTATCACATTCTATATCATAACAAAACACAGTCAAAAAATCGTACGAATTTTGTCATAGAAATTTAACATAATACTTCCCTATATTAGTCGGTTTTATTCCAGAATTCAAGCGTCTGGAGAATTATCAATATTTTAAAATAACATAGCGTTTTCAAGGGTTTTTCAGCCTTTTTTTCATGTATTTTCCTTTCTGTATATTTTATACAATGTAAAAACCACCTATGCGAAAACTTACACACAATTCAGTCGTTTTCAGAAGTATTCTGAACTCAAATATGCTATCATTTATTTGAAAGTGTCATCATTTGCAGGATTTTCGTGTACATATGAACAATATATGAAATCAATATCAAAATTCCATCTATAGGGGGAATGAAAGTGGCAGAAAATCAAAAAGTTTACGACATAACAATTATTGGTGGTGGTCCAACAGGACTATTCACAGCATTTTATGGCGGTATGAGACAAGCAAGTGTAAAGATTATTGAAAGCTTACCTCAGCTTGGCGGACAATTATCCGCACTCTACCCTGAAAAATACATTTATGATGTAGCTGGATTCCCGAAAGTGCGCGCACAAGAATTAGTTGATAACTTAAAAGAGCAAATGAAGAAATTTGATCCAACCGTTTGTTTAGAAGAAGCTGTTGATACGCTTGAGAAACAAGCTGATGGTATATTTAAACTTGTTACGAATAAGCAAACTCACTATTCTAAATCAGTTATTATTACTGCTGGCAATGGTGCTTTCCAACCACGCCGCTTAGAATTAGAAGGAACAGCAAAGTATGAAAAGAAAAACTTACATTATTTCGTTGATGATATGAATAAATTTGCTGGTAAGCGCGTCGTAGTATTTGGCGGCGGCGATTCAGCTGTTGACTGGACAATGATGTTAGAGCCGATCGCTGACAAAGTTACAATCGTTCATCGCCGTGATAAATTCCGCGCGCATGAACATAGCGTAGAAAGCTTAATGAACTCTCGTGCAGAAGTAAGCACACCGTACGTTCCAGTAGAACTCATTGGTGATGACAAAATTGAACAAGTCGTTCTTCAGCATGTAAAAACGGAAGAAAAAATTATCATCGATGTTGATGATGTAATCGTAAACTACGGCTTCGTTTCTTCTCTTGGCCCAATTAAAAACTGGGGCTTAGATATACAAAAAAACAGCATTCTCGTGAACTCGAAAATGGAAACAAATATTCCTGGTATTTACGCTGCTGGTGACATTTGTACATATGAAGGAAAAGTAAAACTCATTGCTTGCGGCTTCGGTGAAGCACCAACTGCAGTAAACAATGCGAAAGCTTACTTCGATCCAAACGCAAAACTTCAACCGATGCACAGCTCAAGTATGTTTTAATATAGAAATGAAAAGAACTCCTTTTACGTGAAGGAGTTCTTTTTTTATTACGCTAACGTTCCCTTCCAAAATATGTTACAATAAACCAAAACAAATGTTCTGTTCAATAAGGGGGATATTTTAAAATGAAAGAACCTATCATCGTAAAAAAAGAAGCTTTCCAAGCAATCGGCGTTTCGCTTACGACGACAAATGAAATAGAGGCATCTACTGACGGAAAAATCTCCGGGCTTTGGAACCGCTACTTCCAAGAACAAATGATGCATCACATCCCAAATCAACAAACAAAAGAAACATTCGCTTTCTACTCAAACTACGAATCAGATGAAACTGGTACATATCAATTCACAATCGGTATGCCCGTTTCTTCATTAGAAGACGTTCCTGAAAATATGACAACTTTAACAATACCTGCCGCTACGTATGCGGTATTTACAACGAGAAAGGGACCGGTTGCTGAAGTCGTTTGCGAGGCTTGGGACTATATTTGGAAATGGTCAAAAGAAAACAAGCGTGCTTTTACAACAGACTTTGAGCTTTATGACGAAAGAGCGTTAGATCCAGCTAACGTTCAATTGGATATTTATATTGCATTAGCCTAAACGACAAAAAAGAAGATACCATTTGGTATCTTCTTTTTTGTCGTTAAATAGCCACTGTGCAAATTCCACATTATTGTCTACAATGAGAAAGTGCAGTATAGAAATATTAGAAACTGTATAAAGTGAAACTATACTCAGTGGTGGGGGGTATTCATCCCTCACCAATCGGACGTTTACGGGCAGTTAGTCTCCCACCTAACTTCTTTGCTCGAGTCAAATTTTGAGATGGGAATTTTACTGCCCGTTAACGCGGGATAAAGTGATTGTTAACAAGTTTTTTAGTTTAAATTTGTCGCATAGAAAGGAAGCAATATGGAGGAACTACAACAAAATAAATCTGCTTTAGAAGGAAGCGGAAAACCGTTATTAAAAAATACGAATTTCCTTTTTCTTTGGGCAGCTACTCTCTTTTCAAGTTTCGCTTTAGCCTTTTTTACTTTTTCACAAACGTGGTACATAGCAAAAACATTAAACCTTGAAGCATCACTCGGTGTTGTTTTCGTAGCTCTTAGTGTTCCAAGGCTTATTTTTATGATTATCGGCGGCGCTGTAGCTGATAAATTCCCGAAAAAAAACATTATGTTTTATTCTAATATTGTTCGTGCGATTCTTGTCGCAACTATCCTTACATGGTTCATCGTAGGTGATGTAACACTATATACATTTGCTTTATTCGCTTTATTCTTTGGACTTGCTGATGCTTTTTTCTGGTCGGCTGATGGATCTATCTTGCCTGAACTTGTAGAAAAAAGCCGTTTAACACAAGCAAACTCACTTACACAAATGACGAACCAAGCATCGGTTATTTTAGGACCTGTACTTGGCGGCATTCTTATTAAATTTACGAACTATGAAACGATTTTCTCGATTACAATTTTATTACTCATTGTCGCAGCTATACTCGTTCAAAAAATACAATTTACGATGCCAGAGCAGCAAAATACAGACAAAAGCATGTTCACTTCTATTAAAGAAGGAATTTTATATGTAAAGGAATCTCCATTCCTTTCAACTTTCCTTATTTGTAGCGCCTTTCTAAACTTATTTTTAATCGGTCCGATGCAAGTCGGTTTCCCGCTTTTCATTAAAAATGTTCTACACGGTGACTCGCTTCAATTCAGTTACTTAGAAGCATCTGTAGGAGGCGGAATGGCAATAGGCGCAGTCATTGTCGGTTTAAAAAATATTAATCGTAGACGCGGTCTATTTTGCATTATCATGATGCTACTGTCTGGCGTATTCTTCTTATCTATCAACTTTAGCACTGTACTATGGCAAGCGTTATTAGCTGGCATGTTTTACGGTATTACAATCGCAATGGCTATCGTTCCGCTTATGGCGATGATTCAATCGACAGTAAAAGAAGAAATGATGGGACGTGTAATGAGTTTGCTTATGCTATCATCAATGGGCTTTATCCCGCTCTCTTATGCATTCACATCAATCGCGCTTGCAATAGGAATTCCAATCGTAACCGTTATGAAAAGTGGTGCAATCGCCGTTATCGTCTTCGTACTATTTGTAGCGATTCGTGTTCCAGTTGTAAGAAAGTTTGATTAACTACTTGGAGTCATGCATTTACGCATGGCTCCTTTTTAAACGGATCAAATAACGGTATCCCCTTACTTCTTCTCACAGCTGTTCCCCATTCTAATCCAACCTCTAAAAATAAATCCCGCACTGTACTATATAAAAGTGCCTTCACATTTTTACGGATTTCCCCGTATTTATACGCTCTCACAACACTTTTTACGCGCCAAATGAAATTTCCATACACTTCTTCATCAGCTAATATTTGCTCCAGTAAAACACCTTGCTCTAATAATCCGCTCTTTTTATAAGCAAGCTCCACCTTACTCCAAAATATATTAATCTTCTTCGGATTACTCGTCATCGGCAGAAGTGCATATATAAAAGGCTTCGGTATATCATGACGGCAATACGTCTCATCAAGCTCGTACGTTCCTTTTCTATTCTCTTTTATTTGTGGAATGTTTTTAGAAAGAATTGTTTCCCCCTCATATTTTTGCCCCATTCCACTACAGCCAGCTGCATCATTCTCACTTTCACATGCGGACAATTTCATACGGTCATCCATGCGGTCAATTGCAGATATAAGAAATACATATAAGTTCGCACTATACCCGCCGCGTTTATGTCTTTCTTTCGTTGCAACACGCTTTATAATTCCTAATTCCTCTAACTTTGCAATGGAGCGGCGTACTGTACGAATACTTTTTTCAACATTTGTCGCAATCGTCTCCATTAATGGACAAGCAACCCCCACTGTTTTCTGTTTCTCATTCACTGCATACTTTCCTAAAAAATGAATAATGGTAGCATCTGTTTTATTCAATTGAAATCGGTAGCATTTCAAAACTTGTTTTTGATATGTATTAAACTCTTCTTTACTTCGAAATTCACTATATGGTTTCATTAAGTTATATAAGCTTCCCATTTTTATCACCTCATTTATAAGTAAGAGGCAGGAAGGGGATTTGGCGTGCTATTTAATATTTTTTTAGTGGAGATGAAAATATGATCGTAATTAGCGCTTGTTTAGGTGGTATCGCTTGTCGGTATGATGGAAATGACAATCTCGTTTCAAAAATAGGGGATTTGCTGCAACAAGAAGAGACACTCCTCATTTGCCCCGAAGTATTAGGAGGATTGCCAACGCCTCGTCCCTCAGCTGAAATTATTGGCGGGAATGGCGATGACGTTTTGGATGGAAAAGCGAAAGTGATGACAAAAGACGGTGAAGATGTCACGGAAGCTTTTGTAAATGGTGCTTATAAAGCATTAGAACAAATGAAAGATTTGCGCCCAGAATATATTATTTTAAAAGAACGCAGTCCCTCTTGTGGTAGTTCCACAATTTATACAGGAGAATTTAACGGGAATAAACAAACTGGTTACGGGGTAACAACTGCTTTATTCAAAAGACATGGATTTACAGTCATTTCAGAAGATGATTTTGAAAATATAAAAAGGAATTGACCCTGTTCGTCAATTCCTTTTTTCTTTCTTATTTTGCACCTAATTTTTCTTTCACTTTCGCAGGAAGCTCATCTTTCTTAACTTCTTCCCAAGCCGAAACACCTTTTTTATCTGAGTGGTATACGCGTAGGAATGCATCTTTACGTAAGTTTTTTTGAGCTGTGAATTCTAATTCTTTCTCTTTACCGTCTTTATCGAATCCTTTTAATTTATACTCAAAATATTTGTATGGCTCTCCGCTATGAGACTTCTCATTTTTTTCAATTCCATCAGCTGTGATTTGAACATAGTACTGATCTTTCCCCATACGGTTAATATCACAACCAACTAAAAGGCTTGCGAATACAACTAAAATACTAAACAGTGCAATATATCTTTTCATTTCCTTCACCTCATATGTTTTTTCTTATATTGTTATCTTAAAGCCCAAAGCTTAAAGAAGAAATTCAAAAACATGACATGAACATTACACTTTTGTAAGATAATAATTATTGCTTCACTTTAGAAACCGTCATGCCGTCACCAATTGGCATGAGTACAGATTCTAAATTTAGATGAGTTGCTACTACTTCATTATAAAAAGCCTTAAGGGAAATGAATGAATCATCTCCCTTAAGGCTTTTTATCCTCTATCTCTTTACTGCCAATTTTTTATGTACCTATTACCGCCAATAACGTCTTTCACGCCACTTTCGCCACTTATCACGTAATTTCCTTATACCGTTTATTACACCTTCTATTATGCATTCTATTATAATATCTATCACAAGGTATCTTATACATCTAAAAATAGGACCTATAACGTACTTCAATATAAATTCAAAAATATTTTCCAGCATATATCCCCTCTTTCTACCCTTCAATTATAACTGGAAAAAAGAGAACTTTAAAAGAAGATCAAATAAATAATCATGCAAGATTTGACCAACTTAAAGCTACTTCAGCAGCTATTTTTTGTATCAACTAGCAATTTCGTTTTCAATATGTGAAAAGGGATTTCTAAATGATGAAGTGAATATATATTTATTGTTTTCTAGCTCTCAGGTTGTTTTTTTACATAAATTTAATTATATCCCAATTAAAGGTTTTGAGAGGAGAAATAATATGAATCCTATTTTATTAGATGTTCCGTTACAAATAGAAACAGATAGACTCATTCTTCGAGCGCCACTTCAAGCAGGTGAAGGGAATGTAGTACATAAAGCTATTAAAGATTCAATTCATGAATTAAAGCAATGGTTGTCTTTATTCCAGTCCATTCCTACTGTTGAAGAAACGGAAATTCTTCTGAGAAATGCCCATATAAATTTTTTGAACAGAGAAAGCTTTCGCTACCTTATCTACCATAAGAAGACGAATAATTTTATTGGAACAGCTAGCCTTCACCGAATTAATTGGAATGTTTCTAAATGTGAAATTGGATACTGGGTTAACACGCAATTTAGTGGCAGTGGATACATAACAGAAACAGTACGTGCGTTAACAAACCTTGGATTTCAGTTATTCAAATTTAGAAGGATTGAAATACGATGTGAATCTAATAACACGAAAAGTCGTGCGATTCCTGAAAAACTAGGCTTTGAACTTGAAGGGGTATTACGTAATGAAGATGTTTCAGCTGACGGCAAACAACTAACTGATACTTGCATCTATGCAAAGATAAATTAGTTTAAGATTTTAAAATTTGTTATACAAATATCTTAAGGCTCGTTTCTAAATTTAGAAGGCGGCTTTTTGATTTTTTACTGTAAAAGAAAAGACCTCCTTAACGATTGCACTCCATCGCTAAAAAGGTCTTTCTCTATTTCAACTAAAAACTTAGCACTCTTCTGGCTTACCAGCATTCGTCGCTGTACGGAAAGATGATCCACATCCGCATGATGCGATTGCGTTTGGATTATCAATTGTGAATCCGCCGCCAAGCATAGATTGTTTATAATCAATTTTTACTCCTTTAACAATCGGAGCACTTTCTTTATCGATAACAAATTCGACACCGAAAAACTCAAGAACTGTGTCGTCTTCTTTTGGTTCTACTTCAAATCCTAAGCCGTAAGAAAGACCACTACATCCGCCGCCGTGTACAGCAAGGCGCACGTACTTCTCTCCATCTTCAGCATCTTTTAACATATCTTTAATTTGAAAAGCTGCTTGTTCTGTTACTTCAATCATGAAATACACCATCCTTTCTGTTCTCGTTCTATTATACATCTTTACGCTTCTATCTTGTACTCATACACTCCGTGGCAAATTACTTCTGCTGGTCCTTTCATTAACACGTTGCCTTCTTCTGTCCATGCAATCATTAAATCGCCACCAGCTAAATGAACTGTAATTTCCTTACCACGTTCCATTTTTCCATTTAAAATAGAGGCTACAACTGCAGCGCACGCCCCTGTTCCGCAAGCTTGTGTTACACCAGATCCACGTTCCCAAACGCGGAAGTTCATCTCTTCCTCATTCAAAATCTCAATGAATTCAACATTTACTCGTTCTGGGAACATTTCGTGTGTCTCAAGAACTGGTCCAAGTGTTGTAAGAGGTGCTTGTTCTACATCATCCACAAAAATAACTGCATGCGGATTTCCCATTGAAACAGCTGTAAATGCATAACGATGGTTATTGTATAAGAAGTTTTCACGAATAAATGGTGTTTCACCTTCACCAAGCATCGGTATTTCTGCACGCGTTAAACGCGGTGCTCCCATATCAATTTTCGCTAACGTAACTTTCCCTTCTTCTACCGTTACTTCAGCCGTTACAATGCCAGCTAACGTTTCAATTGTGAAAACTGTATCTTCTACTAGTTTATGCTCATACGCATATTTCGCTACGCAGCGTAGACCGTTACCACAGCTCTTTCCTTCTGATCCATCATTATTAAACATGCGCATTTTCACCGGCGCTACGTCAGACGGACAAATTAAAATCATTCCATCTGCTCCAATACCAGTATTAATATTTGAAACCTTTTCCGCCACAAGAGCTAAATCTTCTTCAGGAATTTGTTCTTCAAACATATTTACATATATATAACTATTGCCAAGACCATGCATTTTTGTAAAAGAAAATTGGCTCATTTGTATTCACTCCAAAAATAATTTGTTATTTCAAGTATAAAATGCACGCTTTTAGAACACAATATGAATGTCCCCCGTTTCTCATATTTGACAACATTTGGCGATGAGCCATTCTTGCGCAAATTGTGTAAGAAAAAAGCCCTTCTAAAAAGGGCCTTTTTTATTTATATACAATATTATCCTCCCCTGCGAAATAAAATTTTATCTAATAGAAAAAGAAAAAGGTGCTGCCGATTGCAACACCTTAAAACATTGGATTTTCATCCAAATACTCATATACATTATTAACAAGTTCTTCTACTGTAGCCCCTTGTACCACTTCACCATTTACAAGAGCAAACGGTCCTTCAAAACAAATACCACAATATCCTAAACAACCATACTCCATTACATCTAAATTCGGATCTTTTTCTAATTTCTCTAAAGCGGCTTGTGAACCACTCGCAAGGTTACCTACACAAAATTCAATTAATGGTTTAATCAAAATTCTCCCCCCTGTACTACAAAACAAATTACTTTCTGACTTCATCTATAAGAAAAAAACTAAGCTGTTTCTTGTTGTTTTCATTACACCTTCTAAACTATTTAGTTACTTCATTATTTCACTTCAAAATAGATGATTCCTTCTATATAACATGCTATTTACGATGAAATGGTAACTAAATAATGCAGATCGTTTACTCTACTTTTCTTCTTATTGTACAACAGAGTATTCATTCATGCATTGTTATTTGTTCACAAATTCGATATAATTTGATTGAGTAAAGTCAAAATATTTTATTAATATAAAATTTTATGATTAGGGGATATTTCAACAGAAAAGGGGTAATCCATCATGAAACACCTCGTAATATTAGGTGGCGGCTACGGTGGAATGAGAATTCTGCAACGGCTACTTCCAAGCAACCAACTTCCGGATGATGTACAAGTGACATTAATCGACAAAGTACCATATCATTGCTTCAAAACTGAATATTATGCATTAGTTGCGGGTACTATTTCAGAAACGCATATTCGTATACCGTTTCCTGAACACCCACGCCTCAATATTCAATACGGCACAGTAACAAATATTGATCTCGAAGAAAAAGCTGTTCATCTCGATGGCGGCGAAGCGATCCAATATGATGATTTAATTATTGGACTTGGCTGTGAGGATAAATACCATAACGTTCCTGGGGCGAAGGAATATACACATAGCCTACAATCGATTGAACAAACACGTAAGACATATGAACAATTAAATAGTCTAGAACCAAATGCAACGGTAGCTGTCGTTGGTGCTGGATTAAGTGGCGTTGAAGTTGCAAGTGAACTTCGCGAAAGCCGTTCTGATTTAAAAATTTACTTATTTGATCGAAAAGATAGAATTCTATTCCCATATCCAGAGAAATTAAGTAGATATGTAGAAGAATGGTTCGTAAAACATAAAGTTACTATTATACGAAACTCTAACATTACAAAAGTAGAGCCAAATATTGTGTACAACCACGATGAACCACTTGAATGTGATGCAATCGTCTGGACAGCTGGTATTCAAGCAAATGAAGTTGTTCGAAACCTTCCAGTTGAACAAGATGGTAGCGGACGGGTTGTTTTAACAAAATATCACAATATTCCAAATAACGAGCACGTATATGTTGTAGGAGATTGTGCAGCACTTCCACACGCACCATCTGCACAACTTGCTGAAGGTCAAGGGGAACAAATTGTCCAAATATTATTAAAACGTTGGCATAATGAACCACTTCCTGACGAACTACCTGTCATTAAATTAAAAGGTGTTCTCGGCTCTCTTGGTAAGAAGCATGGCTTTGGTTTGCTAGCAAACCAACCATTAATGGGACGTGTACCAAGGTTACTAAAATCCGGTATCCTCTGGATGTACAAATATCATAACGGTTAATACTTTACAGGCTGTCTCCTAATTAGGCAGCCTCTCTTATTCGTTAAAATATAATTATCAGACACATCTTTCTCAATATGAATCATGATTTATTTTTCATTTTCATATTAAAAACTACCAATAAACAGTGTATGCTATTGATAAGTTGTTTTATTTCCTTTAAGGCCGAATTCATTCGGTCTTATTTTTTGTGTTGTAAATACTTTTACAGGAGGCATTTCATTTCACTTATGAACGTAACGAAACTAAATGATCGCATAGAAGCGAAGAAGAAAGAATTGATCTATCTCGTTGAAAAGTACGGATTCACTCATCATAAAGTAATTTCTTTCAGCCAAGAATTAGATCGTTTACTTAACTTATTAATAGAAATCAAGACGAAGAAAAAACGTTGCTCTTTATAACCGTTACCTTCTCTTTTTTGATACGATAGAACTAGAATCAGAAAGGAGCCATCTATGTTTATATTAAAAGACGTTACATATAAAGATATACTGCACATTCCTTATTTACAGATTCAAAAAGAAAAAATCACATGTATTATCGGCGAGAGTGGGAGCGGAAAAAGCACATTGCTCCGTATGTTAAATGATCTACAATCTCCAACATCTGGAACAATTGAATATAACGGAAAGCTAATTTCTGATTATCCCCCTATTCAATTACGACGTGACGTAGTCATGCTTGGGCAAACGCCACCTATTTTCGATGGAACCATTAAAGACAATCTATTAATGGGACTTCGTCTTTCTGAAAAGCCATTTCCAAATGATGCTGCCTTGCGAAGTGCATTAACGACTGTTAGCTTGGAAAAAAATTTAGAAGACAACGCCGATTCATTATCAGGTGGCGAAAAACAACGACTTGCTTTTGCACGTATCGTACTTATGGATCCACCTGTTTATTTATTAGATGAACCAACTTCGGCGTTAGATAGCGATACAGAACGACGCGTTATGAAGCAATTCACTATGCTAGCAAAAGAAAAGAAAAAAACAGTCATCTTCATCACACACTCACAACAGCTTCCAGAAGAAATTGCAGACGATATTATTGAGATTAGTAAAGCAAACGGTGCAACTAGAAAGGAAGTGCTCTCAGTTGAAGGGCGTGATTGAACTCCAAATTTGGCAACTTGCCGCTGCATATATTTTCATTCTTATTTTAATTGGGCTTGTGAAATTAAAAGGAATACCTCGCGAAAAACAAATCGCGCTCGCAACATTCCGTATGACGATTCAGCTCGTACTTGTTGCCTATGTCCTTACATACGTATTTGAAAACAGTAATCCATTTTATACAATTGCTCTTATTACTTCTATTACTACCTTTGCAATTTTTAATATTTATAAACGAGTGAATATCCCAATGTCTAAAGAATTAAAACGAGTAGCCGCCCTTTCCATGGTAGCCGGATCAATTGGGCCACTTCTACTATTTATCTTTGTTATTATCGGACATGATCCGTGGTACGCCCCGCAATATATCGTTCCGATTACCGGAATGTTAGTTGGGAATGCAATGACAGGTGTTTCTCTCGGTGCAAATACGTTCTTAAACAATATGAAATCGCAAAGAGGTCAAATCGAGGGGGCACTTATGCTCGGCGCCACACCGAAAGAAGCCGCTGCTCCGCTCATACGCGACGCTTTTGACTCCGCTATTTTACCAACGATCAATTCTATGGTCGGAATGGGAATTATAAGCTTACCGGGCATGATGACTGGTCAAATCTTATCTGGTGTATCACCATTTACAGCTATTCAATATCAAATCGCAATTATACTCGGTATTTCAGGAAGTACCGCTTTTGCTGTCATTATCTTTTTACAGCTTGGATATAAAACATTCTTTAATAAGAGGTGTCAGTTGAAGGATATTGACTATGGTGGACGGTAATCTAGCTTTTTGCTCGGTAAATGATGCACCTTTCTCGGTAAGTGAAATTATATCGACGATTTTTCGAATATATCTATCATAACTCAAAATATATCAACGATTTTTGAAATATATCGACGATTCGACAAGGAATATCGACTTACCGACAAAAAATGACATAATAAAAAGAGGAGGCCTATACGCCTCCTCCTTTTATTTACTTACGCCTTCTTAACGAATTGTGATTTTAACTTCATAGCTCCGAAACCGTCGATTTTGCAATCAATATCATGATCGCCATCAACTAGACGGATACTTTTTACTTTCGTACCGATCTTCACAACTGAAGAAGTTCCTTTTACTTTTAAATCTTTAATGACAGTAACAGCATCGCCGTCTTGAAGAACGTTTCCGTTCGCATCTTTTACAACTTTTGCACCATCATTATTTTCAGCTTCTGCTTCTTGGCCCCACTCATGAGCACATTCTGGACATACGAAAAGAACGCCATCCTCATACGTATATTCTGAATTACATTTTGGACAATTTGGTAAAGTAGCCATAAATTCATTTCCTCCGTTCATTATTTATACGTAAAAATCAAAATTGATGTTTACATCTCGATAAATAAAATTTGTATAGCATTTCTATATAGTGCCATAGTCTCACGTTATTGACAAGCCTACCTCAAATTCTCATTTTTTATTGTATTTTACAAAATTTCAATTCGTATGGTGTTTCCAAGTAAAAAAGAAGAACCTTCACAAGATCCTCCTTTTCAAAATGAACGAGTTCTCACTAGAACCCCCAACCATTTTCTTCAATGTAAAATTGATATTCTTCTAACTCTTCTTCACTTAACTTCTTATTATTTTCATGTACTTCTTGCCATTCAAAATAGTCTTCACTAAAATAAACAGCAAATTTAATTTTCACGTTCTTCTTCTCTGCATAATCATAACCAGTAAATTCTACTACATCATAATCTTGTTCTTTCTTCACAAACTTCCAAGTTGGATTATCCGTCATAATCTCTAAAGTCACACCTTCACTACTTGAACGAACGACATTTTTAATATTTGGCTCAGTTGGTAAAAGTGAGAGTCCGAACATAGCTCCACCAAACACGATTCCAACTATAACCTGGAAACCAACCATACCAGCAAAACTAGCGCCACCCTTTGATTGTAAGTAATACGCCTTCTCATGATCTGGCATATCTTCTCCCTTATGTAATACACGAACAGCGTGCTTATAATATAAACGGTTTCCTTGCCATCCAGTAAATATCATCGTTCCTAACTGAAGAACTAAACTACATGTTAAATAAATCCCATCTGGAATATCTATAAAAGGAGTTACAATGATACTAGGTACCGCTAATAACGTAAGTATAATAAACAACTTATACATTTTACGATAAGCTAACCAAAAAGTTGGGAAGAAAAAGGCTACCCAATTCCACGTATTCCCTTGCGCTGGATTTTCTACTTTGCCCCATTTAAAGTCATAATAAGCTGTATTCTTTTGAACAACTTTATGTAACTGTTGCGGAGAAATTGTTTCTTGTAAAACAGTGTCCTTCACGTACATCATCCTTTTCTCATATCTACATACGTGTATTTTATAGAAAGAAAAAGAAGGAATCTAACAAAAAGTACATATATTTCATAAAAATGAACGGAAATCGAATATATTCCGACAATTTCTCGTTTATTATTCCATTTTTCTTTTTAATATATTAGAATACTTATGAATGATAGGTTTAATACACTAAGTTAAGTATTTTGTATATTCACTAAAAAGGATGCATCAAAATCATTTTATACATCTTTTTTAGTGAATATATACTACTATTTTAAAACAAACATCTCGATTTAAGAGAACTCACAAATTAGCTTTCTACTATTTCAAACATATTTCCACTTACGCAACTAATGAATAATGCATTATTAACTTCCTCAATTGATACAATAAAATCTATTGCTACAACATTTTTAGGCAGTTTAATTATATCTTTTACCTCGCCACATGCAGCATCAAGTATTATCAATTCTAAATTTGAAGTTGCAATATAAATTTCTCGATCTTTATATAACAGAACCTCTGTAATATCATGTAGAATCGTATTGTTCCAAATCACTTTACCTGTTTGAATATTAATACCACAAATTCTGCCTTCTCCTAAGGACAATACCATCATCTCTCCGATAAGAAATGGAGGCAATTCAATTTCAAAAGGCATATTTATTTCATATAACTTTTGAGCGCTCTTATGGTCATAACATTGTATTTGTTTACTTACCTCTTCATAATCATACTCAGTTCTTGTTAATAATATTTTTGATCCCTGTGATGCAATGTAAGAGTACTGTACCTCATCAAAGGCTTTTTCAAAAATTAAGTTACAACCTTCTTTTCCATATTCCCACTTTTGTAATGAATCTATTGCTACACATATAAAATGTTCATTAGTTAAAGTAACTGGTTCATTTGGATTACAATCTTCCATCATTTGTTTCCATCGTGTAGAAGCATCTAATAATTGAATGGCAATTGCAACGTTACTATATGCATCAACTTCCGCATCTTCATCCAAAGGATTCCCTGCTAACACATAGTAATCTGAGCCAAAATGGCATTGCAACTTCTCTCCTCCAACTCGGACATTCTTTTCCCATACTTTCACTCCACTTTCAAGCTCTAATAAAACATTGTAGCCTTCCTGTGTAATAACTAATAAACGTGGTAATTCTTCCTTCGTAATTTTACAACTTGTATAATATGCCCTTCTATTTCTAAATTCCATAGAAACTCCCCAGAACTTGATGAAATAGCGTACAATTTCGCAATATTTTCTCCAAATCTATTCGCATGCCAAATAATTGTGACATCATTCACAGTTATGCAATTACAATCTTCTACTAGTGGAAGATGACACTGCCAAACCTCTTCTTTCGTTTCACTATTGAGTTTACGAATTTCGTGGCTGTTTTCCTCCACATAAAAGATACTCTTCTCATTATGAGATAGTACGGGAGTAAATATCGGTTCAACCTCTACCCCCTTTAAATAATTCCAGTTTAATTCATACTTACCACTTGTAGAATGATATGTTCGGTACATAATTGCGTTATTTCTATTTACAAGTTCAGAAAGAAATGGCTCAATTTCTAAAATTCTATGATACGCATCTTTTATTCGGAAAGAATCAACTCCACTTATGTAAATCTGCTCTATCTCCTTTTTAAGAAACGAAAAGATTACTCGTAAAAATTGCTCGCTATCAACACTAGCTAACTTTTTTCCTCTCTGATTAATAATGAGAAAGTCCCCATCCTTCTTCTTAAACTCTACCTTTTTTTCATATCCATCTAAAAAAATCACAGCACCATCATCTTTAAAACATTCCCCCCATGCGTCAAACAACTGACAAATCGGGTCGATTATGTCTGTTTTTTCTTGCAACACAATTCTCTCATCTATACTAATTACTATTTCTCCGGCATTTTCTGTCGGCAGTTTATTTAGTTCGATTTGAAACTTTTTCATTATTTCCTCCCTCTATTGCTCGTTATTCAAACTAACTATAATATATGACATAAGATTCTTAAAACTATTATTTGAGGTGACCCAATATGAAGACTACAATTTGGACAGAAGATGATTATTTAAAACTAGCACCCATTAACGACGAACTAATCAAAAAAGCAGAAGAAGTACTGAACGTAAAGCTTCCGGAATCATACATAAACCTTCTAAAAGAACAAAATGGAGGAACACTGCGCCTTGATGCTCACCCTACTTCAGAGCCAAATTCTTGGGCAGACGATCACGTTAATGTGTCTGGCTTATATGGCATTTCTTTTGATGAAAATGAATCTAGTATTTTAGAGAGTCATTATTTCATTCAGGAATGGGAAATGCCTGAGAATCTTGTACTTTTATCGGGGGACGGGCATACGTGGATTGCATTAGACTATCGAAATGTAGCTGAAAATCCTCCAGTTATATTTATTGATAATGAAGTTGAGCAAATAATTGAATTAGCACCTAACTTTGAAAGTTTCTTACAAAACTTAACTACATATGAATATGACGAAGAGTAAACCTTATTCTAAAGCGGTACAAAATTCCATTGCAAATTTACATGCTGCTTTAAAACTGCTTGGATTTAAGAAAAAAAGACATACATTTTGCAAAGCTGAAAACGGATTTTATAAACTCATTAACATACAAAAAAGTCAATTGGGAGATGACTTCTATATACATATAGGAGTTCATCCTATCGGTCTCCCGCAGCTTATCACGGACCAATTACTAATTAAAGAAAACATCTCAATATTCGATTGCATTCTGCGAACGAGAATAGAGCCTATACATATGAAACAGAACCAGTTATTGCATAATGTTTCACATGAAACTATCGACATTCCGAATTATCTTTCTACTATTTTCGACTGGTTTCAAGTGTGGGCATCTTATAAGAATTTAGTAAAAATAAATATACATTCCGTTACTCCAGTACTAGCCGTCGTTCCAATATTACAGGAAAAAGCGTTTTTGCTTCTTACTTGTTTCTCCTTCTACAATTTAAAACAGTACGAGCAAGCTAATCACTACTTACAGCAATATTTGCAATGTGCTGTACATCTGAATACCGAGGAAAAAGAGCCCGTATTCTTTCACGAAGTTGACATGTATATGAAAAAACTAGTAGAAAACGCAATGTAACTTCACATTGTGCTTTCTGCTAGTGCTTTATCACACTTTTATATCCTTCTCCTACAACTCCCAAGTAATATTCATCTCTTTAAAAGATACTTTACTAACTTCTAACCCTTCACTATCATCCGTTCCAATCATTGCTACTTCTTCTTTAGACAACATAATTTCCTCGTTTGGATTTTTGATTTTTCTCTCATATACAAGTTGTAAAAGCTCTATTTGTTCCTCTGTCAGCTCATATTCTTCTTCCAATCTTTCCATTGCCGATTCCATATCAAGTAATGGGATTTCTAATAAAAATCCGCCATGTTCTTCCACCTCTTCAAATGAATCGATTGAATACGCACCGCTCTCCTCAATCCAAAATGCTGCTGTAATGAAAGGCATAGTCTCGCCTTCTACTTCTTCTAATACGTATTGAAGTGCTTCCTCTTTCGCAATTTCTAACACTTCCGAAGGTGCCCCTTCAAAATAATTTGTCGCGTCAATCCACTCATCCATTCTCTCACTATTCACATCTTGAAGACATGCGATCGTATAATCCGGATGAAACGTAATTGTCCCTCTTCCGCCTTGACTATCTTGCATACTATAGTTACATCCATCCCATGAACTTTCATGTGAGAGATCAGGATCATGTGCTACAAAAATTGCATTTGCAATCGAATTTAAGATGCAGCCTTTCCATAATTGTTCTCTATCTATATGTAATTTATATTTATTCATCGTCTTCCTCCACACACATATTTTTCTATTATCTTTCCTCTACATAATACTTGTAAAGCCTTTTCTATCTACTACAAAATAGAAAAGACGCCCTTTCAAAAAGGCGCCTTTTTTACAGTTGAAAATTTACTAATAAATAAAATGAATTGTTTAATACATGAATCCCAATTGGAACGAGTAAATTGTTTGTTTTCTTATAGGTGTAGGCTAAACTTATCCCTATACCAAAAATATATAAAATACTCCCTACTGTAAGGGGATGCCCTAAAGTAAATATGAAAGCACTTATAACGGCACTACTAAGTGTAGAGAAGCGCTGAGATAATTTCATAAAAAACATACCCCGGAATACAAGTTCTTCCCAAATCGGCGCAAAAATCGTGAGTACAACTACATATAAAATGATTTCATTTTTAGTAGGCTCTATTACTATATTAGATTCCTCCACACGAAGCCCATGTGGTAAAACTAAATTTAATACCGCGAGATATATAAGCAGTACGATCATCGTCATTATTATTGTTACATAATGTTTTGAGTTATTGAATTGTATTGATTTTAGTAAATGCACACAGTAATTTCTTGCCGGTGCATACATTACAATAATCATACAAAACGTGAAGGGTGAAATGAGATGATTTACATACCACGGATATAATGAGAATTCATATAAAAAGTTCAAATAACCAATTCCATACATTACCCCAAAAATAATTACGATCATACTGATTACTTCGAGCATACTCATTTGTACATTCTTTTCTTTATATGTAACTAATTCCGTTTCCACCATATCCCCTCCAGTATAATTAAACCTTTTTAACCATTATATACCAAAATTTATATAAAAAAAGACAATACACCGAACTGTATTGTCCATTTTCTTCTCTACCATTTCTCTCTACACGTCTCAATTAAGTGCAGCAAATACCTCTTCGTCATATCTGCTCTTCTCCACCTTGAGAGCATTCGCTTTTCTTTTGGATTTTGCCGTATTCTCGCTACTTCTTTTAATAAAAGCTCCCACTCTTCCGCTGAATGTTCTAATAAGTATTGCAATCCTCTATCTTTTGAAACGATTGTTTTATGGTCTAGTGTATATAAAATACGCCCCATCGTAACAACCGCTGATTCTACCCATTCTTCTATAAAGAATAAATATGGCTGCTTCGCCTTCCCGCTCCAGTACTGTTCTACGTTGTATTTCATCGTATTTACTACATCATCCCACCTTATTTGGAACGAAAGGTCTTCTGCTTCTTTCCCGCTCACTGTAATCCCTTGATTTTTCAATGTCCACCATGTGACTGCATTAATATCCCAATGCCCTATATTCGCCTTACCATCTGCACAATACACGTACTCATTCATTTCATCATTGTATTTTCCTAAATCAGCAAGCGGAATATACATACCATCCATTCTTTTCCCTAACGTACTACCACTAAGTTTCTTATGAAGCTCTACAAGTTGCTGTTTTTCAGCTTCATTCACGGGATCACTTATTACCGTGACAAAATCAACATCGCTCGTTTCTGCATGAAATGCACCGAGTGCGATGGATCCGTAAATATACACCCCGACTATTTTTTCATCTAAAAAAATTTCTTTCAGTCCTACTATGTACTGCTCCATCAACTGCTCTACTTCTTTCGGTAACGCATGCTTTACTACATTCTCCACATCTATCCCTCCAATAAAAAAAGCCTTTGCAAATTCGCAAAGGCTTCCTGCTTTATAAATATTTCTCGATTTCTTCGTAAACATCCTTCAAACGAGGATTTCCTTCTCCAACAATTTCTCCATTTACAAGAACGACCGGATAAAATAAATCTTCCTCTACTACGCGCTCCGCGAATGCTTTTTTATCTTCATCTTCTTGTTCTTCTTGAAAATCAATATACTCGAAATTAAATTTATTTTCTTGTCCTTCATATTTACGACCAATCGCCGCTTGTAGCCACTCAAACGTTTCTGTTGAAGATGGCATTCCAACGCAGCTCGCACAAATTACTTTCGTCCCATACACTTGCACATTAACCATTTCTTCTCCCCCACTTCTTGTTCTAACAGCATATTCAGATGTCTTATTACATAAGCACATCATTTTACAAACTTATTCCATACCCCTATACTGAAAAAACACGTTGTAAACATGATAAAAAATTTCGGCAATAAAACAAGAACAGAAAAAATAGATTTTCCCCTCTATCTTGATTATAATAAAACTGATGAAAGGAGTCGATAAAAATGGAAAACCCACATATGCAAGAACAAGTACTAGAAGTATTAGATAAATTACGTCCATTCTTACTTCGCGATGGCGGAGACGTTGAATTAGTAGACATTGAAGAAGGTATCGTAAAATTACGCCTTATGGGTGCATGCGGAAGCTGCCCAAGTTCTACAATCACACTAAAAGCTGGTATCGAACGCGCATTACTTGAAGAAGTACCAGGCGTTATCGAAGTAGAACAAGTATTTTAATTAAAAGCGGAAGCGGCTCGTTCAGAACAGGAGGTCATTGGAGCTCCTGACGAAGAGGCGCTTTTTGCCTCACAGGAAGGCGCGAAATGGCCGACTGTTCTAGCCACCGAACATTTTAGCCGCTAGAGCTAAATATTATCTAGCGGCTCGTTCAAAGCCACTTGCTAAAAGGAGACCAAATTTGGTCTCCTTTTTTTATACAAATCACATTTATCCGTTAACATCATAAAACAAAATTGGAAATCCTTCTCAAAAAATGCGATAATTGATACTATATAGTGAATCGTTCACACATATAAAGTAAAAAACATAGGGGGACGACACATGCCAAAAATGGGGAACACGTTTTTAACAATTCAAGAACTAGAAAAGAAAAAAGAGTATTTATTAGACCTTTCATCCGTTATACCGACATGGAATGCGAGCTATCAATTTTTATTTAAAGAAATCCAGCAAGAATTATTGAGTAAAGTAAATGAAAAAATCGAACAACATCAATTCATTTTAAATATATGTGCAGATCAACAGGTAGGGGCATAATGTATTACATACAATTGTGGTATATAAAAAAGAGACCTCAATCGGTCTCTTTTTTATATTTTTAAGACAGCCAATCTAATTTTCTAATCCCAAGCTTATCAACTGGTAAACGGAGTGAGCCATAAAAATGCTTCATAAATTGCTCAGAGCGGTTCACATCGTGTAAAATGGCTTCTAAACGATCTCTATACATGCTTTTTTGTTCTTCGTTTCCTGTTTGGTAATATCGTTCGACTGTTTCAAAATAGTGAAGCGGGAACAGGAGCCTTGCAAATAATAGGCGCCACCCAAATGAGGATAGCGAATAATTCCGTTCATAATCTGTAACAAATTGAACGATTGTTTTCTCCCAGTCTTTCTTTTTTTCAATCATCATATAACGGATTAATTCTGCTATATCTCGAGTTGGGTGATCATACACCCAATCAAAAGGGAGTTTGAGACGCTTCGTTTGATGCCATAATAAAGGTGTGAATCGTTCTTGGCAAATGGTTGCTGCATCCGTTAGTTGCGGCGTATCATCCATTTCTGTATCAACAACATATTGAATGGCATTTTCCGCAACTCCTAAGTAATACGGGAAGGATTCAATAAACAATTGATCGAATACGTCTGTAGGGTGGTTCATCACTTGTGATTGCCAAAACTTTTCTAACTGATCGAGCCTTTTTTCCCATAATGCTTTCCATTCACCAATGCGGCTTAGTTGCTCAATTTCTTCTGGAAAGAATGCACCTCGTTTATGGAATATAGAAAGCTCACTTCCTAATGACATAGCATGTCGTTCTAACGCGCGCATACCTTTTAATAAGCAGTAATTTTGTTCTTCTATCTCACTTACATAGTAGCCGTGTATAGTCGGAACGAAAGTCGCTACAGTTATATCCCCTTGCTGGTTCATATAATCACTGAGCTTTTTCATCTCTACAAGTACTTCTTCCTCCATTTCTCCAATTGGAACAAGTACATAAATTTTGTTGCGAATCCAAAAGCTTTTATAGGGGCCAAGGGGGATTAATTCTTTAACATGCATATGATAATGCTCATAAATATGATGAATCATCGCAGTCGCCACCTATGGTTTTTCTTTATATATATGAGCTTGTGCTCGCCTTTCATTCCTATGCACATGATAAAGCAACGAAACGTATACAAATACTAAAAAGAAAAAAAGGTGATAAACATGAAAGAATCAAATCAACTACAAGAAAGAGCATTGCAACTATTACAAGAACGCGGTGTAACAATTGATGATATTGCTGAGCTTGTTCATTTTCTTCAAAAAAAATATCATCCAAATTTAGAGATGTCAGAATGCCGTTATAACGTTGAGCGTGTATTATCAAAACGTGAAGTACAAAACGCACTAATTACTGGTATCGAGCTCGATGTTCTCGCTGAAAAAGGAATGTTAAGTGAACCGTTACAAGATATCGTAAAACGTGATGAAGGCTTATACGGAATTGATGAAGTGATCGCACTTTCTATCGTTAATGTGTACGGCTCTATCGGTTTCACAAACTTTGGATATATCGATAAATTAAAACCTGGTATTTTAGAATACTTAAATGATAAATCAACTGGAAAGGTGCATACATTCCTTGATGATATCGTTGGCGGAATTGCTGCCGCTGCTTCAAGCCGTTTAGCACACAGAGCTGAGCATTCAGAATAAAAGTATCTAGGCCGTCAGTTTCATACTGACGGCCTTTCATATTCCATGAGCATAAATTCTCTTCCGCGGCTCAAAAAAACTGGTCCTGCTTGAAAGCCTATGTTCTTATATAACGTAATCGCTCTTTTATTAAATGTTGCTACACTCAGTCGCAAATGTTTCGAATGAAATGCTGTCGCAGCAAACACTATCCCAGCTTGAAAAAATGTTCTCCCCATACCTTTTCCTGTTAAAGCTGGCTTCATGCCAATTCCGATATCGATTACATCTTCTCCCGTATATAAATTAGCATCTCTTCCACCTGGAACTTGTGCATTTACTCCAAAACAAAAATATCCAATGAGTTCTCCCCTCTCATCACAACACCCATAATATGTCCCGTCCAGCAACTCTTCTATTATTTCAGCCCCTACTGAGAAACTATATACATTATACGGCTCCTCGTACGTCCACATCGCTATTTCCATCGCTTCTTCTTCTGTTAACTTATGTATATCCATCCCTCTCGCCCCTTATCGAATATTTTATATATGTACTCATTCATTTTTCACATCCGATTTCCCTTTAATCGTAATATGCATAATTACATACGCACACCTATAAAACAAATGGTACAATTTATTCGAATCGCTGTTGCTACACTTCTTGATCAAAGAAAAGGCGTTAAAACGGATATTAGCGCCTTATCAAACTCAAGCAATTGGCACATTTTGTCATCTTGAAAGACACTCGAAAGAGTGTCTTTTTTTCTATACCTTACAAGGACTTACTCATTTCAAAGCATAAACACATAAAATAATATAACTCTTTACACGCATGAATCCCTTTCTAAACGTTGCGAAGTAGACTTAAAATAAAAAAGCACTCTTGGCTAGAGTGCTTTTTACTTTCAAACAAGGAGGTTACATAATATGGATAGTACTCTCGTATTTAACTTCGGCATTGGTATTATCATCATTTTATTTGTTTTCTTTGTTCTTTGTATGAGCGGGGTGTAGAAAGACGATTTGAGGCGTCTTTTTATACATATGTATTACTTGACTTTCGTAAAAGAAGTAACAATAATGGTTACAGAGAAACCATTCACATATCCACAAATAGGAGGAATAACAATGAAACATGTAATCGTTTATGCACACCCAAATACAGAAAGCTTCAACCATGCGATTTTAGAAACGGTAAAAAATGAACTAGAAGAAAAAGGTCATGAAGTACGCGTTCGCGATCTATACGAATTAAACTTCAATCCAGTATTAGGCGCTTCCGATTTCATCTCATTTTCTCAAGGAAACACACCAGCAGATATTAAAGAAGAGCAAGAGCATATCTCTTGGGCTGATAGCATTACATTTATTTATCCAGTTTGGTGGGCGGGACTTCCTGCTATTTTAAAAGGATACGTTGACCGTGTATTTAGCCACGGCTTCGCTTATGCTTACGGTGAAAATGGCATCGAGAAGTTATTAAGCGGTAAAAAAGGCTTATTATTATCTACAATGGGAAATACGAAAGAGGCATACACAGCAGGCGGTATGTTTGACGCAATGAAAAAAACAGCTGATGTTGGCATTTTTGAATTTACAGGTATTGAAACAATTGAGCATACATTCTATACAAGTGTTCCTTCTGTAGATGATAGTGTGCGTAAACAATATCTTGAAGAGGTTAAAGATGTTGTGAATCGTGCATTTTAAATAAAATTATATCAGCGATTTTTTTAATATATCAGCACAACTCAAATTATATCGGCGATTTTCTAATTATATCAGCGCAACTTAAATTATATCGGCGATTTTCTAATTATATCAGCGCAACTTAAATTATATCGACTTACAGACAAAAACCGACACTATTCACAACTGAATATTAGAAAAAAAGCTGCTCCAAAGTTTGGAACAGCTTTCTTCATTACATCTTCTCAATCCACTCCGTCAAGTTATGCACAACTTGCGTCGGTTGTACTTCATATTCTGTTAACTTCTCCACAGTTGTTACTCCAGTGTGGACAAGAAGTGTATGCATGCCAGCATTGATTCCTGCTAAAATATCTGTATCGTAGTTATCCCCAACCATTAAGGCTTCATTCTTTTCTATGCCAAGCACTTTTAAAGCTTGTTCCATAATGATTGATTCTGGTTTTCCGATAAAGATTGGATCCACACCTGTTGATACTGCTACAACTGATGTTAATGAACCGTTACCTGGTAGTAACCCGCGCTCAGTCGGAATGGCAATGTCTCCATTTGTAGAAATAAACGTTGCGCCGTTACGTACAGCAAGACAAGCTTTTGCTAACTTTTCATATGTGATGTCACGATCTAAACCAACAACAACGAAATCAGGATTTTCATCCACAAGTTCAAATCCTTTTTCCACAAGTGCATCATGTAAGCCTTCTTCACCAATCATATATACAGTTGCGTCTTGTTTACGTTCGTAAATGAAGTTTGCTGTTGCCATACTCGTTGTGAATACTTGCTCTGCTTTCGCTGGAATATCGAAACGAACAAGTTTTTCTGCCACTTGTTCTGGTTTACGAGTTGAGTTATTCGTAACGAATAAATATGGAATGCCGCGCTCTCCTAATGCTTTTACGAAATCGCTCGCTTCTTCAATTTGTTCTTCTCCGCGATACATTGTACCGTCTAAATCAATTAAGTAACCTTTATACATCGATTATGTCTCTCCTTCTATGCTAACGTTCTCACCTTATCATACCACTCTTATATTACCCGCTTTTTACAAAGAAAAAAACGCTTTACCTTAAAGCGCCCCATAACGTTCATTTTTTCTCTTTTATTTGGTAAGAACAACTACAATCACCCTCGCACATGTTTGCTAGCGTCTTTACTTCTGCTCCTGCAAATAAACGATTATACATCTCTTTTTCATCTTCACATACTTGCGGGAATCTCTCAGCGATTTCCTTTAACGGACAGTTTTGTTTTTCAATTATGAAAGAGTTCTCTCCATCTCTCTTAATTTGAACCATATAACCATTTTTCTCTTGCATAGCTGCTATCTCTTGCACTTTATATGCTAAATTCTTTTGATTACTTACGCGCTTTTGTAACTGTTCTTCCATACGCTTCGTTCTTTCTTTTAAAACGTAACGAAGTATTTTTTCATCGCCCATTCGCGCTAAATCTTCTAGCATATCAATCGCAAATTGCTTATACTCTTTCGGGAATGTATCTTCTCCCTTTTCACTTAATCCATACAAATAAGTTGGTCTTCCGACATGTTGCCTTACCATCTTGGAATAGATGAAACCATCCTTCTCAAGATTACTTAAATGTCTTCGAATCGCCATTTCTGTAATCTCTAAAACTTCAGCTAGTTCCGCTACCGTGTGCTCTCCCTTTACTTTCAACAATTGTACAATCTCGTCTTTCGTAGTACGTGCTTCCCCCATACTTCACCCTTCTCCCTTTTCTTTCTCACATACAATATAAGATCCCCAAAAGGCATTCTCTGGGGATCTTATAAGCATAATTATTCTGGTACAAATGCAGATACAGGTCCTAATTCCTTTTCTAAATAACTGCGAATATTTGCTGGGTATTTCTCTACCACTGCAATATGTTTTTGAATCGTCTTATATAATTCATCATGATTCATTTGAATATAATCTTGCGTAAGCATTTTTCGAAGAAGGATAATTTCTTTCATCCCTTGTCCATCTTCTTCACTTATCACTCGCTCGTCCATTAAAATATCAATAATATCTTCATAGCTTCCTGGATCACGCATAATAAATCCATCAATCATCGCATTTCCTACATCTAATACACAATCAATAATAAGATGGGCTATGCGCTCTAATGCGTAAAATTCAAACTCGGTTTCATATATCTTTTTCTCTTGAAATGTACTTGTTGCTCGTTCTAAACATACTAGCATTTGTTCTATTTTCTTTCTGTCTACAAAATACATGAATGTCACCTACCTGGAAATTAAAGCATTTACATTTTAATTGTAACGCTTTCTTCTGAAAAAATCGACAATTTTTCGAATTCACCTTTTCTCCGTTATTTGTTATAGTTATATTTGTATGATTTTTGAAATTGGAGGAATGGAATCTTGGAACGTGAACTCGCACTAGAAATTGTCCGTGTAACAGAAGCAGCAGCCTTAGCATCCGCACAGTGGATGGGCCGCGGAAAGAAAAATGAAGCAGATGATGCAGCAACTACAGCAATGCGTGATATGTTCGATTCAGTAAACATGGCAGGTACAGTTGTAATTGGTGAAGGAGAACTTGATGAAGCACCGATGTTGTATATTGGTGAAGAACTAGGAACAGGTAACGGTCCAGAAGTAGACATCGCCGTTGATCCATTAGAAGGTACAAACATCGTTGCAAAAGGTCTTGCAAATGCAATGGCAGTTATTGCAATCGCAGACAAAGGGAACCTTCTTCATGCTCCTGATATGTACATGGAAAAAATCGCGGTTGGTCCAAAAGCAGCTGGTAAAATTAGCTTAGATGATCCAATTGAAAAAACAATTGAAATTGTAGCAGAAGCTAACAATAAAAAGATTCGTGATCTAACAGTTATCGTTCAAGAACGTGAACGTCATCAAGATATTATTGACCGTGTTCGTGCAAAAGGTGCACGCGTAAAATTATTTGGTGACGGTGATGTTGGTGCGTCAATCGCAACAGCACTACCTGGAACGGGTATCGACTTATTCGTAGGTATTGGCGGAGCTCCAGAAGGTGTTATTTCTGCAGCAGCATTAAAGTGCCTTGAAGGTGAAATGCAAGCTCGCTTAGTTCCAATGAACGAAGAAGAAGAAGCTCGTTGTCGTGAAATGGGATTAGAAGATCCTCGTCAACTTCTTATGTTAGATGACTTAGTATCTGGGGATGATGCAATCTTCTCAGCAACTGGTGTATCTGCTGGTGAGTTATTAGACGGTGTTAAATTCCTTGGCGGAGATTTAGCTGAAACATACTCTATCGTAATGCGTTACAAAACAAGAACAGTACGATTTATTAAAACACATCACCATTTAGATCATAAACCACACTTAAACTTAGATATTTAATAAAGGAGCCATGTGTATGGAAGAACGTTTCTTTCTGTACGACGATACTGTCGCTACAAAAACTCGTTTCGTTAGCTTTATGGGAGAAAATGAGCGTCACGATTTAGCGCTATTATACTCCGATCGTCATTACGGTAAAACAATTGTCCTTGATATGCAACGCAATAAATTTGCAATCATCGGTGCTGACGATTTAAACGAACCAGGCTACTTAGAGCATGCATTTTCTATGACTGAAGAAATTGCAGAAGAATTACGCTCATTTTTATTTGAACTTATATAATTTATCGTATGCACCAGCTATTTTAGCTGGTGTTTTTCCATCACGAGAATTTCGAATTTTCAATCTTTTGTGTTATAATTAAGAATAAATCTATTTGGATAGAAAGGACGTTATCTACGTATGCCAACATTTACTTTGTAATGGACCAGCAATTGGATAGCATTACTCTCAAAAAAGCACCGTGCTTTTTCAAGGGAGTAGTCTGCCCATTCCCATTACAAAGGAACGTATTGCATCTGTAGTATGATGTTTACGGAGGTTCCTCTTTGGGGAACCTCCTTTTATTTTTGTCTTTTTCTCATGCCTTCATACTACAAGACATCCAAATAGCTGTATTACGTTCCTTTACCACTACTATAAGAGGTGAAGGAAAATGCAGAAAGTACAACTTTCTTGGAGTTTATATGAAAACGAGCAAAACACAATCGAAAAATATTGTAAAAATTGCAGACGTACTACCCTATTTACCGACACAAATATTCGTAGGCATAACGCCAACGGAAAAAACATATACCGCTTTGCCATTTATAAATGTCCGAAAGACCATACGTGGAATCAAAAACTTCGTATTTATAAAGCATTTACTGATCACGTTGAAACAGTCGATATGACGCAGCAGGATCAGCCAGAAACAACTACTACCATTTCCATTACGCAACATCAAGAAAGCGGCATAACCGAAATCACGATCGTATTAGATATCGTTTTCGGTTCCCACCGCATCGATAAAGCCTTATCCACATATATTTCCGACTGGAGCCGTACACGCATTGTGGATAAAATTAAAAATGGGGATATTCAATTAAACGGACAACAAATGAAGCCAAATACAATACTTTCTGAAGGCGATCATATCTCGATTTGTTTGTAAGCAAAAATATGCAAAAAATCCTCTTACAATTGTAAGAGGATTTTTTTATTTCTTCACTTTTCGTAATACAAAATGTGCGCAACCGAAGTTACAGTACTCGTATAAATACTCCGTTAACGTACTAATTTTCGTATCATATGTCGCACGTTGGTTACTATCATCAAAGAATCCGCGCAATCTAAGTTGCTCATATCCCCAGTCCCCAACGATGTAATCATATTTATTTAAAATTTCTGCATAGCGCTCTTTAAATGCTTCTTCACTAAAACCGTCACGAAAGTTTTTAATTACTTCGTACTGAACATTATTAATGCTCACCGTAGCATGAATCTCTTGCTTTTGCTCCATCATTAACTTCCTCTCTAAGCATTCTTCTTTTTATCGTATCACAAAGCATAACAACCAACAATTTCAAATACAAAAAATTGCAAATTAGTACATGCTATGGAGAAGGAGGTGATACATCGTGAAAAAACAAATTTTACTTTCCCTTCTCACTCTTTCCTTATTTGCAGGCTGCCAATCAGCGAACAAAGCTGAAATGGAACGTGAAGAAGGAAGCCGTGTTCTTGTTTCCAATAAAAACGACATGTATCATACGGAAAATACAAATACAAGACTCACAAGAGTCGGTTATTCTTCTAAACAAAAGCATGAAGTATCTAACAAACAAGTAGGGGCCATTAATCGCGAGAAGGTCGCTGAAATGATTACAAGCATGACAGTCAAACTTCCTGACGTTACAAACGCTGCTACACTCGTTACTGATGATGAAGTGTTCGTTGTATACCATGCAAACACAACGGATCCAAAACTCGTAGCGGATCAAGTATATAGAGCTGCTTTGTCCATCGTTCCTCGCTATTATAAAGCATATGTATCAACAGACCAAAAGTTGATTTCTCAAATTCAAGGGCTTCAATCTGGCGCATTAAATGATACAGAATATACACAAAGCCTCGATATGTTAAAACGAGAAATGAGTAAAAATCCTCATTTGAACAATACGGGGGATCAGACTTTGAATGATATGATAAAAAAATAAAGAAGGTGGAGAAAACCTCCATCTTCTTTATTTTTTACTATTTCTTACGATTTGCGTAAACCTCCATCGCATCACACATAAACTGAGCTAATCCTTCACCAAACTTATCGATATTTTTCGTAAAGCGCTCATCAGCGACGTACATTTGACCAAGTCCTTTAAAAGCATCTAATGAATATTCACCGAATTTTTGCAAGTAATTGTACCATACTCCAATTGCTTCTTGTGCCTCTTTAGAATCTGGTGCCCCGTGTCTAAGCGCCGCTAAGTTTCTGTAAATCGTATTAAACTCTTCTTGGTTTTCTTTAGTCATACCTTTCGCATATTCATTCGCTTTATCTACAGCTCTGTCTCCCCATCTTTCACGCGCTTCTTCTTCGTACGGATTATGGCTGAAATCGAAGCCTTCAAATTTCTCTTTATTCGTCATTTCAATCTCTCCTTTTGTATGCTGAATTGTTTTATCAATCGTCGCAATCACTTTATCTAACCTAGCACGCTTTTCAAGAAGCATTTTTTTATGAAGCTGCAATGCCTCTTTCCGGTCAAATGATGGACTCATGATAATTTCTTTAATTTTCTTCAAAGGGAAGCCTAGTTCTTTAAAAAATAAAATTTGCTGCAATGTCTCTAAATTTTCATTGGAATACAGACGATATCCAGACTCTGTCGTCTCATCTGGGGTTAACAACCCAATTTCATCGTAATGATGCAGTGTGCGCACACTAATTCCAACTAAATTAGCTACTTCTTTTACCTTCATTGCCATGTGTATCTCCCCCTTAATACATACGATAAAGTATGACGCAACGTTAGAGTCAATAAGTAAATTCATTTTCTTTATAAAATATTTCATGCATAATAGATATGTACATATATTAGAAAGCGGTGAAAATATGGTTTCAAATACTGTAATTGCCAGCATCATCTTTCAACTCATTGTCTCGATTCTGGTCCCAATTATTGTACTCGTTTATTTCCGTAAAAAATATAATATAAATTGGAAAGTAGTCGGCATTGGTGTTCTTATCTTTATCGGATTTACCCAAATTCTCGAAACACCATTCCACCTATTTATGCGCGGTAATCCAGCAATCGCTCCAATTTTAGAAAATCCATTTGTTTTCGCACTTTATGGCGGACTAACTGCTGGTATTTTTGAAGAATTAGGACGCTTCGTTGCCTTCTTCTTCCTACTAAAAAAATATCAAGAATATAAAGATGGCTTTGCTTACGGAATCGGTCACGGCGGAATTGAATCCATTTTAGTTGGCGGATTCTCTGCATTCCAAGCACTTATATTTGCGAATTCAATTAACAACGGTAGCTTCGCCCAGATGGTCGAAAAAATGCCAGAACTAAGCCGCCTACAAGACATGTTAATTCAGCAACCTGCCTACTTATACTTCCTTGGCAGCTTAGAAAGAATTATGGCACTCGTGCTGCAAATCGCCTTTACAATGCTTGTTTTATACGCAGTAAAACAGAAGAAGTATATCTTCCTTGTGTACGCTATACTATTCCACGCACTTGTAGACTTCTTCGCGGCACTTTACCAAACGAAAACAATTAACATCTTTGTTGTAGAAGGAATTACCCTTCTCTTCACAATCGGTGCTATCATTCTTATTCGTAAAATGAAAGAGAAATTAATGAGTGTGCCAAAGTAAAAATAACCCGCCTGTTGGTGGGTTATTTTTTATATGGATTATCATAGTGATGATAACTTTTGCCACTTTGCAGCTCCTTCTTTGTTTCTGCATCTATAACGATGTACTTGTGTAACTCTTCTACTTCATTTTGAGAAAAGGAAGCGAAAAAATAAACTTGGCGATCAGGGTGAATAAATGAATCTTGAAGCACCACTTCACCCCGACAACCCGCGGCTGTTTTTTGTAGAAAGGAAAATTCTTCGTCGGGTACTTCTTTAAATAAAATCTTTTTTCGAACACTATACGCTGCATTATTGTATTCTTTATACATTTTCTTATCTAACTGTTCGTAAAACACATCTTCGCTCACAAATGGCTTATTTCGATTACTTGGATAATCTAACTTTTGATTGGATTGTGCATATGTTGTGGACAGTTGCGTAAGAAAACAAATCATGAATACGAGACATATCATTTTTTTCATACTGGCACCTCAATTTTCATTATCCACATTACTTTTCCACATCTATAAATCAATATGCCGTTTCCAATAAAAAGGAATTTTTTCCGCATTTGTCGAAGTATATAGCGTCAACTTGAAAGATGGGGATGAATTATGAAGAAAATCATTGTAATACGACATTGTTCAGCCGCTGGACAAGAACGTCATGCCGAATTAACGACCGATGGAAAAAAACAAGCAAACACCCTTGCTACATTCCTTTTAGAAAACCAACTACAAATAGATCATATTATTTCAAGCCCATTTGTGCGAGCTATCGATTCTATTCGGCCCTATGCACTCCAAGCTAATTTGTCTATCCAAGAAGATGAACGCTTAGCTGAACGCATATTAAGCGACGTTTCAATGGACGATTGGATGCAAAAACTAGAATCTACTTTTACAAATATAGATATTGCCTTTTCAGGCGGAGAGTCAACAAAACAAGCAACGGACCGTGCTATATCGCTTATCGAAGACGTTTTAAAATTAAACCATACTACAATATTACTCGTTACACATGGAAACTTACTTACGCTCATTTTAAAGCACTTTGATCATACGATCGGCTTTCATGAATGGAGAGCTTTAACGAATCCTGATATGTACGAAATTACAATTGATGAACAATGTAGCCTAAAACGATTATGGAAAGCACCGTCCAAGTAATATCTCTTTCCAACACATTCAGTTGACGCCACGAGAAGAAACTGTACTAATAATAGAAAGGGGTATCACTCCATATGTACGAAGATGTACTTGCTTTACTACATAAAACAAATGTTTCTTATGAAAAATTCGAACACGAACCGGTACTCGATTATGAGACAGATCGGATCGTACGCGAGAGGCTTGGCCTACAAGGTACTCCAAGTAAAAGCTTATTTTTAAAATCAAAGGCTGGAGATTATTACGTATTTTTCACGTTAGAGGGCACAAGGCTTAACCGCGGAGAGATGAAAGAACTAACAGGAGAACGCTTATCTCTCTGTTCCGCTGATGAACTGCGAGACAAAACTGGTTGTACGCCAGGATGTGTAGCTCCTTTCGGGTATTCACACGATGTAACAATTATTGTGGATAACGCTATTTATACGTACGATAAAATTTTAATTACACCTGGTGTACCTGAATTTACAATTGAATTATCCACAGAAGAATTAAAAAAGATTTTATTAACATGTTCAAATACTGTTTTGGAGTACAAACAAAAAGAGAGCTAATCATTAGCTCCCTTTTTTCATTATTTTGCTTCTGCTGTGTTTTCTTTTGCAGAACGAACTTGCTCGTCCGCATGGTAAGAAGAACGCACAAGTGGGCCAGCTTCACAGTGGCTAAAGCCTTTGCTAAGTGCAATTTCTTTTAGCTCTGCAAATTCCGCTGGTGGGTAATATTTAAGAACTGGTAAATGCTTCTTAGATGGTTGTAGGTATTGTCCAAGAGTTAAAATATCCACATTGTTTGCACGTAAGTCATCCATTGCTTCAATTAAATCTTCTCTCGTTTCACCTAAGCCCACCATAATGCTCGATTTAGTTGGAATATCAGGCTGCATTTCTTTCGCTCGACGTAAAAACTCTAATGAACGATCATATTTTGCTCTAGCGCGAACTCGGTCAGATAATCGACGTACTGTTTCAATGTTATGGTTTAAAATATCTGGTTTTGCATCCATTAACATTTTTAAGTTTTCTTCTACTCCACCCATATCAGATGGTAATACTTCAATTGACGTAAATGGATTTTTACGACGAACAGCGCGTACTGTTTCAGCAAAAACAGCTGCTCCCCCGTCTTTTAAATCATCACGTGCAACCGCTGTTATAACAACGTGCTTTAAGCCCATTTGTACTACAGAATCTGCTACGCGTTCTGGCTCTTGTAAATCAAGCTCAGTTGGTAAGCCTGTTTTAACCGCACAGAAACGACAAGCACGTGTACATACTGCACCTAAAATCATGAATGTTGCTGTTTTTCTTACAGCCCAGCATTCATGAATATTCGGACATTTCGCTTCTTCACAAACTGTATGAAGATTCTTAGAACGCATCATTTTCTTTAAGCCTGTATAGTTTTCATTCGTGTTTAACTTAATTTTCAACCATTCGGGCTTGCGCTTATATTCTGTTTGTTTTGTCATGGTTATCAACTCCGCACAATATGAAATAGTTTACCGTGTTCGCTTCTTTCAATGTAACATATCTATTCTAACGTATGAAAGCGATTTGCTCAAATGAAGATTCTAAGATTTTTTCCAATCGTTCCCTATAATGAAATACTCCGTATATCCCACACTAAAAAGAGTGATGATGTGAAAGGAGTCTATTTCATGCTTCGAAAAATTTCTCTTTTGCTTTCGATTTGCTTTCTTCTCCACCAAAACATCGCTTACGGTGAAGATAATCAGCAAAGCATATACGAAAAGCGCATGGCACTATATAAAGAAACCGAGCAATCTTCAGGCATTCCGTGGTATTACTTAGCTGCAATGGATCAATACGAAAGAAATATACGGAGCGTAAGAAAAGATATTCCGAAAAAACCAGATGCCATCATTTCCCTTTATTTCAAACCAGAAATATGGGCTGGACCTGTTAATGGTAACGACACTCTCCCCCATACAATTGCTCTATTTGGCGGGTTAGGTTTAGATGGTGACAAAGATGGATTTGCAAATGCAAATAACGACCGTGATCTTTTGCATACAGCAGCAACGATTTTAAAGAAACAAGGAACGTCAGAAGAACGCATTAAAATCATGCTCTGGGAATATTATAGACGTGCAAAAACAGTTGATTTAATTACCGAATACGCCCAAATTTATAAACATTACGGACGTATTAATTTAGAAGGAAATGCGTTCCCTCTTCCAATTCGCAGTGACCATAGCTACCGTAGTACTTTTGGCGCTGGAAGAAGTTTTGGGGGAAGAAGGGTTCATGAAGGAACCGATATATTCGCAGGCTATGGCGTACCAGTAAGATCCACTTGCTATGGCATTATTGAAACAAAAGGCTGGAACCGCCTTGGCGGATGGCGCATCGGTATTCGTGACCTTCATAACAATTATCATTATTACGCTCACTTAGGCGGGTTCTCAAAAGAGATACAGCTTGGACAAATTGTCGAACCCGGAAAAGTAATCGGATTTGTTGGTAGCACCGGTTACGGTCCTCCCGGCACAGCTGGAAAATTCCCGCCTCACCTACATTTCGGCATGTATAAAGACAATGGTTATACAGAATGGGCTTTCGACCCCTACATGCACTTAAGTCTTTGGGAGCGAAAAGAACGCGCAAATACAAAACGATAACCGTAGCACATTGCTACGGTTATTTTTTCTTTATGACTAACTATCCGTTTTCTTTTTATCAGGTACAACAACACTTCCGCTTCCGTAATAAGTAGGCACTTCCCCTTGAACAATGCGCGTCGCAATCGGAACATCTTGTTTTACTTTTATTTCTTTCGTATGAAATGGAATAACCACTTGCAACGTGACTTCCATCTCCATAATAATTTGAATCGCTGTCGTATTGATCCCGTGCGGCTCAATTTTTTGTTTAATATCCGTATTTACATGACCAATCGTTGTGAAATCAATTGGAATGTCGGGTCCTATATTTCCAAGAAGCGCATTATTCGTTACACGGCCAAACGGAACTGTCATCGTTGCCCCATTTTTTTCAGAAATACCTAGCCCCTTCAAATTCCCTTGTTCTACTTGCTGTAAATATTTTTCTATGTATGTGGTCGTTGACGTTACGATTTCATTTACTTGCTTCGTATTTAAATTAATTGTGGACACTTTCCCGTTTTTATCATTTTGTACTTTCATTAATGAATCGACATCGAATCCCTCATCGATCCTATCTTTTACCGCCTTCGTCATAACCGCTGTCGCCATTTTATGTGTCTCTACTTCTCCATATTTCATTAATGTCGGCTGAATGCTGCTATTCACAATCCATAATCCTTGCACGAGTAATATGACAAAAAGAATAAACGACATAAGCAGTATGTGCCGAAAGGAAATAGGTCCCCTTCGAAACCGCGAATTTTTCGAACGAAATATACTCATACAAAACCCTCCTTCTTATATCATTTCTATGCAAGAAGGAGGGACGATATATGCTTATCTCATTTTTAATAATGCTTCTTTTCCGATTGTGCCAGCCGTAATACCTAACGCTTCGGCTTCAATCGTTACTGATTCTAGCGGTGCTTCAAGAAGTTGTTCAATCGTTCTTACACCAACCGCACGGCCAGCAATAATACCTCGATCCCCTAACTTCTCATTTAAAAGACCTACATCTAATGCACCGCACATAATATATCCTTTATCGCTCATTACAGCTAGCAAATTTGTCTTTGGAAGTTTGACGCTAACCGCAATAAACGTATAATTATCGATTATAATCGGCTCTACATTAACCATAGTTCACACTCCTCTCTTTCTTATCTGTATGACAAGAGAAAAATGAGTGTTACAAGTTAACTAGCCTATAGTTTGACGGAAGATGTATAAGTTATTAACATGTCTGTTAACACATCTCTAAGTAGTTCTGGCATATAATATTGTTTGTTAGAAAGTGTGGATAGCTCTGGGTATAAGTAGCCAAATGTAAACATATCAATCGTTCCTACTGTATATATACGTTCTAATTCCAGCGATTCCCCGTTAATTAATACATCTTCCAGTAAAATTTTATTCCCGGGAATCGTATCTGGGATGACTTCTACACCAGCATAAATCATTTTCCCCATCACTTTCCCCCGAAATCCAAACCCTTTTACCTCAAGGTTCTCCATATTCGGGCGACGTGCTTTCAAGATCACTTCTCTTAACATTTTCCCCGGCACTTTTAATAGACATGGATTAATTGGATGTGGACAAATTCTGTGAATATCTCCACGCGTCACAACGCCTTCTTCTAATCCTTCAAGAAGTACACCAGCGTTCACCATGCCAATCTCTGCACCGCACCACGTTTTCAACGCATTTGCTAACATGTGCGGAAATGCTGTCTCATGAAACCAATCAACCGGTAATGATTCCTTTAAATGAACAACAGGTTCTTCCATAATATGTTTACTTTCTTCCTGCAGCGCCTCAATTGTGGATAACGGTTTGCTATAAGCACCTAAACGTTCAGTCTTAATTGCTCTACCATCCTTTTTCAACAGCTTCTTCGTCTCTTTATCCACAGTAAGCTGAACGTGCCCAACGTAACGTCCCCACTTTTCACAACAACAAAGTAACGTATGATTCATAAGAACACCACGCTCAAATAAATGATGCGTATGTGCCCCTAAAATAACATCTATATCATAATGTTCCGCCATATACTCATCCATACTTTTTCCAAGGTGAGAAAGGACAACCGTTATATGAGCCTCATCTCTCACTTCTTCTAAAATAGACTCTAAATGCTCGATTGGATCTTCAATATGCCAATCTAACATTTGATAAAACTCTGGATATGCAACCGTTAATCCGATAAAAGCAATTGTAATCCCATCTGTCGTTGTATGTAATTTATAAGGCTTTGCCCACTCTGGACGTACCCCTTCTTTTTCAAATAAATTCGCGACAAGCACCTCAAATCCAGCATCATCATATAGACGATTCAAATGCTCCTTCGCTAACGTAATTCCTTCATTATTTCCGATCGTTACATAATCATATAACGCCTCATTTAAAAGCTTCGTATTGCCAAGCCCATTCGTCGCTTCCGAAATACTATGAAAACGATCCACATGATCGCCGATATCTACAGTCAAAACGGTCTCTCCCGCTTCCTGTCTTCGCTTTTTCTCTCCTTGTACAAACCGAGAAATTTGCGGCCAATTTTCAAAATGACTATGTATATCGTTTGTATGATAAAGGTGGATGATTGTTTCTTTATTTATATTCAGAGAAAAAACCTCCTCTCAGTTCCTTACTGCCATTTACGCTATGCGTACGCAATAATCCTGTAAATACTTTTCGTCTTTTCTTGCTATTTTACATTGTACTCGCATTGTGAGAAAAAGCAAAAGATTGTCCTTTTTCATATGAGAAACTTTACTTTTTCCAGTCTGGGGATTAGTTGGTAGAGCGGGGATTTGTCAGAAAGTTCAACAGGAGATTCGCAGGTCTTTTTTCAATTGGATTCACCAGGGGATTTGTCAGTATCTTTGCCTTACTTCCAGTCGGTCCCCTTTCATATAAAATGTTGCAGGGTATATGAAGAATTTCTTTTGTCGTAATTTGTTGATAAGTCGATATCCCTTGTCGAATCGTCGATATATTGAAATAATCGCTGATATATTCGGAGTTATCGTCGATATATTTGAAAAATCGCTGATATATTTATCCAGAAACCTACCTGGGTATCTCGGCTAACCCCACCCCAAGCCCAACTCACACAATAAAAAAAAGCGCCCTGCACAGCAGGGCGCTTCCTTTATATATTATCCAGTTCCAGCGGCTAGAATGTTCGGTGGCTTCACTTCTTCCTATGAGGCAAAAAGCGCCTCTACGTCAGAAGCTCCATCCCCCTCACATTCTGGACGAGCCGCCTCCACTTTAAATATTAACCAATAGAACCTTCCATCTCAAACTTGATTAGGCGGTTCATTTCAACTGCGTATTCCATTGGAAGTTCGCGAGTGAATGGCTCGATGAAGCCCATTACGATCATTTCTGTAGCTTCTTGCTCAGAAATACCGCGGCTCATTAGATAGAATAATTGTTCTTCTGATACTTTTGATACTTTCGCTTCGTGCTCAAGTGAAACGTAATCGTTTTTGATTTCGTTGTAAGGAATTGTATCAGATGTAGATTGGTTATCCATGATTAACGTGTCACACTCGATGTTAGAGCGAGAGTTTTTCGCTTTTGGTCCGAAGTGTACGATACCACGGTAAGTTACTTTACCACCATGCTTCGCAATCGATTTAGAAACGATTGTTGAAGACGTGTTTGGTGCTAAGTGAATCATTTTCGCACCAGCATCTTGGTGTTGGCCTTTACCAGCAATCGCGATAGATAATGTTAAACCACGAGCGCCTTCGCCTTTTAAGATAACTGCTGGGTATTTCATCGTTAATTTAGATCCGATGTTACCGTCAATCCATTCCATCGTTGCGTTTTCTTCACAAACCGCACGTTTTGTAACTAGGTTGTATACGTTGTTCGCCCAGTTTTGGATTGTTGTATAACGGCAATATGCATCTTTCTTAATAATGATTTCTACTACCGCACTGTGAAGTGAGTTAGTCGTGTAAACAGGTGCTGTACAACCTTCTACGTAGTGTACGTGTGCGCCTTCGTCTACGATGATAAGCGTACGCTCGAATTGTCCCATATTTTCAGAGTTAATACGGAAATACGCTTGAAGTGGTGTATCAACTTTCACACCTTTTGGAACGTAGATGAATGATCCACCAGACCAAACTGCAGAGTTTAATGCTGCGAATTTGTTGTCTGTTGGTGGGATTACTTTTCCGAAATGCTCACGGAAAATATCTTCGTTCTCTTTTAATGCGCTATCTGTATCTTTGAAGACGATTCCTAGAGCTTCTAGGTCTTCTTTCATGTTGTGGTATACAACTTCAGATTCGTACTGTGCAGATACACCAGCTAAATATTTTTGCTCAGCTTCTGGAATACCTAATTTATCAAATGTTGCTTTAATTTCATCAGGTACTTCATCCCAAGACTTCTCAGATTTCTCAGATGGTTTTACGTAGTACGTAATTTCATCGAAATCTAAGTCGTTTAAGTCGCCGCCCCATTGTGGCATTGGCATTTCATAGAACTTATCCAGTGATTTTAAACGGAAGTCTAACATCCACTGTGGTTCTTCTTTCATACGTGAAATCTCTTCAACGATCTCTTTTGTTAAACCGCGTCCAGCACGGAAAATCGAAACGTCTTTGTCTTTGAAACCATATTTATAATCGCCGATATCTGGCAGTTGCTTCGCCATGTTGGTGTGTCCCTCCTTAGATAACCTCGTTTTTAGGAACCTTTAACATTACTTATCTTCGTTTAAGCCCTTTTCTAACGCTTTCCACGCTAATGTTGCACATTTAATACGTGCAGGGAACTTGCATACGCCTTGTAATGCTTCAATATCTCCTAAATCGATGCTGTCATCGTACTCTTTTCCTAGCATCATGTCAGAGAAAATTTTAGAAAGCTGAAGTGCCTCTTCAATTTTCTTACCTTTTACTGCTTGTGTCATCATTGAAGCTGAAGACATTGAGATAGAACATCCTTCTCCTTCAAACTTCGCTTCTTGCACAATACCTTCTTCTACTTTCATCGTAAGTTGAATACGATCGCCGCAAGTTGGATTGTTCAAGTTCACTGTAACACTATCTTCTAACACGCCATGGTTACGAGGATTCTTATAATGATCCATAATAACTTGACGATATAACGTATCTAAATTATTAAATGACATTTGTGAAATACTCCTTTGTCTTGATTAGCGATTCAACAAATGTATCAATTTCTTCTTTTGTATTATATAAATAGAAGCTTGCACGTGCTGTTGAAGAAGCTTTCAGCCACTTCATAAGCGGTTGTGCACAGTGGTGTCCTGCGCGAACCGCAATACCTTCTACATCTAATACTGTCGCTACATCGTGAGGATGTACGTCTTCAATATTAAATGTAACAAGACCAGCGCGATGCTTTGGACCATAAATTGTAACGCCATCTACTTCTGATAGTCTTTCTAAAGCGTATTGCGCTAATTCATGCTCATGCTTTTCAATATTATCAAGACCGATTTCTTCTAGGAAATCAATTGCCGCACCAAGTCCGATTGCATTACCGATAATCGGCGTACCTGCTTCGAACTTCCACGGAAGCTCTTTCCAAGTAGATTCTTGTAAATCTACGAAATCAATCATTTCACCGCCAAATTCAATTGGCTCCATATTGTTTAGCAATTCTTTCTTACCATATAATACGCCGATACCTGTAGGGCCGCACATCTTATGAGCAGATAATGCGTAGAAATCACAGTTTAAATCTTGTACATCCACTTTCATATGAGGTGTACTTTGTGCACCGTCAACGACCATAATTGCGCCATTTTCATGTGCAATTGCTCCGATTTCTTTTACAGGGTTAATCGTTCCAAGTACGTTAGAAACATACATGATAGAAACGATTTTTGTATTCGGTGTAACTGTTTGACGAACATCTTCTAAAGAAATTGTACCGTCTGGTTGAAGCGGAAGGTATTTTAAAGTTGCGCCTGTTTTCTTCGCAACTTGCTGCCACGGAATGATGTTACTATGGTGCTCCATGTAAGAAATAACGATTTCATCGCCTTCTTTTACATTTTCAAGACCATAGCTAGCCGCTACTGTATTTAATGCAGTTGTCGTTCCGCGCGTGAAAATAATCTCTTCCATTGATTTCGCATTAATAAACTTGCGAACTTTCTCGCGTGCACCTTCATACGCGTCGGTAGCTTTCGTACCGAGCGTATGAACACCGCGATGCACGTTAGAGTTATATTCTTTATAGTAACGTTCTAACGTTTCAATGACTTGAATTGGTTTTTGAGAAGTTGCTGCACTATCGAAATAAACAAGTTGTTTGCCGTTCACTTTTTGATCAAGAATTGGAAACTGTTTGCGTATTTCATGAATATTCATTAGCGAACTTTCCTTTCAATTACCTCAACAAGCTGTGCCTTTACTCCTTCAATTGGAAGCTCATTAACTACAGGTGCTAAGAATCCATGGATGACTAAACGTTCTGCTTCGCGTTTTGGAATACCACGGCTCATTAAGTAGTATAGTTGAGTTGGATCTACGCGACCTACTGAAGCTGCGTGACCTGCCATAACATCATCTTCGTCAATTAAAAGAATTGGGTTTGCATCACCGCGTGCTTTCTCATCTAACATAAGAACGCGAGAAGATTGTTGTGCATTTGACTTAGATGCACCGTGTTCAATCTTACCAATTCCGTTAAAGATAGATGTTGCACTATCTTTTTGTACACCGTGTTTTAAAATCCAACCTTCAGAGTGTTTACCGAAGTGAACAACTTTAGTTGTAAAGTTTTGTGTTTGGTTACCACGGCCAATTGTTACTGTTTTCGTATCAGCATATGAACCGTCGCCCATTAAGTTTGTAACGTTCTCTGAAATTGTGTTTCCGTCATTCATAAGGCCTAGAGCCCAATCAACGCGGCCGTCGCGTCCAACAATACCGCGGCGGTTAACGTAAGTTGTTACGTCTTTCGCTAATAGATCAACCGCACCGAATTTCACTTGTGCGCCTTGTTCCACGATTACTTCTGCTACGATATTTGCAATACCTTTAGCATTTTCATTTGCAACGTAGTTTTCTACATAAGTTGCAGTACTGTTCGCATCAGCTACGAATAATACGTGGTTATATACGTTAGCTTCTTCGCCGTCTACTAAGAATACAGCTTGAAGTGGAGTTTCAAGAACAACGTTTTTCGGAACATATACGAATGCACCACCGTTGATTAATGCAGCATGAAGTGCAGTTAGACGATGCTCGTCTACCTTCACGCCGTCTTTCATTAAGTACTTTTGTACTAGTTCAGCATGCTCCGTTGCAGCTGTTACGATGTCTGTGAAAATAACACCTTTTTCTTTTGCTTCGTCTGCTAAAGAAACGAATGCAGCTGTACCAGTACGTTGCACTAATACACTGTTATTTTCATCGATTAAGTTTTTCACTGCTTCTGGAAGCTCTGTTAAAGAACTTACAGGCTCTTGCTTAGCAGCGTCGCCTTTTCCGATAAAGTCCCATTTGTCAATTTTCGTTTTATCAGGAGTTGGCATTGGAAGTTCAGTTGCTTGTGCAAGAGCTTGTAAGCGGAACTCAGTCAACCAAGCTGCTTCGTTTACTTCGCTTGCGCGTTGACGGATTGTTTCTTGATCGAAAGGTAATGTACCGATTGTCATGTTTATGCTCCTCTCTTACGCTTCTTGCTCTGTTGTTTCGTCTTCAATACCTAATTCTTTTTTAATCCAGTCGTAACCTTCAGCTTCTAGACGTTGTGCAAGCTCAGGTCCACCAGATTTAACGATACGACCGTTCATCATAACGTGAACGAAGTCTGGAGTGATGTAGTTTAATAAACGTTGGTAATGCGTAATCATTAGGCAACCGAAGTCTTCGCCGCGCATTTCGTTAATACCTTTAGATACAACTTTTAATGCATCGATATCAAGACCTGAGTCAATTTCGTCTAAGATTGCGATTTTTGGCTCAATCATCATTAATTGAAGAATTTCGTTACGTTTTTTCTCACCGCCAGAGAAACCTTCGTTTAAGTAACGTTGTGCCATTTCTGGATCCATTTCTAGGAATTCCATGTTTTTATCTAATTTACGGATAAATTTCATAAGAGAAATTTCATCGCCTTCTTCACGACGTGCGTTAATTGCAGAACGTAAGAAGTCAGCGTTTGTTACTCCGCTAATTTCACTTGGATATTGCATTGCTAGGAATAGACCTGCTTGTGCGCGCTCATCTACTTCCATTTCTAATACATCTTCACCGTCGATGATGATGCTACCTTCTGTTACTTCATATTTTGGGTGACCCATAATTGCAGAAGATAAAGTTGATTTACCTGTTCCGTTAGGTCCCATAATTGCGTGGATTTCTCCACCTTTTACTTCAAGGTTTACACCTTTTAAAATTTCTTTGCCATCAATTGATACGTGTAAGTCTTTAACCGTTAATGTAGAACCAGCCATCTCAATACCTCCATTAATCCTATATATACATTTTAAAAATTCCTAAAACGTTCATATTCTCATTTTATTCTCATTCTAATTTTATATCAAATAAAATGATATCGCAAACGATGAAAAAAAGTAACAATTTTTTCACAAATGTATATAAGTATTTCACTTGCATCCTTATATGATACACCTTTCTTCTTATTTATATAAAGAAAAAAGGACTGGTAAATTTCCAGCCCTTTCCTTATATTTATTCACTTACCGGAAGTACAGCACCTTTATATTCTTTATTAATAAAATCTTGAATTTCTTTTGAATGCAGTACTTCTACTAGCTCCTTAATTTCTTTTTTCTTCTCGTCACCTTTACGAACTGCAATAATATTTGCATACGGAGAGTCTGATCCTTCAATCGCAATTGCGTCCTTTGTTGGATTTAGTTTTGCATCAATTGCATAGTTTGAATTAATAAATAAAGCATCTCCTTCATTATTTTCATATAACTTTGGTGAAAGCCCTGGCTCTACATCTGTTTTAAACTTTAAGTTTTTCGGATTTTCTACAACATCTTTTACTGTTGCTTTCACAACATCTACACCGTCTTTTAGTTTAATAACGCCGCCTTTTTGTAACAATGCTAGCATACGGCCACGCTCCGCTACGTTATTACTCATAATCACTGTCCCGCCATCTGGTAAGTCTTTTAAGCTTTTATATTTCTTCGAATAAATACCCATTGGCTCTAAATGAATTTTTCCCGCGTTTACAATTTTATATCCTTTTTCTTGGATTTCTTTATCTAAATAAGGAATGTGTTGGAAGTAGTTCGCATCAATTTCCTTATCCGCTAACGCTTTATTTGGCAACACATAATCTTGGAATTTTTTAATTTCTAATTTAATTCCCTTTTTCTCTAATATCGGCTGTGCCTTTTCTAAAATAACAGCGTGCGGTACGTTAGAAGCTCCCACAACAAGCTTATTCTCCTCTTTCCCTCCGCAAGCAGCTAATGTAAATACAGACAACGCTGTAACAACTGACAATAGAATCTTTTTCATATGATGTCCCCTTCTCCTGTATAATTATGTAGTTATAAAAAAGGCTGGCATACACCAGCCCTTTTACAGCAATTATTCTTTTACAGGAACAACTGCCCCTTTATATTCTTTATTAATGAAGTCTTCGATTTCTTTAGAATGTAATACTTCTACAAGAGCTTTAATCTCTTTCTTATCTTTATCGCCTTTACGAACAGCTACTACGTTTGCGTATGGTGAATCATTACTTTCAATTGCAATTGCATCTTTTTCTGGGTTTAACTTCGCATCAATTGCATAGTTTGAGTTAATTAGAACAGCGTCGCCTTCTTTATTGTTATACACTTGTGGTAATAAACCAGGCTCAATATCCGTTTTGAATTTTAAGTTTTTCGGATTATCCGCGATATCTTTTGGAGTTGCTTTAACTGGATCTACCCCATCTTTAATTTTTAAAATGCCTTCTTTTTGTAAAATTGCTAAACCACGTCCATGATCAGCAACTGAATTACTCATAATAATTGTTGCTCCGTTTGGAAGCTCTTTTAAGCTTTTATATTTTTGAGAGTATACACCAATTGGCTCTAAATGAATTTTTCCTGCTACTTCAAAATCATATTTTTTATCTTTAATTTCTTTTTCTAAATACGGAATGTGTTGGAAATAGTTTGCGTCTAAATCCTTATCTGCTAACGATTTATTTGGCAACACGTAATCTTGGAATTTTTTCACTTCTAATTCAATTCCTTTTTTCTCAAGTAACGGTTTTGCCTTTTCTAAAATTTCAGCGTGCGGTACGTTAGAAGCACCAACAACAAGTTTCTTTTCATCTTTATCTTTGCCGCCACAAGCAGCTAACCCAAAAATAGAAGTTGAAATAAGTGCTGTAAGTAATAACTTTTTCATTTGAAACATCCTCCCGTTTTTTATTATCGTTTATCTATTCGAGTCGTTACACGATCACCAATCCATTGAATGAAAAATACAACTAGTAATACACAAATTGTCGCAACGATTGTTACGTCGTTATTTCCTCGTTGGAATCCTTCTAAATAAGCAAGTGTTCCAAGGCCACCAGCACCAACAACTCCCGCCATTGCTGTATAGCCTACTAAAGCAATTGTCGTAACCGTAATACCAGATACTAATGCTGGTAACGATTCTGGAATTAACACCTTCAAAATAATTGTGCTTGTTTTTGCTCCCATCGCTTTTGAAGCTTCAATTACACCTTTATCAATTTCACGAAGGGCGATTTCAACCATTCTCGCGTAAAACGGTGCCGCTCCAATAATTAAAGCTGGAAGTGCTGCACTCGCTCCAAGAATTGTTCCAAGCAGAATCTTTGTGAATGGGATTAATAAAATGATTAAAATAATGAACGGTATCGAGCGGAAAATGTTTACGAACGCTCCAATCGCCGTGTTAACCGCTTTGTTTTCCCATAAATTATCTTTCGCTGTCATAAAGAGTAACAATCCTAAAATGAGTCCTAAAACAAATGTGGCAAGAGCTGCGATTGCCGTCATATATAACGTTTCACCCGTTGCTTCTAACATTTGATTCCAATCAACATTTGTGAGTAATTTATCCATGTGCAATCACCTCCAGCTCTACTTGATCTTGATGTATTCCCTCTATTGCTTGCTGAATCGCTGTTTCCTCACCATTTAAATGAACAACTAAACTACCGTAAGAGCCGTTATTCGTTTGTGCAATATTTCCTTGCAAAATGCTAACTTCTATATCACTGCGCTGCATTAACCTTTGAAGTACTGGTCTTTCTACCGCTTCACCGATAAACTGCAAACGAATTACTTTTCCATCTGGATATTTTTCAATTAAACTTTCAATCGTTTCATTTGTATCTTCAGAATCCGTTAACTGCTGTACAAATCGTTTCGTAATGTCTTGCTGTGGATTACGGAATACATCAAGTACTGGACCTGTTTCTACAATCTTCCCTTTCTCCATTACCGCAACACGATTACAAATCTTTCGAATTACGTGCATCTCATGTGTAATAAGTACAATTGTTAAGCCGAGACGCTTATTAATATCTAATAGTAAATCTAAAATTTGATCTGTCGTTTCTGGATCAAGAGCTGACGTCGCTTCATCACATAAAAGTACTTGTGGGTTGTTAGCTAATGCTCTTGCAATCCCAACGCGTTGCTTTTGCCCTCCGCTCAGCTGAGATGGATACGCGTCTCCTCTTCCTTCTAATCCAACAAGATGAATTAGCTCATCAACGCGTTTTCTTCTCTTCGCCTTATCAACACCTGCAATTTCAAGTGGGAACTCGATATTTTCACGTACAGTTCGTGACCAAAGTAAGTTGAAGTGCTGAAAAATCATTCCGATTTCTTGCCTTGCCTTACGAAGTTCGCTTCCTGTAATTGCTGAAATGACACGATTTGCAATTGTAATTTGGCCAGAAGTTGGTTTCTCCAACTGATTGAACAATCTAATTAAAGAACTTTTTCCAGCGCCACTATATCCGATAACACCAAATATTTCACCTTTATCTATTTTTAAATTGGCATTATCTACAGCAGTGACATCACCGCTTTTTGCTTTATATATTTTCTTTACATTCTCTAATAGAATCATGGTGTATCACCCCTTTTTTTAATAAAAAGCGTAAGCGGCTCGCTTAGAACAAGAGGGCGCCCAAATCCCAGACGTAGAGGCGCTTTTTGCCTCATAGGAAGGGATGAAACGACCGACTGTTCTAGCCGCTGGAGCTAGATTTTTGGTCGACTCCGCAATTTTTTATTTTTGATGCGTGTAGTCCACCGTTCTCATTACTTTTATTATTTGAATGTCCTCCACATTCAAACAACAAAAAAACCTTTCCGCTTTAGAGAAGCAGAAAGGTTTATATGCGTATATAACAACATTATCCCTCTCTCTCATCTCTCAAAGCATTTGCTTTGCAGGAATTGGCACCATTTCAACATAAGTTGACGGTTGCCGGGCTTCACAGGGCACAGTCCCTCCACCTCTCTTGATAAGAGAAATCAGATTACATTTTCGTCTGATTTGTAATTTATGAAATTGTCTATATTTTATGAATTGAATTGTATCAATATCCACACACCATGTCAACAGAAATTTTTGTAAAAAACGAAACTTCAGAATTTTAAGCGCCCACTGACATCGGTTTACATATATGAAACATCGATTCAATTAATAACATCGTTCGATACGTTCCCGAATATTGTATACGTCCATCGTTCATTAACGTTTGCAATCGTACATTGCCATTCACCAATTGTTTTACATCTTCTTCATCTACACAAACGATTTGCTCCGTTCCTCTTTCTTCTTTCAACAGTTCTATATAATCTCTTGAAATTTGTAACGAACAACTTTCATCTCCAAAGCGGAAATTAACAGTTTTTTCTCCTTGTCTTAAAAGCGGCTCTAAATGATATTGACCATTAGCGTAATTTACAAATGATTGAAGCAAAGAATATAATTCCACTCTAAATCACATCCTTCATATCACTTTCTATTACATACCATTCCCTCTCACTAAAGAGCAATCCTGTTACTTTCGCTCGACAAATACTGTAACCACCCTGCATCTCGACATATTTCCCAAGAAATATGTCGAGGCGGCAAAAACTTTGCCGCCTACTTTAATTCCGTATATAAATATTCAACCGAATGAAATGCATATATCTTCTTCATGAGTGTCCCATTTTCAAAAACAAGTAAACAAGGTACACTTTCAATTCCATACTCTTTCGCGAAATGCGGAGCATAATTTAAATCTAACATTCCAATTTTGAGGTCTTCAATTGTCATCTCAACGACTGTTAACATCTTTTTTGCTAATTGACATGTTCCACACATTGGAGTATATACATATAACACTGTTTTTTCTTCATTCTCTATTAAGGCTGTAGCTTCGGCTCCTGTCCAGTCAATCACTTCTATCATTCCTTACCGTAAATATTCTGTATAAACGTCAATGTCAGCTCCCCATAATACATTTGCTAAGTGTGAAGATGGCGCTGTTGCCACTTCCCGGTACGAGCGATCAATATAAATATGCTCTGCTTGCGGAAATTCTTTTCGAAACTGTTTCCTTAACTTTTCTCCAGCATCATCAGCATCCACTAGCACATACACTTCCTTATCAAAAAACTGATCAACGAGCTCATCCATTTTCGACAAACCAATTGTACCATTTGTACAAACAATTTCCACCGGTTCACGAATAATAGATTCAATCTTTCTTCTATCTGATGTACCTTCTACAATAATGACTTTTTCTACATAAATCATATGTCATCACCCGATCACCATATACTATACAACCTTTAACTTAGTATATAGTATATTCGTTATTTTCATGTTGTTTCCTGTTTATTTTTGCAAAAGAAAAGCGGAACCGACTGCTTAGCCCTGTTGGCTAAGGTTCTTTCGCACAGAAGACGCTTTTTGTCTTCTCGTGCGGAAGGTTCTTAGACATGAAGGGCTAGGAGGTGGAGCTAGACAATGAAAAGCGCAAGCGGCTCGTTCAGATTGTGAGGGGGATGGAGCTTCTGACGTAAAGGCGATTTTTGCCTTGCAGGAAGAAGCGAAGCCACCGAACAATCTAGCTGCTGGAGCTGGATCATAATGAAAAGCGCAAGCGGCTCGTTCAGATTACAAAGCCCCATGAAACCTTATCGAAAAACATTCATTCCTATAATAGCTTATTCATTTGCGCTCGTTTTTAAATGCATTATGTAACACAAAATAAAAAAGGACAGCACAAAGGCTGTCCTTCAGTCGACTATAATTAGTCTTGGTTTGTCATTTCTGCATATTTTTCAGCAGTTAATAACTTCTCAACTTGGCTTGCATCAGAAAGTTCAACTTTAACCATCCATGCACCCTCGTATGGAGATTCGTTAACAAGTTCTGGTTGGTCACTTAATTCTTCGTTTACTGCTACAACTTTACCGCTTACAGGTGCGTATAATTCAGAAACTGTTTTAACAGATTCTACGCTTCCGAATGGCTCGTCAGCTTCGATTGTTGCACCTACTTCTGGAAGTTCAACGAATACGATATCGCCTAGCTCACTTTGTGCAAAGTGAGTAATACCGATAACAACTTCATTACCTTCAGTTTTTACCCATTCGTGTTCTTCAGAGTAACGTAAATTATTTGGAATGCTCATGACTGTACCTCCAGTGAATGTATTAATTATGTAAAAATACCTTATTGGTACTTTTTCCACACACTTTCAAACTGCTCTTCGTTAAAACCAAGTGTTACCTTCGTTCCATCTGTTACAATTGGACGTTTAATCAACATGCCATCAGATGCTAAAAGCTCGTACATTTCGTCTTCACTTGCATCTTTTAACTTATCTTTCAGACCAAGTTCACGGTAACGCATTCCACTTGTATTAAAGAATTTTTTTAATGGTAATTCACTTTTTTCATGTAAATTACGTAAATCTTCTTTTGATGGTGGATTTTCAACAATATGAATCATCTCATATGCTACATCGTTTGCCTCAAACCATTTCTTTGCTTTTTGACATGTGCCACACTTTGGATATGAATAAAATGTTACTGTCATAAATTCACCTACTTTTTTACTAACCTTTACCTTTATCATATAGAAAACGTTTTATTATTTCAAACGATTATTCGCTAAACTTTTACTTATTTCGTGATAATTTTTAATAATCCTGCAAATTTTTCTTATTTTTCCGCCATTTGTTAAGAAAAAATAAATATATAAATTTTTTAGATCCTTTCCCAATTCCTCGCCGAACATATATCTTAAACAAACGTTTGATTAAATTCCTATTTTCCCTTGTTTACCCTTGAGCTACATCAGTCTCTTCCTACCGAACATACATCTTAAACAAACGTTTGATTAAATTCTTATTTTCTCTTGTTCACCCCTTAGCTACATCAGTTTCTTCCTACCGAACATACATCTTAAACAAACGTTTATTTAACCAGTTCAGCCTATAGTCACAAAACCCGGAAACACTTTACATGACAAAGGCGTACAGATGAAAGGAACTAACGATTTTGACCGTAGTAGTGAGCCCATAAAAAAGTTATTAAGCCTATCATCAATAAAGCAAAAGTAACTGCTCCTGAGAATATGAAATTCAAATTACTGACTGTGCCCTTGCTTAGAAACAGGGTACTTCTTTTTTATCATCAATCTAAAGATAAACGTATCCTTCATTAAAGTAAAAATGTATAGTTCTCTACTTTTTCGTAATTTATTCAAAATCTTTGCGGAACCGCCACTAGCTCATTTACATCATTATCGTTAGCTAAGGTTAATTATATTTTTCTACGTACTACATAAAAAGCTAAGGAACCCATAATAATAGGTGCAACTAAACTAGAAGCATATGCACTAGTAATAGTAAAAAGAGAGAGTATAAATGTATAGATAAGAGCTAGTCCAATAAATACAGGAATTCCAAATCGAAACTTCCTACATTGTTTTATATTCCTGTAAAACACTTCTCCAATTAGACAAGCTACAAGATCTAATACACTACCAAATATGATGAGAATTACAATAAATCCAACTATGTTAGGTAAACCATTCTCGTTAGAATAACTAGGATCAGAAATATACGGTATTAAGAACCATATGATAGTAAAAGTAAGCAGGCTTGCAGCATAACTAATTAAAAATTTCCTCAACGTAATCATCCTCATAATTTTCTAATATTATCTTCATTGTATGACATAATGCCTTATTATTGATAGCAAGACTACCATCCACGAAATTGCTAATTGCATGAAATAAAAAAGACGCATTTAAATGGATGCGTCTTTTGGCGATGTTTCTTTTGTGAAATCATATAAAGCAATTGCGCCTAAAATAACCAATATACGTTCAGGGACATCTAACAAAATAGTTTTCCAAGTTTCTGATATTACCCATTTAATACCTGCCGCTGATTCAAGATATGCTTGAAAATAACCGATTGTAAAATCAATTACAAATAAACATACAAGTAATGTTAGACCGAATCGAATTAATTTCTTGTTTGTAAACATGTAACACCTCTCAAAATTCATTGGATATTTCTAAATTTAGTTCATTACATATAAAAATCTCTATATTTAATTTTAACATATAAAAATTCCAAATAAATACAATATGCATATTTGCATATTTCATGAATATTGAGGAATTACTGTTAATAAAAAAACCTACTAGTAACCTCATAACACTGGAATCATCTGGACCATTATATAACCAATTCCTAAATGCAAAATAAAGGAGAAACCTTGTTTACAGGCTTCTTCCTCATCTATTCAAATAATCTGCAATTGTTTGAAATACGACGATATACATATTATGAATACTTTCTTCTGTATTTCCGCCATTAGATAAACCAACTGCCCATTGTTGTCCTTCACCACTTCCGATATCTGCAAACCCTTGCGTATACATCGCATTTACATCTTTTCGGGCACTGTTATACTCTATCCCTTTTGTAATAAAAATCGAATATGATTTATCTTGTAAACCGATAAAAAATACTGGTTTCTTTAGTGATGAAAATACATTTTTGTATTGCTCTGTTGAGGCTTCTTGAAAGTGATCTTTCATTATTAGGAAACCATCTACTTCCTTAGATTTCTTTTCCAGTTCCTCTAACTTTATTTCCTCAAACTTTACATTCCTAAACGTATCTTTCGGTTTTTCTCCAACAACTCCAATTACGAGTGCTCTTCCGTTATATTCTAATTTCTCTCCTTCTTTATCCTTTGCACACCCAGCACTCGCTAGGCATATGAATATAAAAACTAAGAAATACGATAAACGCTTCATTTAGCACCCTCCCCTTCTTTTCAGTCAAGTGACAAAAACGTAAGGTTCATTCAAGAAAATGTAAGCAAAATCAATAGCTCAAATTACGTTTCTATATTATAATCAATTGAATTTACTTACATTACTAAACATAGGAGATTATTATGAAGAAATTTAAACTTTCATCTTTTCTTCCGTTAAGTTATATACTTCTACTCGTACTCGTAAGTCCCCTTTACGATGTATTAAATAAATCGGCTGTACACGCAGTAGATGTCACAACTGTAGTAGATGATTGGATTCCATTTGTGAAAGCATTTATTATTCCTTATTTACTTTGGTTTCCTTACTTATACGGCGCACTTATTTATTACTGCTTTGCAGATCGAAAACAATATTATGTCACTTTAAGTAGTATCATTCTTGGAAAACTTGCTTGTTTTTCCATTTATTATTTTTGGCAGACAACTGTACCACGTCCAACCGTTGTTGGATCAGACGTGTTTTCCGAACTAGTCCGCTATATTTATAGTATCGATCAACCGGTAAACTGTTTCCCAAGCATTCACGTTCTGACTACCTTTATCATTATGCTAGCTGCCTTTAAACGTAGAGAACAACATGCTTTTGAATATTACATCCTTACCTTCTTCGGTACGCTTATTATTTTATCAACGCTATTTACGAAGCAACATGCATTTGTAGACGCCATTTCTGGAATGACGCTTGCAAGTATACTCTACTTCGGCGTTCAGCTTTTATTAGCAAAAGAAACCGTACGTGTTCCAGTAAAACAAAATCATAAAATGTAAAAAGCAGACTGTGGCTTCTCAGTCTGCTTTTCTCTATATAAAAGGAGATTTTTAAGTTAAGATTGCGGTACAGTCATATCACCAGAGTGAATACGACCTGCTTTTTTAAGAGCAATGTAAAGTATATAAGAAACAGCTACTGGAATGACGATATAAGTGATTACCATCGCTGGGACAACTTCCCATCCTTCGCTGGAAATTAAATTAATTGGTGCGATAAGAGAACTTAATCCAAGACCTGCAATTTCTTTTCCTGCTTCCAGTTGGAAAATTAATGCGGATACTGGACCAACTATCGCACTGGCGACGACAGTTGGGACGAGAATCATTGGATTTTTAGTGATATTTGGCAACTGTACTTTCGGAGTACAAAGAGCTTGAGCTAATATGCCACCTAAATTATTTTCTTTCGCAGAGATGACAGAGAATCCGATAAACTGAGCAACGCAGCCTGCAAGAGCAGCACCACCTGCAACACCGTCTAAGCTAAGTGCGATCGCTAACGCAGCTGATGAAGCTGGAGAGATAAGTAATAATCCCCAAACGACTGCAATGACGATAGAAGCGATGAACGGGCTACCAGCTGAACTATCTTTAATGAATGCTCCAACTGCATTTAAAACAGGAGTAATATTATGAGATAACCAAATGCCGACTAAACCAGAACCTAATATTGCCGCAAATGGAACGAGCATCATATCTAACGCAGTTTTTCCACTTAAACGTTTACCAATATATACAGCTAAAGTCGCTGTTAATAATGCACCGATTGGCTCACCTGTTTTAATAATTAGACCTGCTTCAGTAATTGAAATGGATCCGGCACCAATTGCTCCAGCTACCATAGCTGAGAAGATTACAAGTCCATTTGCACCGAGCATAAAAGCAATTCCAGCACCAATGGCTGGTGCCATAAGTGATTTTGCAACAACTCCGATTGTAATAAGCAACGGAATATCAACAATTCTTCCTATATTTTCGATTAGTAAACCAATTCCAAGGGATACGAAAATACCTTGTGCGATTCCAGCTGATGCTTTAAATACACGAGACATTATATATTCCTTCATTTGTTTCACCTTCTTCTATAAGTTAGTAACCAATTGTTTTCATATAATCACGTAAAATGTCGTTTGATTTTGCGAATCGAGATTCTTCATCCTCTGTTAAATTTAGTTCTACAATTTCTCTTATACCATCTCTAGTAATAATAGCTGGCACTCCTGTACAAATATCATATTCACCATACTCACCATCTAAAATAGCTGATACAGCAATGACACGATGATCATCGTTAAAGATTGAGTTTGCAATATATGCTAGAGAGTTTCCGATTCCGTAATAAGTAGTACCTTTTCGTTTATAAATTTCCCATCCGGCTTTTGCAGTCTTCTCAACGATTTCATCTAAATCTATTTCACCAAATCGTTCTTTTTGTTCTTCTAAAATTTGCAGAATTGGTTTTCCACCAACAGTTACGTGTGACCAAGCAACCATTTGAGAATCACCATGTTCCCCTAATGAATACCCGTGAATACTGCGAGGATCTACATGTAACATTTCAGATAAAATTGTTCTTAAGCGAGAAGAATCTAGTGATGTACCAGTACCGATTACACGATTTCTAGGTAATCCAGATAATTTCCAAACTTGATATGTAATAATATCAACTGGGTTCGATGCAAGTAAGAAAATACCATCAAATCCACTTTCCATTACGCCGCCAACAACACTTTCCATAATCTTTGCGCTTGCTCCTAAAGTATCTAAGCGACTTTGCCCTGGTTTTGGCGCTGGTCCTGCTGTAATAATAACAATGTCCATATCTTTGCAGTCTTCATAACTTCCTGCATATACTTTTGTTCTTGTATTTGTAAAGTTAATGCAGTGTGATAAATCCATTGCTTCCCCAACTGCACGTTCATGATTTATATCAATTAATAATAGCTCTTCGCAAATGCCTTGATTGACAATGGAATATGCACAACTTGATCCAACTAATCCAGTACCGATAATTGCAATTTTTCTTGTATGTCTTTTCATAGCCATCTCTCCTAATTGATCATATAATCTATTTCTTTTGTTCCTTACACTCCTAATTATAGAGGTTCCCACGATAGAAACCATGGATACTTTGTGAAATATTGAGCAAAGTTTTTGTCCTTTTTGTGAATTGTTATATTCCATTTTCGTCATATTTGTTACAACTGGAAAAATATTTATTATGTATTTATTGACATATACAAAAAGAAAACGAGCGAATAGATTCGCTCGTTTTCTTTTCCCTGTTATTCCGCACTTAATTGGCTTTTTAATTGTTGTACAATCATCGGATTTGCAGGTGCTGCCGGCTTGTAATAACTCTTTTGCTTTGCGTACTCATACATATTACGTTGGCGCATTTCATCTTGATTACGAATTTGAATTAACGTTTGGTGTAACTGTTCATTATCAGACTGAGCAATATAATTTGCATAACTTGTTAAACTTGCATTTAATCCTGCTAAATAATCATTTACCATATCTTTTTCATTCATGTTCTGCTTCCTCCTATCCTAGAAAAGTCATTAATTGTTGCTTCGTATTTCGTGCATCTTGCGCATCTTTTTGTAGCATTTGTTTCAGTTGTGGATCTGTACACGTCTGTGCATACTGCTCCAACTTGTTAATAATTGTTGCGTGTCCACCAATTAAATGACGTAAGTTTTCTACTTCAAGCTCTGTTAAATTTTGCATGGAATACTCCTACCTTTCTTTATTCATTCACTGTTAGTATTTAGCTATTTTTTGATTGTATACATGAATTAACTTTTTCACGTGCATACAAAATAAAAGATGAATAGCTAAGCCATTCATCTTTTATACTGGTTATGTATTCATTTTTATAGAGATACGATCATACTTAAACTCACAAGTAAGTTCCATACAATGTGTAAAATAATACTAGGTATAATAGATTGCGTCTTTTTGTATAACATTGCAAATACCATTCCCATAATCGTTGCCGTAATGAGAAGACCTCCATGAAGAATTCCAAAAATGAAGGAAGAAATAATGATACTAACTAAAAAATTATATTTCTTTTCTAAAAATCGATATAAAATACCTCGAAATAGAATTTCTTCTTTAACCGGCGTAATGATAGCAATACTTAACACATATATAATACTTTGTATGCTATTTTGAAGTCCTAAACCTCCTAATTGTTCCTTTTGTTCTGCTGCACTTTCAAAACTAAACACATGTAACATTAAATATTGTGATAACGCAATGAAAATAAAACCAATGAATAGATATAAATATGTCTTCCCACTCTTCAAAACGGATATATCCCAAATAGATTTAATAAAATGAAAAACCGGTTTATAAGCTAATAAAACGATAGCAACAACAGATGCATCGAATAAGAGCAAATAATATCCTTCTAATTTAGTACTTAATGCTTCTTCTCCATAAATCCCAAAGGCTAAACCAAGGAATAATCCTCCTAGGAGTGAAATCCCTATAATCATTGCTATCATTACAAATAGATTTTTATATGTTATATTCTCTATTTTTCTTTCCACACTATACGATTCTAACACTGTTTCACTCACAGTATCCCTCCAGTTATTCTCATTTATCTCATTAAAATCCTTTAATTTAAATATAAAGATAATATAACAAATTTTACTAAAAGAATAATATGCAATTTTACATATTATAAAAACTTTATATTTTATAGTTTTAAGAATAGAATTGCTATGCAATAATTATTGTATGAAATTTCAAAAAACAATTCCTATCCACCATAACCCTCGCATCATATAAAACTTATTAGTTAAAGGAGCAATAAACATGAAAACACATGACTTCCTTACAGAAATCCAGAAGGGCTCTGAGCCTAGTCCATATCAAGATCCTATCGTATTCAGTTTCGTTTGCTTTTTCTTAGCAATATATACATTTTTCAAACCTGCAAAATAATATCATTTAACAAGAAAAAGCCTCTAAACCACTAGAGGCTCTTTCTCATCTAATATCTTCTTTTCAAAACTACAATAGTTAGAGCATACGAACAAAGCACTCCAGCTAATAAACATGCATTTGCTAATTTATACTGTTCGCCTGTTAACGAATATAGATTCCCTATTAAAAAGATAACTAAATATAGAAGTAAAAATACAAATAATGAAATTTTAGCGGCATTTCCTGTAATATGCTCGCCTCTTTCATCTTCCCCCTCATTCTTCTGAAAACGTGTGGAATATAAAACACCTATTAGTCCCGCTACTGAGATTATGATCCCTATTACAATGCTCATTCCATTTCCCCCTCTATTTTATATTGAAAAACTTCATGAAACTCCTTACCTAAAATATGTGCAATTTCAAAAGCTAAAATTAAAGATGGATTGTAACGATTCGCTTCAATTGAGGCGATCGTTTGTCTACTTACCCCTGCTTTGTTCGCTAAATCAGTTTGTGACCAGCGTTTTTCTGCTCTAAGTACAACGAGATTGTTTTGTAAAATTCCACTCTGTTTCATAACCTCTCCTTTTTACAATATTTTCTATATTTTGATTGTAATTTATTTTTAACATGATGTAAACTATTTTTAACATCAATAAAATGAAACTTTAATCCATTCCCCCCCACCTACCATTCTTTTCGAATCATATGCACTAAAAAACCTTAGAAGCGCTTCTAAGGTTTCCGACTATCCATATTCAAGACACCATACTGATAAGTAACGAAAGAATTAATAATACAACTACCAATCCGCCAGTTAATCGTGCTATAAACTTCTTTTGTGCGCCCGCACTTGAAACAATAAAACGGCAGTATAATATACTACCTACCGCAATAAGAATACATTCCAATATGATACTAATAGCCGGAAATCTCCACAATCCAAAACCAAGCATAGGTAAGTCTCCGTAATTCCCTGGAAGTAACGGCAAATCAGCACGATGCACAAGTAAATCAAGAATCCAATGACTAAAAGCTACAGCACCAACAACAAAACCACTCCGCTTGCCCCAAAATCTCTTCCCCACTATTCCCGCAACAAAAGCAATAAACAGTGCTCCTATTAAAGAGTGTGTGTAATCCGCATGAATGATTGCTTCACCATAACTATTCCTATTAATAGGTTCAATTGTTTCTACCCCTAAAATGTAAAGCGGCAAAAAAATGACATCCAATAATTGTGTGCTTACCATAAGAGCCCAAATTGGTAGTTTAGGTGACTTGGCTTTTACTACTGCTGCTAAGCCAAAATGTCCTGCAAACATTTCACTTCACATCCTTTTGTCATTGTGCCTCCAGCAAACCGCATCCTACTATACAAAAAGCATGATCAGCAACACATTCATGTTGTCTCGCTTCTTATTCACTCTTTCATTCCATGTAATCCTTTAATAAACGTTTCCAATAATACATGTAAACTCGTATCCAGATCTAACGGCAAACCAAATCCACCCTGCTGTTCAATCGACGCAAATCCGTGACAAATGCTTCTAAATCCGCGTGTCGCATGAAGTGCATTCTCTCCTTCTAAGCCGTACTGTCGTAAAACTTGAAGACAAAGCTTTACAATCCCGTCACCTGCTTTTCTTACTTCTTCATCTCGTAAAAAGGTTGCTTCATACAGTCCAGGATGTTTACGTACGAATGCTACATACGCTTCTCCTAAAGCATGAATTGCTTCATCCATATGTTTATCCTCGGCCGCTTCTTCCAGCTTGTTATGCAGCTGTCGTATTCCGTAAATACCAAGATGTTTCCGTACATCTTGTAACCCTTTTACATGATTATATAGTGAGGGAGAACGTATCCCTAACCTTTGCGCTAATGAAGCTAACGTTACTTCTTGTATTCCATTTGCATCTGCAATTTCTGCTGCTGTTTCTACAATTTTCAGTAATGTAAGTCCGATTCTTGGTGACATAAATTAACCCTCTTTCCTACTTTCTATATTCCGCTTCGCTTCTTTAATAGCAAGCTCTATGAAAGCCACTGGATCGTTTATCATTTTTCCATGCCCTGCCGCAAGCAAGGAAGGCTCATATTCTCTTAACTTCTCTGCACTTTGTAATGATATGTCTTTGCTCCACGTTGCCATCGCCGGAAACGGAAACCAAAATTTCATTTGTCCTGAAACAGCCATACCTCCTCTTGTTTGGAATGCATCCCCGACAATGAGAGCTTTATTTCTTACATCAAGAAACGACATAGAACCTGGCGTATGTCCCGGTGTCATAATCGCAAGAAGTGATCCAACTCGGTCGCCATCTTCTAATAAAACATTAGGTACCGTTTTTATCTTTTTAGGTACACCGCCTTTTATTGGCGTATTTGGTTCATCCTTTTGTAACGTCGTATCTCCTTCTAACAGCTTTGCGTCTCGCTTAGAAATATAGACTGGAACATGAGGAAGTACTTCCTTTAATGCGTCTAATGCACCGATGTGATCATCATGCGCATGTGTTAATACAATATTCGTAATTGGTTTTCCTATTTTCTCAGCCGCCTGTAAAATTCCTTTTGCGCTATATGGTAAAGCAGCATCAATTAAAGTTAAACCATCTTCTTCCTCCACAAAGTAACAATTCACAGGAAACACTCTTGGCAAAAATGACAATTGATATACCGTTTTTTCATGCATCATTCTCATATTCCCATCTCCCTCTTCACAAAAACTAATACCATTAGTTTTATTATACTAATGGTATTAGTTTTATTATACTAATGGTATTAGTTTTATGTCACTAAAAATTTCATTTTTTCAGAAAAAAGAACAGTAGCCGTATAAACGACTACTGTTCTTTAAAGGTATTAAACTGTGTAACGCTCATCTTCTAAAATTTTCGCAGCGATTTCACGTTTCTTCGGAATTACGTTAAGTGGTGTGTGGCGAGTTAATTTACGTAATGATGATAACATCATGCGTAGCATGTCGCCGTTTTCAACTGCGATAAGTGTTTCTTTCGCATGTGCTTCGATTTCGTTGAATGCTTCTTGGCAGAATACTTCAGTGTATAACACTTTTTGTTTATTCTTTTCAAGACCAGTTGTTTTAATTGCTTTTTCTGTACGAAGAACAGCTGACTCCATTGCGTATAAGTTGCTTACGATGTCAGCGATATTCACAAGAATTTCTTGCTCTTTATCTAATGCTTTACCGTATTTTTGAGCAGCTAATCCAGCTACCATTAAGCCGATTTTCTTCGCGTTATTTACTAAATATTTTTGAAGTGCTAATGGCTCATCGCCTACTTCTTCTGGCATCATCATCATTAACTCTTCTTGTAATTTTTGTGCTTTTTGAAGAAGTGGTAATTCACCTTTCATCGCTTTACGTAAGAACGTACCTGGTACGATTAGGCGGTTAATTTCGTTCGTCCCTTCAAAAATACGGTTAATACGAGAATCACGATACATTCTTTCAATCTCGTACTCTGCCATAAATCCGTAACCACCGTGAATTTGAACACCTTCATCTACTGTATAGTCTAACACTTCAGAACCGAATACTTTATTTAAAGAGCACTCGATTGCATATTCAGCGATAGAAGCTGCTACTGCTTTACCATCTTTTACTTCTTCTTCAGATAATGTGCTCATGCGGCTTTCGAATAAGCCTACTGTACGATATACAGAACTTTCAGCTGCATATGTTTTTGCTGCCATATTCGCAAGTTTCTCTTGAATTAATGGGAAGCGAGCAATTGGTTGTTTGAACTGTTGACGTTGGTTTGCATATTGTGCTGAAATTTCTACTGCACGTTTCGCCGATCCAACTGTACCAACACCTAATTTATAACGACCGATATTTAAAATGTTAAATGCGATAATATGCCCTTTACCGATTTCACCAAGTAAGTTTTCTTTCGGTACTAACGCATCTTCCAAAATTAACGTGCGAGTTGAAGAACATTTAATACCCATTTTCTTTTCTTCTGGGCTTGTAGATACGCCAGCGTAGTCTTTCTCTACGATAAATGCTGAGAAGTGCTCTCCATCGATTTTTGCATATACGATAAATACGTCAGCGAATGCAGAGTTTGTAATCCACTGTTTTTCACCGTTTAATACGTAATGTGTACCTTCTGCATTTAAACGTGCAGTTGTTTTTGCGCCTAATGCATCAGATCCTGAACCCGGCTCTGTTAATGCGTATGCAGCTAATTTTTCACCAGTTGCAAGTAATGGTAAATACTTTTTCTTTTGCTCTTCGTTACCGAATAACACGATTGGTAAAGATCCGATACCTACGTGAGCACCGTGAGTAATTGCAAAGCCACCTGCGCGAGAGAATTTCTCTGCGATTAACGCTGAGCTTACTTTATCAAGACCAATTCCGCCGTACTCTTCTGGTACGTCAGCGCCTAATAAACCAAGCTCCCCAGCTTCTTTTAAAAGACGAACAGAACGATCAAACTCATGTTGCTCTAAATATTCAAGCTCTGGAAGAACTTCATTTACGATAAAGTCCTCTGTCGTTTTTGCAATCATTTTATGCTCAGATGAAAAATCTTCTGGCGTAAACACTTGATCAATCGTAATCTCATCTACTAAAAAGCTACCGCCTTTAACCGCACTTCCTACTGTTTTTTCCATGAAAATTTCCTCCTTCATATTTTCATAAGCCGCTTCTCTCATTTTGAAAGAAGCTGGCTCTCCCGTTTATTTTTTATAAACCTTTGTTGCTTCCATTCTTTGCATTGGTGACGTCTCGTTCTGAACGAGCCGCTTCCACTTTTTTATATAATCCAGTTCCAGTGGCTAGAACAGTCGGTCGTTTCACCCCTTCCTGTGAGGCAAAAAGCGCCTCTTCGTCAGGGCTTCCAACGCCCTCCTGTTCTGAGCAAGCCACCTGCACTTTTTATCTAATCCAGTTCCAGCGGCTAGAATGTTCGGTGGCTTCGCTTCTTCCTGCGAGGCAAAGAGCGCCTCTACGTCTGAAGCTCCATCCCCCTCACATTCTGAGCAAGCCGCTTCCACTTTTTATAGTAATTCAAACACTCCCGCTGCTCCCATTCCGCCGCCGATACACATTGTTACGATACCGAATTGTTCGTTGCGGCGTTTCATTTCGTGAATAAGAGATAGTGTTAGTTTTGCTCCTGTACAGCCAAGTGGATGTCCAAGTGCGATTGCACCGCCATTTACGTTTACTTTTTCTTCATCTAAACCAAGTTCACGAATAACTTGGATCGATTGAGAAGCGAATGCTTCATTTAGTTCGAATAAGCCAATATCAGATAGCTCTAAGCCAGCTAGTTTTAACGCTTTTGGAATTGCAGCGATTGGGCCAATTCCCATTACTTCTGGTGGTACGCCAGCTACTGCAAATGAACGGAATTTCGCAAGTGGTTTCATGCCATCGCTCACTGCTTTTTCACGATCCATTAATAGTACAGATGCTGCGCCGTCACTCATTTGTGAAGAGTTACCAGCTGTTACAGAACCGCGAACGTTAAATGCTGGACGTAATTTACCTAAAATATCTAGCGTCGTTTCAGCTCTTACACCTTCGTCTTGCGTGAAAGTGATTGTTTCTTCTTGCAGTTTGTTATTTGCTCCAACAGTACGTAACGTTACATCTACAGGTACTGTTTCATCAGCAAAGTTCCCTGCAGCTAATGCTTTCGCAGCGCGTTGATGACTTCTTACTGCAAATGCATCTTGCTCTTCACGAGAAATTCCATATTTCACAGCAACTTGCTCTGCTGTATGTCCCATACCCATATAATATTCTGGAGCCGCTTCTACAAGGCGACTATTCGGACGAACGACGTGTCCCATCATCGGAACTAAACTCATTGATTCCGCTCCGCCTGATAATACCGCTTCCGAGTGACCAAGCATAATGCGCTCTGCTCCGTAAGCGATACTTTGTAAACCTGAAGAACAGTAACGGTTAATTGTAATAGCTGGAACATCGTAAGAAAGTCCTGCTAATCCGCCGATATTACGAGCCATATTTAAACCTTGCTCTGCTTCTGGCATCGCACAACCGAAAATTAAATCATCGATTGGTCCTTCATAATTCGCACGCTTTAACGTTTCCTTTACTACTAACGCCCCTAGATCGTCAGGACGAACTGTTTTTAATGAACCCCTCTTTGCTTTTCCAATTGGTGTTCTTGCTCCCGCAACAATGACAGCTTCTCTCATGAACGATATCTCCCCTCGTTATTAGTTACGTAATGGCTTTCCTTTTACAAGCATGTGCTGCATTCTTGCTTGTGATTTCATCTCACTTACTAAGCTAATAAATGCTTCACGTTCTACATCTAATAAATACTGCTCATCAACTTCTGTTCCGTACGGCACTTTTCCGCCCGCAATGACATATGCAAGTTTCTTCGCAATGTGAAGATCGTACTCTGAAATGTAACCAGATAAGTGCATTGCTTCTGCACCAAGTGCAAGTGTTGCATATCCTGTTTCACCAACAACCGGTATCTTTTTACGAATCGGTGCTTTATAACCAGCTTCATATAAAGCAAGTGCTTTCTGTTTCGCATCGTATAGTAAGTGATCACCATTCACACTAATACCATCTTTATCACCTAAGAAGTTATGAGAAATCGCTTCTTGTCCTGAAGTTGAAACTTTCGCCATTGCGACTGTTTCAAACACTTTATTTGCAACTTTTTGCAAGTCAAACTCTACGCCATTTGCCATTTTATTTAAGTGTTTAATGTATAGCTCTTTATTACCGCCTCCGCCAGGGATTAAGCCAACACCAACTTCTACTAAGCCCATATACGTTTCACTAGAAGCTTGAATGCTCGCTGCTGGTAAGCAAACTTCTGTACCTCCGCCAAGCGTCATACCATATGGCGCTGCTACAACTGGCTTAGAAGAGTATTTCATTTTCATCATTGCATCTTGGAAGTTTTTCACAACTAACTCAATTTCAAAGTAGTTGTCGTCTTGTGCTTCCATTAAGATCATTGCTAAGTTCGCACCAACGCAGAAGTTCTTCGATTGGTTACCGATAACAAGACCTTTATAATTCTTTTCTACTTCATCAACAGCGTAGTTAATCATTTGCGTAATATCCATGCCGATTGCATTGCTCTTCGAATGGAATTCTAAGCAAAGGATGCCGTCGCCTAAATCAATTAAGCTCGCTCCACTATTTTTCTTTAATACGCCGTTTTTCGCTTTTAATTGTTTAAGAAAAATGGCCTTTTTATTACGCTCAATTAGCTTATATTCGCCATTATCGTAATAGTAGCTATCTCCGTTATCATGTTTGTAGAAAGTAGTGAAACCTTTCTCTAACATTTCTTTCACCCAAGTCGGAACAACTACGCCGTTTTCTTCCATCTTTTGAACGGACTTTTCAACGCCAATTGCATCCCAAACTTCAAACGGTCCTTGCTCCCAGCCGAAGCCCCACTTCATCGCTTGGTCAATTGCAACGATATCGTCAGCAATTTCTTTATGAAGTTTTGCAGAGTATAAAAGAGTTGGTGTAATGATGTTCCATAACAACTCTCCTGCGCGGTCTTTCGCGTATACAAGCGCTTTCAATTTATTCGATAAACCTTTTTCTTGTTTACTTAACTCGATCGATGCAGCTTTTAATTTTTTGCGAGCTTCGTACTCCATTGTTTCTGGATTTAATTCTAAAATTTCTTTTCCTTGTTTTAAGAAGAAGCCTTGACCTGTTTTGCTTCCAAGCCATTTTTTATCAAGCATGTCATGCATGAAAGCTGGTACTTTAAATACATCGCGCTCTTCTTCTTGTACGTTTTCATATACGTTATTTGCAACGTGTACAAATGTATCTAAACCGACAACATCTAATGTACGGAACGTTGCACTCTTTGGCCGACCAATAAGTGGGCCTGTTACAGAATCAACTTCCCCAATGCTATAGCCGCGTTTTACCATCTCTTGAAGAGTTACTAATAAACCGTACGTACCAATGCGGTTTCCAATAAAGTTTGGTGTGTCTTTCGCGATAACAACGCCTTTTCCAAGAACGTCTTCGCCAAATAGTTTCATGAAGCTTAATACTTGTGGATCAGTTTCTTTCGTCGGTATTACCTCTAGAAGTTTTAAATATCGTGGTGGGTTAAAAAAGTGTGTGCCTAAGAAGTGTTTCTGGAAGTCGTCTGAACGACCTTCTGCCATTTTTTCAACTGAAATGCCTGACGTATTCGAGCTTACGATAGAACCCGGTTTACGAACAGCATCTACTTTTTCAAATAGTTTCTTTTTAATATCTAAGTTTTCAACTACTACTTCAATAATCCAATCTACATCAGCTAGACGCTCAAGGTCATCTTCTAAGTTACCTGCTTCAATCAGTGCTAAATTTCCTTTCACTGTCAGAGGAGCTGGTTTTTGCTTTAATAGTTTTTGTAGTGCCGTATTACTAAAACGATTTCTCACACTTTTATGTTCTAATGTAAGTCCCTTCGCTTCTTCTTCTTTCGTAAGCGCAGGTGGTACAATATCAAGCAATAATGTCGGAATACCAATATTAGCTAAGTGTGCCGCAATTCCTGAACCCATTACGCCTGACCCTAGAACAGCAGCCTTTTTAATTTGGAACATCCAATTCTCCCCCTATTCTTGAATGAATGCTCATTCAATTTTTCGACATAAGTCGCAATCAATGAGTGAGCCTCTACTAATAAATATATGATACTGTTTAAATTTTCGCAATATATTTATTGATAAAATTTTCTGAAATAAATATTTTTCTTTTATTTGCCCATGCTATATATGTATTTTCTTCACTAAAATACACTTTCCCTTTTTATAATCTGACGAAACTGGAGGAATATATATGGCAAAACTTAAGAAGAACCCTTCAAAGGCTGGAATTAGTGCAGCGAGTGTGACTGGAAACGCTGGACCAACTGATCGAGGCGTGGAAAAAGGACGTCAAGGTAATAACCAACAATATAAAGTGAAACTTTAATCAGTGGGGCTTTTGTTCTTCCCCACTGATTATTAGTTGAACCAATCGGGCTTTTATGGGCAGTTGACCTCCCACCTAACCTCTTTGTTTAAGCCGAATTTTAAGGTGGGAGTCTTACTGCCCGTTAAAGCGGGGTAAGAAGCATAATATGGGCGAAAAATAACGCTATATTTTTGGGCAGAGAACGTGGCATAATGGGTAATGGCTGCTTTTTCTGCCCAATTTATTTGTAACAAATGAGGGAATTATAATGAAACGAACAATAGTTATGATTGTAATGATTGCCACACTATTTACAGGGATGATTTTCTTCTCTTACGCACAAAGACAACAAGCTGTAAGAGCCGATCAACCTAGCATCACTGGGCGATACGGCATTACAATTGATGCAGACACAGGTGAAATTTTGTATGGCAAACGAGAAGACGAACGCTCTTATCCGGCTAGTATAGCCAAAATGATGACAACCCTTCTTTTACTAGAGAATGTAAAAGAGGATGAGGAAATTACAGTTACAGAGAACGCAATTAAAACAGAAAGTCAAAGTAAGAAAATTAAACTTCGTGCTGGGGAAAAGTTAAAACGTGATGAAGCATTAAAACTGATGCTTATCATTAGTGCAGACCCAATAGCTGAATCCATCGCAGAACATATCGCAGGATCAAAAAATGAATTTGTAAAAATGATGAATGCTAGAGCGAAGGAACTCGGTACAAAGCATGCGACTTTCAAAAACGCAAGTGGTGCTGATGCACTAGGAAACAAAGTATCACCATATGACATTGCTATAATTACGAAAGAAGCATTAAAGTACCCAGTTGTTTTAGAATATATGAATTCAACGCGTACAACTCTACATACTTCAGAACGCTCTCCAAACATCGCAAACTATGGACGAGAAGAACTATATGACGATCCATATGCAATTGGAAGTAAAAGCGGTCTATCAGCACTCGGAAAATATACAGTCGTAACAGTGGATGAGAAAGACGGTAAACGCGTCATTACTGTTGTATTATCTTCTACTCGCAAGCAACTGTATCCTGATACGAAGAAAATGGCACATTACGCATTTCAGCAATTAAAATAACCAAGGAGTATTTACTCCTTGGTTATTTTTTAACCATACCTTTTAATACGAACGCAACGTTTGCTGGACGCTCTGCTAGACGACGCATGAAGTAGCCATACCAGTCGTTTCCATAAGGTACGTAAACACGCATTTTGTAACCTTCTTTTACTAGCTCAAGTTGACGCTCATTACGAATACCATATAACATCTGGAATTCAAATTGGTCTCTTGGAATGTTGTGTTCTTCGGCAAGTTTTTTCGTATATTCAATAATCGCTTCGTCATGTGAAGCAATTGCAGTATAATTTCCATTTAATAAGTGCATTTTAATAATCTTTTTATAATTGTCATCTACATCTTTCTTGTCCGGGAACGCCACTTCTTCAGGTTCTTTATAAGCCCCTTTTACAAGACGTAAATTAGGATTATAAGCATTTAAGTCCTCAATATCTTTTTCTGTACGATATAGGTAAGCTTGAATAACAGTACCAATATTATCGTACTCAGACTTTAACTGTTTAAAGATATCAATTGTCTTTCCGCAGCGTGTATAATCTTCCATATCAATTGTAACGAACACACCATTTTCTTTTGCCGCTTCTAAAATGCGGCGCATATTGTTCATTACGATTTCATCAGAGATATCTAATCCCATAGAAGTCATCTTTAAAGAAAGTTGCGAATCAAGACCTTCTCTTCCAATTGCACGGATTGCTTCAATCGATTGGTTAGCCATTTCATTTGCTTCCGCTTCATTATCAACGAATTCTCCTAAATAATCGATTGTTACGCAAAGTCCTTGCTTGTTCAATTGTTTAATAGCTGCTGTCGCTAATTCAATTGTCTCCCCTGCGACAAAGCGACCTGCACCAAAGCGTAAACCGTACTTTTTAGCCAGTTTTGTTAGCGCTTTATTTTTAGATAAGAAAAGAAACGAATTTCGCATTAATTGTTCCATGTAATTCACCCCTATGACTTAATTTATCTGTTTTTTACCCCTCTTCAAAATTATATCATTGTTTAAAATTATTGGATACAAATAATTATTTAGATAATTTATAAAATACTATAAAAACATTTAAAACCCTATATTCTCGCTTATAAATATGCCCGAAATATTTTTCGACATTTAGAAAAATAGAGTTTAATAGGCACAAAATAAGCATGTCGAAAATATTCGACATGCTTATAAAATCCTTTATATTCCATGTAAATTATATGAGGATATTAATACAGAAAACTTGAGATTATATTTATCCCAAGTTTTTTTATTGTTCATTTCTCTTTTCTTCATTCAGCCTTTTAATATCAGTAATTAACTGCACCATCTCTTCTTTCGCATCGGGATACGTCTCATTCCAATGCTTCACTAAAGCCGGCATCGTCTTTGCTATGTAAGAATACAGTGCCCACTTCTGTACCTGTTCTTTTCTCTCTTCATTGCTCTCTCCAAGTAATAGTTCCGTGTATTTCTCTAACAACCCGTCAAACTGTTCGTTAAATTTTTCACTCATCTTATTACCTCCTATATGAAAAAAGCAGCGAAGATCGCTGCTTTTCTTTATAATTTTGATCGAACAGAGTTTAATTTTTTCTCCATTGTGCTTACTTTATCACGACGATCATCGATACGAATTGTTGTTGCAACGCGCTGTGCACCTTTCGTATATGGAACTTCATGCATTTGTTGAATAACTTCTAGAATGACAGGAAGATCTCCTTCAATAACTGTATTCATTGGTGTTAATTGATACTTCACGCGATCTGCATTTTTCTCTAACACCTTTTGTACTTCTGCTACATATTCACTAACACTTGGATTACCTGTTCCTACTGGAATAATCGATACGTCAACAATTGCCATAGTAGTCTTCCTCCTATAATTGCTTCTTATATATCCATTGTCTATTTTACCGAAATACTCATCATTTTACTAATTTGTTATTCCTCTATTTTAAACTGCTCAACCAATCTTTCCAAGTCTCTCATATGCTCCGTCAAGCTTTCCATCGTATGAGCCACCTTTTCTAGATGATTCACTTGTGATTCAGTTGCAGCATTTACTTCTTCCGAAACAGCTGCACTTTCTTGACTCGTACCAGCAATTGTATGCATGACCGCTGTAATTTCTCCTTGCTCGTGACCGATGTTATGTACCTCTTCTACAATTTGTTCCACTGAAGTACTAATCGTATTTACAACTGACATAATTGTACGGAATTCCGTTTCTGCCTCTGTCGTAACTGTATTTTGTATATCCGCGATATCTTTCAATTTACTTACAACTTCTACAACTCGCCTTACCTCTACTTGTACATCACCAATCATCGTTGCAATTTCTACTGTTGCTTCTTTTGATTGTTCCGCTAATTTTCGAACTTCTTCAGCAACAACAGCAAAACCTTTACCTTGTTCGCCTGCACGTGCCGCCTCGATTGAAGCATTTAAAGCAAGTAAATTCGTTTGATCCGAAATCCCCTTTATAAGCTCTACCACATTTTGAATCGAGCCAACTCTTTGTTCTAACTTTCCGGATGCTTCCTCTGTATGAACAACAATCGAAGATGATTGACCCCTTGTACGAACTAAATTACGCATCGTATTTAGCCCTTGCTTAGATGCCTCTTCCGCTTTGCCAGCCACCCCTTTTATTTCACCAACAGAGTTATTCATTTGTTCCACTGACTGCGCCATATTCTCAAGCTGCTCTGAAACTTCATCTACACTATTAGCAAGCGTAGAAGCTCCTCCGCTCACATCATCCATTGCCCCTGATACTTCTCTACTAGCGGCTACAGTTTCATTCGTTAAATAATGTAGATTATTCGTTGATTGTTGCACGGTTGATACACTATTTTTAATTTTGCTTACCATTTCATTCATTTGTTCAACCATATGATTAAAATGGTTCGTCAGTTCTCCAACTTCATCCTTACTTGTCACTTTCATTTGCAACGTTAAATCACCTTCTGCTACTTTTTGAACGTGATTCGTTAATAATTGCAGTGGTCTTGCTAATCTTCGTGAGAACAAGTATGAAGCTACGATTCCAACGAATAGGCTAATACATGCCATTATAATGACTGTATTTCTCGTACTATGTAATAGCCCATCAATTGTTTCTTTCGGATAAAAAATTCCTATCTTCCATTTCATCAAATCAAATGACTGACTATATGCAACTACCTCTTCACCTTTTAATGTAGTGACAGCATATTTTGTTACATCTTTATTTAAACTCTGCACAAGTGGCTCTTTCGAAACATCTTTCCCTATCTTTTCCGGGTAAACAAGAGCCATATTTTTATCATTTATAATAAACATTTCTCCGCCGTTATTGTATTGAATATTATGAAGTAATTTCTGAATTGTTCCGAGCGATACATCCATCGCCACAACACCTAATACAGATCCATCGTGAGCTGTAATTGCTTTAGAAACTCCCACGCTTAACTTACCTGTTGCAATTTCATACATAGGTTGTCCCCAGTGAACCGTTTTCACATCAGCTTCTGAGTCTTTATACCAAGGTCTTGTCGTTGGATCATATCCCTCTGGCACTTTTCCACCTTCAGCAAGATTGGCACTTAATGTTTTTTTATCTTTCGTACCAATATATAAGTCTAAAATGCCTGGATGATTTTTTTTATACTCCGAAAACTCTTTCGTCAAAAATGCTTCCTCTTCTGGAGTAACTCCGTCTTGAAGCATATTACGAATCATCTCACTGTTCGCATAATACCCCATATCTTCATCCGTTCTTTGAACAAATGTCGTAAGTTGCTCTGTCACAAGATCCATCGTATTTTGAGAATACTGGTCTAAGGAGCGCACTTCCTTCTCTTTCTGTAATTGATACATAGCTGTACCTAATATTACGAACATCATAGAAATAAGTACCGAAAATACTACCGCAATTTTTAAACGTAAACTTCTTAACATATCCCCCAAAGCATCCCGATACGATAAACTTAACTAAATCTATACAATTCAATCAAATTTACACAAGTTAGTGCTTCAAAGTGTTCTCGCAACCCCGAAGGGACGAGGGGTATAACACTCCACACGAGGCAGTATCGTTACCTCCTATTATCAAGCATTTATTTTACCCATCTTGATAAATTTATCGCAGCATTTAAATCCCTATCGTGATGGCTATTACATGAAGCACAACGCCACTCACGTATTTTTAAACTCCACTGTCCTTCTGGTTGAACTAAATGGTCGTATTTTACTCCGCAACATGAACAAATCTTGCTTGAGGCGAACCATTTATCAGCTTTTACATACGCAATGCCATACTTCTCGCACTTGTATGATAAACATTGAAAGAAGAAGTGTAATTTTTGAAAGGAAAATGCTTTCGATAGTTTTTTGTTTTTTAACAGGTTTGAGATAGATAAGTCTTCCACAACAATTCTCATTGGTTTGGTTTTCACCAATTTAGCTGTTGCTTGATGGATATGGTTATTTCGGATATTCGTAATTTTTCTAGATAACCGCAGGTGCTCCGCTTTCGCTTTTTCATATCCGGCAGATTGAATTTTTACACCTTTTTTAAATCTCCTAGACATATCTCTTTGCGCTGACTTTTTCCTTCTCAAAAGTTTTTTAACCTTAGCATCTTTGTTTATATTTCGTTCTTTCATACCATTAGAAGCTACAAAAAGTTCTTTTAAACCAACATCCACACCAATCGACTCATTCGTTAGTTCTTGTGATTCAAAGTCTTCTTGGAATCCTACACTCATCCACCAGTGACGACCATCAAAGGTAACTCTTGGATTGGATGGTTTTTTATTTCTTGGTAGTTGTTGGCTTGTTTTCACTTCTCCAATAGACTGAATATGAACTACTCTCTTTCCTATAATCAGTCTTTCATAATTGGCATAAAATCCTTGGATTACATCTTTTTTGGATTTATAAGAAGTGTGAGAACCATTTTTGTACTTTTTGAACGAATGTTTTCTCGCCGTATCAAAATCTTTTGAAGCCTGTTTGGGAACTTGTGCATTGATTTCTTTTAACCACTCATACCTCTTTCGCTTCTTGATCTTTGTAAATCGTTTCTGTAAAGCTAACTGTGAAACAGATTTTCCAAATAGCTTATAATATCTATCACTCATTCTTTTACAATAGTTATAAGCGAATCTTGCAGCTCCAGCATGGTTTCTCAGCACTTGTTCTTGTTCAGGCGTTGGAATCAGTCTAACTTTCTTCGCCAATATCATCAGAATGTAACTCCTTTAATGAAAGATTTGTTCTTCTGAATCGTAGCGTGTTCCACCAGCATTCTCCTTAGACTACTCGGATGCAAACCTGTTAATTCTGATACTTGACTAACTCGTGAAAATTTCATTATTATTCTCACCTCATTAAACCTAACATAGCACGTATGTTCGATACTTTCAATGAAGTTTGATAGATTTAATAAAATTTATCTTGTTCAACTAAGGGCGCAATTCCTTAGCCAGTTCTCTTATGAACTTCTCATGTTTTCACATGAGCGCAGACTATATGTTTATCTCTTTAGAGATAGAGGATTTTTCCACCACCATAGGCTTGTGGTGTACTCTCGTCAGTTATACGAGATAGTCGTTGAACGTTCATCTTATCACTTTTGACTTAGATGATTCGAGGCGGAAGACCCATTGTTCTAGTGTTTAGGATTTAACCTTGCACCATCTAATTGATTTTTTCTGCTTTCGCGACATTCACGCTCGCTATTTCTAGCCACGTTGTAGTTCAATCAGCTTTAGGGATTGCCCGCAGTTAACCCTCACTACTAGCCAATCACTTGACTAGCAGGGCTTACTGATATATTTAATTAACTTTCATTATAATTGGTTAAATAAATCGTAACAGTTAGTTACCCTTCTCGTTGTATTGTAATCATATTAATCACTATATTAAGTATAATAGATAAAATTAAAAAATTGAAATTAATTCTCACCTTAATACAATTAGAAAACTGACTACCACTTGTGCAAAAACAAATAGTTCATTATCCTTAAACTATAATCTCATTCGTTCGGAGGGAACTATGTTACAAAAATTCGGTTTCTCACAATATGAAAGCCAAGCTTACGAAGTTGTCGTATCAAGCAACGAGCCATTAGATGCTACAACGATTGTGAAGCATTCTGGCGTTCCAAAAGCCAAAATATATGAAGTACTTGCACGTCTAATTGATAAAGGAATGGTAATGGATTCTGTTTCGGAGAAGAAAAAGATGTATACAGCATTACCACTCAAGCTAGCAATTGAAAAATTAACAACAGAATTTCAATCCAATATTAAAGAATTAGAGACAACTATATCGAAAAAATCATTTACAGATGACCGTGTGTGGAGCTTAAAAATGCAATCTTCTATTCGCGTTCAAAGTAAAGAGCTCATCGAAAGTGCAAAAGAATCAATTCGCATTTCAGCTTGGAACGATACTCTTTTAGAATATCTTCCGTTATTAGAAGAAAAAGCAAAACAAGGCGTCAAAACCGAAGCCCTTATAGTTGGAAAAGTAAAAACAGACTTAGAAAACATGCATTTTCTAATCCCAGCCGAAGAGCCTAACGCGCTAGAGCGATACTTACTGCTCATCGTTGACGACCGTGAAATTTTATTTGCTGGTGTAGAGCAAGAGTCATGGCAAGCGATGAAAACAATGTCACAACCTTTCGTAAAGTTCTTTACAGAATTTTTCTATCACGACGTTGCACTTGCAAAGATTACCCAGAAACACCATGACCTCTTTATGGAAGATGAGGAAATTAAGAGTTTATTGATGAAGTTGAGATACTAAAAAAACGCCTCTATTACAAGGCGTTTTTTTCTACATTTCTTTTCTATTTTTCATCTTTAACACATAAGCTCCTGCAATAATAAAACCAAGTCCTAGAACAAATAAAACCGTAAATTCATTGCCGACGCCGCCAGTAGCTGGCAAACGTACTTCATTATGAATATTAGGTTGTTGCATCGGCTTCACATCAGCGGAAGGTTTCACTTCTCCATTCGGTGTTGGCTTATTTGGCTTAGAAGGAAGCGATGCCTTTTCTTCTTTCTTATTTTTCACAATATGTTTAATAATTTCTCCATTCTCTTTTATTTCAAATGCGAACGTCTCTTCATTTATTACATATCCATTTGGCGCTATTGTTTCTTTATACGTGTACTTTCCGTATGGTAGTTTAAATTTCGCTACACCTTTTTCATCCGTTTTTCCTTTTACTACTTCTTTCCCTTGTTCGTTGTAGATTGTAAACTCTGCATTTGGTAATTTTGTATTCCCATCCGCTATATCTACTTTCGTTATTTCTAACTCACCTTCTACTTTTTTATCTTGAACGATATGTTTAATAATTTGTCCATTCTCTTTTATTTCAAATGCGAATGTCTCTTCATTTATTACATATCCATTTGGCGCTATTGTTTCTTTATACGTGTACTTTCCGTATGGTAGTTTGAATTTCGCTACACCTTTTTCATCCGTTTTTCCTTTTACTACTTCTTTCCCTTGTTCGTTGTAGATTGTAAATTCTGCGTTCGGTAGTTTCGTATTCCCATCCGCTACATCTACTTTCGTTATTTCTAATTCACCTTTTACATTTTCATTTTTAAGCTCTAATACAGCTGTTTCACCAGTTTTCACTTCAATTTTTTTAACGCTTCCGTCTAACACATATCCAGCTGGCGCTTGAATTTCTTTGACGCTATATATACCGATTGGAAGATTACCTAACTCCGCAATCCCCTTATCATTAGTCGTAACATTTTGTTTAAAGTTTTCATTAGAAACTTCAAACACCGCTCCTTTTAATACTTCCTTTTTTTCTCCTAATTTCATAATCTTTAAAGAACCTACTGATTCCCAATTTACAACTAAATCTGTACTGATTTTCTCACTATTTCTTTGTAACAATACCGTTGTATTTTGAACTTTTTCCGATCCTTTAAAAGCTATTGCTTGTAAATTTGTTAAAGTAGACTTCACTTTCATTTTAAAGTTACCACTACTCGTATTTTTCGGGATTAAGATTTTGAATTTTTCGTTAATTGATAACGTACTTTTCTCTTCACCATTTTCATTTACAATTCGAAGCCCTTTAGGAGCATTTTCAGGAAGAATTGTATAAGAGCCAGAAACCGCATTTGTTTGCACTGCATAAAATCCTGTTTCTAAATAATCACCTTTTTGTGTAGCAGTTTGTGAATCTACAGGATTAACTTTAAAGAATACATCTTGTGATCCAGTTTCTTTTTTTGAAGCCTCTACTAAACGCTTCATAAGATTATGTACACGTTCATTTTTTGCAACTAAATCTTCTTCCGTTAATTCATTTGCTGCAATCCATACTGCTAATTGTGTAGCATAATGCGCCTCTTCCGTTGTCGCTACACCTAATTCAGATGGGCTTTTTTGAGGATATCCATTTAATAAAACACGATATACGGCATCAGATGTTTTCCCCATTTCAGGCAAATCTTCTCCATTGGGAGAACGTAAATCTGGCGTTAAACAATATGCAATACTACCCGAAGCCGTTTTAATTATTTCTGTCTTTATTTCACGCTGTTTCGAATTACTATAGCTCCAATCCATCTTATATGTTTCTCTGTTCATTACTTCTGCCTTTACTTGTGGCATAGCAATTCCTAATAAAATAATAAGAGCACTTAAAAAACTAAACCATTTTCCTGCCATCTTTCGTTTCATTCTCTCCACCACCATATATAAATTTCTACATGAAGCAATCTTACTGTTTCATTGTACTTATAGTAAAAAAAAGAGAATAGGTGGTTTTTTTGTAGTATCTTGTCGAATTGTTGAGAAAGTTTCACAGTAATAAGTCATTTTAAAACGTTTTGTTGTCATGCTGCTATTGACAAATAAACATTACATGTTTCCAATTTTCAAACATAATAAAAAAGGTACTTTATAAGTGCCTTCATATCTTACGAGAAACAAATTTCAAACGAATACATATTACTTATCTTTTTCCTTTATCTCCATCAACAGCTCAATAATTTTCTCATTTTGCTCCACTTGTTTCTCTGAATTTTGATAGATGAAACGAACCCATCTTAATACAAAAACAACTATCAATATCGGTAGTAGCGCCATTATCATGCCGAATACCGAGAAATTAAACATCATTTTCCATCACCTCGCTATATACACCTTTCTCCATCTACCCACCAAACCCTTCCATTTTTTACAAATAAAAAAGAACCTATCAAACGATAGATTCTTCTTTTGCAAACTGAGTAGAACGTCCTCTCGTAATCGAGAAAATCGCACAAAGCAGCGCTAATATAATAAAGCCGCCTCCTACCCAAGCATTATATATAACAGACGATTTCTCAATAACAACTCCGCCTATTGTTGAACCGAGCGCAATTCCTAAGTGAAGGGCAGAGTTATTTAAACTTTGCTGAATACCAGCTGATTCCGGTGCAATTTCAATTAAATAATTTTGTTGTGCTGGCGAAATAGCCCAGCTCAGCATACTCCAAAGTCCCATCATAATAATGAACAGCGGGAATGAGAATGTCATCATCGGCAATAGGAAGATCGCACACGCAAATACGATAATAATTGAAATAATACTTTTCTTCGATCCCCATTTATCAGCAAGAAAGCCCCCAAGGCCGCCTCCAAGTACCGCTGCGATTCCGAAAATGAAGTAAAATACACTAATCCAATTCGCTTCCACATGCATAACATCTTTTAAAAATGGTGTTAAATATGCATATAGTGTTAAATGACCCGTTAAAAATAAGAATGACGTTAACTGTGCACTGACGATTTTTTTATCTTTTAACGTAGCAATTTGCTCTCTTATTGATAATACCGATGTCGGTGGTACTTTCGTTAAGAATAATGAAATACAAGCGATTGCTATAACTGTTAAGATCGAAATGAGTACAAATGGTGCACGCCATCCGTATGCATTTCCGAGTACAAGTCCAAGCGGTACTCCAAGTACGAGCGATCCACTAATCCCCATGAAAATGATTCCAATTGCACGCGCACGAAAATGCGGCTCTACAACGCTAGAAGCAAGTGTTACTGACAGTGCAATAATAAGCGAACCACTCGCCGCACAAATTACCCTTGAGAACATTAACATTCCGTAATTCACACTACATGCTGAAATAATATTTCCGATTAAGAAAATTGATAATGCCCCAACATACAATGTTTTTCTCTCAAACTTCCCTGTTAAAGCTAATAAAACAGGACCTGATAAAGCAAATACTACTGAAAATATTGTGATAAGCTGACCAGCTGCACTAATAGATACGCCTAAATCGTTGGCAACTAAATCGAGCGTTCCTCCTATAATTAGCTCAACCGTTCCGACTACGAAAGCCGCGATAGCTAAAATATACACACGAAAATTCAAGTCTTTCCCCACGCTTTCTATTTTGGTTACTACGATTATAGTAACCAAAATAGAAAGCGGAAGCAAGTACAATTTTTTATAATAAAAAACTTCCCTCTTATGATATATCTCCAACATTTAAATAAAGATCCTTATCTGAAAAATTATCACTACTTCTATCCAATTTGTAATCAAACTAAGAAATATTAATAAAAAACAACATTCATCATTAAATTTATATATATAAATTTAATTTATAATAAACTTGATTAAATTTCCTATTATTTACAAACAAATTGTACCAAATAAGATTTTTCTTTACTAGACTTGTATTGAAATTACAGAAAAATTATTATTTTCTTGCAGGGTAAATATTATACTTTACAAACACACAATAGTTTGGAATATCAAAAAACTTAGGGGGAAAAGAAATGAAAAAATTAACTGCACTAACTTTGACAGCAAGTAACGAACTTCCGTATTTAAATGAGATTAAGAAATTGCAGCCAGACGTAAGTACAGAAGAGTTAATTTCAGATATTATTGAAGTTGCAAAAAATACGGGCAATACAAAAGAAGCTTTAGCAGAACAAATTTATAAAGAATTAAAAGCAAATCATGAACAAGGAGAACGAGAAGCTACTCAACGAAATAATAAAGATACTACTAATGTTCAATATGGTGCTAGCGGCGGAAATGTAAAAGTAGGAAATTCTAATATGGGCGACTTTTATTATACTGGATCTACAACTGCTTATATGAATCACGGACATGTCGGTATGTACTATAGTAAAGACTTGATTGTTGAATCTGTACCAGACAAAGGTGTGCGCACAATTGCTACTAATAAACGCTTAGTTGATAAAGGTGATGCAGTTGTCAAATCTGTAAATACTTCTTGGCAAAATAAAAATGACGCAGCTTGGTGGGCGAAAGATCGTGTAGGAAAGGATGACTATTCTTATAATTTCGCAAACAATAGAAATACTAGCCATTATGGCGCGAAGAATTGTTCTAAATTGATATGGTCTGCTTATAAATTACATGGTGGTTTAGATTTAGATAAAGATGGTGGAGCAGGTGTATATCCTCGAGATGTTAGAAATGCGCAAAAAACATCGTTAATTCGTAATATATAATTTTAAAACTGGAAGTGAAACAATTTATTTGTTTCACTTTTTGGTTATTTGAGGAGCAGAAGTGAAAATGAAAAATCACCGGAAAATAATTCTATTTTTTACGATTATTATAACGATTGCAGTATTAGCTTACTATTTATGTATAAAAGATAAGAATGCAAACTTAATATCAGATAAAGAAATACAAAATAAAAATTTTTTAGATGATAAAAAGGCTGTGCTTTACTTCTCATCCACTGCCGATCAAGATTTAGATGGTAAAGGCATTAGTTATGCCATATTTATAAATAAACAAGGCGTTGCTAGCGGATATAAAATGGGTGGTCTAGAGCTCGGCGGTATTGGTGTATCCGACGATAAAAAACAAGTTCTATTAGAGAGTAAAAATACTATAACATTTCTAGGAGAAAATCCTACTACTCATAAAATAAAATACCAACATACCGGTGATTTTAATGGATATTTAGCAAACCAAAAGATATTTGTTACTATTTACAATTCAGGAATGGACAAAGAGAACGGGAACTATAATTCAAATGTTTTATTCGGAAATGAAAAAGTTATTCATAAAAGTAATATCCCTCATTTCATTATTAGCTCTGGATTAGATGGGGGAAATATTTTAGTAGCGACTCAAGAACTAGTTACTAATAAATACGAATTAAAAAAATTAACGTTTAATGATGCAACAATGAATATAGAGAATATTACAGCACTTAATATAAATGGAAAAGAGGACCATGCTAATCTTTCACCTATTTTAGTAGATTCAGAGAATTACTACATGGTTATGAGTACAATTGATAAGGATGATCCGCTAAAAGGGGAAACATTCTTGTTACATACTAATAAAGCCACTTTAGAACAAAATACAATATTTATGTATAAAGAAGAAAACTCAACTGCAACCAGCCCATTTTCATTAGATAATTCCGCATATATATATAACAACGAATTATATTTTTTAAACGGTCTTGGTGATATATATACATATAACCCTAAAAATAATACGATGAGCCATAAATTCACCATAGATTACCATGTTAAAGATGGTGTTAGATATAATGAACAAACTTATTTCGAAAACGACTCATTATATGTTCTACGTTATGATGCAAAGCGCAATAATAAATACTATATAGAAAGATACAACTTAACAAACGGAAGAAAAGTATCCGAACAAGAAATACAAGGTATAGAATCTATACTCGCCACTGTGAAAGGCGGAAAGAAAGTTTATGCTTATGACTTTAAAATGTTACTACCCAAAACAGATAATTAACTATACTTAATTACCTGTTTCTAGGTTATAGAATAGGGTAATGTAATTCCCCATAATTCTAATTTTATACTTTCAAATTTTTTCACATAAAAAACAGGCGTATGATACGCCTGTTTTCTAATTATTAAACAGCATTTTTATTCTTCTTATTTAAATACCAATATACCGGCAGTCCCGTAAAGACAATTCCAATTGATAAGAAACAACTTAGTGGATCGTTAATAATCGCACTACCGATTACAAAGAGTGAGCCCAAAATCGCAACGATTGGGACGATTGGGAATAACGGTACACTGTATGCACGCTCTTTATTTTTATTACGTTTTCTTAAAATGAAGACACCAATAAACGTCATTACGTAGAAAATATAAATAATGAATACGGAAATCTCAGATAGCTTATTCGGATCACTAATAATCATTAAAATAATTCCTAAAATGATTTCAACAGTAATCGCATTTGCTGGTGTTTTAAATCTTGGGCTTTCCTTCGCAATAAACTTAGCAAATGGAAGTTGTCCACGTTCTGCCATCGACATCGGGATACGTGGGAACGTTAAAATCTTTCCATTTAAACAACCGAAAATAGAAACGATAATACCGATACTAATAATTTTCCCGCCATATTCTCCAAGTAGCATTCCTGCAGCTGTCGCTGTTGCATTTTCTCCAAGTTCTACAATTTGCGTTGCTGGTAATACATTCAATAATGCCAAATTAATTAATACGTAAGCAGCTGTTACAATTAAAATCCCAACTGTCATAGCTTTCGGTAATAACTTTGTTGGATTCTTCATTTCTCCACCAATCGAAGCAAGTAAAATCCAACCGTCATAAGCAAATAACGTTGCTAAGATTGCCATCCCGATACTTTGATTTTCTGATATCGGCACAACTACGTTAAAGATATCGCTATTCCCTTTCCAAAAACCTAACACAACAATTAATACGATTGGAATCATCTTCCCGATTGTCGTGATCGTTTGGACGATACCTCCGTATTTTGTTCCCATACTATTTACAACGCCAAGGAACACAACTGTTCCAATTGCGATTGGTAAATTCCATACTTTATCTAAATAGAAAAAATTAATCATTAAAGAACTAAAGTATAACCCTAATGTTCCAATAATAGCTGGCCCATACACAATCGTTTGCATCCAGCCTGATAAATATCCCCAAAAACTTCCATAAATCTCCTCTAAATACGTATACAACCCACCATTTTTCGGGATTTGCGCTCCAATTTCAGCTACTGTTAAACCACTTGCTAACGTTAACAGACCACCAATTACCCAAGCAAGAATCGCCATATTAGAACTCCCCGAGTAATCTAATACGCTCCCTGGTTTCATAAACACACCAGACCCAATAATCGTTCCTACTACGATAGAAAGTGCTACCGTTAAACCAATTTTGTTCTTCTCATCATGATGCATGCTGCGTATCCTGGTTTAAAATTCTTATAAAAATCTATAAATTGTTGGCGAACCAAGTCAAATGCCAACTACCGAAAAGGAATCTCACCTTTTTCCTGTCCGTAAGGGTTGTGACCTTTTCATCCACCTATTGTGAAAGAATGACGGCAGGTTCCTGTTAGGAACGATCTGTCCTTGCATACTACCATTCATCCAAGTCAGTAGTATGCAAGAGGTTATAAGAAATAAACCAGTACCCCCCTTCTCATTTAAATTTTAAATACAAATTGTTGATTGCTCATATAAACAGTTTTATGAAGAATGCTCCACAATTTCCAATTGTGATATTCTTTCCACGTTTGAATTGTTTGTAACCATTTTTTATATACTTTTTGCGTATTCTTTTTACTTTCTTCCATGGAAGCAACAAGAATACGCAGTTTTGTTGTAATTTGGTTTTTTAATAATAATATAATCTCTTGTGGTACTTGTTCTTGCAATTCTAATCCACGTCTTGCGATCGCGAATGCGGCTGCTTCATGAACGCTAATACCGAAATTTTTACTGTATTTTAATTTTCCAATCACACTTGTATAAGCGGGGTTTACTGTTTTAACAGAAAATCCGTTACGAAGAGACATACGAATTAAACTGTTCAACATCTTTTTATACGTAAATTGATTGAAATTACGATTACTGTATTTATCAGTATCATGAGATTGTTGAAACTTTAAATCTTCTAAAACAATTCCACCTACATTGTTTTCCAATAACCATGTTTTAATTTGTTGTACGATTTGTCCAATTATCGTTGCGCGTTTGTTTGTTGAAAACGCATTCAGATTGTGTAGATAAAAAATTTTTGAACCTTTAAAATTACCTTGTTTTGTACATAAACTAACTGCAATACGGTCCGGATTTACATCAATTCCTGCAATTACATCTGATTGTGGTGTTTCCTTGAAATCTAGTACACGACCTATTTCTGTTTCATCAAACGTAATATTTACATAAAATTCATTTTGTTTACGAATGATTTCTACACTATATTTTTGATGCTCTATAATCGGTTTTCCTTTTGGATTTACACCGATTTGCTTTCCCATAACGACATTTGTGATTTGATGATAAAAATGATATGGAATGATAATCGGAACTTTGATTCGTGGGCTTTTTGTTTTTCCATTTGTTCGTCCTAATGGATTTGCAATTTCTAACCATCCTTGCCCACAATCATCAACTGTAATACGCATGTTCAAATTCCCTTTTTTGCTTTTATCTCCGCGAGAATATAATTGTCGTGTCCGCAAATCTTTCCATTCTTGATTGGATATCTTGTTTTTCATTCTTTCATAGAAATTTTTCCGCCCACCAAAAATAATAGGAGGTAATGTTTTATTTTTAATATGTTTTGCATACGTTTCAATTTTTTGTTCTAATTTTTGTTTTCGTTTTCTTAATCCAATTAGACAAGTTTCTAATGCAACTTGTTTAGGTCTTTTTTTGCCGCGTTCATAATCATCTATTTTTTGTAATGTCTTTTCTAACTTTTTTTGATTGTTTTCTAGGTAAACAGGAAGAAGTTCTTTTTGAGAGAAAAGGATCGTTTGCGCTTGTAAAATTGCATCTTCACAAAAACGTTTATTTAACAAATATTTAGGTTGTAGTTTTTTTATCAATTCTTTCTCGTTTTCGCCCTCAATCAAACGATTAAAACTATATCGTTTTGCACTTTCGAACGTACGGATCAAAGTAATTAAATCTTCCATTTGTTCTTTTGTAATAGAATTGATTTTACAAGTACGTGTTGTTTTCATCCTTTCCCCCCCCTTTTCATCACCTGAAAATATTATAGGTTGAATTCTGTAAAATATAAAACCTGTAATTGTAAATTTTTATAGTTTTTTATAGATTCTTATTTACTGTTATTACCTCCTTCCAATTCTAGTGTGATGCAAAAATGAAATAAAAAAACACTCCTCCCTAAAAAAGGGACGAGTGTTATATTCGTGGTTCCACCCTTGTTTCAATTCGCAAAGTAACACACTTCACCAATTTCTCAAGTCTAAAATAACGGTTTTTGCCGGCAAGCAATTACTAGATGTTCGTTCACTGCTGCAGTTCAGAGGTGGTAATCCATTTTTCCGTATTAGGAAGCTCACAGCCAAAGACTTCCCTCTCTGAGAATCGTAAAAAATTGATCATGTCCTCATCATCACTTCTTGATGTCGAATTTTGTAGTTATTGTTCATTATATTGAATTGTTAGAAAAAATCAATATATTTTTTATATAACATACGAAATTTTTCTCTTCTTATATTATAACAGAATTTACGACACTTCTCTAATTCCCTAAAAACGGTATAATTAATATAGGAGGTGCACCAATAATGATTGCTGTTTTTTGTATCATCGCTACATTTCTTTCTGTTCTATTCGCTATCATGCATCGGTACAAGTATCCTGGTTATAGCATTTTAGCGGTAGCTATTATACCAGCTGTTTCCTTCTATGTATTAGGTAAATATCAATATACAGAAGTATTTATCGGTTTTGCAATCTTCTACTGCGTCTTTGGATACATACTAACTATGAAAAAAATTTTATTAAATCATTAAAAGGGACCGATTTCTGCTGACAGAAATCGGTCCTCGCACGTACCTTCCGGTTGCCCACACGAAAGATACGAATTCATTCAATTATTTCTCATCTTTTTTCATAAAAAACTTATGGTGCGGTAAATCAACATTCAATGTCTCTAATTGTTTCTTTTCATTGTCTAAAATCTCTTTTGCCTTTGTTTTTGTTGCCTCATCTAATCCCGCAAAGATATCTTCATGCTTCTCTTTCTCTGGGAGTTTCACGCCTAACTTCGTTAATTCTTCTTTTGCTTGCTCATGCGTTAATTTGCCGGACTTAACTTGTTCAAAAATTGACTTCACTTTTTCTTTCGCCTGTTCATCTAAGTTAGCAAGCATATCTTTACGCTTACCCTTCTCCGGCATTTTCACGCCTAATTTCGTTAATTCTTCTTGCGCTTGTTCACGTGTTAATTTACCGGATTTCTCTTGCTCTAAAATGGATTTTGCTTTTTCTTTCGTTTGATCATCTAATCCCGCAAACATTTCTTTGTGTTTACCCTTTTCCGGCAACTTCACGCCTAATTTTGTTAACTCCTCTCGTGCTTGTTCTCTTGTTAATTTTCCAGACTTTTCTTGCTCTAAAATCGACTTCGCTTTTTCTTTTGTTGCTTCATCTAATCCCGTGAACATTTCTTTACGTTTTTCTTTCTCTGGAAGCTTTACACCTAGCTCCTCTAACTGTTTCTTTGTATCGTCCATAATTGTTTTTACTTTTTGTTTTGTAGCATCATCTAAATCTTTTTTCGCCGTTTTTGCAGACTGATCCACTGCTGGAGTATTCGTTGCCGCGAATGCCGGAATACCGACTCCTCCAATGATTCCGAATGATAAAGCACCTGCAATCGCTAAATACCCAACTGTTTTCTTCTTCATAGGAAATTTCCTCCTTCATATTTCTAATGCATGTACACTTTCGTATACAACGCCTATAGTAATGTTGGTTTCTTAACATTTCCTTAACGACTTAACAAAAAAAACACCGCTCATCCTGAAGTGAAGTGAACCCGAATAGTGGTACATGAAAAAAACACCTCCTGAATTCGCATACTAAGTATGCAAATTCAATGGAGGTGTTTTTCGTTTGAAGACAAGAGTTCATTACCCAGAAGAAACAAAGTGGAAAGTGATTGAAATGAAGAAAGACGGCTATTCAAATCGTACAATTATGGAGAAACTCGGAATTAAAAATGTTTCCCAAATTAAGACATGGATGAAATGGTATCGTACAGATCAAACGTATCGTTTTCAACAACCTGTAGGAAAACAATATTCTTATGGAAAAGGACCAAAAGAGCTCAGTGAATTAGAACAGCTACGTTTAGAAAATAAACATCTAAAAACAAAATTACTTGTATGGGGAAAGTATCTGGAAATCGAAAGGGGCTGAAACCAGAAACTGTAGTTACTTTATGGGAAAATGTAAAAACAAAAATAACGGTAAAAGAATTGTGTAACGTATTAGAATTACCCCGTTCCACATTTTATCGTTGGTTACAACGAACGGAAGATTTGAAAGATGGTATAGAAGAGAAAATAAAGGACGTTTGTCTTAGGCATAAATTCCGGTATGGATATCGAAGAGTGACCGCTACTCTTCGAAAAATGGGACTGTGTGTCAATCATAAAAAAGTATTACGAATCATGAGACAAAATCACATTCTTTCAAAAGTACGTCGAAAGAAAAAGAAATATATCAATGGTGCGGAGCCAATGGTAGCCCCTCATCGATTGGAGCGCCAATTCGATGCATCCAGACCAAATGAAAAATGGTTTACGGATGTGACGTATCTCTTATTTGGAGAGCGTACTTTGTATTTATCAACGATTATGGATGCCTTTAATCGTGAAATTATTAGTTGTGTCATCAGCGAATCACAAACACTGACATTAGCGATGAAGACATTAAAACAAGCAATGAGAGGGCGAAAAGTAAAAGATGTCCTTCTTCACTCAGATCAAGGAAGTATTTATACAGCAAAAGAATTTCAAGCGTATGCCAAAGAAAACGGCATTATCACCAGCATGTCCCGGAGAGGAAATTGCCATGATAATGCCGTCATGGAAAGCTTCTTTGGTCATTTAAAAAGTGAAGCTTTCTATTCACAAAAGATAACAAAAGTATCCAACACAACTGTGCGAAAGATTGTGCTAGAATACATTCATTACTACAATTGTGTGCGAATTCAAGAAAAATTAAACCACCTATCCCCTAAAGAATTTAGGGAACAAGTGGTTTAGGTGTTTTGATTGGTGTCCCGTTTTCGGGGGTCACTTCACTTCATCCCGAGCGGTGTTTTTCTAAGCTTTTTGTAATTGTAATTCTTCACGTTCCATTATTCTTCTTAATACAATTGTTTGTGTCATTGTAAATAAGTTACCTGTTATCCAGTACAACACAAGACCTGATGGTGCCGCAAATCCCATAAATAAAATCATTGCGGGCATCATAATTTGCTGCATTTTTAGCATCTGTACTTGTTCTCCAGGTGTAATATTAGATTGGAAAACTTTCATCTGAATAAATGTCGTTAACGCTGCAATAATCGGTAATATATGATAAGGATCTGCATGTCCTAAGTTCACCCATAAAAACGAAGATGTGCGAATCTCTTCTGTTCGGCTAATCGCATAATACAAAGCAGAAAAAATCGGCATTTGTATTAATAGAGGCCAGCAACCAGCAAGTGGATTCCAACCGCCTGATTTCATTAGTTCTGACATTTCTTTTTGATACTGTTTTTGTTTTTCAAGATCTTTACTTACATCACCGTATTTCTTCTTTAGCTTCTGCAATTCAGGTTGCATTTTCTTCATTTTCGCTTGGCTACGATATTGCGAAACAGCTAATGGAATCATCGCTGAACGAATAACGAGCGTCATAATAATGATAGCAATCCCGAAGCTAGCTCCCGGTATATGATGAGCAACAAATTGAATCATAAACGAGATTGGATAGACAAAATAATGATCCCAAATTCCCGTACTATGTGCATCAATTGGAGCTGCATTACTGCAACCAGATAAAACAAAAACAAGTAATAATGATAAACTAACGAGCACAGCTCGGTATGATTTTAACATGTTCATTCCTCCAATGTTTCGTAATTATTTAGCGAAACATTGGTGTATACGGACCGACCTCGTCATTCTCTTCACTTGATTCTTGTCTGCGTACAGAACGAATCATTCCATATTTATAAAAAATAGAAAATAGCGGTACATTCCCCGCACTATCTTCACATGTATCAACTAACGCAAATGCTCTTTGTCTACCGCTCGATGCTTGCTGACGCACAAAGCGAGAAACGTTAGCAAGGAAGAAAACTTCTAATAAACAAAGTGCTGTCGTTACAAACGATATATATAGAATTGCATCCTGCAATAAAAATTCCATCGCTTCACATCCTTAATAAGGTCATTTTAGCACATTCGGCAAACATTCTCTATTTCCTTTTATCGTCAAAAAAAGTATTTTGCATATTTTCTCAAGAAAATAATAATTAAGAAACATTGTATTCGCTTTCTTTAGTATATTCACACACATCAATGAATAGGCTTGATTTATTAGAAATTTATAAAATTTTTGCATTATAATAAAACTATTGCCAGTTTTTGAAAAAACCTTTATTCTCTTCTTGTAATCAAAAATGAATATGGAGATGAAACATACTATGGGTCAACTAGGAGACGCCGATTACGTTCCCGACACCGCCTTTTTATCCTTCCCAGCAGCTAAAACATTTCACTTAGAATTTATCATACAGTTGGTTGTTATTTTCGTAGCTTCTATTTTGTATGCAATTTCTATGAATATGTTCTTTATCCCGCATAACATGATTAGCGGTGGATTCGCTGGAGTAGGGATGATTATCGGTTATTTAATGCACTACAATATCGGTGCACTTATCTTTTTACTAAACATTCCTCTTCTTATTTTAAGTCACTTTTACTTAGGCAAGAAGACAACCTTTTTAACAGCGTACTTTGTAGCTATATCATCGTTAGCGATGAACATTATCCCTGTACACCAAGTTTCAGACGATATTTTACTATCTTCTGTATTCGGCGGTGTAATCTGCGGAGCAGCTTCAGGAATCATATTCCGATTTGCTTCTTCAACAGGTGGTTTTGATGTTGTTGGATTGATTGTAGCGAAATATCGAGATGTTTCAATTGGAGCAATCATATTTGTATTCAACTTAATCTTACTTGTTGTAGCAGGATTTATTTTCGGATGGGATATTACACTTTATACGTTAATTAGTCGATTTGTAGTCAGCAAAGTGATCGATGCTGTGCATACAAAACATATTAAATTAACGATAATGACAATTACAGAAAAAGGCGAGGAAATAAAAAGCGCCCTACTACATCACGGCATACGTGGCGTGACAATGGTAGATGCTGTCGGCGGCTATACAAACCATAAGAAAAAAATGATTTACACTGTCGTGACTCGCTATGAGTTAGGCGAAATGAAACGTATTATCCGTCAAGTGGATAATAAAGCATTTATGAACATTACTGAAACAGTTGAAATTGTCGGCCGTTTCAAACGTATATAAAAAAGGTCAATACATGAAAGGGCATCACATATTATATGTGATGCCCTTTGTTATTCAACTCACGCACCTTTTAGCATAATACAATCACTACGTTTATTACTACAAATCGGAGGATAGCATTCCATATACAATACTATCTGTCCATTCATCTTTATTCCAGAAATCTTGTATGAAATGTGCTTCCTTTCTCATGCCTATTCGTTCACACAATTTTTGTGAAGCTGTATTTCGTGCATCAAGATTAGCTTGTATACGGTGTACATTACATTCATGAAATAATTTAAATACCAAACGACTTACTGCTTCTGTTGCCAAACCTCTTCCAGTTACTTCATTTGAAAAACTATAACCAATCTCGACAGTGTCTTTCATATTTGTGTACCATACGGATAAATCACCAACTACTTTCGTTTTGTATATAACCGCCAAACTTAATACTGATTCTTTAGTAAGCACATTGTTTTCTAGCTTCTTATTAAATCTTTCCTGCATGTCTTCATAAGTCCACTTATTATGTAATAGGAACTTACATGTATCCTCACTATTATAAATAGCAAATACATCCTGTAAATCAGTACTTTTAAAAGGTCTAATTATTAATCTTTCTGTTGTGAACTCCAAGTTAGCTCTCCTCCCTTACATTACATGCATGCCATAAAACATTTTTTATCATATTTAAGTCTACTTAGATCTCACTTTGATTACATATTTCATCAAAATAAATGAAACTCCTTCTTCTACTAAACCGCACCGTTAATGGTATTTCCTTGCGTTTTTTATTTTTTACACTTATTACAAAATCAGATAATTCTATTATTATGTCTCTAAATATGTTATAATGAAAACAGACGCACAAAAAAAGAGTATATAGACTTGGAAGTTTCTCATATTTTACAAACAAAAAGAAACGAGCAGTCAGGTATATTTCAGACACCATACACGTAACGGTTTAAATAACCGATCATCTTAGTTACTCTTCAATGATCTTTTTATAAAAAGATACGTACAATTAAAACTCACTTCAATATACTATACCTACCTTTTTGACTTCCAAATCATCTTATTACATAAGGAGATGAACATATGAATCAATATATACGATATACAATAGCTGTCCTGTTTGCTATTATCGGCGGAACAATCTGCTTCTGGACAAACACTCAGCTTGGAGAGAATATCATTTTTAATGGAATCGAAACACTTGTAAGCGCTTCAATTTTAGGTGGATACATTTTCTTCCTCTTTAATCCAGAAGAAAATGCGCAAAAAACAATGTTATTAACAATGATCGGAATCGTTGGTGGATGTATTTCCTACTCAATGACTAACTATACATTACCACTTCAATTAAGCTCAGCTTTCTTCCACGGTCTATGGACTTGGTTCATTGCATTCTGCCTAGCAGATGTATTCAACCTATTACAAGACAACGAAGAAGAAAACGGTCGCCAAATTGAAAGTAACTCGTAAGCTGGAAGATATTCTTCCAGCTTTTTTTATGTTGGTTTGCATACCCTGATTGGTATTTACCGGATTATATCAGCGATTTTTCAAATATATCGACGATTTCTCCACTTATATCAGCGATTTTTTCATTATATCGACGGTTCGACACAAGATATCGACTTACCGACATTCTTCGACAATCAAGACGATCAACATACCCTATCCCCCAAGCAATTTACTGCCGAACTCTACGATTAAAAAGATAATTAATAGAATCGCGAGTATTTTTAATGCTACATATGCCACTTTAAAAACAGCATAAATGAGCAAGACGATCAAAATAATCGTTAAAATTTCCATCTAGAATTCCTCCAAGTTTTGCTCTTCTTATCTTATCTTATTTTACTCGCCCCACACTTTTTATGGAACGGCATAAGACGACATAGAAAAAAGAGGATACCTCACCCATCGTAAGATACCCTCTTCTTTAGCTGCTCAAACCATTCTCTTTCTAATTGTAAATATCCCATTTCACTCTTCTCGGCGCTCTTCAATTCTTTATCCGCTTTCCTCATATAAACGTTGGAAGCTTCCATATCGCCCTCTACATATTTCACAATTCCTTGTGTACGATAATACCCATGTAAGTCTATTTTTGTAATAGCCTTCCCATGTTCTTTCGCTTCTTGCAGAGAAAGACTATCCATCTGATAAAGAGCTTTATATAAAAGATACCAACTATGAAAACTACTAACGAAAAATTTATTTTCTTTCGTTACAGGTTGTCGAACAATTGGTTCTATATATGGTATCGCTCTTTCCATTCCTTCTTGATCGGCTCTGGTATAAAAAACGAGCATAAGCCCACTCATTATATCTCTTATACTTTTATCTTCCTTTAATTTTTCCTCACTAAGTTCTATTAATCTCTTATCCCAAACTTTCGGCCTCTTATAACTAAATAACTCACTCGATACTTGAATGTTATATAAATGCTGCCTCGCTTTTTCATCATCTTTAATTAAAATGAGAAATTGCATACCATCACTCAAAAACGTTCCTTTTATCGGTACGATTGTAGCTGCAAAAATGACAAAGTGTAAAACAGAAAAATATAAAAGATATTGATAGTAACTCACCATGTATATGTAACCAGAAGTAATACCAAATAGTAAACTCACAATCGGTCCACCTAAAGTGAGCCACGCCCATTTTTTCGAAAGATTTGGTGTCTCTATGGAAGGAGGCACTAACATCGCCACGCCTCCAAAGTACATCCACAATTCATTTTCTCGAATGCGTACTTTCCCCTTCTCTTTTTGAAAAGTAATCGGCCCTACTGTCATAAATTTAAAATGTAAACCACCTATTAAACCAAACACTACATGTCCTAGCTCATGAATAGCTAACACCAATAAAAAAATTCCAAATAATGCCCATATATCCAACATTATTTCTAATTTCTCAGTTCGGATTACTCCGTATAAAATGGACAAAACTAACGCCGCCGTCATAGAACCAGCTGGCCTTTTTAAAATATCCACCTTTTTCTCCCCTTAATAAATCATTTTTCTCTGCATTTCGTACATGAACTTTCCGAGATGCAATATCCAAATAAATGAGATTAAGCCAATTAATACAAAGTCGATATCACTAGCCGCCGTATATATAACGGCAGCCCACCATACATATGCCAATATTGTATTCGTAAATTCATACGCTTTATATCCAGCCTCATGCACAATGTGCTTTAATCCTTCATCTGCGTTTTTCGTCCACATTTTCATAGATTCCATATATGTTACACCTTGTTCAGGATATAGCTTGTTATAACGATTTTTTGTTATGAGCCCACTAATCACTACAATAGTTAAACAAACAATAGAAGCTACTAAATTCCACACTGCAAATGAAACATTTGTATCCTGCAACAGTGCACGTCTACATGCAATAACTGCATATACAAACCATGCCTGCGTAACTATATCACCTACACGTAAATATATACTTATAATGCCTAATTTTCTGCCTTGTACACTCTCTTCTTCATCGCGTGCCTCCGCTAACATACGTGTATTCTTCCAAGTATAGTACATCATTAAGATTCCAAAAATAGTACATATACCTATAAATGTATTAGATGATAACTTTCTCGGTTCATCCGAGAGTAAATCTAAAGCTATATAAGATGTTAAAAAGCCACCCATCATACTTAATGCCATTTTCCCCACAAAATCAAATTGTTTTTTTCGTTTACTCTTCATCATCCTCTTCCCCCTCCACTAACGTAAATATTTCCTCCACCGGTACATTGAAAATTTGTGCGATTTTTAACGACAATACGATAGATGGTGCATAATCCCCGCGCTCAATTAAACTAATCGTTTGCCGCGATGATCCAATCGCTTTCCCTAAATCCCCTTGTGATAAACGATGCTTTGCTCGTAATTCTCTCACCCGATTTTGAAGCTTCATATCTTCCCTCTTTTTCATTTATTTAATTAAAATTGTAAATAATATCCTTATTTTTGTCAATTATAATTGTCATTTTGACGTTAATAATTGACAAGGTAATCTATAAATTTTTAAACAGGTAAACAAAAACTTATTAAAATAAAAAAGGCAGTGCTTCTGCACTGCCTTCCTAAATTCTGACATAGAATGGATTCCATATTAACTTGCGTTTTGTAATAATGCTCGTTTTAACTGTTTACGGAAACGAACTCCTAACGTAATTGCTACAATCGCAATCACTCCAAAAATAATTTTACCGATATGACCTTCTAGCGCTCCAAAAATATCCTGTAAATTGCCACCTAGCCAGTAACCACCGATTAAGAAGAATGATACCCAAAATAGAGCACCTGAGTAAATTGTAATTGCAAAACGGCGGAACGGTAAGTTAATAATTCCCGCAAAGTATCCTGTAAAGTGACGTACACCAGGAATAAAGAAACCGATAAAAATCAAGAAGTATCCATACTTATCAAACCACATTCTTGTTAAGTCGATTTTTCTTTGTGTTAAAAATACGTATTTCCCATACTTTTGAACAAAGGGCATTCCTAATTTATTTCCTAAAAAGTATTGGATCGTCATTCCTACACTTGTCCCAATGAAGGATAGGATAATTAAAATCGGTAAACTTAAATCACCCTTATGTGCTAAAAATCCCGCATATGCTAACGTTGGCTCTCCCGGAAACGGAAGTGCAATATATTCTAACAGCAAGCCGACAAGTACAACATAGTACCCGTATTGCTGAAATAATTCATGAATCCATTCCATGTCATCTCTCCTTTCAATCACGTGCAACTTCTTACTAATATTGTATAAAAAAATTGTCGAAATAACTATCACAATAGCTTACATTTTTATTACATTTTTGTAAGGCTCTCACTAAACTTTTACGTTCTTTATTTACTTTCATTTTCAGACAACTTAACAAGTATATAACGTGAGAAACCAAGGCCTTAATATGCATTTTTTATCCATTTTTTAACACTTAAAAATCGTTATATTTTGTTCTTAATAAAAAACCACTACAAACTCATACGAACTTCATATTAGCTTCATATACGTATTGTAAGATTATATCGGAATTTGTTTAAAAATTTAACTAATATATGACTAAACATTAATTTGAATAAATATTAATCGCTTTTCGAAATTGAAAAAAGGGTGAATACGAAATGGAAGCTTATAAGATGCACGATTTTATTAATACAAATGTTGAATCTCACCAAAATGAAACCGTTTTTAATTTACACATATGTGAAACAAATGAATTTGACGTAAGTTTAACAAAGTCTACAACACTGTCTTTTATCGTTTCAAAAAAGAACATTAAGATTGTTACGAAAAAATGGATTAATTCAAATCAAGAAAGCATGATTGGCAAAAGCTACATCATTCCAACGAAAGCTTTTCACTACTTCTTACCAATTATTTCTGAAACGGAAGATGAATTAAATATTCAAGTTCAAAGTTTTGGACTACATGGCGAACTTTTATTAAATGAAAGATTAGTTATTGATAAAAACAACAAACACAATGCCAAAATTACTACTTTCTTTGAAACATTAGATGAAAATGTAAATAAAGTATTACGAGGATTGCAAATTCATTGTATGTAAGACTATTACAATAGTAAAAAGGAGAATATAATGAAAAAACTATTATTAGGCGCACTATTATCATTAGGATTTTTAACTATTCCATTCACAAATGCTGAGGCAGCTGCAACGAAAGATCAACTGATTGTAAACACACAGTTAAATAAAATGGATTATTATCAAAACGGAAAATTCATAAAGAGTTTTACTGTCGCTACTGGAAAAGCAGCTACTCCTACACCTAAAGGTACTTTCCAAATCGTAAATAAAATTAAAAATCGTCCTTATTACACAGGCAAAATTAAAGGCGGCGATCCACGTAATCCGCTTGGTGACCGTTGGCTCGGACTAAACATGGCAGGAACTTACGGAACAACTTATGCGATTCATGGTACGAACAATAATCAGGCAATTGGTAAGTGGACAACACTAGGTTGTATTCGTATGTATAACAATGATATACACTGGTTATTTGAGCGTATTCCCCAGCAAGCTACTGTCACTGTAAAATAACCTCAAAGCGCGATTTACGTGTAGCCAAGAATTTTATGTCTTGGCTTATTTTATTTCTTCATTTACAGTAGCAAAACAACTGTATTTACATATATAATAGGAATAGATTGTGTTAGGTAACATCCAAACATTGATAAACATGGATATTAAAATTATACAGTTATAATATTTTATAAATTTTATAATACATACTATAATAGAATTACTGTAATTCTTAAATATTCAGTTTCACTAAACAACTCCCCTTGCTACTTTCATGATTATTTTATGGCAGGGGCTTATTATATGTATAAACAATCTGAGTCATCGAAAAAATGATGAATTCGAATATTGCAGTTAAAAGCGTTATTTAGGAGGTGTTACTATGACGCATATACTGGTGATTGAAGACAACCCAGATATACAAGAACTAATTCGTGAATTTCTAATGGCACAAAACTTTACTGTTGATGTCGTTGGTGCTGGGACAGAAGGTATACTTCTTTTCCAAAAAAATTCATACGATCTTGTCCTCCTTGATGTGATGTTACCAGATATAGATGGCTATAGTATTTGTAAAATTATGCGAGGACAATCTGATGTACCAATCATTATGTTAACAGGCTTACATAATGAAGAAAGTGAAATTAAAGGATTTGAATTAGGTATTGATGACTATATTACGAAACCGTTCCATTACACCGTATTTATTAAACGTGTAGAAGCTGTATTAAGAAGGGCAGCAACGAAGGAAGCCGAAGCTGCGACTATACTACAATTCCATGAATTGATGTTAAATTCTACAGCATACGCCGCTTATGTTCATGGTAATCAAATTGAATTGACAACAAAAGAATTTGAAATTATTTATACTTTACTGCAAAATCGAGGAAAAGTATTATCAAGAAGTGATTTGTTGAATAAGGTATGGGGCTATGAACATTATGGTGATGTAAGAGTTATAGATACACATATTAAAAACTTACGAAAAAAATTAGGAATTCCTTATATTAAAACGGTGAAAGGCATTGGCTACAAAATCGAATCGTAGCAAAGACAACATCACCAAAAATATTTTCATCAAAACCTTATTATTTTGTATTCTTTTATCACTTTGTCTTTATCAAGTTATTTACTTCTTAGCTTCAAACTACGATAAAGAACGTTTTGCGAAAGAAAATGGAACGCATACTACAGAACAAGCGGATTCAGATAAACAAAACGATCAAAGTAAAACGAATCAAAATAAAGCTGTATCACAGGGGGACATGTTTAATTTCCAATCTGCTATTATAGATTATAATTCTCTCTCTACAGCTATCAATCACCTTTTGCAGCCTAGCCAAACTGCAAAAGCAAAAGAACATACTCAAAATATTTCGGGGAAAAATAGCGCTTCTGCTCCACTTACAGAAACGGAAAAGCAAGTCGCTACTAATGATGCCTTACATAAACAAAATGCAGCAAGTAAAGCAAATGATGCACAAGATAATCCAAAATTAACAGATGTACTGCAGCAATTAGCTCCACATATTGGCGCAACAATGCTTGCACTCTCTCTGCTCGGATCTTTAATTTATGCAAAACTAATTGCTAAACCTTTTCAATATATGAGTGATGCTTTAAAAGATATTATGAATCTTGATTTCTCAGATAAAAAGCTACTCAACAAAAATGCAGATCAAACAGATTTTAATTTACAAGTAGCTGCTTCACAAATACCAAATATAGTGAAGAATTTACATGCAAGCAATCAAGATTTAAGAAATGAACTCAAAAAGGAACAACAATTAGAACAATCTCGTAAAGAATTTATGTCTATGGTTTCCCATGAATTAAAAACACCAATCGCAGCCGTTATGGGACAACTAGATGGCATGATTCACGGAATTGGAGCTTATAAAGATAGAGATAAATATTTAAAACGTTCCTATGAAATGATGCAAGACATTAACATATTAACGGAAAAAATGTCGGAATTATCCAAAATACAAAACCCTCAATTTAAACCTGATTTAAAAGTTATCTCATTAACTAATATTATTGAGGATGTTATGAAGAAAGTAGATTATTTCGTATCTGTAAAGCAGTTAAATGTTCAATCTAACATTAAACAAGATGTACAAGTTTTAGCTGATCCTAAATTTATTCAAACTGCCATTTTTAACATTATTTCAAATGCAATTCATTATACAATTGACCATCAGCATGTATATATAAAGCTTTATGAAAAGCCAAACGGTTACGCATTAGAAGTATTAAATACAGGTTCACAAATAGATGAGGATAAACTTGCTCATTTATTTGAGCCATTCTATCGCGCAAACCCTGACAAACACGGCTTAGTACAAGGTAGTGGTCTTGGGTTATACATTGTAAAACAAATACTAGATAAACATCAATTTCCTTATGGTATACAAAACACGCCTCAAGGTGTAAAATGTTCTATTGTATTCCCAAAAGCAATGTAAAAACCTACTACAATTTCATATCCCAAATTCATACTTCGTATGAGTGGCGGAATTTTGTAGAGTATATGACTCTGTTTCGTTCGCCCGTTATCCTTATTTGGATAGCGGGCGTTTTTTATTATGTAAAAGGAGGATTTTCATGGAGAAATTTAAGTATTCATTACTCGTTTTATTCGGAGCTTGTAGCTACGGCGTACTTTCAACTATTTTCAAACTCGGATTCATTAATGGATTTTCAGCACATCAACTATTAGGAGGACAATATATCTTCGGATGGATTGGTCTTCTCCTGCTTGTTCTTTTCGTTTCACGTCATAAAGTAACAAAAAAGCAATTCTTTTCCTTACTAACAGTTGGTACAACGATGAGTATGACCGGTATCTTCTACGCTATTTCTGTAGAAGAACTACCAGCATCTATCGCTGTCGTCCTACTTTTCCAGTTCACATGGATTGGTGTCGTTATTGAAGCAATTGCAAACCGAACATTTCCAAGCCGTGAGAAAGTTATATCTATCATTATTTTATTTGCTGGAACATTGTTTGCAGGCGGTGTCTTTGAAGGTCTCGGACAAAACTTTTCCACGAAAGGTATGATCTTTGGTCTATTAGCCGCTGTTTCCTTTTCATTCTATGTTTTTGCAAGCGGGCGTGTCGCTACAGAAGTTCCACCTTATACGAAAAGTTTTCTTATGACAACAAGCGCTACGCTTATCGTATGCCTATTCTTCCCACCAACCTTTTTAACAGATGGTGCCCTGCAAGCTGGCCTATGGAAATATGCTTTCTTCCTCGGTTTGTTCGGTGTTGTCGTACCTGTCATTTGTTTTTCAATTGGCGTACCGAAAGTAGGAACAGGACTTGGTACAATACTAGGTGCAGCTGAATTACCAACAGCCATTATCGCTTCTATTACACTTGTACATGAAGTCGTAACGTTTATGCAGTGGATTGGGATTATCGTTATATTACTTGGGATTTTCACTCCTCAACTTCTTACAGCTAGGAAAGAAAAAAAACGTAATCGCGTGTATAGTGCTTAAAAATATTAAATTGCTTATAAATGGAAATAAAGTTACAATGTGGTATAATTTCAAATCTATTTGGAGGTATAAATGACTATTTTAAGCGTAGCCTTTTTTGCCATTATGTGTATCTTCTTCCTAATAAGATATATGAAAGAAAAGAAATTTTACGATGTGCTCGTCATTCCTATTTGCATATATTCTGGAGCAGTCAAAACCCCTTTGGTGGAGTACTTAAACTTTAATACCACATTCAAAATAACATATGATATTGCAGCTATTATTCTCGTAATCCTTGCTGTGCTGTTCTTCTTAAAGGATAAGAAGGAGAATCCTACTGCATAACAAAAGACCTTTCATTTACTTGAAAGGTCTTTTTCTCTATCTCACTTTACCGCTCCATATAATTTCTCTACCTCATGCTCAATTTGTTTCACATCAATCCGTTCAAATAGTGGCTGCACGCTATCAATTCTACTTGGCAACGTATGTTGAGGCTCCCAATTTCGGTTCACAATCGATAATGTGTTTCTAATTCTTTCACTTGAAAATGGTAAAAACGGTTCAAGAAGATTTACAAAATTAGCGATGAGATACACACAATTATAAATCGTTTCTTCGCATGAAACTGGATTATCCTCCCTTTGTTTCCAAGGCTGCTTCTCATCAAAGTATTTATTTGCAAAACGTACTGCATCAAATATTGATTCTAGCGCTACCTTAAATTTAGTTTGCTCAATCGCCTCTCCTACATGTTTATATAATCCTTCTACTTTATCTTTCAGCTCTACATCAATACTTCCCTTCGGCACGATACCACCATAATACTTTTCAATAAATTTTAATGTCCGGTTTACAAAGTTTCCGTATGCCCCTAACAATTCACTATTATGACTGTAAAGAAATTCCCGCCATGAAAAGTCAGTGTCACGATTTTCTGGTGCGTTGACGGTTAAAAAGTAACGAATAGAATCTGGATCATAGCGTTCTAATATGTCAGGCACCCATACCGCCCAGTTTTTACTTGTAGATAATTTTCTTTTTTCCACTGTTAAATATTCATTTGAAACGATATGACGAGGAATTGCCCCTTCTCCTATTCCAAGCAATACCGCTGGCCAAATGACGGAATGAAACGGAATATTATCCTTTCCGTGTACATAATATGTTTTCGCTTCGCTATCCCAAAACTCTTGATCATCTTCCCCTGTTTTTTCAGCCCAATGTTTACTCGCTGAATAATAGCCTGTCACTGCTTCAATCCACACGTAAATTTTCTTATCTTCATACCCTTCTACTGGAATTGGTACCCCGATTGGTAAATCTCGTGAAACCGCCCTATCTTGTAACCCTTCCTTTACATATCTTTCTGTTAGCTGAATCGCATTGTCGCGCCATGTTCCTGTTTGTTTGACGTTTTCTACAGCCGTTTTGATTTGCTCCTGAAATGTATGCAATGCAAAATAGAAATGCTCTGTTTCCTGTACGGATGGTGTACTACCACATAACTTACATTTCTTTTCTAACAAATCGAGTGGATCTAAAATAGCTGAACACGCATCGCATTGATCTCCTCTTGCTGCTTCATGGCAATGCGGACATATCCCTTCTACATAACGATCAGGTAAAAATTGTGTACACGTTTCGCAATATGCTTGTTCCACTGTTTTTTTATAAATATGTCCCTCTTCTAATAAACGTAAAAAAACATTTTGAACCGTTTCATGATGGTGCTCACTATCTGTACGTGTATAGCAATCATACGTAAAACCAAGGCTACGAAAACATCGCTCAAACTCTTCATGATACTGATCAGCAATGTCCTTCGCCGTCACACCTTCTTGTTTTGCCCGAATTGCAATTGGTGTTCCATTACAATCACTTCCCGAAACATACAACACATTCTCACCTTTTGCCCGGTAATAACGTGCTAAAATATCACCAGGTAACAAACTCGCAATATGTCCAAGATGTAACGAACCATTTGCATACGGCCAAGCGCCCCCAATAAAAATACTCATCTTACATTCCTCCTTTAAAATATAAAAAGCCCCGCCCTTATCTAAAAAAAGATAAGGGCGGGGCTGTATAAACAGTCGCGGTACCACCTTATTTCGCCAATTACTCACATAATTAGCCTTAACAAGTACGGAGCTATATGCTCTTATACTGTGGTTTTGATAACGAGTACCAACTCTCGTCGCCGCCTACTATTATCATTTGATAAGTTCAGGACGAAGCTCAAAGGCCATTGTTCAAATGAATATTCTTGCTTCTTCTCAGCTACCGAAGCTCTCTGGAAAGAATGTGTTCATCCTACTTTTCCTTTTCAACGCTTTTGTATATAACACGTATTTTACGACTTAATAACAGAAAAATCAAACTTTAACTCAAGAAAAACAGGAAATCTCATCTTCCCGCCGAATACCTATACGTTCACAAAAGGAGTGATATGATTGAATCAAAAACAACTAAGCACACGTAATGAAAAAAGCTGGAATGCAGCTGCTTATGAAGCTTGGACGAATCGTCACGGGGCACCAGCTGATTATGCGAAAAAAATCATAGAAGACCCTATGCGTGAGGTAGATCACTATTTACCTTACATACAATCTCCGAAAGGAAAACGTATTATTAATTTACTTGGATCAAAAGGGAATAAAGCTGTTGCTCTCGCTCTTTTAGGAGCTGACGTAACAGTTGTTGATATTTCAGCAAGTAATGCAAAATATGCAAATGAACTTGCGGAAGCAGCAGATGTCTCTATCGAGTATGTCGTTTCTGATGTATTACATGTACAGCTCTCACAATCATTTGATATCGTATTGCTGGAACTTGGTGTACTCCATTACTTTTTAGATTTAAAACCGCTCTTTCAAAAAATTGCTACTTTACTTAAAGAAGATGGAATGCTGATCCTTCGTGACTATCATCCTGTTTACACGAAATTATTAGGAGTCGACCACCCATCATTTCAGGCCAATGGAAATTATTTTGATAAAGAATTAATTGAAGAGGATGTTGCTTATAGCATTCTTCTTACAGAAGTGCAGAAAGAATCGTTACCTAAAACAACCATCCGTCGCTGGACGTTAGGAGAAATCATTACAACACTTGCCGAAGAACATTTTAAAATTGAAAAACTAGTTGAAGAACACGGGTCACATCAAAGATGGGTCTTCCCTTCTACTGCATCGGAAGGAATGGAAGAGCGTGTGCCAGGTCTCTATACATTAATTGCGACAGCATGCAAAAAAGGATCCCTTCACGGATAGGATCCTTTTTGCATGCTCACGCATATAAGTTGAGGTTGGAGATTACCATAATTCTGTAGAATAGGACACAAGATATTTCAACATTTCGTCTCTGACTTACGTCGTCAAAAAGGGGTATGACCAACATAACGAAGAGTAATGTCTTTAGTTGATACTGATAATCGTTATCAACTAATTAGAAGTATACATGATGTTATTTCAAATTACAATAGCATTTCTTATTTTTATTTATGAATTTTTTGATATGCAAATGTATACATTTTAAGAACATTTACTCATATGAATCTGCCATATTCCATTATCTGCTATAATTTTTATTGAACAGATTAATAACTTCATAATGATGTTTTTATTAATTCTGCTCTAAATATTTATAAATTATAATAAACAGTTTTTAAAAGGCAGGGGTAACGATGAAATATGTTAGTATTCGAAAAAAACTACTGTTCACACTCTTAAGCATTTCTTCTTTATTTAGCATTGCTCTTATTGTTATTCTTTCATTCGCTATGAGCCAAGCGAGCGAAATTGAAACGTTAAAAAATGATGTTTCCAAAAGAGCAACCATTTTAAAAGAACGTGGCGATTGGTTCCAAGCACAAGTTGCTGGTTTACAAGAATATTTACTGTCACATGATCAAAAAGGATTGGATAAATTCAACCGAGAAGGAAAAAAACTAGCTGATACGAGAGAAAAAGTAACCAGTGATAAAAAACTTTCGGAAGAAATGAAAGAAGCCATTTTAATGGGCGGAAAATGGCGAAGCGTCATAGATAATGAAGTCCTCCCTCTCGCTCGCGAAGGAAAATGGGACGAAGCATCTAAAATCGCTTTAGCTCAAACTGATTACGTAAACGACCTTTTAGGTCGTTTTACGAAATATGCAAATGAAGAAAATGATAAACGTGACGCATTAATTGCTGACGTAGAATCTTCTTCATCCCTTATTCAATATATTATTTTCTTCTCACTTATTACATGTACAGTAACATCTATTTTATTAGCATGGTGGTTCTCTGGTAAGCTCGTTAAACCGATACGACAAATTGATGAGAAATTAAAAGAATTAGCTTCGCAAGATGGTGATTTAACTGCTAGATTGCATGTAACGAGTAAAGATGAAATCGGTGATATCGCCAATTCCTTTAATCAAATGCTCGCTAATTTACAACGTATAATAAAACAAGTGCAACAAACATCAACAAGTGTAAAAGAAGCATCTGAAAATGTGTTTATCGAAACAACTGCTTCTATGGAAAATACCGCCAAAACTGAAGAGACTATGAATGCTCTTGAGCATAATATTCGTTCACAAGTTTCCAGCATCGAAGAAAGTTCAACTGCAATGGACGATATGGCAACGAGTGTTCAACGTATTGCAGAATCCGCCTCTTCTGTTGCTAGCCTAGCTGTTACTACTTCAGAAAAAGCTGATAGTGGGAATAAAGTCATTGAGAAATCTATTACACAAATGCATACCATTAATGAAGCTGTGAACGCTACATCACAAGTAGTAGAACGACTCATTACACATACAAATCATATTGATACTGCACTTCAATCTATTTCTAATATCGCGGAACAAACGAATTTACTCGCTTTAAATGCTTCCATTGAAGCGGCTCGTGCTGGTGAACATGGAAAAGGCTTCGCTGTTGTTGCCGATGAAGTACGAAAGCTTGCTGAACAATCTCAGCTAGCAGCAACTGATATTAACCATTTACTTCATCAAATTCAAGCAGATACAAAAATAGCAAATGAAATGATGACGCAAGGTCAATCAGAGGCTTCTGAAGGCATTACAGTCATTCGTACTGCTGGATCTTCATTCTCAGAAATTGTTAACCACATTAACAAAGTTTCTACACAAATGCAGGAGGTGTCTGCAACTGCTGAAGAAATGGCCGCAAGTTCTGAAGAAATGAACGCAGCTTTAAATAACATCGCTTCTATTTCAAATGAAGTTGCCGCCGAAACATCACAAACAGCAACTTCAGCTGGTGACCAAGTAAACAAAATGAGTGTCGTTGCTAAAAAAGCATCTGAAATGAAAACGACTGTGCAAGAACTTGAAGTTCTCGTTTCTCATTTCAAAACAAACATTTAAAGCGAAACTTTCATTTATATTTTTAGAAGTTCCAAACTATTAAAAAGAGGGATTTACAATCTCTCTTTTTTCACTTTAAAATATCTCTTTCTATCTCTCATTCCGTCTGCTATAATTCCTAAAGGAAAGAAGAAAGCTTTATTCCAGACGGAGTAAAGCTTTCTTTCAATTTTTTACATTAATTAATTCTAATACTATGATTTCACAAAGGAGGATTTTATTATATGAGTTTTATTAGCATTCGAAAAAAACTAATGTTCATGATGGGAACGATTTGCGCTTTATTTGGAATCGCCTTAGCTTTTATTTTATTTTTTGCCATTGATCAATCTCGTCAAGCTGAAGCATTACAAAAAGAAATTTCTCCTCTAGCAACACAATTAAAAGAGCGCGGGGATGCTTATCAAGTACAGCTCTCTGCTTTAAGAGGTTATTTATTACAACATGATCAAGTTGAATTTGACAAATTTAACGAAATGAGTAAACTTCTTGAAGATAAGAAGGATGAGCTTCTTTCAAATCCTAATCTTTCTCAATCTGTGAAAAGCACAATGGAATCAGGATTGGCTTGGAGAAAATTTATTGAAGAAAAAGTTTTCCCTCTTGCAAAAGAACAAAAGTGGGAAGAGGCCCTGCAAGTAGCTTATGCAGAAAATGGTACTGTTTATAAAGTAATTGGTGACTTCACAAATTACAGTAATGAACAAGCTAAGTTACGTGATCAATCTATTAAAAAAATTGATCAATCTTCACTACAAATTGAATATGTTGTTTTCTTATCACTTGTTATTTGTATTATTGTAGCTATGATTCTTGCATGGTGGTTCTCTGGTAAACTTGTAAAACCAATTCAACAAATTGATAGTAAACTAAAAGAATTATCATCTCAAGAAGGTGACTTAACAGCCCGCCTACAAGTAAACAGTAATGATGAAATTGGTACGATCGCAACATCATTTAATAAAATGTTAGAAAACCTACAACATATCATTAATCGTGTTCAAAAAACATCTGTAGAAGTACAAAACGCTTCTGAAAACATGCTAGAAAAGACGAATATATCACGCGAGGCAACAATAAAAGTTCAAAGCACAATGTCCAACTTAAATGAGAGTATTCAATCACAAGCCGCTAGCATGGAAGAAAGCTCAACTGCAATGGACGATATGGCAGTAAGTGTTCAGCGCATTGCTGAATCTGCCACATCTGTAACTGAACTTGCTGTAGCTACATCTGAACAAGCTAACGATGGAAATACTGTTATTCAAAAATCCGTTTCACAAATGACAACAATACACGACGCTGTAAATGCTACGTCAGAGGTGGTCGAACGTCTAATCACCCACACGAAATATATTGATACAGCTGTACAATCTATTTCTAATATCGCGGAACAAACAAACTTACTTGCTTTAAATGCATCTATCGAAGCAGCTCGTGCTGGCGAACAAGGAAAAGGTTTCGCTGTCGTAGCTGACGAAGTTAGAAAACTTGCTGAACAATCTAAAACTGCTGCAACAGATATTAACCAATTACTACATCAAATTCAACAAGACACTGAAACTGCGAGTTCTATGATGTCACAAGGGCGTTCTGAAGCATTTGAAGGCATTCATGTCATTCGTGAAGCTGGCAATTCTTTCACAACAATTGTGGAGCAAGTAAATAAAGTATCTACTCAAATGCAAGACATCTCAGCAACTGCTGAAGAAATGGCTGCAAGTGCTGAAGAAATGAACGCTTCACTGAATAACATCGCTTCTATTTCGACTGAAGTATCTAGTGAAACAGCGGCAACAGCACAATCTGCTGAGAAAAAAGTCGTTACGATGAATGAGATGACACAAACAGCTAAACAAATGAAACAAACAGTTGAAGAATTAGATCAACTCGTATCACATTTTAAAACTGAATAGCCATTCCAAAGATATTCCTCTTCCAAGAGGAATATTTTTTTGAGCTCATTTCCTGCACTTTATACATATATCCGTTATAATGAGAATCGATATCATTAATATGTAGGGGGTGCTACACATGTCACAACAAGCATTTGAAGAAAAGTTATATGCAAACTTAGAAGCTGTTATTGACCCTGAACTCGGTGTTGATATTATTAATCTTGGATTAGTTTATGACGTTACAGCAGATGAAAATAATAATGCTGTCATTACGATGACTATGACTTCTATCGGTTGTCCAATGGCTGGGCAAATTGTATCAGACGTAAAAAAAGTATTATCAACGAACGTACCTGAAGTCAATGAAATAGAAGTAAATGTCGTATGGAATCCGCCCTGGTCTAAAGAACGTATGTCACGTATGGCGAAAATCGCATTAGGTATTCGCGACTAAATACAGAAAGACCTGACATCTTAGTCAGGTCTTTTTCTCTTATTATTTTACGCCTACTGCATCGTAAGCTTTCGTTACAGCTTGTACAGCTTTAGAGTTTTTACCATATAAATCTTCAGCTGACTGAAGTGCTGCTTGGCGCATCATCTTAAAGTCAGAGTTTGCAGTTAAATATTTCGTAAGAGCACGGTAATAAATTTTCTCTGTCGCTTCACGGCCTACCCCTGTTACTTTCACGCCGTAATGATCTCCACCTTCAGATACTAAGTATGCAGCTTTATTGTTAATACTGCTGTTAATATGAACGCCGCCATTATCAGCTGTTCCAGTGTAGCGCTTATTGTAATGATCTGGGTAACCTTCACCTGGTTTTAATGGATTTGGAATAGATGCTGGATCTTTCAGAGAACGAAGTGCATCACCAGGTTTTCCAGGTGTATAAATGTCAGCACCTAAATCCCAGCTCTTCTTCTCAACCATGACACCCATAATATCAGATAACGATTCATTTAACGCACCTGACTCATTTTTATAAACAAGATTTGCTGTATGCTCAGTTACAGCATGCGTTAATTCGTGACCGATAACATCTAGTCCAGCAGATAATGGAATGAATGTTTTTCCATCGCCATCACCATACATCATTTGTACACCATTCCAAGCTGCGTTATTCCAAGCTGTACCTACGTGAACAGTCGAAATAAGCTTCGCGCCTTTATCATCGAAAGAGTTACGATTAAATGTCTTTTTGTAGTAATCATATACTTTTCCTGCATTTACATGCGCATCAACTGCAGCTTTATCTTCGAAGAACTTAGATTTACTTTCAACTTCTTCTCCTGTATATCCAAGCCATTGTGAGAATAAATTAAACAAGTTTTCATTCATATTTTCTGCATCAAATGTATGAATACCTTGTCCTCGTTTACCATCAAACAAGTTGAATTGTCCTGTTTTCGTATCTTGCGCAATTTCAAATGATTGTCTAGCACCTAATACGCCGTAACCAAATCCAGTAATGTTATCTACAGCATTATATTTCTCAATCACATTTCCATTTGTCGCATCAACAAAGTAATGCCAATACCCTGGAGCTGGCTTTGAAATCGACGCTTTCACTAAATATGCAAGATAGTAATTTCCATCTTTTTCATACACAAATAAATCTTTTTTCACACCGTCATAACTTTTTACTTTACCAACTTCTTTTTCAATATCTGCCTTTGCAATTGTTTCTGCTTGTTCTGCACTAATACTTGCAGCTGCAGGAATATTTTTATCCTCTAAATTCGGAATAACTTGTCCGAAGAATGCTTTTACATTATTTTCTTTATCTAGTGTAACAGTTTGATCTGAACCATACACAGGGATGTTATTATGTTTCTCAACTAGCTTCACGTGTGTTGTACCGGATTCAGCATCTTTTTCTTCCCCAACGACATTAAAGTGTTTATCAATATTTCCTGCTAATTTGAACATATCTTTCTTACTCTCTAAATATTGAAAGACCGTCTCTTTTTTATCTAATCCTTCCGGTGCTTTCCATTCTTCACCTATGTATGCAGGCGTTTTAAATTCTTGATGGTATTGAATTTTTTGTTCTTCCGCTTTCGTTGTCGTTGCTCCAAATGTTCCAAATCCCCCGGCGATAACAGTTAACGCTAATGCTGATGAAATGACTTTCTTTTTCACTATAACATTCCCCATTCCCATAAAGATTTTTGACACTTTTATACAATTCTTGTTTTTCAAGTGGATACCTTTCCCTAAAATTTGAGAAAGTTTTTTCTGACAATTCCACTCAAAAAAAGAGGACATCCTATCGGACGTCCTCTTTTTTATAAACATTTTATTGCTTTTTCAATTCAATTGCTAAATAGTGTGATTGCTCTTTCGCTTCAATATGAATATCTTCTTCAATCGCTTCTGCTGCATCACGCATAACAAGTGTCTCACCATTGATTACACTACTACCTTCAATTTGTACAACATACAATTGACGGCCTTCTTTCACTGGAAAATGAATTTCTTTTCCTGCTTCTAACGATAAAGAATATAAATTCGCATCTTGATGAATTTGAATTGGTGCCCCGCCTTCTAATGGAGATACCATATGGAACCATTCGTTTTCACGCTTGCTCCAATCAAATTTAAACTCACCATAGTTTGGCTTATGATCCTCACGGTCTGGTAAAATCCAAATTTGTAATAAACGTAGTGTTTCATTTCCTAAATTATGCTCACTATGAAATACACCTGTGCCAGCACTCATATATTGAACATGTCCTCGCTCAATTGTTCCGCGGTTCCCCATGCTATCTTCATGTGTTAAAGCACCGTCTACAACGTACGAAATGATTTCCATATCGCGGTGTGGATGCATATCAAAACCAGTTTGCGGTGCTACTAAGTCATCATTAATTACACGTAATGCACCAAAGTTCATGTTATTAGGATTATAGTAATTGGCAAAGGAAAAATGAAAATGTGTATTTAACCAACCGTGATTTGCTCTTCCCATATTTTTATGATCAACTTTTCTAAACATACCGTTCACCTCATATTATCTCGAATTCAAGATTTATTTTAAAATTTTTCTCACTGTAACTTTTTTAGTAATTGTAATAATTGATGTTGTTCTTCTACATTTAAATTTTGAAACTGCTCCGCTTGGAATGTTTCTTGAGGCGGGACGATTTCTTCATATAAAGCTCTTCCCTTTTCTGTTAATGAAATATATTTTGTAGTACCTTCTTGTTCACGACGAATCCACTCAAGCTGCTCCATTTTATTTAAAAGCTGCGTAATATTTCCCTTCGTAACAAATAGCTTATTTCCAAGCTCTTGCTGCGTCAAACGATCATGCCCTCCAACTTGAGCTAGTACATCAAACTGAGCGGCAGATACATTCCATTCTTTCAAATGCTGATTCGTCTCACGAATACTTTTGTTATAAAAACGTGATAAACGAAACCATAGGAGTAAACCTAGTCTATCTTCTGTTTTCATTTCATCACCTCGCTCGTTTCATACCATTAGTTTAGAACTAAACTTTATAAAAGTCAATTACTTATTTTTAGTAAGAAGCAAAGAAAGCACAGCGTCATTTCTCCACTATGCTTTACATTAACTTTCTATTTTTATATTCATCTAACTTCCTCTCCGTGAACTTTCTCGCATCTTTCTCAATCCATCTATCTTCGTACAATTCACTTCCAACATGCAATACTTCGCTCTTATGCTGCATTGCATGACGAAATTCATGCAGTAGTGTTTTAAGGACTTGCTCATACTCTTCCCACATACAAACAAAAATTAATTGTTTTTCTTTATGATAAAAACCACCTACCGGGAATAAAAATTCCTCTTCTTCTTCTCCTAATGATAAAAGGACATGATTCGCATCACACGTATCACAAAAAATAACCGGTGTTTTACATACTTCAATCAGTGAAAATAAATCGTCTCTAAGCCTTTTGACATCCCAAGGAAGCTCCGAATCCAACACATACCAATTCTCCACCTGTTGATATACATTTTGAAACTGGAGTTCCATTTCTCTTTATTCCCCTTTCCAAGCATCCTTTTTCTATATGTATGCCACAATATGGTAAATATTAAACGTATTCTTTCATCCTTGAAAAAATGCCAATCAAAAAGGAATCTATATCGACATAGATTCCTTTTCCGTAATCACTTTTTCATACATATCTTTTACTTTTATTTTTTTAATTTAGTTAGTCTTCGTATCCCACTTAAAGACTTTATTTAAAAATTTATATACATTCTTTGACTCTTTCGTCAGAAGTGGACCTAAGATAGATAGTATAAGCACGTATAGTGCTGAAAATGGCTTCAAGACTGACATTAAACCACCAGCGATACCGATATTGGCCATAATGATGGAGAATTCTCCTCTTGAAACGATTGTTAATCCAATATTTGTTGATGCTTTATGAGATAATCCAGCTTGTCTCCCAGCAATCATCCCTGCTATAAAGTTTCCGATGATTGTAAGAAGGACAGCACCTAACGTTAACCATATCGCTCCGCCCAGTGAGAACGGATCAATGCTTAATCCGAAACTGAAGAAGAAAATAGCTCCGAAAAAGTCTCTAAATGGAACAACGAGATGTTCAATTCTGTCACTATGCTCTGTCTCAGAGAAAACTAACCCTAAAAGAAGTGCTCCAATTGCTTCAGCAACATGAATTGTTTCCGAGAAACCTGCAATAAAGAATAATGAGGCAAATACTACAATAATGAAAATTTCATCCGAACTAATATTGAGCAATTTATTTAATAACGGCGTCGCCTTTCTAGCTACAATAAAGAATAGAAGCATATATCCTAAAGCAATTCCAATTGAAGTAAGGGCACCTAAGAATGAAGCGTGATCCCCTAGAACTAATCCAGAAACGACTGATAAATATACAGCCAGGAATATATCTTCGAACATGATAATTCCTAAAATTAATTCGGTCTCATTATTACCAGTTCTTCTTAAATCCACTAACACCTTTGCAACGATAGCGCTAGAAGAAATCGTAATAATACCCGCAATAATTAAGATTTCTAGTAAAGGGAAGCCCATTATAAATCCGTATAATAAGCCAAGTGAAAAGTTAATTAAAATATAGATCGTTCCGCCAATTGCAATAGAACGTCCAGATTTAATTAGTTTTTTCATTGAAAATTCTAGTCCTAGATAGAACAGAAGAAACAGAACGCCAATCCGTCCAAGGAACGAAATTACATTTGCACTTTCAATAAATTTGAAATCGATCACACCTATTGTCGGCGCATGTGGTCCCACTAGCATCCCAAGAACAATTAGAAATGGAATAACTGAGAATTTAAACTTTCCAGCAATTACTGCCGCAATTGCAACTAATACTAACGCTGTACCAACTTCAAAAATTAACGTATCCATCTAGTCAGTCCCCCTATTCGAAAGTAACTCATTAATAATTTTTTTAATTTCTTCTCTCTCGCCTGAAACTACAAGCATATCGCCTTCCTCAATTACTGTTTCTGGTCCTGGATTAAATAGCTTTTTCATATTCTTTTTCATAACTGCAATAATCGTTACGCTATATGTTTTTCTTATTTCCAGATCGCCGATTGTTTTTCCGATTGCTGGCGCTTCCTTCTCCACTTTAAACCACTCAATCGCCAACCCTTCAAAAACCATTTCAACATTTTCTAATGCTCTAGGCTTATATACCATTCCGCCTAATATGGCTGCAATTTGTCTTGCCTCTGAGTCGCGTAATGAAATACTTGAGATACTTTCTTCATGGTCTGAATCAAAATGATACATTTCTCTACGTCCGTCATCATGAATTACAATTACCATCTTTTCATTACCTTTCGTAACGATTTGAAATTTATAGCCAATACCCGGAAGTTCACTTTCTCTAATATTCATATTTAGCTCCTCCACAATGTTTTTTATTTGAATTTTCTGTTTTTCTGTCTTTTATTCAACCAATCAACTTTAGAAATTCTAACCATTCAGGATACCTGTGACTTGGAAATCTTTTATTGTAATAATAAGTGGCTCCTAAAAAGATACTTAAAGATGTAACGATAAAAAATATATTACTTCTCATTTTCAAACTTTTAAGGCTTACTTTCCATAAAGTTTCTTCTTTCAAATTATCCCCTCTTTCTTGCGTTACATTTAGTTTTTTAAAATGTAAATAATTCTAAAAATATTACGATGTAACATAATCATAACATAAAATGAGTTTAAGTAACATGATTTTTTAGAAAAATTGATTCTCGTATATTTTTTGCATATAATTTTCTTATTACGGAAAAAAGGAAGTGTATTATATGGTTGATATCTTTAGCAGATTCCTTGAGGTAACGAATAATATTTTATGGTCATATATTCTTATTGCAATGCTAATCGGCTTCGGTCTTTATTTCTCTTTTAAATTAAAATTTGTCCAAATTACTCATTTCGGTGAGATGGTCGGATTAATTAGTAAAGGATTTAATCGAAAAGAAAAAAAGAAAGATAGCATCTCACCGTTCCAAGCATTTTGCTTAAGTGCAGCTGCACGTATCGGTATCGGAAACTTAGCTGGTGTAGCATTAGCTATCTCAATGGGCGGACCTGGCGCAGTATTTTGGATGTGGTTTATCGCTATCCTTGGAGCAGCTACTAGTTTCGTAGAATGTACGCTCGCGCAAATTTATAAAGTAAAAGATGGAAGCAGATTCCGTGGTGGCCCAGCATATTATATGGAAAAAGGATTAAACAAACGCTGGATGGGTGTTTGGTTCTCACTTCTTATTACAGTTGCGTACGGATTAATTTTCAACTCTGTACAAGCAAACACAGTAACAATAGCATTTGAAAATGCTTTTGGACTAGAGCGAACGATCGTAGGAGCTCTATTAGCTTTATTAGTTGCAGTTATTATTTTCGGTGGTATTAAGAGCATTTCACGTATTACGGAAATGATTGTTCCTCCAATGGCAATCATTTATATTGGTGTGGCTATTTTTGTTGTTATTAACAACTTTACTATGTTACCAAGCATTTTTATGGAAATATTTAATGGTGCATTCGGTTTAGACCAAGCCATCGCTGGTGGTATTGGAGCAGCAATTAAGTTCGGAATTCAGCGCGGTCTATTCGCAACAGAAGCAGGTATGGGTAGCTCCCCTAACGCAGCCGCAACATCAGATGTATCTCACCCTGTAAAACAAGGACTTGTTCAAGCATTAGGTGTTTTCGTAGACACGTTCTTAGTATGTACATCAACAGCATTTATCGTATTATGTTCGGGCCTTTACAAAGGAACAAACTTACAAGGTATCGAATTAACACAAAATGCATTAAGTTCACAAATCGGACCATGGGCAAGCACTTTCTTAGCAATTATTATTTTCCTATTCGCGTTCAGTTCTTTACTAGGAAACTACTATTATGGTGAAACAAACATCGCATTTATTAAAGAAAGCAAAACATGGTTAATGATTTATCGCGTTGCCGTTGTCGGAATGGTATTCTTCGGATCAATCGCTGCCCTTCAAACAGTTTGGAGCTTAGCTGATTTATTCATGGGACTAATGGTATTGACAAACTTAATTGCCATCTCATTCCTAAGCAAATTCGCCTACGCAGCATTAGTAGACTATATGAAGCAAAAGAAACAAGGAAAAGATCCTGTTTTCGTTGCAAGCTCTATCCCTGGCTTACAAAATACAGAGTGCTGGGATGGACAGGATGTAGAAGAGAATAAAAAAGCTGTATAACAGCTAAACGGTGAAGCGGCTCGTTCAGAATCGCAGGACACTTCAAGCTCTCGACCTTGAAGCGCTTTTTGCTTCGAGCGAGAGAGCGAAATGACCAGAGATTCTAGCCGCTGGAGCTGGATAGATTAAAAGCGGAAGCGGCTCGTTCAGAATCGCAGGACACTTCAAGCTCTCGACCTTGAAGCGCTTTTTGCTTCGAGTGAGAGAGCGAAATGACCGGAGATTCTAGCCGCTGGAGCTGGATAGATTAAAAGCGGAGGTGACTTGCTCAGAACAGGAGGGCATTGGAGCTCCTGACAAAGAGACGTTCTTTGTCTCACAGGAAGGCGCGAAATGACCGACTGTTCTAGTCACCGGAGCTGGATATCATTTAAAGCGGAAGCGGCTCGTTCAGAACAAGAGCTATATATCAAACAAAATCCCTATTACTCTACAGTAATAGGGATTTTTATTTACACAGTTCATAATTTGTTCAAATTAATTCCAGCAAAAGGGTTGATTTATACGAATTACTAGATTATAATAATTATAAATTAGTAATTGATATCACATAACAACTCAAAAGGAGATTGATCATAATGAACAAACAAGTAATCGAAGTATTAAACAAACAAGTAGCAGACTGGAGCGTTTTATTCACAAAACTACACAACTTCCATTGGTACGTAAAAGGACCTCAATTCTTCACATTACATGAGAAATTCGAAGAACTTTACACAGAATCAGCTACTCACATCGATGAAATTGCAGAACGTATTTTAGCAATTGGTGGCAAACCAGTAGCAACAATGAAAGAATACCTAGAAATATCTTCTATTCAAGAAGCAGCATACGGAGAAACTGCAGAAGGGATGGTCGAAGCAATCATGAAAGACTACGAAATGATGCTAGTCGAACTGAAAAAAGGCATGGAAATCGCTCAAAACTCTGACGATGAAATGACATCTGACCTACTACTAGGAATCTACACAGAACTAGAAAAACACGCTTGGATGCTACGTGCGTTCTTGAATCAATAATAGACTTTAAAGCGGAGGTGACTTGCTCAGAACAGGAGGGCATTGGAGCTCCTGACGAAGAGGCGTTTTTTGCCTCACAGGAAGGCGCGAAATGACCGACTGTTCTAGTCACCGGAGCTGGATATCATTTAAAGCGGAAGCGGCTCGTTCAGAACAGGAGGGTGTTGGAACTCCTGATTACGAGGCGCTTTTTGCCTCGAATGAAGGAGTGAAACAACCGACTGTTCTAGCCGCTGGAGCTGGATATTACTTAAAAGCGGAAGCGGCTCGTTCAGAGTCGCTTTTTTCTATGGAATGGTCGCGCGTGCTGGTACATGAAATTTATATCAACGATTTTCCCTATATATCGATGATTTTTCAAATATATCAACGATTTTTTCATTATATCGACGATTCGACATAGGATATCGACTTACCGACAAATCACGACAATATTAGCACCTCCCTATCCCTACTTTCATCAATATATTACAATCTCTTTTATGCTAAAATATAGGTAACACCCTTTAGTAAAATAGATCCAAAAAGCTTTTCCATATTCATCATTTACTACTTAAATGGCGGGAGTGGTTCAGTTGAAAGACTACTTAATTAGAGCATTTTTTGCATTAATAACAGTTGGGATTGTCTTACTTATAGCTAATATTTTCAACATACGTATCGAGGTGAAAGACTACGCTTTCCTCGTTGTAGTAGCAATTAGTGGCGGCTGGGGTGGCTGGTACTTGTATAAAAAACAAAGTAATCAAAATGATAAAGGCATTCCAAAGTAATACGGAATGCCTCCTTTTTATTTCCGTCTATAATAAATAATAAAATTCAAACCGCTAATACAAACTATCCCAATAAACATATCAAACGACACCGAATCTCCACCTAAATTATACTCATCCACAATAAAGCCAGACATAAACAACGTTATCGCGGAAACACCAACACACAATATCGAAATAAACCAAAGCGAAAACTCATTAATCAGCTCTTTCTTCTGTATTGAAACAATTAGCATAACAAGAATAGATGCTGCTAAAATACTTTTAAAAACAGGACGTAAATACACAAACTCCTCCATCTATTTCTCCTTTTTCAAAAACATTATATCTCAAAATTAACATATTTAACCAAATTAAAAACACATGCCTTTTCAAGATAAAATGACATGTGTTTCCAAAAATCTCTATAAAATTGTATTATGATAGTTGCTTCCACTTCGTTCCTAAAACAGGACGCTCGTAATTTTGTATTTTATGAATTAATTTATCGGCCGTCTCAGCTGAAACGATTAACTCTTTATTTGATGGATTCATAAATCCTTCTTCTGCTGCACGTTCAACCATTTGCAGAATTGGTCCGTAGAAGCCTTTTATGTTCAATAAACCAACTGGCTTATTATGTATACCAATTTGTGACCAACATACTGCTTCAAATAGCTCTTCAAACGTTCCATATCCGCCTGGTAGTGCAATAAAAGCATCCGCAAGCTCTGCCATTTTCGCTTTACGTTCATGCATCGTTTCTACTTCAATTAATTCTGTTAACCCTGTATGAACGATCTCTCCTCGGAATAGACCGCGCGGCATAACACCTGTTACACGGCCACCTAAGCGAAGAACTTCGTTTGCTACTTCTCCCATTAATCCAACGCAAGAACCACCATATACAAGCTCATAGTCGTTCTCAACAAACATTTTCCCTAACGCTATTGCCTGCTCTTTAAATTCTGGTCTCTCCCCTAAGTTGGAACCTGCAAACACACAAATCTTTCTCATCCTTACACCCCGAAACTATATATTGTTATGATACAATGAACATTGTACAACATATTGAGGGGATGAGAAAGAAATGGATATCGTTGCATTTCAAAGATGGGTTGAGGAATTTTATGAAAAACGAAGCTGGTCACAGTATAATGCCTTTATTCGCTTAAATTTCTTAACCGAGGAAGTTGGGGAAGTTTCACGAGTCGTTCGCGCTATTGAAATCGGCCGCGATCGCCCTGATGAAGATGCGAAAACAGAAGAAGAGCTAAAACAAGAACTAAAGGAAGAACTTGGTGATGTACTATCTAATCTTATTATTCTTTCGCAAAAATATGATTTAGACTTACAAGACATTATGGACGCACACGTAACAAAGCTTTCGAAAAGGTTCGAGACATCTAAATGAGAATATTATCAATTATGGTATAATATTCTTGTCACAATACTAAGGGGGATTTTATGTTATCTAAAAAATTGCACGACGCACTAAACGATCAAATGAACTTTGAGTTTTACTCTGCCCACGCTTATATGGCAATGGCTGCTTACTGTACAGCCGAAAGCTATGATGGATTCGCTAACTTTTTCCTTGTACAAGCTGAAGAAGAACGTTTCCACGCAATGAAGCTTTACAACTACATTAATGACCGCGGTGAGCGCGCTATTATTACTGGATTTGATAATCCAAATAACGAATATGACTCTGTACTGAACGCTTTTGAAGTGGCACTTGAGCACGAGCGTGAAGTAACAAAACGTATTTACAACCTATCTGATATCGCTTGGGATGAGCGTGAACACGCAACAATTACATTCTTAAAATGGTTCGTCGATGAGCAAGTAGAAGAAGAATCTTCATTCGATAGCATCATCCAAAAATTAAAACGTATTACAAGCGATTCAAACGCACTATTTATGCTAGATGCTGAATTAGAGAAACGTACATTTACAGCTCCAGCTGAGTAATATTTCAATCACCTTAATGAATGGATTAAGGTGATTTTTTAATTTGTTCTTTTCTAAGCTCAATAACCTTAGCCACATCCTTCTTATAAAGCCCTGCAACCTTTTCAACAAAATCACTCTCAGTAAACGTCCCATCCCCCACCCCTACTATACTTAAATATCCATGTATAAATTTCAAAAACGCCCTAGCATCTTCTCCAGTTAATTGATCAATGTTCTCTATAATCTCATCAAATCCCCCTAAACTACCTCGTTCTTTCAACCTAATTCCCCCTCTCTGTATTATTTATCATACCAAAACAAAAAAGCCGTTCATCCCTCTAAGCGAGAGATAAACGACTTCTTTACTATTTATTAAAGCATAACCCCAACGATAATCGCTGATAATATACTTACTAACGTTGCACCGTATACAAGTTTTAGTCCGAATGATGATACAACGTTTGCTTGTTTACCATCGATACTCTTCGTTGCCCCTGCGATAATTCCGATTGATGAGAAATTCGCAAATGATACAAGGAAGATAGATAAAATACCTACTGTACGAGCTGATAAATCGCCAGCTACTTTACCAAGGTCAAGCATTGCAACGAATTCATTTGTTACTAATTTCGTTGCCATAATTTGTCCTGCTGTTAACATCTCTGATGTTGGAATACCCATTACAAATGCTAATGGTGAGAATACATATCCTAAAATGCTTTGGAATGTGATTCCGAAAATTGAATCGAATACACCGTTAATTGCTGTAATTAATGCTACGAAACCGATTAACATCGCCGCTACTGTTACAGCGATAGAGAAACCAAGCATAATATATTCGCCTAACATTTCAAAGAATGTTTGTTTCTTATCTTCTTGCAACTCTAAAATATCGTCTTCTTCTTTTACTTCATATGGATTAATGATATGAACGATAATGAATCCACTGAATAAGTTTAGTACAAGTGCTGTTACTACATATTTTGGATCAATCATTTTCATGTAAGAACCGACGATTGACATCGATACTGTTGACATGGAAGATGCACAAAGTGTGTATAAACGATTTTTCGGTAATTTGCTTAATTGATCTTTTACTGTAATGAATACTTCACCTTGACCAACAATTGCAGCTGCTACTGCATTATATGATTCTAGTTTTCCTAAGCCGTTAATTTTACTTAATAGGAAACCGACTGCACGAATGATAATCGGTAAAATTTTAATATGTTGTAAGATCCCAATTAGTACTGCTAAGAAAATAATTGGTAATAATACTGTTAAGAAGAATGGTGCTTGTCCATCATTTGCTAGACCACCAAATACGAAATTAACCCCTGCTTCCGCAAATTTTAAAATAGCCCCAAATCCATCTGCAATCCCTTTTACTAATACAAATCCGACCTTTGTATTTAGTAAGAAATACGCAAGTACCAATTGAATGACAAGCATAAGTGCAATTGGTTTATATTTAATCTTTTTACGATCTGAACTGATAAGGAACCCTAGTACAAATACTACAAGTAAACCGACTAGAAACATTACGAACTTCATATGTGAATCCTCCACTTCTCCCACGAGTTATTGGTCGTATAACGTATAACGAATGACGTCTGACCATTGATGTTAAAAAAATTTAAAACCCCTAAATACTATTCAACTGTTATCTAAAATCAGTAAGCGTTTACATAAATTGCAATTTATTAAAGGTAGCCTCTTCTCTCCTACCATACTTGAAAGTCTGAAATTGATACCACCTACAAATCAAATTGTAAGCGTTATCTAGGTGAAATGCAATATAAATTTTAAAAGATTTTTATATGTTAATATATTCCTAATTAATTGGTTTTTTCATGCAAATTTACCATAAAAAATAGCCCTAGCTATGAGCTAGGGCCATCTTTTTCTATAACATAACACCAACGATAATCGCTGATAGAATACTTACTAATGTCGCACCGTACACAAGGCGTAGACCGAATGATGATACTACATTTGATTGGTTCTCATCGATACCTTTCGTTGCACCTGCGATAATTCCGATTGATGAGAAGTTCGCAAATGATACAAGGAATACAGAAAGGATACCAACTGTACGAGCTGATAAATCACCAGCTACTTTTCCAAGATCAAGCATCGCAACAAATTCGTTTGATACTAATTTCGTTGCCATAATTTGTCCCGCTGTTACCATCTCTGCTTGCGGGATACCCATTACGAATGCTAATGGGGAGAAAATATATCCTAAAATCGCTTGGAATGTAATACCGAACATTGAATCAAACAAGCTATTGATTGCTGTAATTAATGCTACGAAACCAAGTAACATCGCTGCTACTGTTATCGCGATTGTGAAACCGAGCATAATATATTCACTTAACATTTCAAAGAATGATTGTTTTTTCTTATTTTCTAATTTCAGTGTATCTTCTTCTTCTGTAATATCGTACGGGTTAATAATATGAATAATAATGAAACCACTAAATAAATTTAATACAAGTGCTGTTACTACATATTTTGGTTCGATCATTTTCATGTAAGAACCGACGATTGACATTGATACTGTCGACATGGAAGATGCACATAATGTATATAAACGATGTTTTGGGATTTTACTTAATTGATCTTTTACTGTAATAAATACTTCCGCTTGCCTAACAATAGCAGCTGCTACTGCGTTATATGATTCTAATTTTCCTAGACCATTTACTTTACTTAACAACGTACCAATAGCACGAATAAATATCGGTAAAATTTTAAAGTGTTGCAGAATTCCAATTAAAACGGCAAAGAATACGATTGGTAATAACGCTGTTAAGAAGAATGAAACCTCTCCTTTATTAACAAGGCCACCAAATACGAAAACGATTCCAGCTTCTGCATATCCAAGAAGCGCGCCAAATCCATCTGAAATTCCTTTTACTAAAATATAACCAACTTGTGTATTTAATAAGAAATAAGATAATGCTAGCTGAATAATAAGCATAATTGCGATTGGTTTATACTTAATCTTCTTTCGATCGGAGCTTATAAGAAAACCGAGTACAAATACAACGAGTAATCCTACAAGAAACATAACAAACTTCATTAATAAAATCCTCCATTTAACTCTTCATTAACGTTGAACGTCTGACCACTCAAAACAAGAAATAATCCGAACTTTCCATTTCTCCTCCAAAACCTTCAATCGTATAGGAAAAATCATAAAACCTCTTGTTTCAAAGGCATTTTCCATTCTAACATAAATCACATCTCATATCCGCACTTTTCTTAAAAAAATTACATTTTATTATGAAACATCAATTAATGTTCGTCTTTTACTTCTAACAAATAACTAACTAAAACAAAAAAATGAGCATCAAGTTTCACTTGATGCCCATTCCATTATACCGCTTTTTCTTTATCTGCTACTTGCTCTTCCCAGCACTCTGTATTTTTCAAACCTGGAATTGAATTCGCATAGAAGACTGGATCTTTTCCTTGTTTCTTTTGCTTTACGTAATCTGATAACGCTGCAAAAGCATACTTAGAAAGGAATACGATTGCAACTAAGTTAATAACAGCCATAATACCCATGAATAGATCTGCTAAATCCCAAACGATTTGAATTGTTGCTACAGAACCTAACATAACCATACCAAGTACAGCAATGCGGTACGCTGTTAATAACACTTTACTTCCATTTAAGAATTCAATATTCGTTTCACCATAGTAGTAGTTACCTACTAATGAACTAAATGCAAACAAGAAGATTGCAACTGCTACAAATATAGAAGCCCACGGTCCGATATGTTGACTTAACGCTTGCTGCGTTAATTGAATACCATTTAAATCAGCTGCATTATGCACATCTGATAAAAGAATGATAAATGCTGTACAACTACAAATTAATAATGTATCTGTAAATACCCCTAAAGTTTGAATGAAACCTTGTTTAACTGGGTGCGTTACGTTTGCAGTCGCTGCTGCGTTCGGCGCACTCCCCATACCTGCTTCATTTGAGAATAATCCGCGTTTTACCCCTAATAAAATCGCAGCTCCTAATCCTCCGCCTACTACTTCTTTAATTCCGAAAGCATGTAAGAAAATTTCTTTAAATACATATGGAATTGCCGTAATGTTTGTTACAACAACGAATAATGCCACTGCTACATAAATGATTGCCATTACTGGAACGATCATTTCAACCGCGCGAGCAATTCGTTTTACTCCGCCGAAAATAATAACTGCAAGTAGACCAGCCATTACAAGACCTACTAATCTACTATCTGTTTTGAATGCCCCATCAAAAGCAGCTGCTACAGTATTAGATTGTACAGCGTTAAAAATTAATCCGAAACTTACTGTTATTAATACAGAGAAAATAGCTCCAAGCCAGCGTTTATTTAAACCCTTTTCCATATAATACGCTGGGCCACCACGGAACGTATTCCCATCTTTTACTTTATAAATTTGCGCTAATGTGCTCTCTACAAATGCAGAAGCACCCCCAATTACCGCGATTAACCACATCCAAAATACTGCGCCTGGTCCACCTGCTGAAATTGCGATAGCTACACCAGCTAAGTTACCAGTACCTACACGAGAAGCTGTACTCATACAAAATGCTTGGAATGATGATACACCACTCTTCTCTTTTTGCGCTTTCCTCGTTTTCGAGCTTGCCCCATCCCCAAGCAATCGAATCATTTCACCGAAGTAACGAACTTGGACAAATTTCACACGGAATGAAAAGTAGAGTCCTAACCCAATTAACATCGCAATAATGATATATGACCAAAGGACATTATTCACATCCCCAATTACCTTAGCTAAAAAATCCATAATTGCATTGCCCCCTCTTCCTAACAATAAGAAAATTATATTCTAAAAACTCTTAGTAATCAAGAACTTTATGTCAGGTTTTCTAACATAAGAAAGTTAACTTACTTAACATATGTGTTTTTTACGCAAAATTATAACTAGTACGCGCATGTATCCAATACTAAATCACTCATCCTATGCGACCAGCCCTACCTTTAAGACAGTACGTTCCCTACAAATAATATGAGAAATGAACAAACAAAAATTATATTAATAATTACCTCTCACCCTTTTCATCCTTTACTACAACAAAAAAAGGCGAGCATCGAATTCAACTCGATGCTCGCCTTTTCATTTACACTGCTTTTTCTTTATCCGTTACCGCTGACTTATCCCAACACTCTGTATTCGTTAAACCAGGAATAGAATCTGCACGGAAGACTGGATCTTTTCCTTGTTTCTTTTGCCTTACATAGTCTGCCAATGCCGCATACGCAAATCGGCCAAGAAGTGTAATCGCAATTAAATTTGTGATTACCATTAGACCCATAAATAAGTCTGCCATATTCCATACAACTTGAAGCGTCGCAACAGAACCGAATAATACCATTCCCACTACCGCAATACGGTAAATTGTTAACCAAGTTTTACTTTGTTTAATGAATTCAATATTCGTTTCACCATAATAGTAGTTTCCTAAAAGTGAACTAAACGCAAATAAGAAAATAATAATCGCTAAGAAGCTACTTGCCCATGGGCCAATTTGTGAACTTAATGCATTTTGTGTTAGTTCAATACCTTCTAAATTCGTTGCTTTATATGCACCAGAACATAGTACGATAAACGCTGTTGATGTACATACTAAGAATGTATCTACTAATACGCCAATTGTTTGAATAAAACCTTGCTTTGCCGGATGCGTTACATCAGCTGTTGCTGCCGCATTCGGAGCACTACCCATACCTGCTTCGTTCGCAAATAATCCGCGCTGAATACCATATTTCATCGCAGCACCGATACCGCCACCTACAGCTGAATCTAAACCGAATGCACCTTTAAAGATTTCTGTAAACACATCTGGTATTAAATAGAAGTTTTTAATGACAACGAAAATAGCTACCGCAATATAAATAAGCGCCATTGGCGGAACAATCATTTCCGACATACGTGCAATACTTTTTACACCACCAAAAATAATAACCGCAACTAATGCAGCTAATACAACCCCAACAATATAACGCTCAATACCAAAAGCATTTTTAAATGCTAATGTAACTGTATTTGCTTGTACTGAGTTAAAAATTAAACCGTAACTAATTGTAATAAGGATAGAGAACCAAATTCCCATCCAACGTTTATTTAAACCTTTTTCCATATAATAAGCAGGACCACCACGGAAGCCACTGCCATCTTTCACTTTATAAATTTGGGCAAGCGTACTTTCTACAAAACTTGAAGACGCTCCGATAATCGCAATCACCCACATCCAAAATACTGCACCAGGTCCTCCCATAGATATAGCTAATGCTACACCAGCTAAGTTACCGATACCAATACGACCTGCTGAACTCATACAAAACGCTTGGAAAGAAGATACACTACCTTTTTTACGCGTCTTTCCAGTTAATCCATCACTCATTAATCGAACCATTTCCCCTAAATGAGTGATTTGTACGAATTTCAATTTAATAGAAAAATAAAGACCTAAACCAATTAACATTGCAATAAGAATATATGACCAAAGAATTGTATTTGTTGATGAAATAAATTGCTCTAAAATATTCATACAATTAACCCCTCCTTTTCTCCATAAAACGAATTATATTTAAAAAACATTCAAAAATCAACATTTTTCGACAATTTGCAATTTCCAAATATTAGCCAGGCTCGCAGTAAAAATATCTTTATGACTACCCTCCCTCTAACTGTGCATACTAAAACAAAAAATAATTCACAAACAACCCTATTGACAAAAACACTAACCTGTAACTATAATGATTACAACAGGTTGTAACAAACCTAATTACAACAAATTCATTTACTTTCAGATATACACTTTAACAAAACACACTTTGGAGGGATTTATCATGAAAATCGGAATTATCGGAGCAACTGGTAAAGCAGGAAGTCGTATTTTAAAAGAAGCATTGGATCGCGGACATGAAGTAACTGCAATCGTAAGAAACGCTGCAAAAATTACAGAAGAAAATGTAAAAGTTTTAGAGAAAGATGTATTCTCTCTTACATCTAACGACCTACAAGCATTCGATGTAGTTGTAAATGCATTCGGTGCTCCAGCAGGCGAAGAACACCTTCACGTAGATGCAGGAAACGTACTTATTGAAGCTATGAAAGGTGCACCAAATACAAAATTACTTGTAGTTGGCGGCGCTGGAAGCTTATTTGTAGACGAAGAGAAAACAACACGTGTATTTGATACGCCAGGTTTCCCAAAAGAATACCTTGCAACAGCTCAAAACCAAGGTAAAAACTTAGAAATTCTGCAACAAACTAACGATATTACTTGGACATTCATCAGCCCTTCTGCACTATTCGCATTAGGAAAACGCACTGGTTCTTACCAAGCTGGTAAAGACAACCTCCTTGTGAACGCAAAAGGTGATAGCTACGTAAGTTACGAAGACTTCGCAGTAGCAGCACTTGATGAAATCGAAAATCCAAAACACGTAAACGAACGCTTCACAGTTGTTTCTGAAGCTGAATAATAAAAAAAGCTCGTAAAACATAGTGTTTTACGAGCTTTTTCTTATTATTGCACTTGCTCTAATCCATTTTGAGTAATCTTAAAGGATATTTCTTGCCCCTTCATCGCATCCTCTTTTTTAACTAACTCATTCTTTTTGTACCAATTCAAACGACTCGGTTCCGCATGGTATACTTTCAGCACATCTCCATACTCAAATGCCGTTCCATTTACTTGCCCAGCAAAATTCTTTGAAGTCTCTTGTCCTTCTGCCGTTACATGCTTTTTCTTATTTCCATTTTGATCATAAATCGTAAGGCCTATATACTGCTCATTTACAAAGCGATAATGAATCTCCTCATTTGTAAATGTTGCATGTAATTTCTTTTCAGCGTGGTTTAACGTAACAATTGAACGTGTAACATCGGACACACCTTGATAGACTAGACTATCCCCATATGTCACTTCTACAGGAACTTCCGTCACCTTCTTATTTCCAAATCGATCTTTCGTTTCTACTTTCACTTTTTGCTGACCAATTTTTGTCGTATCTATTTCCCCTACAAAACCTACTACTTCTCCACCCTGTACTTCAACAAAGTTCTTCGCGTCTAGCGTTTCGCTATTTGTTCCGATTACTACTTGCTGCGGATTTGCTTTTACTGTTTGCTCACCGTCTAATCTTTCAAATCCATTTTCAGTTATTTTGAAGACTAATTCCTTTATCTCTTTACTTTTTCCTTCGCCCACATATACATCTTTTTGATACCAATGTAAACGAGAAGATTCCGCATGATATACTTTCACTACATCTCCATACTCAAATGCAATTCCATTTACTTCCTTAGCAAATTCTTGCGTATTCTCTAAACCTTTTACTGCTATATTTTTCTTCACTCTTCCTTCTTTATCGTACAATGTGAATTCAAAATACTTTTCATCTTTAAAGTAATCATGAATTAGGTTCTTTGTATCTGTCGCACTCAGTTTTTTCGTATCATGATGCAAAGTTACAATTGATTTCAAGTCACCATCTCTATAGCTCAGTCCATATACAAGTAGGCTATCTCCATATGTTACTGTTAGAGGAACTTCTGTCACTTTCTTATTTCCAAATCGATCTTTCGTTTCTACTTTTACTTTTTGTTCACCGATTTTTGTTGTATTTGGTTTTTCTACAAATCCAACTACTTCTCCATCTTTTACTTCAACAAAGTTTTTTGCATTTATTTTCTCTACATCTGTTCCGATTACTACCTTCTGTGGTACTGCTTTTACCTCTTGTAAAGTTTCCATTCTTTCAAAGCCTTTTTCAGTTACCTTGAAGAATAATTCTTTTTCTACTTTCGCCTTACCTTGGCCAGCAAGGCTATTATTTTGATACCATTTCAAGCGGTCCGGTTCTGCATGGAATACTTTTACTACATCACCATATTCAAACTGCATTCCACTCACTTGCTCCGCAAATTTCTTTGAAGTTTCTTGCCCTTCCGCTGTTACACGCTTTTTTGTGTTCCCATTTTGATCATATAGCGTAATCCCCATATACTCTTCATTTACATAACGATAATGAACAGGATTACCTGTAAACGTTGCGTGCAGTTCCTTTTTATCATGTTGCAATGTTACAACCGAACGTATTGCATTATCATTAGCATGAAATACTAAACTATCTCCATAAATTACTTCAAGCGGCACTTCTGTTATCTTCTTATTTCCAAAAGCATCCTTCGTCTCTATTTTTACTTTTTGTTCTCCAATTTTTGATGTATTTGGTTTTTCTACAAAACCAACCACTTCTCCATCTTTTACTTGTACGAATTCTTTCGGATCTAGTTTGTCTACATCCATTCCGACTACTACTTTTTGCAGTTTCGCCGTCACTTCTTGTAAACTATCTTTTAATTCGAACCCTTGCTCAGTTATTTGGAATAATTTCTCTTTTTTATTTTTAACTTTTCCTTGATCTACAAGTTCGTTATTTTTAAACCACTTCAAACGGCTTGGTTCTGCGTGGAATACTTTTATTACATCACCATATTCAAAATCCAATTCATTTAGTTCCATCGCAAATCTTTTTCCCGTTTCTTGTCCTTCTGCTGATACACGTTTCTTTTCAATCCCATTTCGATCATATAGCGTTAAGCCCATATATTCTTCTTTTTCAAAACGGTAATGTATTTCATTATTAGTAAAGTTTACATTTAATTTCTTCTTATTGTGGTGAAGTGTCACTGTCGACATTACATCATCTGAAAGTCCTTGAAAAACTATACTGTCATCATAAAATCCGTTAACTTGGACAGGAATTGAATTTTTATTTCCTTTCTCATCCCCAATTTCTACCAACACTTCCTGTTTCCCATTCTCTAATTTAGGCCATACAATCTTTCCTGTTACTTTTACATTCTCACCTAAATTTCGAACAAGCTTACTTGCTTCATTCTCGTCAGAATCTGTACCAACTAAAAGATTTTGTACTTCATTAGCAGGTTCACCATATGGAACCTTATACAGTTCAACTTGCTTCTCACGAATATCATTACTATCTGTAGCTTTCCAGATTTCCTTTTCTAATTTAGGTAACTTTGATTTTTCTATTTTCTCTCTAATATCATCATTTGGTGTTAATCCCCACTCCTCAAAGAAAGGAATTAAATTTTGCCCTGCCACTTTTGATGTCATATAAATAAATAGCTGCTTTTTCTCTTCATCAGAATGAGGCATTTCACTCTGAGGTAACAAACGATAAGCTTGATGTAACCTAGGATAAAAATGTTCTCCATACACTACATTTAATTGCCAAAACATTGTAAGAGGATTAATGTCATCAATGAATCTTTCTGCTTTAGGCTTCTCTAAATACTCAAATGAGTTTTTATAGTGCTCATCCATTTCTAATTGATTCCCTAACGCCTTTTGAACAGCTAATGAGTAAATATTTACTGTTACTTCCCTTACTTTAGACCACTTCCACGGTTCTTGCTGATGTAAATGACCAACTTCATGCCACGGTCCCCATCCATCCTTCTCAAGTACCTCTATATCTAAAACTCTATTCATTGCAGTTGGAATATATCCTGTATGATAATGTTTCGCAAACATAAAGTCCCCTTTAGCAGGCTTCCGTTTTTCAACAAACTGAACATAATGAGTTGGAGATTTTGCAACCCCAACACTGTCCTCAGATAATCCTGCCACTGCGTTTTCTAAACGGATAATCTTATCATGCAATTTCATTAAATCTGTTGGATCCGTATTCTTCATATATTTCTGCACAGAATCGTAAGTAGTAGTAATTAAGCTTCTCTCACCTTTTAATTCAACTGCATAAGGATCCTTATATTTTTTTAACATTTCATCCCAATCTTTTTTCGTATGCTTACCTAAAATAAATAAAGGAAAGTGACTACCACCATTTGTAACGGAAGCTGTTACTTCTCCTTCGTTATTCATATTATAAAAATATAAAATACCGCCTCTTGAAGATGAAATAACATTTTTTCCTGGTTTTAAATCAAACTCCTCTGGGTCCTTTTCATCATAAGATCTCGTTCCAATAAAAGCTTGGATAGACTGCGTTCCTTTTATGTCAATTGTAATCTCTTCATTTGGCTCTGCATAAATTCCAGTCGGTTCATTAGCGGAAAGTTTCCAAGTAACTCTTAAACGATTATTTTCTTCTTCTACGCTACCTTTCCCCGGCAACTGAAATACCCTTTGCTCAAACTTATTCTCTTGAACCTCTTCTAAATTCCCACCCTTATTCTCTTCCAAAGGCGCCGCATATCCTTTTGATGCTTCGAAAGCTACTGGTGATAATAATGTAGATATACATATACCTGCTACCAATACCCTACTCTTTTTCTTCTTCGACATAATCTGTGTCCCCTGTTCCTTTATTTAGAAAAACCATCCTATATATTTATTTAATGAAAAATCCTATTATTTTTATAAAAACATTTAATAAATAGACGAACACCTCGCGCACCTGTATCTATTACTACCGCATTTCCCTCCATGTATTCGCTTTCTTACATTTGTAAAATTTTTATGTAATATGCCCTCCTCACTTCTCTCTATTTGTGATGAGTTCTCTTTGTACATAAAAAGAGAATAGTAAAAGATACACTTTAGTATTGTCATCTATACATCTAAAAATAAAAATAGTAATAAAACCTTACATTTTCTTTATATTTGACCATCTATAGGTAGTTTTTCCAACTGAATTGTACACGCTTTACACTTTGTTTGATAGACTTTTCAATTAGAATAATGTTACAATTTTGTGAATTTAATCTGTTAATCTTAACGTTTGGATTTTATTATATTTTGTTATTTCCAAATAGCTTTTAAAGTACAAACACAGTGTTTTATTTAGTTAATAATTATCTTAATATAATTTAAAATTTCATATATAAAAAGCATTGGTTAACACCAATGCTTTCATCCTTATCTTTTATATTGATTCGGTTTATGCGGTTCGTTTGGAGTATGTGGTTTATTATTATCATGACCATTTCCTTTTTTCCAGCTCACTGATAACTCCGGACTTGTTTCTTCTTCACTGCGCTCAAGTAATACGACTGCATTTTGAATTGTCGGTGTGCCTTTATGCGCAATGCCTTGTAGTTTCGTTAATTTTCCTATTACTTTAAAGCTAAATCCACCAGCTGGTGTTTGTTTCGGAACTAAAATGCGGAACTTTTCTCCTACATTAAATTCTGTTTTTGCTTCGCCTTTTTCATTTACAAATTTGGCTCCCGTTGGTGCACCTGTTGCTTGCACTTTGTACGTTCCGCTTTTTGCATTTGTGTCTACTGTATATAAGCCTGTTTCAAAGAAATCATTTTTTAATACTGCTTCTTGTTCTTCTGTAGGAGTTACACTCATCGTAATTTCTTGTAACTCATCACTAGCACTTGCTTTTGCAACGATATCTTTCGTTACCTTTTCTACATTTTTATTGCGGAAATCTAAATCATTAATATCGATTTGCTTTAACGCATTCCATACTGCAAGCTGCGTTGCATAATGTGCTTCTCTCCAATCAGAAACACCTAATTCTTGTGGACTCTTTTGTGGATATCCATTTAATAATACACGGTATACGTTAATATCCACTTTCCCCATTTCCGGTAAATCTTGACCGCTTGGAGATTTCAAATCTACATTTAAGCAAAAAGCAATTTTGCCATCTGCCGTTTTAATAAGCTCTGTTCGGATTGGTTTCTTCTTGGACTTACTATAACTCCAATCCATTTGATACTTTGTATGGTCCATCACTTCTGCGAATGCTTTTTGAAGTGGGAATAACACAAATAAAACACTTAAAAACATAGCTAAAAGTTTGAACGATTGCTTTATATTCATGTTTACAGCCCCTTAATAACAAACTTAATACTAAGTAGTATTTATTTAGAAACTGTTTTTATGCACAAAAAAAGAGCGCTTTTACGCACTCTTTTTTCTTACCTTAATCTTAGAAATCGAAGTTATCAGGATCTGGACCAACGCGGTGATTTTGATTTAACGCATCGATTTTTTCCATATCTTCTTTCGTTAATTCAAAGTTAAATACATCAGCGTTTGCAATAATGCGGTGTTCTTTCGTTGATTTTGGAATTGTAATTACTCCATTTTGAAGATCCCAACGTAAAATAACTTGCGCTGTTGTTTTACCGTGTTTCTCAGCAATCTCTTGTAATGTTTCGTTATCTAATAATTGACCTTGCATTAATGGTGACCATGCTTCCATTTGAATACCTTGTTCTTTACAGAAAGCTTGTACTTCTTTTTGTGTTAAACGAGGGTGGTATTCTACTTGGTTAATCATTGGCTTGATTTCTGCATCTTTCATTACATCTTGTAAGTGATGTACTTGGAAGTTACTTACACCAATTGCACGTACGCGCTTTTCTTTATAAAGTGTTTCTAACGCTCTCCATGTATCTTTATATTTTCCTTCTACAGGCCAGTGAACAAGATACAGATCTAAATAATCTAGTTCTAATTTTTTTAAGCTCTCTTCATATGCAGCAATTGTTTCTTCATATCCTTGATCTGCGTTCCATACTTTTGAAGTGATGAATAAATCTTCTCTTGAAATACCAGTTGCTTCGATACCTGCACGGATTCCTTCACCTACAGCTTTTTCATTTCCGTAAATTGCAGCTGTATCGATGCTGCGGTATCCTGCTTTAATCGCTGATTTTACAGCTTCTACAAGTTCTGGTCCTTCTTCTACTTTAAATACACCTAAACCGAACCAAGGCATTTCTACACCGTTATTTAATACTGCTTTACTTTGTAAGTTTTTCATTTTATTTTCTCTCCTTTTATTTTACTTGATCTCTTTTTTCTAATGTCATGCTCCACGCTGTTAAAATCACAGCGGCTACTACCATAAGGCCACCTACCCAAGCAGTATGGATTAATCCTAAAGAATTCGTTACAAGGCCACCTATATAAGAACCTAAAGCGATCCCTCCGTTAAATGCGGCAATATTAATTGCTGAAGCAACATCCACCGCACTCGGAACAAAGCGCTCTGCCAATATAACTACATATACTTGTAGCCCCGGAACATTCATAAATGCGAATAGTCCCATGAAAATAATTGTGATTAATCCAGCTACTTTAAATGGCGCTGTAAATGTTAAAACAAATAGTATAATCGCTTGAATCAAGAACATGTAAAATAGCGCTCGAATCGGATTATGATTCGATAATTTTCCGCCGACCATATTCCCTATCGCAATTGCAATGCCATACACTAATAAAATGATCGTAACTGTACTCGCTTCAAATCCTGTTACTTCTTGTAATAGGGGTGATAAATACGTAAATGTTACGAATGTACCGCCGTATCCAAGTGCAGTAATAATGAAAACAAGTAACAGTCTTCCATTTTTAATTAATTTGAATTGATCACGAAACGATACAGGTACACCATTTTTTAAATTAGATGGGACGAGTATACTGTTTGCGATAAAAGCAATAATTCCAATTACGACAATCGCCATAAATGACGCTCTCCAGCCAAATTGTTGACCGATAAACGTTCCAATTGGTACACCTGTAATAGTCGCAACTGTTAATCCAGTAAACATAATCGCAATGGCGCTAGCACGTTTATTCTCTGGGACGATTGCGGCCGCAATTGTAGATCCTATCGACATAAACACACCATGTGCAAACGCAGATACAATCCTTGCGATAATTAATATAGTGAAACTTGTTGCTACTGCCGCGATCCCATTACCAATAATGAAAATAACCATAATCCACATTAATAATGTCTTTCTCGACATACTAGCCGTTAGCGCTGTTAAAACAGGAGCTCCTACTGCTGCACCTAATGCATATAGAGAAACAGTTAAACCAGCTGTTGTAACAGAAACATGTAAATCCTCTGAAATAGATGGTAATAAACCGACACTAATAAACTCGGTCGTACCAATCCCGAACGCACTAATTGCTAGTGCTAATAAAGCAAACATACTTCTTCGATTCGTCTGAACTTCCGAAGATGGTACTGTATATGAACTCAATTGAATTCCTCCTTATTACAAGAAATCCAATCATAATAGTGCGATAAAAAGGCCCTTTTATCTTCAAAAAAAAATATTTAATCTCTACAAATGCTATTATGAATGGTTTCATTCTTTTTTTGAAGAACGCACTTTAAAGTACGATAGGCACCAAAAAGTAACATAGTCACTTTTCAGTACCGTACTACTCATTTGCCTCTTACATGTGCTATTATGAAACATATTTAACATGATAAAAAGTACGTACTTTAAAGTGCTATAGGTACTAAAAAGTAACATTTGTATGATTTAACTTATTTTACTCACAATGGGAGGGTTTCATATGAAGCAATACAATATTCCTGTAGAGGCAACTTTAGAAGTTATCGGCGGCAAATGGAAAGTTGTTATCCTTTGTCACTTAACGAAAGGTACAAAGAGAACGAGTGAATTAAAACGCTCAATGCCTGGTATTACACAAAAAATGTTAACACAACAATTACGTGAATTAGAAGACGACGGCGTTATTCAAAGAAAAGTATACAACCAAGTCCCACCAAAAGTAGAATATTCTCTTACTGATTACGGTTGGTCTTTAGAATCCATTCTTGATTCTCTTTGTTCTTGGGGCGAATGCCATCTTGAAAAAGAAGGTAAGACATCGATGCTAATTGCGGAAGGTGAATAATAGGAAAAAGGAAAAAACGAACATGAATTTGTTCATTTTTTCCTTTTTTTCTTATTATATATGTACATTTCTAACTGAAACAAAATATTTTATACGCTTTCATACCTTGTCAGTACTACGTTATACGCTCGATATGAAATAATTAGGAATCATTTTTATGTTAACATAGGTGTATATAGTATATAATATAGGATATATATTATATACACTTTCCGGTAACGGAGCTTTTCCATTATGCGGACAAGCCATATATCGGACAGTTCATAAATAATAAGTAAGACGTTATGGTTTTAGATTTATGTTTGCAGCTTACTTGCTGTCATAAATTTAAAGGCATTTTATTGTGTTTTGTGAAACTTTGTATAAAGTTTCGTAACCGTTTACTATCTTACTTATCAAAAATAAGAGTATTGCTATCGTAAAGGAGAATTGGAGATGCCAGAAACTATGACTCAAACAAAGCCAGAACAAGAAACTGTACAAATTTCTGCTAGCCAAGGACAACTTGATGTACTTGATCAGTTGTTAAAACCTGAGGTACAAGAATCATTAACAACACTAGTAGAACAGCTTCCAAAATTAACTGAGCTTGTTAACATTTTAACTAAGTCTTATGACTTCGCTCAAACTGTTGCTACTGATGAAGTATTAAAAAGCGACACTGTTGGTGCAATCACAGAGCTTGTAGAACCTGTAAAAGATACAGTGAAAAGCATGGCTGCAACTGCAATCGAAGCGAAAGATCGTGCTGACGAAAGCAACGAAGTTATCGGCCTATTCGGTCTTTTAAAATTACTAAAAGATCCACAAGCACAAAAAATGTTCCGCTTTGTGAACGCATATCTTCAAATTAGTGCAGAACGTAACAATAAATAAGTTAACTTATAACAACAATTAGTAAAGACGGGGGATATCATACTATGTCAAAACAAATTGTCATCTTAGGCGCTGGTTATGGCGGTCTTCTTGCCGCTTTAAACGTACGTAAATATTACAGCAAATCAGAAGCACAAGTTACAGTGATTAACCAATACCCAACACACCAAATTATCACTGAACTACACCGCCTTGCAGCTGGTAACGTGTCTGAGCAAGCAGTTGCAATGCCACTTACAAAGCTTTTCAAAGGTAAAGATATCGATCTAAAAATCGCAACAGTTGAGTCATTCTCAGTTGATAGCAAAGAAATCAAATTAGCTGGCGGCACTACTTTATCTTACGATGCACTTGTAGTTGCTTTAGGAAGTAAAACTGCTTACTTCGGTATTCCAGGACTAGAAGAAAACAGCATGGTATTAAAATCTGCTGCTGATGCAAACAAAATCTACAAACACGTTGAAGACCGTATTCGTGAATACGCGAAAACGAAAAACGAAGCTGATGCTACAATCGTAATCGGTGGTGGCGGATTAACTGGCGTTGAGCTAGTTGGTGAGCTTGCTGACATTATGCCTAAACTTGCAAAAAGCCACGGCGTAAATCCAAAAGAAGTGAAACTTCTTCTTGTTGAAGCAGGTCCAAAAATCCTTCCAGTATTACCAGACCACTTAATCGAACGTGCAACTACTAGCCTAGAAGCACGCGGCGTTACATTCTTAACTGGTCTTCCTGTAACAAACGTTGCTGGCAATGAAATTGACTTAAAAGACGGTCAAAAACTTGTTGCTAACACATTCGTTTGGACGGGCGGCGTTCAAGGTAACCCACTAATCGGTGAATCAGGTCTTGAAGTAAACCGTGGTCGTGCAACAGTTGATGCATACCTACAATCTACTTCTCACAAAAACGTATTCGTTGCTGGAGACAGCGCTGTTGTCTTCGCTCCAGACGGACGTCCATACCCACCAACTGCACAAATCGCTTGGCAAATGGGTGAGTTAATTGGATACAACTTATACGCAGCACTAGAAGGCAAAGCATTCGAAGAGTTCGCACCTGTAAATTCTGGAACACTTGCTAGTCTAGGACGTAAAGATGCGGTTGCTACAATCGGAGCAAGCAATACTCCACTTAAAGGCTTACCAGCATCATTAATGAAAGAAGCAAGTAACGTTCGTTACTTATCACACATTAAAGGTCTATTCAGCTTAGCTTACTAATCTGAATATAAGCCCGAATCATGCACTGCATGGTTCGGGCTATTTTTATCCATAATTTTCTCTAACTTATTTATTCGGCAAAAAAATTATATACCCTTTAAATTTATCTAAATATACTGACTTTTTATAATGAAAGCTGTCCCGTTCGGAACAGCTCTTATTGTCGCTTTTTGTCGGTAAATCGATATATCGGAGAAATCGCTGATATATTTCGAAAATCGCCGATATGTTTCGAGTTACGGTCGATATATTCAAAAAATCGCCGATATAATTTTTAAACCTTCTTCATTATCCTAACTTCACAAGGCTGTAGTTCTTCTTCCCTTTACGAATAATAATAAATCGTCCATCAAATGAATTCTCTACCGTAACATCCGTACCTACATCCGTTACTTTTTCGCCATTCATAGAGATAGCTCCATTATTAATATCTTCACGTGCTTGTCGTCTAGATGGTTCAATTCCTAAATCAACTAGCCATTCTACGATGTTTTTCGTCTCTTTTGAAGACTGGAATGTTGGCATTTCTTTAAAGCCTTGCTCAATTTCATCAGCTGTTAACGATTTAATATCTCCGCTAAATAACGCTCCTGTAATTTTCACAGCTTGCAGCAATGCTTCTTCTCCATGAACAAATTTCGTCATTTCTTCCGCTAATACTTTTTGCGCTTCACGTTTATGAGGCTCTGTTTCTACCTTCACTGCCAATTCATCGATGCGCTCTTTCGTTAAGAATGTAAAGTATTTCAAGTATTTAACTACATCGCGGTCATCTGTATTCACCCAGAACTGGTAAAATTCAAATGGTGTTGTTTTTTCAGGATCAAGCCAAACTGCACCACCTGCTGATTTACCAAACTTCGTACCATCTGATTTCAATAATAACGGAATCGTCAATCCAAATACTTTTGCTTCGTGCCCTTCTAACTTACGAATTAAATCTAAACCACTCGTAATATTTCCCCATTGATCACTACCGCCAATTTGCAGTTGAACATCCTCTTTCGTGTATAAATGATGGAAGTCCATCGCTTGTAAGATTTGGTACGTAAATTCTGTGAAAGAAATTCCTGTATCTAAACGACTTGCTACGATATCCTTTGCTAACATACTATTAATGCTAAAGTTTTTCCCGTAATCACGTAAAAACTCAATAATATTTATTTCATGTGTCCAGTCGTAGTTATTTACCATCTTTACTTCGCTATTTCCGCCAAAATCAAATAGCTTTTTCATTTGAGCTGTTAACGCATCTACATTATGCTGCACTACTTCTAACGTTTGAAGTTGGCGTTCTGATTGACGTCCACTTGGATCACCAATTGTTCCTGTTGCTCCGCCAATTAAAATAACTGGATGATGACCAGCTAATTGAAATCTTTTCATCATCATAAACGGAATCAAATGTCCGATATGCATACTATCGCCAGTTGGATCAACTCCGCAGTATAGCGAAATCTTTTTCTCTTCTACTAGCTTACGTAAACCTTCTTCGTCAGTCTGTTGATTAATGGCGCCGCGCCATTCTAATTCATCAATAATGTTCATCTTTTGTCATCCCCTTTATTTTTAAAAACAAAAAATCCCTATGTCTATGACATAGGGACGATGATTCACCGTGTTACCACCCAGTTTGTATAAATAGCATAGCTACTCATACCACTCTTAGCAATAATATCGATTGCCAATCCGCTTAGCATTACCTAAGATACTCCAGAGTGTAATTCGCAAATTTGTTTGTGCTAGGTTCCAGCATCCCCTAGCTCTCTCGTTAACAGTGACAAACTGCTACTGGGCTCTTTCAACGTATGTTATTTGTTAAATTATTAGCCATTATATTGAATTGCAAACGAATTGTCAACAATACCCAAATATTATTTTAAAATAATTCGCAGTTTCATACGTATATATTATTCTTTATCTTCTCCAATAATCCTTACTTCGCGCTCTAACTTCACGCCAAATTTCTCTTCAACTGTTTTTTGTACGAAGTGAATTAAATCGATGTAATCTTGTGCTGTTCCGTTATCAACATTCACCATAAATCCAGCATGTTTTAGAGAAACTTCCACTCCGCCAATTCGCTTACCTTGTAATCCTGATTCTTGAATCAATTTACCAGCAAAGTTATTTGGTGGGCGTTTAAATACGCTACCACATGAAGGATATTCTAGAGGTTGTTTTGACTCACGTTTAAACGTTAAATCATCCATTTTTGCTTTAATTTCTTCATATACACCTTCTTCAAGTTCAAATCTCGCTTCAAGAATAATGTAATGGTTGTTCGCAAATACACTCTTACGATATCCAAATTCAAATGCTTCTTTCGTCAAAGTACGTAGCTCTCCATCACCTGTCATTACGACAGCTTCTGTTAATACATACGAAATTTCACCGCCGTATGCACCTGCATTCATATATAATGCTCCGCCAACTGAACCTGGAATACCACAAGCGAACTCAAGACCCGTTAAGTTATGGTCTAACGCAATACGTGATACGTCAATAATTGCTGCACCGCACTGTGCTACAATTGTCGTTCCTGTTACAGTAACACCTGTAATATGAATTAAACTTACTGTAATCCCGCGAATTCCACCGTCTTTAATAATGACATTCGAACCGTTCCCTAAAAACGTAACTGGAATATTATATTTGTTAGCATATTTAATAACTTTTTGAATTTCATCATAATTTGTTGGCGCAACGAACACATCTGCTTTTCCACCAACTTTAATATGCGTATGATTCTTTAACATTTCATCTTGTTTCACATGACCTTCAGGCAATACCGTACTTAAATATTCATAAACCTCTTGCATATTCATTTTACGATTCCTCTATTTCTATATTCTTTTTATCCCGTTATACGGGCCCATAATATCCCCACATACATGAACAAACCTAAAGTGGTGGATACAGTGTACCCAAAATCAATTCGAGACACCTATTAACCTCTTAATTTATAAGAGGTGCCACTCATATTAAAATATATATTGCATAATAAAGCAACCCAAATGGGCTACTAAACTTGACATGTCATCAGAAAGACAACAATTTGTAAAATATATTACTTTTTCAAAACACTATCCTTCAGTATCTTACTATACCATACGAAAATAAAGTGGTATTTTTTTGTAATTTTTACTTTGTTTATGACATATAAGAAAATCGATTGAAAGCGGGAGATAAGACTCTCATGAAGATACTAAGTGAGATACAGGAATCAAAGGATTTAACGAAGGAATTTTAAGATGAAGTGGCAGTTGTGAAAGAGAAGAAAAAGCCGTGTTAGAAGTTTTGGTAAGGTTTGTATATAAACTACAAAAAGGTAGAAAAGTATACTTTTCTACCTTTTTGATTAGTGGAATAAAGATAAACCAATTTTTAAACAATGTTATTAGTTTTTAACCACTTTTCAAAAATTAATCTAGATTGTTCTTCAGTAGCATCTTTGTCATCTATTGTAAATATTTTTAAACCGCATCCAGTAAAATATTCACCTAATTTATGTTTGCTAGCAAATTCATATAAAAAACCCGCTTCATACTCTTCAATAAATACATCCCAAATAGGTTTGTTTATTTTTTTATATGCAGTGACTTCTAAATCATAACCATCTTCATAATAGCCTATATGCATATGCTGGTGTGTTTCATAGTTACACATAATGTGAAATAACCTCCTCTTTACCAAATAATATGATGATCATTTAAATTTGGTGGAACATGATAATGTAAATATGGTCCTTTATGATATACCGGGCCATAATCTAACCTAAATATAACTTGTTTCGTAGCTTTAGATCTTACTTGAATAATTTTTGTTCCAGATGGTCCTTCAAGGATATATTTACTTGGTGCGTTTAATGCTTTTTGTACATATGGTCTTGCTATCTTCCAACCTTTATCGGCAGCTGTTCTGCCTACTTTTGAAGTTAAAACCCTTAATGCTCCGATAACAAGAGCTGGTAATATTTCTTGTTTAACTATTAATTCACCTGTAAGAGGATTTTTTTCAATAACATATTCAACTCTTGGTTTACTTAGTTCTCCTTCTAATTGTAAAAATACAGGATCAGTTACTAAAAAATCATATTCATTCTCAAATTTTTCAAAATCGAAGTTAGAAACATCGACATTAGATAAATCAATGCCACCATCTTCTTCAGGAACATATTCTTCGACAATCGTATCATCATTTAATTCAACAGTTGCATCAACAAATGATGGCAATGCAAAACTAAACATTAACACGAAAGAAAGTATCCCAGCTATAATTCTCATCTACCGTTCTCCTCTCAAATCTTATAATAATGAGAAATAGCTAAAATTTACATTTCCTATTATTTCTCACTATTAAAGAATAAAATAAACAAAATTTTCTAACAAGACTGAAAATAAAAGTCCGAATTTGTTATTATTAATTTGTATAAAATAATAACTTAATAAGATTAAAAATAAATTAACTAAAAATCTCTTCCTCTATACTATAAAGCTAATAAAGCATCTCCCTAAAGATACAATGCTGTATCTTTAGGGAGATGTTAGTGCAAACCATTCTAAGACATACCAATCAATTTTACCAATCCACCTTTACCCCATTGGAGATGGGATATAGTAATTTTTAAATCGTTGTAAGGTTAGATTTAAGCCTTTCACCATATCATTTAGTTGTAAATATAGTGTATTTCTTGGCTCTGTATACTCCTAAATACTCTCCCATTTCTATAAACAGAAAAATTACTTTATCACAGGGCTCAATCGTAGGATTTCTCCACCAGCTGACTGGACACGCCATAAAAAAGAGCACATCCCACAGAATGTGCTCTTTCCAAACTCTTTATATTACTTTTCGTTCTCTTCTTTTTCCTTATCAAACCATAACAGCTCATCGTTATCCACTTCACCATTATAATTGATTAAGATTTCTTCTCCCGCTTTTATATCTTTATAAGCATAGAAGTTAAATGTATGATTCTCAAAGACAATATCATACGTCGCATTCGGTGTATATGAATGATTGAATAACATGCCGTATCCTAAAAGGATTGCCGTATGATTAATCCCATACTCAAATGCGTAGTCAGCAAGTAATGTTTTCTCAATGTGTTCATGCTGTTCATTCGGATAAGAGATAACTGGCGCTGCGTGTATCAACTCACCTTTTTTAATATCACGAGTTGCAAATACACCTCTATTAAATTCTCCATCACTAAGTTCAGAAGTCTTAACTTCGATCATATACGTCACCTATTTAATTCTTTCTTTGAAGTATTTTAATTCCGCTATTAGCTGAATTTCATCTTCTTAAGCTTGGCAGAAAACGAGCAGAAAAGCAATTAAAATCCGAGCAAGTCTTCGTTTAAATGAAAAAAGGGCACAAACGTTGTGCCCTTTTTAAGTGATATTACTTTTCTAAAATATCTTCTAACAATTTCACTTGCTCGCTAACAGTATGTAATGTCTTCACAGATGTATCATTTCGATGTTTTTCTTCTTCCACACTTGCTAACACTTCTTCTGTAGCCGCAGAAGTTTGCTGGATTACATTGGAAGCATGTGTAACATCCTTTACGATATTCGTCGTTTTAACTTGGAAACTTTCTTGATGACCAACGATTCCTCTCATTACATCATTAATTTCATCAATAAACTTCCCTAAATCCGTTACATTTGTTAAAACACTTACTAGCATTTCATTACATTCTTCTTGTACTCTTTCTGATTTCTCTACCCGTAGTTCTACCTTACTTGCTTGATTACTAAACTCCTTCAAAATCCCTTGAATTCTTCCCGCAGAACGATTCGATTCCTCAGCAAGCTTTAATACTTCATTCGCTACAATCGCAAATCCTTTTCCATGCTCACCTGCTCTTGCGGCTTCAATATTTGCATTTAAAGCTAGTAAACTCGTCTGACTTGAAATATTCGTTATTACATCTACAATCTCATTAATTTGCTTCGACTGCATCATTAAATCTCTAAATATAACTCCTGATTGTGAAACAACATCATTTAAACTTTTCATATTTGCTTCAAAGTTTCTTAAAGTATGTACACTACCCTTTGAAATTTCTAAGCTTTCATCAATACGAATCGATGCATTTCTTACTTGAGAAATGATTTGTTCAATATTTCCCTCCATATCATTCAATACTTCTACCGAACGATGCATCATCTCTGATTGTGATTGCGTACCAACTGCTACCTCTTCAAAAGCGAAATTAATTTCACTCATTGACTCCATCGATGTATTCATATTTTGTCTTAAATAATTGAAATTACGATCTAGTTTTACAACCGTTTCCTCAATAAGTCTTTGCGTTTCTTCTAATTCCTGAGCTTTTCTCATTACTTCTTGCTTCTCATCACTTAAACGAGCTAGCAAGTTAGAACCAATTTTCGTGACGCCCCACATAGCGATTGTTACGATTGCTAACAAGCTTGCGAAGTTTGCAGCTTCAGATGCAGCTGTATAAGCAAAAAATTGCTCTGGCCAATAACTACAAAGAATAAATGTGATTACAACTGCCACTCCGCCTAGAATTACAACGAGACGTTCACTTAAATAAATAAGTGAAACGGCTAGTGTAAAATAGACCATTTGAAATACAGCTGGGCTTTCATTAAAAGCTTGTACCATAATGAAAGACATCATAAGCAACATAAATGTCATGATATATTTATACATCGTTTCCATGCTTTTTATAAAAGTAAGAAGTGTTCCAAATACAACGACAGAAATGCCACAAACCCAAAACACGATTGCTCTCTCTGTAAAAATATATCCGTAATACCCAATTGCGATGATTCCAAGGAAGAAACTACAAATCGTAATAAACAGCAATAAATGATTTTTCTGTGATTCTTTCTCAAGGTTAGAAAAACAAGTTTTCTTTAACCATTCCATATATAGTCCCACCTTCTGCACTTAATTACTTCAGCTTAAATACCGCACTCACTGGGTTATGATCACTATTTTCAAACTTTAAATCTTTTCCTTGCACATTTACAATCTCAACATTCGGTGAAACGATAAAGCCATCAATAATCGTGACGAAGTTTTCACCTTCTACATATTTCTTCACATCGTCTCTCACCGTCATAACAGAAGGATCTACCGCCCATTTAAAGCCACCATCAGTAAAGTCCTTCGGTAACTCTACTAGCCACTCAGGACGCTCCTTCACAAACTTTGGATCACTTAATTGAACATCAGAAACTAATTGATTCCAATCTCCGCCCATTATTACGTAATCACCATTTTTATAATGCTTGTTCATATATTCTTTTAAAAACTCTACTTGCTGTTTTCTAATTTTCCCGCCTTCATCGTACGCAGACAAATGTAAGTTTACGAGTCTAACATGCTTTCCATTATTAACAGGGATTGTATGTTCAACAATCGCCCGATCTAAATCAAATAAACGCTTCGGCCAAGGCTCCATTCCAGGAAGCTGGAATCTCTTCGCTTCTTGAACAGTGTATTTAGAAAACGTACTTAACCCAGCCTCCGCATATCCCATTGGATTTGTTATTGGCACTGGAACCCATTTCGTATCGTAGTTCTTGCCAAATGACGAAACATAATCAGGTAATCCTTTTTTCAAAAATTCATGTTCATTCACATCAAATGATCGAAGTGATTTTATATCAACTTCTTGTAGTAGCGCAAAATCACTATTCTCATTTTGTAAAAACGAAAGCATATTCTTTAGGTTAACTTCCGTTTGCTCTTTACTACTTGAACCAGATCCCTTTCCCCCATCCATAAAGAAATCTTGCTCCTTATCTAATCCAGCATATCCAATATTAAATGTTGTAACTTTAAATTCATTTCCTGTCGCTAATACGCGCTCTTTATTATTTTCCACCTTCAAACTTACACTATCCGCAGGCTGTTCTTTAGTAAGTGTCATATACCCTAAAAAACCACCTACAACTCCCAATCCTACTAAAATACATATAAGTACTATTTTTAACAATTTCTTCAAATAAACGCCCCTTTTCTAAAACACACAACTTAATTTTCCTTATTTTCAGTTAACTAAAACCGAATGACAGACATAACAAATATTTTATCATATCAAAAACCTTATATCACTATATTTAGTTTATAAACAATAACTCTTGCTCTTACATTATCAAAAATACAAAATCCCCTAACTCCTTCACTGGAAATCAAGCGCAATGTTTAGTACACTATATGTAATAATCATAGGCGATGGAGTTCGCCATAAACGCTGCTTAGCTAATGACTCCTACCAGTATAACTACTGGTAGGAGTCTATTTTTTTGAGCAAGCTATTTAAAGAGGTGAGAAAATTGATTTATATTATCGTCGGCATTTCCGGTATATTAGGGGCCCTTTCTCGTTATTATTTAGGTCTTACGATTCATGAATCTTGGCATTATACATTTCCACTAGCTACATTACTGATTAACTTAGTCGGCTGCTTCTTATTAGCGTGGCTGACTACGTATATCGCTAAGCTCAACATCTTATCTTCAGATGTAATCACAGGCATCGGGACAGGATTCATTGGTTCTTTTACGACGTTTTCAACATTTAGTGTAGAAACTATTCAATTGATCAATCATTCCGAGTGGAGCATAGCCTTCTTATATGTATCATGCAGCATACTTGGTGGCCTCATTATGTCTGGACTTGGCTATACACTAGGTAATTTCTTACTTAAGAAACATCTTACGGAAGGTGATCACTTATGATAGAAGCTTTATTAGTCGCAACAGGAGGATTTTTCGGTGCAATTACGCGATTTGCAATTAGCAATTGGTTTAAAAAAAGAAATAAAACTTCCTTTCCAATTGCTACATTTCTCATTAATATAACAGGAGCGTTTTTACTCGGATATATAATTGGCAACGGAGTCACTACAGGTTGGCAATTATTATTAGGTACTGGATTTATGGGTGCCTTCACGACATTCTCGACGTTTAAACTAGAATCTGTTCAGCTTCTCAATCGTAAAAGCTTTAGCACATTCCTTTTATATTTAAGCGCTACTTACATAGTTGGTATCCTCTTCGCATTCCTTGGAATGCAGCTAGGCGGAATATAAAAAAGAAAGCGACTCTTATCAGTCGCTTTCTTTCATAAGAAATAAGTCCCACCATATGGAATGGAAAAGAAACTAGCTGGATACACATCATAATTCACACTTTGCATCGGAAATTGTGAGTATGGCATATACTGTCCTTGCATCATTTGTGCCAAATATGCTTGTTGCTGCATTTGAATCACTTGATTCACAGCATGAATGGTTCCCTGTGCCCCGGCAAGCGTAATAGCTGCCCCCACTTGTCTACCACTATAAAAATAATGATTCATCATTATTCAACTCACTTATTATTTTTCTTCCATATCGTATGTTTCTATTTCATGAGGAGTGTTTCATTCCGATTAATGGATCCCTCACTAATTAAACCTCATTTTATCTATTATTTTTTTTCAGCTTTGAAGTAATAAATCCAAATAGTAATACACCAATACCACTAAGGAACAATACATAACTTATCGGTACTAAGAAAAAGAAAGGTTCTTCAAGGAACCCATTCGCTCCTACTTTACTGTTTGAAGCATGTATCGTTAAAGAAATAATCGCTAAAATCATGAAAGAAATAGCTACTACGTATGTATTTTTCATTTCACATTCTCCTCTATTCATATAATTACCCTTAGATTGTTAACATCATATTACCCAAAACAACATTAACAGTCAATAATTATTTATTGTTTTACAATAAATAATTATTGACTGTTATAAACAAAAAGGTTTGCGAAGTATCTGAAATTGCCTCACAAACCTTTTCAAACATCAATATTTACACTTCAAATCTCTTACTTACTACAACATAAATCGCACACAACAGCACAAATATTCCAGCACAAATTAACAAAATTTCTACACTAAACATATCAGCCAATGGGCCAAATATTATCATTCCTAAAGGAAGCGCGCATGAATTAGCGATTTGTACAACACTAAACATCCGCCCATGCATAGAAGGTTCTACTTTTTCCTGTAATAACACGGTAACTGGTGTATTGAAGCACGGCATTGTTATACCAATTAAAAAATTAAATAGTAAATACATAATAAATATTGGTGCAATCCCTAATCCAATCATAAGCAGTCCATATAACGCACAAGCTAGCGCTGTTGTATGCATACGATTACGAAAGCCACCCCACGCCGCAATTAATACGCCACCAGCTGCTGCCCCCGCACTAAAAGTCATCTCGCTAGCAGTAAGTCTCCACATTTCTGCACCGAAAGAACGAGTTACCATTAAAGGTGTTAAAAAGGCAGCTGGACTTATTAAGATCATGACAATGATTAATAAAACAAGTAGCCTTTTAATAAATACATTTTCTTTTAAATAAACAAAACCTTCTTTTATACCTTGCAGATTAGATTTTTGCTTACTCCCTACATTCACATGTCCTTCTACTTGGATGATAAACATAATACTAATTCCGATCATAGCTGTCATAACATCAATAAAAAATGTCGCTTCAATGCTAGCAATGGAAAGAATTGCAGCACTTGCTGCTGGAGAAAGAAACATAATTAAAGATGTAATACTGCTATTGATCCCATTTACTTTCATAAGAAAATCTTTTGAAACGATTTGTGGGATTAACGCATTCACAGCTGGCGTTTGTACCCCTGTCCCAGCAGAACGAATGAGTAGCACTATAAAAAGTAACCAAATACTTTTATATCCTGTTAAAAATAAAATTGCTAAAACTAATGTAGCAATTGCTATAACCCCATCCGATAACATAATCATCTTTTTACGGTCGTAACGATCAATCCAAACACCCGCAAATAAAGAAATCGCAATTTGTGGTAAGAAACCACAAACGGTTGAAATGGTCAACATTACCCCTGACGATGTTGTAAGGGTGATATACCATATAATTGCGTACTGCACGAGAGATGAACCGAACAACGAAATAGTTTGAGCAGTCAAAAATAATATAATTTTCGTTTTCCAATTATTTTCACTCATATGCTTCACACCCCCTTAACTAATCCCTTCTCTATATTAAAAATACTATCTGCCCAATCAAGATAAAAACTTGCTTCGTGAGATACAAGTATAATGCTCCCCTTAAACTGTATTAATGCCTTTTGCAAAGCTTCCTTCGCTTCTGCATCTAAATGATTTGTCGGCTCATCTAAAATTAAGAAGTTACAAGGTGATAGTAATAATCCACACAGTTTCACCTTCGATTGTTCACCACCACTTAACGTACGAATTTCTTGCGAAACGTGCGTATCCTTCACTCCACACGCAGCTAAATGATGGCGTATTTCCTTCATATTCAGTTTAGGAAACTGTTCTGAAATAATTTGAAGCGGCGTTAAAGAATCATTGCTCCAATTTAAATCTTGCTCATAATATCCAATCTTTATTTGCTCTGAAAATTGAAATTCTCCAGAAATACTAACAATATTCCCAACGATTGTTTTTAATAAAGTAGATTTCCCTACTCCATTGAAACCTGTAATAACAAGTTTTTGCCCACCCATTACTGAAAAATTCAACTTTGGTAAGAGCGCGAAATCGTAGCCAACTTCAAGGTTCTTTACTTCAAGAACTGTCTGAACTGAAATGGGAAGTTCCTGAAAATGAATAGACGGCTTATGAGTAAAACTTGGCGGCGCAATTCTTTCCATACGTTGCAATTGCTTTCTACGTCCTTGTGCTATTTTTGAATTCACTCCAGCAATATTTCTACGAATATACTCTTCCGTTTTTTCAATTTTCTTTTGCTGTGCATAATATTGGCGAATATAATCTTTTCGCAAATGCTCCTTTTGTCTTACAAAATCTGAGTATTTGCCGTAATACTTCTTCACCGTTCCAAACTCTACATCACATATGCAAGAAGTCACTTTTTCTAGAAACTCAAAATCATGTGACACGACAATAAACGCCCCTTCAAAATTCATCAAATAATTAGCAAGCCATTCAACATGCTCTTTATCAAGAAAGTTTGTCGGTTCATCTAGTAATAAAATATTAGGCTCTTCTAATAAAAGCTTTGCTAAAATTACCTTTGCACGTTGTCCTCCGCTTAATTCACCAATAACACGATTCATCCCAATCGCATCAATACCTAAACCGGCTGCCACCTTATTTATGAAGCTGTCTACTGAATAAAAATCACGAGCCTCGAGCAGTCCTTGCATTTCTGCCGCTTTTAATAGTTGATTTTCATCTCCAGTCATCGCACTTTCTTCATATAACTTGTTCATTCTATCTTCCATTTCATACAAATCATTAAAGGCTCTCTTTAAATATTTTGAAATGGTATAACTCTCATCAATTTCTGCGTATTGATCAAGATGTCCGATTTGAATATTAGGTTGCCACTTAATGCTCCCCTTATCAGAAATAATTTCCCCCACCAATATTTTCATTAACGTACTTTTTCCTGCACCATTCTGTCCAACAATCCCCATATGTTCCCCTTTATGCAAATCAAAAGAAGCATTTTCGTATAATACTTTATCTATAAAACTATGTGATAAATTTTCAACTTTAAGTAAACTCATTTTTATTCCTCTTTTCCTGAAATTAAAAAAGCAGAGAGATAGCGTCATTCGACACTAGCCCTCTGCTTCGTGGTTTTTTCCATACTACTCCAATTTACAGTAAAAACTCATTGGAATAATATACACAAAGGGCCATAGACAAAGCATTGTCTATGGCCCCTTAATCTATTTTATACATCAGCTAAATAACCATAACGAAATAAGCATAGGTAGACTATACTTTTTTCAAAAAATTATTCAGCCGATGAATATAGAGGTTTTATCCCCCTTGATTAAGCTCCGTACAACGCTTCACCGTATACATTTGTGCGGAGCAAAGTTTTCTAATGAGTTTTACAAATTTTATATAAAGCATGTTCTGCACCTTCCTTAATACTTAAAAGGGATTTTAGCATACAGTTTTATGAAGCGTCAACATTACTTCAAAATCATTCAACTACTTATTTTCAAAATATTGCTTCTGAAACATACACATTCTTATGGCATTATGATAGTTACCATCAACGAAAAACTCGTCTAACAGTTCACCTTCTACCATAAATCCAACCTTTTTATAAACATGTACCGCTTTTTCATTTTCCTTATCCACCACTAAATAAATCTTATGCATATTTAATACAGAAAAAGCGTAATCCATCGCTAACCGCGTCGCTTCCGCTGCATAACCGTATCCTTGATAATTCGGGTCAATAATGATTTGGAATTCTGTTCTACGGTGAATATAATCGATTTCCACTAACTCAACTAACCCAACCATTTCATTATCTTTTTCAACGATAAATCGGCGTTCACTTTGATCGTGTATATGTTTATCGTATAAGTCTTGCAGCTCCACAAATGCCTCATACGGCTCTTCAAACCAATACGACATAATATGTGCATTATTATTCAGTTCGTGTACAAACTTTAAATCTTCTCGCTCTAATGGACGCAATTTCAATTCCTGACTCATTTCTATAACCTCCAAGTAAAAGAAACCTCTTCATTTAATTTCTCAATTTTTTTCAATTTCAAACGCCCTAATTTCATTGTAAACTTTCAAGTAACTTTAAGGTCAAGGTATAAAAAAGTAGTGCAAACTTATGTCTGCACTACTACTCTTTTCTCAAATCTCTCATATTCGATATGTATAAAGCAATAACTAAAACAAGAATTGCTCCTGCGTATAATAACGTCTCCATCGGTTCCTCATGAGACACAATAATCAATCGAATTAAGGCTGTAATTCCGATATAAATAAAATAACGTAACGGGAAATGATAGTTCGATTTAAAATACTTAATGATTAATGCTATGAACTCGAAGTATAAGAAATAGACGATGATACTTTCAACTAATTTATATGACGTATACTTCTTTGCTGAAAATATGTATTGAATAAAAGTAATCGTCTCATTAATTAAAAAGATAGATAAGACAATGGATAATATAATTAGCGCTATATTTAATATCCACTGTAAAACACTCGCGATAAAATGATCAATATTGAATGATTTCATTTTCTCATTAAACTCCCCTTCGTATAAGTACTTATTCATTATAGCAAAATTATAATTGGAGGTGGGTTAAATCATAGGTTCGTCCTTTGTTGGTGCCGGTGTGTGGGATGTTCATTGTTTGGAGGAGTCTTTTGACAGTCGCACTCGATTGAACGTTAAGAAATTTCTTCAACTGCATATTTGTACAAGTGTCACCAATAAGAAGTACGTAATCTTTTAAAGCAAACTCATGCGCCACTTTAGAGATAGCTTTACAGTTCGAACAATACCAGCCTTTTTTCAATTTAAACATTGGTAGTACAGAACATACCTCACATTGTACACCGTGTAACAACTCTTCTTTTTTAATTTTAAATTGTTCAAGAATATTTTGCCGTAATGGAGCATGGTTGGCTACTATTTGACGAATAAGAATATCTACATTTTTTATAGCTTTTTTCTTATATTTACTCTCAAACCATTTGATTTTATTAGGTAAATTTGCACTGTGGATAATTATATTAAGGAGATTATCATCTGAAGCTTTAATAATAGTTCGGGGGTTACTAATCACAACAAGTGATTCAATTGGAAAACGAGAAAATCCATTTAGACTCAACCATTTCCTAAGCTGTTCCTCTTGTCTTTTCACTTGTAGAATTGGATCTGGAAAGCCTTCTGAATTTCCCTCTGATATTCTAATAAGTTGATTAAACTTTGAATCAAATAGTAACGTACCTGCTATATTTTTTATTTCGAGGAAAAGAAGAAAATATGCTGAAATGATAATCGTATCAATTTGAAAATGGTAATTTTGATCAAACAACCTTATATCGTGCAAAATACGATATTTTTCCTCCGAGAGAAAACTTAGCGGATAATTAATAGCTTGTTCACCTTTATAACCAGCCTTATGCTTCGCCAAACTTTCTACAATCATATCTCGTTTCGGATGATGAGCTGGTAATCGCCTAAATAACGCTTCTAATTGCCGTAAATAAATCGGCATTTGCCGTTCTTTCACAATCATCTTTAGCCCTCCCCAAAATATATCGACGATTTTTCAAATATATCGACGATAACTCACAATATATCAACGATTTTTTCATTATATCGACGATTCGACATAGAATATCGACTTACCGACAAAAAACGACACAACAAGTACTCATAAACAGTATATCACCACATCTAAAATCGCACTGTAAGCATAATGTTACTCCTCTCTTTTGATTACGACATTTTAAAAACGAGAGAATCACATTCACCTTATGTAAAATAACTTTTTTATAAATGCAATCGCAAAAAAACTGCTGCCTACAAAATATAGACAGCAGCTACAGTATACATTTTATAACTAATAAACAGCAATCGGCCCATAAGGACCTTTAATAATCTCTATTTTTGTTTCAAAAATATCTGTCAAAAGTGTTGAGTCCATAACTTCTTCTACTGTTCCAAAAGCAGCAATTTGTCCATCTTTCATCGCACAAATTTTATCAGAGTATTTAGCTGCAAAATTTATGTCATGCATAACAGTCAAAATTGTTCTTCCAAATTCATTAGCCGCACGTCTCAAATGCTCCATCATTTGAACAGATCGAGCAACATCAAGGTTATTTAGCGGCTCATCCAAAAGTACATATTCAGTCTCTTGGCACAATACCATCGCTACATATGCCCTTTGTCTTTGACCACCAGAAAGCTCATCTAAATATCTATTCTCTAAATTCGTTAAATCTAGGAAGTCGATATATTTAGAAATTATAACTTCATCCTCTTTCGTTAATCTTCCTTTTGAATAAGGAAAGCGCCCAAATCCAACTAATTGTCTAACAGTAAGCCTCGTTACAAAATGATTTTCTTGTCGCAATATAGTCAAAACTTTTGCTAAGTCTTTTGATTTGGATTCAGAAACATCCATATTTGCTACTTGGATTTGACCTTCATCCATATCTAAAAGTCTTCCTATCATCAAAAGTGTCGTAGACTTTCCAGCACCATTTGGTCCAATTAAAGAAGTAAAGCCCGCTTTTGGTATTTCAATATCCAAAGGTCCTATTTTTACCTTATCAGTATAGAACTTTTTAACATTATCAATTTTTATCATAAAGCCCTCTTCCTTAAAACTATAGTTAAGAATATAATTCCACCAAATAATTCAATAATAACTGAAACTACACCTTGAGCATGGAATACATGATACATTAAAAAGTATGCGCTCGTCATTATTAAAAATCCGATTGCAAAAGCCATTGGGAAAATATATCTGTGATCATACGTCGATGCCGCCTGATAACTCAAAGTTGCTACTAAAAATCCATAGAAAGTAAGTGGCCCAATTAGAGCTGTTGAAATAGACATTAAAATAGCTACTAATACAAGCGTATAAATTACACTAGGTTGATATTTAACTCCAAAAGAAGTAGCAACATCCTTTCCTAGCGACAAAACATTCAAATTCTTAGAATGAGCAAAAATTAATACTGCTACAATTATGATCATCGGAATTACAATAGGAAAATAGGCAGGATCTGCATGATTAACAGAGCCAAATAATTTCGCTTGCAAAATATCAAACTCTGAAGGCGCTAGTAGTTTTCTCATGAAAGTTGACATAGAATTTAGTCCAGTGCCAATGATAATCCCAACTAAAAGCATAAGTTGTAAATTCCCGTATTTACCGGAAAGTAGCCATCCATAAAGTATCAAACTCATGAGGACCATAACAACGACTTGAAATAAAAATGATCCAATTCCATTAAAATTGATCAATGCACTAGCACCAAAGAAAAATATTGTGCTCGTATGAATTGCTGAATACAGTGATTCGAAACCTAAAAGCGAAGGAGTAATAATCTTATTATTCGTAATGGATTGGAAAGCAACTGTCGACAAGCTATGGCAAACAGCTGCAATAATCATTGCAACAATAGCTACAATCCTTCTCTTAACAACTGGGATAAAAGAAGGTGAATCTATCGGAACTGGATTGTTATACACTAAAAGTCCATATGAAGAAAGGAGGCCTAAAGCAATCAATGTTATCAGTACAATCCAATAACGTCTTGCTTCCTTCTTAGAACGAAAAGCGCTAGCTGATCTACTTTCATTATGAAGGCTAGAATCGACTTCGACATTTTCTTTATTTCTATAATCTAATGTGATCATCGTAGCCTCCTTGGTTTTCTTTTTCTCAATAAAATAGTAATAAACACGACTGCTCCTACTGATGCAAGTATTAAAGAAACAGGTAATTCAAAAGGCTTTATAATTGTTCGAGAAATGATATCACAGGCAGTTATTGTCCCCATTCCGATCAGACACACCCAAGGTAAATTACTTCTAAGATCATCACCTCTAAACATGGAAACAATATTTGGAACAATTAACCCTAAGAAAGGTAAATTTCCAATAACAGCTGCAACAATTCCAACGGCAAAAGAAATAAGGGCCGTTCCAAAAAGAACAATTCGGTTGTAATTAACTCCAAGGCTTGTTGCAACATCTTCTCCTAGTCCAGCTAAAGTCAATCTATTCGCATACATAAAAATAAGCAAAGTAACGATAACAATCAGCCATAAATATTCGTATCTTCCCACCTGAATGTTAGCAAATGAACCTACAAACCAAGTTTCAATACTTTGCGTCATTTGAAAAAGGAGTCCCAAAAAAGTAGACACTGCAGAAATAACTGCTCCAAGCATCAATCCAATAATCGGGACAATTAAAGACGAACGGAGCTTAACTCTTCTTAAAAATAGAAAGAAAATCATAGTTCCTATAAAAGAAAAAATGATTGCACCAGTCATTCTTTGAACTAAAGTTGGGGCAGGAAATAGTAAATACACAAAAAGCAGGCCTAAGCCTGACCATTCAATAGTCCCCGTTGTAGTAGGTTCAACAAATCGATTTTGTGTAATAAGTTGCATGACGAGCCCTGCCATCGCCATTGCAGCTCCAGTAAGCATTAATGCAACTGTTCTCGGAACACGAGTGATGAAAAACATCTCCATTCCGTCCTCTTGTCCACGTATATCATAAACGCCAGTAAACAGTGATATAATCCCTAAAATTATAACAACTATAATCGCTATTATAAAAGATTTTGTCCATAATTTATTGTGATTATAAAACTGGGGTTGAGAAATATTCTCAACCCTAGAAATTATATTTTTTGACACTGCTTCGTACTCCTTTACACTACTTAGCTAAAGTTTTTGCAAGATTTCCAAATAACTCTATATAAGTTTGAATTGATTCATTTGTGTAAGTATCTGCTGGTGCATAAATAACTTGTTTTTTAGAAACAGCAGTTGTGTTTTGAAGAGCTGGTGATTTAGAAATAACATCCTGAGCAGGAGCTGACTTAGCTGCATCAGATGTTGCAGCATCACGATCTAATACGAACAGCCAATCAGGATTTGTTTGTGCAATAGCTTCAACAGAAACGTCGTCACCTTTATGACCTGCAGTAGAATTAGAAACTTCTAATGCTGGAGTCCAACCGAAAATTTCATACATTGGTCCCCAAACACGGCCAGAGTGCGGCGCAGCAAAACCGATATTACCACCAGTAACGATAACACTCATAACTTTATCTTTTCCATTATAAGCAGATTTTGCATTTTCAATAGATTTATCAAAATCAGCTACTAATTTTTTAGCTTCTTTCTCTTTATCAAAGATTTTTCCTAAAGTAACAGTAGAATCCTTAAGTCCTTTTACTAAGTTTTCTCCAGGCTTAGTAGCCTTCTCAGAAACATCAACATTAAGATCAATAACTGCTGCATTTGGTACTAATTTTTTGATTTCTTCGTAATGGCTAGCAAATCTTTGACCAACAATTACAAGGTCAGGGTTTGCAGCGGCAATAATTTCAAGATTTGGCTCACGGTGATTCCCAATATTTTGAACTTTTTCATCCTTTTTATATGCTGAATCAGCAGGCATGATATCCTTTGGAGCAGCCGCTAATTTAATTCCCCAATCAGCTAAAGTTTCAAACGTTCTATTATCTAAAGCAACTACATTCTTTGGATTTACAGGAACAGTAACTTTTCCATGCGCATCAGTGATTTCAACCGTTTTTGGCTTATCACTACCATTATCTTTAGTAGCCTTCGAAGTTTCTTTACCTGAATCTGAGCAAGCTACTAACATTAAAGTGAAAATTGCTAGAATACTTACTAATTTTAAAAGCATAGTTTTTTTCATACGTATACTCCTTATTATGTAATTTATTTCGAAAATGATGACTTCCAAAGATTGAATTAGATAATAACTGCTATTCACCTAAATCAATATTGATAATCATTTTCATTTGAATATCCTGTAAATAAGTATAGTCATTAATTATGTGAAAATCTTGTGAATGGTGTGAGTTAATAAAATTAAAAATAAATTTGATACAGTCTCAACTAATGCGCAGCAGATCCATCCCCCACACCTTATAAAACATGGTTTCTACTGCAAAAAAATGACTATTTCCTGATAGCAATCTTCTTTTTATAGTTTCTGTCTTTTCATATTTCACAGAAACTACTTTATGATCTTATTTTTATCATTCAACCATTGAATAGCCTCTGCCATGTATTGTTTGAATATATCTATTTTTCTTCTCACACTTTAACTTTTTTCTTACATACCCAATATATAAGTCTACTACATTTGGATTTACGACTACGTTATGTCCCCAAACTTGGTTCAAAAGCATTTCACGGCTCAATATTGTATTTTTATTCTTGATTAAAAATACAAGTAAATCGTACTCACGCTTCGTAAGCGAGAGATTTTTACCACCTTTTTTCACAATATTGCTAGATGCATCAACAAAGAGATCTTTAAACTGATAAAAGGTTATCTCATTTTGCTGGTTACAGTTACTTCTCCTTAAAATAGCTTGCACCCTTGCTACTAATTCTTCTTTCGCAAATGGTTTTCTTATATAATCATCAGCTCCAGCTTGTAACCCTGCTACGCAATCCTTGCTAGAAATATTGTCGGTCACAATAATGATGGGTGTCATTTTAACAAGTCGTATTTTCCTGCAAATTTCCGGTCCAGATATGCTTAATGAATCCCAATCTAATATAATAATATCCCAATCTTGTTCATATGCTATATTTAAACCTTCGTTTTCATTGTGAAGTTTTAAAATGAAATGGCCTTCTTCCTTTAAACCGCTTACGATTTTCTTTGCTAAAGACCGTTCATTTTTAATTACTAACACCTGCCTCACCGATGGTTCACCTCTACTTCAATATAACTTAGTTACATAAAAAATTATTTAAGATTTATAAATATTAAACCCCTAAAAAATCCATTAAAACAGCTTATTAGGAGAACTCTATATAATCTTACAATAGGTATAGATAGAAACACAAAACATATTAAGATTTGAATAAATTGATTTTATTGATAAAAACTCACCAATCGGGCGTTTACGATCAGCTATAGTATCTACCTGCTTATCATCCATAACCATTTCTTCATTTTCTATTTCAAGAAACCAGCCCCATTGCAGAAAACTAAAAAACAAACATTTGACTGGGTGGTGCAAAAGAAAAATCAACCGTAATTTTCTCTAAACTAATTGGGAAAGAATATAAAAATATATCTGTTGCGTAGTGAGATACACGTTTTTCTACTTCTAAAAACAAAAAGAACTATAACCTCACCAACCTGGCAAAGTTATAGTTCATATCATACAAAATGTAACTCTACCCAAAAGTTACCACAAGTACAATAAAACAATACTGTTATTCTGTCACCTCCAACCATAAAAATACCGAGTAGGATATACTCGGTATTTTTTACTATCGTTCTTTCGGAAGAACAATTCCTTTATATAATTGAACTGTTACAAAATAGTAAATGGAATAAATAACTACAAAAATCAGAATTGGTAACCAAATACGGAAATATGGATCGATTAATATAAATCCTAAAATTTTCATACCTAGTAGAACATGTACAATTCCTACTATAGCTGGGAACAAGAATACAAAGAATAACTCTTTATAGATAGACTTTGTTAATAATTCATGGCGAACACCAATTTTACGTAGCATTTCATAGCGCACAATGTCTTTTGAAGCACCGGAAAGTATCTTAAACATTAAACAACTTGCCATCATCGCAAGGAAAGCAATACCTAAGAAGAAGCCCATAAATATCGTTCCGCTAGCACTAGCATTTACTATATTATACATTTGATATTTACTAAATATATCCTCAAGTTTGACGTTTTTATATTTAACTAGCTGCAACTCGTCAATTTTTTTCCATTTGTCTAAATATGATTCAAAATCATCCGTCTTTCCAATTAACACTATGTTTTCTTTTTCTTGTATTTTATCGTACATTTTTTTATCTACTATTTTTTGTATTTTGTCATTATAACCTAAATAACTTGGATAAATGCTATATAAGGCTTGATTCCACTCATCTGGAATGATACTTATATTCTCTTTATTTTCTACAGCGTATTTGGGAATTGCTCCTACGGGAAGATTTTGAGAAACTCGTTTTACTTTCCCTCTATCTTCTTTTTTATTTCCAAGATTCACAAGTGGACTTTTTTTCTCTAGATCTTCTTTTAAACTATATATATATTTCTCATCCACTTTATAACGATATTCATTCTTTTCATTAAATGTAATACCATCTACAATTTTCTTTTCTTCTGTTGTTGGATTATGAATGACTACATCGTATATCACAATATCATCAGTTGATTTCATTATATTATTTTTGAACGCCATTCCACCTGAAATTGCTCCGGCACCAAGTGCTACTAACATTGCTACTGTCGCAAGTACCTTCGTTAAACTGTTAATACGGAAGTTTAATTGAGCAAATGTAAAAGCATTAAGGCCTTTTTCACTATAATTTTTATTGCTTTTCAACTTCTTAATAATAAGCGGAAGAACAGAAGCAAATAACATATACGTTCCTGCGGTAGTTGTTAACATTGCAATCATAAAGCCTTGCTCTTCAAGTTTATTTATATAAATCATGGAAGCATAGCCCGCTCCTAATAAAAGAACAGCAAAAAATGAAATTACCCAAGTCCACTTTCCATTGCTTATTGTACGTTCTGCTGAAGCGTCTGCATGTACAAGTTGCAGAACAGAAGTTCTTGATAATTTCACACTATTCATAATGGCAGATAGTACGAATATCACCAAGAAAAACATAAAGGTAACTAACATCGATGGTAGGTAAAACGCTTGATAACCATCTATAGTGAAATCTAATTGCTTCATAAGGAGCTTACCTACCCCTTGCGAAAACCCTATTCCTACTGTTAGTCCAATTACTAAGGATACTGCGCCGATTACAATTGTTTCCAGAAACATAAGCGTTGTAACCTTATGCTTTTTTGCCCCTAACATCATATACATCCCAAATTCTTTTTGGCGAAGAGACATTAAAAAAGAATTTGCATATAGAACATAAAAGAATGTAATGATTGCTAATAGGACTGTGCCAGTTTGGAAAACAGGCTCAATTGACCGAAAAGAAGTACTTGCTTTAACAAATGCCTTATTTAAAGCTAACGTTTGAAACATGTAAAAAATTGAAATTGACATAACAAGACCAACTAATAAGACAATATAATCTTTTAGTTTACTTTTTAATCCTGACATAGAAAGTTTAAATATCATAATGTAGTTCCTTTCTTATTCTTTAGATGTACCAAAATCCGCCAGTACATCTAAAATTTCTTTATAAAATGATTCTCGTGTACTATTACGATGAATCTCTTTGTACAACTTACCGTCTTGAATAAATAATATACGCTGGCAATAACTCGCACTATATGCATCATGAGTAACCATCATAATGGAAACATCTTGTTTTTCGTTTAAATTTTTCATTGCTTCTAAAAGACTTGTTGCATTTTTTGAATCAAGCGCTCCTGTCGGCTCGTCCCCTAATATAATTGCTGGTTCATGCACAAGTGCACGTGCTGCTGCCGAACGTTGCTTTTGTCCACCAGATACTTCAGATGGATACTTTCGAAGAATTTCTGTAATCCCTAACATTCCCGCTACTTTTTCTACTTTTGGTCCAATCTTTTTAGAAGCAATACCTTGTAATGAAAGTGGCAATGCAATATTTTCATAAATTGATAGATTTTCGAGCAAGTTAAAATCTTGAAAAATAAAACCTAATTTTTGAGAACGGAAATCTGAAAGTTCTCCTTGTTTCATTTTTGTGATATCGATACCAGCAATCTCAATAATACCTCCAGTTGCTGCATCTAACGTTGAAATTACATTTAATAATGTTGTTTTTCCTGATCCGGATGGTCCCATGATTCCAACAAATTCACCTTCTTGAATCGAGAACGATACATCTCGTAAAGCATGCGACTGATTCTCGCCTTTTTTACCGTACACTTTTTGAACATTTTTTACGTTTACAACTGATTTGCTCATTATATTCTCCTACCTTTTCTTTTTACTTGAAATATCCATTATTTATTGTTTTAGTTTTTCCTTTGCTTTTTCAGGAACTTTTTCTTCTTGTACTTCTTCGTATTTATAAACATACTTTCCTTTTACATGAACTTTTAAATAGTTATCTGGAAACTCATCTTTTCCATTAACACCCACTTTAATTGTGTTCTCATTACCTGATTCATCAACCCCGTTTAACACATAATAGAATCTTCTACCCTCGTGTTCAGGATCAGGTTTCGCTTTACCTTCTGTATGAACGTATACATCTTTTTCTTTTACCAGTGGATTAAATCTATCTATTGTCTCTCCACCTACATAAGTTAATAATCCACCTCCTACAACAATTAATCCTGAAACTGCAATCAATGCTTTTTTCATTTTCTTTTCCACCTTTTTTCTTATTTGATTTATTTTGTTATCATCTATTCTTTTAGAATGAATATACTCTCTAACACATTTTTTAGTATAAAGAGTGTTTCTTAACAAAAAGTGAGATAGTTTCTTAAGTTTTTCTTAACAAAAAATTTCACATTAAAAAAAAGAACTCTTTTTATAAGAGTTCTTTTTTTGCAATACAAGTACATATTTAATTTGTTTCGGCTATCTTGAATAATAATAGAAATACGCTGTTAATCTGCAGCAATAGGTAGCGAAATAATAAATTGTACCAGTCCATCTTCATATTTTGCTCGAATATCTCCACCTTGCATATCAACTATGCTTTTAGCAATCGCTAGTCCCAGGCCAGACCCCTCCGCGACTCTACTTCTTGACTGATCCTTTTTATAAAAGCGTTCAAATAAATGTTCCAGCTCTTTTTTTGTAAATTCTTCACTTGGATTTTTCACAGAAATTTGAATGGTTTCTTTTTGTCGTTGTAGAGAAACTTTAATTTCTCCTTCATCCTTACTGTATTTAATTGCATTCATTAATAAATTATCAAATACACGAACAATTTTCTCCGGATCAACTACAGCATGTATTCGTTCTTCTGGAAACTCTTTCGTAATTGAAAGACCATGTTCTTCAGCTTGGGGAACCAACTCTTCAATTAATTGATCTAACATTTCATTGATACATATCTCTTGTTTTTCTAGCACAATATTCTCATTCGTTAATTTTGTATACTCAAATAAATCTTCTATTAAATTTTTGAGTTGTTCAGATTTTGAAAAAGCAATTTTTATATACTCGTCATATTGTTCCCTGTTTTCATACTTTGCATCTTGTAATAAACGTAAATATCCCATGATAGAAGTAAGCGGTGTGCGTAAATCATGCGAGACATTTGTAATCAATTCATTTTTTTGTCGTTCAATTTCTCTCTCTTTTTCTATATTCACCATAAGTCCTTTGGCCATTTGATTAATATTTTTTGTTAACAAAGCCATTTCGTCTTGTCCCTTCTCTTCAATTCGATATGCTAAGTTTCCTTTTGCAATTTCATTTACGCCTTGTACCATTACTTCAATCTCTTTCATTTTTTTCTTAGTCATATAAAAGAAAGAAAAAATAAATACAATAACTCCTAAAAGTGTTGGGAAAACTCCCTCTTTTATATCATAAGTAATAGATCCTTCTGGGATTCCGCTTACAAACATATATAAATTTTTACCTTCAACCGTTATTGGATAAAAGGTGAGGAACTCTTTACGCATTTCCTCTTTATTTGAAGCATCTTTATTAAATCTAACTTGATTTACTGCAAAATTCATTACATTGCTAATTGTATTATGCAAATTAATTTCTACTTCTTGTGCTTGCTTCGTTTTATATAAAACCTTTCCAGTTTCATCTGTAATCAATACTTTTAAAGCAGTTGTATCCTCTTCAGCCTTACTATTAATTATTTCTTGTAGGCTATTTATTTTATTCTCGCTTATTGCTTTTTCTGCAATTTGCTTTGCTTGAAAGTTAATAATCTTCATACCAGTACTGTAGTCAACATAAGCTGTTGAATTTACTCCTTCAGCAAGTGGAGCTGCGGCCCTTGATACAACAAACCCTAGTAATGCACAGAGAAAAAAGGTTGTAATGAGCTGTATTCTAATACTTTTTAAAATATAACATTGCAATTTTTTAAACATCCTTTTAATTTTATTATTCAAAGGATGAAATAATTTAAATATCTTTTTCAATTTTATATCCTACTCCCCAAACAGTTTTAACGTACCGAGGTTTTCTCGGGTTTTCTTCAATTTTTTCACGTATTTTCCGAATATGTACCATCACGGTATTATCAGATTGAAAAGCTTCCTCTTTCCACACTCTTTCATAAATTTGTTCTGCACTCATTACCATTCCTTGATTGCGAGCAAGTAATTCTAAAATAGCAAACTCCCTCGGCGTTAATTTTACTACTTGATCAGCGATAGTTACTTTATGTGTCGTTACATTGATTTTCATATCTCCAATTTCAACTTCGTTTTCATTTTGTACGCTTATTCCACCATTCATTTTCATGTATCTTCTAAGCTGTGACTTAATTCGAGCAATGAGTTCTAATGGATTAAAAGGCTTTGTAACATAGTCATCTGCACCTGTTGTTAGTCCTAAAATTTTATCCATATCTTGCGTTTTTGCAGATAACATAATAATAGGCATTTCTGCTATTTCTCTCACCTTCATACACATGTGGATGCCATCAATTTTGGGCATCATAATATCAAGGACAATTAAGTGCACCTCGTTTTTCTTTAGTAGTTCTAACCCTTCTTCTCCATCTTCAGCTTGCAAGACCCTATATCCCTCATTTTTTAAATAGATGGCGATGAGTTCTCGAATCTCCTTCTCATCATCCACTACCATTATTGTTTCTTTACTCATAAAATCTCCTCCGATGTAAATTCCAAAACTTATGCTTTTCTCTATTTACTTACCGTAGTACTTCGTTTTTGTATATATACATACCAAATACAAGCAACGATAAGGACAATACCCCCAAAATAAATACCATATTCTGTCGTAATTTCTACAATTGTTTCTATATGATTTCCAAATAAGGAACCAAGTAAAAAATAAACAAGTGTCCACACAAAACCCGTTGTATATGAATATAGAGCATATTTTCTATAGGACATGTTGTTCATGCCTACTAAGTAAGGGATAATGTGTCTAACGACAGGTATAAAGTAGCTGGTTACTAATGCATAATGTCCGTATTTATCAATCATTTTTTGTGATTGTAGCAAATACTTTGCCTTTTTCTTTTTCATTAATTTATCAAGTACCTTGGTACCAAATACTTTGCCCAATAGATAACCTAAAGAAAGTCCAGAGACAACTCCTAAATAAGTTAACAAAAAGGCTGGAATTACACTTAATATACCCACTGATGATACAAAACCACCGCTCATAACAATCATTTCATCTGGAATTGGCATACCGACAATACCGAGCCATAAACAGAAGAATAAAGCGGTGTAACCATACTGCTCAATATAAGACAATAATTCATGTAATTCCATTATGCATATGCTCCCCTCACCGATTTTTTACAACTAAAGACATAGGCTGGTGGGAAGTTAAACCAAACTTTTTTTAATTGGATATCTGGAAAAAAGGCTTCAATAAATCCTTTTTTGACCAGTGAATATTGAAAGGTAATAAACTTTCCATTCTCACGTAACGACTCCATCACGTTATTTAAAATACGTGATGATTCTTCTTTTGGCAAGGAAGTGAAAGGTAATCCTGATAATACATAATCCACACCGTTTATTTGTAACTCTTCCACATACTTTTGAATATTTTCAGCTGATCCATGTATGACTACGATACTTGCATCATCCTCATATTGCTTCTGTAACTTTTTGAAAAAAACTTCATTAATTTCAATTAGAATAAATGTTGTTCTTTTCTTTTTCCTCTTCATAATCTCTTTCGTAAAAGATCCTGTTCCTGGCCCTAATTCTACAATACATTTTGCCACGTCAAAATCGATTGCATCTACCATTGCTTTTGCTAATATATTAGAGCTTGGTGCAATTGCCCCTGTGTTTTTCGGATGTTTTATAAATTCACTTAAAAATGTAATAAATTGCATCTCTATCTCCTCGTTCATTTGATTTGGTGTGAAGTAGATTTCAGTATAAATTTTAATTCTTAACAAATATCGAGGAGGATTCTTAAGTTTTTCTTATTTTTTTAATTTGTACTAAAAAAAGCATTCATCTAATTAATAGATGAATGCAAAAAGGAAAATGTAAACATATAAACTACAACTCTTACAGTAGTTCTTATTTAAGTACAAGAAAACAGTTAGTTCGTTGACAAATTGTGCTTAAACGAACAATTTGCTTTATTTGACAAGGTAATCCATTGCCCATCAACTCATGGATATAAAATCGCTTTATTTGATAGGCATGTTGTGAAATGCTCACAAGAACAAGCTTTATTAAAAGTCTATATACCTCTTTCAAATGGGTGCACTCTTTGCTTCAGAACCAGATTTACTATTGATACAGAAATACTATCATTGAATCATCATGAAACACACAATAGTAAAGATATAGCATATTATATGGTAATAAAGTATATCTGTAGGAGGTAGTTTCGTGTTTGATGAAAACAAAATACTTCAAGCTAATATATTTAATTCAAATTTAATTGGCCCTACACTTCCACCAATTCCACCATTTACTCTACCAACAGGCCCAACGGGAGAGACAGGCCCAACTGGGGCAACAGGCTCAACTGGGGCAACAGGCTCAACTGGAGCAACAGGTACAACTGGGGCAACAGGCTCAACTGGGGCAACAGGCTCAACTGGAGCAACAGGCTCAACTGGGGCAACAGGCTCAACTGGAGCAACAGGCTCAACTGGGGCAACAGGCTCAACTGGAGCAACAGGCTCAACTGGAGCAACAGGTCCAACTGGGGCAACAGGCTCAACTGGAGCAACAGGTCCAACTGGGGCAACAGGTCCAACTGGGGCAACAGGCTCAACTGGGGCAACAGGCTCAACTGAAGGTTGCCTTTGTGATTGCTGTGTTTTACCTATGCAGAATGTGTTACAACAACTTATTGGGGAAACTGTGATTCTTGGCACTATTGCAGACGCACCCAACGTTCCCCCTCTTTTCTTTTTATTTACTATCACTTCCGTAAATGATTTTTTAGTTACAGTTACAGATGGTACCACATCCTTTGTGGTCAATATTTCTGATGTAACAGGTGTAGGATTTTTACCACCAGGGCCATCTATAACATTACTTCCGCCTGTAGACTCAGGATGCGAGTGTGATTGTCGTGAACGACCAATTAGAGAATTACTAGATACGCTTATTGGTTCTACAGTGAATCTTTTAGCAAGTACTGGTTCTACTGCAGCAAGTTTTAACGTGGAACAAACAGGTCTTGGTATAGTTCTAGGTACTTTACCTATAAGTCCAACTACAATCGTTAGATTTGCTATTTCAACCTGCAAAATTACAGCTGTGAACATTCTCTAAAATCTAGAGATGTATAGTGAAAATGGAAGCAAATACTCATCAGGTTAAAATTTTATTACACCCCCAGAACGAAATTTTTAGGCTTTCTTATAACGAAAAAGCTTATTTCTCGTTTTGGGGCTTGATGGATGGGTGGTGCTACCCATTCTAGTGAAGGTCCTTGCGTGAACCTACTTACACAGGTCTTTACGTACTCAAAAAAACAGTCTATTGAAATAGTCCGTTCTTAGGTAAACGATATAATTTTAGATTTTTTACACTAGAACCAATTGTTTATGGATCGTAGTGCGAGTCCATTTCTTATTTCCAGTTTTCTTGTCCTCCTTCAAAATGATCAATAAATGGGAGCGGATGATGTTGACACTCCATATAAATCATATTTACGTTAATCTTCTTTCGGAAGTAAAATTCTTTTATACAATTGAACTGTAATCAAGTAGTAAATTAAGTAAATCACTACGAAAATGACAAGTGGTAACCAAATTCGGAAGTACGGATCAATCAAAAGCGGAGCGAACATGTTCATACCAACTAATATATGTACAATACCCACAATTGCCGTTACTAAGAATATGAAGAATAGCTCTTTATAAATCGATTGTGTTAATAATCCCCGGCGGGCACCGATTTTACGAAGCATTTGATAACGTGTGCTGTCTTTCGATGCGCTAGATAGAATTTTAAACATTAGGAAACTTGCCATCATTGCTAAGAACGCAATTCCAACGAAGAAGCCCATAAACATGAATCGCTGGCCATACCATGACTCTGATTATACATTTGATACGTAATACCTAATTCTTCCGCTTTTACATTTTTATATTTCGCTACCTGTAATTCATTAAGTTTTTTCCATCGTTGAAATTACATTTAATAATGTCGTTTTACCAGAACCAGATGGTTCCATAATTCCGATAAACTCACCCTCTTGAAGTAACGGTTCTTTCAACTTAGGTGATTATTATAACGTTTCTCCAAAATAAAATACAAAAGCTTATAATGGTTCAGGTGCATCTAACGTTGCTTTTGTTCTCAATACATTTAACGGTGTTAGTGTTACAAACACATTCGACTCTGATGTTGCCGTTCAAAGCCAAGTTGGAACTGCCTAAATTTATTCATTTCTTTCTTCTAACCTTGAATTAAACTCACTATTCCGTTAATGCTGTAAATACAGTTTCTGATTTCCCTTCATACCCGAGGGCTTAGCGGCTAGTTTTTACTAGCTGCTCTTTTATTCGGTTATTGCTTCTGTTTCTTAAAGAAATTCTTTAACTATATTTCCCTATTAAGGACAAATTCTTTAATAAGTCTCGAATAAAATAAATAATTTGACATATAATATCTATGCATCTAGATTATTATCTCTGTATGGAGCAGTTAGGCTGGGCTAACTGTTCTTTTATTGAATAAATTTCTCAAAAGTGTTAACAATATAAGTACACCAAGGTTGAATACGAATGACCATTTCGTTCTTCTTATTCACCAGGGCAGTTAGCTCTTGCTAGTTGCCTTTTTTAGTTTGCCCGAATTAAGTCTCAAATTATGTCCCATACTAAAAATGAGTGATACAGCTTGAATTCACAGTGGTCTCTGTAATGTTCTTTCCCTTTCTTTGAGGGATGAGCAGTTAGCGCTTGTTAACTGCTCTTTTGTGTTGAGCAAATAATGAAATTTTGTTCTTATTTCTTTTTCAAATCATATACTTCTAACCTAGACGTTACGCTCATAAGAGTTACCTCCTATCTGAAAGAGCACTGATGCATGGTGCTCTTTTTTAAATTCCTTATTTTTACAAAATGAAATTTTTATTATATTTTTCAATTCAAATATCCTTCTCATCAATGTATGAAAAATATCACTTCTTCTTTAAGCATCTTTATGAACAAAATTTATAACCTTTACTCCACTTGGATTTATATTAAAAGTAATAGTTTCTATGCCATTCGGAGGGTTATGAGCCCCTATATAAGTTTTATATTGAACTGTAACAATAAAATTAAAGTTTTCTTCTGGGAAACGTTCAATTTTTATAATTTTTGTGTCCGTTAAACTATACTGATGATCTGGTCCAAGCTTGCTTCTGATTACTTGACTTGCATATGGTGCTAATAAAGTATTATAAGAATCATAAAACTTTTGATCATTACTATTAACCGCTTTGATATCTAACGGATTTAAAAATGAAACCGTCATTACAATTCCAAAAAACAAACCTATCACTTTACCTTTTAACACATAATCACCCTTATTTAATTTGGATATCCGTTAACCTCTCCAGCATAAGAGATGACTATTCTTCATCCTTATCTAACTTCTTTTATTCAAATAGCGTTTTTATTAAACATTTTTTCACACTTTATTTTTAACTCCCATATACTTATACGGACTATAAAAAAACACACAATTTAGTTCTTGGTCAAAGAGCGCCATACGCCCTAATGGTGCTCTTTCTATTCAAATAAGGATTTTGTATAAAACTGCGTTATTAGCACAAGCCATTACTTCACATAAATAATAAGGTATTTCTATATTCAGAATACAGAAAGGAATGTTAAACATGTTCTTTGCAGCTACGCTTCAAGACATTTACGAAATTGATGATGATTATCTTATAACTTGTAAAATAGATAATCATTCTAAATTTAACTTTGTAATTTCTAAAGATAAGGTGCATGGCACTCCATTTATAGGTGCACATATTTCAGGTAACTATGATGATAATAAAGAGATAACGAATATCTTTATTGGATAAATGACATACATTTTTTGATATCAAATATTAATTTTGTTTAAACTTCATTAACCGTATTGATTCCTTTGCATACATTACAATCACAAGGAATTCTACAGGTTTCCCTAGGCCAGTTACCTTGCATTCCTTGTGGAAATAACCCGTTATAACTAGCGGGTTATTTTATTTTTGATTACAAGATAACTATTTTGTTAAATTTCATAAATTCAACCGCTTGTCCATTTCACTTTTCTATATCATTGCATTTACTATTAGTAGAACGATTTTTTTCAGGTGAATTATATTGGACGAGTTTTTATCCTCCAATGCATTAAATCCGGCTTCAATAGGACCTACACTCCCACTGGTTCAACGGGTACTACTGGCGCTACTGGAAGTACTGGATTGACCGGGCCTACTGGATTTAATCTTCCTGCCGGAACTGCTTCTATTACCTTGACTTCTAACCAAACTACAGCGTGCGTATCCACCCAAGGAAATAATACTTTATTTTTTTCTGGTCAAGTATTAGTAAACGGTATTCATACTCCAGGAGTAGTAGTCAGCTTTTCATTTAGTAACCCGGCTCTTGTTTTCGTGGTTCCTCTTGCCGTTATCACAAATGCTTCAGGTAACTTCACTTCGGTATTTCTAGCGGCTAATGGACCTGGAACAATAACTGTTACTGCTTCACTACTTGATTCTCCAGGAACAATGGCTAGCGTCACTATTACCATTGTAAATTGTCCATAATGATTGGACTAAGAAATCTATATAGTAAGATGGGAACTGTAAATCAGTGCTCTTTTTTCATCTGGATATTCCTTTCAAATGAAATCTTTAATTTAAACTTACATAATAAAATTCAACTTTGTCTTACTTCGTTCCCGTAGATCCAAATCCGCCAACACCTCGTTCACTAACCAATAGCTCGACCACCTTAACAAAATGAGCTGTTACCACTGACGCTATGACGTCTTGAGCGACGCGTGTACCTTTTTCAATTACATGAGCTTTCATAATTAAACTTAATGGTCTTTCAGTGTTATCTACCAACACTCCAACCACTCCATGATAGCCACTATTCCATGTTCATACACCCACGGTAATTTTTAATTTAGGTATTGAAATTCTCTAAATCTCGATGTATTATATCTTTGTATTTTCTCAGTTCCTAGGCCGAGAAAAGATCATCACTTCTGAAAGGCCCCAAACTCCAGAGGTTTCTTTTTATTTACTTGAACCCATTTTCAAATTATTGTATTATATTTTCAGGTCTTACTTATATAAATCATTATCAGGAGAATCTGCAGGTTTGTAGGTTCTTTTTATATTTTTTCAAATATAAATTAATGTGGTGCTATCCCAGCTATATTTATTTGGAACATCTAAATGTGGAGGTGCATTATATATGAGGGAATTATCTTTCTTCCATCATATATAATGTCTTGGTCAATTGGAGAAGGCTACGGAAACAGTCGGTCTTCATACGAAAAATGAATCATAACAAAAGCATTACTTGAAGTATGCTTTTGTTATGATTGGTAAATTGTTTTTTCGCGAGGATTAAATATTAAAAATTCGTATCATATCCATTCTCATATATCAATAATGTTTAATATCCCTAATTTAAATTTATTATTTCAACGGATGGAAAATAACGCTAATTTTATTTTAATATAACAGGAACCCAAAGTTCATGCCTTGGTTTATGTTTTGGGCCGTAATAGCATTCTATACATGGTAAATTTGCAAGTTCATACTTAGAAGTTGGGACCCACTCAGAGTATAAACGTTTCCATGCATCCACTATATTCGGGAAAACTGCCCATGTACTTACTGGAATAACAAGGGTCTCCATATCAGTTGGTACTTCTCCATCGTATCTTACCCCCATAAAGTAGGAAAACTCTTCATCTGTTATAGCAGCATCTTTTCCGCAAACCCCCAAAAGACTTTCCAGTTTGCATTTTGGATCTTCCCATGACATATCTATCAATTCTTGCATAAACCCATCTTTTTTCGCATTGTTCCAAAGTGTAGGGATTTTTTTAAAAGCACTGCTTGTCTTTACGCTCTTACTTTTGCCTACAATTCTTAGTTCAAAATCAAGGTTTTCAATCCTGTACTCCATCTCGGTATCTCCTTTTATAGAAATTTGAAAGGAAATTTTCGGAAAAGCTTTTAACTGTACTCCTTTATTACGAGCGTTAGAAGGAGTTATTCCATGCATTTTTTTAAAAGCACGCGAGAAAGCATCAGAAGAAACATAACCATATTTAATAGCTACATCAATAATTCGAATATCACCTTTTTGAATTTCAAATGCTGCAAGAGTTAAACGTCTTCGTCTAATATATTCCGAAAGTGATACACCTGAAATTGATGAAAACATCCTGGAGAAATGAAACTCAGAGCAACTAGCTGCCTTTGCAATTTTCTTATAATCTATGTCTTCATCCAAGCTATTTTCGATGTATTCTAATGCATTATTCATTCTTTCTAGCCAATCCATAAGTTTACTTCCTTTCAAGGATTTACTTTAATACATAACAAACAATAATAACCGACATTTCATGCCTAAAAATGTTGGTACAAAAAATACACTCTTTAATATATAGTGCATTCTTTTCAGATGTTTTTTTCTTTATCTGAAGAAACTATTATTCAAGAAAAGGTCTTAAATATTTTACCTATAAAGTTTATAATCTACCCACTTATCATAACTTTCTATAATTGCATCTAATTTGTTTTCATACTAACTTTTGAACATATCATTTATGTTTTGAAATTAAATTTTGACATTTATTTGCGCACCTTTACCTAGTGTTGCTAATACAGCGATAATTAAAATTTTGTCACATTAGGTTACTGTGGCTTCCATAATTAGCTTTGAAAGAATTTGAATAATATTTTTTTGGCTTTTATATAATACATATTTCCCATCTTTTTTACTGGTAACTAAATTCGCCTTTTTTAGTACTTGAAGGTGTCTAGAAACCGCACCCTCGCTCAAATGACAAATTTGTGCCAAGGATTGTGTAGTTAATGAACGTTCCTGTAATATCCTCAAAATTTGCAACCTAGAAGGCTCCCCTAAAGCTCGATAAATATCTACCATTTTTTCAATAGGTTGCTCTGGAAATGCCTGTTTTCTTGCTACTGAAGAATCATAAACAATAACAACCCCCTCTTTTATTTCGTCTACAAAAAAATGTGGCCAAACAAAATAACTAGGCATAAAAATAATAGATTCATCACTTTTCATCTGATAAATTGTTTTAAATGGTTTGTGAAGATACAATTTATTTTTATTATCAATCCAATAAATGCGCTCTGAGGATAAAGAAGCAATAAATGCTGAAAATCCTTTTGTTTTCAGTAAGGTAGTTTGCTCTACAATTTCATTTAATAATTCACTCTTTAAATCTTCCCATATAGCCGAGAAAATTGTTTGATAATAATCTGTTAGAAAATTTAGCAACCTATGGAATACAAAGGTTGGTCGCCTCTTTAAATCTTCGAGTATATCACTCTTATTACTGAAAGCAAAATCTGTCCATTCAATCCCTTTAGCTAAACTAGGTATAAATCGATTCTCCCTGTGTTCAAAGACAAGTGTTAACTCATGTAGAATCTTACGAGCATTTTTAACAGTTAATTTTTTAGCAAGTAATTCTATCTCCTCTTCAATTGTGAATACAGATTTGTAGATTCCAGGAAGAAGCGTGGGTGGAACTCCTAGTTCAAAGCATAGATTAAAATATTGTAGATCCTTCTGCATATCATTTGTTAAGTTTTTTTTAGCTTCAATAACCCATGGTAAGTGGATCCCGTGATGTTTTGGATTGTTTAATACATGCATGCTTCGAAACATTTCATTCAAAGGTGAAAAGGAAAACTGAATACGTTGTAAAAGTGTTTCCTTATTATTTGCTATATAAGGCGGAAATATAATTTCAATTCCCATTTCATTGATCTCTCCTTAAACGATTTGATAAAAACGAAATCGATAGATTATTAAGATAATTTTATTTTATCATTACATTGAAAGCAAAAACACTTAAGGAGGAAAATTATTATGTTGAAGCAAAATGAAAGACTTATGTACAAATCTGAAGCATTTGATAACGCGATGTATTGGGAACGCGTAAACCGAAGCCTTGGATGGCTAGGCAGTACCGAGGAAGAACAAGTACAAAGACAGAAAAAACTACGTGATGCTGTTGTTGGAATTGCAGGAACTGGTGGTATCGGAGGAGCACTTGCCGCACGTCTTGTTAGAATGGGAGTAAGAAATCTGAAACTTGCAGATCCAGATTCATTTGATGTTACGAATATGAATAGACAAATGGGTGCTGATTTGGATCATCTAGGAAAAAACAAAGCTGAAGTTGTTGCTGAAATGACTTACAATCTTACGAAAGATGTAAACATAGAGGTATATCCAGAGGGGATTACTCCTGAAAGTGCTGAAGAATTTATGAAGGATTGTGATTACGTTTTAGACCAGATGGACTTTTATGAAATTCGTAACCGATATGCATTACATCGTGCTTTTCGAAAATCCGATCGTTGTAAATTCATGTTAAAGGTTCCTACAGTTGCACATGGTACATATATTTATAAATACACAAAAGATTCTATGCCTATCGAAGAAGTATATGGAATTCCCGAAGATGCTACAATGACTCCAGAGGTTATTAAAAGACTTATGGAACGCCTTATCCCTGAAATGCCTTCATATCCAAGTAAAGAAATGTTAGATCATTGGTTTATCGACTTGGAGAGAATGCCTATTTTTGCTGGATGCCCACCGCTTGCAGAAGGTGTTTTAGCAGAGCGATTAGCATTAGCTATTACAGAACTTGATCAATTGCCAGGTGCTCAGCAATTACCAGTTCAACCTGGATACGCTATGTTTGATACTATGGCTTGGCAATCTAAAATAGTTCATGGTAAGTGGTGGTCTGAATGATCCAACCTGTAACTAAAGTCGTTTTATTCTCAGAAGTAAATTCGAAATTTGGTTTACCGTTTCTTGAGGAATTAATACAAGAGCCTTCTATTTCCGTAGAGGCTCTTGTAACTAGTCCCGAAGGAAAGTTATGTTCTTATTATATTGGAGAACCTGATCAAGTTGATTTAGAAAAAGAAGCCAAAGACATTGGAATTCCCGTGTTACGACCGGATAAACTGAATGATTCTAACACAATAGAATTATTAAAAAATTATAATGCTGATTATTTTATTATTGCTAACTACCAAAAAATATTAAAAGAAGATATTTTATCTATCCCAAAAGAAGATACTATAAATTTTCATCCAAGCCCATTACCTAGGTATGCTGGATTAGCACCTTTTTTCTGGATGGCTAAAAATGGAGAAAAAGAAGGTGGTGTTTCATGTATCCAAGTTGTGCCAGAGATTGATGCTGGTCCTATTTTAGCTCAAATGCCTGTTGTTATGTCAGGGACTGAAACATCTTTAGAAATTCGAGAAATACATTTTAAACAATCCATTATTTTGCTAAAACAAGTTCTTCAAAAAATTAAAAATAAAGATTTCACTTCAAAATTGCAGTTATTATCTGATCGAACCTATTATAGTCAGCCAAAAGAAGAAGATTATTTTATAAATTGGGAGCTGGATACAGAATCCATACTCCGTACTATTCGCGCTGGGTATCCACAAGGGGCTTTTGCATTTAATCAATATAATGAAAAAATCCGGATATTACATGCTGAAAGAACAGATTATCCACAACAAATTCAAAGTATTGGTATATTTCGTGAACATAACGATAAAATTCTTGTTTCTACAAAAGATGGATGGCTTCATTTACAAACGATTATTAATGACGTTTTATCAACCAGCACACAAATAGAACATAATGAACAGGTAGTGTCAATTTAATGGATAATACAAATGTGGTTATAAATCGTAAACTTTCTCTTTTTAGTGAAAAGTTAGTCATCCTGATTGCTGGTATCGGGATGTTTTTATCAACTTTAGATACAGGGATTATTAACATTGCTCTACCTTATTTAGAAAAAGAATTTCATTCAACAGTAACTATAACAGCATGGAGCGTTACCATATATGTTATGGCACTGAGTGCAACTATTCTTTTATTTGGAAAAATTAGTGATCGTGTAGGTCGTTTTCGAATATGTTTATATGGTTTTTTCATATTTTTAATTAGCTCTATACTATGTGGATTAGCTCAAGAGATGTGGCAATTAATTGTATTTCGTGCTATTCAGGGTGTTGGTGCCGCTGCATTACAGGCTACATCTGCTGCACTTATTACAACTCTTGTCAGTCCTGAAAATCGCAATCATGCATTAGGTACTTTAGGAGTAATGATAGGTTTAGGACCAATTTTAGGTCCTACAGCAGGTGGACTTTTCATTTCATTAGGAAGTTGGCGATGGATTTTTTGGATTAACATCCCATTATGTTTAATAGGTTTGTGGGCTTGTTATAAAATTTCTCGATTTATAAAAGAGGAAAAACATCCAGCTCCTATTGATGTGTTAGGAAATATATACTTTACTTTAAGTGCCTTGTTATTTCTTTTCAGCTTATCTCATGGAGCAAACAAAGTAATGGGAAGTATACCTAATTGGGGGTATATAATCGCTTCTATTATTTTATTAGGTATTTTCATATTCCATGAATCCAACACTAAGCATCCTATTATAGATGTACATTTATTTCTTAAGTCAACCTTTATTGTTCCAATACTTGCAACGATAGGATTTGGAGTGGCATCAGCAATTATTTTTATCGTCCCTCCATATTTTTTACAGAATTTCACGTCGTTAACTCCTTTACAAACAGGTTTTGTTTTACTATCAGCCCCACTTGGCCTAGTAATTTTCTCAAGAATAGCTGGGAAATTCATGGGACGCTTTGGAACAACCTTATTTATGAGCATAGGTTTAGGAATTATGTTTATAGCATTTGTAGGCTTAAGTTTTATTGAACCACAGTGGTCACCCTATCTATTAGCTAGTGTATTGTTTCTATACGGTATTGGAGGCGGCATTTTCCAACCAGCAAATATTGCTTCAATCATGGCATCTGTTACAAAAGAAAAACAAGGATCCATTGGAGCCGTACAACGCATGTTACAAAATGTTGCAATTGCCTTTGGTGCAGCAGTTGCCGCAACATTCATGAGTACACAAAGCTATTTAGGAACAGACGGGCTTATCCAAGCCTTTCGATATTCATGGTATATCGCAGGGGGATTATTACTCTTCAATATCTTATGCTTCTTAGGATACCGAAAATCTTAAAATCATAACAAGCTTTTCAGTAACAAAAACCGATTTACCTAGGGATAAATCGGTTTTTGTTTAATTAACTGTTTGGTAAAAGTCTATTCAACTAAAATTATAAACGCTTGAATTAAATATCACTTATTTTTTATGAAGAAATCCCATCATATCTTCATAGGATATAACTTCATTAGTAATGGTTTCATACTGCCCTTTCGTAATTACTTCCGATGCAAGTTTTCGTAAAGTAGAAATAGTAGCTCTATATGCTCCAGATCCAAAACTTATTCTACTAACCTTTAAACATTCTAAATCTGTAATAGATGGTGTAGAGTCATGAACCAAAACATTAAGTGGTAAATTTATTTTTTTAGTAAACATGTGAATTTGTTCTTTCTGAGCTAATCCAGGGATGAAAATTCCATCTGCCCCAGCATCTTTGTATGCTTGTGCACGTTTCATCGTCTCTTCAAATCTATTATTGTTAAGTATGTATGCATCCGTACGTGCATTTATAAAGAGAGGAACCCCTTCTGAAATAGACACATTTTTAATACTCTCAATTTTCTTTTGCTGATATGCCGTATCGTATAAGGAACATATATGATTTTTCTTACTATCTTCTAAGTTTATCCCTACAACACCGCTAGCTATAATTTTTCTTACATTCTCTAATACTTTTTCAATTGTTTCACCATATCCAGATTCTATATCTGCACTGACAGGAATATTTACAGATTGAGTAATTTTCTCGATAACATCAAGCATGGATTCAAATGGCAGTTGCTCACCATCACTATAACCTAAGGATGCCGCAATTCCTGCACTAGTTGTTCCTATAGCTCTATAGTTTAAGTCTTCATATATCTTTGCACTCATAACATCCCAGGCGTTTGGTAAAATTAATATGGAAGAATCGTGATGATAATCATTAAATATCTTTGATTTCATTAAAATGTCATTCAATTTATCTTCCCCCTAAAATAATAATCTTGTAACAATTTTACCATTTTGGAAATTAGGTTAGCATGGAAATATACTTATTTTATTAGGAGTGTGAAAAATGGATATTTCTAAAGTGGATTTATTACTTCGTTCTGATTCAAGAGTACATATATTAGCCTATTTATTAGACGGTAAAGCCTATCCTGCTAGTGAATTAGCTCATGTTGCCAAGATAAAACCTAAAACAGCTACCTACCACCTATCAAAAATGAAAGAGGAAGGAATCCTTTCTATAGAAAAACACGGAAAACATAGTTATTACAGGCTTTTCAATTCCGAAATATCAAAAATTCTCGAATCACTTCTTGTAATTAGTCCTCAAGAAAAAATCAAACCATTGCGTCAATCATCTCAATCAAGCGAATTAAGATGTGCTCGCACCTGCTATAATCATTTGGCTGGAAAGTTAGGTGTGGCTATTACAAATTCCATGTTAGATAAAGGATACTTAATCAAAAATGATTTATATTTTCATATAACGAAGACTGGTCAAGAATTTTTTAAAGAACTCGGGATTGATTTGAATGAATTTAAACAAAAGCGTAGCATCTTAGCAAAGGCTTGCTTAGATTGGACTGAAAGAGAACATCATCTTGCTGGGAGCCTAGGAAATGCACTTTTAGAAAAATTATTAGAATTAAATTGGATTCAAAGAGTATCAAAGTCACGAGCAATCAAAGTTAATCCAGATGGTAGAAAAGAATTAGAACAAATATTTTCTATAAATATTACGCAAAATTAACTTTATGTTGTAAAGTTTTTTCTTAGTGTGCTTTTTTCTGAAAATACTGATGGTATACCTGTTAATAAAGTTTCATCCCGTATGTTTTTAATAAACAAATTCATTGAAGATGCCATTACCCCAAGCCAATATTTTGTAACATTCCTTATCCTACTTATATTTCTATACTCATAAGGTTTTACAGATTACAAGAAATAGTTACTAAAAACATTCCCAAATAGCTTTCAGATAACCTGTTATATGTTGTGCACATGTAATTAATTTTGACCAGAATTGAAATCTTCAAATTCATTCTCTTACTAAATACAGGTACGAAAAATGATTAGAGAAAAAATTTACCGAAACAATTCGAGAAATACTGGACCTTGTAAACTTGCTTAAATGTGACAAGAAGAAATAATGTTGTAGTTGAAAGATTTTACGTATATTAGTATCTCATCTTTGGAAACTAAATAAAAAGATGAAATTATTTATCTGAATTCCATCTTTTTATTTTAGATATTTTTTGCCTTTAACGCAGCATTAATTTAAAGGTTTCTTCTATGAATTAAGAAGCTTTAGATGTTGTTTTCCATGACCAATAAGTCCATTTTCGAAGTAAGTTCTCCAACGGTCCATATTTAAACTTCTTTAAAAATAATGAACTGATAAAACATTGGATAGAATAGATTATGAACGCAACAAAAATCAAATTGATTGAATCTAAATTTTTGAATAGCCCAATATGATATCCGCATACAAAAATAACAGTTTGCATAATATAATTTGTTAATGAAGTTTTCCCGACATTTTCAAACCATTTAAAAATTTTCATTTTAGAGAAATGGATAAATATCAAAGAAAAAGCTGCAATATAACCTATTGCTAAAAGTAATGCTCCAATATTTAATACGAATAATGACCACTTATTTTCAAAAATCATAATACTAATATATTTCATACTTAAAGCAATTGGAATTAAAATAAGACCTCTTTTATACCATACATATTCTTGTTCTAAACACACAAATACATTCTTTTTTGCAGCAGCCATGCCAAATAAGAATAGTGGCATTGTTTGTGAATTAGTAATTATTGATAGTAAAAATAAAGAAATTCCGATTATTATTAAAGTTCTTGGTTTCTTTTCAATTATGAATAACAGTAAAAAGCCAATGATACCATACGTGAGAAGAACATCTCCTTGCCATAAAGTAGCATGAAGAGTGCCTAATAATATAAGCATTGCAAATCTTCTGGTTAGATGCCACCTTACGTGCTTGTTCCTTCTTTTTAAAGATTCCACTAGTTTTATAAGAGAGTATCCAAATAGAAATGTAAAGATTGGCATAAAACTGCCTTCCGTTAGAATCTTAATAAATTTTTTTACTTGATCATTAGGTGTATCTAAGACACCATAACTGTAAATCACAACATTTGCTAATAAAATTCCTAATAAACTAAAACCTCTTAAAGCATCTATTATTCTAATTCTTTCTTTTTGCACAATGAATAATCCTCATTTCGTTTTTTTTTCATAATAAAATAATCTTCTTATTATTTTTTTTTGTTTTTCTTAAGAAATCCTTAACTTTATAGTAGCTGTATACTGAAGTGAAAAATTGTTTGAATTTAGAACCATAAATTTATCGCAATTATACAACGATATTAAACAAAAATTATTGTACTCGTTGTAATCACCATTAATTAGGAGGGATATATGTTACTATATATTTGTAATTCACAAAACAATAAGAAAGAAGGTGTTATTGTGGAAACAAGGATTATAGAAACTGAGAAGAAAATTGATTCAAAATCTCTTTTGGCTTTGGGGTTATTAATCATTTCCGGCATTGTATATCAACTTTTTTCATTTGTAGGGGGTATACCTGGATTATTAAGAATGATTATTGAAGCTTCATGGAATCTTATATTATGTGGAATTATTGGATACTATTTTTTAGGTAAAATATCATTAGAGCAATTTAAACATTTTAATTTTAAGACATTACTTTGGGGGATACCTTTAACGATTATCGTGGGTATGGGTTCCACCTCAATATTCAACTACATTTTTGAACCTGCAACTCAAAATTCTGTCGCTGAAGTAATAAGTATTTCTATGATTTTATTCCGTGTACCATTTATGTTAATGGGCGAAGAGTTGATTTGCACGAATATAATTATTGCATTACAAAAATTAGGATTGAAATTTGGTACAGCATCAATAATATGTAGTGTTTTATTTGCTTTGTGGCATATTCCTGCCTATGGTTTCGTGCCACTGCAGTTATTAATAACTATAATCCCAGCTAGATTAGCACTAAATTATATATGGAAAAATTCAAAGAGTGTTTGGGTAAGTTGGATTTGCCACTTTGTTTTCGATATTTTAGGTTTTTTGCCAATGCTTTTTAAATAAAAAATAACTCTACTTATAAATAACAAACAATAACATAAACAAAAAAAGAACCTTAAGGTTCTTTTTTTACTTATTCTTATTCAGAACATGTAAGGATAGCATCATATCGCTATCAAGCTAATAAAATAAAGGTATGCATTTTCACTATTGGATTCCTATCTTTGGAACCATAAATTTGCCACAAACAAAAAGAACCATAACCTCGCCAACCTAGCAAAGTTATGGTTCATATCATACAAAATAAAAAACCACCAAATATGTATTGGTGGAGACGGTGGGAGTCGAACCCACGTCCAAAAATATCGGCACTTAAGCTTCTACGAGTGTAGTCGATATATTAGCATTTCGCGAACTCTTCGGCCTATCGACAGGCTTCCAAGTTGCTAGTCTGGTTATTCTCTTCCTTTGTCCTCAGACGGCGAACTCCGGCGTAGTCCACTTAGTTTGAGTCCCTTACCCTACCACATGGACGATGGAGGGAGGAACCTTTAGTGCAATTAAGCAGCTAAAGAAAGATTGTTTTGTTTGCCAATTATAGGCTTTGACGTTTTAACGAGGCCGATCCCCTCGACTCGCAACCTAAGCTCGAACTATCCCTGTCGAATCCGTAACGTCCCCATGATAAAAATGGAGCATACGAAGAAAATTTCGTGATAGCTACTAAGAGCTGTTTTTCAATGTGCAACAACCTTACATAAGTTATTATAACATACGCGCGCCGTTTTACAAATGTAAATATCTGTATTACATCTTTTGACGATCACGGAACGCGCGTGCAATTTCACGTTTTGCTTCTTTCTCTTTTAAATCGTGACGCTTATCATATTGTTTCTTACCTTTTGCTAAACCAAGTGCCATTTTCGCAAATCCATTTTTCAAATAGATTTTTAGTGGAACTAATGCATATCCTGTTTCTTTTGCAGCTCCTGCTAATTTATCAATTTCTTTTTTATGCAGAAGTAACTTTCTCGTACGAAGCGGATCGTGGTTGAAACGATTTCCTTGCTCGTACGTACTAATATGCATATTATGAACCCATACTTCACCATTATGTACACGTGCAAACGCATCTTTCAAGTTCACGCGTCCAGCGCGAATCGACTTAATTTCCGTTCCTTGAAGGACAAGCCCTGCTTCGTATGTTTCTTCGATGAAATAATCATGAAATGCTTTTTTATTTTGTGCGATAACCTTACCTGAACCTTTTGGCATATAACGTCCCTCCTCTATTTTTACTATTGTAACAAATGTAAACAAAAAGCGAAAGTGGCTCGCTCTCAAGTCACCAATAAAAAGAAAAAGGCCCCGCTTTTCATCAAAGCGAAGCCACCCTCTTCTTACTTACGCTTTTTCTTCTTCTTCTTGAATCCTGGTACGTTTTCGAAGAATGCTTTTTTCTTCTTGCCGTTACCATCTTTTTTCCCTGGTTGGCTAGCGGACGCGGATGCAGATCCTCTTCCTTTACCTTTGCCACCACGGTCAAATTTTCTACCTGTGCCACGTTCTCCGCCGCGCTCATTACTGCGTTCGCTACGTCCGCCGCGTTTCTTTCTGCCTGTTCTTGGCTGTTCGATAACGACTGGGCGGTCTTTGAACTTACGACGAGGCGTACCTTTCATGCCAACGATTTCAAAGTCGATTGCACGCTCGTCTTTGTTTACGTTAATAACGCGAATTGTAATTTCGTCACCGATGCGGAATACGTTACCTGTACGTTCTCCGATCATTGCGAAATGCTGCTCATCATAACGGTAGTAATCATCCGTTAAGTAGCTAACGTGTACAAGACCTTCAATTGTATTTGGAAGCTCTACGAATAAACCGAAGTTTGTTACAGAGCTAATCATACCGTCATACTCTTCGCCGATCTTATCAAGCATATATTCTGCTTTTTTCAGCTCGTCTGTTTCACGTTCTGCTTCAACTGCACGACGCTCCATATTAGAAGAGTGCTCTGCAATCTCAGGTAATTTTTCACGCCATTTTGCTTGTGTTTCATTGTCGACTTTACCGTTAATGATGTATTCACGAATTAATCGATGAACAATCGTATCTGGGTAACGACGAATTGGTGATGTGAAATGTGTGTAGAACTCAGTTGATAAACCGAAATGTCCTAAGCTTTCTGCATCGTAACGTGCTTGCTTCATAGAACGAAGCATTACTGTCGAAATGACTACTTCTTCTGGTTGCCCTTGAACCATTTCAAGAATTTGTTGTAGCGCACGAGGGTGTACTTCATTTGCACGTCCTTTTACTGCATATCCGAAGTTCGTTACAAACTCGAAGAAACGCTCTAACTTATCTTCTTTCGGATCTTCATGGACACGGTACATGAATGGTACGTTCATCCAGTGGAAATGCTCTGCTACTGTTTCGTTCGCGACAAGCATAAATTCTTCAATTAACTTCTCTGATACAGAACGATCACGCATAACAACGTCTGTCGGTTTTCCTTCTTCATCTACTAATACTTTCGCTTCTTTAAAGTCAAAGTCGATTGCCCCGCGGCGCATACGTTTTTCACGTAAAATTTGTGCCAATTGGCCCATCTCTTTAAACATCGGTACGAGCGGCTCATAGCGTTTATTTAATTCTTCGTCCTCATCTTCTAAAATGCTTCTTACGTCAGCATACGTCATACGCTCTGTCGTTTTAATTACACTTTGGAAAATCTCGTGTTTAACAACGTCACCTAAATTATTGATTTCCATTTCACAAGATAACGTCAGACGGTCTACTTTCGGATTTAATGAACAAATACCGTTAGATAGACGATGCGGAATCATCGGAATTACACGGTCAACAAGATATACACTCGTCGCTCTTTCCGCTGCTTCTACATCAATTGGAGAACCTTCTTGAACGTAATGACTTACGTCCGCAATGTGAACACCAAGCTTGTAGTTACCGTTCTCAAGTTTCGTTACTGTAACAGCGTCATCTAAATCTTTTGCGTCTGCACCGTCAATCGTTACGATCATTTGGTCACGTAGGTCACGGCGATCTTTTAAATCTTCTTCTGAAATCGTTTCTGGTACACTGTTTGCGTGCTCCATCACTTCTTCAGGGAACGCTAAAGGCAAATGATGTTTATGGATAACAGATAAAATATCTACTCCTGGATCATTTTTATGACCTAGAATTTGAATAACTTCACCTTCTGCACTTAAACGATTCTCTGGATAGCTCGTAATTTTCACAACTACTTTATGACCTTCTACAGCACCCATTGATGCGCTTTTCAATACGAAAATGTCACTTGTCCAGCGTTTATTGTCAGGTATAACAAATCCAAAGTTTTTCGATTCTGTATATGTACCAACTAACTCTTTCGTTCCGCGTTCTAAAATGCGTACAATGGAACCTTCTTGACGCGAACCACTCGATTGGGAACTAAGGCGTGCTAATACTGTATCGCCGTGAAGTGCACCGTTTAATTCTGTAGGCGGGATGAAAAGATCATCGTCTCCTGTTTTCTTCTCGTCTGGTACAACAAATGCAAAACCACGCGCATGTCCAATTAACTTACCACGTATTAAATTCATCTTTTCAGGAAGACCGTAACGGTTGCTACGAGTACGAATAACAAGTCCCTTTTCTTCCATCGTTACAAGCGCCTTTACAAAATCTTTAAAGCCCTCAGAACCTTCAATTCCAAATGCCTCTTCTAACTCTTGTATCGTTAGCGGTTTATACGCTTCTTCTCTCATAAATAATAACAACTTATCAATATGTTCTTGTATGATTTCTTCCAAGCAAAAATACCTCCTTTAAAACCTTATATTATTTAGTGTATCCGAAAGATAGGGGATGTATAAAGCGAAACTTCAATACGCCCCTTATGATTTTTACAGTTTTCACAAAAAATTCCTTATGAAAAAAAGAGGCAACTAGATCTTACCAATCTAGTTGCTCCAAGAAGTTATATACATCCTCATGTAGCTCGTCACGCTGCTTATCAAGTGTAATGACATGCGTAGAGTCTTCATACCATTTAATGTCTTTTAACGTTGATTCTACACCGTTATAAATAATGTTCGCACTATCTGTATTAATCATTTCATCATGACGCGCTTGTACAACAAATGTTGGTGCATAAATCATGTCCACATTGTTACGTACGTCAGCAATTAATTGTTGTAATGCTTTTAATGTATTCATCGGTGTCTTTTGGAATTCCAACATTTCTTGTTCGATTTGCTCTGGTGATTTTTGCTCACGCTTTTTATATTCGCGGGCATATGCCAATATACCTTGGTACATCGTTTCTTCACTCTTAATATACATTGGTGCACACATTGGTACTACACCTAAAACCGGTACTGTATAACCTAATTTTAGTGAAAATACTCCGCCAAGTGACAATCCAACGACAGCAATTTTCTCAAAACCTTTATCTTTTAAAAGCTGATATGCCTCCGTTACATCTTGCCACCAATCTTCAGGACCTGTATGAACAAGCTCTTCTGGTGGTACACCGTGCCCTTTATAAATTGGGGCATGACAAGTGTAGCCTTTCTTTTCTAAGAAACGCCCTAACATACGTACATCAGCTGAGTTTCCTGTGAATCCATGTAGTAATAAAACAGCGCGGTCTCCACCCTCAAATGTAAATGGTTTCGGAGATGCTAATTTCATCATGTACTTCTCCTCTTTCTCTTCTGTAATCTAGTCGTATTCTTTCTATATCTAGTGTACCATATTTATATTTCTATAATCTAATTAGAAACATCTTTCAAATGGCAAAACAAAAAAAGAAGAACCATTAGTACATCTTACTAACGCTTCTTCTTTCAATTCTATAAGTTTAAGTACGTAACACCAATTGTTAATGCGAAGAACAATACAGCTAAAACAATTGTAATACGGTTTAATACCGCTTCAATTCCACGTGCTTTTTGCTTACCAAATAATTGCTCTGCACCGCCTGAAATTGCACCTGAAAGGCCTGAGCTATTACTAGACTGCATAAGTACCATAACAATCATTAAAATCGATACAATAATAAGTAAAACGGATAATAACGTATGCACTTGGCGTACCTCCTACAAAGATTCAGTTATTGTAACTGTAGCATAAATTCTATAGAAAAGCGAGAGCTATAAGGTTGCTCTCGCTTTTCTTCCATTACATGAACATCATTGCAAATAGCGGCCCGAGCAAACATGTCAAAATCGCTGTTAATGTCATTGTTACCGATCCAATAACCCCTTCATGTTCATTATTTTTCATCGCTCTCATCACGCCCATAATATGAGAAGCACATCCAAATCCGATACCTTTACCAACTGAGTTTGTAACGCGGCTCCATTTTAATAAAAGCGGGCCGGTAATCGTTCCCGTAATACCTGCAATAACAACGAAGGCTGCTGTTAATGACGGTACACCACCAACTTGCTCTGAAACACTCATCGCAACTGGCATTGTCACTGATTTTGGTAAAGAAGATAAAATTAAGCTTTTATCTGTTCCCATAAGTGACGCAATAGCAAAGTCACTTGCAATGGCAACTGTTGTACCTACTAGTACCCCGCCGGCAATCGGTACAACATATTTTTGAAGAACGTGGCGTTGCTTATAAAGAGGAATTGCAAATGCTACAACACCGGGTCCAAGTAGCTTTGCAATCCAGCCACCACCACTTTCCATATAATGTTGATATGGTATATCAAGCACGATAAATAGGAAAGCCATTAATCCTGTTGCTACAAGCATTGGAATGGTGAATGGTGTTGGAAATAATTTATAGATTTTTTTAGATAATTGATATAATAGCACCGTAAAAAGAACCCAACCGATCCCGATTAATATTTGACTCATCGCGACTCTCTTTCCTTTCTATTCGCAAGATATTGTCCTGTATGTCCTGCGACAATAATAATTAAAAATGTACTCGCTACAACTGTAATGAAAAGAGAAATTCCTTTACTCATAAAAAAAGCACCGTAATTCATTAGGCCAAGCGTTGGCGGAATTAATAAAAACGGCATAATAGCAACGAGTGTTTCTGCTCCTAAATCGAACCATTTCACTGGAAGAACTTTTAGGCTAAGTAAAACAAGTAAGAGGAACATTCCAATCAAACTTCCTGGGATCGGAATATTTAACATTTCTTGTACCCAAGTTCCAACCATATAAAAAACGTAAAGAGCAGCAATTTGGACAAGAATCTTTGTAAATTTCATGTTCATCATCCCTCTTGTTTATACGATCTTCTGTTAATATCTTTATCATAGTATAAATTGTAAAAAGCTGCAATTTATCAACTTGACAGCAAAAAACGCCTATGTTATACGCTTACAACCTTGATATGACTACATTTTCAACAGAAAATTAAGTCAAAAACCTTGACCTAATATAAGAAGTTTTTATTTTCTGAATTTTAAAGGTTGTTATTTCAATAAAATAATCTTTTTACCTTTAAGCTTACATATATATAAAGTGAAACTTTAATCAGTGGGGGGTTCTTTATCCCCCACTGATTATCAGCCCTCACCAATCGGACTTTAATGGGCAGCCCGACCCCACCTAAATTCTTTGCTTTCGCTGAATTTTGAGGTGGGGGTCTTACTGCCCATTAAAGTGGGATAAACAAGATAGGTGGTGAATATATGCCCAAAAAAGTTCTCATTTTTTGTGATCCTGGCATTGATGATACGATGGCTCTCCTCTTAGCGTTCTTTATCGATGAAATAGAAATCATCGGCATTGTTGCTGATTACGGCAATGTTCCAAAAGAGATGGCCGTACAAAATGCTCATTTTCTTAAGAATGAAACAAGGAATAGAAATATTAAGATATTCGGTGGTTCAGAACGCCCTCTTACTGGTGCCCCGCCTGCTTTTTTTACAGAAGTACACGGGAAACAAGGGCTTGGGCCAATTATTCCAAATGGGAATGTGACTAACGGAGAAATGGAGAATTTCTTTGAAGTGATTCCTCTTATTGAACAGTATAAAGATGAATTAATCATTGTAAGTTTAGGAAGACTTACCTCTCTAGCAATTTTATTTATCATGTGCAAACAGTTAATGAAACAAATTAAATCTTACTACGTAATGGGCGGTGCCTTTTTACATCCTGGTAATGTCACCCCTATTTCTGAAGCAAACTTTTATGGCGATCCTACTGCCGCTAATATAGTCCTTCAATCCTCACCTAACATGTACATCTATCCATTAAACGTCACCCAATATTCCATCATTACACCAGAAATGGCTGAGTATATTGAAGCAAAAGGAAAAGCCCCACTCGTCAAACCGTTATTCGATCATTATTACTACGGCTATTATAAAAATGCTCTACCACATTTAAAGGGTAGCCCCTTCCATGACACAATGCCAATACTCGCTTTACTTGATAACTCTATGTTTACGTATCACAAATCCCCTATCGTTGTCATGACAGAATCCTCTGCACAAGGAGCAAGCATAGGGGAATTTCGTTCTTTAGTGAACCAAAAACCATTTATTGATTGGCCGGGTCATCAAATTGCAATTGATTTTGATTATAACAGTTTCTTTAAACATTTCATGTCACTTATGACAGGAGAACAATTTTAGCATAAAAAAAACAGACCGTGATTTCTCACGGTCTGTCGTTATTTTCTACAATTATCGTTTGATGTTGTAGAAAGATTTGATACCATCGTAAACAGCGATTTCGCCTAGTTCGTCTTCGATGCGTAATAATTGGTTGTACTTAGCAATACGGTCAGTACGGCTCATAGAACCAGTTTTGATTTGGCCAGCGTTAGTTGCAACTGCGATGTCAGCGATTGTAGCATCTTCAGTTTCACCAGAACGGTGAGATACAACTGCTGTGTAACCAGCACGTTTAGCCATTTCGATAGCTTCGAAAGTCTCAGTTAAAGTACCGATTTGGTTAACTTTAATTAAGATTGAGTTAGAGATACCTTTTTCGATACCTTCAGCAAGTTTTTGAGTGTTAGTTACGAATAAATCGTCACCAACTAATTGTACTTTGCTTCCAAGACGCTCAGTTAATAATTTGTGACCATCCCAGTCGTTTTCGTCTAAACCATCTTCGATAGAGATGATTGGGAAGTCTTTGCAAAGCTCTTCGTAGAAATCAACCATTTCTGCAGAAGTTAAGCCAGTACGGCCTTCGCCTGCAAGGTCATATTTACCAGTTTCTTTGTTGTAGAACTCAGAAGAAGCAACGTCCATTCCTAAGAATACGTTCTCGCCAGCTTTGTAACCAGCTTTTTCAATAGCTTCGATGATTACTTCTAATGCTTCACGGTTAGAACCAAGGTTTGGAGCGAATCCACCTTCGTCACCTACTGCAGTGTTAAGACCTTTGTCATGTAATACAGCTTTAAGTGCATGGAATACTTCAGCACCCATACGGATTGATTCTTTGAATGTTGGAGCACCAACTGGTAAGATCATGAACTCTTGGAAGTCTACGTTGTTATCAGCGTGAGAACCACCGTTGATGATGTTCATCATTGGAGTTGGTAATTGTTTTGCATTGAATCCACCAAGGTAACGGTATAATGGAAGACCTACGAAGTCAGCTGCTGCGTGAGCTACTGCCATAGATACACCAAGGATAGCGTTAGCGCCTAGTTTACCTTTGTTTGGAGTGCCATCTAATTCGATCATAGCACGGTCGATACCAGCTTGGTCAGTTACGTCGAAACCAACGATTTCTGGAGCGATAATTTCGTTAACGTTGTTTACTGCGTTAACAACACCTTTACCAAGGTAACGAGATTTGTCACCGTCACGTAATTCTACTGCTTCGTGCTCACCAGTAGATGCACCACTTGGTACGATAGCGCGTCCGAAAGCGCCGCTTTCTGTGTAAACTTCTACTTCTACAGTTGGGTTACCACGAGAGTCAAGGACTTCGCGAGCATAAACATCAATAATTGTTGACATAATAAATTCTCTCCTTTTTATATAAGCAAATTATTTAATAATTGTTTTACCTGTCATTTCTTTCGGTTGCTCAACACCAAGAAGTGTAAGCATAGTTGGAGCGATATCACCTAAGATACCACCTTCACGTAATTCTACGTCGTTCTTAGTAACAATGAAAGGAACCGGGTTAGTTGTATGAGCTGTCATTGGCTCTCCGTCAGAAGTTAATTCTTCGTCAGCATTACCATGGTCAGCAGTAATAAGTGCCACACCATCTTTTGCAAGAATCGCTTCTACAACTTTTCCTAAACATTCGTCAGTTGCTTCTACTGCTTTAATTGTTGGTTCCATCATCCCAGAATGGCCAACCATATCACAGTTCGCAAAGTTAAGAATGATAACATCATGTTTATCATTTTCGATTTCATTTACTAAAGCGTCCGTTACTTCGTAAATGCTCATTTCAGGTTTCAAGTCATACGTTGCAACCTTCGGTGAGTTAATTAAGATACGCTCTTCTCCTGGGAATTCAGCCTCACGACCACCGCTAAAGAAGAATGTAACGTGCGGATACTTTTCAGTTTCCGCGATGCGAAGTTGCTTTAATCCCGCTTGCGCAACAACTTCACCTAAAGTGTTATCAAGGTTCATTGGCTTGAATGCCACGTAACCATCTACTGTTTCACTAAAGTGTGTCATACATACGAATTCTGGAATGTGAGGTACTTTTTCACCACGATCGAACTCACGGAAGTCTTCGTTTGTAAATACACGAGCAATTTGAATTGCACGGTCTGGACGGAAGTTATAGAAGATAACTGCATCATCATCATTGATTGTTGCAACTGGCGTGTTATCTTCGTTAACAATTACAGACGGCAATACGAATTCATCGTAGATACCATTTGCATAAGAGTCTTCTACACACTCTTCTGCTGATTTATAAGTAGGTCCTTCACCATTCACCATAGCACGGTAACATTTTTCTACGCGATCCCAACGCTTGTCACGGTCCATGGAGTAATAACGACCAGAGATAGTCGCGAATTGTCCTACTCCTGTTTCTTTAATTACTTCATTTGTTGCATCAATATAGCTTTGTGCTGTTTTTGGTCCAACATCGCGGCCATCTAAGAATGCATGAATGTATACTTTCTCAACGCCTTCTTTAGCTGCTAAGCGAAGAAGAGCAAACATGTGGTTCATGTGACTGTGCACACCACCGTCAGAAAGTAAACCGAATAAATGAAGTGCAGTACCTTTTTCTTTTACGCTTTTAATTGCACTTTGGAACGTTTCGTTCTTATCGAACTCACCTTCACGGATTGCAACGTTTACGCGTGTTAAGCTTTGATATACAATGCGGCCAGCACCGATATTTAAGTGACCAACCTCAGAGTTACCCATTTGACCTTCTGGAAGACCTACTGCCTCGCCACAAGCTGTAAGCGTTGTGTGAGGGAATTTGTTCCAGTAACCATCAAAATTAGGTTTCTTAGCTTGTGCTACAGCATTCCCGTAAGTTTCTTCACGAAGTCCGAAACCGTCAAGAATGATTAAAGCTGTTGGCTTTCTCATTTTACCGCCCCCAGAAGACCTAAGAACGAAGCAGGCTCTAAGCTAGCACCGCCAACTAAAGCGCCGTCGATGTCAGATTGTGCCATGTACTCTTTAATGTTTTCTGGTTTTACGCTACCGCCGTATTGGATACGAACAGCTTCTGCAGCAGCTGGAGAAACAGCTTCTGCAACAACTTTACGGATGTGCGCACATACTTCGTTTGCATCTGCAGAAGAAGAAGATTTACCTGTACCGATAGCCCAGATTGGCTCATAAGCGATAACAGTTGCTTTAACTTGCTCTTCAGTTAAACCTGCAAGTGCTTTTGTCACTTGACCTGCTACTAGATCAAATGTTTTTCCGCTTTCGCGCTCTTCTAAAGTCTCACCACAACATACGATTGGTGTTAAACCATGTTCAAATGCTGCGATAGTCTTTTTGTTTACTGACTCATCTGTTTCAGCAAACATTTCACGACGCTCAGAGTGGCCAAGTACTACATAGCCAACTTTTAAGTCGCTAAGTGCTACTGGGCTAATTTCGCCAGTGAACGCACCATTTTTTTCGAAGTGCATGTTTTGTGCACCTACTTGTAAATCAGTTCCTTCAGTCGCTGCTACAAGGCGCTCTAAGAATAGAGCTGGAGAGCAAACTACTGCATCAACAGCTGAAGCTGCTGGGATTTGACCTTTAACTTCCTCTACGAAGCTAACTGCTTCAGATAGAGTTTTATTCATTTTCCAGTTACCTGCGATAATTGGTTTACGCATGCTTTGCACCGTCCTTTTTCTTTGGCTGCTACTTATTTGTCGTTAAGACAAACTACACCTGGAAGCTCTTTACCTTCCATGAATTCTAATGACGCACCGCCGCCAGTAGAAATGTGGCTCATTTTATCAGCCATACCGAATTTTTCAACAGCTGCTGCAGAGTCACCACCGCCGATAACAGAGTATGTACCTTCTGCATCTGCTAATGCTTGTCCTACTGCTTTTGTACCTTGTGAGAATGGAGTCATTTCGAATACACCCATTGGTCCATTCCATACAACAAGCTTAGAGTTTTTAATTACATCTGCATAAATTTCACGTGTTTTAGGACCGATGTCCACGCCTTCCCAGTTAGAAGGGATAGAATCGATATTAACGATTTTAGTTGTTGCAGTTTCAGAGAATTCCTCAGTGATTACAACATCAACTGGCATGTAGAAGTTTACGCCTTTTTCTTTTGCAAGTTGCATAAATTCTTTTGCTAGTTCAATCTTGTCGTCTTCACATAGAGATAGACCAATTTCATGACCTAAAGCTTTAACGAATGTGTAAGCAAGTCCGCCACCGATGATTAAGTTATCTACTTTGTCTAATAGATGACGAATTACACCGATTTTATCTTTTACTTTCGCACCACCGATGATAGCTGTGAATGGACGATCTGGGTTAGAAAGTGCTTTTCCAAGAACATCTAACTCTTTTTCCATTAGTAAACCAGATACTGCTGGTAGGTAGTCCGCGATACCTGCTGTAGAAGCATGAGCACGGTGAGCTGCACCGAATGCATCGTTTACGAAGATGTCAGCAAGAGCTGCAAATTCTTTCGCAAGTTCTGCATCGTTCTTTTCTTCGCCCGCATAGAAACGTACGTTTTCAAGAACTAATACGTCGCCTTCGTTCATTGCTGCAACCATTTCTTGTGCAACTGGTCCGAATGCTTCGTCTGCTTTTTTAACATCTTTACCAAGAAGCTCGCCTAAACGTGCTGCTACTGGAGTAAGACGTAATTCTTCTACTACTTGACCTTTTGGACGGCCTAAGTGGCTTGCTAAAATAACTTTCGCACCTTGCTCTACTAAATATTGAATTGTAGGAAGAGCTGCACGGATACGAGTTTCATCTGTAATTTTGCCTTCTTTCATAGGTACGTTGAAGTCAACGCGGCAAAATACACGCTTACCTTTTAAATCTACGTCACGAATTGATTTTTTGTTCATTGGATTTCCCTCCGACTACTAGTTAGGATTGACAAAACCCACTCAAAAGCTTAACACATTTGCTTTTAAAACGAAAGAAGAGAGAGAGGGAACAAACCCTCTCCCTCGTTTTGTCATTGATAACTTATATAATTAAGAATTAAAGACCTTTTGAAGTCATGTAAGCTGCTAGGTCTACTACGCGGTTAGAGTAACCAGTTTCGTTATCGTACCAAGAAAGTACTTTAACCATGTTACCTTCCATTACCATTGTAGATAATGCATCGATTGTAGAAGAAGCTGTACATCCGTTATAGTCGATAGATACTAATGGCTCTTCGCTGTATCCAAGGATACCTTTTAATTCGCCTTCAGCTGCTGCTTTGAATGCTGCATTTACTTCTTCAACTGTTACTTCTTTATCAAGTTCAACAACTAGGTCAACTAGAGAAACGTTAGCAGTTGGAACACGTACAGCGCCACCGTTTAATTTACCTTTAAGTTCTGGTAATACTAATGCTACTGCTTTAGCTGCACCAGTAGATGTTGGGATCATGTTTTCAGCTGCTGCACGAGCACGACGTAAATCTTTGTGTGGTAAGTCTAAGATTTGTTGGTCGTTAGTGTAAGAGTGAATTGTTGTCATCATTCCGCGTTTTACGCCGAATTTTTCGTTTAATACTTTAGCGAATGGAGCTAAGCAGTTTGTAGTACAAGAAGCGTTAGATACTACGTTGTGGCTAGCTGCATCGTATTGTTCGTGGTTAACACCCATAACTACAGTGATATCTTCGTCAGAAGCTGGAGCTGAGATGATAACTTTTTTAACTGATCCACCTAAGTGTTTTTCAGCGTCTGCTTTTTTAGTGAAACGGCCAGTAGATTCTACTACGATTTCTACTCCGTAGTCGCTCCATGGTAATTGTGCTGGGTCACGCTCAGCGATAACTTTAATTTCTTTACCGTTAACAACGATGCTGCTTTCGTTAGCAGATACTTCTGCGTTTAAAGTTCCGTGAACTGTGTCATATTTTAAAAGGTGAGCTAAAGTTTTAGCATCTGTTAAGTCGTTGATTGCTACTACTTCTACCTCTGGGTTGTTAAGTGCTGCGCGGAATACGTTACGTCCGATACGTCCAAATCCATTAATACCAATTTTAGTCATTTGAATTTCCTCCTTGGGGGATTATATTAAAGGGTAATACCCTTTGTTAACTGTTTTGCTGCACCTTCATCTGTAATTAGAATTGAAGTGTGCCCTTGTTTAATTACAGCCTGTATTGCCTTTGCCTTTGAAGAACCTCCAGCGACTGCAACAACGTGAGATACATTTTGTAAATCCTCTAGTTGCATACCAACTGTTCTTACTTTATGAACAACATTTCCTTGTTCATTAAAGTAGTAACCGAAAGCTTCGCCAACTGCTTCGCTTGCCTGAATCTTTAACCAATCTGCTTCTGAAGTATTTCTGCGACGTGCCATTGTTAACGCATCACCTATTCCATGAATGACGATATTGGAAGATCGAATCAACTCAAGAACTTCTTTCACGGAAGGCTCTGTCACAATAGACGCATATGCTTCGCTGCTAACATGGTCTGGAACATACAATAAGCGATAATTACTCATCGTATTTTGCGCCATCTTGGCACAAATAGTATTGGCTTCTAACTCGACGCCTTCTCCAATTCCACCACGTGCTGGGACAAATAGCATATGTAAATCTTTGCAATCAAGCTGCATCATGTCCGCAACAGCAGCTAGCGTAGTCCCTCCAGCCACAGCAACGATATTATTCGCTGTCAGACGGTCTTTTATACAAGTCACACAAGCACGGCCCATCTCCAGTTTGACCCAAGGTGATTCATCACTATCACCAGGGACAACGAAAACTTCATCCAAGTCTAATGTTTCCTTAAGTTGCTTTTCTAAAACCTTTAACCCGGAAATTTCTTTCATAAAGTCTTCCAAAGCAAGAACTAAAGCTGTTCCTTCTTCTGTCAATGTCATTCCAGAAGAAGCGACGTGAACTAAGTTTTGTTCTTTCAAAACTTGAACTTCACTTCGCAATACTCGTTCTGTCATACCGAGACTTGCTGATAAGTTTCTTCTTCCAATTGGCTGCATGAGCCTAATGTATTGAAGAATTTGCATTCTCGTTTGCATAACAGGTAGCAGATCAGGTAATAATTTTTTTGTGTTCTGAATCCATGAGCGCATATCTTTTCTCCTCACTACATCGGTTCATTTTCCCTCGTGGTCACTTTACGTCCCGTAGTGACATTTTGTGTCCCACATAGGTTAAAAAAATAATCCCTGCTACGTGTATTATTGTAACAGGAGATAGAAACTTATTCAACTCTTAACTGCATTCTTTATATAGTTTATTATGACACCTTTGTGAATGTTACCATATTCTACTTGTTTTCCGTCTATTTCTACAACCGGAATCATTAGGTGATATTTTTCTAAAAGGTCATTATCTTCATATATATCTATTTCCTCAATTTGAAAAGAATATTCACATTGTACTTCCTGTAAAACTTGTTTCGCCTTCACGCAAAGGCCACAATCATTTTTTGTATACAGTACAACTTTCATCTTCTTCACCTATCCGATTGTTTTTCGTAATGACGACGCTGGGATGTGCATTTGCTCTCTATACTTCGCCACTGTTCTTCGAGAAATAACGATTTCATGCTCTTCTTCTAACAATTTTGAAATCTTTTGATCTGAAAGTGGCTTTTTCTTATTCTCTGCCTCAACAAGCGTTTGAATAAATTGTTTTACACGCTTTGTAGAAACTGCTTCATCTTCAGTAGTCGAAACGGCATTACTAAAGAACGATTTCATCTCAAATAAACCGTGTGGTGTTTGCACATATTTATTTCGCGTTGCACGACTAATTGTCGATTCATGCACGCTTAACTCTTCTGCTACTTCTTTTAAAGCAAGTGGCTTTAAATACTCTGGACCTTTCCAGAAGAAATCACGTTGTTTTTCCATAATAATGGTCATCACTTGCAGAAGGGTTTGTTTTCTCTGTTTTAAACTACGCATAATCCACTGCACATGCTGATACTTTTCTGATACGTAAGATGCCACTTCACTTTCACTATTATTAAGAAGCGCACTATATTCAGAATGAATTTCAATTCTTGGCATATTTCTCTCGTTCATTTGTAAAACGAGACGATCACCATCTTTTTTCACCGCCATATCAGGTACAATATAAAGTGGTTTATCAGAAGAAAACGCAAGACCTGGTTTTGGTTGTAATGACGTTATACAATTTACAGCACTCTGTAATTCCTCATTACTACACTTCAACACTTGAGCGAGCTTTCGCCAATCTTTCTTCACGAAATAAGCGAAATGATCCTCTATAACCTCTTCCGCTAATCCATTCCGCCTTTGTAAGCGCTTCAATTGTAAGGTTAGACATTCCTGAATATTACGCGCCCCTACCCCTGCTGGCTCGAGTGATTGGACAAGCTCTACAGAGCGGTCGACTACATGAAGCGGTGCGGAAAGAAGATTTGCTAACTCTTCGTTCGTCTCTTGTAAATACCCATTTCCATCCATGTTCATAATAATGAAAGAAGCTACTTTTCGCTCTTCTTCCTCTATTTTATAATACTGTATTTGATTTAATAAATGTTGCTGAATCGTTGTAGAATCCACACTGTAGATTTCCATCTGATTCTCGACTTGTTTGCTGGTACTTTTACTTGTGTTAGAGCTCTTTTTCTTCTCCCTCTCAAAACCACCTAACTCAATAAGGGGATTCTCTAACGATTGCTCATACAAAAACTCCGATAATTCTTGTACATTATACTGGAGCATTGTAATCGCTTGCCTTAACTCTTGTGTCATTGCCAAACGTAAGCTTTGTTCTTGTAAAAGACTTGCCTTCAAACTAATCTCCCCCTTGTTTCTATTGTACAATAAGTTTGGTAAAAGGAGAATGCTATCACAGACACCCATTCCAAAATATTATTAATTTATATGTATTAATGAGATTTACAACTTAAAACCGAAATTTGAATAATATTGAAAGAAAATAATAACGGAATTAATTTATAACCAAGTACTAATAGTAAATCTTATTATCAGATATAACAAGAGGGAAATAAAAAAGTCCTAACCTACAAAACGTAAGTTAGGACTTTTTGACGCGCCCAGAGGGATTCGAACCCCCGGCAGACGTGGTACCGGAAACCACCGCTCTATCCGACTGAGCTATGGGCGCATGGTTATAGAAAACACTTCATTTTCTTCTCATAATAATAGCAATAAAATCCATCTAAATCAATAAAAATATCCCCGTAATCCTTTATGACGCTTAGTTATGAGTATATTAACAAAGCACCCCCCTAAATTTTCCAATCATAAATTCACCCCAACTCACAAATTATAATCTTTGAATTGATATTCCAAAGGAGGCTTCATTCAATGACTGTAATTACGAAATTAAAACAAACTGTTTCTGGATTAAAAAGTGCACAAGCTAGCTTAGAGGGATTCGCTCTTGATACGGATAACCAACAAGCTAAGCAACTTTTCCAAACAGCTGCACAGCAAACACAAACGATTATCGATTCTTTAAACCCACGCGTTGAAGAAGTAAAACAAGAAGAACCACAATACTCACAGCAATAACGAATCAGTCTTGCTGTGAAATAGAAAAAGGATGATATGCAGTCATCCTTTTTCTATCACATTACATATTGCAATAGAAATGGAATGATAAATATGCAAAAACTCGGACTCATAACCGTATTATTTGCCCTTCTATTTAGCTCTTTTACCGGATGTGATAATAGTCCTTTAGATAAAAAAGTGAAAGAAGAAGCAAAACGAACGGAGAAAGAGAAAGGTCCAAAGTTAACAAAAACGAGTATGGAATCCTTTAATCAATCTATATCACAAGGAGCCAAGAAAAGAGCTCTCACTATGGATGAAATTATAAAAAGTACAGCAGTAAATTCAAATTTAGATCTCTACATAGCAGTTACACCTGAGCATCACGAAAGATTTGGATTAAAACCTCTCCGTAAGAAGCTCCAAAAGCAGCTAAGTGATGAGCACCCCACTTTCGATGTTCGTGTAAGTACAGATAAAAAAATCTTTATGTTACTTGAAAAGCTTGAAAGAAAAATTAAGGAAAAGAAAATATCTAAAGATGAAATTAATAAACAATTAAAATTCATTGGGAAAAAAATGGAGTCTAACACTTAACGCTTTTTAAAAGAAAAGGAAGGTTTGCAATGTCTAGTAAAGATAAAAACTTAACCCCTGTGCAACAGGAATATAAAAAATTCGAGCAAGAACGCGAACCGAAGCGTCCTGTCTTAAAAAACTGTATAAAAGCCTTTTTCGTTGGTGGTTTCATTTGCCTAATTGGGCAACTCATTTCTACTTTTTATATTACGTATTTCGATTTCACTGAACGCTCAGCAGGGAATCCAACAGTCGCAACTCTTATTTTCATCTCCATGTTATTAACTGGATTTGGTATATACGATCGGTTTGGTCAATTTGCCGGAGCAGGCACAGCTGTACCTGTCACTGGATTTGGTAACTCCGTTATTGCCGCATGTATCGAACACCGCACAGAAGGTTTTGTACTCGGCGTTGGTGGTAACATGTTTAAATTAGCTGGTTCTGTTATTTTATTTGGTGTATTTTCCGCTTTCGTCATCGCACTTATTAAAACGATTCTCGTTCAATGGGGAGGGCTATAAATGTTACAAGGACACCGAACGTGGGTATTTGAAAACAAACCAGTTATTATTTCGACGGGAGTCGTTGGCGGGCCGTTTGAAGCTAAAGGCAAAATTCCAGAAGACTTCGATACCCTCCATGAAGATTTATGGCTCGGACAAGATTCCTATGAAAAAGCACATAAAATTTTGTTCGAAGAAGCTTGTAGCCGCGCCACTGAAAAAGCAGAACTTCGTAAAGACGATATCCAATTTGTACTCGCAGGAGATTTAATTAATCAAATTACCCCTACAAGCTTTGCTTGCCGTACACTGGGCACTCCTTATCTCGGACTATTCGGCGCTTGTTCTACTTCTATGGAAGGTTTAGCACTTGGGGCGAGTATCGTAAATGCAAAAGGCGCAAAATATTTATTAACTGGTGCATCCAGTCATAATACAGCTGTAGAAAAACAATTCCGCTATCCTACCGAATACGGCGGACAAAAGCCACCTACTGCACAGTGGACAGTAACTGGAGCAGGAGCCGCTATTTTAAGTGATACTGGAAACGGCCCTAGGGTAACATCAGCCACAATCGGGCGAGTGGTTGATATGGGATTAACAGATCCGTTTAATATGGGAGGCGCAATGGCTCCAGCCGCCGTCGATACAATTGAGGCCCACCTACGCGAACGCCAAATCGACGCCTCTTACTACGATTTAATCGTAACCGGTGACCTCGGACATGTCGGCCGCGAAATTGCTTATGACTTATTACATAAACACGGAACAAAAGTAACGAGCGAACAGTTTCAAGATTGCGGGCTGCTCATTTATAGAGAAGGGCAACCTGTCATAGCTGGGGCTAGTGGACCAGGATGTTCCGCAACAGTCGTGTACGGTCATTTATTAAACAGAATGAAAAGAGGAGAGTTCAAAAAAATACTTGTCGTTGCGACAGGCGCTTTACTATCTCCACTTACATTCCAACAAGAAGAAACGATTCCGTGCATCGCTCACGCCGTTTCAATTGAATTCGGAGGTGCAACGCAATGATTTTTTTCTGGGCTTTCGTCATTGGCGGACTCATATGTGTAATCGGCCAACTTATGTTTGATGTCGGCAAACTAACACCCGCTCATACAATGGCAACACTCGTTGTTGCTGGAGCTATATTAGATGGATTCAATTTGTATGAACCATTAATTGACTTCGCTGGAGCTGGGGCAACCGTACCTATTACAAGCTTTGGTAATGCCCTCGTTCACGGCGCAATGGAAGAAGCCGCAAAACATGGCATCGTTGGCGTTATTACCGGCATGTTTAAAGTAACAAGCGCCGGTGTATCCGCAGCTATTATTTTCGGCTTCATCGGAGCATTGCTATTCAAACCGAAAGGATAAGGTGTTTGTATGACAGTTATTGCTAGTGTTAAAACCTGCCTTGCTAGTGTAAGGGGGGCTCAAGCAAGTTTAAGCTCCCTTTCTTTAAATTCACAAGATGAAGAATCAAAACGTGTATTTCATGAATGTATGTTAGAAATGGACAGCATCATCGCTGATTTACAGAATAGAGTTTCAGTATTAGAACGTGAAGAACCTCAATATAAAGGGTTTTAAGTAGACTGGAGGAACTGACTATGTCTCACCTACCGGAATGGACACTTGTCATTCTTCGCTCTGTATTCATATTAATTATTTTATTCGCTATTACGAAATGGTTAGGGAAAAGACAAATCTCTCAGCTCTCCTTCTTTGAATACATAGCCGGAATGACAATCGGTGACATCGCTGCCCAAGTATCTACAGGGCTCGATTCAAAATTTTTTCACGGCGTCTTTGCGATACTCATTTTCGCTGTGGTACCTTTTTTAACAGGAATCCTCTCTTTAAAGAACAAAACAGCTCGGGACTTCTTTGAAGGGAAATCTACCGTATTAATAAAAGACGGAAAGATACTCGAAGACAACTTAAAGAAAGAAAAATATACAAGTGATGAATTACTGGAACTTCTCCGTGGAAAAGGTGCTTTCAGCGTAGCTGATGTTGAATTTGCTGTCTTAGAACCGAGCGGAGAATTAAATGTATTATTAAAAAAAGATTCCCAGCCACTTACAGCAAAAGACATCGGTTTAAAAGTAGCAAACGAAAAAGAACCACAAACTGTTATTATGGATGGCAATGTCTTAGATGAACCGCTATCCGCAAGTGGACATAACCGCGCTTGGCTACATGCTGAACTAGAAAAGCTCGGTGTTGTTATCGAAAATGTCTTTCTCGGTCAAGTTGATTCATACGGACAACTAACTATCGACATTTATAATGACAAACTACAAATGCCTTCTCCTCAAAACAAACCTTTATTATTAGCATCATTAAAAAAATGTTATGCTGATCTTGAACTATTTTCCTTAGAAACAAAGTCGAAATCAGCGAGCGAAATGTATAGTAAAAACGCGAAACAAATCGAAAAGATTTTAAATAAAGTAACCTATCTTTTAAAAGAATAGATATCGAAAGAACGCTTCAGTCAAAAGGCGTTCTTTTCTTTTTTTCTACAGTTTTTATAACGTTTAAATTTATGTAATTCGGTTATGATGTTGAAGATACATAAGCAGGGAATTTCAAAAACATAGCGAATATTTCATGGTACAACTACATATTTTTTTGATTTAAAGTGGTTTCGTTTGACCTTTATTGACCATAATTGTATTATAAGACTAAGAAAGCTTTATAAGGAGGAAATAACAGATGAATTTAATTCCTACAGTAATTGAACAAACAAATCGTGGAGAACGCGCTTACGATATTTACTCTCGACTATTAAAAGACCGCATCATTATGCTTGGTAGCGCAATTGATGACAACGTAGCTAACTCAATCGTTTCCCAGCTTTTATTCTTGGAATCTCAAGATCCAGAAAAAGATATTCACATCTACATCAACAGCCCTGGTGGTTCTATCACAGCAGGTATGGCAATTTACGATACAATGCAGTTTATTAAACCGCAAGTATCAACAATCTGTATCGGTATGGCTGCATCTATGGGTGCATTCTTACTTGCAGCAGGTGAAAAAGGAAAACGTTATGCACTTCCAAACAGTGAAGTAATGATTCACCAACCACTTGGTGGTGCACAAGGTCAAGCGACTGAAATCGAAATCGCTGCTAAACGTATTCTATTCTTACGTGAAAAACTAAACCAAATTCTTGCTGACCGCACAGGTCAACCACTTGAAGTGCTACAACGCGACACAGACCGCGACAACTTCATGACAGCAGAAAAAGCTTTAGAATACGGTTTAATCGATAAGATCTTTACAAATCGTTAATAGATATTTAAAGCGGAAGCGGCTTATTTAGAGTCGCTGGAGCTGGATACATAAAAAAGCGCCTATTACAGGGCGCTTTTTTATAGTTAAATCTCCGCACGAACATACCCCACTCAGTATCCCTCTAAATATATCGGCGATTTTTCAAATATATCGACCGTAACTCCAATTATATCGGCGATTATTTTAATATATCGACGTTTCGACACAACTTATCGACTTACCGACAATTCTCGACAAGAACGCACATCTCACATACCCCCACCAACAAGCCCCAAACAACAAAAAAGCTATCGCACATGCGCGATAGCTTCTTATTGTACATATGCAGCTAGTGCCTCTAAAGCCTCTTCTGCATCTGAACCTTCTGTTGTAATTGTTATCATGCTACCAGTACCAATTGCTAAGCTCATAATCCCCATTATGCTCTTTGCATTTACTGTCTTCCCATCTTTCTCGATGAAGATATCTGCATGAAAGCGATTGGCCTCTTGTACAAACAACGCAGCCGGACGTGCTTGTAAACCGTTTTTTAATGAAACCTGAACTCTTTTTTGAACCACAGCTCCATTTCCCCTTTAACCTATTATTTTTTTGCTACCGTTTCCCCCGCGCGTAATTTCTCTGCAATATCATCGATTTTACGCAAACGATGATTAATACCCGATTTACTAATTTTCCCCCCGGATACCATCTCACCTAACTCTTTCAATGTTACATCTTGATAATCTCTTCGTAATTGCGCAATTTCTCGTAGTTTATCCGGCAATATATCAAGGCCAACCGTCTCATCAATATAGCGGATATTTTCAATCTGCCTTAGCGCTGCACCAATTGTTTTATTTAAATTAGCTGTTTCGCAGTTCACTAAACGATTTACAGAATTACGCATATCACGTACAATTCGAATGTCTTCAAATCTTAAAAGTGCATTATGAGCACCTATAATATTTAAAAACTCTGTAATCTTTTCTGCTTCTTTCAAATACGTAATGTACCCTTTTCTTCTTTCCAACGTCTTACTATTTAAATCAAATCCGTTCATCAGTTCACATATAGCATCATTATGTTCCTTATATAACGAAAAGATCTCTAAATGATAAGATGATGTTTCTGGGTTATTTACTGAACCACCTGCTAAAAATGCACCACGTAAATACGATCGTTTACAACATTTCTTCTCAATTAATTCTTGTGATATATTTCGAATAAATGAAAAGTCATCTCGAACGATATGAAGATCAGCTAATATTTCGCGCGACTTCTCAACAAGCCTTACGATATATACATTGTTTTTCTTCAATCGCATTTTTTTACGAACAAGTAATTCTACCGTCACGTCATATCCTTTTTTCAAAAGCGTATAAATCCTTCTTGCAATTGCCGCATTTTCCGTTTGAATATCGATTGATAGACGACGATTTGAAAAAGAAAGCGATCCGTTCATTCGAAGTAACGCTGATAATTCTGCTTTCTCACAGCATTCCTTCATCTCCAGATTCGTCAACTCTTTCTTTGTTTCTGATGCAAATGACACAGTCAACACCTCCTTATACGATTATTGTGGAACAAAAATCTTGTCCTATATGAAATGAGGAGCGTTACCTCAAACGAGGCAACGCACATCTACAACAGTGAATATAAAATAGAAGCTAGTTTTAATGTATCGTGTCTTACAACACGGTCATCATACTTCGCTAATTGATCTTGAATCACATTAATATTATTTTCAGTAAAACGCTCTTCATCTACTACAACTGGCGCTGACATTTCTTCCTCATATAACTGACGTAATTCACAAGGAATATCACGGTTATTTACAATTGCAGTATCGATAAATGGTTCACCTAAATGATCATGTAACGCCTGCACATGATCAAACGCAGTATATCCCATCGTTTCACCAGCTTGCGTCATAACATTACACACATATACCTTCTTCGCTTTTGCAGCAAGAACAGCGTCCCCAATTTTGTTAACAACTAAATTCGGTAATATACTCGTATACAAACTTCCTGGACCGAAAACAAGTAAATCAGCTCGTTTAATCTCAGTCAACGTTTCATGTAACGGCTCTACATCTTCTGGAGTTAAAAAGACACGGTTAATTTTCTTTCCGAAATAAGGAATCTTTGATTCACCTGTTACAATTTCTCCGTCTTCTAGTTCCGCATGTAGTACTGCACTTTGATTCGCTGCTGGTAATACACGTCCTCTAACATTTAAAACTTTACTCGTTTCTGTAATAGCATGGAAGAAGTCTCCTGTAATCGAAGTCATACCTGCCAATAATAAATTTCCTAACGCATGACCTTTCAGCCCATCTCCCGTTGTGAAACGATGCTGAAATAAAGCTTCCACCAGTGGCTCTACATCTGATAACGCAACAAGTACGTTACGAATGTCACCTGGGGGTGGAATTTCTAGCTCATCACGTAATCTACCTGAACTGCCACCATCATCAGCGATTGTAACAACTGCTGTAATATCAACCGGATATTGTTTTAATCCTCGTAATAAAACAGAAAGTCCCGTTCCGCCTCCCATGATAACAATTTTAGGTTTTCTCTCTTTTTTCATCCCTTAATGACCCTTTCTCTTCTCCACATCACGATGAGATACATGAACGCTATACTCTGGTTTCAAATGTTTCCCAAGGTATTCTGTAAGCGTAACAGAACGATGCTGTCCACCTGTACATCCAATTGCAATTACAAGTTGACTCTTGCCTTCTCTCTTATAATGAGGCAGCATGAAAGTGATAAGATCAGTCAATTTCTCTAAAAACTTATGCGTCTCATTAAATTTCAGCACATACGATGAAACTTCTTCATCTAGTCCTGTTAATGGCTTCATATGTGGAATGTAATATGGATTTGGTAAAAAACGAACATCAAATACTAAATCTGCATCAATTGGAATACCGTACTTAAATCCAAATGACATAACATTTACACGAAATGCTTGCTCAGTTTCAGTTGAAAATAGGTGAACAATTTTTTCACGTAATTCTTTCGGTTTTAAATCAGATGTATCAAGCACAATATTCGCGCGTGCCTTCATATCTGTTAATAAATTACGCTCTGCTTCGATTCCCTTTAACGGCAGACCAGTTGGTGCAAGTGGATGCGAGCGTCTCGTTTCTTTATAACGAGTTACAAGTGTGCTATCTTTCGCATCTAAGAATAAAATATGAGGAATAATCCATGTACGTTCTGATAAATCATCAAGCGCTTCCCATAAATGTTCGAAAAACTCTCGGCCACGTAAATCAATACCAAGTGCTACTTTATTCATTTTTCCTTTTGAATCCGCCATAAGCTCAATAAACTTTGGCAATAACATCGGTGGTAAATTATCCACACAGAAATATCCTAAATCTTCAAAACTTTGTAAAGCTACTGTCTTTCCAGCTCCAGACATCCCTGTAATAATTACCATTTTTATATCATTATTCTCTGTCATCGTATCCTCTCCTTGACGGTTTAACTCGGATCTAATCGATATGAAAGCAACTCAAAATCTGGGGTATATACAAATGTACCGTAGATTATGCCATTTCCTTTAATTAAATAATCAATAATGTGATAATCTCCTGGTGCCATTGCTAAATCATCAATTTTATCAAATGTATGCCAACCAATGATGCCTTCTTCGCTCTCTAGTTTGTTTTCTCCTGCAAAATCTGTCGCTAAAAAGGAGAACATCATCCATTCAGAAACAACTTTATCACCTTCTTGGATGACAAAGGTGAAGACCCCCTTTAACGCTGGGTTCTTTAAATAAATACCTGTTTCTTCACGATACTCGCGAACAACGGAATCTCTTACCGTCTCACCACGCTCCATTTTCCCGCCTGGTGCAACCCACCAATTCCGGCGAGGTTTTTGGAGTAAGAGTACTTCATTATCTCTAATTAACACACAGTTTGTCACTCTTTGCATGTTTCTTCACCTCAGCTACTTGCAGCAAATTTCTCACTGCATACTCATTTCATTATACTATCAAAAACAGTTTGCTACAACGAAGGAGCCAGTCCTCTTCCGCTAAGCATATGCTACTCAACAATTTTAAAAAAGCTTTCTATAACAAGCAATGTAAATGCCTGGACTTTCAATGTATAGCATGAAAAATCCCCTTAACGATTTTTATCGCCAAGGGGATTAAAGCCGTTATTTCTTACCGAAATAAGTAACAATCGCAAATCCTAAAATAAAGGTAATAATTGAACTTATAATTGAAAACCCTCCAGTTGGAATACCAGGGAACACAATTACAATCGAACCGATAACTAGTCCAATAATTGCCGCAAATGTCATACTTTTATAACGATCTAATAAGAAGCTAATTCCTTTACTACTTACAACAAACCCTACCATAACACCAGCACCAATAACTGCAATTAAAGGTAAGTTGAGTGTCGTTAAAGCATTAATTGCTGTCGGATACACACCAATAATTAATAAAATAAACGATCCACTAATTCCAGGAAGTAACATAGCCATACTAGCCATCCATCCTGCGAAAAATAAACCAATTGCATTTAAAATTGTTAACGTTGTAATTGGATCTGCTGTCTTATCTGGTTTAAAGAAAGCTGTGATGGCAACAAGAATTGCTGCAACTATTAATAAAACAATGTGCTTACCTTTAAACGACGACTTTGCATCAGCTTCTCTCATTAACATCGGCAATATACTAATAATTAAACCGAGGAAGAAAAATTGAGTCGGTTCATAATGATTTGCAAGTAAATATTTAATAACGTGACTTAACGTTAAAAACGCTGCTGCCACACCAGCTGCAAGTGGAATTAAAAATCCTAAATGTTTTTTCCATTCACGACTAAAGAATCCACTAATTGCCGCAAGCAATTGTTCATAAATCCCTAACACAACAGCGATTGTACCGCCGCTCACACCAGGAATTAAATCACTAACGCCCATACAAAATCCACGATATATATTACGCCATTCCATACTGAATAAATTCCTCATTTCTTATAGTGATTTTTTCCGTAAAGTCCAGTATATCAATAAGAAAGCTTATAATCCCAATATTTTTTGACAAAACTTTGACATTTTCACACAAAAAAAGAAGAAAGCTCCTATCGGTAGCTTTCTTCTCAAAAGGTATGTTATCCCTTATTTTTCTGATACAGTTTTTAGTTCCTCTAATAATTCTTCTACGTAATGTTGTGCACTTTGTGCTGCAATACTACCGTCACCTGTTGCAGTTACAATTTGACGTAGCATTTTTTCGCGAACATCACCTGCTGCGAAAATACCAGGAACTTTCGTTTCCATACGCTCGTTTGTTTCAAGGTAACCATTTTCATTTGTAATACCTAGTTCAACAAATGGTTTTGATAGTGGTAACATACCGATGTATACGAATACGCCGTCAGTTTTGACTTCTTTCTCTTCTCCACTGTTTACATCTACAAGTGTTACACTTCCTACTTTACCATTTGCTTCGTTAATTTCTTTTATCGTGTGGTTCCAAATGAAGTCTACTTTTTCATTTTGGAAAGCACGATCTTGTAAAATTTTCTGTGCACGAAGTGTGTCACGACGGTGAACGATCGTTACTTTTGATGCGAAACGTGTTAAGAACACACCCTCTTCAACAGCAGAATCTCCGCCACCAATAACTACAAGTTCTTTACCTTTAAAGAATGCGCCATCACATACCGCACAATATGATACACCGCGGCCGCCAAGTTCTGTTTCACCTGGTACACCAATTTTTTTATACTCTGCACCACTTGCAACGATAATTGCACGTGCTTTATATTCTTTTTTACCAGCAATAATTGTTTTGTATTCTTTACCATCGATGACTTCTTTCACATCACCGTATGCATATTCAGCACCAAATTTCTTCGCATGCTCAAACATTTTATTTGATAAGTCTGGTCCTAAAATGGACTCATAACCTGGGTAGTTTTCTACATCTTCTGTATTTGCCATTTGTCCGCCTGGAATACCACGCTCAAGCATTAATGTGCTCAAATTCGCACGAGATGTATATACTGCAGCTGTCATACCAGCTGGTCCTGCACCAATAATAATGACATCATAAATTTTTTCTTCCGACACACTATTCACTCCTATCCATTCCTACACAATTAAGTTACCCTCATTATACTGTTCGCATCATTTTTTTCCCAATGATTTGCTTATCTATGTGTGCGTACGCTTAACAGCTTGCACATACTTTCGAACAGTCGCTACAGATACATTATACACATCTCCGAGCTCCGACTGTGTCATCTTATTTCCTTGTTCACTGCGTACGATATATTCAACCGCAGCTGACCAGCCGTATACATTTGTAAAAACTGCCCCAGATGTATATAAACGTATGAACGTACAAAACCAAAATTGTAAACACTCTTCGATTAATTCATCATCTTTTTTCGTATAATTGTATAAAGCATCCGCGATTCGCGCGCACTGTTCAAATTGCTGTAAATCAGCTGGAATACTCTTATGGCTATTCAGTAAAAAGAAATACTTTGCAAGTTGCGATACGATCGGAACACCATTCTTCGCCTGCGTTACATCAAAGAAGAATCCAACCTTCTCTGGCGTTGATAATTCATTCATTAAATATAAAGCTAGCATTTGTTCCTCTAGCGTCGCACTTTGCTGAAATGATTTTCGTAATTCTTCAAATAACACGTTTTGTCCTTCATCCGCTAAATTCAATGCATTCCACGGTTCTTTTCCCTTTTTATCAGGGTGCAATTCTACAACATGTTGCCACATTTTTTCAGCTACTTGCTGATCTTTCACCATATACGCAGAATATGCAAACCAATAATAAAAACTAACGTCTCCTTCGTATCCTTGACGCTTTAATAATTTGAACCATTTATATGCAGGCTCGAAATGACCAATTGTTGCAAGTGTCGTCCCAAGTTTCAAACGATGTTCAAACGAAATCGGATATACCGAAACTAACTGTCCTGCTAACGCCTCTACTTGTTTATGCTCTCCAATTGAATATAGAAAAATAAGCGTATTACAAAGCGCATGTATATTACCTGGATTTTTCTCTAAAATCATTTCCGTTAATTTCAGTGCCTTATCTACATTACCAGATTGAAAATGCGCAATAGCTAAATTATTATGCCCCGACCAAAATTCCGGATAGTCTTTCGTAACAATTTCTAATGTAGCAATTGCTTCTTCCAATTGTCCGTTACGAATATAACGATTGGCTTCTTCCTGCATAACAATTAAATCATCTTCATCCTCAATCTCTTCCGCACCCATCGCTTCTTCTTCCATAATTTCAAGTAATTCTAATGTATCTTCTACGAATTCCTTCTCTTCTGCAACTTCTAAATAGCGATCCGCATACTTCTTCGCCTGCTGAAATAGCCCCATATACGCATAATTATTTGCAATAAAATAATAACACTGTTCAAGTTCTGGATTAGATCTAACAAGCTTAAAGAAGGTTTGATTTGACTCTTGATATTCACCAGCCTCAGATAATACTGTTGCTAATTGACATAAAATAAACGGCTCCTTCTCACTTTGTGCCGCTCTTCGAAAATATTTAATTGCATCTTGCAATTTTTGTCCTTTGTAAGCCCTCATCCCTTTTTTATAAAAGAAGTCCGCTAATTGATTAAAAGAGATAACTTGTCCGTTCTCCTTATATATTCTTTGATTTTTCCCCATATATCCTCCAGTTTTTTGTTTTCTTCGTTCACACATTCTTCTATCTATAAGTATAAACGATTCCGTAAAAAACAAAACAGTATATTATACTCAATTATTTCCTTTTTATTCATTAAAAAAGAAGAGAAATGTTACATTTTTAGCATCAACCTTCTCTAGCATCCATTTCTTCTTTTGTATAAATAACACGCATTGGATTTCCACCTACGAAAGCACCACTCGGTACATCTCTATGAACAAGTGTGCCAGCTGAAACAATTGCGCCATCTCCAATTTTCACACCCGGTAATATCGTTGTATTCGCTCCAATCATCACTTCATTTCCTACGATGATCTCTCCGAGTCGATATTCACGAATTAAATATTCATGTGCTAAAAGCGTTGTATTATAGCCGATAATCGAATTTTCTCCCACAGTTATCTTTTCCGGGAACATAATGTCCGGCATTACCATAAGCGCAAACGATGTTTTCTTTCCTACTTTCATCCGCAAAAATGTGCGGTATAACCAATTCTTGACCGATAAAAAAGGTGTATAACGTGCAATTTGGATAATCATAAAGTTTTTCATTACCTTCCAAAAAGACACTGTTTTATACACATTCCATAATGAATTTTCTCCTGAAACAGGATAGCGCGTTGTCCGTCGCACTTCACTCGCTCCTCTACTTATCTTTACGAACGATTCATGTCGGACAAAATCGGCAATAAATCACTCATTTTATCTAGCATAAAGTCTGGCTTGTAAGCCTCTAAATACGCTCTACCTTTCAATGTCCATGAAACCGCAGCTGTTTTCGTACCTGCATTTTGTCCACCAACAATATCATGATGATTATCCCCAACCATCAATGCTTCTTCTGGTTTCGCATCTAATAACTGAAGCGCTTTTTGAAGTGGCTCTGGATGTGGTTTCACATGCTCTACATCATCAATTGTTACGACAACATCAAAGAACTCATCAAGCTTTGATAGCTTTAGGCCCATCTCAACGGTTTGTCTCGCTTTCGTTGTAACAATACCAACTTTATAACCTTGTTTCTTCAACTCTTGAACTGTTTCATATACAGTTTCATATTCTTCCACTAGTTCATCATGATGATCATGGTTAAATTGACGATAACTCGTAATTAACTCTTCAACCTTACTTTCATCAATCTTACTGAAAGTATCATGCAAAGATGGACCGATAAATGGCAATACATCTTCACGCTTATATTGATCTGGATAATATGTATTTAAAGTATGTAAAAAAGAAGAAATAATAAGTTCGTTTGTATTAATTAACGTTCCATCTAAATCAAATAACACTGTATTTATTTTCATTGCCTTAGTCCTTTCTCTTTCCTGAATATGAAAGAAGCAGCATCTTATAATAAGATGCTACTTTTCTCTAATTTTCTAAATATCTTTTATCAGCTTGCCCCATTTTTCGTCTCACAATAATGAAAATAATAGAAATAACAACAAGTCCAATTGACATTACTTGTGCAATACGAAGTGGTCCTAGCATTAAACTATCTGTACGCAACCCTTCTACGAAGAAGCGTCCTACTGAATACCAAATTAAATATGTGAAGAATAATTCCCCACGGCGCAAGTTCACTTTTCGTAATGCGAGTAATAAAATGACACCTGCAAAATTCCATAATGATTCATATAAAAACGTCGGGTGATAGTAAACACCATCAATATACATTTGATTAATAATGAAATCCGGTAAATGAAGGCCTTCTAAAAACTGTCTCGTTACTTCATCACCATGCGCCTCTTGGTTCATAAAGTTTCCCCATCGGCCAATTGCTTGTCCTAGTAAAATACTTGGTGCAGCAATATCTGCCAACTTCCAGAATGAAACCCCACGGCGTTTTGCAAAAAGAATTCCCGTAATAACAGCCCCGATTAAACCACCATGAATCGCCAAGCCACCTTGACGAATATTAATAATTTGACTCGGGTTTTGCGCGTAATATTCCCATTCAAAAATAACATAGTACATTCTCGCAAATAGAATAGCGATCGGTACTGCAATTAATACAAGGTCAACAAATGTATCTTTTGGAATACCTAGCCTTTCTCCTTCACGAGTTGCTAGCCAAAGACCTAATAGCACACCTGTACCGATAATAATCCCGTACCAATAAACAGGAAACGGTCCAAGTTGGATAGCTACGCGGTCAAGCTGTGGTACAGAACCTAACAGCATATGTATGACCTCCCTCTCCAATGTTTACTCCTGATTTCCTAACTCAATCGCACTCATTAATCGTTCTGAGAACTGCTGTGCTGCATTGACTCCCATACGTTTTAAACGGAAGTTCATCGCTGCCACTTCAATAATAACAGCTAAGTTTCGACCAGGACGAACTGGAAGTGTAATCTTCGTAAGTTCTGTATCAATAATCTTCATCTTCTCTTCATCAAGACCTAAGCGATCATAATTTTTCTTTTGATCCCAAATTTCAAGGTTAATAACAAGTGTAATACGCTTATAATTTCGCACTGCCCCTGCACCGAATAACGTCATAACGTTAATAATGCCTAGACCACGAATTTCTAATAAATGCTCAATTAAATCTGGCGAGCTTCCAACTAACATGTCTTCATCTTCTTGGCGAATTTCTACACTATCATCCGCAACAAGGCGATGACCACGTTTTACAAGCTCAAGAGCTGTCTCACTTTTACCGACACCACTTTGTCCTGTAATTAAAACACCAACGCCGTAAATATCTACTAACACACCATGAACAGCTGTTGTTGGTGCTAACTTACCTTCTAAATAATTTGTTAAACGACTTGATAATCTCGTTGTCGTTTGAGAAGAGCGTAATAAAGGCATGCCCGATTCACGCGATGCTTGCAGCAACTCATCTGGTACATCTTGATTACGAGTTACAATAATACATGGCGTCTCCTCAGTACAAAGCGCTTTCATTCTCTCTTGTTTTTGCTCTGACGTTAACGTGTCAAAGAACGTCAGCTCCGTCTTTCCAAGAAGCTGCACGCGATCAGCTGGATAATATGTAAAAAATCCTGCCATTTCAATACCAGGTCGTGATAAATCACTTGTGTCAATCGGACGATGAATTCCTTCTTCACCACTTATTAACTCCAATTGAAATTGTTCAATTAAATCTTTTGTCCTTACTTTCGGCATATGTATAAACCTCCACTCCGCTGCGGGTTCAGTCTCATTTGATGTAAAATTCCATTCTACCGGATATTGTACCATTTTTTTCTGGAAACAAGAAATACGGTTTCTAATAAATAGAAAAAAACATTTCATACACATCATGAAATGTTTTTCTTTTTGTCATTTTCTCTTTTTTTCATATAAAGGTTCCACAATTGCCTTTTCAATAATCATATTAAAAATTGAAATACAAATTGCCGCAACGATCGCTACACCAAACCCTGATATATTAAATGCATCTCCTAATAATGAATCTGCTATTTTTAACGTAATCGCATTAATAACAATTAAGAAGAATCCGAAAGTTACAACCGTAATTGGTAGCGTAATTAAAATTAAAAACGGTTTTACGAACACATTTAAAACAGCCAAAATAATACTCGCAATAATTGCAGTTTGTATATTTGCTACGTAAAACGCGTCTGGTGCAATCCCTTTTAAAAGTCCCGATACAGCGATTAACACAACGCTATTTACAAGAAGTGATACAATCCATCTCATTTTCTTACACATCCTTTTAAACATATATATTTCATCATACGCTAATAGATAATAAACGCAAGTATCATCCAAATACTTATATCAACTTATTCTACTCTTCATGCTTGTATACCTACCAACATCTCTTTGCGAAATAAGGCCCACACCATCTATGCTCATGCGTTTTCACAAAGGTCCAAGTGAAATCTTTATCTACAATATAAATATCACCTTTATACATATCGTCCCCCTCACACAATATATCCTCCATATGTAATAAACTCGCATCTTTTATTAACAGTACCTCATCACAATGTTGATAGAATATGTAGCAATCCTTTTTCACTTCATTATGAAACGCGTTTTCCGCTTCTTCTCCCTCTAAACACTTCTTTTTCCTCATCACTTACATGATTTGCAAAGTTATCCTCCCAGTGCTTGCGAAAACATACACCCCAACTTTGAAACTCTCTCACCTTCATATTTTTCTTTCTTAAAACATCTATAAACTCCATGTTCTCCCCCTATGAACGAAAAACCGAGTGTCATTGCCACTCGGTTTTTCATAATACCTTATTGTGATAGTTCTACTTCTTTTATCTTCTCTTTCATTCTTGCTTTATCACGATTTAAAATCTCTTTTAAATACTTACCCGTATACGAGCGCTCTTCTTTCACTACTTGCTCTGGCGTTCCGGAAGCAACGATTTGTCCACCTTTGTCTCCGCCCTCCGGTCCAAGGTCAACGATATAATCCGCTGTTTTTATCACATCTAAATTATGTTCAATTACAAGTACCGTCTCACCACTCTCAACAAGACGTTGCAGCACTTCTAGAAGACGTGCAATATCATGCGCATGTAAACCAGTCGTTGGCTCGTCTAAAATGTATAGTGTACGTCCTGTAGAACGACGATGCAATTCAGAAGCTAATTTCACACGCTGTGCTTCACCACCAGATAACGTCGTAGCTGGTTGCCCTAATTTCATATAACCAAGTCCAACATCTACAAGCGTTTGAAGTTTACGCTTAATTTTTGGGATATTAGCAAAGAACTCTACCCCATCTTCAATTGTCATTCCTAATAATTCAGAAATGTTCTTATCTTTATATTTCACTTCTAACGTTTCACGGTTGTAACGTTTACCATGACAAACTTCACACGGCACGTATACATCTGGCAAGAAGTGCATTTCGATTTTAATAATTCCATCACCACGGCACGCTTCACAACGTCCACCTTTTACATTAAAGCTGAAACGCCCTTTTTGATATCCACGCACTTTCGCTTCATTCGTTTGGGCAAACACATCACGAATATCATCGAATACACCTGTATAAGTCGCTGGGTTAGAACGCGGTGTACGACCGATTGGCGATTGATCTATATCGATTACTTTATCTAAATGCTCAAGACCTTTAATCTCTTTATGAGTACCTGGCTTCGCTTTCGCTTTATATAACTTTTGCGCTAACGATTTATATAGTACTTCATTAATCATCGTACTTTTACCAGAACCAGATACACCCGTTACCGCTACAAACGTACCAAGCGGGAATGACATTTTCGCGTTCTTTAAGTTATTCTCCTTTGCACCGACGATTTCCACTTTTCGTCCGTCACCTTTACGTCTTTCAAGTGGAACTGGAATAAACTCTTTACCGCTTAAATACTTACCGGTTAGCGAATTCTCGTCTTGCATCACTTCAGCTGGTGTACCTGCTGATACGACTTGTCCACCGTGAATACCTGCGCCAGGCCCGATATCAAGTAAATAATCAGCTGCCATCATCGTATCTTCATCATGCTCAACAACAATTAACGTATTACCTAAATCACGCATTTCTTGCAATGTACGAATAAGACGATCGTTATCGCGCTGATGCAAACCGATAGAAGGCTCATCAAGAATGTAAAGTACGCCAGTAAGACGAGAACCAATTTGCGTTGCTAAACGAATACGTTGCGCCTCACCACCTGATAAAGTTCCTGCGGCACGACTTAACGTTAAATAATCTAAACCGACGTTCACTAAGAACCCAACGCGCTCCTGAATTTCTCTTAAAATTAAATGAGCAATTTTTTGTTGTTTCTCTGTTAGCTCCACACTTGAGAAGAATTCCTGTACTTCTTGAACAGAATATTTCGTTACATCAGCAATCGTTTTTCCGCCAACGAAAACAGCTAAACTCTCAGGCTTTAAACGTCCACCTTTACACTTCGGACAAGCTTGCTCTGCCATATACTTTTCCATTTGCTCACGAACGTAATCCGAACTCGTTTCACGATAACGACGTTCAATATTTGGAATAACACCTTCAAATAAAATCTCATTTTCCTTTACTTGACCAAATTCATTTACATAGCGGAAATAAACTTTCTCTTCACCGCTCCCGTACAATACTTTATCAAATAAATCTTTCGGTATATCTTTCACAGGCACATCCATATCAACGCCGTAATGATTACATACAGATTGTAAAAGCTGTGGGTAATATTGTGAACTTGTCGGCTCCCAAGGCGCAATCGCATGTTCATTTAATGATAAATCCCAGTTCGGAATAACAAGTTCTAAATCTACCTCTAGCTTTGAGCCAAGTCCATCACAAGAAGGACATGCACCGAACGGACTATTGAATGAGAACATACGCGGTTCTAATTCCCCGATTGAAAAACCACAATGCGGACAAGCATGATGTTCACTAAATAGAAGTTCCTCTTCTCCCATCACATCGATTAACACGCGGCCCCCGCCAAGCTTTAATGCACTTTCAAGAGAATCTGCAAGACGGCTTGCGATCCCTTCTTTTACAACAATACGGTCTATTACAACTTCAATGGAATGCTTCTTATTTTTATCTAACGCAATATCTTCAGACACATCAAGCATTTCACCATCAACACGTACACGAACATATCCTTGCTTCTTAATATCTTCAAGCACTTTCACATGTGCACCTTTACGACCAGAAACGATAGGAGCTAGCACTTGTAATTTCGTACGTTCAGGATATTCAAGGACGCGGTCTACCATCTGCTCTACTGTTTGTGATGTAATTTCAATGCCATGATTCGGACAAATTGGCGTACCAATTCGCGCAAATAATAAACGTAAATAATCATAAATCTCCGTTACCGTTCCAACAGTTGAACGCGGATTACGACTCGTCGTTTTTTGATCAATTGAAATTGCTGGTGACAATCCTTCAATCGTATCTACATCCGGTTTATCCATTTGCCCTAAAAACTGGCGTGCATACGCAGATAACGATTCTACGTATCTACGCTGCCCTTCTGCATAAATCGTATCAAATGCTAATGATGATTTCCCCGAACCAGACAATCCCGTTACAACGACAAGCTGATTTCTCGGAATGGTTACATCAATATTTTTTAAGTTATGTGCTCTAGCACCTTTTACAACGATAAAATCCTTGCTCTTACTCACTCTTTTCACCCTTCCGCTTTTAATTCTAATAGTAAATCTCTTAATTCAGCTGCACGCTCGAAGTCTAACGCTTTTGCTGCTTCTTTCATTTCTGCTTCCATCTTCGCAATTGTCTTTTCACGCTCTTTTTTCGTCATCTTCTTAGCTGGCGTTGCTTCATATGTTTCTGTCTCTTCAGCAGCTGTCGTTGCACGTATCACATCACGCACACCTTTTTGAATCGTTTTCGGCGTAATACCATGCTCTTCATTGTAAGCTTCTTGTATACTGCGACGACGCTTCGTTTCTTCAATCGCAATTCCCATCGATCTCGTTATACGATCTGCGTACATAATAACGCGGCCGTTTTCATTACGTGCTGCACGGCCAATTGTTTGAATTAATGAACGTTCTGAACGCAAGAATCCTTCCTTATCAGCATCTAAAATAGCTACAAGGGATACTTCTGGAATATCTAATCCTTCTCGCAATAAGTTAATACCAACGAGAACATCAAACTTACCAAGGCGAAGATCTCGTATAATTTCAATACGTTCTAACGTTTTCACTTCAGAATGCAGGTAATTCACCTTAATTCCTACATCTTTTAAGTAGTCTGTTAAATCCTCTGACATCTTCTTCGTTAAAGTTGTAATTAATACACGTTCATTTTTTGCAATGCGATCTTGAATTTCTCCTAATAAATCGTCAATTTGTCCTTCAATTGGTCGTATATCAATTGGCGGATCTAAAAGCCCTGTTGGACGAATAATTTGTTCTATTACTTCTGGCGACTGCTCTAATTCATACGGTCCTGGCGTTGCTGAAACGTAAATAACTTGATTCGTTTTCTCTTCAAACTCATCAAATGTGAGCGGCCTATTATCTAAAGCTGATGGAAGACGGAATCCATGATCCACAAGCACTTGCTTACGCGCTTGGTCCCCGTTATACATCGCTCTTACTTGCGGCACTGATACGTGCGACTCATCCATAACAATTAAGAAATCTTCCGGGAAATAGTCTAATAACGTATACGGCGTTGCACCCGCTGGACGAAGTGTTAAATGACGGGAATAGTTTTCAATCCCTGAACAAAAGCCCATCTCGCGCATCATTTCTAAATCATAACGTGTACGCTGCTCTATACGCTGCGCTTCTAACAACTTGCCGTTATCATTTAATTCCTTTAAACGCTCTTCTAGTTCTTTTTCGATATTTTCAATAGCGACCTTCATTTTTTCTTCACGTGTAACGAAGTGAGATGCTGGGAAAATTGCTACATGATCACGTTCTGCTAATACTTCCCCTGTTAACGCATTTACTTCGCGAATACGATCAATCTCATCACCGAAAAACTCAATTCGGATACAATGCTCGTCAAGTGATGCTGGGAAGATTTCAACTACATCTCCGCGCACACGGAATGTACCGCGCTTGAAATCAATATCATTACGCCCATACTGCACATCAACAAGTTCACGAAGCAATTGATTGCGATCCTTCTCCATACCAACTCGAAGTGAAACAACTAACTCGCGGTATTCTTCTGGAGAACCTAAACCATATATACACGAAACACTCGCAACGATAATTACATCATCCCGTTCAAATAATGCAGACGTTGCCGAGTGACGCAATTTATCAATTTCATCATTAATCTGTGCGTCTTTTTCAATAAACGTATCTGTTTGCGGCACATACGCTTCTGGTTGATAATAATCGTAATAACTAACAAAATATTCAACTGCATTATTTGGGAAAAAGTCTTTCAACTCACTATATAACTGTCCTGCTAACGTTTTATTATGAGCCATGACAAGCGTTGGCTTTTGCACTTCTTTAATGACATTTGAAATCGTAAATGTCTTACCCGTTCCTGTCGCTCCAAGCAACACTTGCTTTTTCTTTCCACTATTAATTCCCTCTACAAGCTTCTCTATAGCTACCGGCTGATCACCTTGTGGGGAATACGCTGAGACAATTTCAAATTGACGTTCCAAGAAAATCCGACCTCCTCATAAAAATCTGTATTATTATTTTACCACGAATGCCCATAAAAAACCTAAAAAAACGAACAGATATTCGGTAAAGTTTTCGACAATATATATAGAAAAAGGAAGGAGAGTACACTTCCTTCCTTATCAAATCTTCTTCCGCATGAACAAACAATAAGCACCACACTAATTAAGATTCCACTTCATTTAAAATCAGCTCTTTTTCCTACTGTCATCCTCTCCTATACAAACTATCGGTATACTAAAAAAGCTACTTTCCTCTAAGAAAGTAGCTTCTCTTTCCCCTTCTCCTTCTTCGGAAAAAGAACATATGAAAATGAAATAACTGTATCCACTAAAAGTATAATCGCCCAAACTTGGCTAACCCGACTCGCTGCTTTATTTAAAACAATTCCCGTTTCTAACCAATTACGCCATTGTTCAACCGGGGCAAGACCGTACAGAAAGAAAAAGAAAATATGCACAACAACAAACAAACTAAGGTGCAATACCCAATTTTTTATTTCCTGCTTCGCATAAGCCATACCTGTTAATTCTACCTGTTCTTCTATAATAGGCGCCGGCTCATTCCGCCATTTCGCAACTAATTTTTGCGCAAATATATCAAGCTTCTTCAAATCCTTTTTCCCGTAAAAGACTGCATACAATAAAATGATTACAGTAATGATTTGAAAGTTAGAAAACTTTCCTGTTTGATAATAGTCCACTACCCCTAAAGTTAAAATAAACACTTCATTTACGAGTAGCACAATTCCCATAATAAAACTCGCCTTTTTCAAACGAAATCCGTAACGGAGTAAAAAGAAACCGATAGCCGCTAACCAAAATACAATTTCTGCCCCAATTAAAAAATACCAACGATATTCTGCGAGCATACTCATTTAGCCCTCTCCTTTTCATCATAGATACGAAAAGCTTCATCCATATATAGTAAAAGTTCTTCTTCAATCGGATACAGACTCATTTTCTGTGAATCTTCCTTCGATTTTCTAACTTCCCATAACTTATCTAAAAACGCTTCATCACCATTAGCCATTTCTAAACATTTCTGCATTAATCTCTTCGTTGCCCCTTGTACCTCATCACTAGCTACTTCTTTACCGTCTTTCATAAAAGTACGGAATTGCTTTAATAAATCTACCCATTCTAAAACATTCGGATCTTCCTTACTCATGTTTGGTAAATTATGAAGCAATTTTTGTTCTTCCTTTGAAAATACTTCATTTTGAAATATTTCACGTATACGAGAAGACTGCTTCGAAAGCTGAATCAGTTCAAACATAACTTTCCAATCGAGTTCTCCTTCCACATCTACCGAATAAACAACTGCTTGTAAAACACTCTCCATTCGATTAAATTTCTTTTGTTCTTCTTGTACAAACCGAAGTTGTTTTTCAAGCGAATTTTTTAAATCTAGCTCACCTTTTACTAACATATTCGCAGTTTCTTTTAATGAAAATCCCATTTCCTTTAAAAACAAAATTTGTTGCAAACGAATAACGTCCGCTTCACTATATAACCGATGTCCACCCTCTGTTTTACCACTCGGCTTTAATAAATCTATTTGATCATAATAACGTAATGTACGTACCGTAACCCCTGTTTCTCTCGTCAATTGTTGAATTGAAATCACTACCATCACCTCTTCTCCTTCATTATAAAAGATGACGTTACGTAACTTTCAAGTGTTTTGTAAAAAAAATACAAAAGGCTGTTTATATGCTTCGTATAAACAGCCTTTACGGAAATAACCCCTTTTGCACAGCACGACCACAAAATAAAATAAGTGCCCCAACAACAACACTCGTTGCTGTTTTATGATAATGAGCTGAAACTAATAAATAATACGATAAACCTACAGTACCAAGCATGATACAAATACTCGGCACTGGATTATGAGAGAAGTTCTGCATTCCCCAAAACAAAGCAAAAATAGCCGTAGCGACACATAATACTGGTAATCCCATCCCAGTTCCCCTTTTTCTATCTATTCCTTGTTGCTAACACGCTCGTCGATGCCATACTTATTAATAGACCAAAAATAGCAATATATAATAACTCATTTACATGTACTACTGGCCTGTCTAAATACTTATTTACACAAAGATACATAATGAACAAGAAAACGAAGCTTGTCATACTAATCGTAAAATATGACTTCATCTTATTCACAACTCGCTCATCAATCGACGGTATTCCCTCTTCTTTCAAACGCTTCTGTTCTCTATATTCCGCAATGCCATATAAAATGACTAGTGCTACATTCGATATGAAAATAGTTCTCCATGAAATACTTAACATTATTAAACTCGCATTTAAAATAAGCTCCGCTAAAAATAAACTTCCTATAAACCTTATAACATCTTGCTTACTCATACATGATCCGCCTCTTTTTGATTTCTATACTTCCACTTCGGCCAATAGTTCACAAGAAAATACACCCACAGTCCTAGTACAAATAAAACAAACGGCATACCAGCACTTCCGTAAACAATTAAATTGTACAAACTCCATATGGCTAAACTAATCGCTAAAAACAACCCTAAATATTTAAACGCTTTATCTGACTGAAATCTCTCAAACTCATCTTGCATTTTTCATTCCTCCTATCACTATGCTCGTTTGCCTACCATAACTCCTATGATGAGACTACCCGCAAATAAGGCACTGCATATCAGAAATATTTCTTGCACTGGTATAACAGTCCTGCCTATTACTTTACTCGCAACAATATAAATAATAAGAAACAGAAATGCGAATACAAATGAGACGTTTACATGCTTTTTTATATTTTCATTTACTCGCTCATCTATATCGGGAAGTTCTTCTTTTCTGTACTTACGATTTTTGTAATTTGTATACAACACTAGAAATACAATCGCTAAAATATTACTACATACGAGCGGTAAAATTGGTATAGCCGGATTCATAATATGAACTATAACGTCTCCCAAAAACAATCCAAAAGTCGCACCGATCACTAACTTTTTCGTATCGTTCATTTTTCCTCCCCTTACTCTAGCGTAAATATTTCTTCCACCTTCACTCCAAAATATTTGGCAATTTTTAAGGATAACTCTAGACTCGGATTGTAATGATGGTTTTCAATCGCCACGATTGTCTGCCGCGTCACCTGCATCGCCTTTGCCATTTCAACTTGCGTTATATGATGTTGCTTTCTTAATTCTTTAATTTTATTTTTTACACCCATAGGCTCCACCTTCAAAAGTAAAGATATCTTTACTTGAATTATAAATATTTTCCAATTATAAGTAAAGATATCTTTACTTATAATTGGAAAATATTTCACTGAACATCCACTCTAACAAAGTACAAGAGTAATTCAATTTATATCGGCGATTTTTCAAATATATCGACTTACTGACGTCCGTAGCAAGATAAGCATAAGAAAAAGCTGTCCCTAAATACCTTCGGGAACAGCTTTCTCCTCTACTACATAAATCCTAACGCATATACAAGAACATATCCAAGCACCGATAAGCAAACCGAGCCAATTAGCCCTGCCACGAATGCTTTGCTTCCTAACTTACGGAACGTTTTAAACTCTATATTTAAGCCAAGCCCTGCCATCGCCATTGCGATAAGCATATAAGCGATGACTACAATATATCCCGCAACAACTTCTGGAATCACGCCAAGAGAATGCACCGCACTCATCGCTAAAAATCCGAAAATGAACCACGGAATTGGAAGGTCGCGCCATGATCTTTTTTCCTTGCTTCCCTCACTCTTACCAAACCATAGACCAATTAAAATCGCTACTGGTACAAGCATTGCAACGCGCGTTAACTTCACGATAACTGCGATGTCTACAGCCGTGCTTCCTCCTGGCGCCGCAGCTGCGATAACATGAGCGATTTCGTGCAGCGTCGCACCCGAGAATACACCGTAGCCGTACGGAGAAAAGCCAAGCACTGGATATAATAGCGTATAAATAAGCGTAAATATCGTACCTAAAATAGCAATGATTGCAGCCCCAACTGCTGTTTCATCATCTTTTGCTTTCACTTGCGGCGCAATTGCCACGACCGCTGCCGCCCCGCAAATTGCTGTTCCACATGCTGTTAAAATCCCAAGTTTCTTTTCTACCTTAAATACTTTTGTTAGTCCATATACAACGAAAATCGTGAATGTAATAACCACCGCTGCAATGACCAATACTTTCGGCCCTGCCTTCGCAATATCAACAAGATTTAATCGCATTCCAAGTAAGATAATCCCAAAGCGAAGCAACTTCTTACTCGCAAAGTTCGTCCCCGCAATTGCTTCATGAGGGACTCCAATTGCCGCACGCCAAACCATCCCAATTAGAATAGCAATTACTAATTGTCCCATAATATTTAAAAATGGAAGCTCCGCTAAATATTTCGCCACGATTGCGATTAATAGTGTAATCCCAATTCCTTGCGAAAATCCAAAACGCTTCTTCTTTTGTATAACAAGTGTTTGTTCCACTTTGAACCACTCCAATAATCGTATTGGAACATGCATGTTCTTTCTACTTACATTATAAGAGAGTTTCTATAATAAGTTTAATACCAATACCAAATCTCTATCATCAGAAATACTTATGATAAGATGATAGAAAAAGAAAGGAGCAGATAATATGAACGTAGACATTTTAAAAATTTTTGTTACTGTCGTTGAGCAGAAACATTTCTCCCGTGCAGCAGAATTATTAAACCTTTCACAGCCTGGCGTAAGTATGCACATTCGCAACTTAGAAAACGAATTTGGAACTACACTCATTCAGCGATCCCCGAAGCACGTTCAAGTGACCGAGGCCGGAAACATATTATATATACACGCAAAGCAAATGCTCTCTCTTTACGAAGATGCCAAACAAGAAATTAACGAACTACATAACGTTGTAACAGGAACGCTTCGCATCGGTGCTAGTTTTACAATTGGCGAATACTTACTTCCAAAAATACTCGCTAATTATGCCAATGAAAATCCACGCGTCGAAGTTCATACCTTTATTTCAAATACAGAAGACGTTTTGCAAAGCCTTCGCTCTAATCAAATTGATATCGGCTTAGTGGAAGGGCAAGTCGTATACGCCGACGTTGATGTTGAAACGTTTATGCAAGATGAAATGAAACTCGTCGTCCCGCCAAACCATCCACTACTCCGCACAAATGAAATAAATGAAAGGACACTCCAAGATCAAGTGTGGGTATTAAGAGAAAGCGGTTCTGGAACACGTGCTTATAGTGATCTCTTTATTCATCAACACCATTTAAAAATGAAACGATTCTTTACCTTTAGTAGTATCCAAAGTGTAAAGGAAGCTGTCGCTGCCGGGCTTGGCATCGCTATCCTTTCTGATTGGACTGTACGGAAAGAGCTACTGGCAAAAGAACTATTCCACGTCGAAGTTCCAGATGAACAACTCATCCGTCCATTCTCCATCGTGCGCGGCAAATATTTTATTCCGTCTAAAGCTATTCAAGTGTTTCTAAATCATGTAAATTCTTTTGCGAAAAAACAGCATTGACCTTCACATTAGTGTGAAGGTTTACAATACATGTAAAAGGAGTGAAACGCATTGCGAATTGGGGAGTTATCAAAAGAAACTGGCGTTAGCGAAAGGTCACTAAGACATTACGAAGAAAAGGGATTGCTCCCTTCGAAGCGCCTCGCAAATGGCTATCGTGATTTTGACGAAAGTGCCATCGAAAAAGTGGAGCTTATTCAAATGTACTTACAAATTGGCTTAAATTTAGAAGAGACGGCAAGGATGCTGCGCTGCCTTGAAATTGAACCGCACTTATACGACAATCCGTGCAGCAGCATCCTTACACTTTATGAAGATAAACTTAATGAAGTAACAAAGCAAATCTCATTGCTTTCCAATATTCAAACGAATTTGCAAAAACACGTTTCACTCCTAAAACAAGCAAAAGAAAAGGAATGATTACATGTTTGTTATACACGGCAGTTCAAGACAAAATGGAAATACGGAAGCTTTAACACATATGATGGTTGATGGAATTGAAACAGAACAAATTTATTTACGTGATCACACAGTCTATCCTATTACAGACCAGCGTCATGATGCAGAAGGATTCCAACCTGTAGATGATGACTACGAGCAGTTAACGAAACGCATGTTAGAGCACGACACAATTATCTTTGCTACACCATTATATTGGTACGGGATGAGCGGTCATATGAAAAACTTCGTCGATCGCTGGTCACAAAGCTTGCGCGATACATCTCTTCATTTCAAAGAAAAAATGAAAGGTAAAAAAATGTACATTGTTATCGTTGGCGGCGATAATCCGAAACTAAAAGCATTACCGCTTATCTCCCAGTTCCAATACATCTTTGATTTTGTTGGTTCATCATTTGAAGGTTATATTATTGGGGATGCGAATGGATTAGATGAAATTCAAAATGATGCTGAGGCGATAGCTAAGGCACAAGTTTATAATAACGAATTCAAAAATCACAAGCTGAAATAAGTTTGACAAACTATTTAGACTTAGCGACGCAAGAAGAATTAGAAAGCATGTTACAAGAGTATCCTGGCACTATACTTTTCATCAGCCATGACCGTGCCTTCATTCGTTCTGTTGCAGACCATATTCTACAAGTAGATGAGAGTGAACCAAGAGTATTCCACGGTAATTACGAGCAATACACAAACAGAACAACCGGGGATTCTGTAAACGTTACTGAACAAGAATTATTACGATTACAAACAAAATTAACAGAAATCATCGGCCGAATTTCCATACCAAATCAGCACGATGACATCAAATCTCTCGAACAAGAATACGAAACATTATTAGTTCAAATCCAGAAATGTAAAGAAGCACTCTAATGTCTTCCCTATATATCGACGGGACCTGCCGCATTTCCCAAGAAATATTGAAACTTCGACATATAAAGTAAAAAGCCGTGCACCAGCACGGCTTTTTACTTTATCCCGCATTAACGGGCAGTAAGACTCCCACCTCAAAATTCGGTTAAGGCAAAGAAGGTAGATGGGAGACCAACTGCCCGTTAATGCCCGATTGGTTCAACTAATAATCAGTGGGGAACAAACACCCCACTGATTAAAGTTTCACTTTATATACGAACAGCAGTCCCGCTCACCGCGACCATTAACATCCCTTCGCGAACTACTTCGTAATCCACGTCGATGCCAACAATTGCATTCGCATTTTTTTGTCTTGCGAGAGTTTTCATTTCTTCCATTGCGATGTCACGTGCTTCTTTCAATTTGCTTTCGTAAGCGCCTGAGCGACCGCCGACAACGTCACGAACAGAGGCAAAAAGATCACGAACGATATTCGCGCCCATAATCGCTTCTCCATTGACGATATCGATATACTCAATAATTTCTTTTCCTTGAATTGTAGACGTTGTTGTTACAATCATACTTTATTTCCTCCCATATGAGATTTCCATCTACTTATATGGTGTGCTAATTGGGCAAAAATTATATTTACGAACTAAATTGCGCTTCGTATAATCTGCTATATCCTCCGCCTTGTTCAATTAATTCATCATGTGAACCTTGTTCTGCAATCCCATCTTTATTTACAACGACGATTCGATCTGCATTTTTAATCGTTGCAAGCCTATGAGCGATAACTAATGTTGTACGACCGACAGATAGTTCAGCAAGTGATTTTTGAATCGCAAGTTCCGTCTCTGTATCTAGCGCAGAAGTTGCTTCATCTAATATTAAAATTGGCGGATTTTTCAAGAACATACGAGCAATCGCTAAACGTTGCTTCTGTCCGCCTGACAGTTTCACGCCGCGCTCACCGATAACAGTATCTAAACCGTCTGGTTGTGAGTAAATTAAGTCTTCTAATTGCGCACGTTTTACTGCCTGCCAAATTTCAGCCTCTGATGCTTTTAAATTTCCGTAAGCAATGTTTTCACGAATTGTTCCTGAGAATAAGAACACATCTTGCTGCACAATTCCAATTTGCTTACGGAGTGAAGATAACGTCATGTCTTTCGTATCAATACCATCAATTTGAATCGATCCAGATGATTGCTCATAAAAACGTGGTAATAGGCTACATAACGTCGTTTTCCCAGCTCCAGATGGTCCAACGAACGCAACCGTTTCACCTGCGTGGATTTTCAAACTAATATCATTTAAAATCGGTTCTTTATTTTCATAACCGAACGTAATGTTGTTATATTGAATATCACCGTGTACATGCCTCACTTCCATTGCATCTTTAGAGTCCACAATATCTGGCTCTGTTTCAAGAAGCTCTACATACCTTTTAAAACCGGCGATCCCTTTCGGATAGCTTTCGATTACCGCATTAATTTTTTCAATTGGACGGAAAAAAATATTCGTTAATAGAACGAATCCGATAAATCCACCGTACGTTAATTCTCCTTGCAGAACAAACCACGTACCACATATTAAGACGAAGAGCGTTACGAGACGCATAAGCATATAACTAATTGACGAATTTAGCGCCATAATTTTATACGCCATTAATTTCGTTGTACGGAAACGAGCATTATTAACAGCAAATTGCTCTTTCTCAAACTTTTCATTTCCGAATGCTTGTACAACGCGGATACCACCAACGTTGTTCTCAATACATGCATTGAAATCAGCAACATCTGAGAATAAACGTCTAAATGTACCTGTCATTTTTTTATTGAAGTAAAGTGCCAACCATAATAAGAATGGAATAACGAAGAACGTTAATAGCGCTAACTTCCAGTTGATCATCATCATAAATGAAAATGCCCCAACTAAAGTCATTACGGCGATAAATAAATCTTCTGGCCCGTGGTGAGCAATTTCCCCAATTTCCATTAAATCGTTTGTAAGGCGTGAAATTAAATGACCTGTTTTATTATTATCAAAAAATCTGAATGATAGCTTTTGAATATGATCAAATAATTTCTGCCTCATATCCGTTTCAATGTTAACGCCAAGCATATGCCCCCAATATGTAACAACGTACTGTAAGCCTGCATTTAACATATACACTCCAAGTAAGCCGACACAAGCCCATAAAATAAGCGTCCAGTTTTGCCCTGGCAATAACTTATCAATAAATTGATTTACGATAAGCGGGAAACCAAGTTCTAGTAATCCTGCGACGACCGCACAAGAAAAGTCGAGTATAAATAAACCTTTATACGGTTTATAGTAAGAAAAAAATTTACGTAGCATATCTTCCCTCCATTTTCCAAAATTAAAAAGACTCCCTAAATGATAACCATTATCAAATAATTATTCAAGTTATCCGTCTATGAAACTGAAAATAAGCTTTGCAATAGTTGTCGTTTTTGGCCGGAAAGTCGATATATTCGAATAATCGCCGATATATTTCAAGTTGCGCTGATATATTCGGAAAATCGCCGATATAAATTTCATTTACTAACTACCTTCCCCCGCCCCAAAAACAAAAAAAGGTATCACCACAAGGTGATACCTTTTCTTCTATTACATCGCTTCCGAATCCCACTCATGCTCCTGCTGAACAAACACAATACCTAATTCGTGATGTCCACCAGCGTATAATGCCGTTTGAGCAAGGCGAAGTTCTCCATTTGTATCTAAAACTTCTAACTTACAAAATGCTCCTGTCGTCTTCGTTTGAAGCGCATCATAAAATTCCTCAGCACTTCTTGGAATGACTCCATTTACTTTCGTAATCATTTCTCCAGGCAGTAAATTCAGCTCTGCTCCAATTGTATTTGGAATTGTATCTAGTACAACGAGTCCATCATTACGTGCAGCGAAGTACGCTGGTCTTGTTTCATCCGCAATTTTCTCTTGCATGGAAATTGTAAAACGTCCAAGCATTGCAACGCCCATTGCAATAATGGCAAGTACGTGCCACCAATAACTTGCGATTCCTAAAACAAGCACAAGTCCTGCTAATCCGTACACACGTCTTCCTGTAAATAATAAAGCTTCCGTCGGCTCATAACTTCTAATCCTTCTCATAAATCCAATTAAAAATGGAACGAGGAATAAAGAATATGTATCAGAACCGATTGAAACGACAGGCCACCATGAAATAAACTGCGTTACTGCGTCACCTGGTACGAGAATAAAAATAGGAACGATCCATAAACGCTTTGATTCGTGTAAACCAATCTTTAGTCCACGCTTACCCTTCCTAATCTTCGGCGTCGAATATCCTACTGCATTTTTAGAAATCAACAAGCCCTCTACAACGAGCATAATGCCTAGCAAAATAGCAAGGGACACAATTGTATTCTCTTCCCCTTCCCCAAGCTGTAAGAAGGAAACTGGTAGCTTAGAAGATAATAGAACACATACAATCGCGATACTATATGTATAAGCTGCTGATAAATATCGATACATAGCAGTTAATCCAAACAGTAACGTCCAAAGTAAAATGGCCCATAAGCTCGCTTTAGAAACAACAAGTCCGAGCCCAATTGTAATAATAGATACTACTAATCCGTATTTAACTCCCGCAAATAAAGATGTTCGCAGTTCAAACCAAATATCATAAACTTTAAAAGAAAAATCTTTTCGTTCTCGTAACATACGTAAGTATCCAACGAAGATACTACTTATTAAAAATACATAGACAGCAGGGTGTAAGAAAAAACGTCCAACTGCCCGCATTATTTCAAAAATCCATGCCTCCACGAACCCATTCACCACCATTTATATCATTCTTTCTTTTTATATTATCATAACTGGACAAACGTTTGTTTAACACAAAAAAATACAGGCAGCAAACTGCCTGTATTTCTTTTTATTTCGCCATTAATTTTAATGCTGACTGTAATTGTAGATCATTTTCTCCAGAACGGATTTTTTCAATAATTTTCGTTTGAATCGCCTCAGCTGTCTTTTTGTCGAGCTGTCCTGTCGCTTCCATCTTATTCGCATTTTGGAATGCTTTCAGGGCTGATTCTGTCTCTTTACTAAAGTAGCCATCTTCACGTCCTGGTACATACCCTAAACTCTTAAGCATTTCTTGGGCATGTTTTACTTGTACATCATTTGCATTGTATGAAAGTGTCTTTTCAATTTGAATTGGTGTCGCATGATAATAATCTGGTTGTTTCACTTCTACAGTTGGCTTGATTCCTTTTTTATGAATCCAGTTTCCATCCGGTGTTAACCATTTGAACATCGTTAATTTGATATTGCTACCATCTTTAAATGGAACAGCTTGCTGAACAGTACCTTTGCCAAACGTTTTTTCACCAATTAAATCGTATCCTTCTCCCTCTTTTAGCGCACCCGCTAAAATCTCTGAAGCAGAAGCACTTCCATTATCAATTAATACTGAAATTGGATATGGCTTTCTCTCTTTTAGTTCCGTAGAGAATTTCTTCTTCTCACCATTTCTTTGCTCTACTTGTAGCATCGGCTTTTTATCCGTCATAATTTCTCCTAGTATCTCTTCTACACTATTTAAGTAGCCACCTGGATTACCACGTACGTCAATAACTAAGCCTTTTATGTTTTTCTTCTCTAACTCTTTTAACTGATCCTTAAATTCTTTCGCTGTATTTTCAGCAAAAGAAGTGATTTGCATATAACCGATATCTTTTCCACTCTCTTGTTTCACAGAGCTAAACACTGTGAAGATTGGAATTTTTTCACGCTTAATTTTAAATACAATCGGATCAGCTACTCCTGCACGCTTAATTTCAATCGCAACAGTCGTTCCTTTTTTACCACGAATCTTTAATACTGCTTCTTCACGTGATAAATCTTTCACACTATTTCCATCTACAGATAAAATTTGGTCATTCGGTTTAATTCCAATCTTTTCTGCTGGTGAGCCTTTAATTGGAGATACGATAATAAGCTTACCGTCCGTTTTGTTCACCTCAGCCCCAATCCCTTCTAACTCGGGATCAAGCGATTCACTAAACTGTTTAGCCGTTTCTTTATCCATATACGTGGAATAAGGGTCCTTCAGCGTAGACAACATGCCTTGTATTGCACCTTCGACTAATTTTTCATCTTTCACGTCTTCCACATAACGTGAATCAATTAGTGCATACGCCTCATTAATTTTTGCCAAATTCCCTTGCGCAGTGCTAGCGTTTCCATTCGAAATTGTTTGCGTTACTTCTGCTGGGTTAACCCCAAATAAAGACATACCCGCAAACATTCCGCCAGCACCAATTAAAAATGCAACAACCATTCCAATAATTGCAACTCTACGTTTCAATGCGGAATTCCCCTTTCCAAAACACACAGGTGGTGTAGCAAAAGGCATCACACAGTGTGTGATGCCTTTACCTATTTCTACTATATGATAAGCTTGTACGAATTATGTTTGCAACTTTTTATACTTTTAAGAAGCGACGAATTGACATTACACTTCCCCACATACCGATTAAAGCCCCGATTAACACTAGTAAACCAGCTAATTGGAATACGAATGGGCTGTATGGTAGAAGTTCGAAAATTGTTCCGCCAAGTTTTTCGTTAAACACACCTTGCAACGAATTATACGTAACTAGAATTAAGCCAATTGGAATAATTGATCCTAATACTCCTAGGAATAATCCCTCTAATAAGAACGGCCAACGAATAAACCAGTTTGTTGCACCTACAAGTTTCATAATTTCGATTTCTGTACTACGAGCATAAATTGTAATTTTAATTGTATTAGAGATTAAGAACATCGCTGTGAATAAAAGACCAGCAATTAACACAATCCCGATGTTACGACCAGTTTTTACAGTATCAAATAATCGTTCAACTTGCCCTTTTCCGTACTGAACATTACTTACAAACTGCATTTTTTCAATCTTTTTCGCAATTGTTGCTGTATCTGTTGGTTCTTTTGCTTTTACAACGAATACGTTTTTAAGTGGGTTATCTTGTTCAAATAACTCAAATGTCTTTCCGCTATCGCCTAAGCTTTTAATTAAACGTTTTAACTCTTCTTCTTTAGAAGAATATTTAATAGAGTCTACTTTTGCAATCTTACTCATATCATCTTCTAATTTCTTTTGATCAGCTTCTTTTGCTGCTGGATCAATGTGTACACGAATTTCTACATCTTGCTCTACTTTCGTCGCAAAATGGTTCATATTCATAATCGCTGTTAAAAAGACACCTACAAGTAATAATGTAACTGTTACTGCACTAACAGAAGCAAACGTCATCCATCCGTTACGTGATAGATTCTTTACACCTTCTCGCAAATGTCGACTAAGGGTCTTAGCCTTCATATCCGTATCCTCCCTCCATCTCATCTCGAACAATTTTTCCGCCTTCAATCGCGATTACACGATGACGGATTGTATTTACGATATCTGCGTTATGTGTCGCCATAACGATCGTTGTACCACGCTCATTAATGCGCTTGAAAATCTTCATAATATCAAGAGCTGTTTCAATATCTAAGTTACCTGTTGGCTCATCGGCAATTACAACCTTTGGTCTATTAACAATTGCTCTCGCAATCGCAACACGTTGCTGCTCCCCGCCTGAAAGTTCGCTTGGAAGTGCGTCTGCACGATCTTCAAGACCTACAAGACCTAACACTTCTGTTACACGCTCACGAATTGCATCTGGCTCTTCTTCAATTACTTCTAAGGCAAACGCAACATTCTCATATACCGTTAATTTAGGTAGTAATTTAAAGTCTTGGAAAATCACGCCTAATTGACGACGGAAATATGGAACGTCTCTTTCTGCTAATGACTCGATAGTAAGACCATTTACATTAATTGATCCTGTAGATGGCTTCTCTTCACGATACATCATTTTAATAAATGTAGATTTTCCGGCTCCACTCGGTCCAACTACGTATACAAACTCGCCTTGTTTAATGTTAACTGTGAGACCAGCAATGGCTTTCATACCATTCGGGTACTCCTTATAAACATTCGTCATTTTTATCATTATTTATCACCCAATACTTAATGATTTTTTTCGAAATACTTTTCTGTACATTTGAAAATAAAAGCTAAACCTTTATTCTCTTTTAAACCACTCTTGTTGAAGGTAGTCTACTTATACTCTTTTTCTAAGCAATACTACTCTATGTAATATATTTCAGCAAAATTCTACAAACCTCATTGTAACATCAAACGGTTTCCAGTTTGGATACATTTTTGTTACAGTTATGTTACATTCCAAAAAAAGGGAAACGAGTTGATTATATGAATCAACTCGTCCATTTTACCCCTTTTTATTTATGTTCAGCTAACCACTCAGCTACTTTTTTCGCATCTTCACCTTGAATAAGTCCTGGCGACATTGAACCGCGACCTTTTTTAATAATTTCTTCGATATCTGCAGCGTCGTACTTCCCGCCTACTTTTCTTAAATCAGGTCCAGTTGCTCCTGATAAATCTGTTGCGTGACACCCAGCACAACTTCTTTGGAAAATTTGTTCTGCACTGTCTGTACTTGCAGACTGGTTCGAAGGCTTACTCTCTTCTTTATTTCCACACGCTCCTAAAGCAAAAACGACTGATGTTCCTAGCGCAATAGCCAATAATTTCTTTTTCACTTCTATCGCTCCCCATTGTTGATATTCTTTTCATTCCTAACACACTCATTTTCATTATAAGCATTATCTTTATATAGAAAAACTAAGGTGTATTTCATATTCTTCAAAAATAAAGTGAGAACCCTAATGATATAAAGCTTTTATAAGTTGTTTCAATTCTGTGAACAACTTATAAACTTCTATAAAGGATTCTTTTTGAACGGGAATTTAGAAAAATTCTGTAGAAAGCCTTACTCTATTGCCAATCTGTTTTACTATTTTCTACTTTTTACAAAACAATATACAACATTGTATGCTACATATAATCCCATCAAAAAGAGAAGTTGTCGTTTCCAACTTCTCTTCCTCTGTACTTCATCCATATAAATAAAATAGCACTCTTTATGTCCTCTATATCCTCAACGTGCGCCAACAATTTTGTTGGCTTTTTTTCACTTAGCTTATTAGATGCGAGAACGTAAGTAAGCATCAATAAACGGATCAATTTCTCCATCCATAACTGCTTGCACATTACCGACCTCTGTATTTGTACGGTGGTCTTTCACAAGAGAATATGGGTGGAATACGTAAGAACGGATTTGGCTACCCCATCCGATTTCTTTTTGTTCTCCGCGAATTTCATCTAACTCCGCTTGTTGCTCTTCTAATTTCTTTTGATATAATTTCGCTTTTAACATTTTCATCGCATGCTCACGGTTTTTAATTTGAGAACGCTCTGACTGACACGTTACAACCGTATTTGTCGGTGTATGCGTAATACGAACTGCTGAATCTGTCGTATTGACGTGCTGTCCACCTGCTCCACTTGCACGATACGTATCAATTTTCAAGTCTTCTGTACGTATTTCAATTTCAACTTCATCATTGAATTCAGGTACAACTTCACAAGATACGAACGATGTATGACGACGGCCTGAAGAATCGAATGGTGAAATACGTACAAGACGATGCACACCTTTCTCAGCTTTTAAATAACCGTAAGCGTTATGACCTTTAATTAATAAAGTAACGCTCTTAATACCAGCTTCATCACCTGGTAAGTAGTCAACAGTTTCTACTTTAAACCCACGTTTTTCAGCCCAACGTGTGTACATACGTAATAACATAGAACCCCAGTCTTGTGACTCTGTTCCACCTGCACCTGGGTGTAATTCTAAAATGGCGTTATTTTTATCATAAGGATCACTTAATAGTAACTGAAGCTCATACTCATTCATTTCTTGAATTAAGCCTTTTACTTCTGATTCAAGCTCCTCATGTAAATCTTCATCATACTCTTCTTTTAAAAGTTCATGCGTTATTTCTAAATTTTCGAATGTCTCATCTAACTGACGGAAACTCCCAACCATATCTTTTAACGCATTTGCTTCGTTAATGACAGCTTGTGCGCCTTGTTGGTCATCCCAAAATCCTGCGCCCATCATTTTTTCTTCTAATTCTGCAATTTGTTTCTCCTTAGTAGGGAGGTCAAAGAGACCCCCTAAAAGCCGCTAATCTCTTAGCCATTTTCTCTAATTCCTGTCTAATTTCTACTAATTCCATTTCCTTCACCTCTATGTAATTGCTGTTACTTTCGCATGAAAACAAGGGAAACTCTCTCCACTTATGACGGAGAGAGTTTAATCCTTCTTAATTATACATTTTTGATGTAAAAGTTTGCAAAGCAGCCTGGGCTACCGCCCTATATTACTTCCCAATGCCACAGCAGTTTTTATATTTTTTACCACTACCACATTTACATAAATCGTTGCGGCCCACTTGGTCACCTTTTACAACTGGTTTTTTCTTCGCCTCTTCGCCATCGCTAGATGGGTGAACAGCTTCACCTTGAACAACTTCTTGACGCTCTAAGTTTTGTTCAATTTCAGCTTTCATAATGTAACGAGAAATTTCCTCTTCAATAGAAGCAATCATTGATTCGAACATTGCGAACCCTTCCATTTGATACTCACGAAGTGGATCAATTTGACCGTAAGCACGTAAATGAATACCTTCACGAAGGTGATCCATCGCATCGATATGCTCTGTCCATTTCGTATCTACAACACGGAATACAACAACTTTTTCGAACTCACGCATTTGCTCTTCTGGCATAAGCTTCTCTTTTTCGTTGTAACGCTCTATTAATTTCGCGATAATTGGCTCGCTCATTTCCTCTGGAGCAAGGCGACGTAATTCTTCTTCTTTCACATCTCCTTCTTGCAGAAGGTTTGTATTTAAGTAGTCAACAAGACCTTTAATGTTCCAATCTTCTTCAATTTCCTCTTGTGTATGAAGTGCAACCGCACGCTCTACTGTAGATTTCATCATACCTTCAATAATACCGCGTAAGTTCTCAGACTCCATTACCTCTTGACGCTGTTTGTAAATAACTTCACGTTGCTGACGAAGTACATCATCATATTGTAGTAACTGCTTACGTGCATCATAGTTATTTCCTTCTACACGTTTTTGCGCAGATTCTACTGCACGAGAAACCATTTTACTTTCGATTGGCTGAGAATCATCCATACCAAGGCGATCCATCATCGCTTTCATATTATCAGAACCGAAGCGACGCATTAGTTCATCTTCCATTGATAAGTAGAACTGCGTAACACCTGGGTCCCCTTGACGACCAGCACGACCACGTAACTGGTTATCAATACGACGACTTTCGTGACGCTCTGTACCGATAACGGCTAAACCAACGTTTTTCACATCGTCTCCAAGCTTAATATCTGTACCACGACCTGCCATGTTCGTCGCAATCGTTACAGCGCCTTTTATACCTGCTTCTGCAATGATATCCGCTTCACGCGCATGGTTTTTTGCATTTAAGATGTTATGACGTACACCTTTACGCGTTAACATTTTTGAAATAAGTTCTGACGTTTCGATCGCAACTGTACCGACAAGAACTGGTTGCCCTTGTTTATGACGATTTACAATATCCTCAACAACAGCATTAAATTTACCTTCCATTGATTTGAAGATTAAATCTGCACGGTCATCACGAATAATCGGTTTGTTCGTTGGAATTACGATAACGTTCATATTATAAATGTTACGGAATTCCTCTTCCTCTGTTTTCGCTGTACCAGTCATACCAGATAACTTTTCGTACATACGGAAGTAGTTCTGGAATGTAATTGTCGCAAGCGTCATACTTTCATTTTGAATTTCTACGCCTTCTTTTGCCTCGATAGCTTGGTGTAACCCTTCGCTATAACGACGACCTTTCATAAGACGACCAGTAAATTGGTCTACAATTACGATTTCGCCTTCTTGTACAACATAATCTGTATCACGATGCATAACAACGTGCGCACGAAGTGCCTGATTAATATGGTGAAGAAGCGCTACATGTTTTAAATCAAATAAGTTTTCAATATGGAAAGCTTTCTCCGCTTTCGTAATACCATCTTCTGTTAACATTACATTTTTCGTCTTCACATCAAATGAATAATCTTTTTCATTTTCTAACGTACGAACGAATGCATTTGCAAACATGTACAGCTCTGTTGATTTTTGAGCTTGTCCAGAAATAATAAGTGGCGTACGCGCTTCATCGACTAAGATAGAATCGACTTCATCGATAATAGCAAAGTGCAGTGGGCGTTGAACGCACTGCTCTTTATATAAAACCATGTTGTCACGTAAGTAATCGAATCCAAGCTCGTTATTTGTGCTATACGTAATATCAGCAGCATAAGCCTCTTGTTTCTCTTCGCGTGACATACTGTTTAAATTAATTCCTACTGTTAATCCTAGGAACTCATGAAGTTGTCCCATTTCGCTCGCATCACGTTGTGCTAAATATTCATTGACTGTAACAACGTGAACACCTTTTCCTGTTAAAGCATTTAAATATACAGGTAATGTAGATGTTAACGTTTTACCTTCACCCGTTTTCATCTCAGAAATATTCCCTTCATGTAAGGCAATACCACCCATTAACTGTACACCATACGGACGCATTCCAAGAACACGAGTCGCAGCTTCACGAACAACCGCAAAAGCTTCAGGTAGTAAATCATCTACTGTTTCACCTTTTGTTAGACGTTCTTTAAATTCAAGCGTCTTCCCTTTTAATTGTTCATCAGTTAATGGCTTAATAGATGACTCTAATGCATCAATTTGCTCAACTGTTTTCTGCATACGTTTAATTTGGCGTTGATTTACATCAAACACCTTTTTTAAAATACCGATCATAGGAAATACGCTCCTCTTTTTATTAAAATAAAACTTCCGATTGTTTTTTCTTTTTCTCTATTACAATCAGTCGTTATAAGAATCAAATGTATGTTATGCCAATTTTTCTCCTAATTAAAAAAACTAAAATGTATATACCTAATGATAATTGTAACACTTGTCTTATAACTATGACAACAATCGGCCGAATGTCTCGTTCTAAATTAAGAAAACTTTTAAAAAAAATCTATTTTCAGCAAAAAAAGCGCAGCCATTTCGGCTGCGCTTTTGAATTATTATTTAGTTTCGATTAAACCATATTTCCCATCTTTACGGCCATATACAACATTAGTTTCATTTGTATCAGCATTTGTGAAGACGAAGAAATTATGTCCTAGCATATCCATTTGTAAGATCGCTTCTTCAACGTCCATCGGTTTTAAATCGAATCGTTTTGTACGTACAAGTTCCAGTTGATCCTCTTCTACCTCATCCAGGACAGCTACTGCTTCTGGAAGGATAAAGTTCGTTTTCATAGAACCTTTCTCACGTAACTTACGATTTACTTTTGTTTTATGTTTACGAATTTGTCGCTCAAGTTTATCAACTACTAAATCGATAGCAGCGTACATATCGCTATTAGTTTCTTCTGCACGAAGTAATAAATCAGTAAATGGAATTGTTACCTCGACACGTTGCTTGTCAGAGTATACTTTTAAATTAACTTTAATCTCTGGGAATGTATCAAAATAACGCTCTAACTTACTTAGTTTTTTCTCTACATATTCCTTTAATGCTGGAGTTACTTCAATATTTTCACCACGAATGTTGAATTTCATAGATGAATTCCTCCTTTCAAGCCTATGTACTATAATTTCGACACCGGCTTAAAAACTCCTTCTAACTTTTTTAAAAAAATTAGTGGAATTGCGATTTTTTTATCGTTTTTTGTTGAAATGAAAAGATGCATCGTTTCTATCTTTATTTTATCCTATTAACATCGTGAATAACGAATATAACTGTGGACAATTCGTTACAGAAAAGAAACAACTTTTTGACAACTCCATTCATAACAAAAACCCCTTGCAAAAAACAAGAGGTTCTACCATATATATAACGTTGCCACAAACGCAGCTTTCTCTTCCCAAAAACAATATACCTACAGTTTTACAACATTAGCTGCTTGTGGTCCACGTGCTCCCTCTACAATATCAAACTCAACTTGTTGCCCTTCTTCTAATGACTTATATCCATCTTGTTGAATAGCAGAAAAATGAACAAACACATCATCACCGTCTTCACGCTCAATAAACCCAAATCCCTTTTCTGCATTGAACCATTTTACTCTTCCTTGCATGTTCATTCCATTCCCTTCACTCTAAAAATCAGGGCATTTGCCCCATAATTTCACTATAACGAATGACAACTTACGAAGTCAAAGAAGACTTATCGTCTTTTTATTATCTCTTTCGACAGTTACAGATCAACTTCTACAGAGCGTCAAACTAGAAACTTCGCTTGCTCCTTTATCATAGAAAAGACTTCCAATTTGTCTCACTGTAATTCCTGTCGTATATACATCATCAACAAGTAAAATATGTTGTCCATGAAACATCTCTTCTCTCTGAAAATAAAAAGGATTACTTCCCGAAAGCCTTTCTTTACGCGACTTCTTACTTTGCTTTTCTGTTTCCTTCCTTCTTAATGATGAATAAAAATTTTTGACAGGCAAACAAGCTGCTAATAACTCTGCTTGATTAAAACCTCGTTCATATTCCCGTTCCCTACTAAGCGGAACAGCAATAACGGTTGAAACGTCCGTAAAATACTTTTGAAATAACTCCCGAAAAGATTGATAAAAAATACGAACTAACTCCGCATCACCTCGAAACTTAAATTGCGCTAGTATACCTTTCATATCATCATTGTACACGTACAACGAACGATTTTTAAAAGGACGATATCCTTCCTCATTCCTCCATCTTACACAGTCCATGCAAATGTCATTTTCTTTATATCGAGTAGGTAAGTCATCTAAAGGACGACCACAATCCATGCAAATTCCTCCTATAATATAGGAAAGTTTTTGCTCACATCTATCACATACATATTTTTTTGGGGACCTTACAAAGAAGGTGTACCAACTAACTGTTTCCACCATATACTCATCACAAAGTAAACAATGCATTAATCGATCAATCCTTGTTCTTTCGCATTTTTGTTCATACTTTGAATATGTTTTTTCGCGCGTACCATTGCCTCTGTCTTACCGTAATGAAAATACATAACCTCACCATATGGCTCTTCAAAACTACGCCCCGCTCGGCCTGCAATTTGTACGAGCGCACTCTCTGAAAAAATTTCTTCTTCAGCTCCTAACACAGCCACTTGTAAGTTCTTCACAGTTACTCCTCTTTCTAAAATTGTCGTTGTAACTAATAACGGAATGTCTCCCTTTCTGAAAGATGCTACTTTTTCTTTTCTCATCGAATCTTCTGCATGCACGCCATCGATTCTATTATCCAACCCTTTCAACAACTGACTTATTTCTTCTATATATCGCACATGAGGAACAAATAAAAAAATAGGATACTTTTTGTTTAAGTTCATTTTTAACCATTGTAGTAACACGCGAGGAATTTTTTTATGATGGAGGCTTTTCTTCCAATTTCCGCACCAACTAAATAGAGGAACTGGTAACGGGTGACGATGGTATCGTCCTGACACAATAACACCTTTTTGTTTCCCCTTTCTGAAATTACGCTTCCATTTTTCATCAGGGGTTGCAGTTAAATAAATACGCGCTGCTTTCTCTTTCATTGCTTGCCTAACTGCATACTGTAACATTTGATCCGCATGATACGGGAAGGCATCAATCTCATCTACAATCATCACATGAAACGCTCTATAGTAACGTAACAGTTGGTGAGTCGTTGCAACGACTAACGCTGCATCTTTTTTATGATCTACACTCCCTCCGTATAAAGCAGCTACAGTTATACTTGGAAACACTTCTTGTAATCTCGGCGCTAATTCCAGTACAACGTCCGTCCTTGGCGTTGCGATACACACTCTTTCTCCTTTTTGGAGCGCCTCTTCTATACCGTAAAATAACATTTCTGTTTTTCCAGCCCCGCACACAGCCCAAATAAAAAAAGATTCTTTCTGCTTAATCGCTTCTATAACTCCTTGCGCCGCCAACTCCTGACCAATCGATAAAGCCCCATTCCACTGTAATGGATTTAGCTCCCTGTCTCCGTTTCTTTCATGAATTCCGCGAACAAGTACAGCACATTCACTAACTCTCCCCATCGTGATACACTTCCGGCAATACGCGCATGCTTTACCGCACCTTTTACATAAAAATGATGCAAATAGCCGCTGCTCTATATTTCCGCAGCGCTGACATATATATTTAGAAGTATTCTTCGTTATACCTTGTACACATACAACCTCTCCCCTCTTTTTCAAATCACTTAATTCTCTCCGTAAATCTGAAGAGAGTTCTTCTAATAGCAACTGTTTTCCACCAAGCATTAGCAATCACCTCCAGCACTACTATAAGCCTTTCTTATAATCTCGTAAAAACGCAAAAAAGCCGATAACCTACTTATAAAATAGTAAGCTATCGACTTTATACACGTTTTTTATTCAATTATAATCCTATAATCTACCGTAACCTAAGAAATGCTTTTGGTTGTAAGAGCTATTTACGCTACCGTAAGTAACACCTGTTGATTCATCAGCAGCATGGATCATTTGACCGCCACCAATATAAATACCAACGTGAGATACGCCTGCTCTGTAAGTACCTTGTAAGAAGATAAGATCTCCTGGTTTTGCTTCAGATGGGCTAATCTTTTGTACAGAGTTCCATAAACCTCTAGTATCTTGACGACCTAAACCGTAAACATAAGAGATTAAACCACTGCAGTCAAATCCACCATTTGAAATTGACGCACTACCCCATACGTATTTTAAACCTACTAAGCCTTTAGCTTTTTCAACAACATCTTGTCTTCCGCCACCATTGTCAGCTGGTACTACTGGGGCTGGTGTTGCTTTTTTCTCTTCTTTTTTCTTAGGCTCTTCTTTTTTATCTTGTCCGTCATTGTTTGCTGGAGCTGCCGGCTCTGCTTGTGTTTGTGCTGGCTGAGCTGGAGCCTGTGACGGTTGTGCTGGAGCTTGTGCTTGTGCTTGTGCTTGTGCTTGTTGTGCAGCTTGTTCTGCTTGTTTTTGAGCAGCAACTTCTTGTGCTGCTTTTTCTTGTGCTTCTTTTTCAGCAATTTGCTGTAATTTTAATGCCTGTTGTTCAAGCTCCTTCAATTGTTCTTCCGTACTTGTCATTGAAGTTACAACTGTATCCATTTTACCGCTTAAATCGTTTACTGCCGCTGCTTTTTTCGCTTTTTCAACATCAAGTTCTTTTTTAGCAGTTTCAATTTGAGCTTGTGCTTCTTTTAATTCTTTTTGCTTTGTTTTTACCGTTTCAACATCTTTTTTCACGTTCGCTTGATCTTCTTGTTGTGTTTTCATGATGTCTTCGTCAGACTCAAGAATTTTAGAAACTGAATTTAAACGATCAACTAAATCTGCAAGATTTTTAGAGTTTACAAGAACTTCTGTTACAACGTTTGTGTTTGGTTGCTCTTGAAGTGCAACTAAACGTTTTCTTAATAACTCCTCACGTTTTGCAATTTTCGTTTGTAATTCTGCAATATCTTTATTTTTCTTTTCGATTAATTGCTCAGTGTCCGCAACTTTTTTCGTTGTTTCATCAAGCTTTGCAGCATTCTCTTGAACAGACTTATCTAAACCTTGAATTGTTTTGTTTAAGTCATTCATTTGTTTTTGTAATTCATCACGTTCTTGTTGTTGTTTATGTAAAGTGTCATTTTGTGTATTAATTTGTGATTTCACGTCAGAAATTTTATCTTCAGCAAATACATTTGGTGTTAGTCCTGAAAACATTAACCCTGCCACTAATGCGCAAGATGCCATTTTTAGCTTTTTCATTTTATTTTTTACACCGCTTTCTTTTTTCTTTTTCCGTATATAACCTATAAAATTTATACCATAATTCGGGATTTTTTTTGCTAATGTTACGCTTTTGTAAAACAAATGTAATATTATATGTAACACTATCGCAAAATATGCATATTTTTGTATATATGTGTAGAGTTTTAAAAGGTTTTTATAAGCAAAGAAAAAAACGCAAGGTTTCCCTTACGTTTTATTAAATATACTAATACGGATGAAATCAAAACGTTATTTCATCCATTTCTCAGCCCAATTTTGGACTTCATCCATAACACTTTCTAACGCTTTTCCCTTGTCCGTTAAGCCGTACTCGATTCGAACTGGTACTTCTGGATAAACATTACGAACTACAATGCCTTCGCTTTCCAATTCCTTTAAACGCTCTGATAACATACGATCGCTCATATTCGGTATAATATCTGCGATTTCTCTAAAACGTTTTGACTCTTCCAGCAAAGATTTAATAATTAAGCCAGTCCATTTCTTACTAAGCAAAGTAAAAGCTGACTCAAACTTTGGACATAAACAAGAATTATGCTCCATATGTTTCACCTCTCTTCTATTATAATATAGTTTCTTGTAAAAAGTAAGTTATAAAACTTTCCTCATTATTTTATTTTACGTACATTTTACCATTTCCAAATATTAACTTGTCAACTTCACGTAAAATATCCGTAAAAAAACCCTCTTCCGAAAGAGAGCTTTTTATATCTTTATTACTTCGTATACCATCCAAGACCTAGTGCACCTTCACCTAAATGCGTTCCAATTACAGCACCGAAATAACCTGTGCGGATTGTAACATGAGGATATTTTGCTTCTAATTCTGCCTTCCATTCATTCGCTTCCTCTTCACGTTGTGCATGAATGATAACTGCTTCCATAGGTACACCTTTACTTGCTTGCTCATCAAAAATTTCAATGATACGTTTTAACGCTTTTTTACGCGTACGAATCTTTTCAAACGGGATAATGATTTTGTCTCTAAAATATAAAACCGGCTTTACTTGTAACAGACTACCGATGAAAGCTTGCGCACTATTTAATCGGCCTCCACGTTGTAAATGGTGTAAATCATCTACTACAAAATAAGCGTCCATCGTTTTCTTCATTTCATCAAAACGGGCGATAATCTCTTTTGGATCCTTCCCTTCGCTTGCTAGCTTTGCACCTTCACGCACGTAGAATCCTTGTACTTCACAACTAATTTCAGAGTCGTACGTATATACATCAATACCCTCTACCATTTGACCAGCTGTCGTTGACGTTTGATATGTACCACTAATCCCACTTGAAAGATGAATGCTAATAACTGCATCATAATCCTTAGATAATTCTTCATATAGCTCAACAAACTTTCCGATTGCTGGTTGAGAAGTTTTCGGAAGCTCTTCTTGCTCACGTACTTTTACATAAAAATCATCTGCTGAAATTTCAGCTTCTTCTTGATAAGATTCCGTTCCAAACACAACGTTTAATGGAATCATATATATATTGAGTTCATCACGAATATGCTTCGGTATATATGCTGTACTATCAGTAACAATAGCTGTTTTCATTTTCGTACCTGCCTTATAAAAAAGTTTTTATTTCCTAATTTTACACGAAAACTAAAAATGGTGCATCCATACATGAAAATGCGGGTTTGAAATTATACTTATCATCTCGACAAATTACAACAAAAAGGTAAAATACTCATCAAAAATTTCAGCTTATTTATAAAAAATGTTTGAATATAAAAACGCCCGCTTTTAAAATGTAAAGTACTAGTCATTTTGATGGATAGGGGCGTATACAAGTGTTATTACAATATTTAACAATAAAAAACTACGGTGAACACGAAATTGTTATTCAAAAATCAAGATTCATCTGTTATGTTAGTCGTGCTACAACCGAAGAAGAGGCTCAAGAATTCATACAAAAAATCAAAAAACAAAACTGGAATGCAACACATAATTGTTCTGCTTATTTAATTGGCGAACAAGATCAAATTCAAAAAGCAAATGATGATGGTGAACCTAGCGGTACAGCTGGCGTACCTATGTTAGAGGTACTAAAAAAACGCGGTTTAAAAGATACCGTCGTTGTCGTTACCCGCTATTTTGGTGGCATCAAACTGGGCGCTGGTGGATTAATTCGCGCATATGGAAAATGTACAAGCGAAGGCATTAATCATGTCGGTGTTGTCGAGCGAAAATTAATGCGTGTTATGCAGACCGAAATTGATTACACATTACTTGGCAAAATTGAAAATGAATTACGCAATTCAAAATATGCCATTAAAGATATACATTACCTCGAAAATGTCACATTTGATACGTATGTAGAAGAAGATGGAAAACAACCATTCACGGATTGGATGATTGAATTAACAAATGGGAAATGTACAATTACAGAAGGAGATATGTTGTACTTAGAACAAGATGTTATCTAAGAATAAATACTGTATCGCCTTTAAAGATTAATGTAGTGAATTACTTTCCTACAAATGAACTAAGGAGATTATATATGGAAGAACGTTATTATCATCTCCAAAATAGCAGAATAAAAAAGAAACGAAGAAGAAAGTTTTTCTACTTCCTTATTTTCTTATTTTTATTTGGCAGTGTAGGACTTTATATATTAAATTCCTACTCTTCTCTCATGGGGATGTATAGTGGTTTTACTCGTGAAAAATCGGATTTAAGAACCGAAGATGTAGAAATTACAAAGGAGCCTTTTACACTCCTTATTATGGGTATAGAAGATTATGCAACAGACGGTCAAAACGGTCGTACAGATTCATTAATGTTTGCGACAGTCAATCCGAAAACGCAAAAGATTTCGCTTATGAGTATCCCTCGTGATAGTCGCGTTCCAATTGTCGGAAAGAATAAAGAGGACAAAATTAACGCTGCGCATGCTTACGGCGGAGAAGAAATGGCAATCAAAACTGTCGAAGGTTTTCTAAAAGTGCCTGTCGATCATTATCTTAAAATTGATTTCCAAGGCTTTAAAGGTATTGTTGATGCTGTTGGCGGTGTTACTGTTGATGTCCCCTTCGATTTTTGGGAGCGTTCAGACGTGGATTACTACAAAAAAATCGAATTTAAGCAGGGACAACAAGAATTAAATGGTGAAGAAGCACTCGCTTACGTTCGTATGCGAAAGCAAGATCCGAATGGCGACTATGGCCGGGCTGCTAGACAAAGACAATTACTAGCTGCTGTTGTTCAAAAACTAAATTCCACCTCTACCGTATTTAAAATTAAAGATTTGACAGCAGTCGTTGGAAAATATATAAAAACTGACATTCCTATTTCTGATGGCCTTGCTCTTTACAAGAAACTTTCTGGGTTTGATCCTTCCACAATACAAACACTCAAACTTGAAGGAGAAGACAAAAAAATAGGTGGTATTTATTACTTCCTTCCAGATCCAAACGGTGTTGAGGCAGTACGTAACGAAATTAAAAAAGAACTAGGAGAAAAGGTAACCACGCAAGAAAATTCAACAACAAAAACGGAATCCACTCCTTCTTCAAATTCGAACTCTAACGAGAAAGCGAAGAAAGAAACGAATCAGAATCAGAACAAAACACCAACTGATCCCCCTCCTTCTACGAATGCTCATGCAGAGTGGATTATGAGAAATCAGCAATAAAACAGCCAAATCGCATGCGATTTGGCTGTTTTTTTATTTATTAAAATGTTTTAAGATTGCTTCTACAATACGCTCTGATGCACGACCATCACCGTACGGATTAGATGCTTTTGACATCTTATCATGAGCTTCTTTGTCTGATAACAACTCATCAGCAAGACTAAAGATTGTCTCTTCGTCTGTTCCCGCTAATTTCAACGTACCTGCTTCAATACCTTCTGGACGCTCTGTTGTATCACGAAGAACAAGAACCGGTACACCAAGTGACGGAGCTTCCTCTTGTACACCACCAGAATCAGTTAACATTAAGTATGAACGAGCTGCAACATTGTGGAAATCAATTACATCTAGCGGCTCAATTAAATGAATGCGGCCATGATCGCCTAAAATATCATTTGCAGTTTCACGAACAACAGGGTTCATATGAACCGGATACACAACTTGTACGTCTTCATGCTTATCAACAAGACGCTTAATTGCACGGAACATATTACGCATTGGCTCTCCTAGGTTTTCACGACGGTGAGCTGTCATAAGTACAAGACGATCACTTCCAAGTTTCTCTAGTACAGGATGACTATATGTTTCTTTTACAGTCGTTTTTAGTGCGTCAATCGCTGTATTTCCTGTTATGAAAATGCGTGATTCATCTTTATTTTCTTTCTGTAAGTTCGTTGCTGATTTTGCTGTAGGTGAGAAATGAAGATCTGCCATTACACCTGTTAATTGACGATTCATCTCTTCTGGGTATGGAGAATATTTATCCCATGTACGAAGTCCTGCCTCGACATGACCTACTGGAATTTGATTATAGAAAGCAGCTAAGCTTGCGATAAACGTTGTCGTCGTATCACCATGTACAAGTACGATATCCGGCTTCGCTTCTTTCATTACTTTATCCAAACCTTCTAAACCACGCGTTGTAATATCGATTAAAGTTTGGCGATCCTTCATAATATTCAAATCGAAATCTGGTGTAATTCCAAAGATACTTAATACTTGGTCTAACATTTGACGATGTTGTGCTGTTACAGTCACAATTGATTCAATTTTCTCTGGATGCTTTTGCAACTCTAATACAAGAGGTGCCATTTTAATTGCTTCTGGACGTGTCCCGAAAATTGTCATTACTTTTAAACGTTCAGTCATTTCATTGCCTCTTTTCTTTCACTAGTTACAAATCCTATTATGACATATAAGAATATACATGAATACATACCTTTTTAACGAATAACGGAAAAATCCCTCTTACAAATACGTTCTCTTCCAATAGAATAATAATCTATCTCTTGCTTCTTGACATCCTCATCAGTATAACAATTCCTTCCGTCAAATAAAATAGGTTCTCTCATAAGTTGGGCATACTTTTCTAACGGATAAGCCCGGATACTCTCCCACTCTGTCACGATAAAAGCCGCACTCGCTCCTCTAATCGATTCATCTATACATTCGCTATATTGTATAGCCTCCCCAAAGATATTTTTCATATTTTGAATCGCCTTCGGGTCATATAGCACTATGTCTGCACCTATATTCATTAATTCTTGTATCATAATAAGGGACGGTGCTTCTCTTATATCATCTGTATTCGGTTTAAATGCTGCTCCCAGCACTGCAATCCGCTTCTTGTTCATATTTATTACTTTCTTCGCTTTCTCAATCAATAATAGCTGTTGTTTATTATTTACTTCAATGACGGCTTTTAACAAACGAAAATCATGTGCCACATTCCCTGCAATTTGCACAAGCGCTTTCGTATCTTTCGGAAAACACGATCCCCCGTAACCAATGCCCGCATTTAAAAAAGACGACCCAATTCTCTTATCCATTCCCATTCCTTTTGCAACATCTAATACATTAGCTCCTACCTTCTCACATATATTTGAAATTTCATTGATAAAACTAATTTTTGTCGCTAAAAAGGCATTCGATGCGTATTTAATCATCTCTGCACTTTTTATATCTGTAACATACGTTTGCAAATGTAATTTACTATATAAATTCTCAACTTTTCGCGCCGCTTCCTCATTATCAGCTCCAATTACAATACGATTTCCCTGAAAAAAATCGTAAATCCCTGAACCCTCCCGTAAAAATTCGGGATTCGATACAATATGTAATTCATGCCTATTTTGTAATGTCTCCTCAATCCATCCCCTCATAGCACCATTCGTCCCTACAGGAACAGTACTTTTTGTAACAACAATAATGTCTTTAGTCGCATATGCTCCAATATCAAAACATGCATTTTGAATATATGTTAAATCTGCTGTCCCATCTAATAACGATGGTGTTCCAACTGCAATAAATATAAATTCTGCATCATAAAATGCTTCTTCTTTACTTGTTGTAAAAGTTAAACGATTATTCTCACACGCATCATGTATTAATTCATATAAGCCAGCTTCATAAATAGGCAGATCCCCTTGTTTTATCCGTTCAATTTTCTCATCATTTATATCAAAACATGTAACCGAATGTCCCAATACTGCCAATCCTACTCCTGTAATCAATCCAACGTATCCGGTACCTATTATCGTAATTTTCATTTCCTTTTCGCACAGGAATATACAATAGAAAATATACGAATACATAGAATTTCCCCTGTGCTTCCCCCTCTCACATTAAAAATGAGAAAACTCTTTTACTTCTTTATTATATGAATTGCATTCTTCATTCTTTTTTAAGTTTTTGTAAAATTAAATATTGTCCATAAAACCAATAGAAATTTTACCGAGATTAAAGCTGCACGTTCAGGCTTGAAAAATTCCCATATTTTAACACGGAACTTACTCATTTCTACGTGTAACACTTATAATATTGAAATAAAATTATTCGCTATTAAAGAGAAAGAGAAAATGTCATATTCCAAAGCCCAATACGATTAACCTTCTCAAACGATTCAACATTCTGTATACCATTGTCATATATTCTATCCGCTTCCATTTACCATAAAACGAAAAAAAGATTGAATTCTAATCTTTTTGTGATACCATATGTTATGAGCCTGTAAATAAACATCATAATTTTCAGATAAATATATTAAAAAAAATTACGTTAGACTATAAAAGGGTGGGGTATTAATGGACTCACAAGTGATTTATGCCATTTTGGCATCTTTCATCACTGTACTCGTCGTTACTCCTTTAGTTATTAAGTTAGCTTTTAAAATAGGAGCAACAGATAAGCCAAACGCGCGTAAAGTGCACCAAAAGATTATGCCTCGTCTTGGCGGGTTAGCAATATTTATTGGTGTGGCTGTTGGATTTGTTGTCGGTGGCTTATACGAACAAAGAATGTTATCGATAACGCTAGGTGCGATTATCATTGTAATCATCGGTATTTTAGATGATATGTACGAGTTATCTGCGAAGGTAAAATTCGGTGGACAACTATTAGTTGCCATTATGATTGTAAAAAGTGGATTATTAGTGCAAGTATTATATATTCCGATCCTCGGGGATACTGAACTTGGATGGCTTGCTTACCCAATTACAGTATTTTGGATTGTAGGTATTACAAATGCCATCAACTTAATTGACGGCTTAGATGGATTATCCGCTGGTATTTCATCTATCGTACTGGCAACGCTAGCATACATGGCCTTCACTAGCCCATGGGGTACTGGAACGGCTATCATTTTACCTCTAGCACTAATTGCACTTGCAAGTACAATTGGATTTTTATTCTACAACTTCCATCCAGCAAAAATTTTCATGGGAGATACAGGAGCACTATTTTTAGGATACTGTATTTCTGTTATATCGTTACTTGGATTATACAAAAGTGTAACGTTATTCAGCTTTATCGTTCCAGTTATCATTTTAGGCGTACCTGTATTTGATACGGCATTTGCAATTATCCGTCGTATCGTAAATAAAAAACCTATTTCAGCACCAGATAAATCGCATTTACATCACCGTTTACTTGCAATGGGCTTCTCACATCGCAAAACGGTACTAATTATATACGCGTTTGGTATCTTCTTTAGCGTAAATGCTATTATTTTTACTAGTGCAACATTATGGTTATCCATTATTCTTCTTTTCGTTTTAATCTTCTTTACAGAAATTATTGCTGAAGTAATTGGACTTGTACATGAACGTTACAAACCACTTATTTCCTTTTATAAAAAAGTGAAAAAACGCGAAGACTAATTGTAGTATAGCCTTTACTATTATGAAATATTCAAATAGCATCCTCTTTCTTATAAGAGGATGCTATTTTTTATTCATTATTTTACATTTCCAAAATATAGCTTGTTTGAGAGTTCCACTATTGGAGAAAGATATACATAATAAGAAAAGGATTATATTTTCTTTTTTACATCTTGATTGTCAAACTGAGGGTGAATGTTATGATCAAGCGAGTATTTCAATACATTATTTTATTTTTAACGATTACTATGTACGCGTCATCTCATGCAGGAGCAACTACCATTCCCCCTGCTGAACATCATCCAAATACCGAAACTACCTCTTCTACCAAAAAAATCGCGTACTTAACATTTGATGACGGACCAAACAAATATACTACACAAATTTTAAACATCTTAAAAGAAAAGAACGGAAAAGCAACTTTCTTTGTTATTGGTGGAAAAGTACCACATTATAAAAAGACAATGCAACGATTAATTAAAGATGGACATTATATCGGACTTCACAGTATGTCCCATGATGTAAAACGCCTTTACACCGGTGATCCATCTGCTTTAATTACAGAGATGGAACAAACACAAAGCATCGTTCAGCAAGTTACAAAATTAAATTCACATCTCGTTCGTGTCCCGTATGGTAGCATGCCTTATTTAAAAAAGAATTACCGTGATGCACTTGTATCAGCCCAGTATAAAATGTGGGATTGGACAATCGATACATACGACTGGAAAAGCTATGATAACCCTTCTGCCATACTAGAAAGGGTACGTAATCAGAGCGATGAACAAGTCGAAGTAATTTTAATGCATGATTCGAGTGTAACCGTACAAATACTGCCACAAGTAATTGATTACTTACAGTCACAAGGATACAAGCTTCTTCCCTATAATCCATCTTCTCATCTCGAAGTAAACTTTTGGAAAGACACAAGATTGTAACAGCTTTAGTGCCTATGTGCTAAAGCTGTTTTATTTTTCTCTTCCCACCCTTCCCATTTTTGTGTAAAATTTTAAATAGTGATGAAGTTTCGAGGTGAATAGAAATGAAACGAATAGATCTCATTTTTAACGCAATACAAAAAAGCAATTATACAGAAGGTGTAACTGCATCAGAACTCGCTACCCTGTTGCAGCTAGATCGAGCCAATGTAAGTAGCGACTTAAACAAACTCGTAAAAGATAAACGTTTATTAAAAACAAATACGCGTCCTGTTCGTTTTTATATAGAAACGAACACTTCGTTGGAAACGCATTCAAAAGAAGCAACTTCATTAGATACATTTGCAGTTGAAAATACGAGCCTTAAAATCGCAATCGAAAAAGCGAAAGCTTCTATTCTCTATCCTCCAAACGGTATGCATACTTTACTGCTCGGAGAAACAGGCGTCGGAAAATCCATGTTTGCTTCTTTAATGCACGAATATGCAATTGAAGTTGAACAGCTTCCTAAAAATGCACCATTTATTGTCTTTAACTGTGCTGATTATGCAAATAACCCACAGCTACTACTCGGGCAATTATTTGGGATTAAAAAAGGAGCGTATACAGGGGCAAGTGATCAAAAAGGGTTAATTGAAAAAGCACATGAAGGGATCCTTTTCTTAGATGAGGTACATCGCCTTCCTCCAGAGGGACAAGAAATGCTTTTCACCTTTATTGACCGCGGAGTATATCGCCGCCTTGGAGAAACAGAAAACGAACGTAAAGCACAAGTATTAATCATTACTGCAACAACAGAAGAACCAAATTCATTTTTATTAAAAACATTTACAAGACGTATACCAATGACTGTCACGCTGCCACCACTTCGTGAGCGTACACATAAAGAACGTTTTGCTTTACTGCAACTATTTTTCACAAATGAAGCAATTCGCTTGCGAAAAGAAATTCACGTTAGCCCGAATGCAATGCGTGCTTTCGTCTTTTACAATTGTCCCAATAACATCGGCCAATTAAAAACGGATGTACAAATTGCCTGTGCGAAAGCCTATTCTGACTTCGTGACAAAGAAACGTGATTCTGTCTATGTTTCAAGCACAGACTTACCTTGGTATATGAAAGAAGGACTATTCATTGAAAGAAAGAGCCGTCATCTATACCAAATACCGAATGAAACATTTATATTTACAGGTGATGAAGGTTGGAGTAATCATAAAATAGAAAATGAAAAACAGTCTTCTATTTACGATTATATTGACTATAAATATGAAGAACTTCAAGCTCGTGGTATTGAAGAGGAAGAATTAGAATTACTAATAGAAAATGATATTCAAAGCTTTTTCGTACAATATTTTAACCAAATGTCAAAAAAGACAAGTCATGAAAATGTTTTTAAAATTGTAGATCGTAATATCGTTTCCGTTTGTGAAAAAATTGCTGAACTTGCTGAAAAACATTTATCCAAAACGTTCGATGAAAAAGTATTTCTCGCTTTAAGTTTACATGTACAGACAACTCTACAACGTTTACAGGCCGGAAAACAAATTCATCACCCGCAATTAAATCAAATTCGTACGAAATATAAAGAAGCTTTTTCCGTAGCTATGCAATGCATTCAACTACTGGAAGACGAATTACAAATAACAATGCCTATCGATGAAGCAGGCTTTTTAACAATGTTCTTCGTTGTTGATCCAATTCCTGCCTCACAAACAGAAGTAAAAGTATTAATATTAGCGCACGGCAACGGCATAGCAACAGAAATGGCAAACGTCGCAAATGAACTGCTCGGCATTGACGAAGTAACCGGTATCGATATGCCGTTACATGAATCGCCGAAAGATTTCTTAGAGCGTGTGAAAGTGTATATGAAAACACTCCAAAATGTAAACGGGCTTCTCTTACTCGTTGATATGGGATCTCTCGCTTATATTGGTGATATATTAGAAACTGAGTTCAAAATTCCAGTGCGTGTTCTTTCCATGACAAGCACTCCACATGCACTAGAAGCGGCTCGAAAAGCTCAGCTTGGCTACTCGTTAGATGCATTATATGAAACGGTGAAGAACTTAACACCGTTTTACTTAAACGTACAAGAAGAAAAGAAAAAACCACTATCACCAATGAAATCTGTTATTTTGACAGCTTGTTTAACTGGGGAAGGCAGTGCTTTAGCTATTCAAAAAATGTTGGAGAACTATTTGCGATTTGACAAAGACTTAATTGAAATCATTCCGATTAGTATCGTCCATGAAAAAGATTTAACGAAAATGATTGAGAACATAAAAAAAGAGCGGAATATCATTTGTATTGTTACGAATTTTGATGTACAAGTGCCATGCTTAACGTATCATTTCCAAGACATTGTAAACTACACAGCGATTCAGCCAATTCAAGAATTAATTACGTATGAAGAAACATATGCAAAAATGGCTGATATCCTGGAACAACAAATGCAGCGTAACGACGGAGCATTACTTATCAAAACAATTCGTTACGCATTAAATACAATTCAAGAATTAATTTCCTTACAGCTAACTCCTGACAGTTTAATGGGTGTTATTCTGCATATGAGCTGTATGGTTGACCGTCTTCAAAAGGGAGAAAGCCTTCTCCCTCATCCAGATAAAGAGAAACGAAGACAAGATGAATACTGGATGTATATGAAAGTAAAAAAAGCATTGCAGCCAATTGAAAATACATTTGAAATACAAATACCTGATGACGAAGTGTTTTATGTTATGGACTTCTTCATTAAAAATCAGCCTGTAAAAAATTAATCGTGGCAGTTTTGTAATATATCGACCGTAACGCAGATTTCATCAGCGATTTTCAAAATATATCAGCGCAACTCGAGTTTTATCAGCGATTTTTCTAATATATCGATTTACCGTCAATAATCGCTAAAATTCGCACCTTATAACAGAAAAGGCTGTTCAATATGAACAGCCTTTTTGCTACTTCTTTACTTTCCTAATTCTCCCCCTTATTTCGCCCTTCTTATGGGACTTCGTATAAACATTTACATATACATTCGCCTGAATGATTTCTTGCAGTAAGCTATCAAACGCTCGCCCCTGTAAAGGCCCTTCAAAATCCCCCACATTAACTACACCAGTGACGACTCCTTCATTAACACTAATACCTTGCTTTAATGGACCAAATAAACTTAAAACAATTGGACCAATTTGGTTTGCTTTCCCTAAATGAATTTGGCATGATGTAACTTTTTCGATGTTTTTCAATATGACCCGATATTGCAACTTCTTTAAATCCTCACTAAATATAAACTCTGCTACGCCATAAGCTTCTGTATTTACAGGAGGTATTTCCCTCTTACCTGTTAACCTCGCAAAGAAATGTGTTGTCATACGGGCATTCTCCTTATATAAATTTCCCAGCACTACTTCTACTACTTTATGGTTTATACATAATCATTTATGACTTTTTCAAGTGTTAATTACGAAGAAAAGATTCACATAATCTTTACATTAGAATCGTTCCTTTTTCTTTACTACCTCTTGTATAATGCACTTAGAAAAACATTCTAGGAGGTCGTTTTGGAAAATAACAAATACACTTTTCACACATTATTAGAGATTTTTCTCGTCTCATTTAAATTAGGACTTACTTCGTTTGGTGGCCCCGTCGCCCATCTCGGCTATTTCCACCACGAATATGTACAAAAAAGAAAATGGATGGATGAACGAATCTATGGAGATTTAGTAGCACTATGTCAATTCCTCCCTGGTCCTGCTAGCAGCCAAGTCGGTATGGGCGTTGGATTATTAAGAGGCGGGGTATTCGGAGCTATTATTTCATGGATTGGGTTCACTTTACCGTCTGTGCTTGTTTTGGTTTTCTTCGCCTCATTCCTTAATCAGTTCGACCTTGGAAGTGCTGGCTGCATTCATGGGCTAAAACTTGTAGCAGTCGCTATTGTCGCTCATGCCATATGGGGAATGGCGCAAAAATTAACGCCAGACCGAAATCGTGCGACGATTGCAATTGCAACTGCCTCAATCGCCCTATTATGGCCAAGTAGCTGGACACAAGTCACTCTCATTATCATATCTGGCTTTATCGGCTGGCTTTTATATCGCAACGAACCAATTAGTCAATCTCAACATATAAAAGTACCTATTTCAAAAAAGATAGCAGTTTCTTGTCTCGTCTTATTCTTCGGACTATTACTACTGCTACCAATATTAAGACCGTTCTCTTATTACATCGCTTTATTTGATAGTTTCTATCGCTCTGGCGCACTTGTATTTGGAGGCGGACACGTCGTCCTCCCCCTTCTTGAAGGTGAGTTCGTACAAAACGGAATGATGACGAAAGAACAATTCCTAGCTGGATACGGATTAACACAAGCAATGCCAGGACCACTATTTACATTCGCCTCTTATATAGGAGCAGTGTTAAACGGGACGCTTGGTGCCATACTTGCAACAATTGCGATCTTTCTTCCTGCTTTCTTACTCGTTATTGGTGTTTTACCCTTTTGGGACAGTGTGAGAAAAATATCTTTCATACAAGACGCACTACTTGGAGTCAATGCGGCCGTTGTCGGTATTTTATTAGCAGCTTTTTATGACCCGATTTGGACAAGCACGATTATGAACGCTGTAGATTTTGTTTTTGCATCTCTTCTATTTTGCTTGCTCGCTTTTTGGAAAACACCACCTTGGGTTATCGTTATACTTGGAGCCTTTGGCGGATATATTCTATCCATTTTGTAAATAAAAAAAGACGGCATAATGTAGCCGTCTTTTTTCTATTAAAACTTTACAAGCTCTATTCCTTCAGGCAACTCACTCTCTGTTAAAATACGCAATTCTTTCACGCGATCCATTACGTAAGAAGAACGCTTCACAAGCTCTGGGTCAATATAAGCTGGATGAACCATAATTTCTACCGTTTGTTCACCTTGTACTCTTTCTTTTAACTTCGCAAAGTAATCTTCCGTCACACCATCTGCGTAAAAATCACTGTAAAATACGTCAGAAAATGGGCGTACTGCTCGCTCTTCTTCACAACGACGAATTGGAACATTATATTTAACAGCTAACCTTTCAAGAACATCGTGCAAAATTGGCAATCCATGCACGTGATGATGACTATCTAAATGAGTTGGTTTTAATCCGTAAGATAGGAATTTCTCAATTTGAGCAGTCCACTCTCTCTCAACTTCCTCTGGATTTACTTTCCCTTCCCATACGACACTTTGTTTATGAAACAATCCATCGCTACTTACAAGTGACGGTACATCTCCAAGAAGCGGTTTCCCTGCCGTTAATACGAGATGTACTCCTACCCCTAACGTTTTATACTCTTTTGCTAAGCGTACCGCATGCTCTGTTCCTGGCATATTCATCATCATCGTCGTTGAATTTACAAGTCCATTTATATGCCCATCAATAATACCGTAATTTGTACCTTCTGTAAGACCGAAATCATCTGCATTTACAATTAACTTAATCATCGTAATACCTCCTAATAGAATAAAAAAAGCGGGCTAAATAGCGCCGCTTTTATTTCTCTACCTTTTTGAAGAACTGCGGAAGATGTTCTTTATGTGCTTCCAACATTTCATCTAAAATTTGTTTTGCCACTTTATCTGATGGTACAAGTGGATTAATTGTCATAGCAAGCAGCGCTTTATGATAATCCCCTGTAACAGCAGCTTCAATTGTTGTGCGCTCAAATGATTTAATTTGTTGTACTAAACCGCGAACTGGTACTGGAAGGTCTCCCACTGCAATTGGTTTTGGACCTTCTTTTGTAATAATACAGTTCACTTCAACAGCAGAATCATGTGGCAAGCTTGCAATCGTTCCGTTGTTTCGTGTATTAACAGGCTGGATATCACCTTTATTATTATAAATAGACGTAATTAAGCTACATGCTGCGTCACTATAATAAGCGCCTCCACGTTTTTCTAATTGTGGCGGTTTAATATCTAAATTCGGGTCTTTATATAACTCGAATAAATCATCTTCTAATTGTTTTACTACTTCTGCACGTGTACCTTTTTCAACCGAAGCTTCTTTCTCTTCTTCTAGCATTTCACGTGTTTTGTAGTAGTAACGATGGTATGGACATGGAATTGCACGAAGGCCGCGAATAAAGTCAGGCTCCCAGTTAAGCGCAGCGATATTTTCCATCGTAATTTGCTTTTCCGGATCTGTTACAAGCTCTAATACACGATCCATTACACTTACGCCATCTAAATATACATCTAGTCCGTATACCATATGGTTTAAACCTGCGAAATCAACGTGGACACGACTTGCATCTACTTCAAGTAATCTCGCAAGACCCATGCGAATTCCGATTGGAACGTTACATAGACCAACTACTCTTTGAATATTTGTATAACGAAGAACAGCTTCTGTTACCATGCCAGCTGGGTTTGCAAAGTTAATTAACCATGCATTCGGACAAAGCTCCTCCATATCCTTACAAATATCTAAAATAACAGGAATCGTTCTCAATGCTTTGAATAAACCACCAGGACCATTCGTTTCCTGACCGATTACATCATATTTTAACGGGATTGCTTCATCTTTTGCACGAGCTTCTAATAAACCTACGCGAAGCTGCGTCGTTACGAAGTCAGCACCCTTTAATGCTTCGCGACGATCAAGCGTTAAATGTACCTCAATTGGCAAACCAGATTTTTTCACCATACGTTTCGCTAAGTTACCAACGATTTCTAACTTTTCTTTTCCTGCCTCAATATCTACTAACCAAATTTCACGAACAGGAAGCTCATCATAACGTTTAATAAATCCTTCAATTAACTCTGGTGTATAACTAGATCCACCGCCGATTGTAGCAATTTTAATTCCAGTCATGCTTTATTCCCCTTTCGCTTCAAGCTTTTTATAAAGATCGATAAACTCTGCTGCTAATTCTTTTACTGTAATCGCATTCATTAAATGATCTTGTGCGTGAATTAAAAGAACACTAATCTCTGTTTTTTCTCCTCTTGCTTCTGATTGTATGAGCTCCGTTTGGAAATGATGCGCTTCATTAATCGCTTCTTTCGCCTTTACCATCGCTTCATCAGCCTCTGCCATTTTCCCCTGTTTGGCAAATTGAAGTGCCTCCATCGCAAAGCTTCGTGCATTACCGCTATTTAAAATTAATTGGAATGGAATTTGTTCTGCTGTAGTCATCATAATTACCGCCCTCTCTATTATCGTTCAACCGATTTACATACCCCTTCAGTTTGAACATTTCTATTAAAATATTAATTTATGAATGATAGTTTGGTGTTCTTGTAGATGAGTCTCATCTTTTTGAACATGATATAAAGGTGATTGTTCTCACAGATAGTGTTATCTGTGAGAACAATTACTGTGTTACATAGGTACAGAGTTGTTATTTCCTTGTGCTGCTGCTTTTTCAGTACGAACAACAGAACGATCGCATAATACAACGAATGGATAATAGATTACCATCGCAATTACAAAGTTGAATAACTGTAGAATTGCGCCTGAAAGATGCCCACCTGTTACAAGATAACCACTAATAATTGGTGGTGTTGCCCATGGAATCATCGCAACTGTTTTTGGTACCCAACCAATAGATATAGCTGTATAAGAAGTAATTACTAATACGATTGGTGTTATGATAAACGGCAAGAATAAAACTGGATTTAAAATAATTGGTGTACCAAAGATTACTGGTTCGTTAATGTTGAATGCACCTGGACCAATTGATAAGCGAGATACACCGCGTAATTGTGCACTTTTTGCTACAAGTAATACAACTACTAAGAACGCTAATGTTGCACCAGAACCACCAAGATATACGAAAGTATCAAAGAATGGTTTTGTAACGATGTTTGGAACATCAAATGCAGATGTACCACCTTGGAATAACTTCATGTTTTTCTCTAATGCCGGTAAGTATAATGGCTCAATAATACCACCAACAATATTCGGACCATGTAAACCGAAGAACCAAAGAAGATGAACAAGGAGTACAATGACAATTGCACTTGGTAATGTCCCTGCTAAACTTTGCAGTGGTGATTGAATCGTATTAAAGATAAATTCATGAACACTTGTACCAGCTAATTTCACTGCTAATTGAATACCTGCAACTACTGTTAAAATAACAAATGCTGGAACTATAGCTGCAAAAGATCTTAAAACTGCTGGTGGTACTCCATCAGGCATTTTAAAAGTAATGTTTCTTTGTACGAAGAAACGGAATACTTCAGTAACAAGGAGTGCCACAATAATTGCTACGAATAACCCTTGTGCACCTGTCCAAACTAAGTTCAATCCGCCTTCTTTCGGTGTTGTTGGCGTAAGAATAATTAACGCACCAAATGAAATAATACCTGCTGACAAACCATCAACGCCGTAAGATTTTGCTAAGTTATAACTTGTTGTAAATGCTATGATTAGTGCTAGAATCGCGAAAGAACCAGTCCACATTCCACCGCCAACTTGTTTCCACGTTTCACCAAACAAACCTTTCATGAAATCTTGGAAAGCTTCAGATGGAAAACCATTAATTAGTGATGCCAGTGCACCAACTAAAATAAGTGGCATAACTGCAATAAATCCGTCACGGATCGCAGCTAAGTGACGTTGCGATCCGATTTTACCAGCGACAGGAACAATATATTTCTCCATAAATGCAATAAACTTTTGCATTTTGCTTCCCCCCTAATTATTTTTTAAGTGTTAATGCGTGATCTAAAACTGCTTCTCCATTCATCATGCCGTAGTGCATTGGATTGATAACGTCGATTCCAACGTTTTTCTCATCGGCAAGCGTTTTCATTGAAGACAGCATGTAACGAACTTGTGGTCCTAGTAATAATACATCTGCTTGATCGATATTTGTTTTTACTGCATCCCCAGATACAGCCCAAATCTTTCCTTCTAAACCGCGAGCTTTTGCAGCCGCTTCCATTTTTGTAACTAGTAAACTTGTAGACATCCCTGCTGAGCAACATAATAAAATATTCATTTGAAAATCCCCCTTGTGTAGTATAAAAAATTTATATTTTATTTATTTTTCTTTACGCTATTTATTAATGCAATTAGCGTGCCAACTTTTTAAAACCACTAAAATCAGCACTTTTTCGACTATTTCCTTTGTGTGTTAACGCTTTCAATTAGTGTGTCGATCAAAAAACACACAGTGTGTTATAAAACAACACGCTTTTAACACATAACTGTATGAAAATAGATTAGTGTTTAGTTGTCTAGTTGTGTTTAAAACAAAAAAAACACTAAAAAATTTTTTTAGCGTGAAAATCTATTAAAAAAACTCCTCTATCTATTGTCCAAGCAAACTCTACTAAATCACATAGAATAGAGTAAAGTAACACAATTCGAAAGGGGATTCCTATGCCAAAACATAGAAAACAAAGCAAAATAAAGATTTATAGAATAACAAGCTATAAAAAAGACAAACGTTCTGAATTAGACTCTAACAAATTTGAACTAGAACAGCAGAAAATAGAAAATAAGCAGGACAAGCACGGTAAACAAGGCAAACAGGACAAACAGGATAAACAGGACAAGCAAGCACAAACGGAAAATGTAGTCATAGTACCCATGGATTCACACAACCTAGATATATGGGATGAAATTTCTTTAAAAGAAATACAAGCTGGTGAACATACAAGTTTATTGAATGAAAAAAGCAATTATCAAAATATTCATTTGCTACAAGTAAGCGATATCCGTTTATATTTGGACAAGCAACTACAATTCAGTTCCGTCGATGAGCAAATTTATCATGAAGCTCTTGTGCATCCAATTATGTCAAAAGTAATTGATCCAAAACGTGTTCTCATATTAGGTGGTGGCGATGGTCTTGCCCTGCGAGAAGTTTTGAAATATGAAACTGTGCTACATGTAGACCTTGTTGATTTAGATGAGGTAATGATTAATATGGCACGTAATGTTCCAGAAATAGTATCTTTAAACAACAATGCATTTTTGGATAGTCGCGTGAATGTGCACGTATGTGATGCGAAAGAATTTCTAAATTCTCCTTCATCCTTATACGATGTAATTATTATTGATTTTCCTGATCCAGCAACAGAAATTTTAAGTACTTTATATACAAGCGAACTTTTTGCTCGGATAGCTACATTCTTAACAGAAGGCGGAGCATTCGTCTGCCAATCTAATTCACCTGCTGATGCACCTCTAGTATATTGGAGTATCGGTAACACAATTGAACATGCGGGATTAACTGTGAAAAGTTATCATACAATCGTTCCGTCTTTCGGAACTGACTGGGGATTTCATATTGCCGCTAATTCTGCCTATGTACTCGATCAAATTGAGCAATTATATGTAGTGCCAACACCTCGAACATTACCTTCTCTTCTTTCTCCTTTATTTCAATTTAGAGAAGAACATTTAGAACAACGTAATCTCGCTCTTTTAAACTCAGAATCGAATCTTGTCCTACATCAATGTTACAAACAGGAAATGGAATTTTAACAACATTATAGTAAGGAGCGCTACCTTATGGAATATTCTACTTTCGGTAAGCATATAATAGTAGATTTATGGGGAGTGGATTTTTCCCTATTAGATGATATTTACTTTTTAGAACATCATTTAGTTCACGCTGCTGATCAATCTGGTGCTCACGTTTTAAACGTAAGTACAAAAGAATTTAATCCGCATGGTGTTACTGTTTTAGTTTTACTATCAGAAAGCCACCTCTCTATTCACACTTATCCAGAAAAAAACTTTGCCGCCATTGATTGTTATACGTGCGGTACAACCGTTGAACCGCAAATAGCGATTGATTATATCGTAAGTATATTAAAACCAAATGAGATGCATATAAAAAAACTGATTCGTGGTATAGGAGAAATTGTTACTGTCGATTAAATATCACTCTTACTCATTTGTAAAAAGGAGGATTGTAAATACCATCAGTGGAACACATATTCCACTGATGGTCCAGACACATACATATTTTTTCACCTTAATTGATGATTTAATTTTTCTATTTTTCGCTTCCAATATAACGTCATCATCAACCATATAATGAAGTAAATAACAATAAAGCTTCCTATACAAACGAGAATTGGGCCGAAACGATTTGGAACCCACCCAATCCAAATGGCTGTAGGTAAAAATGTTCCTAGTAGAACAATAAAGTGAATCATCGTCTGCTTTAATATGCTCCATTCCTCCTTTTCAAAAATAAATGAAGCGAAAGAGAAGATAAGCCCTACTATATTGGCCGTAACTAAATACATAATTAATGTTTTTGTTTCTACTGTTTCCATTCCTTTTACATAACCAATCCATAAAAACAATAGACTATATACCATCGCCATCCCGAGTCCAAAGGCTATTTTATTAACTATTCTATCAAACATCTTTTAACCTCCTCCTATATTTAAAGCTTCTTTAATGAGCGGTACATATTTCCTTGAAACATATTCTTTCATTCCATTAGAAAAATGGGCACACATACTGCCACTAAAAGACATTTCAAAGCTTTTGACATGCCCTAAATTTGCAAGTATCGACTTAGAAAATCTAGCAAAATGCTTTGCAGCTAACTGCTCTTCTAATTCATATAGGCGAGCCTTCACCTCAAGACTCCCTTTCTTCGTTTGCGCCATAACTTTTCTCTCTTCTGTATAGAACCAATAAATATCATTTAAATTCAATAAATAATACTGCTGATTTAACACACCAACAATTTGATTCACATTCCCTCCTTCAATTATTTTTAAAATCTGCTGAATTTCATCTGTCACTTCTTTTGTTTTTATAATAATTTCTACTTCGTCTTGTGATGGGTCCAATTCGATGCGAACTTTCATCTACTTCCCACCCCCTTTACAACTTCATTTTTACATAAATTTGGAAATAATAAATAAAATTATGCGTAAGTGGTTCTCTTTTCGCCATAACAGTATCTTTACGAAACATAAAAAAACCTTGCATAAGCAAGGTTCATTCAGTCACTGACATCTTCCTATATAATTCTACAAATTCACTCGCTAATTCCTTCACCGTAATTGCATTCATTAAATGATCTTGTGCGTGCACCATCAGAAGGGTAACTTCGGTCTTTTCACCACCGGCTTCTTTCTGTATGAGATCCGTTTGTACACGGTGTGCCTCTTTTAATTCCTCTAACGCTTCTTGTAATTTCGCTTCTGCTTCTGTAAACTCTCCACGCTTCGCGCAATCAATTGCTTCCATTGAACAACTTCTCGCATTTCCCCCATGCAAGATTAAGTGAAAGGCCTTCGTTTCTATCGTATCCATTTTAGTTCTTTACTCCCCCTTTTCTTCCGCCACTTTTTGTTTATCCCATATTTTTAAGAACGGTAAATAAATGAAGAATGCAAGCGCAAAGTTAACAAGTTGTAAAACAACACCTGAAATTTTCCCACCTGATCCTAAATATCCACTAAATAGAATTGGTGTCGTCCAAGGAACAGCAGCACCGCTCGGACGAGCAACTAATCCCCATTCCATTGCAAAGTAAGAAACAATTGTTAACACAACTGGAACCAATATAAATGGAATTAATAAAATTGGATTCATGACAATCGGCATCCCAAAAGTTACCATCTCATTAATATTAAATATACCAGGCGCAATTGACAATCTACCTATACTTTTTAATTGCTGACTTCGGGCAAATAATAACATTCCTACAACTAAAGCAAGCGTTGCACCAGATCCGCCCATATAAATCCATAAATCAAAAAACTGTGCAGTAATCGTATTTGGTATATCTTGCCCTGCTTGGTAAGCAATTCGGTTTTGATCCATTAACGACAACCAAACGGGACTCATTACACCACCAACAATAGTAGCTCCATGAATTCCACATGACCAAAGAACATGAACGAGAATAACAGCTATTATTGCGCCCCAAAGACTAGCACCAAGTACACTAAGTGGTTCCTGTAAAATTTGCCCTACAATATTATGGATACTGCCAAAAGAAGTATTTTCTATAATTAAGCGTAAAAGCCAAATAACCGTTACAACAATAAATCCTGGAACAAGCGCGGCAAATGAACGTGTCACAGCTGGCGGAACTGTCTCTGGCATCTTTATAATTATCTTTTTTTGTACAATAAACCGATAAAGTTCAGTAGATATAAGTGCAATAATCATTGCTACAAATAACCCTTGGCTTCCCATTAATACAGCTGGGATAGCACCTTCTACAAGTACACTCTCTTTTGTACTTGGTATAATATATGCAACTTGAAATGGCGTCGCAAGTAAAAACGTCACAAGCGACAATGCCCCGGATGCTAAAGCGTCCACTTTATAATATTCTCCAAGTCTGTAAGCGATTCCAAAAACAGCTATTAAAGCCATTATATTAAAAGTTGCACTAACTGGATACCCCAAAGCCCTCTGCCAATTCTCCCCAAACAAACCTGCCATAAAATCATTATAACCTGGTATTGGTAAAGCACTAATGATGAGGAAAAATGATCCTATAATTAAGAACGGCATCGTCAATACAAGTCCATCACGAATTGCTAGCAAATGCCTCTGCTCTGCAACCTTTCCTGCTACCGGCATTACATATTTCTCTAAAAACCGTATCATCTATCCCACTCTCCTCATGGTTTCATTGACAAAGCTGCTTGCAAGATAGCTTCCCCATTACAAAGTCCGTAATGAACGGATTGAATGACATCAACAGGTACCCCTTTCTCCTTACATAATTCCTTCATTTTCGGTAATAAATAACGTACTTGTGGCCCAAGTAAAAGTACATCGGCTTTATCAATATGGCTATTTACTTCAGAACCTGATACAGCCCAAATCTTTACCTCTATTCCTCTTGCCTCTGCTGCTTTCTCCATTTTAGTAACAATCAAACTGGAAGACATTCCCGCTGCACAGCAAAGCAAAATATTCATCTCGCTTCCCTCCCCCTTCTTCTCAACCTAAATGATGGCGCATCCCTTACCACAACTAGGTTACAAATATATATGTCTAGATTTCCTGCTGTATGCCGAGCTTAAAAACAAAAATTTCTCGGTTTTCACGCTATTCCATCTATCCGTATTCTCCTAGTAAAGAGGACTTTAACTCGCTATAATAATTCAGTATGATTTTTTTAATTGATAGGAGGATATATTTATGAAGGCATATCGCTTTCCACTTATTTTATTATCTTCTATCCTAATTGGTGGTTTCATTGGTTATTTCATGGGTGCCGATGCAGTTGCTTTAAAGCCGCTTGGTGACATTTTCTTAAACTTAATGTTTACGATTGTTGTACCGTTAGTGTTCTTTAGCATCGCGTCATCTATTGCTAATATGGATGGATTAAAACGTTTCGGTAAAATTATGTCTAGTATGGCTGGGACTTTCTTATTTACAAGTATTTTAGCTGCTATTTTTATGATTATTGTCGTGAAAGTATTCCCGCCAGCACAAGGTGTTGTATTAGAACTAACCCAACCTGACAAAGCTGAAAAAGCAGTTAGTGTTGCAGATCAAATCGTCGGTATTCTAACAGTATCTGACTTCTCGAAGTTACTATCTCGTGAAAATATGTTAGCTCTTATTTTCTTCTCTATTTTAATGGGGATTGCAACTTCAGCAGTTGGTGAAAAAGGAAAACCATTCGCTACATTCTTACAAGCTGGTGCAGAAATTTCAATGAAAGTCGTATCTTTCATTATGTACTACGCTCCAATCGGACTTGCTGCTTACTTCGCAGCATTAGTTGGTGAATTCGGACCGCAGCTTCTTGGAACTTACTTCCGAGCAGCAATGGTATACTATCCAGCATCTCTCATTTACTTCTTTGTATTCTTTACGTTCTATGCATACCTTGCAGGTCGCAAGCAAGGTGTACAAGTATTTTGGAAGAACATGGTCTCTCCTACAGTTACATCTCTTGCAACTTGTAGTAGTGCCGCAAGTATTCCAGCGAACTTAGAAGCAACGAAGAAAATGGGTATCTCTTCTGACGTTCGTGAAACAGTTGTCCTTCTTGGATCTACACTTCATAAAGACGGCTCTGTTTTAGGCGGCGTATTAAAAATTGCTTTCTTATTCGGTATTTTCAACATGGAATTCGAAGGACCGAAAACATTAGCAATCGCACTTGTTGTTTCTCTATTAGTAGGAACAGTAATGGGCGCTATTCCAGGCGGCGGTATGATTGGTGAAATGTTAATCGTTTCTTTATATGGCTTCCCGCCAGAAGCATTGCCAATTATCGCAGCAATCAGTACAATCATTGATCCTCCTGCAACGATGTTAAACGTAACAGCAGATAACGCTTGTGCCGTAATGACAGCTCGCCTTGTAGAAGGTAAGAACTGGATCAAAAACAAATTTGCTTAATAGATAGAAAGAGGATGCTCGTTTTGAGCATCCTCTTTTTGTCGTTATTTGTTGATAAGTCGATATCCCTTGTCGAAACGTCGATATATTGAAAAAATCGTTGATATATTTGAAGTTATGAACGATATATCTGAAAAATCGTCGATATAATCCACTCCGCCACAAATTTGTTAAAATCTTCACAAATATTCCACATCCATTATCCATTCTCCGTACTATAATCATGTATGGAAAAGGAGATGGACATAATGACTCAAAGCGCACCAGAATTTAAAGTTTTGCAAAGCATTGCATTCCTTGCTGTCGTTTTGCAAAGTTCGTTATTATATACAATGAATCAAGGAAATGTCTTACTTGAGCAATCCCTCATTATGGGCATGCTATTTAACCTTGCAAAATTTTCAGCACCTGCATTCATATTTATCGTCGGCTTCCACTTAATTCGTCACTATACAAAGCAATTAGTATACAAAGAATATATTTCCGAAAAAGCTGCACATTTACTCATTCCTTATCTCTTCTGGTCTATTCTTTACTTATTAACAACAAACGATATGATCACATTACAAGGCGGAATAAAAAGTTTATTACTCGGAACAGCCGCACCCCATCTTTGGTATGTGATTATGATGTTTCAAATTCACCTACTGTTCCCTTTACTGTGCACACTATTTTATTGGTTTCAAAAACGAACAGAAAATAAAAAAGACATATATAAATATATGACCGTCTTTGCTTGCCTATATTTCCTCTTAATGTGGTATTCTTCGCACTACATTTTTAATGGCGAGAAATTGACTAGCTCAACCATTTTACATTATACAGACCGTTCCTTCTTCTTCTACTCATTCTATTTCGTCATGGGAGGAATCGCTGCTGTCGCACTAAAAGCGTGGCGTACATTTGTCATAAAACATATTCCGCTTATTACAATCTTATTTTTTATCTTATTTTTATTCATCAATTATGAGTTATTTAGTTTTTACGGAGCAAACTCTATTCATTTAACCGTTTCGACTTATTTAAAACCGTCTATGTTTTTATATATCGTATGCGAAATTATCATACTTTACGTGCTTTCTATTACAATCGTACAGAGACGCGGTTTCTTATATAAAGCTTTACGATTTATCGGGAATTACACATATGGTGCTTATTTAGCTCACTTTTTCTTCTTGCAACTATGTACAAAGTTTCTTTCTCTATTCACACTGCAAGAAAACACAATATTATATAGCCTATTATTATTTACAATAACAGCCACAATCTCGATTTCAGCAATGGTCATATGCAGTGCACTACCATTTCATACGTGGATTACAGGTCCTTCTCCTAGGGCAAATATGAGATGGGCGAAGATTGTACTTCGGAAAAATCACGAAAAGGTATTCAAACCATATCTTTGATATAATAGAATTCCATACACGAAAAGAAAGTAGGACACACCTATGATTAATCAAATTGGACAAATTATGTTATATGTAAATAATCAAGATGAAGCCATGCAATTTTGGACTGAGACAGTAGGATTCCAAATTATTGCGGAAGAAAATAACGGACAAGGTTTTCGCTGGATTGAAATTGCACCGTCAAAAGAAGCAGGAACAAGCATCGTTCTTCACGATAAAGAGTTAATTGCAAAGATGCAACCTGAATTAAACTTAGGTACTCCTTCACTTATGTTCTTCTCTAACAACTTAGATCAACTATATAAAGATCTTTCTAAGAAAAACGTTACTGTTGGACAAGTTGTAGATTTACCTACTGGCAGAGCTTTTAACTTTGCTGATAATGAAAACAATTACTTTGCGGTAATGGAACGCAAATAATAGGCCAAAAAATGGTTCTCCTTTCATACATATACATTGAAAGGAGAACCATTTTATATTTTCTCTATAGTTTTACGCTTCTTTCTTCTATATAAAGCAATTAGAAATGCACCTACAATGATAGCACCTGCTCCTATCATTCGTTTATCTACTCCAACAACTTCCTTAATCTTTTCTTTTTCCTTTTCGTCATACGGAACACGGTGTCCTCGAACGAGCAACCTATGCGTGTTTACACCATATGGCGTACATGTAATTAGTGTCACATAATCCTGATTTTCAGCTACTGTTAAATCATCCGTTTCTTCTGGTAGCACTACTTTAATTTGATCTACTTTATATGCTAATACTTTATCTAAAGAATGAATATAAAAAATATCCTCCTCTTTTAATTTATCCAAATCTGTAAATAATACAGCAGATGGCAACCCCCTATGTCCAGTCAAAATAGAATGTGTTCCTCCTCCGCCAACTGGCAAAGAGGAATTCTCTATATGACCTACCCCTCTACTTAAAACATCCTCAGACGTTCCATGATATATAGGAAGCTTCACATTAATTTTAGGAATTTCTACATAGCCCATTACTTCTCCTACATTCAACATATCTACGTAAGAACTGGAATTTCCACTCTTATCGGAACGAAATGGGTCTGTAACGGTCTGTCTCTCCTGTTGTAGTTTCTCATTGTACTCTTTCGCTTCTTTTTCTTTACGTTTAATTTCTTCCCTTTGCAGCTCTTTCACCTTTTTGTCATATGTACTTACTTCAGAATAATGCGCTCTTGTCGCTAACCAATTACTCACCGTCGGGTATAAAAAAATACTAAGTCCTACTAAAAAGATGCATCCAAAAATAATATTACGTTTCATAATATACCCCTTTATTATGCATATGTAGTTCCATTTATCTCGCTATTTACCTAGCAGTAAATAACGAAAAGAGGAAGATGTTCTTTCTCCCTCTTTTCTCCCTATACTCGTACGCTTATTAAGCTTTTCTTCTTAAGAACATAAACGCTGCGCCCATTAATACAAGGCCAACTACTGTGAAGAGAATTGTCCCAATTCCACCTGTTGCAGGAAGAATCCAGCCACTCTTATTATTTTCTACAGTTAATTTCACCGTTTGGTTATCCTTATCAATCTTAACTTTAATTGGCTCTCTTAATTTTTGATAAGATTTCACTTCACCTTTATCCGTATACTTCGGTGCTTCAATTTCAACGATTTCGTATTCACCGTAAGGAATGTTGTTCCAATTAATTATCCCATCTTTATCAGATACGCCGACAACGTCAACACCTTTTACTTTTACAACTTTACCATCTTTTCGTAATTCAAATTTCGCACCTTCTAAAGCATCTTTAGTTGCACCGTCAATTTTTTTCAATGAAATTTTGCCATCAGTTACGATAACCTTTACAGGAGGTGTTGTTGTTTCATCGTCTGGTGGTGTTACTTTATCACCAGTTTCATAATCGATTTTTGCTATATTTTCTATTACTGTTCCACCGTTAATATCTCCATTTACTTTCGCCTTGATTTGCAAATGTAGTTCTTTTTTATCTTTTAACGCTGCAAAATTCTCTACAGTCACTGTCACTAATTGACCTGCAGCAGTCTTTTCACCTAACGTCACTTTTACAACATCAGAAGATACTTTTTCACCATCAATTGTAACAACTGGTGTACCGATAATTGTTAATCTTAGATCCACGTTATCTGTTATTACGTATTTCTTGTACAGATGAATATCACCTGGTAGTTTCGTTTTAATGTCGTATGTGAATTCTTCATCTACGTTAATTGGTAAACCATTTAAATTACCGTTAATCTTCTTATCAATTGTCGGTTTTTTATAGTTTATAATTTTATCTAGTTTTACAATTTCCCCATAGCCTGCTTGACCGTCTTTAGGGAATGCACCTGATTTTTCAACTTTAAATTCATATTTTTTAGGATCTAAAACATACCCTTCTAGTGCTTTTGACTCTTTGAAATAATATTCTCCATACAATAAACCGTCAACGCGGATTTTACCATCCTTATCTGTCTTTAGATCCTTTAATTCTTTTCCTGCTTTATCTACTACTACTTTATCAGTCCCTTTATGATATAGCGTGAACTCTACATCTTTTAATGGTTTTCCTGCATCGTCTACTTTCGTTAATTCTACTGCTCCACGCTTGATTTCATTTTTTGGATAAATATGAACGTCGTAGTTTAATTTTTTACCTTCTTTATCAGTCATTGGGATATCAATTGTATATGGCTCTGTATTTATATTTACGTTATCTGGACCGCTAACTTCTTTCACTAAGTAACGACCGATTGGAAGGTCCTTAAAAGTTACTGTACCATCTTCACCTGTTACGTCGCTAATAGGTGTTGCATTGTCAACTTTCTCAACAGCTTCTTTTACAATTTCTCCATTTCTTTCAATCACTTTAAAAGTTGCAACTTTTACAACTTCATACTTTACTCCTTTTATCGGTGTTGCCCCTTCAGGAACTTTCTGACCAGGTTCACCAGTTCCTTCTTCACCTTTTTGTCCATCTTTTTCATGCGCATATTTATGAATCGTTAAAGACCCTTTTGTCGGAACCTCATTTGCTGCAAATGCACTTGGCAGCGTTGAAAGCATTAATATAAATGCTAAAACCATACTAAATACCTTTTTCATACTCGTATTGCCCCCTTTATATTTTATAAATTACTGTCCCCTTTTCGGAAATAGAGAAATAGCGTTAACACAATGAGCAATGTGCTAAATAAGTAAATGAGATTTGTTCCAAACCCTCCTGTATTCGGAATGACCCATTCACTCTTGTTGTTCTCTACTTTCAACTTTTGCAAAGGTGATGTAAGTTCTACATGAATTGATTCCTTCAAGATCATGTAACCTGTCGGTGCTTTTATTTCTTTAATTTCATATTTATCGAATAATAGCGGTTCAGAAATTGCTTTTCCACTTTCATCGGTTACTAATTTTCCGACTACATTTCCATCTTTATCGATAATTTGAAACTCTGCATTTTTCAGTTTCAACGTATGATCCTTTGCATCTACTTTTTCAATTTCAATCTTCCCTGACGGAGGAGGTTCCACTGCTATTTCTACTGATGGTTTTTGTGGAGAAATATTATCTCCTTTTACCGTACCTACGTTCAGTATTTTTTTATCTTCATAACCATCTTTTATCTTCACTTGAAATACGATTGTATGCCATTCGGTATCTTGAATGTCGCCTAGTTTCCCTATTACTTTTCCAGCCTTATAATGACCACTGTCAGTATCTTCGGCATCCGTTACTATATTGCCATCCACCCGAATTGATCCTGGTACATATTCCACACCTTCTGGCAATTGGTCTTCTACTAAAGAATTTCTTATGATGCTATCTTTGACTGTATTACGAACCTTAATCGTATATTCAATCGTATCTTTTACTTCATACTTCTTACCTTGTTGTAAGTTCTTTACTTCTTTCACTGATTCCACTTTCGGATTCTTATAATCTACTTTTACTAGTTTTTCAGGTTCCTGCGGTGTAATGTTCTCTCCCGTTACCTTCGCTTTATTTACTATTTCTTTCCCTGCTTGATTCGTTTTCACTTTCACATGGAACACTACTGTATGCCACTCTGTATCTCGAATATCTCCAAACTTCCCGGTTATTTTTCCAGTCTTATAATGGCCACTATCCCCATCTTCAGCATCTGTGACAACCTTCCCATCTATTCGAATCGTCCCTGGCACATATTCCACACCTTCTGGTAATGGATCCTCAATAATAGCATTGTTTATCACGCTACTCGCCACGTTATTACGCATTTTCACTGTATATTCAATCGTATCTCCGACTTCATATATGCTCTTACCTTGCTGTAAGTTCTTTGCTTCTTTTACCGTTTCTAGCTTTGGATCTTTCGGTTCTATTACAATAGATTTCTCTGGTTCTTGTGGTGTAATATTCTCACCTGTTATTTTTCCTATGTTACGAATCGTTTTATCTAACTGATCCAATTTTACTTTCGCTTGGAAGGTAACTGTATGCCATCCTGTATCTGTAATATCACCTAAATTCCCAATCACTTTACCTATCGTATAGTGGCCGCTATCTTGATCTACAGCGTCCGTCACCGCTTTTCCATCTACTTTAATGGTCCCTGGTACATAATCTACCCCGTTTGGTAATGAATCTTCTATTATAATCTTTTTCGCGATGCTATTCTCAATTTTGTTACGCATTTTAACTGTGTATTCAATTGTATCTCCGACCTCATACCTACTCTTACCTTGTACATTTTTCACTTCTTTAACCGACTCTATTTCAGGGTTTCTTGCAATAACCTCGTTTACAACTTCATTGGAATTTGTATATTCCTTTGAGCCCTTCAATAAGTTGCCATAATCTATTCTTGCCTTATTTGTAACTTGCTTTCCAATATAACTTGGTAAAGCCCTTACTTTAAATTGAACTGTAATTCCATTTGGATCCTCTTCTGTATTTTGTACATCGCCTAATTTAACAGTGACTTTTTTGTCTTTATAAAAGCCTGCATCATTATCTTCTGCATCTGTTATAGCTTTTTCGGTTCCATCAGCTTTTAGTTTTATGGAGCCCGGTACATATTCTGTTCCATCTGGAATCATGTCAGTGAACATTGCTTCACCAGCAACATCTCCGCCGTGGTTTTTAACGTTCACTGTATACGTCAACTCATCTCCCGCATACACTTTTCCTTCTGGACTTACAGATTTTGTTGCCGTAACACAAGGTTCTGTTCCTAGGAAAATATCATCTAGGAAATTTCCTACTGATAGGACATTTCCGTATGTTTTTACAGCCTCAAAACCAAATCGAGTTAACGTTTGACCTGCTGGAACTGTATAAGTCCCGCTATAGCGACCCCACGCTTTATTATCATCTTCCATCGTTTGAATAGTAGGTAAGGAAGTAATATTCGCACTTGCTGATCCGATACGAACTCGCATCGTATCTTTCCCATCTCTTCCCCTATGAGCTAATCTCCAATAAATCGTTTGCCCTGGAGTCGTTTTCACATCTTGATATAACATGCCAGGTTCCCTTGCATTTAGTTCGGCAAATTGCTCTCCTTCTGCTGGAAGTGGTGAAGGCAATGGTATTCTATCTCTCGTTCTCCAAATTTCAATTACTTTATAGCGATCTGTCGTTCTCCAGCCCTCTACATTATCTTGATCAATAAAGAAGTCTTTCGTTATCCTTGGCTTTTCAAATCCACCATTTTTAAGTACAACTCTATTTTGCTGAACGCACGTGTTATCTACTAAACTTGCTGGTGCAATATCTTTTATCCAGGAAGACGTCCCAATCCGTTCCTCTCCAACCTCTACAGGAATATCCTTTGCTACATTGTGCTCATAAGGTGGACCTGGATCAAAATCTTTCACAGCTTCTGGATTTGGCTGCTCTTTTACAGAACCTATCTCTATATCTTTCGGTTGTTCTGTTATAGAATCTGTCTCCGCATGCATCGTCATGTTGTCAATAAAACTGATAGGTATATCCGCGAACACTAATAAAAGCATCAACAGTACTAAAAAGGTTTTTTGTCTTCTTAGCTTCTTTTTTCGCCTCCATATGTTCATATACGATATCCCACTCCTCCCCAGACTTCTTGACTTATTACTACGGCATTTGCATTGTACTTTCCATGTCAAACAGGAAAATTAATTTACATCATTAAGAGTGAGGATCGGTAATTTCCAAAGGAACGCTTCATCCTTATATGTATAAGAAAATTTACTGAATGATCATCCAGTAAAAAGTTCAAACAAACCAACATATAAACTATGTATGTCTCCTTTTCCTACCTTAAAAACATTTGAATACCTTTCCCATCATGTAAAACAATGCCAATATTTAATTTGTACGTTCATTATATTTATTTCAAAAAAACTTTTCCATAATATTCTAACAATTGGCATACTCCAATTTTAGAATATTCAAAATACTTAAAGCGTACATATATAGAAAAACAAATTAATTAATCTCACCATACATCTCTTCTCTTATATAGGAACTGATGTATAAAAAAATAAAACAATGTGCTTTTTGCTACAAGAAAAGCAAAAAGAAGCCATCCAAAAAAAATCGGATAACTTCTTTTTATTTTAAGAAACTTTTTCTACATTCGTTTCCCTATGTTGTATATGGCTCGTGATCCAAGCAATTCCACCAGCAACAACGAGATAGCATAACAATATTAAAATTTGCATTTGTAATTGCGACCAATCTCCTAAAGAAATCACATCTTGTAGTCCTCTAAGAGAATGAGACATCGGGAGAAATTGTCCAATTTTGCTAAGAACAGCTATATTTAATTCTCCTGGGAAAGTACCCCCGCTCGTCGCTAACTGCAGGACAAGAAGCGTTACCGCTAAAAACTTTCCAACAAGACCAAATACTGTTACTAACATAAGAATAAACGTCATAAACGTAAAGGAAATAACGATACTTGATAAAACAAAGAGTGGCACACTTGCAACTTCTAATTTCATAACTCCTAGCACAACTACATCTACAAGCAATGCTTGAATAAGTCCAATTACATATACCAATCCTAATTTATTAATAAAATGTACTGTTCCACTTACTTTCATATTTTGTCTACGGCCAAGCGGTAAAATATTCGACGCCATAATTCCGCCAACATAAAACGCAAGCGATAAGAAATATGGTGCAATACCTGAACCGTAATTAGGTACGTCAGAAACTGTTGACTTCACTAATTGAACCGGCTCTGAGAACATCGTATTGCGTGCATCATCATTGCGAACATCTGCTATCTTCGCTGCACCCTCTCCTAATTTCGTAGAAAGTTCTTTCGCACCATCGTCAAGTTTAACAAGTCCGTTCGTTAACTGATCAACACCATGATTCAGCTCTGTTCCCCCGCTCGCAAGTTGATTGACACCTTCTTGTAATGATGTAAACCCAGTTCCCCATTTCGTAAATCCACTAGCTAAATTCGCCGCATTATCTGCTATCTTTTTCGTTCCAGCAATAGCCTCATTTAACTTAACTCCGAATGTATTTATACCTTCTTCAATCTTATGTTGACCATCCGCAAGCTTCTTTGCACCTTGCGTCAATTGTTGCTGGCTATTATTTAAGGTGTTTGTTGCTTTAGCTAATCCATTAGACGTAGCAATAATCTTTTGAAAAGCAGGGTCTTGCTGCACTTCTGGATGACTTTTCACGTACTCTTCTAATTGTTGTTTTACACTATCTGCTGCATTGTCCGCTTTCACTTGCCCTTCAGCAAGTTTCTCACTTCCGTTCACCCATTCATTTGTACCAGCACTTAATTCACTAACCCCTGATTGTAAAGTTTTTTCACCTTGTGTCAATAACTCCATCCCGCTATGAAGTGAGGTTGCTCCTTGACTTAGCCCATTTGCTCCGTCAGTTAAGGCAGATTGGCTAGAAGCAAGTTTGTCACTTCCCTCTTTCACTTTTGATGTCCCGTCACTTAAACGATGAATACCATCTGCGAGCTGATTTGCCCCATTTCTTGCATCTGTCGTTCCTTCATGTAACTTCCCAGCACCATGACTTGCATCATTCAACCCTTGTGCTAAGTCTTGAAACTTTGAAAAGACACCTTCTGTATAAGATTTCGTAATACTATTTGAAATTTTTGTTTTCATATTTTCAACAGCTGTCGTTCCAATTTGCGCTGCTACAAAGTTTTTACCCGGATTTACTTTGTACTGCAATTGTGCTGGTTCTGGTTTTTCATTCATAAGTGTACTTACCTTTTTAGAGAAATCGGCTGGAATCGTAACAACCATATAGTACTTATCTTCTTTTAGCCCTTCCTCAGCATTTTTTTCTGATACGAAATGAAAAGCCAGTTCCTTATTCTCTTTTAAATTTTTTACAAAATCGTCTCCTGCATGAATTGTTTTCTCATCCATCGCGGCACCTTTATCTAAATTTACAATCGCAACAGGTAATTTATCTAATCGTCCGTACGGATCCCAATATCCAGCTAAAAAGAATCCTGAATAAATTAAAGGAACGATTAATAAAAAAATTAAAGCGATACGTCCATGTTTATGGTGCCACATCGCTTTCCAATCTTTAAATATAAGTTGAATTCCTTTCATGAAACATACTCCTTCTCCAAATTTAACACCATTAGAATGGTTTAACAGATTTACTATACACGTCCATTTCCATACTGTATAATACATCTTTAATTATCAATTCATTCCTTTTGGTCTATAGAAAGGAGAGTCAAAATGGAACTTCTTCAACTAAAATACTTTCAAACAGTCGCAAGATTAGAGCATATGACAAAAGCCGCTGAAGAATTGCATATCGCACAACCTTCGCTCAGCAAAACAATTGCTAGATTAGAAAAGGACTTAGGCGTTCCGTTATTTGACCGCCAAGGGCGACAGATTACATTAAACGCTTTCGGGAAAGTATTTTTAAAACGAGTAGAGCGTATTTTTCATGAATTAAGTGAAGGCGAACGAGAAATTAAAGATTTAGCTGACTTACAACAAAGCTCTATTACGCTTGCTGTTTCTATTCCAAGAATATTACCAGAACTAATCGGTTCTTTTTTACTAGAACATCCTAACGTTCGATTCCAGCAATTTCTCGCATCTACTCCTTCTATGAAACGACAACTAGATAATATAGAAATTGACTTTTGTATTTCTTCTGTGCCAATTGAAGGCGAGGAAATTATTTGGGAGCCACTTATTACAGAAGAAATTTTCTTAGTCGTCCCTTCAGGCCATCGTTTATCAGGACGTGAAAGTATCTATCTGCATGAAGTAAAAGATGAACCGTTCATTAGTATGAACACTGGTTACGGATTTCGGCACTTAACGGATGAATTTTGTAAAGAAGCTGGCTTCACTCCACATATCGCCTTTGAAGTAGATGAACCAACCGTGATTAGCGACCTGATTAAGCAAGGCCTCGGCATCGCCTTTGTCCCAAGTTTAACTTTATTAAAAAACTCTACTTTAGCATTAAATAAGTTACGTATTATTGAACCAAATTGTGAGCGAACGATTGGGTTAAGCTGGTCAAAAAAACGTTACTTATCGAAAACTGCTCAGAAATTCCGTGAATTCGTAATTGATTACTTCTCCAATATTAGGACTTAAAATGATATTAAACAATAAAAGATGCCATCCCCATAGGGTGGCACCTTTTATTTTTCACTCTTCTCTAATTCTATTTCAGCTAAAAGCGGCAAAACATTATCAAAAATATGCGTATTGTTATTTTCGCCTGTTACATATCCACCGTAATATCTACTAAATACGTTGTCATTTCGGAATGTGGCCATATGATCATATAATTCCTTTGCGAAATTTGTATCACCTGTTTGTAGTACGTACAAAATCGTTAATCCGTAAGCGGCTGGCGATTCATAATTCACAGTTTGTTTTCCCGTTTCTAAATTGTAACGACCGTATAGCTTTCCATCCTCCTGGAATTTCTTCTTTATAAATTCCAAATAAGCATCTGAGGAAAGACCACCTAAACTACGATGATATGCAACGTATGATTGGTCAATAAGATTCACTTCTTTATCGTACGTAAATGTACCATCTTCTTTATACTCTTTCGGGAATGCCCATCCATGCCTTGGGTAATCTGCTAAAAATTGAACGACTTCCTCATATTGCTGAGCAGAAACTTTACCATACTTTTTCATATAAGAGAACGCGCGCGGATTTATATATGACGTTGTTGCAAAATCATTTTGTTTCCTTGCATCTGCATCATAATAATCAACATAATAATTATCCTTCTTATTATAACGAATTACAGCATCACTCAATTGATCTGCCAAGTTTTTATAGCGCTCTTCCTTGTACATTTCATAAGCGCGATATAACTGTTCTATAATACGAAGGTCATCAATAAGTGCATTTGTAGCTGACTGCATTTCTCCCTTTTCAGAGATTTTCCATAAAACAATTTGGTCCTTATGTACAAAGTTATTTTGAATAACCTTAACTTGTTCATCGAATAACGCTTGATCATCTTTATCCAATGTATATTGTAGCCAAAGTCCTGCTGATTCTGATAAAGCTTCACGGCCTTTCGCTTCACCGGTACCTGCTTTTGTATCTTCTAAACGATATGTAGCAAGCGTCCCATTTTCATTCATCATATGTCTTAAAATAAAATGCTCCGTACGGTTTCCTTGCAAAGCTGACCAAAATACAATTCCACCTAAAGCGATTAAAAGAATAACTCCAATCACTATATATATACGTTTCCGCAAACTTTTCACCTCCCTAGTAAGGCTATCCTTAATTTTACCAGAACATACGTAAATGTAAAAAAGACAATCTATTAGATTGTCTCCCGTTCCTCTATCCCTCACAAGCCTCTTTAGAAGGTCTATATAGCGATTCTACGAGTCGATCATACTCACTACGCGTAATCTCTTTATTATATAGCTTCAGTAATAAATCTCTATGCTCTTTTGAAAATGCCATCTTTTTAATGACTTCAGGATACATAAAACATCCTCTCCATTTCACATAAACTTCTTTACCCTAAAACAGAACTTATGTTCGCATAAAAGATTATAAAATATTCCTTCCTAAAAAACAAACAAAATATTATTAAACATTAACTTCTTTCTATTCATAATATTCAATCATCATATTAACATATCCATTTTTTAAATACATATATATTTTTGGTAGTTTTTTTGAATAAATCTTCCAATTCAATCAGAAAATAATGGCAAAAAAGAAGAGGAGTTTACATATGGATACGGTAACATTAGCAAGAGCATTTTTCGGTTCTTCACTAGCATTCCACATTATCTTCGCAACACTTGGTGTCGGACTTTCATTAATGATTTTTATAAGTGAAATACTCTATCACTGGAAGAAAGATTCCGACTACGCCATTATGGCAAAAAGATGGACAAAGGCCTTTGCCATCCTTCTCGGTGTAGCAATTCCAACTGGAACAATCGTTGGTGTGCAAATCTCACTGCTTTGGCCTGGTTTTGCCAAAATTGTTGGGCAGGTTATTTCTGTTCCCTTTCAAATTGAGATTTTCGCCTTCTTTTTAGAGGCTTTGTTCATGTCCATTTATGTATATGCAGCTGACAAACTACCTCCATTCATGAGATTAATCTCGCTATTCTTCGTCATGATTGGTGCCACGGCATCCGCCGTGCTTATTACATCGGCAAATACATGGATGAATACACCCGCGGGCTTTTCAATGGGACCAGATGGATCAGTTTTTAACGTTGATCCGTGGAAAGCTTTCTTTAATCCGAGTTTTGGCACAAGCGCATTCCACGTTGTGATTACAGCCTATGCAACTGGAGCTGCCGTCATTGCCTCTATCGCTGGATTTAAATTATTAAAGAGGAATTTAAGTAAACGTGAAGTGGCGTATCATAAAAAAGGGCTACTATTAGGACTCGTCGTAACATTTATTACAGGTGCTACGATGTGGCTTTCGGGACACGAATCGGCAATTGCCTTACATAAGCATTCCCCTGAAAAACTGGCATCTGCTGAAGCTTTATTTGAAACGACATCACATGCACCGTTATCCATCGGCGGAGTTGTAGATCCTAACACACTTGAACTAAACTATGCACTAGAAATTCCGAACATGCTTAGCCTACTAGTGGGACTAGACCCTAACACCGTCGTAAAAGGTCTAAATGAATTTCCACAAGAAACATGGCCACCATTTTACACACATACATTGTTCAATTTAATGGTTGGCACTGCTGCCTTTACCTTTGCAGTTGCAGCAATTGCCCTCTTATATTGGTACTTTGTTTACCGAAAAAAAGGGGCCGAACTACCGAAGTGGCTTCTTTGGGGAGCTGCCGCATGTGGACCAGTTATGATGCTTGGCATTGAATTCGGATGGATTTTCAGCTGTAGCGGTCGTCAACCGTGGACCATTTACGGTATGCAACGTACAGTCGACGCTTCTACACGCGCTGATTTTGTCGGTCCTTTATTTATTCTATTCATCATTTTATATATTGGACTCGGTATTTTAACAGTCTTTGTGCTACGGACATTCTTTAAGAAACATCCGCTTACAAATGATTTACATCACGAAGGAGGCGATTCTCGTGCATGAGGAAAGTATTGCAATCATCATCTTATGGGCCCTTATTTTCGTATACAGTATATTAGGATCCATCGATTTTGGAGCAGGTTTTTGGGGCATGGTATACGCAAAACATCCAACGCTCGCTGCCAAGCTTGCCAACCGATACTTATCACCGACTTGGGAAGTAACAAATACGTTTCTCGTCTTTGTCGTTGTCGCATTTCTTGGCTTCTTTCCGAAAGCAGCCTTTACTCTTGCGACAGTAATGTTCGTGCCCGTTATGTTAATTTTAGTACTCGTGGCAATTCGCAGTACATTTATGGTATTTGCTTATTCTCTGCCGAAGTACCAACACCTTCTTCGTATCATTTCAGGTATTACAGGGCTCTTAATTCCAGCTCTATTAATTACCGTTTTACCAGTTACAGAAGGTGCCTATATTACAATGTCTGAAGGAAAAGAAGTACTCCTATATGGAAAACTTCTTTCTAGTCCTGTTATTTATTGTTATATGCTCTTTGGACTAACTTCGGAACTATTTCTTTCCTCTCTCTTTCTTGCTGATTTTGCGAGAGAACAAGGTTCAGAAGATGCATATAGAATTTATAGAAGAAACGCGATTATCCTTGGTCCTGCAACGCTCGTTACGGCGATTATTGCCCTCGTTGTAATGGATCCGGAAACACACTGGCTTATGCAAGGGCTAATAAAGCAATTCACATGGTTTACAGTTTCTATCGTTTTATTCATTATCGGATACTCTTCTCTTTGGTGGACAAACAAGAAGTATGACACACTAGGATACCCTCGCATTGCCGTTTTAGCAGTCGTCGCTCAATATGCATTTGCAAGTTATGCTTACGGCGTTGCGCATTTACCGTATATTATTTATCCTGATGTAACTGTATTTACAAGCTTTACAACGGTCGAAACATTCTATGCATTGCTTATTCTATATGCAATTGGGATTGCAATTTTATTACCAGGATTTATTTTCTTCTGGAATTTATTCTTGAAGGATCGAACTTTTTTGAAGGAAAAATAATATTGTAGGGCCTGTTCCAAAAGGTATTTTGGGATGGGCTCCTTTTGTCATGTTTTGTCGATAAGTCGATATAATTTAAAAATCGCTGATATATCTCCATAATCACCTATATAAATTTTATTTACTATCTTACTGCCCCATTAATTTCTAGACTCCTCTCACAATAGTTATTTCACTAAGAGAGATACTTGTCCCATAACTTGAAAAACACATATTCATTGCACTCCGGTATACGTCTAGTTCTTCTTATTTTTTGCTGAATATACTACCAATACAAACCTTAAGACAAGCTACATTACTTTAAGGAAAAGTAGAAAGGTAGGTAAAATATGAGCATTGAAATATGGATTACTATTATTGTATTCTTCTTAACAATGATTGTTATCTTTTGGCGACCTCGTGGTTTAAATGAGGCGTGGCCGGCAGCAATTGGCGCTGGCATTATCCTGATTACTGGACTTGTATCAAAACCAGACGTCATGGACATTATTAGTAAAATTGGCGGTGCCTCCATAACAATATTAGCGACCATCGTTATGGCGGTTATATTAGAAAGCTTCGGATTCTTCCACTGGTCCGCAGCGAAACTTGCAAACTTAGCAAAAGGCTCCGGGCGCCGCTTATACTGGTATATTCAATTATTATGTTTTCTTATGACTCTTTTATTTAATAACGACGGTAGTATTTTAATTACAACGCCAATCTTAATTCTTCTCCTAAAAAATCTTCAATTAAAACCGCATCAACAAATCCCTTATTTATTAAGCGGTGCTTTAATCGCTACTGCATCTAGTGCACCAATTGGTGTAAGTAATATCGTAAACTTAATCGCATTAAATATCGTGAATATGACTCTTTATATGCATACTGCTATGATGTTTGTACCTGCAACATTAGGACTATTGTTTATGTCATGGCTTATGTATACGGTTTTGAAGAAAAAACTTCCGAAAAAATTGCCTGTTTCTTCATATGATATTGAAGAAATATTCTTCACGAAAAACTTTCATCCGTTAAAAGGAAAAAATTCAGTTGATACGAAACAAAAACGGACAAGGTTCATGCTAAAAGTATTAGGCTTCGTCTTCCTTATGCGCTGTCTTCTATTCGTTGCATCCTTCTTATCCATCCCAATCGAGATTGTTGCCGTACTCGGTTCACTCGTTCTTCTCATTTGGAGATGGTACTACTTACGAACGAACCCTGTCGACATTTTGAAAAAGACACCTTGGCACATTTTGATTTTTGCTTTCTCTATGTATGTCATTATTTACGGGCTCCACAACGCAGGATTAACAGCAGCGCTTGTCCAATGGCTTGAACCAGTTGTAAGTCAACATCTGCTTTATGCTAGCTTTGCAATGGGTGGACTCGTTTCTCTCCTCTCCAATGTCTTCAATAATCACCCTGCACTTATGATTGGTACCATTACGTTAACAGAAATGGGATTAGATCCAGTCACATTAAAAACTATCTATCTCGCAAATATCATTGGTAGTGACATCGGTTCACTATTATTACCAATCGGTACGCTAGCTTCTCTCATTTGGATGTATATCCTGAAACAAAACAAAATTAAAGTAAAATGGAAAGACTATTTAAGTGTATCCCTTATCGTTATTCCACTCACAACAGTCGTTACATTATTCCTCTTATTCTATTGGGTACATCTCTTCTTCGCCTTATAAAGTGAAACTTTAATCAGTGGGGGTTTTGTTCATCCACCACTGATTATCAGCCCTAACCAATCGGGCTTTTACGGGCAGTTGCCCCCCACCTAACTTCTTTGCTTCCGCTGAATTTTGAGGCGGGGGTCTTACTTCCCGCAAATAGCGGGATAAACAACAGAAGCCCGCTTTGCTACCGTCTTAGCAAAGCGGGCTTCTTCTATATTTAAGTTAGGTACTACAGTGTGATCAATCAAGTAAAGAGGTGTAACGTGTTATTGGTATAAATGACTACCAGTGTCTTTAAATTCTTTCGCTTTCTCTTTCATTCCCTTTTCAATTGCTTCTGTCGTTTCTAAATCATTTTCTTTCGCGTATTCACGAATATCATGTGAAATTCTCATACTACAAAACTTCGGTCCACACATGGAACAGAAATGAGCTGTTTTTGCGCCTTCTGCCGGCAATGTTTCATCGTGATATTCCATCGCACGTTCAGGATCTAAAGATAAATTAAATTGATCGCGCCAACGGAATTCAAAGCGAGCTTTTGAAAGTGCATCATCGCGCTGATGAGCCGTTTTGTGCCCTTTCGCCAGATCGGCCGCATGCGCAGCGATTTTGTACGTAATAACACCTTCGCGTACATCATCTTTATTCGGTAAACCTAAATGTTCTTTCGGCGTTACATAACAAAGCATCGCCGTCCCAAACCAGCCAATCATCGCAGCTCCTATTGCGGATGTAATATGGTCATAACCTGGTGCAATATCTGTCGTTAAAGGCCCAAGTGTATAGAATGGCGCGCCCTGACAAATATCAAGCTCTTTCTCCATATTTTCTTTAATTAAATGCATCGGTACATGCCCAGGCCCTTCAATCATCACTTGCACATCATGTTTCCAAGCGATCTTCGTTAATTCACCAAGTGTTTCAAGCTCAGAGAACTGTGCTTCGTCATTTGCATCTGCAATTGAACCTGGGCGTAATCCATCTCCAAGAGAGAACGAAACATCATACTGCTTCATAATTTCACAAATCTCTTCAAAATGAGTGTATAGGAAGTTTTCTTTATGATGGAATAAACACCACTGCGCCATAATCGAACCACCGCGCGAAACGATACCTGTCGTACGCTTTGCAGTAATTGGAATGTAACGAAGTAATACACCAGCGTGAATCGTAAAGTAATCTACGCCTTGCTCCGCTTGCTCAATTAACGTATCACGATACACTTCCCACGTTAAATCTTCTGCAATTCCGTTTACTTTTTCAAGAGCTTGATAGATCGGTACAGTTCCAACTGGTACAGGCGCGTTACGAATAATCCACTCACGCGTCGTATGAATGTTTTTACCTGTAGATAAATCCATAATCGTATCTGCACCCCAGCGAGTAGCCCATGTCATCTTCTCTACTTCTTCCGCGATAGAAGAAGATACAGCAGAGTTTCCGATATTTGCATTCACCTTCACGTGGAAATTACGTCCAATAATCATCGGCTCTGCTTCCGGATGGTTAATATTTGCTGGTAAAATAGCGCGACCTTCCGCAATTTCCTTACGAACAAACTCCGGCTCTACTCCTTCACGAATCGCAACATATTCCATCTCAGACGTAATGATGCCATTACGTGCATAATGCATTTGCGTAACATTTGCACCTTGCTTCGCTCTAAGCGGTTTGCGATCCATCTGCGGGAAAACAGGTGTATGTTTCGAAGCCACCTTCACACCGTCATCCTCTGGTTTTACTTCGCGCCCTTCGTATGCCTCTACATCTCCGCGCTCTAGGATCCAAGAGTGGCGCGGCGTTGGAATCCCCTTTTCCAGCTCCACTTTATACGCGGGATCCGTATAAGGACCGCTCGTATCATACACACGAATTGGCGGATTCGGGACGCCATTTGTATCGCTTTGTTCAATCTCACGCATCGGCACCTTCATACCTTCTCGTGGTCCATCCACATACACTTTCTTACTTCCTGGTAAACTCGATTTCAATTCAATTTGCTCAGCTGAAACAGACTGTTTCATAACCTTTGTTGCCCCCCTGTACGTGACAAGGACGAGATATTGCCAGCGTATGCCAAAATAAAAAGAGCCAGGTCCATAAAAAAATAAGGACCTGGCTCATAAAAGACATCATTATGTAAAGCCGTTAACTTCCCTACGCTGGTACGAGCCAGATCAGGTCCAAAGGGTTAAGAAGTTCACGCGCTTCTCTCTCAGCCTACGCATACGTTAGGCACCCCTAGTTTATCACTGATTTAATTTTCAATACTTTCCCATCATACACGATAATCTGAAAAATGCAAAGTTTATTTCTTTTGTTGTTTATGGAATCATCCACGTTAAATAATATGCCTGTACATACGTCATAATACCAACAATAATTACGAAGAATAAACTATGCTTCACTGTAAAGCGGAATAAATCTGATTCTTTCCCAGCAAGTCCAACTGCTGCACAAGCAATTGCAATCGATTGTGGAGAAATCATTTTTCCAGTTACACCGCCCGTTGTATTCGCTGCAACGAGAAGTACTTCAGATACACCGACTTGCTGCGCTGTAATTGCTTGTAAATTTGAAAATAATGCATTCGCTGAAGTATCAGACCCTGTTAAGAATACACCAATCCATCCTAAGAATGGTGAGAAGAACGGGAATAGTCCGCCAGTTCCTGCTAGTGCTAATGCTAGTGTAGAAGATAGCCCAGAATAGTTTGCAATAAATGCAAATCCTAATACAAATCCAATAGATAGAATTGGCATTTTTAATTCACTTAAAGTTTCTTTAAATGTTACTACTGCATCTTTTACACTCATTTTCAAAATAAACATGGAAATGATACAAGCAATTAAAATTGCTGTTCCCGTTGCTGATAATACATCAAACTTCAAAATTGCCTCGTAAGGCGTCGCTTTATTTACAATAGGCTCTGCTTTCATTACTAAATTGTGCAAGCCTGGAATTTCAAACTTAAATACAAGGCTTTCTAACGCGCCTCCTGGAACAAATAATGCTTTAAAGAAACTTTGGCTCCAAACCACTACCATAACCGTTAATACGATAAATGGAGACCATGCCTTTACTACTTTTCCTAACGTTAATTTCGGCATCGATGCCGCTGTTGTTGCAGCTGCTTCTCTATTTGCTTGCCCAGATTGATAAATTTCTTTCGGTTGCCATACTTTTAAGAACAGCGCTAAACTAACTAAACTTACAAGTGCCGACGTAATATCCGGAAGTTCTGGTCCTAAAAATGTCGCTGTTATGAACTGCGTAATTGCAAATGAGCTACCTGCTACAAGTAAAGCAGGCCACGTTTGTCTTACCCCTTTCAACCCGTCCATTAAAAATACGATAAAGAATGGAACAAATAATGATAAGAACGGTAATTGATGTCCAGCCATTTGTCCAATTTTATGTGGATCAATACCTGTTACTTGTCCAGCAACTGTAATCGGAATTCCCATCGCTCCGAACGCTACTGGTGCAGTATTTGCGATTAAACAAAGACCAGCTGCATATAAAGGATTTAACCCAAGACCTGCAAGAAGTGCTGCCGTAATCGCTACTGGTGCACCGAATCCCGCTGCCCCTTCTAAAAATGCTCCGAATGAAAAACCGATTAAAATAACGAGTAAACGGTGGTCATTCGTAATGGATAATACAGATGCACGAATCACATCGAATTGACCTGTTTTCACAGATATTTTATATAAAAATACCGACATAATGATAATCCAAGCAATTGGCCATAGTCCGTATAAAAAACCATATCCAGTCGCTGCCATTGCCATCGTGAACGGCATCTTATAAGCGAATAATGCCACTAAAATTGTAAGTACAACTGTAATAAATCCTGCCACATACCCCTTCATGCGGAAAACTGCTAAAGCTAAGAAAAAAAAGATAATCGGAATAAGTGCGACCGCCGCCGAAATCCAAATGTTTCCGAACGGATCATAAACTTGTGTCCATGTGTTCATTGTTCTCTCCCCCTAAAGAATCCCCTTTTAAATAGAATAACCTCATCAATAGACTATCAGGTCATCATACCTTTAAGCCTAAAATAAAAAAACGTTTAAGAAAACGTTTTCAATAACTTTCATTTATACTGTACCATAACAATTTCCGTTTAAAAAGATTTTTTTGAAAATTTTATTATTTAATATGAAAATCTTACAAAATCGTCACGTTGCTGTAATGTTCATCGATAGAAAGCTTGCCAAAACTATTGCATAATAATAGTATAACAACAGACATTATTCATGAGGTGATATATATGAATGGAAACAAAATATTAGCAGCTTTATCATACTTTAGTGTATTATTTGCCCCTATCTTATTCCCTATTATTGTGTGGATTGTGGGAGATGCTGAAACGAAACCACATGCAAAACGTGCTCTATGGACACACATTATCCCAAGTATCGCTACATTCATTGGCGTAACTATTTTAGGAATTATGGGTCTTGGATCTGATCAACCGGATGTAACACTGGGCATCGGTACAATGATTGTCTTATGTATTTGCGGAATCATTAGCTTATACTACTTCATTTGGAACATCGTAAAAGGTATTAAAGTACTGAAAGCTTAATCTCTTTTTAAACAAGCGTTTGATTAAAAAGAAAAACCGTCCCAAAATACCTTTTTGGGACGGTTTTTTTATCTTCTGCGTTTCTTCTTTTTTCTCATCATTTTCTTGCGACGCGTATTCACTTTATCCGCTATAATGTGAAGCGTGCTTGCAACAACAATTCCCATTACGAACGTTACAATTTCAACCTCATGTTTCTTCGCAATTTCTATTAAATTCCCGTCAAGCACGATTACATTTAATAGGAACAAAAACGGAGAAAACACAATTAACATGTATGCAATACGAATCGCATCACCAAGTATAATTGTGTGTGTAAAGAAGGAGCGATGCGGCATCACCTTCTTATACGGATACCAAAATATACGCAGGAATCCCCATTTATTATACGCATTACTATACGTATCTAAATCCGGTGTTAAAAATGTAGTACCTACTAAAAAGCCAATTGCAAAAGTTAATAAAAAATCAAAATTTGTTAGTCCATACGAAAAGAGCAGAAACAAAACAACCGGAAGGGATATTAAGTTTATTTTCGTATGCGTTCTTCCTGATGGCATAATGCACTTCCTCGCTTACGTTCGCCCTGTCACCATGTGACAGTTCTCACCTATTGATCTAATTTCTGATCGATAAAGGATGTGTCTATATCCGAACCAAACCATTCTGCCAACTTCACTCGCGCCTTATCTTTTACATCATCATCGACGTATAGCGACGCTTGTAATAACGCAGCCATTAACGCCCCTAAATCATCCGTATAACCAATTCCAGCAACGAAATCTGGAATCGCATCAATCGGTGCAATAAAATAAGCAAGTGCTCCAATTACAATAATTTTCACTCGTTTTGGAACATCTGGTTTCTGCAAAACGTAAAACAACAATAAACTTGCATAAATAACTGACTGCCCTGCTTGCTTTGCGACATGTTTTACTTTCTTCCAAAATGCTTCAACTGAAAATTTTTGCTCCATGTAAAGGCCTCCCTATTTTTTAAAAGAAATAAGCTACAATATGTTTTCAGTAAAAGTTCATCAAAATTACACATAATCTATCAATGAACTTTCATTGTAACAAACAAACTCAAAAAGAACAAGTGTTCGTTAATTTTTACATATTCCCCTTCATATAATAGATTTCTAGATAACCACTTACCCATTGTCATTTCTTATTTCTCAACAAGAGATTTTTCACTTTCACTTAACATTCTGCTCTACCTTTGTTATATTTTCTAGTTGACGGACATATAAACGAATGTTAAAGTTTTCTCTGGTAGTGACAAATCTCATACAAAAAATGTAAAATGTTATAGTGTTTCTCAGAAATGAATTTTGTTGTATAATACAGAAATGACGTTATGCTTATGAGTAACACAAGAAACTAAAAGGGTATGCATAGTTATAGTCGTATATGGGTGAATATAGAACCTCTAATTATGGCCAAGAAAACTATGTATTTTTTATTTTAGCATTTTTCGCTCCAAAATCGACCAAGCCTGATAGAGAAAGGGTGGAAATGAATGAAAGAAACCTTGAAATCACAATTTCAAAATGTGCGTTTCACTGCATTCGTAGCTTTAGCCTTATGGTTGAAGACATATCTTATTACACGCACAAGCTTTGATTTAAAACTTGAATCTTTCATGCAAGAATTCATTTTATTCCTGAGCCCATTAGCAGCATCATTACTGCTTGTTGGTCTTGCATTATTTGCAAAAGGGAAAAAACGTAACTATATAGCACTTGGAATTAATTTTGTCTTAACAATCGTTCTTGTTGGTAACGTAATGTTCTACGGATTCTACAATGACTTCGTTACTTTACCAGTACTAGGACAAACATCTAACTTCGGAAGTTTAGGTTCTAGTGTAAAAGAATTGTTTAACTACAAAATTATCCTCGCATTTGCTGATATTATCGTATTCTTCATTTTATTGAAGAAGATGAAGAATTTTGCACCGACAGAACGTGTAGCACGCCCAATGCGTTCCCTATACTTCGTGTCAACAATTGCTATTTTCTTCGCAAACTTAGGATTGGCAGAAGCTGAGCGTCCAGAACTATTAACACGTTCATTCGACCGCGTTATGCTTGTTAAAAACTTAGGTTTATATGTACACCAAGTGTATGATCTTGGCTTACAAGCAAAATCAAGTTCACAAAAGGCATTTGCTGACGGTAGTAAGTTACAGGAAACAGAGAACTACGTAAAAACAACGCAAAGCAAACCAGATCCAAATATGTTTGGTACTGCAAAAGGGAAGAACGTAATCGTTGTCTCTCTTGAGTCATTACAAACATTCTTAATTGGTGCAACAGTTAACGGACAAGAAGTTACACCATTCTTAAACCAATTTACGAAAGAAAGTTATTACTTTGATAACTTCTTCCATCAAACTGGGCAAGGAAAAACATCTGATGCTGAATTCTTAGTAGATACTTCAATGTATCCACTAGACCGTGGTGCTGTATTCTTCACACACGGTAACAACGAATACACAGCAACTCCAGAAATTTTACGTCAGCAAGGATACTACACTGCAGTATTCCACGCAAACAACGCAACATTCTGGAACCGTAACATTATGTATCCGGCACTTGGTTATGATCGTTACTACAACGAGCTTGACTATAAGATTACGCCAGAAACGAAATTAAACTGGGGATTAAAAGATATCGAGTACTTTGATCAATCTATCGATATGTTAAAACAAGTGAAGCAACCGTTCTATACTCGCTTCCTTACTTTAACAAACCATTACCCATTCACTTATGATGACAATACAAAATTAATTGATGAATACAATTCTGGTGATGGCGTATTTGACCGTTACATGGTAACAGCTCGCTACTTAGATGAAGCAATGAAACACTTTATTGAACGTCTAAAAGCAGAAGGTATTTACGACAACTCAGTTATCGTATTCTACGGTGACCACTACGGTATTTCTGAAAACCATAACCGTGCAATGGCACAGTTCTTAGGAAAAGAAGAAATTACTGCGTTTGACCATATGAACTTACAAAAAACACCGATGTTTATTCACGTTCCAGGTCAAAAAGAAGGTAAAACAATTTCAAAACCAACTGGTGAAATTGACATTAAACCAACTATTCTAAACTTACTTGGTGTAGATTCTACGAATGACGTTCGATTCGGTCATGACATATTCTCACCTGACAATAAAGGATTCGTTGTTCTTCGTGATGGTAGCTTCGTTACAGATAAGTACATGTACACGAACAGTACATTCTACGACCGTGCTACTGGCGAAGTTGTACAACTACCAAAAGAAGAATCTCAACCACTTATTGATCGTGCCCAAAATGAATTGAGCATGTCTGACAAAATCATTGAGGGTGACTTACTTCGCTTCTCTGAAAGCAACAAGATCAAAACTGGTGAAGTAAAGACAGCTATTAAAGAAGAAAAGAAGAGCGCTGAGTAATCTCAGCCTCTTTTTTTATATTCCTCCATACAATTACTTATATTCATTAACTTTAACATTACATAACCTTTACCAAATATTCATATAAAATTAATGAAGTATCTCTATAATAAAATATGTAAACGAGGTTCTATATATTTCTTATCTCTCATCTGTAATAAGATCCCTTAAAGAAATATGTGAATCGTTTATTTCTACTTTCTTATAATTGTCTTTCAATATGTTTTGTTTCCATACACAAAACATTCAATAAGACGATGTCCCTATGAAAGATAGCTACCCTCCTTGTGCAGCATTCCATAAGAATGTTGCTTTTTTTATTTAAAAGCAGGATTCTTATTTCTTATTTTCGAATTTGTATATACGAAATGCTGTAAATCACTACTACTTCTCTACCATTTACCAAAACATATACGTCATATGTAGAGAATTGCTTACATAAAAATTAGTATTGTGACTTCTTTACTTACGAAAGGATGGGATCGAAATTGGCATATGAAAGATTTGTACTTTGGAATGATGCAGTTATTGATACAACGAAACAAAAAACGTACATAGACCTTGAGGAAAGAGGCTTGCAGTTTGGGGATGGTGTCTACGAGGTTATTCGTCTATATAAAGGGAACTTTCACTTATTAGATCCGCATATCACAAGATTATATCGCTCCATGGAAGAAATAGAATTAACACTCCCTTTCTCAAAAGCGGAACTGATTACCCTACTTTATAAACTAATCGAAAATAATAATTTCCACGAAGATGGAACGATTTATTTGCAAGTATCTCGTGGTGTACAAGCTCGTACCCATACGTTCTCATATGACGTCCCTCCAACAATCTATGCCTATATTACAAAGAAAGAAAGACCAGCGTTATGGATTGAATATGGTGTACGTGCCATATCAGAACCGGATACGCGCTGGCTACGCTGTGATATTAAATCATTAAACTTATTACCGAATATATTAGCTACTACGAAAGCGGAACGAAAAGGTTGTAAAGAGGCCCTTTTCGTACGAAATGGTACTGTAACTGAGGGCAGCCACTCTAACTTCTTTCTCATTAAAAACGGAACTCTTTACACACATCCAGCTAATCACCTTATTTTAAATGGCATTATTCGTCAATATGTTCTTTCTTTAGCGAAAACCCTTCGTATTCCAATACAAGAAGAGCTTTTCAGCGTTCGTGATGTTTATCAAGCGGATGAATGCTTTTTTACAGGAACGACGATTGAAATTTTGCCGATGACTCATCTTGATGGAACCGTAATCCGAGATGGTCAAGTTGGCCCTATCACGAAAATGCTGCAACGATCATTTTCTCAGAGTTTGTTACAATCCAATATGTCATCTTCTTAAACACGAATAATTTCTATCCTTTCTACATTCAATATATGTATTTAAATGGAAATCAAGGTATAGATTTATGCCTTGATTTTTTCTTGTAATCTTTTTGTCATATTCAGATTCCCGCATAAGTCTTGACAGTAATCGACATGCTCTTTAGAATTTTTAACAGTTGGTAAATATTTCTTCACTACATTACAGACAGAAAGGAATCGACAAATTATGAAAAAATACCTTGCCGGTCTTGCGGCAGTGTCTGTAGCAGGAGGAGCAGCACCTACACTTGATAGTGTTCAAGCTGCCCCTGAACAAAATACACAAAAAGCTGCTACAACTGTCCAAGCTTCTGCATCAAACAGCTCATCTTATAAGGTTAACGCTGACGTATTACATGTTCGTGCAGGATCAAGTACTTCTCACGACATCATCTCGCGCGTTTATAACGGTCAATCACTAAACGTGATTGGCGAAGAAAATGGTTGGTACAAAATTAACATGAATGGAAAAACAGGCTTTGTTAGTGGTGAATTTGTATCAAAAAATGGTGCGAGCAATTCCAATGTAAGTACAACAGGTGGAAAGAATAAAGTTACTGCTGATGTATTACGTGTACGTACCGCTCCTAACACTTCTAGTTCTGTTTCAGGACGTGTATATGAAGGACAAACATTAAACGTAATTGGTCAAGAAAATGGTTGGGTAAAAATCAACCATAATGGACAAGTAGGTTATGTAAGTGGTGAATTTGTATCTGGCGTTTCTGCTAATACAGGTTCTTCAAACAACAATACGAATAATAACAACCAAGAATCTGTAAAACCAGCAAGCGGAAACTATACAGTAAATGTATCTTCCCTTCGTGTTCGTACAGGTCCTAGCACTTCTCACACAACTGTAGGTTCTGTTACAAAAGGACAAGTCGTACAAGTTGTTGGCGAAGTTCAAGATTGGTTCAAAATCAATTATGCAGGCCAAACAGCTTACATAAGCAAAGACTACGTAACAAAAGGCGGTTCTAGCGATAACGCTACACAAGGAAACAACCAAAATAATAACCAAAACAATAATGTAACTGTTCAAACTGGTGGTACTTACGTTGTTAACGCAACATCTCTACGCGTTCGCACAGGCCCTGCTACTTACCATAGCGTAATTGGTGGCGTATTAAATGGTACGACATTAAACGTAATTGGCTCTGAAGGTAGCTGGTTTAAAGTTAACTATCAAGGAAAAACAGGCTACGTTAGTAGCGAATTCATGAAATTCGTTAAAGGTGGCACTACTACTCCTGAGCAACCAAAACAACCTGAACAACCTAATCAAGGTGCAATTGGTGACTACTACATTAATGCTTCTGCCTTAAATGTACGTAGTGGTGAAGGTACAAATTATAGAATCATAGGCGCACTTCCACAAGGACAGAAGGTTCAAGTAATTTCTGAAAACTCTGGATGGAGCAAAATTAACTACAACGGTCAAACTGGTTATATCGGCACACGTTACCTTTCTAAAACACCAGTTGGCGGCGCAGTAGATAATAAGCCTAACAACAATCAAAATAACAATCAAAACAATAACAACAATAACAACAATACAGGTAATAATAGCGGCAACAGTTCTTCTATACTTGCATATGCAAAAGGAATGCAAGGCGTACCATACGTTTGGGGCGGAACTTCTGCTAACGGTGTGGACTGCAGTGGCTACATCTACCACGTATTTAAGAAATTTGGTCATAACATTAGCCGTCAAAGTGTTGCGGGATATTGGGGTAGCCTACCACAAACTTCAAATCCACAACCAGGTGACTTAATTTATTTCCAAAACACTTATAAATCAGGTCCTTCTCATATGGGTATTTACCTTGGGGGCGGATCATTTATCCAAGCTGGAGATAAAGGTGTAGCAATCGCTTCATTAAGCAATTCTTATTGGAGTAAGCACTTCTTAGGTTATACGAAAGCACCTTAAGTTATATTTTTAGAGCCTTCTAGATTACTAGAAGGCTCTTTTTAATGTGTATAACCTATTTCTTCAAAAAAATAATGTATCTATTTTCCTATTTCATACACTATATTCTACAATAATGATCCATAACGTTATCATAATGTATATTTTTACATAAAAAACATAACCTATTTCATGTCTAATCATTTTATATGTGTTTTTTTGAAGAATTTTCTTTTTATTTAAACTTTTTGTTAGACGTTTGACCTCTGATGTCCATTATGATAAGTTACTTAAGATGTTATATTTGCAGAAGTATAGACAACTGTTTTATACATTTTTTTACTATGAGGAAGGAGCATACACTGCATGAATCTTTTATGGGGAATTGGCGGCGTGATTGGAGTATTAGCAATCGCTTTCTTACTATCTTCCAACCGCAAAGCTATTAATTGGCGCACGATTTTAATCGCGCTAGCATTACAAATGTCATTTTCATTTATCGTATTACGATGGGATGCCGGAAAAGCAGGTTTAAAACACGCTGCAGATGGCGTTCAAGGATTAATTAATTTTTCTTACGAGGGAATTAAGTTCGTTGCTGGGGATTTAGTCAACGCAAAAGGCCCTTGGGGATTTATCTTCGTTATTCAAGCACTACTTCCAATCGTATTTATTAGTTCATTAGTAGCAATCTTATATCATTTTGGTATTATGCAAAGATTTGTTAGTATCGTTGGTGGCGCATTAAGTAAACTTCTTGGAACTTCTAAAGCAGAAAGTTTAAACTCAGTAACAACTGTATTTTTAGGACAAACTGAAGCTCCAATCTTAATCAAACCTTACTTAGCACGTTTAACAAATAGTGAATTCTTCGCTATTATGGTAAGCGGTATGACAGCTGTTGCTGGATCAGTTCTTGTCGGCTATGCAGCAATGGGTATTCCGTTAGAACACTTATTAGCAGCAGCAATTATGGCAGCTCCATCAAGTCTATTAATTGCGAAACTTATTATGCCAGAAACAGAAAAAGTAGATAATAACGTTGTACTTTCTACAGAGCGTGAAGATGCAAACGTTATTGACGCAGCAGCACGTGGTGCATCAGAAGGTATACAACTTGTTATTAACGTAGCAGCAATGTTAATGGCTTTCATCGCATTAATCGCTTTATTAAATGGCCTATTAGGATGGGTTGGCTCTTGGTTCGATATTAAACTTAGCCTTGATTTAATCTTCGGTTACTTACTATCACCATTTGCAATTTTAATCGGGGTTTCTCCTGGTGAAGCTGTACAAGCAGCAAGCTTTATCGGTCAAAAACTTGCAATCAACGAATTCGTTGCATACGCAAACTTAGGACCACATATGGCAGAGTTCTCTGCAAAAACAAATCTAATTTTAACATTTGCAATCTGTGGATTCGCAAACTTCTCTTCTATCGCAATTCAATTAGGTGTAACAGGAACATTAGCTCCTACTCGCCGTAAACAAATTGCACAATTAGGGATTAAAGCAGTTATCGCTGGTACACTAGCTAACTTCTTAAACGCAGCAGTTGCAGGTATGATGTTCCTATAAAATAAAGCAAGTCCCCTCTTTCTAAAGAGGGGACTTTTTATTTTCTTAGTATATATTAAATACTTTATGCCGAAATATAAAAACATTATGATACAATAATTATCAAGTCTGTTTATTTTTTCTTACAAAAGAGGGATACTACTTATTGTTGCTCTCTCAAAAAGAATATAGTCATCCGGTCTATTTCTTAATAATTGCGCATACTACAAGTATCCTTGTATGAATTATCTTTAAGGAGGAAAGTTTTGTGAAAGATAACTTCTATAAAGTCCTCTCTATGTGGATTTTACAAATTTTATTTTATTTTACAACTGTACATGTAACGCAATATGAGCATGCTCTCATTTTTACAATTATATATGTAATTGTTAATGTACTATTTCTATTTTTGCCTGATAAAACTGCATTTGTTTTCTTCATATTAGGAACCATTATTTCGGTATTCTACCTGTTCTACCAAGCATGGCTTTACTTATGGAGTACATCAGAACAATGGGAATACATTATTACTCACTTCCTAATGGCAGCAAATTTCTTCATTGTATATATCTCCACTCATCTATTAAAGAAGGTTATTCATGAAAATAAAGAATTAACCGAACGTGTGAGAACGTTAGAACAATACATCGGAGAATCGAAATTATTAACAAGACAAGAATTTGAGAGACGACAAGCATTATTAATCAATGCAATGAATCGTCGTAATGAAACAGGCGTTATGATTTATTTTGATTTCACTTCCTTTAGTAAATATACGAAGGAAAGTGTTATGGACCGTGTAGCTTCCTTATTAGTTGAAACGGTAAGAGCTGACTTTGACCTTGCTGCTAAATATGATAATAATACGCTCGTTATTTTATTACAAAATACAAATGAAGCCGGTGCTGACATTGTAATGAACCGCCTAAAGCCAAAAATGGAACAATGGCTTGCTGCTGAAGCGATCCAAGATATAAAAATTTCACGCGAGCAAATTGGGAACAAAGGACAGACGTTATTATGATGACACTCGTTATACTTCTTTTATTCCTTCTATTTTGCGTACTCGTTTTTTGGATCAGCATCACATTTTCAATTAAGTATGTACTTATTTTTACAGCCTTTCTATTCTCTGGCTTACTCGTTTACTATTCTTTCTTAACACTCGCAGGTTTAGTTCACCGAAGTAGGAAACGAAAAGATCGCACGCTAGAACATTACCCAAGCGTTGATATTTTAATACCAGCTCACAATGAAGGCGTCGTTATTAAGGATACTTTAGAGGCGATGGCAAAGATTGAATATCCAGGCAAACTAACTGTTTATTTATTAAACGATAACTCGCAAGATGAGACACCTGAAATTGGTGACGATTTTGACAAAGCTTATGCTCATATTCGTCACATTCGCGTTCCCCCTGGTGAACCAAAAGGAAAATCACGTGTATTAAACTATGGCCTTAGTATTTCAGATGGTGAATACTTCTGTGTTTATGATGCAGATAACCAGCCTGAACCACATGCACTGCGAATGCTTGTAGAACACGCTGAAACAACCGAGGATGCTGTTGGAGCTGTTGGGCATGTTCGTACTGTAAATGAAAAAAGAAACTGGCTAACACGAATGATTTCGTTAGAATTTCAAATCTTCCAGCTCCTTATGCAATCCGGACGCTGGTTACTATTCCAAACAGGTTCACTAACAGGAACAAACATGCTTCTTCGTCGCGCTGCATTAGAAGAGCTTGGCGGCTATGACCCTTATGCAATTGCTGAAGATGCTGAATTAACATTACGAATTACACAAAAAGGTTATCTCCTGCCAATCGTTCCAGAGTCAATTACATGGGAACAAGAACCTGAGCATTTAAAAATCCTTATTAAGCAGCGTACACGTTGGCTTCAAGGGAACTTGTACATTTTAGAAAAAATGTTTTCTTCATTAAGTTTCTTTAAAGGAAAACTGCTCGTCCATTCTTTACAACAAGTTTTAGTATATGTTGTATTTTGGTTATTCTTAATCATTTCGAACGTTTGGTTTGTAATTGGGTTACTCGGGATATTCCAAATTCAATATAGCATTCCGCTACTATTCATGTGGTATGTCGCATACATTACATATGTTTCTCAATTATTTAGTGCCCAGAGTGTGGAACGAACCTTTACACCAACTAATATTTTTATTAGTGTGATCATGTACTTTACGTACGCACAGCTCTTTACGTACTTATTCATTCGTAGCTTAATTTTATACTTACGTGCAAAGAGCAAGAAACAAGTCATTGGCTGGGATAAAACAGTTCGATTCAAAAAGGATAAATAATAAAAATAAGCACAGAGCGCCGTATGCTCTGTGCTTATTTATTGCCGTATAAAATATATATCAGACAATACCCCTTAGCTGAAAGTAATTTCACGTCCATCCCCCAACGAACGATCGACCTTCATTTATATACGAAAAAGTGATTGCTATTTTTGTAGAACCAATTGCTTCTCTTGTTGCTCTTTACGCGTTTCAGTCTTAGGTTCCGTGCTTTCTTGGACACTACGATGTGCCACACGTTTCAAACAAATATGCTTCCACTTTCTTTCGTAACGTTTCATTATTCTAGATGTCCCCCTTGAATACGCTTTAAAACTATTTGAAATCGCTTACAGGAAATAATATAGCACATATATATAAACGTGACAACACATTTCCGACAATTTTTTGTCAAAAATACGAATAGAATCCACCATATATCGAACATTGTCGAAATGTATCGATTTTTCTCCATATAAAAGGCATACTACTAATATATTGACACTCCCACGGCTAAAGCCGCAAGCTGACTAACGTCAGTGGGATTCTTGCTACCAAAGGCGACGTCTATTTCTAGTATCGCTGACGTGCAAGATTGCGGTGTGCCATCACCACTCCGTATCCAGTGCATCTAGCAGATACGGCACTCGTTCTATTACCAAACGAGTCAGATTTTGAGTTCTCAAATGTGTTTTAGCGTCTTGTACTTGACGACTCAATACATTTTACGGAGCAGAAGAATTTGTTACTCCAACCTCGTATGTATTCTGTTTTCAGAGAACAAGATTGTTTTAGAGACTTTCACTTGTCTGTTATGAAAATTATACCATTTCAAATACCCGATGTACAGAACATACTTTCGATATTTTATCTGTACATCGCATTTGACCTCACTATCATCCCACCCCTAAAGGGGGTACTATCGCACCGTAGTGGGCTTTCCTATTCGGAAAATCTGTAAAGTATTTTATTTCCCTTACTTGCAGTTCAAGTTCCTTCTATATAAAAAAGAGCTGATACATAATCAACTCTTTTTCCTTCTATTATTTATGACGCTTCATACGTCCTTCTTTTTGTAACTCTTTAAATAATGCTGCCATCATAAAGAAAATAACGAAGACGAATGGGAATGCTGCAATGATAGCTGCCGTTTGTAAGGCTTCTAATCCACCTACATATAATAAGATAGAAGCTAGAGCAGCTAAAACGATACCCCAGATCATTTTAATGCGATTTGGTGGATTTAAACTACCATGTGTCGTTAACATCCCTAAAACGAATGTCGCTGAATCTGCAGATGTAATAAAGAATGTAGAAATAAGAAGAATAGCTAGAACAGATAAAGCCGATCCAAAGCTTCCCATCTGGTCAAACATAGCGAATAACCCTACTTCTGTTCCCATCTCTTTCACTTTTTCAAAAATATGTGCATCACCGAACAGCTCCATATGAATACCAGTTCCGCCGAAAACAGAGAACCAAAGGGCACCAATTACGGTCGGTACGAGTAACACACCGATAACAAACTCACGAATGGTACGTCCTCGTGAAACACGAGCAATAAATGTACCTACGAATGGTGACCATGCAATCCACCATGCCCAATAGAAAATTGTCCACGATTGAATCCATTGGTTTCCACCTTCATCTAATGGACTTAATCGGAAACTCATGCTTGGTAATTCCTGAATGTAAGCACCAATTGTTGAGGTGAAGTAATTCATAATAAAGTTTGTTGGACCCGCAAATAATACAATAATCATAAGTGCAAATGCCAAAATAATATTCGTATTACTTAAATATTTAATTCCTTTATCAAGACCTGTTTGCGCAGATAACATAAATAACACTGTTACGATTGCAATAATAACTAACTGAGTCGTTAATGAATTCGGGATGGATGTTAAATAACTAACACCACCGGCAATTTGTTTTGCACCAAGACCTAATGATGTTGCCACGCCAAACACAGTCGCGAAAACAGCTAACACATCAAATAAATGAGCAATACGTCCATGGTCCCCGCCTTTAAATAACGGTCCTACTGTCGCACTAATTGTACTTGCTTTTCCTTTTCTAAAAGTAAAGTAAGCAATACAAAGCGCTACAAATGCATATAGTCCCCAAGGATGTAATCCCCAATGGAAAAATGAAAAACGCAGTGCAAGACGTGCACTTTCCTCAGTTGCACTCTCTCCAAACGGAGGTGCATACAAATGGTTTAATGGTTCCGCAACGCCCCAGAAGACTAAGCCGATACCCATACCAGCACTAAATAACATAGCAAACCATGTCATATAACTATAATCAGGCTCGTCATCATCTTTACCTAAACGAATAGAACCGTATTTCGAAACAATTAAAAAGATAGACACACCTAAAATAATAGAAACAGAAATAATATAGAACCATCCAAACTTACTAACTAATGCAGTTTGAATTGCGGTTGTTACATTTCCTAGGCTACCTTTTCCCATAATAGATTCGGGAATAATCCCCCAAAGTGTAAATGCAATACATAATGTTAATGAAACGATGAATGTTTTTGTCAGTTTCCTCATCAAATCCCCCTTCGTAGGTTTTACTTTTATAAATAACATTAATTCCGATATGTAAAATCGGATAGAAAACTATAATTTTGCGGTGATTTTCTTACTTTCACCTTCACCAACTAGAATTCTGATGGACAGCCTTACCTTCCGGATAATCTTTTCACTCTGCAAGAGCTATAAGATCGAAATACTGCTGTCAAATTGTGCGAGAAAAATGCGGATGGGAATGTATTTTCCCAAAAAAGGATGTGTTACAGATGTAAAAAAGGGCATTTTTCTTCCTTGCAACCCTTTCTTTTTGTAACAATTATGCGGTTTTTTTGCTAGTATATAGCACGTGTTTATAGTTTCACAAACGAAATGTTTATGTTTATATAACTATATTACCCATAAAACGGTAAAATACTCAAGGAATGTAATCGTTTAGTAAACATCATGTAACACTTATGTAATATTTTTATTTACGCCGAAAACAATATGTTGTATTAAATATTTTGAATATAATCAGAAACCTACTAAACATATAGAATGAAAAACGCTTTCCTCTATTTTTTGTTATATTACAGCATGTTAACGACTTATTACGAATGGTTTGTAATTGTGTGTTTTCCCGAAATCCGAAAAAATCTGTTGCTATAATGAGGACACGAAAACAAACGCAATGGAGGCTATCATGAAAAAATTAATTGGTATAGCAACAGCAGCAGTTTTTGGTCTTGGGATTTTCACATCATCTGCTAATGCAGAAACTGTTGTAACAACAGACGTACTAAATGTACGCGAAAACCCTACTACTGAATCAAAAGTTGTCGGTAAATTACTAAACGGTAATAAAATAGATGTTCAAAATACAGAGAACGGATGGTCAAAAATCACTTTAGATGGTAAAGACGCATTCGTAAGTGCAGAGTTCACTAAAAGCATCTACTACGTAACAGCTAACGTATTAAACGTACGTGCTGAAGCGAACACAAACTCAGAAATTCTTGGGACGCTTAAGAAAGATGATATGATTGAAACAACGAACCAAGTACAAAATGAGTGGTTACAATTCGAATATAATGGAAAAACAGCTTACGTTCACGTTCCTTTCTTAACAGGTACAGCACCTGTTATTGAGAAACAAGAACAACCTGCTCCTGCTAAAGCTGTAGCACCAGCTAAAGCACCTGCAGCACCAGCAAAACAAGCTGCTAAGCCTGCTGTAAAAGCTGCTAACACTAGCGCACCTGCTGGTGGTCGTGAGTTAACAGTTGTAGCTACAGCATATACAGCTCATCCGAGCGAAAACGGTGGCACATATGGCGGCCGTGTATTAACTGCAATGGGTCATGACTTAACGGCGAACCCAAACATGAAAATGATCGCTGTTGATCCGAAAGTAATCCCATTAGGATCTAAAGTATGGGTAGAAGGTTACGGAGAAGCTATCGCTGGAGATACTGGCGGTGCAATTAAAGGTAACCGTATCGACATCCTACTTGGATCAGATAGCGCTGCTCAAAAATGGGGCCGCAAAACTGTTAAAGTGAAAATTTTAAAATAACCAATGACTGCTAAAGCCAGTTCTCTTTGTTGAGAGCTGGCTTTTATTTTTTTATAATAGTTATAAGGAGGCTATACTCATGAATGTACAAGCAAAAGTAGACTGGATCGGTACACCAAAACCGTATATATATAAAGATAAAGTAACATATGACGCTACTTCTATTGATTTTTCACTCGCTGGCGACGACAATCGCTATAAATTAATTGTGCTCAAGTCTGAAGAAAATACACATTACAAATTTGTCCAATATGGAGTCAAACCCGGCTCACAAAAGCCATTCCCTATCGACATTCCATTTGAACAAAACATGTTACCAATTATAGAGCAAATATTACATGATCCATATGTACAAGCGATATTAAAAGAGACGCGCTTCTAATCGAAAAAAGACTATCTCAATCATGAGATAGTCTTTTGCATTAATGAGTTGGACCAGATACTTCCTCTGATTTCAACGTATTATTCGCTCCAAGAGAATGGTACAATATCTTTCCATTTCCATTCACAGTAACGATATGATCATTATTAAAGCTTTTGAACTTCACAGAGCCATCACCGTAACGAATATGATACTCTTCATATGTCGTTACTTTATATTTCGTAGCACTTTGACGCTCTACATTACGAATTTCCATTGTTAATAAATCTTCTGTAATTCCTTTTTTGTGTAAATACTGTATATAATCACGGTCTTCCTTGTACGATTTCCCGCTCTTATCATAATTATTTTCAATTAGGCTAAAATCATTTAATGAAATCGCACGCACATTATCATAAAGATGATTTCGTACAAAGTCGCCGACAGCCGAACTTGATGTTTCTTTCGGGAATTTTAAGTAATACGTGCTCTGGTCTCCGATTTTAACACTTTCAGATTTCATCACACCAAAATCAGTAGTTTTCTCTAAATGTACTTCTACTGTTTCATCTGTGGATACAGGACCAAGCTTATAACTTCCATAGCTTAATTTTCCACGTTTTTTTCCATTCACAAATACAGTTGCATCATTTTCATCAGAAGAAATGGTTACATAATTTCCTTCTAATGATAATGTCACATCCACTTTCGCCTCTTTTTCATCTGCCAAGTCCACTTCTTTTTCTGTTTCTAACTCAGTTAGTTCCGTCTTCGCTTTTGCCTTTACAACGTAAGAACCAGGGAAATATGGACCAACTTCTTTTGAAGTTTTATCACTCGATAACTCTGTCTCTTTCTTATCATTCACATATATTTCAGCGCTTTTCGCAGTTGTGCTTACATTCATATAATAAGATTTCATATTAAATTTATATTTCGGATATAAGAACCATTCTTTCCCGTCTTCTATAATTTGACCATCTTTAAATGATGCTTTATCACTTGCTAGTTTTTGATCTACTGTCTCTCTTTGTAAATAAGATAGCAGTTCTTTATTATAAGAAGGATTTTCTTTTAAATAACGGATATATCCTTTAATATCGTCAACTTTCACTTTCAAACTCGGATCATCTACTTTTACAAACTCATCAATTGCATTCGCATCTTTCTTTTGGAATGCTTCAATCATAGCATTGACCTGCTTTTCTTTCGAAAACTTGCTTGCTCCAAATTTATACGCACCAAACAATATAGCAAAGATAACAACAAAGCCTATAAGTAACATTATATTTTTCTTACTTTTCACTGGCTTTATTTCTCGTTGTACTTCTGAACGAGAAGAAGCTGCCTGATCAGCAATTACATCTACCTTACTTCCACACTCGGAACAAAAGTTCAAATGATCTGCAACTTGTTTATTACATTTCCCACAAAACTTCAAATGGCTCTCCCCCTTATTTTTTCCCTAACTTCATACCGGCGAATGTTAATGCGTAAGAAAGAAGAAAACTACCTACTATTAAATATAGCGTGCTACTTTGAATAGAAAACAATGGACCGGAAATCCCAGCAAATTCTTTCATCACTTCTTTACTCCCTGAGGCCTCAACATGAATTTTGGCCAATCCATTTACACAAAGCATCATCAAAGTATACACCACACTAAACACAGCGATAGTTACGTACATATTTTTCATCGGATATTGAGCCAATTTCATTCCAGCTCTAAATAGTAAAATACATGGTAATAAAATTAATAACCCCCACCAGTACATATAGGAATTAAAGTCATCAATTTCTTTTACTCGTTGAAGATTAGCTCCGTTAGCAATTTCCAAATCTTTTAATGACGTACCATTTATTGATATTCCTGACGTATAAGATAAATGCAATGGCCCTTTTTCCATTGCGTATCTTCTCATTTCTCTATCCATATCTCCCCATTCAATTGCTGTTGGAGCAAAGTGAGCCATATTCCACATGTATGGTGTTGCTTCTAATGAAATGAATGTTTTATATGTTTTCTCTGGAAAATCAATTGGTCCCACTGACTTTGAACTGCTAAATAAAATTGTAATAAGTATAATACCAAATGTAATAAGCAATCCTTTTAATACAGTTACCACACTATAATAAATAGATGTTGCATATGGAATACTTCGACTTATAGAAGATAATAGACGGTGTGGTCCTGCCTGAATACACATACCAATAAAGGTAAATAATAAACCAAATATAATGCCATACAATAAACTACTAACATGTGAATAACCAATACTGATTGTCATCGTTTTATAGAATTGAGAAATTGTCGTAGAAGAACTTGCGATAAAGCTGACAATACACAAGAAAACCCCATATACAATACCGATAATACTTGATGTTAGTAACTTCTCACGCCAAATAGCAGAAGGTTTGCTTCTCTCTACAAAGAATCCAATTCCACCTAATATAAGTGCTGGAATTGCTAACAAGATGAACAATGGGAAATGAAGGATAAATGACATCGCATATTCCCCGCTCCCACTAACTTCAAGGCCTATTAAATGATACATTAAAATTAATGGTGCTATACCGATGAAAGATTGATCAATAGTAGTCATATTCAGCATACCGTTCATCTTTGTAAGCATCGTTCTCACTAAATCGTTAATCGCCGCATCGACAATTAGGCTACCAATCCAACCGGCTATAAACATACATACGATTGCAAGCCCACCACCAAGTAAACCTTTTTTCAAAGTGCTGCCAGGTGGACTTACATGTAATTGTAAATTTTCGTCTGGTAATCTTGTTTTCATTTCTTTTTTCATAATACCTAATAAGGAATCCCCGCATTTCTCACAATATGTAGCGGTCCCTTTACTTTCCACTCCACAAGTTCGGCAATACTTTGAGTCTTTCGGTGCTAACAACGTAACTTCACTTTCTACACTACCTGTACTTGATCCATCATGTGTACAATAATTCGCTACATCCGATTGTTCTAAACCACAAGTTTTACAATACATGTTCCTCACTCCTTACTTTGCTTCATACCACAAACTGGACAGAATGTAGCCTCTGTTGCAATTTGTTCACCACATGAAGTACATGATTCATTTTCATCATTTTTTGATTGAAGGAGTAACTCATTTTCTTTCCCACACTGTCCACAAAACTTATCATTTACTGATAAGGGACCGCCACAGCTACATTGCCCTTTCTGTCCTTGATTCTGTAAATTAGCTATTTGCTTACGCGTATTATAAATAGCTACATCCAGCTCTTGTACTGGTTCTATAATATTTTTTAACACATCTACTCGAACTTCATCATTGCGGAGTTGCATATAGGCCATTTGACCAAGTTCCAGCAAAATTTCCGTTTTCGCCTGTAGTTTCTCTTGCGTAATTTTCTTTAATTGCGCAACCTCTTGAGCTACTTGTAATTTCATCTTCCCTTGCTCGATTCCCTCTTGCAATTTGTTCATACCGCTACCAAACTTCGATTGTAAATCTGACAAAACCTAATCCCTCCATAAATATATAGTAATATACAAAATTAACATTTTATATATTACCATGATTTTCAAGTAATGTAATCTAAATTTCATTTTTTCTGTTTTGAGCATTTTTTGTTTATAATGGTAAAGGAAAGAAATATGTGTACGGAGGAATATTATGCTGCAACACTCAATTACGAAAGATGAAATTATGATGATTGCGAATGAGTTCGTTCAAGGACTAGATCCACAGCAAACAGCTGATCAGGAACATGTCGCTACAGCTCGGCACCTATATCGTAGTGGTGTTGTCTACAACGTTGACTTTGATGGCTATACGCTATCAGGAACTGTAGATGCTGAAGGCAGCGTATATAGCGTCCATATCCCGATTCGTAACGTCGCTGAAAGCTATTGCGATTGCTTCGCACCAACGCAGTGTGAGCATATGCTCGCTGTGTTACTATCGGCAGCATCTAGTTTCGGGCAAGTAGGAGATGTATTAACTTTATTCAAAAATAATACGAAACCTTCCCTTCCTCCTATTCGAACTGCAAGACAAGTATTGCAATCATCAGCTTTTGAAGAAACGGATTATAAAAGTTGGCAATCATATTTTGATAACGAATATGAATCATTTAAAAAAGAACAAGCTCGGCTTACTTATAAACAAATGTATTTTCTTATGAGTATTTTTACGGACTTCTATACGAAACTCGAGCGGAAAGCCCCGCGTATCATTGTGATACATGAATTGTTCAGGTTACATGCAGCACTTTATTGCTTTCAAAAATTATTAGAAGAAATTCAGGACTTTGAAGCAAATAAAACGTATTCTTATCACCAGCCTGTTAACGTCGTTCGTCTCTTTGTAGATAAAGTGGAATCCATCGTTCGGGACTTACAATCAGAAGCGATTCCTTCAGAGTCTGAAGGAATTTTGCAAGAAACAGCTCGTCTCGTTCACGAAGTATTCTTCTCCACCGATGCCTATACGCAAGAGAGGTTCTTTATTTATCGTCACATATGGAGTGAACTGTTACACAATAACGAGCAACTACAAGAAGAAGAAAAACGAATCGATACGAAAATGAATCCACTTTCCAAAGCGTTAGCATCTTCTCATCTACTCTTTTTAAATGACGAAGATCGATTAGCGATGGACTTGCTAAAGAAACAACCTGCTTCTGTTGTAAGTCTGTACTTCTATTGGTTAGAGGAATTATTAAATGCAATGAAATGGGATCGTGCGAAAAACTGGCTTTCCTTTACGTATAAACAAGTGAAGAAAACGATACATGAGCACGAAAATACAATTTTCATAAAAGATATCGTTCGCTTATTCGTCATCATGTATGAAACATATGCAACCCATACAAATGAACAAGCAGGACTCGAAATGATTCTACAAGAGCTATTACCATATAGTTTCGCAAACTATGAGCAATACGTGCTTGCGAAAAAGCAGTATCGCACATGGGCAGAACTTCAGCTCTTACACGGTTTTGAAGCGATTGAACTTTTGAAAGAACCGCTGAAAGATATTGAGAAGGAAGCACCAGAAGCAGCCCTTCCTCTTTATCACCTTGCTGCTACCGAAGCTATTGAAGAGCGAAATCGCAAATCATATAGACGTGCAGTTCGTTACTTAAAGAAATTACGTACATTATATAAACGATTAAAGCGTACCGATGAATGGGATGCTTTCATTATTCACATCGCAAACTTACATTCACGTCTACGTGCACTACAAGAGGAATTACGGAAAGGAAAATTAATCGATGATCAATCAAACTGAAGTAACAATTAGGCTCCAGCACGTTAGTCACGGTTGGTTCCTTTGGGGAGAAGATGATAGCGGTACTCCATTATCCGTAACAAGTTGGAAACGAAATGCATTTACATGGCACTCCACTTCCTTCTACGGCACGTTTCTAAAAGAAGCAAGCTTTGAAGGAAGACAAGGTGTTATGCTAACAAACGCACAAGCATTTGAATACATCGCGAATAAACCGATGAACTCCTTTGCCCGTATTCAAATGAACGGCCCTATTACAGCACTTACGGAAGATGCGAACGAATTGTGGGATGCCTTCACAAGCGGTAGCTTCGTACCTGATATGGAGCGTTGGCCTAAACAACCATCTTGGAAAGTTCAAAATACTCCAATCGAAGATGAAACATTGGCATCTCTTTTCTCAGCTGCAGTAAATGAAAGCATATTACAAGATAACCGTTCAAATGACGGATGGGAAGATGCAAAGAGACTTTATGAACATTACGACTTTACGAAAAGACAATTAGACGCAGCACTACATGAAGAAGATTGGCTTCGAAAAATTGGTTACATTGAAGATGACCTTCCCTTTACAATCGGACTACGACTACAAGAGCCGCAAGAAGAATTTGAAATGTGGAAGCTTGAAACAATTGTTACACCAAAGCGCGGGGCACATCGCATATATGTATATGAAAGTATCGATTCTTTACCAAAACGATGGCACGATTATGAAGAACGTATTCTTGAAACACAAGAAAGCTTCAGTAAGCTCGTACCGTGGTTAAAAGAAGGGGATACATTCCGAAGTGAACTCTTTGAAACAGAAGCGTGGAACTTCTTAACAGAAGCAAGTAACGAATTACTCGCCGCAGGTATTACAATCTTATTACCATCGTGGTGGCAAAATTTAAAAGCGACAAAACCAAAATTACGTGTGCAACTGAAGCAAAATGCTACGCAAACGCAATCTTTCTTCGGCATGAATACACTCGTTAATTTTGACTGGCGCATTTCAACGAACGGCATTGATTTATCAGAAAGCGAATTTTTTGAACTCGTTGAACAAAACAAACGGTTATTCAATATAAATGGTCAATGGATGCGACTAGATCCAGCCTTTATTGAAGAAGTACGAAAGCTCATGAACCGTGCTGATAAGTATGGACTTGAAATGAAAGATGTCCTTCAGCAACATTTATCCAACACGGCTGAAACAGAAATTGTAGAAGAAGATAGTCCATTTAACGATATTGAAATTGAACTAGATGGATATTATGAAGAGCTATTCCAAAAACTATTGCACATTGGAGATATTCCAAAAATAGATGTCCCTTCTTCACTAAACGCCACACTCCGTCCGTATCAACAACATGGCATTGAGTGGTTATTATATTTAAGAAAGCTTGGATTTGGTGCATTGTTAGCTGACGACATGGGACTTGGAAAAAGTATTCAAACGATTACTTACTTACTATATATAAAAGAGAACAATCTCCAAACAGGTCCTGCCTTAATCGTGGCACCGACATCTGTTCTTGGAAATTGGCAAAAAGAATTTGAGCGTTTCGCACCAAATTTACGCGTTCAGTTACATTATGGAAGTAATAGGGCGAAAGGAGAATCATTTAAAGACTTCCTTCAATCAGCAGATGTTGTATTAACGTCTTATGCATTGGCTCAGCTTGATGAGGAAGAACTTAGTACGTTATGCTGGGATGCTGTTATTTTGGATGAAGCACAAAATATTAAAAACCCACACACGAAACAGTCTAAAGCAGTGCGAAACTTACAAGCAAATCACAAAATCGCATTAACTGGAACACCGATGGAAAACCGCCTTGCCGAGCTTTGGTCTATTTTCGACTTCATTAATCATGGATACCTTGGCAGCTTAGGACAATTCCAGCGCCGCTTCGTCTCACCAATTGAAAAGGACCGTGACGAAGGAAAAATCCAACAAGTTCAACGTTTTATCTCGCCGTTTTTACTGCGTCGTACGAAGAAAGATCAAACAGTCGCATTAAACTTACCAGATAAACAAGAACAGAAAGCTTACTGTCCACTAACTGGTGAACAAGCTTCCTTATATGAACAACTTGTTCAAGATACATTGCAAAATGTAGAAGGATTAAGCGGAATTGAACGACGCGGATTTATATTACTCATGCTGAACAAACTTAAACAAATTTGTAATCACCCTGCTCTTTATTTAAAAGAAACAGAACCGAAAGACATCATCGAACGTTCCATGAAAACGAGCACGCTCATGGAACTCATTGAAAATATAAAAGATCAAAATGAAAGTTGTTTAATCTTCACGCAATACATCGGTATGGGGAACATGCTAAAAGATGTGTTAGAAAAACATTTCGGTCAGCGCGTCCTCTTCTTAAACGGTAGTGTACCGAAGAAAGAACGTGACAAAATGATCGAACAGTTCCAAAACGGAACGTATGACATCTTCATTTTATCGTTAAAAGCAGGTGGTACAGGGTTAAACTTAACAGCTGCCAACCATGTCATTCACTACGATCGTTGGTGGAATCCAGCGGTAGAAAACCAAGCCACAGACCGTGCATATCGTATTGGTCAAAAACGTTTCGTTCACGTTCATAAACTGATTACAACGGGGACACTTGAAGAGAAAATCGATGAAATGTTAGAAAGAAAACAGTCATTAAACAACGCCGTCATTACAAGCGATAGTTGGATGACCGAACTATCTACAGATGAGCTAAAAGAATTACTTGGTGTATAAACAAAAGGAGCTAATCTCACAAGATTAGCTCCTTTTTCTATTCCAAAACCAATTACTTATTACAATCCCTGTTAATCCGCCGCACGTATCCAGTAATGAATCTTGCCACATCGGTGTACGATCTCCCGTAAACCATTGATGAATTTCATCAAATGTTGCGTATCCCGCAACGAAAAGGAGAGCGTATATAAAACACCTTTTTCTCGAACAACCTGATCGATGAAAAGCGTAATACGTCAATGAACCGAGCATAAAGAACACCATAAAATGAGCACCTTTACGAAGGAAAAACTCAATAAATCCGCCTACACCTTTATTTGCAATACTAACAGGTGTACCACCGCCGTAATCGATAGATACCCATGAAAAATGCTCTTTCACAAACTCCACATTTACATATTGTTCAATATCCGAACGCATATCCTGCTTTTTATACGGTTGTGCCGAGGAATAGAAAATCAGCCCCATCCATAGTAAAACAGGAATCCAAAATAACCATTTACGATTCATTCTTCCGAAACCCCTCTCTTATTCTTTTAAGAGTACCAAAAAAAAGAATAAATTTCACGCCAAAACATGACATTTGCATCCTATTTATATAGTGAAAGGGGGTGATAAACATGGCAGTCGAAACAATCGTAATGGATTTAACTTTACGTCTCGTCTTAAACAATGGATTAGATAAGAATGGAAAAACAGTTTTTAAGAACAAACAATTTAAGCGCGTAAAAACAAACGCAAACTTAGAGAAAGTACAAACCGTAGCTCGTGCTCTAGCTTCTCTACAAGCATCACCACTTCACGCTGTACAACTTGTTAGCACATCAGATCTTTCTAGCCTTTAAGGTGGCAATGTAATCAGTGGGGATGTCCCCACTGATTACAAGATAAATAAAAAGGAGGAAACAACGTATGCAAGTACTAGAATTAATTTTCGCGAAAGAAGATGGAAAAACAGTTGTCTTTTCTATCGAGAAGCCGATCACACCTATTGATGCACAAGTCGTAAATCAAGTAATGGATACGATCCTTGCCTCATCTGTATTTTCATCAATTAATGAAAATACCCGAAAAAAAGGAGCTCGTCTCGTAGAAAAGACTGTATCTGAAGTTCCCATTACCTTATAGACAAAAAGATGAATCTGCATCATTTTGCAGATTCGTCTTTTTTCTTCGGCATTTCAATTGGAATAAAGATTTTTGAAAAACCGACGCATACATATTTATAATGTTCTCCGCCGATATCAAATTCCGTCTTATATGTTGAGAAGAATATATAATCATCTCGCTTCGTATAATGATCGATTAATAATCCAACTTGCGGCTCAACATATTTTTTCGCCAACTTCTTACCAGCCGATGCTAAATCGCCAAGGAGACCCTCTTCATTTTCCTTTTGAACTTCATCTAGCTTCTTACTTACATCATTACGTTTCATAAACTGCTTTGCTGCCCAATCTGTATATTCACCTTTACTCGGATTACTATTTGCTAAATATACTAGAAGAACAACAACTAGAGCCATAATAATATACCTTTTCTTCATACTATCTCACCGCCTACTCTTTTCTATTTTCATATATATGTACAAGCGATGCAAATTAGAAAGACTATCATCTATTGATTGTAAACGAATAGCCAAAATTTACAATATGAAATGAAAGATTAACAATCAATTTACTTAATTCGTATATAATTATATCTAGAATTATTACCATTTATAAAGGGGGAATCAAATTTATGAATGAAGAAAATGATATTATTATTTCTAATTCTACAATGATGCTGGAACCATACAAGCACCCTTATTATCGTACCAAAATTATCGACAGTAGCGGGAACCATCTTTACTCCTGTCAAACTGCTCTCCAACTCATCAAGCAATCTTGTCTAGCCAATGTTCATTCTACTTATCAAGGCAGACGTAATGCAGTTCAAACAAACTTTAAGTTCAAACAAAATGTTCCAATTCCAATTAATCATAGAGAATATATTTGTGCTTTCCCAACAGAATCTCCTTCTTCTCCAAACTGTATATGGCTGTTTTATAATCATATAGATGACATAGAATTTTTGAAAAAAAGTAAAAAAGCTACTATTCATTTTTCAAATGGCACAACTACAACTATACATATCAGTCCCCATAAGTTAAAACAACAATTATTAAAAGCTGGATATGTATTATCACGTATGAACATGCAAGATTCACTACAATTTAAAAACCTCTTATTACATTTACTACCTTAACAAAATAAGTAGAATGGAAAGCAATATCCCTTGCCTTCCATTCTTATGATACTATTTATCCTCTTAAGCTATTTCGCATTTTCTCAAGCGCCTGCCGATATATCCACCTCACTTGATAATAGGTCATCTCTGTCTCTAAAGCGATTTCCCCCATCGTCTTTCCTACAAAAAAACGTTCAAAAATAATATACTTCTCCTTCTCATCTAATACACTCATAAAATCCTTCACTTTCATTTCAATATCTTCAAAACGAAAGATATCCTCATACTCTCCTACACATACACACTTTTCTTGCACTGTGAATTCTTTTTTCAACCTCTCTAATATATAACCACGTACCGTTACAACTGCATATGCAGGAAAACTCCCTTTCTCCGCATCAAACTTTTCATACGCATGCCAAAGACCGATTAACCCACATTGATAATACTCTTCATAATCTTGATAAATCCCTAACTTCTTTATTTGATTTACGATCATTCCCTCATACAAAACAACTGCCTCTTTAAAAGTCGCTGGTTTCACACAGTACCCGTTTCTAAAAGGTATACCTTTCTAATATTCCGCGGTACCTTCACAATATAAAAATAAAGAAAGGATTGCACTGTGGGTAATTTTAAATACTATCACTGAAATTTGAAATTACATGAAGTAGAATTTGAAATTCTGTTAGTGGTATTTGAAATAGGGGTAAAAATAAAAAAGGTGACTCCGAAGAGCCACCTTTTTTATTTTATTTCCTTATTGGAACATACCTTGTAAAGCTCCCATTCCAAGAGTTAAGACAAAGAAAACAATAGTAATAATTGTTGCCTGTTTTTTAGTTAAGCCTGCTGTAATTTGAAGACCTAGCCATGTAACCACATATCCCCAAATCGTAAACACTTCAAATTTACTTACAATACCTTTTACAACACCACTACTCGAGGCGAAAATTGGTCCTAGGCCAGTGTACATTTCTTGACCCGATCCACCTAAAATATAGGCTAAAATTATATTTATTAATACACCAATTAATGAAATAACACTTGAATATACAGTAATCGCCAATATTTTTTTATAAGAAGTATCATTGCTCATAAACACCATTAATACTTTATACACTACAGCACTTATTAAGAAACTAAATCCCATACCAAGAGCACCTACACCGAATCCCATACCATATGTCATTCCAGCTGAAACAGTAACACCTAGTTCCTTATTAAGCTTAATAGCTTCAGGTGTTAGAGAATATACATAAGCAGCAAATCCCCCAACAAGTCCACCTAATAAAACAAGTATCCAAAATGCACCCCAAACTGCATTACTAGTCTTCATTCTCTCAAACTGTTCACCTGGAGAAGTAATCATTCCAAATAATGATGGCTTTTTTGAACCTGCATCTTGCGTATTAATATTCGTTTCCATTATAACGCCTCCTTCTATTTATATAACCCGTTCTAACGGGCGGTTCACTTCCTCATATAGAGGCTACGAACCGCCCACTAGAACGGTAGTGTATAGTTCTACTACACTAGTAATTACTCATAACGTAATGCTTCAATTGGATCTAATTTCGCAGCTTTGTTTGCTGGAATTAATCCAAAGATAATACCAAGTGTCATAGAGAACAGTACGCCTCCAACGACAACTTCCCATGAAACGAGTGGTGGCCATTTTGCGAACGTGGAAACGATATATGCTCCGCCATATCCAAGACCAATTCCGATCAAACCACCTAGAAGTGTTAACATAACTGCTTCAATTAAAAACTGTAATAAAATTTTACTACGCGTTGCCCCAAGTGCTTTACGTATCCCAATTTCGCGCGTACGCTCCGTTACAGATACGAGCATAATGTTCATAACGCCAATACCACCAACGACTAATGAAATACCCGCGATACCACCGATAATCATCGTCATAATATTAGTTACCTTAGAAACATTTTCTTGGAATTCTTTTAAGTTTACCAGTTCATATTTACCTGGAATTTCACTTGGCTTACGACTATTTAATACATCAACAGCCTGTTTCCCAGCTGCTTCTAAATCGTCTACATTTTTAGCTTGAATTGCGATGTTTTGAATCTCATCTGTTCCGTATAAAACAGGCCATAACGTAAGAGGGATTAGCGCTTCTTCCATTTCAAATCCCATAAACTCATTATCAGAGGTATACACACCAACAATTTGCATTGGCTGCCCCTTCATCTCAATAATTTGTCCAACTGGGTTTACGTCCTTAAATAACGTTTCTTCTGTTTTTGTACTAATCATCACAACGTTATTTGCATGAGTAATATCTGATTCACTTAAAGTACGTCCCTTTACGACCTTTACTTTATTAACTGCAAAATATTCATTATCAAGACCAATAACATTCAGATTTGCCTTTTTATCATTTACATCAAGCACCTCTGAATTCCGGTTTGTCGTAATAACGTGTGAAACATCTTTCACTTGTTTTACTTCCAAAATATCCTCTTCCGTTAACTTTGGCATTTCAAATCCACCCATAGCAAACTCATCATTAATATCTGGTTGAAATTGAATTGGCATAAGATTATTACCACCAGAACCTGCGAATTTCGACTTCAGCATTGCTTCCCCGCCTTGCCCAATTGCAACGACAGTAATAATGGAACCAACACCGATAATAATACCGAGCATCGTAAGAGCTGAACGCAGTTTATGAGCTAAAATAGAAGAGAGGGCAATTTTTATACTATCTAGTAAACTCATACCGCACACCTTCTATCTTCTGTAATTTTCCCGTCTCGCAGTACAATGCGGCGGGAAGAATACGCTGCTACTTCCTCTTCATGCGTAACCATAACAATCGTCGTACCTTCCGCATTAAGCTTCGTGAAAATATCCATAACTTGCTCACCAGACTTCGTATCAAGTGCACCAGTCGGCTCATCGGCCATAATGAACGTTGGATTATTCGCAATCGCTCTTGCAATTGCGACACGCTGCTTCTGTCCACCTGACAATTCGTTCGGTAAATGATGCACGCGGTCCGCTAATCCAACTTTACCAAGCGCCTCTAAAGCACGCTGGCGACGTTCTGCTTTCTTTATGCCACCATATACGAGCGGAAGCTCAACATTTTCGACTGCTGAAAGACGCGGCAGCAAATTAAAGTGCTGAAACACAAAACCGATATATTCATTACGAATTAAAGCAAGCTTTGACTCGTCTGCTGTTAAGATATTCACATCATTGAGCATATATTCGCCTTCTGTTGGACGATCTAAACAGCCGATAATATTCATAAGCGTTGACTTACCAGAACCAGACGGTCCCATAATTGAAACGAACTCCCCGCCTTGAATTGTTAAACTAATACCATGCAAAATCGGCACTGCCAATTTTCCTTGATAATACGTTTTAGCAATATTATTTAACGTAATCATTTCTCTTTCACTTCCATTCCGTCATACACATCGTCGGAAGGATTTTTAACCACCTTTTGCCCCACTGTTACGCCTTCAGTAATCTCTGTCCAGTCTCCATCAGTAGAACCTTTTTTCACATTCTGTTTGCGAAGCTTCCCTTTATCCTCAACATAAACAAATGCATCATCGTCTTTTTCTACGATGCTCTTAGTCGGAACAGCAACCATCTTCTTATTCTCTAAATTTACTTGCAGAGAAACGTGATAACCTGGAGATAAACCATCTTGACTATCTAGACTTGCTTTATATGTATATTGAGACATATTTTGAGTCGCTTCACCCATACCGCCAGCTTGCGCCATCTCTGCACTTGTTGGGAATTCGCTTACCTCTGTAATTTTACCTGTCCACTTCTTCTTATTATTTGCTTTCGCAGTTACAGTAAATGTTTGATCCTTTTGAATTTGTGATTTTTGAAGCTCCGTTAACGTACCTTGAATTTGGAACGGATCTTTAGAAGCCACTTGTAAGAAGGCTTTCCCTTGACCACCTAACGCTTGAGATGAACTTTGCGCCGCATCCTTATCTAACTTTTGAACAACACCAGCAAAATTACTATAAATCGTAAGCTCTTTCTGCTTTTTACTTAACTCTTCTTTCTGCAACTTCCCTTTTTCTTTCTCAAGATCAGTTGTCTTTTGCGCTATCTCTAACTCACTTACTTGCTCTTCCATCGGATCTGTTACTTCTTTCCCAGCTCCGCTATCTTTCGCTTTCTTAATTTCTTTCTTCAGCGAATCAATTTTCTTCTTCCCTTGATCATAACGCATATCTGCCATCTTCTGATCAAGCTCAGCTTGCTTCATTTGAAGATTAATCTCTTCATTATCATAAGAGAATAACTTCGCACCTTTCTCAACCTCTTGTCCTTCTTTTACCTGAATATCTTTCACTTTTCCTTTAGTCGGATCCGCATAAAAACTTTCAATATTCCCAGGTTTCACCTGACCAGAAATTAACTTCGTATTATTCAGCTTACGCTCCGTTACCTTCTCGAAACTTACAGCATCAGCAGATGTTGATGCCCCCTTCTTCTTACCTTGCATAACAAAAATATTAACTGCTGCTACAATAACAATTAGTGCAATAACCCCGATAATAATCCATTTCTTCTTCTTGTTTGGAGTACGAACCGTATTTGGTACCATATTCTCTCTCCTTTTTATAACTTAATAGTTTAATATAAAAATTGTATAAAACTTTCTGAAAATGAATTACATATTATTACATTCTTTTTACAAAGTTTTACACATCCATTTATATTGTAACAAAAATTCCAATGATTAGAAATATGACATTATATCTTTTAAGATAGATTTAAGGAAAGATTATAGTAATATAAGAAAAGCTATCCAAAATAATAATTGGATAGCTTTTCAAACAAAATATTACGCCGCTTTAGGCGCTTTGCTTTCATGTCCACGTTGAACAATGAACAAGAAGATCGTTGATAAAATAGCACCTGTTAATAGTAAGATGAAGCATCCATCCCAGCCAGAACGATCAACAATAACACCGATTGCTGCGTTTGCTACAAGACTTCCGCCTACGTAACCGAACAGACCACACATACCAACTGTCGTACCTACTGCAAATTTTGGTACTAATTCCATCGCACTTAAACCGATTAAGAATTGTGGTACATAAATTAAACAACCGATAATAGAAACTGCAATACTTACAACAAGTATACTAGTTGCTTGCCAATATACAAACGTACCAATAACAACTCCGACCATACTAATGATACATAATGGCATACGTTTTCCTTTAAATAATTTATCACTTAAAAGACCAACGATTAATGAACTTGGAATTGCCATACCTTCAAAGATTGCATACGCCGCATGTGCTTCATTTTTTGAGAAACCTTTAACTGTCGTTAAATAAAGTGGAACCCAGTTAATAACGCCGAAACGAATTAAATAAACAAATGCATTTGCAATACATAAGAACCATACAAATTTATTTTTCACTACATACTTCATTAAAATTTCTTTTGGTGACATCTTGTTAGCATGATCTGCTTTTTCAAGATTTTCATAGTCATTACGATACTCATCAATTGGAGGAAGACCTTCTGATTCTGGTGTATCCTTCGCATTAATCCAAACAAGAACTGCAATTACCATTGCGATAATCGCTGGGAAAATAAACACGCCGCCTTGCCAATGGTTTTCACCAAAAATACCTACACCAATTCCGACAAGTGGTGGCACAAGCATTCCACCAACGTTATGTGAAATATTCCAAAGACCTGTTTTCGTACCACGTTCTTTCTTCGAGAACCATTTCGTCATAACGATACTACAAGGAGGTGCACCCATACCTTGTACAATACCATTCACAACAAGTAATGTAACGATCATCCCAAATGAAGATGCAAAACCGAAGCAAATATTTACAAGACCTGATAAGAATAAACCGACTGCGATAAAGCGCTGGGCGAAAGCTTTATCTGATAAATTCCCCATAAAGAACTTACTAAATCCATAAACAATTGCCATTACTGAACCTAGTAGACCAATTTGAGCTGTACTAAAACCATATTCTTGTACTAAATACGTACTTGATAACGTAAAGTTACTACGAACTAAATAATAAGCAGCATATCCAACTGAAATTCCGATTAACACACGAATACGTAGTAATCGATATACACGGTCGATCATATCCGCAGGCAATCTTTCAATTGCAGGTGCTGGCTTGAGCCATTTAAACATATTCTTTCGTCTCCTTTTCTCACTTCTGAGAGAGACGTTGTCTATTCCATATCTCGATTATTCCACTATTTGATATATGTTGGTTCGTTCTTCTAACCGGCTGTCCTTCTATTTCTTTCTCGTTCTTCGCAAACATCGTTGGTACGCCAAACGAAACCTTTTCTAAAATGTGACCCGCTTCTTCTGATAAACAATAATCAATAAATAAATCCGCAATAATACCATTCGGTGCACGCTTTAGTTTCGAAATCGCATTAACAGATAGCCCTGTTTGCTCAGGTACGATACTTACAACTGGAAAGCCTTGTTTTTGAAGCATTCTCTGATCTCCCATGAAATTGATGCCTATCATATACTCACCACTCGCAACAAGCTCTACTGGCATGTAACCATTCACCGTTACTTCACCAACTTGCCCTGCAAAGTTCTTAACATATTCTTTCGCTTCCTCTTCACCTACAGTATCAATAAGTGATTGAAAAAACGTATAAGCTGTTCCTGAAACATTTGGATCTGGCATAACAATCTTTCTCTTATATACTGGATTTAATAAATCTTGCCACCTTGATGGATAAGGAAGTCCGAGCGGGGCTAATTCTTCGTTCCACCGCTCTTTATTGATTGCAATTGCCAGCTTCTCTACTTCATAACCGTACCAATAACCATCTTTATCTTTCACAGTTTTTGAAATACGGTTCGCATGCTGAGTCGTAACAGGAATAGATAGATTTTTTTGCTTCATCATTTGATGCGCGTCTACCGTACCGCCAATAATAATATCCGCTTTCGGATTTCCAGCTTCCTCTTCTACCCTCCGAAGAAGCTCTTCTGTCGAAAGACGAATAAATTCATACGTACAGCCGCGTGGTTTACAAAATGATGAAAGCAACGCTTCCCCAACTTCCTCGCGAGCCGCTACATACGCAACAAGATGACGATCATTCAAAATAGGGAGACCACTTTTATTATATTTAATAGAGGTCGTATCTCGAGAGCAACTAGACATCGCTCCTCCAATTACTAGCAAAAAGAAGAAAAAGGCTATCTTTCTCATGACACATTCTCCTTTACAAATACATTTGCGAGGGAGCTTTTCATATACATGACATTCCCATTATTATCACCGAGATATTGCACAACAAAATACGATGGATACACAGAAATAGTAAGAATGTCTTCACGCTCATTCTTTATACGCTTACCAGTTTTATAAGCGGTAATATAAGCAATCGGTTCATTCTGTGATTGTAATAACTTCTGAATTTCTCCGTAATCTGTAATTTGCTTTGCATACCGAATCGAATCAAGTATGTGCGTAACATTCACCGCACGTTCTACATCACCTTGACGTACTATGACATCCTGTGCTGACGCAAAAAAATCATGAATACGTTCTGGTGTGTAATACAGGCTTAACAAATACGTTTGCAATGCTGAAATCATTGGATCCGTACCATTCTTTCCGTACATATCAGCCCCGTACTGGAACAAGTCACCTACTGCAAAAGTACGTTTCTGTCCATTCAAGTACGTTACTTCTCCAGTAAATACTTGTTCTTGATTCTTAGCTTCACTCGGATTGATTTGAATTCGGTCAAAGAATGAAACAATCGTATGCAAACGAACTTCATCCGTTATAACAATTTCTCCCCACTTTTCATGCCTAACCTTCATTTCAGTAGGCAGGGATTCATTCACTCTTTGTAAAACAGCTTGTTTGTCATTCACAATTGTGATCCGATTATATATTTGCTTCTCCATCACATAAAACAAAATAAGAGAAACAATGATACAAAAGACAAACATAAGAATTTGAAATGATAGCCTTTTCATTTCTGCCTACCTCCAAGATAAAAAAACGTTGTTTCGAAAATATCGCATAATTGTTTCATAAATGTATCATTTAACCGCTTTCAAGTTTTTTATGTCTTCCATCCGTCTCGGAAGTAAGAATGTAATAAATATGGTAGTACCAACCTCTTCACTACTCTCAATCCGCATACTTCCGCCCTGCTTATTCATAATCTCCTGACAAATATACAAACCATACCCATTCCCGTAACTAGAAGGAAGTACCTTCCCTTCTGGCGATTCATTCCACTCTGCCAGCACCCCTTCATCGATACCAATGCCATCATCATGAACAAACACCTTCGCCTCACGCTCATTTACAATGACATTCATACGAATTTGCGTAGCATCGCTATATTTTATCGCATTATCAAGCACATTTAAGAAAATCTGTTTCGTCTTATCGAAATCGGCAACAACATATACATCTGTTAACTCATTGATAACTTCAATCTCAAACTTCTGCAGACGAGGTTTCACGATTGAAACTGCTTCTTCGGCTAACTCCTTTATATTCACAACTGTAGGTGATATTTCAAACGTACTCGTTCCGTACTTTGAAGACTTAAGTAATTCCTCTACAAGTGATAATAAACGCTCACTTTCTACAGCTACATAACGCAAGCTCTCCTGTACATCTTCCTTCGCCTTTAACTTCGGAATTAAATCCACATAGCCAATAATCGCCGTTAGCGGTGTTTTTAGCTCATGCGTAATACGGTCTAAGAAATCTTTCTGCTTCTCTTTCTCTTCCTTCAATTGCTTAATATGTAGTTCAATCCCATCAGCCATCGCATTAAAAGATGCGGAAAGCTGCGCAATTTCCACATATTCATTTAGCTCAATCTTACTTTTATAATCACCATTCGCAAGCCGGTGCGCCATTTGTCTTAACTGATCAATCGGCTTATGAAGAGACTTTGCCAAACGAATTGCAAAGAAAATACCTGCAGCTACAAGGCAAAGAGACGTCATTAAAAACGTCCAACCGACATTTGTTAACACTTCCTTCTCACCCGTTAACTCATTTATAAAACGAACACTACCAATGACATCGTTTCCATAATACACTGGGCTTGAAAACAAAAGAATTGGAGCTGGGTCTCCCTCTTCAAACACATAAGATTTCTTCCCCTTCAAAGAACTCTCAATATCAATATTCCGATGAAGAAGCGCTCCCTTTTGCGTATCCGCCACAACATCTCCATTCTTCCCAATCATCTGTACACGGACATCCATGCGCTTCGCTAAATACGAAGCAATTAAAAGTGAATTCGGACCGAGCGTCTCTACCTCTGCTTCCTTCTCTAAATAATTCATCGTATAAATTTGTGCTTCTACACTTAACTTTTCTAAAGAATTTGCCGCATTATGATACATATTCTTCTCTAACGTAATATAAACAACTGCGTACAAAAGAACAAATATCGGGATTAACAGTCCAACGATTCCAAATACCATATTTCTTTTTAAAGACATACCATCACCACTTAACAATCCAGTTTATAGCCAACGCCATAAATTGTCTTAATATATTCCCCGCTACTCCCTAGCTTCTTCCGCAATCTTTGCACCATAATATCAACCGCTCTCGTATTTCCGATATACTCAAATCCCCATACTTTCTCAAGTAGCTCATCTCTCATAAATACACGCTGCGGATTGGAAACAAACAACTGACATAAATTAAACTCTCTGTACGTTAACTGAACCTCTTGTCCACTCACATGCACTTTTCTTTCCTTAGGACAAATCGTTATCTCTCCCGCCCCAATTACTTCATAGCTTACCGTTACCTCTTTCTTATTCACGCGGCGCGCCATATTCTTAACCCGAAGAATAAGCTCCGCATAATTAAACGGCTTCGTCACATAATCATCTGCACCAAGCTGCAAACCGAGCAATTTATCATTCATCTGACTCTTCGCAGTTAACATGAGCACTGGAATATCCCGATCCTTCTCCCGGAACAAACGAAGTAACTCATACCCATCTGTATCCGGAAGCATAACATCCAAAATCAAAACATCCGGCCCTTCATTCCATCTCTCTAAAACTTCTCTCCCGTCAGCCGCCGTAAGCACTTCATATCCTTCCATCTCAAGCTGCATCCGAATCAAATTACGAATACTCGACTCATCATCCACTACAAGTATTTTCATTGTTCTCCTCCTTCCATCCTGTATTATAGTACAGTTTAGTATAGCAAAAATCTTATAAAAAAAGAGAGGGTATTGTCGAACATATGTTGAACGACAATACCCTCTCCCCTTTTATTATTTAGCTACAAAATAATCCGTTACATATTGTGCCCAAACTTCATGACCTTTAGCAGTTGGGAAACCAAACTCTTCTTTTAAGTATGGTAGGATAGCCTTCGTTGTTGCATCTGGCCACGCTCCCCAATGATCAATATATGTATAATTATTTTGCATCGCAAATTGTTTTAACGCTTCAATCGCTTTCGGATAATTCTTCGCACCATACACTGGGTTTGGTGGTTGAATCATAATCGTAGCACCCTTCGCACTAGTAGAAAGTGCTTGAACAAACTTCTGCGTACTCGCAACAGAGTTCCCGTTACCAGTTTTACCGTTATCAGTAATAAATGGTGGCTCAAATAAAATCACATCTGGATTCTCTTTCGCAATCTCTTTATCACGCTTATTTGCAATCAGCTCGTCTGTGCTCTCACCCTTATATTCCTTTACAGTCACATTCCATAAACCTTTACCGTAAGCAGTTTCTAAATTAGACGTTAACTTAGCTGCCCAAGCACCTTTTTCAGATGAAGAAGCTTCATCCCCAACAATAACAAGATTTACTGCTTTTTTCTCCTCAGCAGCTTTCTTTAACTTCTCTTTCACTGCATCTGGCAAGTTCTTCGCGTATGCCTCATTAAAAGATGATTTCGCATCTTGTTTTTTCTCTTTCTTTTTCTCTTTCTCTTCTTTCTTCGCTCCGCTATCTTTCACTTCAGCCTTTGTTTTCGTTACTTCACTCGTCTGCCCTATTGCATTCGCAATCTTCTTATTCCAGTATAATTTACCGCTCACAACCGAAGCGACAAACAATACAAAAATAACTAGGACAAGTACTGCTTTCTTATTCATCGATTCACCTCATCTATTATTCTCACAACATATAATACTAATATAAATTCACGCAAAAATAAACCCAACTCCTACCAAAGGAGTTGGGTTATTACATATTACTTAGTCACTTCAAGGTGCGCTCTTAACTTATTCGTTAAATCTTGTTTTGCTGCATCTGGAACATAGTAGTACCAAATACCATCAGCGGCTTTGTGACCGTCACCTGGAATTTGAATATCCTCACTATTTTTCAAGCAATCTTTATAGTTCTTTTGCATATCAAACATTTGATCTTGCGTTAAGTTTGTTTTCACGTTCTTTTGAATCGCTGTTAACACATCACCATAGCTTGATAAAGAAGAGAAGCTTGCACCCTTCTTAATAACAGCCTGCATTACTTGACGTTGACGCATTTGACGCCCGAAGTCGCCGCGTGGATCTTCCTTACGCATACGTGTGTAGGCTAGGGCTTGGTCACCTGTTAAGTGGATATTTCCTTTTTGAAGGTGCTTCCCTTCAAGAGAAAACTCTAAATCATTATTTACATCCACACCACCAACCGCATCAACAATGTCTTTAAAACCTTCCATATTCACTTCAATATAATAATTGATAGGAACATTTAAGAATTTTTCTACTGTCGCAACAGACATATCTACGCCACCAAATGCATAGGCATGGTTAATTTTATCACTTTTCCCTTTTCCAACGATTTCTGTATATGTATCACGTGGGATACTTACTGTTTTCATTGAATTATTTTTAGGGTTTAATGTGATGACCATTAAAGAATCTGAGCGACCTTTATCTTCACCGCGTTCATCGGCTCCTATTAATAAGATAGATACTGGTTCAGATTTATTAATTTTTTCTTCTTGTTTATTACCTTCATCACGCTTTAACGGTTTATGAACTTCTTCTAATGTCTTTGAGACTTTTGAGTACACATTATAAGCATAGATTCCACCGCCTATAATCATTACTCCTATAACCCCTAGTATCCATAATAGGATTTTCTTTTTCATTGCGATAGACCTCTTCTTTCCATTATTCCGGATTTCCCCAGATAATACAAATACTAATTTAGTCTATTATACTAGGAATGATATTCTATAACTAGTATATTATCATTCAAGTACCGTAGGCTTTTAATTATTTTACTTTATAGTAATCTACATACCAATTAGTAAATTCTTGTAATCCCTTTTCAATAGATGTCTCAGGTTTAAAATCAACAGCTTTCTGCAATAAATCTGTCGATGCGTAAGTAGCCGGTACATCCCCTGGCTTAATAGGTTCAAAATCTTTTTTAAACTCTACTGCTCTTCCTAATGAGTTACTCAATGCTTTCTCTAATGCTTTAATAAATACCATCAACTTTTCAGGGTTATTATTACCAATATTAAATACTTTATGCTTTACATCTTCTACAGGCGGATTGCTTAAAAGGCGTTGAATTCCCTCAACAATATCATCTATATAAGTAAAGTCGCGATATAAATCATTTTCAAAGTCACCATTATTAAATATCTTAATGGATTCATCATTGAAATACTTATTTGTAAAACCAAAGTAGGCCATATCCGGACGCCCCATTGGCCCGTACACTGTAAAGAATCGTAATCCAGTTGCAGGAATCTTGTACAAGTGACTATACGTGTGTGCCATTAACTCATTTGATTTCTTAGTGGATGCATAAAGTGATACCGGATTATCTACAAAATCTGTTTCCTCAAACGGTACCTTTTTATTAGCACCATAAACTGAACTAGATGATGCATATACAAGATGATCTACTGGATAATGTCTACATGCTTCAATAATATTATAAAAACCAATAATATTACTTTGAATATATACATCAGGATTTTCAATTGAATACCTCACACCAGCTTGTGCAGCTAAATTCACCACAATATTTGGCTTGTACTCTTCAAAAAGTTTATTAATTGTATCCTTATCCGAAATATCGCCTTTAATAAAAGTAAAGTTCTCATATGGTTTAAGGTTCTCTAAACGAGCGTATTTAAGATTCACATCATAATAATCATTTATATTATCAATACCTATTACTTGGCACCCTTGTTCTAGTAGCTTTTTAGAAAGAAAGTATCCTACAAAGCCCGCAGCCCCAGTAATAAGATATTTTTTACTAATATCTAGAGGTTTGTAATTCAATATTATTCAACTCCTTCATATATTCCCTACTTGTTGATTTCCTACCAATAGAATGATATTCTATTCCCACTTCTTGCATTACTTGAACATCATATATATTTCTTCCGTCGTAAATTAATGGTGTTCTCATTAACTTCTTATACATCTCTGGAGTTAACGCCTTCACTTCGCCCCACTCGGTGAAGATAAAGCAAACATTTGCCCCGTCTAATGCCTGTTTAACATCTGTAACATATGTGATATTTCCATTTTTATTTTTTCCTTCTGGATACACTTTCGCAAAGTTATTGGCACCGACTGGATCAAACGCATAAATGTCTGCACCTTGCTCTAATAGTAGAGGAATATTTTCAAGAGAAGCAGCTTCTCTTAAATCATCTGTACCAGGTTTAAATGTCAAACCTAATACCGCCACTTTAAGACCATTAAAAGTAATTAATCTTTGACTCGCTTTTTTGTATAATAAAGTCTTTTGATCTTTATTCACATCGATTGCAGCTTTTACCGTTCTTAATTCGTAACCATTTTGTCTCGCTAAATAGTCTAATGCTTTTGTATCTTTAGGGAAACATGATCCACCAAAACCAATACCTGCGTTTAAAAACTTACTTCCAATACGCTCATCAAAACTCATACCTTTTGCAACATCTTGAATATCTGCTCCGACCAACTCACAAAGGTTTGCAATATCATTCATATAAGAAATTTTAAGAGCAAGGAAATCATTAGATGCATACTTAATCATTTCAGCTGATCGTCTATTAACTGAAACGATAGGTAAATGAAATGGTTTATAAAGATTTGTTAATATCTCTTCAGCCCATTTACTTTCTGTACCAATAACAATTCTTTCTGCATATAACGTGTCATGAACAGCAGAACCTTGCGCTAAAAACTCTGGATTTGATGCTACTTCTACTTTCACATCATTAACTAAAAAATCTTGAATAAACTGCTCAACTTTATCGTTCGTTCCAATTGGAACAGTGGATTTTACAACAACAAGGCAATCTTTTTCTACACTTTCAGCAATCTGTTTTGCAACAGTCGCAATGTATGAAAGATTCGCAGAACCATCAGCTTGTTCAGGAGTTCCTACACCTATAAAAATGGCATCTGCATCTTTATATGCTGATTTATAATCAGTTGTATAATTAATTCTGCTAGCTGTATAGTTTTTCTGCATTAGCTCCTCTAAATCAGCCTCATATATTGGAGAAATGCCAGATTTCATTAATTGTACCTTTTTTTCATCAATATCAACACAAGTTACTTGATGACCAACTTCAGCAAAACATACCCCTGCTACTAGGCCAACATAGCCTGTTCCTGCTACTGCTATTTTGTACATTATTACACCGCCCTTTATTTTTATGCTTATTTACCTTTTCAATAATAATTGGAATAAAGCTTTTATTTAACAATCAGTTTATTAATTTCACAGTACTATAGCAACAAGAATTGGTTCACTAGGATTCCAAAGTAATACTATTTGACTAGACTTGAAAAATAACCGATACCCATAACTAAAAAGATAGAGTACTTTTAAGAAATAATTAACTTTAGTTTCCTTACCAAATTCATATACGTGGTATTCAAAATGAAGCTTGGAACTACCCCATATTTACAAAAAACTTATAAATCGATAAACCTCGACTTATAACAAGCACCCAACCACAATGTTGGGTCTGCAAAAAGTAAGTCACAATGACTATTTTCCGATTTTATAAGAGAAACATCTCTATAAAGTAATTCTTTATAATAAAAGATAAACCAATTGGTAATGTTTCAGTTGATTTACCCCTTACATACTAGAAATACATTTCAATAAATATACTTTCTTAATAAAAAATACTGTTTTCAATTCTTATCGAACTAATTTCTCCAAAAACCTCTTGTCATATTCTACGAATCGCTATAGTTATTTTACGCATGAACAATAATAAATCACTTTTAAAGAATATAAATTTGTAGAAAAAGACTACAACTGTAGCAATTATAAAAACTTCAATAGCACGCAATCCCCACATAAAATAATTACTTATTTCAAAGCTAGGAATAAGGCTTACTAAGAAAACTATTGTAGCAACCTCAGCAATACAAGAAAGTAGCCTCTTTATAACTACTCTTATACTACGATTTAATATATGTTTTGAGGAATATAACGCATATTGAAATGTTCGAAATACCATAGCGCATAAAGTCCCAATTGTTACACCAATGAGCCCTAACTTTTGCACAAAGATTATGGAAATAGTTATATTCATTAATGATTCAAATATAGCACCGTTTCTAGTTTCCTTAAAATGTCCAACCGCTTCAACTAAATCATCATAAGGAATTCTAATGCAATAAAAGAACATACTTGCCGATACCATATAACCAAATAAAGGCCTATAATAATTAACATCATTAACCCCTTTTGTATAAACCATAACAAATGGAACTATGAGTAGAGCTGTACATGTAAAGGCAATCGTAGCTGCAGTAAATAAGAAAAACTCATATATTCGGAAATTTTCCGAAAGCGCCCTATCCTCTTTATTCGCAATCATATTACCTAATGCTGCTCCAATTCCTCCAGAAAGGGTAAGTATTAGTGTTCTTATACCATTTACAACTAAATAATAAACTGTATATACAGATATTTGCCACACTGTTGAGAAAATAGTCAAAATAACCAAATCAGTATTATTGTTGACAAATACAGCTATTTCCTGTGTAAAAGCACTCCATCTTTGAGAAATAGCAGATAGATCAGGAGTCACATTTTTTATAATATGATAATGTTTATGGACATAAAGTATTAATAATATCGGATTCAAAGTATAAACGGCAGTAATACCCAATTGAACAATATGAATAGAACCACCCAAGTTTATTATAATTATTGTAACAATAGTACTTAATATTATTGTTATTATTTGTATTATAGAATAAATGTAATTTCGTTGATCAGCTAATAAGAGCATCTGATATGTAATACCTAAATAGTTCTGAATAACAGTACTTGCACCCATAATTAAAACAAGGCTAAAAGTAAATAACCATCCAAATTCACCATCTATAATAAACGGATATACAAAAGCAAAACATATTAAACAAGCTGCAAAAATTAAGGCAATCTTTTTCATAAAAAGCATTGTCGCATATAAAATCTCACTAATTTTTGTAATATTATTTTCTGCTAATGGTTTATAAAGTGCTGCTCTAGTAACCGCTGCTATTCCCGCTTTTAGTAAAACAATAGTGTTTAGAAATTGCAATATTGAAGCAGTCAATCCATTATAATTCGAACCAAAATTTGAAATAATTAGCCATGGAAGTAAAAAGCCGCAAATCATATTAACGGCTTCACGAATCAAACCTATTGATGAATTAAGTAATATCTTCTTACTACGCAAACGTTTATATCCTCTCAAATAAATTAATATTTCTGTTAGATTTACTACTATTGTAATAATTTGACCTTTATATCGCTCCCCCGTGACGTGACTGATGCATTAGATGGTACTTTTCCATTAATTATACATTCAGCACTAATAACACAATTATCACCAATTGAAAGTTCCTCACCATAAATTGACGCTATCGATACCTCATATAATATAAAATATTTTCATTACTATACGAGTTACCAATATCAGTTAATAATTCTTTTCATTTCACTTTTTTAAATCAATCATATCTCCCAATAAGATATCATCTTTTTCATTTAAGAAAGGTACAAACCCTGAACCGTCATAAAAAGTCATTTCCCCGAAGTAAAGTTGTCCATTCACAAAATACCAATCGACCCTTACGTGGATTATATTTGTTGCTAAAACCTCTGATAAATGAATCATTTCATCAAGAAAATTCGGTTTTTCCATAGGAGTTTCAGTGAGTTTGATCCCTTGAGAAATACCCATATTATTCCATTCCAAGTCATAGAAATCCTGTGTGTAATTTTCGGAACCTCTATTACTGTGAACTTGGATCAACCTTGCTTTGCCGTTAAAACACAAAACCTTATAATCAATCAAAGATTGATTACTTGGATCTTCTAAATATTTTTCGGCAATGATAAGAGGTTTAACATTTTTATATGGCCATTCTCTCCCATAATAATAAGCATTTTGCTTTAAATGACTATTAAGTTTCTTAACTATCCCTTGTACATCGATTTTACTTTTATCCTTACAAATGACTACACTTTTGGAATCATGGTTGCATTTTAATACGAACTGCTTGGGCAGCTTTTCAAAATCTATTTCAGAAGCATCTTTCCAGACCCCTATTAGTGGAACTAAATACCTCTCACCAATTTTCTCTTTAATATAATTTCTAACTTCATATTTATCAACTAATCTTGTATATTCAGAATTACGATCATTGATTTTTAACCATTGCAGCTTTTCATTAAATGTTCTTGGGTTTTTTAAATCTAAGTTTTTCCTTATATTTTTATAAAATATAATTTTTAAATATAACGAATCGGGTATAATTTGAAATAACCTGATTAATAAAGATTTCATATTTTTCTCCTTTTGGATAATAATATCGAATTGTTTATACACTTTATTTTTGTATCTATTATTCTAAAAGAACATACTTGTAACTACTCTGTCCCCTATAAAAAGAGCAGGAAGACAGAAAAACCTACAAGGAAAATGACTAATCTGTTTTTATTATTATTATGTTGAATGACAGCTCTCACCATAAAATATGGTGGTATGTCCATGTACCACCACTAAAACAAAAACAAACAAAGCAAAACTTGATCTACCAAATTTCTCAATTAAGGGTATAGCTCAGCAGGTACAAAAACTTAAAACTAGTTAGATTTCCACGAGTACAAGCTATAAAAAGAATTATACAAGAGAGAATAAAAACAAACTGTCTAAAATTAATTTTTATTATTTTGTTATACCGACTCGATTCTAGTACATATGCAAGTAGTGGAATTGCTATAATAGACAAAAATATTACAAACCTGTGAAAAGTATTATATTCAATTGAGAATACAATTAGTAGTACAGCAATATATTTACAAAAAACTAATAATTTTTGTATATTATGTAAATCACCCTCTATTTTAATAAACCTAGCTGTTAAAGAAATTAAATAAAATATAAATAATAGGCTTATCCCTCCTATTAAATACTCCCAAAAATACCAATAAGTTCCCGAAGATACGTAATCTTTAGTTTTTTCAAAACTAGCTAAAAGATATTCCCTACCAAAGATATATAAAATCGGTATTACAATTAGCACAAATAAAACCTTCGAGAACTTCTGATAATTATTTTTACTCTTTTCAATTACAAGGTAGCCAAATCTAATTATTACTAATACCAATACTGCAGGATGTATCAATGATACCAACACATACCATACTATATTCTTAAATATAGACTTACCTTCAACCATCTCCTTATAAACAAAAACAGCTACAAACGAAAATCCAAGCATTGTCCTTATCCCTGAAATAACTTCTATTAATACACCTAAAGACATGAAAAAAAACAGTATGAGCGCTCCATCAGTTGAAGACACCTTATACCTAATAACACTTTTTTTTAGTATATAAAAAACGTTACTATAAAAAATAAACGCTGTAAGAGCAGGCAATAAACCATCTATCTTAGTTTTACCGATTAAATACATATACAACAAGTTAATTGGGGTTGTAGAATTTAACATTTCATTCCATAGCTCAATGGAATTTAAGCTCCCCCAAATGTGCATTATTGGTATTAATCTATATAAATCTGCTCCCGAAGATGGAACAAAAAAGAAAGACATTGTAGATAATATTAATGTATAAAAAAATAATATTTTACCTATATATTTGTTTCCTAGCTTAGATATTAAAAAACACATTATCCAAAGTATTAGCACATAGGTAAAAAGAGAAATAATTCTTTCGGTAAGGTACAATTTAACTCTCCCCATTTTCAGATTTCTATCAATAGATGCTACAACGTTAAAACTTTTGTATCACTAAGACTTGTATTAATAAAGGGAATAACATACAATTAACGCTAATTATGTTTACTATACTTCTTTTATAAATTAGTATTCTATCAAATAATTAAACTTAATTACGCTATTCACTTTAGTTATCTTTTTTAATTAATTTATTATACACACTATGACTTTTTTTGGCTAAAGCATCCCAATCGTAACTTCGAGATAGTTCTATTGCACTGTTCCCTTTTTCTTCGATTTCACTTTTTTCACGAATAAGTCTTTTTATAGCTATAACTATACTCTCTATTTCAGTTTCAGCAATCCATCCTGCATTATTGCTTTCAATTTCCTTAGCCATATTTGTGCCAGTCGTTACAAGAGATGGTAATCCATATGATAATGCCTCAATTAAGCCCATTGGATGTCCCTCAAATCTTGAAGTTAAAACAAAAAAATCACTATCCAAAAGTACAGCTTCTTTTTCACTATCATAAATTCCATCTTTCACTTTTATAATATTGTCTAAACCATGTTTAACAATTAAATTAGTTATCTCATTTTTTGAGCCGTTTTGATCCTTTCCATAAATGTCAATTTGAATAACTCCATCTATTTCATTCTTTAGTTTTGAACAAGCCTCTATAAGTAAGTCTATCCCTTTATGAAAAACATGCAATCTTCCTATAAAAACTCCTTTTAAGGGAGAACGTTCTCTAAAAGTATTCTTTATTGTTTTGACATAAGTACCATTAGGAATTATCAAATGATTTTCATTCCACCAATCACCAGAATCTCGATATTCTGCTTGATTCAAGTACTGGATAGCACGTGCATTCTTTATAAATTTGTTGAAAATTAATTTGTTTGAAATTTTCTTTTTAAGAGATTTAATTTTTTGAGCTCCTCTTGTTAATGAGCCCCTTGGAATTATAATATATGGTATATTGCGTTTAACAAGATCTTTTGAAATTAGATAGTAATCTATAAAATAAACTCCTTGGAATACAACTAAATCCGGAGAGTTATAAGGGGCAGGGAGCTCCGATATTTTTTTCGAAGAAAAATCCTTAGTATTACCATATTTTATGTTTTTAGTATCATTTTTTTTATATGTAGAGTTCAAATTATACCAAAAAACTTTATCAATTCGGCTTTGACTTTCTATTTGAGCGGGCACACTGTACGTAAACCCTGCTGCCTTATTTCCAGAAAGGCAGGAAATGTATACAATATTCAACTTAGTTCCTCTCCCATTAAATTGCTTATTTTATTATATGTTTTTTCTCTGTCAAATAAAGTTTCTGCTAGTTTACGATTATTTTTTCCCATCTCTCTCTTTAATTTCTCGTCGTTAATTAAAGCAATAAGTTTTTCAGATAAATCTAATGCACAACCATTTATACAATTAAATCCTGCCCTGTAGCCCTCTACAAGTTCTTTATATTCATTAGATTCCTGAGTATTTAATACAGGTAAGCCTGCAGCCGCATAGTCACCTACTTTGTTTATAATACTACCTGCAGATCCCTGCTTTATTGGGTTCACCGCTATATCACAAGACTTTAAAATTCCAACCATCTTATCATACCCTAATCTACCAGGAAACACTGCATTTACCCCAAGCTTTTTAGCATAAGTCTCAAATTTAGACTTATGTGGTCCATCTCCCATGACGACAAATTTAATATTATTTATCCCTTTATCTTTTACTATCTTTAAGGCATCTATTACACTACAAATATCATAACTATGTCCCAATGTTCCTATATAAACAAGCCACATTTCATTATTAGGTTTATCTGTTAGCTTATTCTGCTCAGCCAAATTATCAAAATATGCTAATTCGGTACCTAGATAAATCCCGAGAGCATCTATACCCTTATTATTTGCCTTTAGTGCTCTATCAGCATAAGTTTGGGAAACTGCTACAATTTCATCTGCAGTTGAGTAAATATACTCAGCTTTTCTTTTCATTGGGTAGAAGATAATATCCTTAATTACTGGGATATTAAATACCATTTTAAATGCCTCTGGCCATAAATCTTGAACATCAATAATAAACCGAATATTATGTTTTTTTGCGTATTTCGCGGCTGTCTTTGCTACATCTAATGAAGGAACTGCACAATAAATAACATCAGGTTTTTTCCTATTACTTAAGTATTTTCGTAAATTCCGCCCCATTACATAATGACTATAAAAACGTTTAAACGAAACATTTTTAGTGTACCCTGGTTCTTTTAGCATCGTTAGCTTATAGCTTATACTTTGTTTCTGTTCATTTGTTACATTTCGTTGCTTTTTAGTTCTATGTGAGAAATTTGTTGTTACAATTTCAACATTGGCCTTTTGTTTATCTATCTTTTCTGCTATATAATTAAATCTCCCATTGCCTACCTCACCTGGTACTTGTGTAAAGTGAGCTATTATTAAAATGTCCTTCACTTTTTTCACCCAATCTCTATATATGCGTCGAAAAGATTCAACTTTTCCACTAATACCCATACCATTATTTCATTAGATAACTAAGCCCTAGAATTTAGGAATTTACTAAGGTTTTCTTCTCCTTTGCAGGAACCCCAACATATAAATAATTTGGTTTAGTATTTTTCGTCACTACAGTCCCCGCACCTAATACTACATTTTCCTCAATGGTTAAGCCTTGTATTATCGTAGCACCTGTTCCAACCATGGATTTTGACTTTAAATTAACATTTCCTGATACCTTACTTCCAGGCATAACTGTTACATAATCTAACATCAACACATCATGACCTAAAGTCGACCCTATATTAATATGCGAATGATTTCCCATCTTACATTCAGGATTAATAACAACACCTGCACATATAATATTTCCGTCTCCAAGTTTTGTATAATTACTAACTACCGCGCTTGGATGGATTAAATTTACCCATTGAACATCATTTAACTTTCTTGAAATATGCTCTCTTATTTCTCCATCAGCAATTGCTATAACACCATGTATTTTTTGTTGTTTTGACAACTGCTTAATATAATCCGTATCTCCAATTACTTCATATCCTAAAACTTCGGTACCAACTAAGCTTTTATTATCATCTACAATCCCTAATAGCTTATACTCTGGATTTATTAAATTTAACTGTTCAATAATTTCAATTACTTGTTTACTAAAACCGCCACTTCCAATAACTACTAGATCTTTCATTTTCCAACCTCATTTTTATTTATGCCAATTTTTTTTGAACCTTTAAATTTTGTGTCTTTAATATTATTATTGAAATTAATTCCTTCGCGTATGAAAACTTTCTTAATAGTTAACAAAATAATTTTAATATCATTGCTAAAACTAACACTTTCTACATATTTGACATCGAGGTCAAATTTATCTTCCCAAGATAAAGAGTTCCTTCCTGTTGCCTGTGCTAGGCCGGACAAACCTGGTCTCACTTCATGTCTACGCTTTTGATGGGAGTTATAGAGAGGTAAATATTCAACCAATAGAGGCCGAGGGCCTATAATTGACATATCACCCTTAATAATATTAAATAACTCTGGTAATTCATCTAAGCTTGTACTTCTCAAAAGCTTTCCAAATCTAGTGTACCTCATCTCATTAGGCAGTAACTCCCCATTTTCATCTCTTTGATCTGTCATCGTCCTAAATTTATACATCATAAAAATCTCTTCATTAAGACCAGGTCTTTCCTGCTTAAAAATCACCGGACTCCCAAGATTTATTCTCACAAGCAAAGCAACTATTAAATAAACCGGACTAAGAACAAGAATAGCAATCAAAGAAAGAATGAAATCCATTGGTCTCTTTATAAATCTCCCATAAATACTTCTTTTAGAATTCTTCATTATTTCAACCACAATCCCTTAATAATCTCTACTACTCTAGCCAAATCTTTATCCGTCATTTTTGTATCACTTGGTAAACAAACACCATTCTCGAAAAGTCTTTCTGATACATCTGTACCAACAAAATCATATTTCTCAAAGAATGGTTGTAAGTGCATAGGTTTCCAAACTGGTCTAGATTCAATATTTTCTTTTTCAAGAGCTTCCATTACATCAATTGGGCGAATCCTACCGTTTAGTGTCATAGAACTTAGCCAATAGTTTGGTTCGTTCCACTCATTACTAGGCATAAATTCAATACCTTCAAGCCCTTCTAATTCTCTCTTATAAAAATCAAATATGTATCTTTTCTTCTGAACCCTTTGATCTAACACTTTAAGCTGTCCTCTACCAATACCAGCAACTACATTACTCATGCGATAGTTAAAACCTAATTCACTATGTTGGTAATGTCTTGCTTGATCTCTACTTTGAGTAGCCCAGAACCTTACCTTTGAAACTCTTTCTTCATTATTAGAAACGAGCATACCACCACCAGAGGTTGTAATAATCTTATTTCCATTAAAAGAGAAAATACCATAATCACCAAAACTTCCAGTATGCTTCCCTTTATAGTACGTTCCTAAAGATTCCGCAGCATCTTCAATTAAAGAGACATCATATTTTTTACAAAGTGCAACAATCTTATCCATATCCGCAGAAAGACCATATAAATGAACTACTATAACTGCCTTTACGTTCGGATATTTTTTAAAAGCTTCTTCTAAAGCTTTAGGACACATATTCCAAGTTTCATAGTCACTATCTATGAAAACGGGAGTAGCATTTTGATAAATGATAGGGTTGGCAGTAGCTGAGAATGTAAGTGTTTGGCAAAAAACAATATCTCCCTCCCCTACTCCCGCTGCTTTTAAAGCCAAATGAATTGCAGCTGTCCCAGAGGACAGTGCTGCAGCTTCTTTAGAACCAACTTTCTCGGCTAGTTCTCTTTCAAATCCGTTTACATTTTCCCCAAGTGGCGCAATCCAATTTGTATCGAAAGCTTCCTTAACATAATGCATTTCATAACCTTCATCACTCATATGTGGTGATGAAAGAAATATTCTGTCTCCCATTTAAAAAACTTCCTTCCCTTAAATTAGTTGTTTAGATTAACTTTATTATTTGCAATATCTAATAATCTTTCTCTTATTTCTTCTTTACTAATTCCTTCAAAATCATTCATAAACTGTCTTAGAATTGCTTGATCCATTAAAACAGCCTTTCCTATGTGAATTTTAGGGAATATTTGCTCTGGATGAATCTCACCCTCATTCAATAACTCTTCATACATTTTTTCACCTGGTCTTAATCCAGTAAATTCAATTCCAATTTCCTCAATAGAATACCCCGAAAGGGTAATTAAGTTTTTAGCTAAATCCACGATCTTTACTGGGTCTCCCATATCGAGAACAAATAATTCCCCACCTCTAGCTAATGTACCAGCTTGAATTACTAACCTAGAAGCTTCTGGTATTGTCATAAAGTAACGAATCATATCAGGGTGAGTAACTGTTACAGGTCCGCCTTTTTGAATTTGTTTCTTAAATAACGGGATTACACTCCCCCTACTTCCAAGGACGTTACCAAACCTAACAGCTACAAATCGCGTACCTGTACTTACAGACGCCATATGTTGAACAAGCATTTCAGCAAATCGTTTTGTAGCCCCCATTACGTTCGTTGGATTTACAGCTTTATCTGTGGAAACCATAACAAACGTATTTACTTTAAATGTATCTGCAGCTTCTGCAACATTTTTTGTGCCAAAAATATTGTTTTTTACAGCCTCTTCAGGATTACGTTCCATTAAAGGTACATGTTTATGTGCCGCTGCATGATATACGATATATGGCTGATGTTTTTTCATGATTTCAAAGATTTTATGTCTATCTTGAATATCAGCAATTTCTGTCGTAATTTCAACCATATCTTTATAAGTAACTCGCATTTCCATTTCGATATTATAAATGCTGTTTTCACCATGTCCTAAAAGTACGATTTTTGCTGGTTTATACTTCATCACCTGACGGCAAATTTCTGATCCGATTGATCCGCCAGCACCAGTTACTAAAATTGTTTTACCCGCAATTTTTTCTCCAATCCCTGCATCATCTAATTGGATTGGCTCTCTTCCTAATAAATCTTCCACTTGTACATCTCGGAATTCATTAACAGAAACTTTGCCATCTAAAAGATCTTCAAGCATCGGTACAATTTGCGTTTTCGCCTTCGTTGTTCTACACTTCTCAAAAATCTCATTTATTTGCCCTCTATTTAATGAAGGGATTGCAATAATGATATGTTCTATATCATTATCTTCCACAATTTCTTGAATGTGATTTGTTGTACCAATAACCGGCACATTATAAATTTCTAATTTTTGTTTATTTCTATCATCATCAACAAACGCAATTGGATATAAATCTGCTTCTTTATTATGTTGTAATTGACGCACTACCATCGTTCCTGCTGAACCCGCACCAATAATTAATGTTCGTTTTTTATCAGTAGCTTTTGTAATATATGTATCACGGAACATACGCCATACAAAGCGAGAACCACCAATTAATAATAAGTGTAGCATCCATGCGATTGCTAAAATTCGAACATAAACATCATGATTTATAATTTGTTGAACAATTGCTGTTACTAAAATTGATAGCGTAATTGCCTTAAATATTTGCTTTAGCTCTCCAATACTTGCATATTCCCATGCCTTGTTATACAACTTATAAATAGCTGCAAAAACATGATGACTACACAATAATGTAATAGAACTAATAACTACTGTCATAGGAATTTTGTTTAATACATTTGGATGTATAAACCAATAACTTAAATACACGGCAGTTAATACGATAAATGAATCTAATAAAATTAATAATGAGAGCCGTCTTCGATAACTCAATATACATGTTCCCTTCTTTATATAATTCTTATCTTATTCATAATAAAAAGGACATTCTCTTATGAATGTACCTCTTCCTTTTTTACAAGTTCTTTCATATATTTCATCAACTCTACATTTAATTCTTCATTTTGTAGTGCCATCTCAATCGTCGTCTTAATAAATCCAAATTTCTCCCCAACATCGTAACGCGTACCTTCAAAGTCATAAGCAAATACACGTTGAACTTCATTTAATCGTTGAATTGCATCTGTCAATTGGATTTCCCCACCAGCACCTGTTTGTTGATTTTCAAGGAACATAAAGATTTCTGGCGTTAATACGTAACGTCCCATAATTGCTAAATTTGATGGTGCTGTACCTTCTGCTGGTTTTTCAACAAATTGACGCACTTGATAACGGCGTTCATTTTTTTCAATTGGATCGATAATACCGTAACGATGTGTTTCGTTTTCAGGTACTGTTTGTACACCAATAACTGACGACTGTGTACCTTCATATTGATCCATCAATTGACGTAAACAAGGTGTTTCAGCTTGTACAATATCATCACCAAGTAATACCGCAAATGGCTCGTTTCCAATAAATTTGCGTGCACACCATACTGCGTGACCCAAACCTTTTGGCTCTTTCTGTCTTATGTAATGAATATTAATTTTTGAAGAAGCTTGTACTTTTTCTAGCATCTCATGCTTTCCTTTTTCAAGTAAGGTTTGCTCTAATTCAAAGGAATGATCAAAATGATCCTCAATAGCACGCTTTCCTTTTCCTGTAACAATAATAATATCTTCAATTCCTGATTCTATCGCTTCTTCTACTATGTATTGAATTGTTGGTTTATCAACAATGGGTAACATTTCTTTCGGCATTGCCTTTGTTACCGGTAAAAATCTTGTCCCCAGTCCCGCAGCTGGAATAATTGCTTTTCTTACTTTTTTCAAATCTAGTACCCCCAAATCATATTGTTATATCCATATGTAACAATAACAAAAACCCTATCTATGGAGTTATAGTTATAACTCCATAGGTAGAGTTTCTACAGTAAATAAATTATGGGCATCTAACCCATCCTCACGTCATACTCCCGACGACAAGCGTCTAAGGTAGGTTCGAAATAAAAATTTCTACCCACAGCACGACCGAGTGCCTCCGTTGATAACGGTTAGGAGACATCACCAATTCTTTATTTAAAAAATACCAAACAATTTTTTACGACGAATTTGTTCTGGATCTTCTTTATAAATTGCTTTCCCGCTAATGATTAAATACGGATTCTCTCTTAAATCATTCATAACAGTTGCACCGAATTCTTTCTCTATTAGTTCATAGCTTTCTGCTAAATGAAATCCTCTTGACGTTGTGTTATGTGCATCTGATGCAACCATATGTGTTAAATTGTGTTCAACAAGTTGTAGTGAAAATTTTTTAATTTTTTTCCCGAATTTACCTAGGAGACTTCCTGCCGTCACTTGTGTTAAAGCTCCCTTATTTACGAGGTTATATAACTTATCTGGCCGCTCAATTAACTCGGCATTACGTTCGGGATGAACGATAATTGGGATCATTCCTTTTACACGTAGTTCATAAAATAGTTGTTCTGTATAACGAGGTACATGATTAGATGGAAATTCAATGAATATGTATTTGTTTGTTTCATTTAAAGTAACGATTTTACCAGCTTCATAGTCTTCTAATAAATCACCGTATAACCTGACCTCTTGCCCCGGTAAAATGGTAAGTGGAATATTATGTTGTTGTAATTCATCAGTTAATTGCTTCACTTGATGAATAATAGAAGTACGCTCATTTACATATTTTCCATTTTGATGATGTGGTGTTGCGACAATTGTATGTATTCCTTCTGCCACAGCTTGCTGTGCCATTGCTAAGCTATCAGTTACTGTTTGTGCACCGTCATCGATACCAGATAAAATATGGCAATGTAAATCAATCATTTGTTTTGTCCTCCCTCGCTTATAGTAATCTTTTTTCCCTTGAATATGAGGGATCCCTCATATTCAAGGGAAAAAAGGAGATATGTTCTTCCCATATCTCACTCTTTTCATTAATTTGCACCGTAGTAATAATATAAGCCATGTTCACGTTCACGATCGTTCAGAACAACACCTAACAATTTACCTTTTGCAGATTCTAATAATCCTTTTGCTTTTAGCGCCGCTTCCTTTTCTGTTGCTTCACTACGTACGACAAGAATAGATGCATCACATACATTTGCCATAATTTGCGCATCCGTAACAGCTAAAATCGGTGGTAAATCGAAAATAACTAAATCGTACGTACTGTATGCTTGTGCCAGAAGCTCCTGCATTGATTTTGAGCCTAACAATTCTGCTGGATTCGGTGGAATTGGCCCACACGCTAAAAAGTGTAAATTCTCTACAGATGTAGTTTGTACACATTTTTCTAAACGCTCACTATGTGTTAATACGTTCGTCAATCCGAAAATATTATCAACTTGGAACATTTGATGCATCGCCGGTTTACGCATATCTGCATCAATTAATAATACTTTCTTACCTTGTTGAGCAAATACAACTGCCATATTCGCTGTCGTCGTTGTTTTCCCTTCACTTGGGTTCGCAGACGTTACCATTAATGAATGTAAATTTGTATCAACAGACGCAAACTCAACATTCGTTCGAATATTACGATATTGTTCGGAAATTGGTGATTTCGGTTGTTGATGAGCAATTAATTGACGACGTTGACGATGATTCTTTTTCTTTTTAAATAAATTAAGAGCCAATTGTTTGTCCCCTCACTTTTCTTGATGATGGAGCGTGCGATTTCACACTTGGTGTTTCTTCATCCATGCGAGCTACAATACCTAACACTGGTAAACCAAGTAAGTTTTCTACATCTTCTTCTTTTTTCACTGTGTTATCTAAGTATTCTAGTAAGAATGCAAGACCAACTGCAGCCATTAAGCCAACAACGAAGGCAATTGCTACATTTAACATTGGACGTGGTTTAATCGGAGATTGATTTTCTGCAACTTCCGCTTTAGATAGTACTGTTACGTTATCCACGTTCATAATTTTTGCAACTTCACCTTTAAATACATCTGCAGTAGCATTTGCAATATCACGAGCTAATTTTGGATCTTTGTCCTCAGCTGTTACAGAGATTACCTGTGAATCTTTTTCATTCGCAACATTAATCTTTCCTGTTAACGCTTGCGCTGTCATATTTAAATTTAATTTTTCATTTACTTGTTCTAAGATTACTGGACTTTTAATAATAACCTTATATGTATTCGTTAATTGAATATTCGTTTGAATCTCACCAGCTTGGAACATTGCACCCTCTTGCTTTTTCTGGTTAACAAGAATTTGCGTCGAAGATTGATAGATTGGTGTCATAAAGAAGAAGCTAATGATAGCACTTACAATGGCTGCACCAAAGGCGATTACGAGGATCATTGCTAAACGTTTTTTTAAAATATGAAATAACTCTTTCAAACTAATTGTTTCTTCCATAAGTTCCTCCAACTTTCTAAAATTTGCACATAAGAAAAATTATAACATATAAACCTTACATTTTTTATTTTGATTGATTTCGTTCGACATTTATTCACATCAAGCACATATAATCTTACAAAATAATCTTAAATCTGACAACACATTCCAACAAATTTCCAAAATTTCCATTATATCATGTTTTTTTATATAATGCAATTATATACTTTACAAAAATTCGAAAAAGCCGATAAAATTATTTATCAGCTCAGAATTTACTATTCTACACATTATTTCCTAATAATATCCATATTGTTCCTTTTCTTCTCTCTTATCGTTTAAAACGACACCAAGTTGTTTACCAGATGCCTTGTCTAATATTTGCTTCGCTTTTACGATTTTATCTTTTTCTGTTTTTTCACTACGTACGACCAGTACAATTCCATCACATTTATTTGCAAGTATTTGTGCATCGGTAACCGCAAGGACTGGTGGTGTGTCGATTAAAATAATATCAAACATGTTATATGCTTCTAGTAATAGCTCGTCCATTGCCCGGCTACCTAATAGTTCAGCCGGGTTTGGCGGGATTGGACCTGAAGTCATTAAGTATACATTCTCTATATCTGTTTTTTGAATGCATTGCATCAATTTTGCTTGTCCTGATAATAGGTTCGTTAAGCCATTAGGGCTATGAACAGCAAATAAGTTTTGAATTGTTGGCTTACGCAAGTCAGCTCCGATTAGTAAGACTTTCTTTCCTTGTTGTCCGAAAACAACTGCTAAGTTCGCAATTGTCGTTGTTTTCCCCTCGCCTGGATCTGCCGAAGTAACAATAATAGAACGAACATGATTATCTACAGATGTAAATTCAATATTTGTACGGATGTTACGGTACTGTTCCGCAATACGTGACTTAGGCTCTTTATGTGTAATTAATTGTCGTAATGGTTTTCTTTTTTTTCTCCCGAACATGGTATGATCTCCTCTTTTCAAAATGCGACACTTTCCCCTTTATCTCTCTATGTTCGATATGCTACGCTCATTTTTCATTTTTTTATACTGTTAATTTCCCCCATCACTTTCCTCTACACTTCATCATAACCAATCATAATAAGCTTTGTCCTAGCTCATACCCTTTATAATGTGACAACCGCGTCTCTATTTTTATCGCGCTATCATTTATCTTAGTTTCAAGATATTTATAGCGTCATTATATACGAACTTCCATTCATTTACAACAAGAATTCTGATTAATCTGTATTTTAATATTTCGGATAAAAGATATATAAATTAAAAAAATTCTCCTGCATGTTGCAGAAGAATTTTTTTAATTCACATCTATTCTTTTTTATCACCAATCGCAAATGTAATTTCAGCTTCACAAGCAATTTCACCATCTACTGTTGCGATTGCTTTTCCTTTTCCGATTGGACCACGTACACGTGTCATTTCTACTTCTAGACGAAGTTGATCACCTGGACGTACTTGTTTTTTGAAACGACAATTGTCGATACCTGCGAAGAAAGCAAGTCTTCCGCGGTTTTCTTCTTTCTTTAATACAGCAACTGCTCCAACTTGTGCCAATGCTTCTACAATAAGTACACCAGGCATAACTGCGTAGTCAGGGAAGTGCCCGTTAAAGAATTCTTCGTTTGCGGATACATTTTTAATTCCAACCGCTCTTTTCCCTTCATCTACTTCTAATATTTTATCAACAAGTAAAAATGGATAGCGGTGAGGAATGATTTCTTTAATTTGTTCTATATTTAGCATATAACAATCGCCCCTTTTGTAATATTGGTCTTACCACTTGGACATATTGTCTATTATCCCATTTTGTTTATTGTTTGTCATTATAAAGTGAAACTTTACTTCCTATTTATAAAAAAATGCATACACTCTATTCTCTTAAAATAGTTGCATATCCTTGCAACTGACACGGAGGTAGAAAAGAGTGTATGCCCAGATTAGGGAAAGGCAATATGTATTAACACATGATTTGCCTTAATGTCGTATTCGACTCATTATATTATAAACGTTTTCAAATACGGAAATATTAAATTTAACCATATATATGAATATTTTACCTATATTCTTCGTTTTTCTTTATTTTTCTTCTATTTTCTCAAAAAATCGAAATAAAAAAATAAAAATACAAAAAAAAGAACTAAGGTTTACACCTTAGTTCCTTTCACTTTATCGTAAAGCACGCTTTGGTAATCTATCGATATTCTCTAACATAATACCTGTACCAACCGCAACGCAGTGCATTGGGTTTTCAGCAATTAATACTGGTACTTTTAGTTCTTCTGCTAGGAGCATGTCAATGCCGTGTAGTAAAGCTCCACCGCCTGTTAGAATGACACCGCGGTCGATGATGTCCGCTGATAATTCTGGTGGTGTGCGCTCTAGTACGCCTTTTGCAGCTTGTACAATAACAGCTGCATTTTCTTTTAATGCTTCTGTAATTTCTTCTGAGCATACTGTAATTGTGCGTGGTAAACCTGTTACCATGTCACGTCCGCGAATTTCAAGTTCTTCGCTACGTGCACCTGGGAATACTGTACCAACTTTAATTTTAATATCTTCTGAAGTACGTTCTCCGATTAATAGCTTATACTTACGTTTAATGTAGTTTAAGATCTCCATATCAAACTTATCGCCAGCCATTTTGATAGAGGAAGAGGTAACAATATCACCCATAGATAGTACAGCGATATCCGTTGTACCTCCACCAATATCAACAACCATGTTACCGCTTGGTTGGAAGATTTCCATACCAGCACCAACTGCGGCTACTTTTGGTTCTTCTTCTAAAAATACTGTTTTACCACCTGAACGTTCAGCAGCCTCACGAATTGCTTTTTGTTCTACTGATGTGATATTTGTTGGACAACAAATTAAAATGCGAGGTTTTGAAAAGAAGCTCTTTACGTCCAATTTGTTAATGAAATACTTTAACATTGCTTCTGTAATTTCGAAATCTGCGATTACACCATCTTTTAGTGGACGAATGGCTACAATATTACCAGGCGTACGTCCCACCATACTTCTTGCTTCTTCACCTACTGCTAATACTTTACCTGTGTTACGATCAATAGCAACAACAGATGGCTCATTTAATACAATACCCTTACCTTTAACATGGATCAATACGTTAGCCGTACCTAGGTCAATTCCGATATCTCGCGCAAACATTCCCGTTTTTTCCTCCTCGATATTCAAAATCAGGTTACACCCGAATTCTTTTACACCTAATTTCTGATTTTATCATAAATTTAACAGAAACGTAATATTCGCAAAAAGAATTCTTCTGAAAAATATTACCGAATTGAAACGGAATGTTTACGATCGCATATTTATTGACGTACCGGCTTTTCTACATCTTCTTTTCTATACTTTTGCTTTGTTGCTTCTCCGCCTCTTAAATGACGAATAGACTTATGATAATCAAGAATTTCTTTCACTTCATTTGCGAGCTCTGGATTAATTTCTGGTAGACGTTCCGTTAAATCTTTATGGACTGTACTCTTTGATACCCCAAACTCCTTTGCAATGACACGCACTGTCTTTCTTGTCTCCACGATATACTTACCAATCTTGATAGTTCTCTCTTTGATGTAATCGTGCACACCACTCGCCTCCCTAAATTGGATGTGAGAAGGGTGAAATGAGCCTCGCTGCATACGACTTAGAAGTAAGTGTGAGTGCTGTTTGTAAGCGTTAAACATTCTTGGATTTATAATGAAATGATTCACGATTTCTCACCTCAAACACTCTCTTTGCTTTGGTTTATACCATTGTATTGCCCGCACTACTGATATATGCTACATGTTCACTATTTTTGCGGACTAAGTTAAGAAAAATTACGTTTTTTTGTGAGAAATACGTTAACAGTGACTATTTTGGCGAAAAAAATGACCCCTTGTATACAAGGGGTCATTCTTCTCGCTCTAACTCTTCTTCTAACAATTGATGGTGGGGAACCTCTTTCTTACCGGCAATGTAATAATATAAAGTAAATAAAACAAACAATAAAATAATAGCAGTCGACAGAACAAACAAAAATGACACAGTATCCCCTCCTTTTTGTAATATATATTCGAGAATCTCGTCATTTTTCCTTGTTATTGCAACTTTTTTCTCGAAATTGAGTATTTTTATATGGAAATAAAAAAATCAGCTCTCCTAGTGAGAACTGATTTTTTCACTTTCTTATTCTTGTGAAGAAGAACTGTTAGATGATTCTGTAGAACCATTTGTTGATTTTTCTTCTTTCTGCGGTTCTTCTTTTTTGTCACTAGTTGAACCGCTAGTTGATTTCTCTTCTTTTTGAGACTTGTCTTCTGTTTTACTTTCTGGTTTCGTGCTCGTTGACTTTTCTTCTTTTTGAGATTTGTCATCAGCTTTTTTACCAGAAGCGTTCGTTGCCTTTGCAGCACCTGCATCAGCTTTAATTTCTGCTACTGACTTATTTAAGTAGCGCTCAGGGTTCACAGCCACATTGTCTTTACGTACTTCAAAGTGAACGTGAGAACCTGCTTCTTTATTCATTGCACTTAGACCGGATTTTCCTAATACTTCACCTTGTACAACTCGTGCACCTTTTTCTACTTTTACACTGCCTAAGCTTTGATAAGAAGCTGCTACACCATTTCCGCTATCAACTGTTACAACATAACCAAGAAGTGAATCTTTTTCAGCTTTCGTTACTGTACCACTTAAAGCAGCTGTAACATTGAATTCTTTTCCATTCTTCGCAGCAATGTCAATTCCTTTGTTCGGGGAATATGTGTTGTTATAAAAGACAAGTGCTTTTTCTTGTTCCGCCTCAGTTGCTGCATCTTCATAGAACTTCTTCTGTACAACTACTTCCGCATTAGCAGGAGCTGGCATTTTCACTACTTCTGAAGACTTCGTTACTGGTACTGCTGGATCTTCCGTTTGTGTATACGGCGTTGCTTGATCTTGGTTCGGAGTCTTCTTCGGATTAGCTCCTTGGAACCATAGCGCAACCATTAAGATTACCGCTGCACAAGCAATGTATAGTGCCGGAAATACCCATCTTTTTTGAAATAAATGTACTACCTTTTGCGACTTTTTATTATTTCTTCCTCGCATTCCATCATCACCTCAGCAATCATTTTGAACAATATTCACGCATCCTATACAACCTATAACTAATTACTTTTCGACAAAATCTGTAAAAATATGTATAGGAATTGTAAAATTTCCGAGGAAATGATAGAAAAAAGAAAAAACTGAGCATTTCGGCTCAGTTTTTAATCTAATTGTTTCTTTTTATACACGATTAAACATGCAATAAGTGAAATAACAAGCCAAGCTCCAACATTTATCATATGGCCACTAATACTACTAAATCCTGCACCCTCTACTAAGCTTTTAATTGCCTTTTCGAGATGAGATGTTGGAAGATAACTAATCATTGTCTTAATTACTTTATTTTCAACCATTGGCTCAAATTGTACAGCTAAATACATCGTCATTAATATTGGCATTCCAATTAGTGATGTTTGTGGGACAGACTCAGCTAGTAATCCAATCATCGTTCCAATTAAAGTAAATAGAATTGTTCCACATAAGAAAACAAATGCTAGTAATAAGAAATTTCCACTTAATTCATCCAAAATGAATAAGTTTACAATAGAAATACCTAACGTTAAACATACTGTTAATATACTTTTCCCAAAAAGAACTTCAACAGATGAAGCTGGTGATAGCATTAACACACGTAACGTATTCTTTTCTTTCTCTTCTGCGATTACCATTGATTGAACAAACCCTGCAACAAATAGAAAGGCCATTAAAGTAATAATGCCAACCCCTGCACTCCCTTGTCCAAACCTGCTATATATAAATGCAAATATAATTGGTAAAGATGCCATTAGCAACACTTGTGAATTCGTCTTAAAATCCTGTACTTCTTTTCTAAAAATAGCTGATACACGTCTCATTGAAAATGTCATTATAATCCCCTCCCAGTAACTTCAATAAAGATATCGCCTAGCGTTGGTTCGTGTGAATGAATCGATAGTAACTCGCCTTTTTTCATCCATTCTGAAATGCGTTTTGCACCTAATTCATCTTTTTGTACCGTTTCTTTCTTCTTATCCTTTAACACGACTTGTATTTGATCTTTCGCGTATTTTAAGCGAAGGTTCTCTGGTGTATCAAGCGCTACAATTTCTCCGCCGCATAGAAAGGCAATGCGGTTACAAAGCGTTTCTGCTTCGTCCATATTGTGCGTCGTTAAGAAAATTGTCGTTCCTTCTTTATTTAAGTCTTTTAAGATTTTATGAATGTTTTGTACGTTAACTGGATCAAGTGCAGATGTCGGTTCGTCTAAGAAGAGGATATCTGGTTTATGAAGGATTGCTCTAGCTAATGTGACGCGCTGCTTCATTCCTTTTGATAATTTCTTTACTAATGTTTTTTTATCATCTAATAGATTCACTTGCGCTAGCACTTCATCGATTCGTTCTTTTTTACAATCGTATAAGTCACAAAATAATAGTAAGTTATCATAAATGCTAAGCCTTTCATATAAGCCACTGTTGTCTGTTAAAATACCAATTCGTTTATAATCGATGCTGCTTGGCCCTGTAATATCTTTCCCTAATACTTTTACCGTTCCAACGCTATGAAGTAATTGAGAAGTTAATATTTTTACTGTCGTCGTTTTCCCAGATCCACTCGGTCCGAGGAATCCAAAAATTTCTCCTTGCTTCACCTCAATATTTACATTTCGAAGTGCCGTTTTTTCATTGAAGCTTTTCATTACATCTTTCATTTCAATTGCCAATGTCATCTCGTCATCCCCTTTGTTTTTTGCTTTTATAGATGAAAGTCGCTTTAGCGCTTTTCGTTTGTTTGTTTCGCTTTTCTTGACTCCATCATATGAAAATCAAAGGGTTTACGCAGTAAAATACCGGTAAAAGGAGTATTTTTACCGGTGAATGAATCGTATTTTGAGCTTATTGGAGTACTTCTTATAGCCCAATTACACCTTTCAACTCATCCATTCGTCCTTTCGAAAGCGGAATTGAACTTTTTCTTTCGTCGTCTAAAATTAAGCTGAAACTGTTACGAGTCCAAGTAATTACTTCTCGTACTCTTTGTAAATTCACAAGGTAAGAGCGATGACATCTAAAGAAACCAAAACCTGTTAATCTTACTTCTAGTTCACTTAATGTTAATGCGCATACGAAATCCCCTTCACGAACATGAATATGTGTCACTCCGTTTTGCGTTTCAATGAAATGGATTTCCATCGGGTCTAATAAAATGATTTTATCGTTTACTTTCGCTGGTATTCTTTCTAACTTCATTTGCGGAATCATTTGAACGACTTTTTCTTCATCGACCTCTTCTGCTTCCTCTTGTTCGATTTCTACTTTTTTCACACCATCATTGTTTAATATGTATACATCTTCTGTTAACGAAAGGGCGTCCGATAGAAACGATGATGTAATAAAAATTGCCTTTCCTTGCTCTTTCATTTTCATAATTGCTTTTCGAATCATAATCGTACTCTCTGTATCTACATTTTGCTCCGGCTCTTCCAAAATAACTAAATCCGGATTATGGATCATAACTCGTCCAATATGAAGACGACGTTTCTCTGAAAATGATAGTTTTTCTATTTTAACGTTTAATTTATCTAAAAGGCCGACATATTGTACAACTTCTTCTATACTCATATTTGATTCATACAGCCCTAATAAAAACTTATAGTATTCCTTTACCTTCAAACGATCATATGCTTCATCTTTCAAAAAACAAAAGCCGATGCGAGAATAATTTCTCTTTCCAATCGCTTCACCTTCAAATAGCACATTGCCAGTTGAAGCTTCTTCCTCACCAATAATAATGCGGTGCAATACTTTAGCTGTATGGTTATTACATTGCAAAACAACACATTGCCCCTTCTCAACCTTTAGTTCAACTGCCGGTAACTGGTTCGTCTTACCTAACTGTTTCAACTCCAGTAACGCCATTTTGTCTCCCCCAAATACTTTTTATCTTATTATACCAAACAATTAATGGAAAATTATGATATTTTAAACAAAAAGCAGGTGCCAGGAGACCCTGACACCTACTTCTTCACCATCAACTTACCTTCATAATCGTTCATCGTCTTTATTTCAACGCCTTTGTAGTAATGAGCGACGATATCTGTATATTTCTTGCCTTCTGCTGCCATGCCGTTCGCGCCGTATTGGCTCATGCCAACGCCGTGACCGAAGCCCTTCGTCGTAACAACGATTTTATCTCCCTCTTGTTTCCACGTGAAATCAGAGGAGCGTAAATCTAATTTGTCACGCACATCTCTTCCGGTTAATGTTTTCCCTTGAAATGCTACATCTTTTACACGTTTTCCTTCCGTACGCCCTTTAATATCGCCAACTTTTCCGTCTGCTAACACTTTCACACCGAGACGTTTTTGAAAGTCAGCTACGGTAAAGGTTTGCTCACTCGTAAATTTCGGAGAAGCTTGATCCCACGGACTATCTACACTCTTTAAGTACGGATAATCATTTCCCCAATAATCGGCTGCATTTTCTGTCCGGCCATTACTCGTTGAGAAGAAGGATGCTGAGATTGGCTTTCCCTCATACGTTAAAACTTGTCCTGCGGTTTTCGAAACAGCTTCTTCGATTTTCTTCAAATTATTTTCGTAGTTATTGCCCCATTGTTTTTTCAATTCTTCTTTGCTTTTGTACACTTGATCTTTCACCGTATCTGTCACGTCCGCATTGTTTTTCTTACCTCCGCTTAGCATACGCTGCACGACAAATGTTCTCGCTGCTAATGCCTGCGCCTTTAGCGCCTCTATTTCAAAACTGGCATTCATCTCAGAAGCTACTACACCGGTCACATACTCCTCCATAGGTAATGACTCTACCTTTTTCTGTTTCTCGCGATATACAGCAACTTGAACCGCTGTATCCACTTTCCCTGGAGCTGGTATACTTTCTATCGCTGGAGGAGTTTTAGAAGCTGCTTTTTCCTCTACTTTTGCTTTCGCAAACGGAATCACAAGAGCAGCAGGTACAATGATAACGAGCGCTATGAGAAGCGCTACTGTAATAAAAAGTGGCTTTGAAAATTTCATCTTATTTCCCCCAATATGAAAAAGCTTTACTCCATTCATTCTTATGGAACAACTCTTTCTTTTAGAACATACTTAAGGGGAACCATATAAAACAAAAATTTTCTAAATATTTTTACTGGTACGTGCATAAGTATAGAATTTCTTGACTATAACAGTAATAAGCCCAAAAAAATAGCCTCTATGTCAAAAGACATAGAGACTATTTCAATTAAGCGTGAAGATCAGAAACTTCTTGTTCTTTCACTTCTTCTACTTTTTCGTTTACACGTTCAATAGTTGCACCTAATGCAGCTAATTTCTTATGGAAGTTTACATAGCCACGGTCAAGATGTTTTAACTCAGTTACACGAGTGTAACCTTCTGATACTAAACCAGCTAAGATTAATGCAGCTGCAGCACGTAAATCAGTTGCTGCTACTTCAGCACCTTGTAAGCTGTTTGGACCGTTCATAATAACAGAACGACCTTCGATTTTAATATCAGCATTCATACGACGGAATTCTTCAACGTGCATAAAGCGGTTTTCAAATACCGTTTCTGTAATCATACTTGTTCCTTCAGCTTGTAGTAATAATGCCATCATTTGTGATTGCATGTCTGTTGGGAAACCTGGGTGAGGCATAGTTTTAATATCAACCGCTTTTAACTTATCTGGGCCGATAACACGTACACCTTCATTTTCTTCGATAATTTTAACACCCATTTCTTCCATTTTCGCTGTAATTGAGCGTAAATGTTCAGGTACAGCATTTTCAATTAAGATGTCTCCACCAGTAATTGCCGCTGCAACCATGAATGTTCCCGCTTCAATACGGTCAGGAATAATAGAGTGGTTTGCACCATATAATTTATCAACGCCTTCGATACGAATCGTTCCAGTTCCAGCTCCGCGTACTTTCGCTCCCATCGCATTTAAGAAGTTAGCTAAGTCAACGATTTCTGGTTCTTTCGCTGCGTTTTCAAGGATTGTTGTCCCTTTTGCTAATGTAGCTGCAGACATAATGTTTTCTGTCGCGCCCACGCTTGGGAAGTCTAAATAAATTTTAGCTCCTTTTAGTTCTCCCTCAACGTATGCCTCAACAAAACCGTTACCAACCTGTACTTTTGCTCCCATTGCTTCGAAGCCTTTTAAATGTTGGTCAATTGGACGTGAACCAATTGCACATCCACCAGGAAGTGCAATACGAGCACGACCGTTACGTGCTAATAAAGGTCCCATTACTTGAACAGATGCACGCATTTTACGTACATATTCAAATGGCGCTTCAATGTTTAGCTCTTTAGAAGCATCGATTGTTACTTTGTTATTTTCAAATACGACTTCAGCATTTAAATGACGTAATACCTCATTAATTGTGTATACATCAGACAAAACTGGTACTTCAGATAGTACATTCTTTCCATCACTCGCTAATAGGGCTGCAGCGATTATAGGTAATACAGCATTTTTTGCGCCCTCAACACGCACTGTGCCGTTTAACCGCTTTCCGCCACGGACGATGATCTTTTCCAAATTATTCCCCTCCGTGTCCTTTTTTCAGTATCTATTCACTCAATACTCAGAAGTTATGATCGGTGTGCCAACCACAATTGTATCTTTGTTGTCTGTAGAACGTATTGCTATTTGCACATTTATTTTCTCTCTATTTGTTGAAAGAGCGTCATCCCACTTTTTATTGTATGCGGAGACTGACACAAATGCTCTTTCTTCTATCTGTTCGATCGCTCTTGCTGAAAGATCTTTCAAAACCTGATTGGTTTTATTTTGCAAAACACCTTCAATCTTATCATTCAGTACACCTTGAACACAAGTGTAAATTATAGGTTTTTCACTAAAAATTTTATTCGTTTTCTGAATATACTTCGGGTCCCATTTCGCCCCGCTTACTTCAAAGATAATGAAAGTGTTTTCTTTAGTATTTTCCTTACTCCAAGTTACTACTACTCGTTCTTCATAGGAAGAAAATTTTTTATAGGATGTAGCTTTATATCCATCTGGAGATTGCTCTAATTCCCACTTTTGAATATTCGCCTTGTCCTTCACATCGTTTAACAACTTTTGAAACGTATGTATATTAGAAATCGTTTTTGTTTCTCGCGCTAGCCATGACCATTTCTCTACTTTAGCATCATTTTTCTCTACAGCTGCGATCATGCTCTCCATCTTCTGTTCATCGCTTATCGGTTTCATCTCTCTATATCCAACCAAAAATAAAACAACACTAAGTGCAACAATAAGAATGGCTTTAAGCTTCAATTTCATCCCCTCCTATCCCCATTGTTAACGGAGATTTGAGGTTCTATACACTTACTTTACTAAATACGTTAAACTCTTTGAATAGCCTAAATAATCAAGGAAAAAGTTACTTACAGATGTCCCAATTGCAATTGTAATTAAGATGAGTAATACTCTCGTCTGCATCACCTTTCCAGGCTTCATTAAACGCTCAATGTGAATACCTTGTAAGGCCCACCACGTAATGGTAATAAACAATAAATGCGAAACGATGGCAATCAGTGCTTGTTGCCCTAAAAGATGTGCCAAAAAACCGACCCCTTTTTACCTAGCTACTACTTACGAAATCTTATAAAAACGATACCATAATAAGTAGAAGCCACACTTTTTCAAATACAAATAAGCATCTTACATGTTACATCGTAATTTTTCTCTTTAAAAGCGTATACTTATATGCATCTTCAATTGTAATTCACACAAAATAAAAAGCGCAGAGTAACGACTCCACACCTTTTATTTTCACTATTGTACCACGTTCCCTAAGAAGAAGAAATCTTTCATTAATGGAAAATATTCATAAAAGAAATTGTATCCAATCATCGGCATAATCCCTAGTATTACAATCGAAATTGCGCAAAGGCTCATCACAACCTTTATATTGAGTGGCAAACGAATTTTCTCTTCTACTTCTCCCGTACGGAAAAACATTTGCTGTAAAATACGGAAATAATATACGAATGAAATGACTGTCGTCCCCATCATAATAGAAGCTAGTACGTAATGAGCTGGCTCTACATGAAGGGCCCCTAAAAAGATGTTAATTTTCCCAATGAAACCAGCTGTTCCTGGTATCCCCGCTAGCGATAAAATAAAAATCGTCATCACGATTGCTGTAAATGGCGACCTTTTATATAATCCGGTGAAAATGGTGATATTTTCTTTGTCGCTTTGTAAGATTAAGGCGTGGATAATTGCAAACACGCCTATATTCATAAGCATATACGCAAGCATGTAAAACCACATGCTATCCATCGTAAATGGCGATAATGCTACAAGCGGTACGAGTAAATATCCTGCATGCGCGATTCCTGAATAAGCAAATAAGCGTTTTACGTTATATTGCTTTAATGCGACTACATTTCCAATAATCATCGTAATACTAGCTAGCACAGCGATGTATATGCTCATACGTCCATATAAAGATTGCATGTCTCCTTGCACCGATACACTTGCAAAAACCATGAGGAACAGACGCATAATGAGTAAGAACCCAGCAATTTTAGAAATTGTTCCAAGAAAAGCAGTAACAGGTGTAGCCGCTCCCTCATACACATCAGGCGCCCACATATGAAACGGCACTGTAGCAATTTTGAATGAGAGCCCAACGAGTAATAGTAAAAATGCAAGAGCTAGCAATAATTGAATGCCACCAGCCAGTTCCCCAGCAAATACCTTTTGCATATCCACAATATTAGTTGATCCTGTGATGCCGTATAAATAACTCATTCCAAAGAGCGTAATTGCCGTTCCAATTCCTCCATTAATGACATATTTCATTGCTGCCTCATTTGATGCACGGTTCTTTTTTCGTATTCCTACTAAAATGTAGGAAGAAAGTGAAAGCAATTCTAAACCGACGAAAAGTGTAATGAAATCAACGCTAGAAGCCATAAACATCGCCCCAAGGAGCGCCATTAAAAATAAGTAATAATATTCTCCCTTATCTTCAATTGGATTTTTCTTATCATCGCTCATTGCGATGCATAAAATGAGAGCAGCCCCGCCTAACAACAACGTTTTAAATCCTTTTGAAAATCCATCTAACACAAACGATCCATTTAAAATATCTCCCGCTGGTTCACCGTATAGCGTAATTAATGATACGATCGCTAATACGATAGCTGCGATTGCACCAAGCGCTACATACCTATGGTTCAGCTTAAAAAACAAATCACATATGGAAAGAAGGATGGCAGCTCCGAGAATGATGAATTCTGGCACCATGAGATGCCATGATAAGCTAAGTAACGTATTCATATCCACCCTACTTCACCCCCAATGTTTTCAATGTATTTTGAAGCGGATCCCCTAGTATTTCTGGCATTACTCCAATTGCAATAATACAGAAGATAAGTAGCAAAATCGGGACATACTCCCATCCGTGTATATCAGCTTTCGCTTCCCACTCTTTCTTACCAAATGTTACTTGAAGGGTTGCTCTTAATACGTATACAGCGGTTAAAATGATGCCAAGTACTCCGGCCGCAGCAATAACTGGCTCCGCTTGGAATAAACCGAGAAAGGCAAGAAACTCGCTAACAAATCCAGACATTCCCGGCAATCCAAGCGATGCCATTCCTCCCGCTAAGAAGAAACCGCTAAGTACTGGTACACTTTTTGCAAGTCCGCCAAGCGCTGTAATATTTGATGTTCCAAAACGCTGTTCTATAACACCAAGTAAGAAAAAGAGTAAGGCTGCAATTAAACCGTGCGAAACAACTTGGAATAAAGCGCCTTGTGTACCTGGTGCATTTAACGCCGCAAGGCCCATTAATACAATACCCATATGCGAAATACTAGAATAAGCAAGCACCTTCCGAAAGTCTGTTTGAATGAGCGCTAAGAAGGCTCCGTACAATAAATTGATAACTCCTAAAATCGCAATGAGCGTTGCAAACTCGCGAAAGTATTCCGGAAATAGTCCCTGTCCGAAGCGGATTATACCGTATGCTCCAATCTTCAGTAAAACACCTGCATGAAGCATAACGACAGCCGGATGTGCTTCAATATGTACATTGACCATCCAGCGATGTAACGGGAAAACGGGTAGTTTAATCGCAAAAGCAATCATTATGCTAAGAAACAAGCCGAACTGTAAGCTATTTGGGACAGCCATTCCTCCACCAGCACCTACACTCGTTAATATTTCTTTAAGCTCTGTAATATTTGTTGTACCTGTTTTCGCAAATAAAACCGAGAAAACGATAAGCAAAATAGCGGAGCCAATACCGTTATATATTAAATAACTATAAGCAGCCTTTTCACTCGACAATTTCCCCCACTTCCCAATTAATAAAAACATCGGTGGCAATGTAATTTCAAAGAAGATAAAGAACAACATTAAATTTTGAGCAGCGAAGACACCGAGCATCCCTATTTCTAACATGAGTAATAGCATATAAAATGCTTTCAAATTCCTTTTAATCGTAAATGCCGCAATTGCTGCAAGCATCGCTAGAAGGGCCGTCAGTACCATCATAACGAGCGATAAACCATCAATACCAAGTTCGTAATAAATGGAAAACCACCTTTTATCCACCGCTGCAAAATCCCCAAATTTAATCCATTTCACTTTTTCATCAAATAGAGACAAACTCTTTCCGGAAGCATATGTACAAGCGAGGACGATAGCCATTCCGAATGGAAGCACCGTTCCAAATAAACCGAGCGCTCGCACTGTACGCGATTCTTTTTTCGGTGTTAATGTAAGTAAGAGAATTCCTAAAAGCGGGGAAAAAATGAAGAACGTTAATAACAAATCATTCATCGTAAATCCCCTCCCGTATAGAGCAAAATAATGAAGAGTACTGCCAGTGAAACAGCTGTTACAGTCCCGTACACTTGTACATTTCCGTTTTGGAGTCTAGAGCCAATTGCACTTATCCCTTTCACTAAACTCCCTATTAAAACGGCAATTCCTTCGACTACATACACTTCAAATAGGCGAAGCACATGAGCGATTCCTTTCGTAATAGGAAGCACCGTCATATTGTATAGTTCATCCACATAATATTTTTCTTTCAAAAGTTTATAAAGAGGCGAGTCCTCGCCACCAGCCCAATCTCTAGCAATAGATTTCTTGCCATATATGACATATGCAAGAGCAATCCCTGTCAAAGAAACGAGCGTCGCAACAATCATAATCCAAACTGGTCCGTGTGCCTCTCGCACTTTAAACGCTACATCTTTCGTAAGCCAATCCCCGAGAAACGTTCCAAACCACGGTGTATTTATATAGCCTGCCACGACTGCAAGAACGCCAAGGACAATCATCGGATACGTCATGATGCGGGGCGATTCATGCACATCTTCCTTCGTCTTCGCTTCCCCAGTAAAGACAAGAAAGTATAGGCGTAACATGTAGAACGCTGTTAGGAATGCTGCAAGTATCGCTAAGACGAATAAAACATAATTGCCGTTCATCCAAGCTGCAGCTAAAATTTCATCTTTACTAAAGAAACCGGAAAGGAGTGGCACACCACTAATTGCAAGAGTACCGATTAAAAATAAGGCACCTGTTACTTTCATCTTCTTCTGTAAACCGCCCATTTTATTAATGTTTTGCGTATGCACTGCATGAATGACACTTCCTGCTGCCAAAAATAGTAGCGCTTTAAAAAAAGCGTGTGTCGTTAAATGGAACACACCAGCTACATAACCGGCAGATCCGAGTGCAAGCATCATATACCCGAGCTGGCTAACTGTAGAATAAGCAAGTACTCTCTTTATATCCGTTTGTACAAGACCGATGGAAGCTGCAAAGATTGCAGTGAAGGCGCCAACAATTGCTACCGTCTGCATCGCCACCGCACTTGCTGAAAATAGCGGAAACATCGTTGCCACTAAATATACGCCAGCTGCGACCATTGTCGCCGCATGAATAAGTGCCGAAACAGGCGTCGGCCCTTCCATCGCATCCGGTAACCACGTATGAAGCGGGAACTGACCTGATTTCCCCATCGCCCCGATAAAAATTAATATCGCCGTTATTGTAATCATTGTCGGAGTCAGATCACCCGTATGAATCGCTCTAAAAATTGCGTCATATTCAAAACTACCTGCATGCCAGAAAATTAAGATCATCCCAATAAATAAACCGACATCGCCAATACGTGTCATAATAAAAGCTTTTTTCGCAGCAGCCTTCGCTTCTTCTTTAAAGAAATAAAAACCGATGAGTAAGAACGAACCAAGGCCGACTAACTCCCAAAATATATAAAGCTGTAATAAATTCGGTGATATAACAAGCCCGAGCATCGCAAATGTAAAGAGTCCTAAATAGGCATAAAAGGTTGGTAATCTTTCCTCACCTTTCATATAACCTTTCGAATACACGTGTACAAGTAAACTCACAAGTGTAACGATAAACAACATTAAAGCCCCTAATGCTGTCACTTCAAAGCCAAATGATATATCAATATCTCCAGCTCTAAGCCATACCCACTTATGCTTCACTGGTACTGTCGTAAATCTTTCTATTAATACAAGTACCGCAAATATAAAGGAGAGAAAGACGAAGAAAATACTAAGTACACTGCTTCCTTCTCTAATTTTCTTCCCGAATATAATTAATAACAAAAACGAAACAAGCGGGAAAAGCGGTATGAGCCATGCATAATCGATCATTGTTTCCTTCCCCCTTTTCGGTCACAATGTTATCCTTTGAGCGTATCCATTTCATCTACATGAACTGTCGTACGATTACGATATAAAGCAATTAAAATGGCGAGTCCTACCGCCGCCTCCGCTGCTGCTACGGCCATCGTAAACAGAGAGAAAATTTGCCCTGTTACATTTGGGAACAAACCTAATTTACTAAACGCTACTAAATTTAAATTGACTGCGTTAAGCATTAATTCAATACAAACTAATACAATCACTGTATTTCGCTTCGTTAAAGCTCCAAATAAACCGATGCAAAATAAAATAATCGCAAGCGTTAAATATGCAGAAGCAGGAACGCTACTCATTGGAATCCTCCTCTTTCTCATCCTTCTTCGCAAGAATAATTGCGCCAACAAGTGCTACAAGTAAAATAACTGAGGTTAGCTCAAATGGAATAATATATTTTGAATAGAGAAGTGTACCGATTTGAAGTGTGTTTTTTTCATGGAGAGGTAAACTTCCTTGTGTGCTTTCATTTGCAAAATCAATATTGTTAACAGCGAAATACATAACTGCCCCAAATGCTACAACCGCAAAGAAGATAATCCATTTTCGAAGAGTAAGACGAGATTCATTTTCTGCATTATGTTTCGTTAACATAATGCCAAAAATCATAATAATGGTGATCGCACCCGAGTAAAGTAAAATTTGTGCAACCCCGATAAATTCAGCTGATAAAAGAAAGTACAAACCTGCAATGCTGAGAAATGTCAGAACGAGAGCTAGCATCATATGCATGACTTTCGTTAAATTCAACATAAGAACGCCGCCGATAATTGCAGACAAGGATAGTATAAAGAATGCTATAAACTCGCCATTCATGCTTTATTCTCCTTCCTGACGTTTTCATCGTTTTCATCGAGCCACTGCAAATTTTTAAATAAGTCATCTCGTGAATATTCCGCGAGTTCAAAGTTATTTGTCATAACAATCGCCTCTGTCGGACAAACTTCTGTACATAAATCACAAAGAATACAAATTTCAAAATTAATATCGTACGTGTCGATAATTTTTCCTTTTTTCGTAGGATCCGGATGTTTTTTCCCCGTTAACTGAATACAGTCTGTCGGACAAATGTTGGAGCACTGGTTACAAACGATACACTTTTCTGGATAAAACTTTTGAATCCCTCGAAAACGATCTGGCAATGGCAACGGTTGATTCGGATAATCATAAGTCACCTTCTTCTTACTCAAATTGCTTAGTGTATATTTTAATCCTTTAAATAGCCCTTTCATCTCTTACTGGCACCCCCTTCATAGATTAGAAGAATAACTCCTTAATCAATGCCGTTAAGAAAATATTTGCAAGTGCAATTGGCAATAATACTTTCCAGCCAAACTCCATTAACTGATCACCTCTTATACGCGGAAACGTAACGCGGAACCAAATTAACAGAAAAACTACACTGCTAAACTTTAAAGCAAACCATACGGCACCTGGGATGAAGCCAAGGAACATAACTGGATTCCATCCGCCTAAAAAGAGCACAGTAATTAAAGATGCCATCCCGAAGAAATATACGTACTCTGAAAGCATGAAAAACGCCCAGCGAAACCCTGAGTATTCCGTATGATATCCAGAAACAAGCTCCGACTCAGCTTCTGGTAAATCAAACGGCGTCCTATTTAACTCTGCTACCGCTGCGATTAAAAATACGACGAAACCGATTGGTTGCACGAAAATGTACCAAACATTCTCCTGCGCTGCTACGATTTCATTTAAATTTAAGCTACCAGCTAACAAAACGATCCCAATTACACTCATTACGAGCGGAATTTCATAAGAAATCATTTGCGCCGCTGCGCGCATCCCCCCTAAAAGGGAATATTTATTATTCGATGCCCATCCTCCGGTTACGACACCAATCGTCGTAATGCCAGAAACAGCAATGTAATACAGTAAACCTACGCCAATATCTGCGAACTGAAATTTATCAGTAAACGGGATGACTGCAAGCACCATAAATGCTGGAGCGAATGCAATGACAGGCGCTAATATAAATAACGGTTTATCTGCCGCCTTCGGAATACTATCCTCTTTCAGTAATAGTTTTAAAACATCGGCTACCGTTTGCAGCAGACCAAACCGGCCTCCAACTTGGTTTGGCCCAATCCGCCCTTGCATAAAACCCATCACTTTCCTTTCTGCCAAAATACCATATGTAACGAAGCCAAGGACTGCAAATAATAGGAGCACCGCTAATCCGAAAAAAATGAAGAAATTCGTCCAGCTAGAAGGTGATTGTAAGAGCGTTTCAATCATTAGCCATCAACCTCCCCAAGTACAATATCCACTCCACCTAAAATCGTAATTAAATTGGCGATGTTTTCACCTTTCAATAACTTCGGTAAAATTTGCAAATTGTAAAAAGACGGCCTGCGAAACTTCAAACGGTATGGCTCTTTCTTTCCGTCACTAGCAATATAGCAACCAATCTCTCCTCGCGGCGACTCTATACGGACGAATGCTTCCCCTTTAGGAGCCTTAATAATCTTCGGTACTTTCGCAAGTACTGCTCCTTCTTTCGGGAACTGCTGGACAGCTTGCTCGACAATTTTTAAGGACTCCTCAATTTCCTGCATGCGGCAAACGTAGCGATCCCAAGCATCTCCCACGCTCCCAACAGGAATATCGAAATCAAAACGGTCGTAAATGGAGTACGGTTCATCCTTGCGAAGATCCCAGTTTACTCCGGTGCACCGCAAATTCGCTCCGCTTAAAGAATACGAAATTGCATCTTCTTCGCTATATATACCAACGCCTTTTACACGATTTAAGAAAATCTCATTGCCACTAACGAGATCATGGTAACCCGCCAATTGCTCTCTCATATACGGAACAAATTCTTCCACTTTTTCAATCCAACCGTCCGGCGCATCCCACTTTACACCGCCGACTCTCATATAGTTAAAAGTAAGCCGGGCACCGCATAATTCGTTTAATAAATTAATAATCATCTCCCGCTCACGGAACGCGTATAAAAACGGGCTGACCGCTCCTATATCTAGAAGATTTGTCCCCCACCAAACGAGATGACTTGCAATCCTTCCAAGTTCCATTGCAAGTACTCGCAAGTATTCGGCTCGCTCCGGGATTTCAAGCCCCATCATCGTCTCTACAGCATGGCAAATGACGTAATTATTCGTCATGGCTGATAAATAGTCCATCCGATCTGTATAAGGGATAATTTGCGTATACTGTAAGCTCTCCGCAATCTTTTCGGTCCCGCGATGCAAATATCCAATAACCGGTGTAGCTTCTTTAATAATTTCCCCGTCAATCTTAATAACAAGCCTGAACACACCGTGCGTACTTGGATGCTGAGGACCTACATTCAAAAGCATTTCTTCCGTACGGATCATTAGCTACACCTCCACATCATACGGCTCATAATCTTTCCTAAGCGGATGTCCTATCCAATCATCGGGCATTAAAATACGCGATAAATTCGGATGTCCCTTAAATACAATACCGAGCAAATCATACGCTTCCCGCTCTGGCCAGTCCGCCCCTTTCCAAAGCGCTGTCACTGATTCTACTTGCGGCGCTTCCCTATCCAGCTTCACCTTTACCGCTACTGACTGTTTCTTTCCATATGAAAATAAATGAACATACACTTCCATATGTGTCACAAAATCCGTCGCATGTAACTCTGACATATAATCAAATGCAAGTTCCTCATGGGATCGCAGTAACTCCATTACTTCATAATATTCCGAGGGCTCCACTACAAGAGTTGGCACATCTTTGGAAAGTTTATTAATGTAGCAATCTACTAAAGCACCCTCTCCTACTTTTCCCTTAATAACTTCAACATACTGATTTAAATACGGTTGATTCACAGATGGCTCTTCCTGCTTCGCTTCCTCTTCCTTCTTACCTTCAGCACCCTTCGTCTTCGCCCTTGCAGCCGCTGCCGCTTTCGCCTTCGCTGCTGCAATTGCCTTCGCCTTTTCATCTCCCGAATCCCCATCACCTTGCGAAGCTTTCTGCTTTGCTAGCGCCGCTGCTTTTGCTTTCGCGGCGGCGACTGCCTTCGCTTTCGCCTTGGCCTTTTCTTCTTCCGTCACTTCTTCTGTTCCTTCTCTTTTTTGCTTCGCTAACGCCGCTGCTTTCGCTTTTGCGGCTGCTGCTGCCTTCGCCTTTGCTTTGGCCTTTTCTTCTTCTGTTCCTTCTTCTGTTCCTTCTCTTTTTTGTTTCGCTAACGCCGCCGCTTTCGCTTTTGCAGCCGCTGCTGCCTTCGTCTTCGCTTTGGCCTTTTCCTCTTCCGTTACTTCTTCTGTTCCTTCTCTTTTTTGTTTTGCTAACGCCGCCGCTTTCGCTTTTGCGGCTGCTGCCGCCTTCGTCTTCGCTTTGGCCTTTTCCTCTTCCGTTACTTCTTCTATTCCTTCTCTTTTCTGTTTCGCTAACGCCGCCGCTTTTGCTTTTGCCGCCGCGGCTGCACGTCGTTTTGCTTCTTCTATAGTCATATCGTCATTTTTTGGTAGCGCTTTCTCTTTTTCGCGATTTTCTTCCTCAAGTTTACTTATTTCCCCACCATGTTTCGCAACGAGACGCTTTCTCGCCTCTTCTTTCGCACGCCTAGCCGCTTCTCTTTTCAAATCCTCTAAATCTTTGTTTGGATCACTCATTTATTCGTCACCTGCTTCCCCGTCTTTGCCTCGTAACGAATTTTTTCTTTTAATTTATTAATTCCATAAATTAAAGCAGCGGGATTGGGTGGGCAACCAGGGATATACACGTCAACTGGTACAATTTGATCTACACCTTTTACAACAGCGTACGAATTTACATATGGACCACCTGCTGTCGCACAAGATCCCATTGCAATAACCCATTTTGGTTCAGGCATTTGATCATATAAGCGCCGAACAATAGGAGCCATCTTCTTCGTTACCGTTCCCGATACAATCATAACGTCCGATTGCCTTGGTGAAGTCCGAAAAAATGACCCAAATCGATCTAAATCATAATGTGATGAACCTACTCCCATCATTTCAATTGCGCAACATGCCAGTCCGAATGTCATTGGCCATAAAGAATTACTTCGCGCCCATCCTTTCAACTGTTCCAATGTAGAAAAAAAGATATTTCGTTCTAATTCCGCTCGCTCATTTGGATGTAATTCCTCAAAATTTATAACCATTGTAACACCTTCTTTTTCCAAGCATACGCTAACCCAACTAGCAACATTACAACAAAGATGAGCATTTCAATCAATGCAAATAAACCGAGCTTGTCATATGCAACAGCCCATGGATATAAAAATAAAGTTTCTACATCAAAGATGACAAACAATAAAGCAAAAATATAGTAACGAGCATGAAACCGAATATTTGCATCATGAAAAGGCTCAATCCCACTCTCATACGTCGTCGCTTTCGCTGCACTTGGTTTATTTGGGCGCAGCATCCTTCCTAATGTAAGAGCCACTACCGGAAGCAATATGCCTAATAGCAAGAAAATCAAAACGATCATATAACTATTTTCATATACACTTGCCATTGTGAAACCCTCCCCCCTAAATTAAGAACAAGTTCACTTAGTAAACAATATGTCCTAGTTGCAGTAATTATTATTTTTAAATTTTTCTAAATAATGCAACTATTTTAATCATTATAGCAAACTTCAAATTCCTATGTCGATATGTTGGGGACAGAAACGAGAATTATTAAAATCTATTTTTATAACTGGCTATACCTGTGCAAAATAAGTATAGAAACTATAAAAAATAAAAAGAGGAATTTATATGTATATACCGTGGGTGAGATAAATGAAAAAACAAACACATGTAAGCATTCTTATAAGCATTATATTGTTATCTATAATGATTCATTACGTAACAATGCCTTTTCTATATGAATACTCATTTCCTTTTCAAATATTAATTGGTATGAGTACATTATTCATTGATATTATCGCTTGTAGTTATATACTTTATTTTTCAAACTTGAAAGAAGGGTTACCTCGTTTATTTTGGACCATTTTATGTGTTGGAACCCTCTCTTATTTCATTGGTGATATCGTCGTTGCCTATCAACGTTTAATTTTAAAGGACTACTATACATTCGTTGATCCGTCTGATTTTTTTTATCTACTTTTTTTAATTAGCTTTGCATTTGCCTTTCTATATGAAATCATTTATAACCGAGATTTATTAGAAAAGCTTTTTATGATATGTGATATTTGTATTATTGTTACAGCACAGTTCACTTTAAGTTACTACTTACTTATTGAACGAACCATTCACGTTTCTTCAACATCCTATATCGACATATTTGTTCAACTTACCTATCCAATGACCGATTTACTCTTTTTTCTCATAGGAATTAACCTTTTATTCAAACCACTTTCCTTATTACCGAAAAAAGTTGGTGCGCTCCTTGGTAGTGCTTTAATTTTGTATGCGACTACAGATGCGATTTATGCTTATATCAAATACTTCACACCCGAATATTCTATGTTTACAATTACTCCTCTCTATCAAGTAACTTTAGTGCTAGTAGCAATTGCCTGTATTCTTCATACAAAAGAACCTGAAAGACAAGAACAAGTGCTATTAACACCTAAACTTGGGGAATCAATCCGATTATCGTTACCTTATATTTCTGTCGTAATGCTTATTGTTTTCATATTAGTCGAATACGTTTTTGCGCCTATTGTAGTAATCGGGCTTATGATAACTTTCTCCTTCGTTCTCATTCGCCATAGTTTAGTTCGAAAGCAAAATAAAATATTATTATTAGCCCAAATGCAATTCAACTCAGAACTTGAAAAACAAATTGAACTGCGTACAGAAGATTTAGTAGAACAAAAAAATGAACTATATCATAACCAACAAATGTTTAAATCTTTATACGAGCATCATCCAGATCCAATCTTCACATTAGATTTATACGGTAATTTTCTTAAAGTGAATAACGCTGGTACGACTTTACTCGGTTATCAAACGAATGAATTATTAAATCAGCCTTACTATTCACTTACGTATGAAGAAGATTTGGAAGAAATCATTAATGCCTTTCATCGCGTAAAAAAGGGGAAATCTATTTCTTTAGAAATACGGGCATATCATAAAAATAGAGATATTTACTACTTGCATGTGACAGCTGTTCCTATCTTTTTAAAGGATCATATTTCTGGAGTGTATTTAATGATTAAAGATATTACGGAAAGCAAACAACAACAAGAACAAATTAACTTTCTAGCCTATCATGATACACTAACAGAGCTTGCAAATCGACGTGCATTTCATCAATATGTAGAACAAGCAATTGCGCGATCCAAAATATCAAAAATGCCTTTTGCTGTTATGTTTCTTGACCTAGATCGCTTTAAAGTTATTAACGATACCCTCGGTCATAGGGTAGGAGACCTTCTATTAATTGCAGTAGCAAAAAGACTCGAAAGTATAGCGACACCAAATATGAAGCTTGCCCGATTAGCTGGAGATGAGTTCACAATCCTAATCGAAAATTATAAAAAGAGGCCAGATGTAAAAAAAATAGCTGATACAATTGTAGCAGCCATGAACGAACCATTCGAAATTGAAAATCAACATTTACAAATCTCACCGAGCATCGGGATAGCCATATACCCTGAAGCAGGTGAAGATCCATTATCGATTTTACAGCATGCTGATATGGCCATGTACGAAGCAAAAAATAAAGGGAAAAATGGTAGCTCTCTGTACACGAAAGAATTGTATAAAAAAATGGAAAGAAAAGCTCGAATTGAAAAAGATTTACCACTCGCTTTAGTAAACGAAGAATTTTATCTTGTCTATCAACCACAAATTGATATTACTACGAAAAAGATTATTGGTGCTGAAGCATTACTACGCTGGAAACACCCACTCCTTGGTGACATTCCGCCATGTGAGTTCATTCCAATTGTAGAGGAGACTCCTCAAGTCATTCCACTTGGTCATTGGGTATTAAATGAATCTTGTCGTCAGCTAAAAATATGGCATACTTTTGGCTACAAAGATTTAAAAATAAGTGTTAACTTATCAGCTAAAGAGTTCCAGCAAAATAATTTAATCGAGAACATTTTACAAATAATAACAGACGTTAAAGTCGATCCAAAAGATGTAACACTTGAATTAACAGAACGAATTGCAATGATCGATGAAAAGGAAACGTTATCAAAGCTAAAACAATTAAAGGAATATGGTATTCAAACGTCCATCGATGACTTCGGAACCGGCTATTCTTCTCTTGCTTATTTATCCATTTTCCCTATTGATACATTAAAAGTACCGAGAGAATTTACACAACTCGCCGATCATCGCCCTGAAGAAAGGGCCATCGTTTCCACTATCCTTTCTCTTGCAAATACGTTAAACCTATCTGTCGTTGCTGAAGGAATTGAAACAGAAAAACAACTTAAGTTTCTACAAAAGAACAACTGTAAATATATGCAAGGTTACTATTTCAGTAAACCACTTACTAGTCATCAATTTATAAAATTTCTACAAAAAACACCTAGTATGAACCAATAACTCATACTAGGTGTTTTTATCATGCTATTTGCGGACTACAAAGCTATTCATCGACGCAGAGTGTCCGACTCACTTTATAATGTCGGAATTTTTTTCTCGTAATATTCCTCTGCAATCTCTTCATAAAAAGCTGCTGACGTCGTATAAAAATATGGAATTAGCCATAAGAATCCAATCCCGAGTGTAATACAACTTAATATAAACCAACCAATAAAACTCAAACATAAAATGAAATACTCCATCTTATGTCCATCCATCATACGACGGCTTTCTGTAATCGCTTGATTTATAGAATACTCAGGGTGATCATTTATGATAAAGTACGTCATCGCATAAGAAAATGATTTAATAATGCCTGGAATAATAAATAGTAAAAACCATAAAAACAGATAAATATTTACTACTATATATAATAAAAATGACTTTATAAACTTACTTCCCTCTGTAAACCATCTGAATATATGCCCAATACGCGCCTCTTTTTCACGAATAATATGCAGCGCTAAACAATAACCACCTAGCGTTAATGGACCTACTATCAATATTGTAATGACGTCTACTGAAAGTGAGCTTTTTACTTCTTTCCAATCCCAAACCTGAGCAAAAATGAAATCAATACTTAAACTAAAAGCTGAAATAAGAATCGAAATCAGTAATGTTGCCCCGACAGCTAAGCCCCATTTCCCTTCTAATGAATCCAGCGCTTCTCCTTTTAAATCACTAATCATGTTTAGCCTCGCCTCCTATACACAATAATTCTATTAGTATAGCATACTCCTACTGCAATTCACCCTTTGAAATATAGCGGTAAAAATGCGCTGTCGTTGTACTCACGTACGGACTAAGCCATAGAAAACCTATTCCAAGTGTAAAAATCGCTAAAATAGCCCACCCTATAAAGCTTAGCCATAAAAGAAATAGATCTAATTTATGCCCCTTCATCAGATTCTTACTTTCTTTCATTGCTTGCGAAACACTGTATTCCGGTTTTTCAACCATCACATAATATGTCATCGAATATGAAAAATACAAAATAGCCATTACAATAAACGAAATAGCTAATAAAATAAAGAAAACAATTATAAATGATGGATTTGCATTCTCATCAAGAAAACCTAATAGCCCAAATACAATCGTTCCTAACATCGGAACCCATGTACCTGTATATAACAAAATTGCAAGCATAGCCCACATTGTTTTCATCATTCTTTTAAAGCCACGAAATCCTTCAAATAAATAATCCACTCTAGCATCTTCTCGTTTGCTTATTTGTAGAAACAAATTCGTATGACCATATGTGGTAATGCCATAAGCCGCATAACTTAAAATTATCATAAGGCAGTAAAAAACCCCAAACGTAATAGCAGCTCCAATTGCCATTGTTTCTTCTTCAATTGAACCAGTTAAAATAGATGCTAAAATAAATATTATAACTCCTGGAATTAATACTATAAGCATTACAGCCATTGAAACGACGTAACTTACAATATGATATAAAATCGTTGATCCAACACCTAGTCCCCATTTTCCTTTTAAAGAGTGCAATGCTTCTCGCTTCATTTCACCGATCATTTATTCATCCCCTTTATAAATTGTTGTACATTCTCTACTTATACGAGCACCAATATAATTATACCATTTTTGTAAAATTATCCATTAACTACATAAAAAAAATCCGTAAAGGCTTTGCCTTTACGGATTTTTTTATTTCATATCGGAAACGTTTAAACGGTTCACAGCGCGTTGTAATGCCATTTCTGCACGTTTAAAGTCAACATGTGCTTGTTTATCTTGCAGACGTTGCTCAGCACGACGCTTCGCTTCATTTGCACGATGGATATCGATATGGTTTGCTTCTTCAGCAGATGATGATAATACAGTTACTTTATCTGGACGAACTTCGATAAAGCCACCACTTACCGCTACATAATCAGTGTGTCCACCATTTTTCAGACGAACTGCACTAATTTTTAATGGTGCAACAGTTGGAATGTGACCTGGTAAAATCCCCATTTCCCCACTCTCTGCTTTTACACTTACCATTTCTACTTCTTTTTCGTAAACCGGTCCATCAGGAGTTACAATACTGACTGGAAATGTCTTCATACTTCGTCCCTCCTAAGGCCTTACGCCATCATTTTCTTCGCGTTTTCAATAACTTCTTCAATGCCACCAACTAAGCGGAATGCATCTTCTGGAAGGTCATCATATTTTCCTTCTAGAATTTCTTTGAAACCACGAACTGTGTCTTTTACAGGTACGTAAGAACCTTTTTGACCTGTAAACTGCTCCGCTACGTGGAAGTTTTGAGATAAGAAGAATTGAATACGACGAGCACGATGTACAACTAACTTATCTTCTTCAGATAACTCATCCATACCTAAGATAGCAATGATATCTTGAAGCTCTTTGTAACGTTGTAAAGTTTGCTGTACTTGACGAGCCACTTCATAATGCTCTTCTCCTACGATTTCTGGAGAAAGTGCACGAGATGTAGATGCTAATGGATCTACGGCTGGGTAAATACCCATTTGTGTTAAACGACGCTCTAAGTTTGTTGTTGCATCTAAGTGAGCGAACGTTGTAGCTGGTGCTGGGTCAGTATAGTCATCGGCTGGTACATATACCGCTTGGATAGACGTGATAGACCCTTTATTTGTAGATGTAATACGCTCTTGTAATTGACCCATTTCTGTTGCAAGTGTTGGTTGGTAACCTACCGCAGATGGCATACGGCCAAGAAGGGCAGATACTTCAGAACCTGCTTGCGTGAAACGGAAGATATTATCGATGAACAGAAGTACGTCTTGTCCTTGCTCATCACGGAAATATTCAGCCATTGTTAAGCCTGTTAATGCAACACGTTGACGTGCTCCAGGTGGCTCGTTCATTTGTCCGAATACCATCGCAGTTTTCTTAATTACGCCAGAATCGCTCATTTCGTGGTATAAGTCATTACCCTCACGAGTACGCTCACCTACACCAGCGAATACAGAGATACCACCGTGCTCTTGTGCGATGTTGTTGATTAACTCCTGAATTAATACTGTTTTACCTACACCGGCACCACCGAATAGGCCGATCTTACCACCCTTAATGTAAGGAGCAAGTAAGTCTACTACTTTAATACCAGTTTCAAGAATTTCTACTTTAGTAGATAATTCTTCGAATGCAGGTGCTTGACGGTGAATTGGATCACGACGTACATCCGCAGGAACCTCACCATCTAAGTCAATAGCATCACCTAATACGTTAAATACGCGACCAAGTGTTGCATCACCAACTGGTACAGAGATTGCTTTACCAGTATCTTCTACTTCTGTGCCACGAACAAGTCCATCTGTGGAAGACATCGCAACTGTACGAACTGTATCATCACCTAAATGAAGTGCAACTTCAAATGTTAAGTTAAGTTCACCGTTTTCGTTGCTCTGTTTTACCGTAAGGGCGTTGTAGATTTCTGGTAGCTTTCCGCCATCAAACTTAACGTCTACAACCGGACCCATGATTTGCGTAACGCGCCCTTTATTCATCGGGTTCCCTCCTAGCTTTCTTTTAATTAGCCAACTTTCTACGAACAGTTAGCTTTTCATTTTTTATTAGTTTATAGCTTACGCGACTCTTTTGACAGAGCCGCCTACGCTTTTTATTACTATTCTAACGCTGCTGCTCCACCAACGATTTCCGTAATTTCTTGCGTAATCGCTGCCTGACGCGCACGGTTGAATGAAAGTGTAAGTGAATCGATAACTTCCATTGCGTTGTCTGTAGCACTCTTCATTGCTGTCATACGCGCTGCGTGCTCACTTGCTTTACCGTCTAGTAATGCACCGTACACTAAGCTTTCTGCGTATTGTGGCAATAGTACTTTTAAAATTTCTTCTTCAGAAGGTTCGAATTCATAAGCTGTCGTCGGTTTATCAGACGCCACATCAGTAAGCGGTAAAATTTTATTTTCCGTTACTTCTTGTGAAATTTTACTTACGTAATGGTTGTAGTAAATATACAGCTCATCATAAGCACCATCTGCGAACATCGCAATTGCTCGAGAAGCAAGGTCTTTAATATCAGTAAATGATGGGTGGTCAGATAATCCAACTACTTCATCAATGATGTTAAAGCCGCGACGTTTTAAATAATCACGTCCTAGTCGTCCAAGCACAATAATTGAATATTGGTTTGAATCCATATTATGACGTTCACGAATTACGTTACTTACTGTACGTAATACGTTACTGTTATAACCACCTGCTAGTCCGCGATCAGATGTAATAACGATGTATCCTGTACGCTTTACAGGACGCGCATTTAGCATTGGATGATTAATTCCTTTACTTCCTTGCGCAATGCTCGCTACTACTTCTTGAATCTTTTCCATATACGGAACGAAAGATTTAGCATTTTGCTCTGCACGGTTTAACTTAGATGCAGATACCATCTCCATCGCTTTCGTAATTTGACTCGTTTTCTTTGTCGAGTTAATCTTCGCTTTTATATCGCGTAAAGATGCCACAGGTTTTCACCACCTTTTTTCCGGAAGTTGGCACGATTAGTAAGAATCCTCTTCCTAATCTACGTTGCAAGATATTCTTGCTCATGATTGAAGGAAAAGAATAGGTGCACCTACTCTTTTCCTTTACATAACCGTCAGCAATCTCAGAAATTGAGATGCCTTTATATATTATCTAGCTCCAGCGGCTTGAATGCTCGGTGGCTTCACTTCTTCCTACGAGGCAAAAACCGCCTCTTCGTCAGAAGCTCCATCCCCCTCACATTCAGGACGAGCCGCTTCCGCTTTTATTAATCTAGTTCCGCCTCCTAGCCCCTTTCGTCTAAGAACCTTCCCCACGAGAAGGTAAAAATCACCTTCTGTGGGAAAGAACCTTAGCCGATGGGGCTAAACAGTCGGCTTCACTTTTTATTACTCAGAAGCTACGAATACTTTTTTAAATCCGTTAATTGCTGCTGCAAATTTGTCGTCATCCGCAAGTTTCTTAGTTGTGCGGATTTCTTCTAATAAGTCAGTCGCATTAGAATCTAACCAAGCATGGAATTCTTCTTCGAAACGAGTGATATCTACTACTGGGATATCATCTAGGAATCCACGTGTTAAAGCGTAAAGAATGATAACTTGTTTCTCTACACGTAACGGTTTGTGTAATCCTTGTTTTAATACCTCAACAGTACGAGCACCACGGTTTAGTTTCGCTTGAGTTGCTTTATCTAGGTCAGAACCGAACTGAGCGAACGCTTCTAACTCACGGTAAGATGCAAGGTCAAGACGAAGTGTACCTGATACTTTACTCATTGCTTTAATCTGAGCAGATCCACCTACACGAGATACAGAAGTACCCGCATCGATCGCTGGACGTACGCCAGAGAAGAATAGGTCAGATTGTAAGAAGATTTGTCCATCCGTAATTGAGATTACGTTTGTTGGGATGTAAGCTGATACGTCCCCTGCTTGTGTTTCGATGAAAGGTAGTGCAGTTAAAGAACCGCCGCCTTTTGCATCACTTAATTTTGCTGCACGCTCTAATAAGCGAGAATGTAAGTAGAATACATCCCCTGGGTAAGCTTCACGACCTGGAGGACGACGTAATAGTAATGACAGCTCACGGTAAGCTGCTGCTTGTTTTGATAAGTCATCATATACTACTAATACGTGTTTACCATTGTACATGAACTCTTCACCCATTGTTACACCAGCGTAAGGAGCTAGGTATAATAATGGAGCTGGTTGAGAAGCAGATGCAGTTACAACGATTGTGTACTCTAATGCACCATGCTTACGTAGTGTTTCTACTACGTTACGTACAGTTGATTCTTTTTGTCCGATAGCTACGTAAATACAAATCATATCTTCATCTTTTTGGTTAATGATTGTATCAAGCGCAACTGCTGTTTTACCTGTTTGACGGTCACCGATGATTAACTCACGTTGACCACGGCCAATTGGTACAAGAGCGTCAATCGCTTTAATACCTGTTTGAAGTGGCTCATGAACAGATTTACGATCCATTACACCTGGTGCTGGACTTTCGATTGGACGAGTGTTTGTTGTATTGATTGGGCCTAAACCATCAACTGGTTGACCTAATGGGTTTACAACACGACCAATTAGTTCTTTTCCTACTGGTACTTGCATGATGCGACCAGTACGACGAACTTCGTCACCTTCACGGATTTCTGTGTAAGGTCCTAAAATGATAATACCTACGTTGTTTTCCTCTAAATTTTGTGCTAGTCCCATAACGCCGTTAGAGAACTCTACAAGTTCACCAGCCATAACGTTATCAAGACCATGAGCACGCGCGATACCGTCACCAACTTGGATAACTGTACCAACATCACTAACTTCGATTTCAGACTGATAGTTCTCGATTTGTTGCTTTATCAGTGCGCTAATTTCTTCAGCTCTGATGCTCATGTGCTTCACCCCTATCTATTCTTCATTAATTCACGCTGAATACGTGCTAATTTTCCTTGTAAACTTCCGTCATAAATGCGATTTCCAATACGTACTTTAATGCCGCCTAGTAAATCTTCATCTACAACATTTTTTACGCGAATTGCATCTTTTCCTGTTCTCTTTGCAAATGCTTCTGCAATGTTAAGCTTCTCTTCTTCCGATAGAAGACGAGTAGAATATACAGTTGCGTCCGCTACGTTACGTTCTTCATTAGCAAGAACAACATATTCATCTGCAATTTCAGGTAAGATATCAATGCGCTTGTTATCAATTAAAATATATAACGTATTTAAAATAGATTCAGAAACAGACCCGAATACGTTTGCAAGAAACGTTTTCTTTTGTTCCTTTGAAATGTTCGGTTGCGTTAAAAAGCTATGTAGTTCTCCGTTCTTTACATAAACGTTTTGTACAAGGCGTAATTCCTCTTCAAACATTTCTAATACGTGTTTTTCTTTAGCAATTTTAAAAAGAGCGACAGCATAACGTTTTGCTACAATCCCATTGCTCATCGCGCTTCTCCTACTTCTTTAATATAATCGCGAATTAACTTCACTTGATCTTCTTCTTTTAATTCTTTTTCAATTACTTTAGAAGCAATTTGAACAGATAAAGAAGCAACTTGTTCTTGTAAAGCAGCAATCGCTTGCTCTTTTTCGCGTTGAATTTCTTGTACAGCAGATGCTTTAATTGATTCTGCTTCTTCTTTCGCAGCAGCAACAATAGCATCTTTTTGATCTACAGCTTGTTTTTTCGCTCTTTCGATTAACTCTTGTGCTTCAACACGTGATTGTTTTAACATTTCACGTTGTTCTTCTACTAACTTCTTCGCTTCAGCGTTACTTCTTTCTGCAGCGTCGATTTCATTAGTAACATGCTCTTCACGTTCTTTCATAATCCCCATTAAAGGACCCCACGCGAATTTGCGTAGCATTACTAATAGAAGTAAGAAAATGAACAATGTATAAGCAATCGTTCCAAATGGAATGGCAGCCCCTAATAATAAAGTTGGCACAAGGATTCACTCCCTTCAAAATATCTAAATTGATCATATGAAAAAAAAAGACATACGTTTCGTTCATAAAGCAATGGCGAAGAAAGTTCGGAAAAACACTCTTCGCCATCTATGTAAGGGGAGTCTCCCTTATTTGTTCATTACGATGAATGCAATAACTACACCGATGATTGGAAGTGCCTCAACTAAAGCAACCCCGATGAACATAATTGTTTGAAGTGCGCCTTTTAATTCTGGTTGACGAGCAACACCTTCGATTGTACGTGATACGATAAGACCGTTACCAATACCTGCACCTAATGCTGATAAACCAATTGCAATTGCAGCTGCGATTACACCTAAACTCATTTAATTTGTCCTCCTTTGTATTATAAAAAAATAAATTTTTTCTTACTTAAATTATATTAATGGTCATGACTTACTTTATGAGCCATATAAACCATCGTTAACATAACGAAAATAAATGCTTGGATTGATCCAACGAATACACTGAATCCCATCCATGCTAACATCGGCACAAGTGCACCTAATGCTCCAAGGAATGATGCTCCGCCCAGCTTAGCAAGTAATCCTAATAAGATCTCACCTGCATAAATGTTACCAAATAAACGAAGACCTAACGTTAATGTGTTAGCAAACTCCTCAATAACCTTTAATGGGAATAAGAATTTCATAGGTTGGAAATAACCTTTTACGTATTCTTTCGTACCCTTCATCTTAATTCCATAATAATGGGTGAGGGTAACTACCATCACGGCTAATGTTAATGTAACTGCTGGATCAGACGTTGGTGATCTCCACCATGCAATATGTTCGCCAGCTTCAGTTGCTGAATACATGAATGGTAAACCAAGGAAGTTCGATACGATGATAAACATGATAAGCGTAACGCCAAGCGTTAAGAAACGTCCACCTGTTTTCCAGTCCATCGTACTATTGATAATCCCTTTCACGAAGTCAAACACCCATTCCATGAAGTTTTGCATTCCTGTTGGGCGAAGAGCTAAGCTGCGAGTTCCGATAACAGCGATTAAGAAAACAATAACTGCTGCTACAGTAACCATCATAACTGATGACAAATCGAACGTTAAACCTAGAAATTCAACTAATTTACCGTGTTCCACTAGTAATTCACCTCTCTTCCCTGCTCTTATACTCTAAATAAAGAAAATCTATGATCATGACAAGGTATCCTGTCAGCAATCCTACACCTAAGCCCCACATCGCAATTAACTCTTGATATTTGGCTGCAAATAAAATTAATAACCCAATCGTGGCGAATCTTGAATATGTACTTACCGCTGTCGCCTTAAACTTCACGTTTTCTCCATTTGTCACGCGATCCAACAGCTTGTCTGTCCTACGTGCAATGATGCGCAAACTAAGAAAACTGAAAATCGTTCCGATAATCAGTCCAAGAAATACATCCTTGTAAGAGGTGAATCCCCATCCTAGCACTAGAAGCGCAAGCAAGTAGTACATATATTTCTTTTGTCTTTGGACAAGTCCATGTACGTCTATCATCATTGCTCTCCCGAATAGTAATGTCGAATGAGTCGAATCATTGCGTATACCCCTGTTCCTAATCCGAGTAATAACCCTATAATAAGAAACAATGGAAACGTTCCAACCTTATTATCAATCCACTGCCCACCAAAGATCCCAACAAGAATAGAACCGACTAACTGAGCAAGAATACCTGACATTAAAGCATAAGCTTTTATATGGCTGCGATCGTTTTTTTGCAAGGATTCATCCCTCCAATATGTAACCCTCATTCACGATGTGTTAATAATAACTCATTTTTTTGCATAAATCCTATACAAAATAAAAAGTTTACATTTTCGTCACGGAATAGATGTATTTTTGTCACTGAAAGCCCTACCATCTATCCCCGTTGTTAGCATACAATAGGGTATTAACAGTGTCAACGAGAAATCGTAAAAAATCAAAAAATTTGAGTATTAGTCATTTCCTCCCAAAAATGAAAACGTTCCCCTTCTAAATACTGGTTAGAGATATGCAATTTCTAACAGTTTTCTCTTTATAATAGAAGGAAATGTTCACAAGTTTGTCACTATTATATTTTTACGATATAATGCTTTCCTTCCATAATATAGTGCTCTTTAGACGTAAGACTTCTATATTATATGTGATGTGTATGCAACTTATGTTGTATATACTATGTATATTTATCCTCTCCCCTCCCCTACTTGCTTACATCAAAAAAGACGAGCTGAGGAATCCCCCCTGCTCGTCAGTTGTCTTACTTCGTTCCGAATAAACGGTCACCAGCATCACCAAGACCTGGTACTACATATCCGTGGTCATTTAATTTCTCATCTAATGCTGCTACATAAATATCAACATCAGGATGTTCTTCTTGTACTACTTTTACTCCTTCTGGAGCTGCAACGATACACATTAATTTAATTTGTTTTGCGCCGCGCTTTTTCAGAGAGTTAATTGCTTCAGCTGCAGAACCACCTGTTGCTAGCATCGGATCTAGTACGATAAAGTCACGCTCTTCTACATCCGTTGGAAGTTTCACATAGTATTCTACCGGTTGCAATGTTTTAGGGTCGCGGTATAAGCCAACGTGTCCTACTTTTGCTGCTGGAATTAATTTCAGAATTCCATCAACCATTCCTAAACCTGCACGTAAAATCGGAATTAAACCAAGTTTTTTACCAGCGATCACTTTTGTTGTCGCTTTGCTTACAGGAGTCTCAATTTCAATGTCTTTAAGTGGAAGGTCGCGAGTAATTTCAAAAGCCATTAAGCTTGCTACTTCGTCCACTAATTCACGAAAATCTTTCGTACCTGTATTCTTGTCGCGAATATATGTAATCTTATGTTGAATTAACGGGTGATCAAATACATACAGTTTTCCCATGTGAATCTCTCCTTTAGATGATATTCATGCGTTTGCACGCTTTTTTACACTATTTACGATTGTAAAGAAAACGCTACTAATATTCAAGGGCAAATTTGGAAAAGTCATGATTTCCGATGAATCTATCTAGTATCTTTACCAATTATGGGAGCTGTATCCTTCATTATATCGCCAAAATTTATTCATCATTTGTATACATACTTAAAGAACAATATATGTCCACAAAAAAAACTGCCAAAACAATTATGTCTCAGCAGTCTTCTTCAATCTATTATAGATTTGGATACATTGGGAATTTGCTCGTTAACGCTTCTACACGCTTACGTGCTTCTTCTAATGCAGCTTCATTTTCATGATTTTTTAATGTGTAAGCAATAAGTGACGCAATTTCATCCATTTCTTCTAAACCGAAACCACGAGATGTTACAGCTGCTGTACCGATACGTACACCACTTGTTACAAATGGGCTTGCTGTTTCAAATGGAATTGTATTTTTGTTCACTGTAATACCAACTTCGTCTAATACGTGCTCTGCTACTTTACCTGTGATCTCTAGGTTACGAACATCAATTAGGATTAAGTGATTGTCTGTTCCACCAGAAACAAGTGTAAGTCCTTCTTTTTGAAGACCTTCAGCTAAGCGGTTCGCATTGTTAATGATATTTTGTGCATATGTTTTGAAATCATCTTGAAGTGCCTCACCAAACGCAACAGCTTTTGCAGCGATTACGTGCATAAGTGGACCACCTTGAATACCAGGGAAGATTGATTTATCAATTTGTTTTGCAAATTGCTCTTCACATAAAATCATACCACCACGTGGACCACGTAATGTTTTATGTGTTGTTGTTGTAACGAAATGTGCATGTGGCACTGGATTTGGATGTAAACCAGCCGCTACTAAACCTGCGATATGTGCCATATCAACCATTAAGTATGCGCCCACTTCATCTGCAATCTCACGGAATCGTTTGAAATCGATAACACGAGGGTATGCACTTGCACCTGCAACGATTAATTTTGGTTTATGTTCTTTCGCTTTTGCTAATACATCATCGTAATTAATACGGTGAGATTCAGCATCCACGCCATATTCTACGAAATTATATTGTACTCCACTGAAGTTAACAGGGCTTCCGTGTGTTAAGTGACCACCATGAGATAAATTCATACCAAGTACTGTATCGCCTTGCTCTAAAATCGTGAAGTATACTGCCATGTTCGCTTGTGCACCAGAATGCGGTTGAACATTTACGTGCTCTGCGCCGAAAATTTCTTTTACGCGATCACGTGCGATATCTTCTACTACGTCTACATGTTCACAACCACCATAGTAACGTTTCCCAGGATATCCTTCAGCATACTTATTCGTTAAAACAGAACCTTGCGCCTCCATTACTGCTTCACTTACGAAGTTTTCCGAAGCAATTAACTCAATCTTCGAACGCTGTCTTCCTAGTTCTGCCTCAATTGCAGCAAATACCTTTTCATCTTGACGTTTTAAATGATCCACCAAAATCCCCCTTTTCTGAACGAATTACATCGATTCCCAACAGTTTTTTCTTATTTATTCAGAAAAAACGAAAATTCAGGTTGTAATTCTTTCGAACCTTCATGTTTTCAACTACATTCTAACATGACTTTCTATATCATAAAAGAAAAAAAAGACCGAAAATCGGTCTTTTCTTTCTTCTATAATAAAGTCAGACAACATACCTTATTCATAACTTTAACGGCAAGTGATATTCTCTTCCTTCGCCGCATAAACAGCACGTGCTCCACCAATTAGCTTTCCACGTGTTGTTGCCATCGTTACATGTGCACTTCCAATTTCCTTCACACTAGTACGAACCGGAACAGCTACGTGCTTTAAATGCATACCGATAAATGTATCACCAATATCCATTCCCGCATCTGCTTTAATAAACTCAATTACTACCGGATCTTTCAAATTGTGATAAGCATATGTTGCTAATGCACCACCTGCTGATCTAACAGGCGTAACTGTTACAATTTCAAATTGATATTTCATCGCCAACTCTTTCTCAACTACTAAAGCACGGTTTAAATGCTCACAACATTGAAACGCCAACTCAATACCTGTTTGTTCTTGAAATTGTTTTAACTCAGAAAAAATCGCCTCTGCTACTTCCATCGTTCCTGATGTCCCAATTCTTTCTCCTAGCACTTCGCTCGTACTACACCCCACTACAAAAATTTGACCACTTTGTAATGAAGCTTGTTCTTGGAAATCAGAAAGCGAAATTTGTAGCTGTTCTCTTACCTTTACGATTTCTGTCATTACGCCTCTTCCTTTCACAGGTTGGTTCACCAAATTATATTTCCTACTGCTTCTAGTTAGAATCTATTACTTTGCTTCGTATGTTTTAATTTTTCCTACGCGGTTTTCGTGACGGCCGCCTTCAAATTCAGTTGTTAACCAAATTTTTGCGATGTCGCGTGCTAGACCAGCACCAATTACACGCTCGCCCATTGCTAACATGTTTGTATCGTTATGCTCTCTCGTTGCTCTCGCACTGAAAGTATCATGAACTAAGGCACAACGAATACCATTTACTTTGTTTGCAGCAATTGACATACCGATGCCTGTCCCACAAACTAAAATACCACGATCTACTTCGCCATTTGCTACCATTTCCGCTGCTGGAAACGCAAAATCAGGGTAATCAACAGAACCAGCTTCACATTCACAACCTAAATCAATATATTCAATATTTAACTCTTCTAATAAACTTACAAGTTCTTTACGGATATTCATACCGCCGTGATCAGATGCTACTACTACTTTCATTTTTACCCCTCCAAAGTTTCAATCCATTATCTTCATTCTCACTTAATCCTTTAATGGGACGAAGTGATCTCCAATATCGTATTATACACGAAACATCAACCTTCTGAATGTTTTTTCAGTAAAGTTTGTACAAGTTTTTCCATCTCTTCTAATGTTTCTTTATAAATAGAGAGAGATCCGCCGAACGGATCTGAAATATCCTTACTCATCCCCTCAGTTACTCCATATAATGTATCTACTTTCCCTTCAACACTTGGATAATGCCCAAGGATAATTTCCTTATGGTTTTCCGTCATTGTTACTACAATATCTGCCCAATCAATTAAGGCTTCGTTTACCTGCTGCGAAGCATGATCGATTGCAATTCCCTTTTCAGCTAAAGCTTCCTTTGCATGTACCGACGCATCACTTCCAGGATAGGCGAAAACACCAGCAGATTGCACTTCAAACTTACCTTCTCCATAATGGCGCAGTAACGCCTCAGCCATCGGACTACGGCATGTATTTCCAGTGCAAACAAATAATACTCGTTTCATCTAAACCCACCCCTTTTCTCTATTTCCTTCCTTTTATCATAGCGTACATTACAATAGAACAAAAGAAATGTGAATATACGAAAGGCGCATTTCTCTTATATTTTTTCTAAGAAAAATGCGCCTTATCCACATATATGTGAAACCCTATTTCCAAGTGCCCAAAGTATTTTACCATATATAAGGAACAGACTACAAAACAAAATAAGGAATCCATTTCATACGAAACGGATTCCTTTCATGTGATAATTATTTCATTGTAACTTTCATTACTTCTGTTGAACCTTTTGTAGCAGTTACACCTACAGTTGTCTTAATAGACTCAGCTGCATCTGTGTTTGTAATAACGATTGGAGTAATTGTGCTTTTCGCTTTTTCACGAATTAATTCTAAGTCGAATGAGATTAATTTATCTCCAGCTTTTACAGCTTGTCCTTCAGAAACGTGAGCTTCAAAACCTTCGCCTTCCATTTTTACAGTTTCTAATCCAACGTGGATTAAAATTTCTGTACCGTTTTTCGCTTTAATTCCAATTGCATGTTTCGTGTGGAATAATTGTACGATTTCGCCATCAACTGGAGATACAACTACACCTTCAGTAGGATCGATTGCAACACCGTCACCCATCATACGACCAGCGAATACTGGATCTGGTACTTCTTCAATATTTTTCACCGCTCCAGTTAATGGAGCTACAATTGTTTCTTCATTTGTTTTTGAACCAAGACCGAATAATTTTTTAAACATAGGATAGTCCTCCTTATAATTTACCTAAAAGTTTATAGGGCAATCTCTATTAAAGATCAGAATAAACGTAAGACTTCATACTTCGAATATTATACTGTAAAAACGCTTTCGAAATAAATTACGTCATTGCTACTAGACTCTTATTGTAGCGTCTCACAAAATTCCAGTCAATTCTGATTGTCTGAATAACAATAAGAAGTTAACTTCTACTTATATTTTCTCTTTTTTTACCTAACTTGTCTAGAGGTCTTTACTACATTTTATTTTTTGTCGCTAATTTGTAAAATTAATTTCAAACTTTTTTCGAAATCCACTTGACTAAAGTAAGTAACTATTTTATTATTACTTACGTAAGATAAGTTAATAACTTTTAGGAGGTTTTCAAAAATGATGGATTTCGGTCTTCTTATTATTCGTCTTATTATAGGTATTACATTCATGGGTCATGGTGCTCAAAAATTATTTGGTTGGTTCGGCGGTTACGGTTTAAAAGGAACAGGTGGCTGGATGGAATCAATCGGTTTACGCCCTGGTGTATTTATGGCATTTATGGCTGGCGCAACTGAACTATTAGGTGGTTTCTTATTCGCATCAGGTATTTTCACTGCAATCGGTTCATTATTTATCGTTGGAACAATGTTAATGGCGATCTTCACTGTTCATGGAAAAAACGGTTACTGGGTAACTCAAAATGGATATGAATATAACTTAATGTTAATCGCTGTTGCAATTGGTGTAGCTTTAATCGGTCCTGGCGCATACGTTTTACTATAATTTTTATCTTGAATTCGAGATTATTTAGGTGGAACTTACTTCATTGTGGTTGAAGTAAGTTCTTTTTATGTAATAAAAATATTATTTTCAGCAGGAGTTTTCCACTAACATCTTGTAAACAAACAATAAGTCGTCATATTTAGAAAGGGGATTTCAATCATGTTATCCATTAATCCAAATGAACAATCGGAAAAAGAGAATTACAAATTACTTACAGGAAGTATTATTCCACGCCCTGTCGCATTCGTTACTTCTGTAACAAAAGACGGCGTATTAAATGGAGCACCATATAGTTATTTCAATATTGTCGCTGCTAATCCACCACTTATCTCAGTTTCTGTACAACGAAAAGCTGGAGAAAGAAAGGACACTTCCCGAAACGCAATTGAAAAAGGGGAATTTGTCGTACATATCTCTGATGAATCATATGTAGCGGCAATTAACGAAACAGCAGCTAATCTCCCACCAAATGAAAGTGAAATTGAACTAGCAAAATTAACACCAATTGAAAGTGATGTCATCTCCGTTCCAGGTGTAAAAGAAGCAAATATTCGAATGGAATGCGTACTAGAACGCGCAATCCCTCTTGGCGGAACAGAAGACTCACCAGCTTGCGATTTACTAATCGGACGCGTCGTTCGTTTCCATGTCGCAGAACACCTATACGAAAAAGGACGCATTCATGCCGAAGGACTAAAACCAGTAAGCCGCCTAGCAGGACACAACTACGCAAAACTAGGAGAACAATTTGAATTAGTGAGGCCAATCTAAAAGCGGAAGCGGCTCGCTCAGAATCGCAGGCTATTTGGAACTCTCGACCTTGAAGCGCTTTTTGCTTCGAGCGAGAGAGTGAAATGGCCGGAGATTCTAGCCGCTGGAGCTGGATAATATCTAAAAGTAAAGGCGGCTTGATTCCTTCCACCACTCAAACATAAAATCCCCTGCTAAATAGCAGGGGATTTTTATCATTGTAATTCTTCCTTCTTTTCTTCTAAAGCCGGTATCTTCTCTTTTTTCGGTTTCCCAAGCTTAATTACGAAGAAGTAAAGGGAAAGCAATGTAATAAGAAAAACAATTAAAAACGGGTATGGAGAATAAAAAGCACGCGCTGCCTCCGTTTTCCCCGCAACAAACTTCAATGACTCAATATCTAAAAACTCAGCAAACATTTGTACACCGAGCATACTAAACCAAAAAACAAAAAAACTAATAATAATACCAAAAACTTGCTTCAATCTCGTCATCCATCTCATCCTTTCTATATGTTTAAATTTTTAGCGCAATCAGTATAGTACAAACAAAACTATGCACAGAAAGGAACTATCCTATCATTCGCGAATTAATTTAATCCAACCTAAAATTGAAATTTGTAAAATAATACCCCAAATAATAAGCAGTCGTAACCATCTAGGAAAAAAGTTACAAATCGAATATACCATTCCAATAATTTGTTCATAACGCCCTCCCCCTAAAATTATATAGGAAAAAGGAGATATAATCCAAATCCAACCAAAATGATACCACCTACTATCTCACCATATGTACCGAGCATACCTTTCGCATGCCTACCAATGAATAAACCAGTCCACGCTAATAACATACTAATAAATCCAAAGAGTAATATCGTAATAACTGTCTGTGCTCCGTAAATACCAAGACTAAGCCCTACTGAAAAACTATCTATACTAACACCAAATGCAAATACGAATAAACTAATTCCAATAGGGGCTGTTCTAGTCTCTTCATTCTCTAAAATAGAGGAATACACAATATAAAATCCTAGTCCTATTAATAAAATAGCACCTGCAAAATGTGCAATGTCTCCATACTGCTCTGATAAAAAACGACCTAATACCATCCCAATAAATGGCATGATAATATGAAATATCCCTATCGTCACACCGATATACAGGATCTGTCTTATCTTTAAGGTCATCATTCCCATACCAAGACTCACCGAAAATGCATCCATCCCTAAGGCGAATGCCATAATTATTAAAGGTATTAGCTGTTCAAACGTCATTCATGTCCCTCCTCGGACGTGCTACTTCACAATATGCTTATCCGAGGAGAAATATTCTGTTTGCTAATCGTACCTTATCATTCAGTAATAATATGATGTCCTGCCGCTTTTGTTAAGCGATTCATAATCGCGTTTCCTATTCCTTCATTCGGGAACGATTCACTAAAAATAACATCCACTTCACTTGCATCAAACGTTCTAAGTACATCATATAATTTAGTCGCAACGCTAGCTAAATCACTTCGAACACCACATGATAATACAACATCCGCATTATATATATGGTGATACTCTTCTGTCGTTAATACACCTACTTTGAATCCTTCTTCCTTCTTCTCATCCACAAGGCGCTGGATAAACTCACGTGATCCTTCAACGATACTGAGCGGCGCTTTCGGTGCATAATGTGTATACTTCATTCCAGGTGATTTCGGTTTTTCCTTCTCATCCTTTAGAGCCGGATCTAAAGAAACCGTGCCAATCACCGCTTCCAATTGTTCTTTCGTAATCCCACCCGGGCGTAATATCGTTGGAACAGCGCTCGTACAATCAATTACAGTCGATTCAACACCGACTCCTGTTGCACCACCATCTACAATACCTGCGATTTTCTCATTTAAATCTTCATATACGTGAGATGCTAACGTCGGGCTTGGACGACCTGAACGATTCGCACTCGGTGCTGCAACAGGTACATTTGCCTCTTCAATAAGAGCAAGAGCTACCGGATGATCAGGCATCCTCACTCCAACTGTATGAAGTCCTGCCGTCACCTTCTCTGAAATTCCTTCTTTTCTAGGTAAAATAATTGTTAACGGACCTGGCCAAAAATGCTCCATCAACTTCTCTGCAACTGGCGGAATTTCCTTCACAATACCATCTAACTGCGATTTTGTACCGATGTGGACAATAAGTGGATTATCACTCGGTCTTCCTTTCGCCTCAAAAATTTTCGCAATCGCTTCATCATTCATCGCGTTTGCACCTAGTCCATATACCGTTTCTGTAGGGAAGGCAATCGCCTCATTTTCCCTTAATAATTTTGCTGCTTCTTGTAACTGTGGATAATATTTTTTTCTTTCCACAACATTATCCACAACCCACATATTTGTATGCATTTTTTCCCACGTCCTTTTCTACCCTGAAATACTTGTCTATTTTTAGTTTACTATGAGATTTATCCAAAAGACAAACAAGGTTTATCCACAAAATGTGGATAAACCTAATTAATCCGTGGATAACTTTGTGAATAGCTGACAATTTAGTATTATTGCATTTGGCTCTTTTATATTTTTACAAAAGTGTTCTAACTGTCGAATTCCCTCTGGTACGTCCTCTTTCTCTATAGTAACAAAGTCAAAAAACTGAAAGATTGTTATAGATTGTGGATGATTTGTTAGTAAGTACAATTGTCGAATATTTTTTTCTTTCATATACTGCAAAAACATTTCAAAAAAATATAAGAAAGTCTGTTTATCCACATTAGGTGTGAATAAACAAGAACGAATAAGTGCGTTTTTTTCACTTTGTTCATATCCGATGACTGCCCGTATTTCTTCCGCCTCTTCCAAAATCATAAACTGTGCGTACAACTCATTTATTTTATCATCTTTTTTATTAGCTTGTCCGAAAAAAGAATGCAATCTTTCCACATCTGCCTTCGTCGCAAAATATACCTTCTTCATAATAAATCCCTCCTCTTTTTTATATATGAGAAGGGATTTACGAATAGTACTATTTAGAGAATAAAGATGTAAAAGCTTCTACAATAAATAACTTAACTTCCGGCTTTTCTTCTTCCTCTTCTACTTTTACATACTCATTTCGCTTTTCTTGTTTTTGTTCCACAGGTTTCTCCACTTTTTCCACAGTTTTTGTTTCCTCTTTACTTGCAGGTTGTTCTTCTACTTTCGTTTCATTTTTTACTACTTTTTTTTCAGAAGCTGTTACTTTTTTTGCGACTTCCTGCTTTACAACTTTCTTTTCTTTCACCTCATCCTCTTTTTTCTCTTCTGCATTTACTACTTCTTCATCATCTATTTGTTTCACTTGCTCCTCTTCAGGAGATTCAGCCTTCACAACATGTTCTTCTTTCCTTACAGCTGTACCACTTGAAAAATCTAAGAAACACATTGGTGGAAATAGTACACACCACCAGTTTGCCCCTTCACCTTCGCCAATTGTAATTAAGACTGCTTCATATTCCCCTGCCGGATAAATAAAATTCCCATATACCTTTGTAGGAAACTTTACATTTTTACTGAATTTCACTTGAAATGAATCTTTACTTCCTTCTTTTTTCAACGTATTTGCTACTGTTTTTTCGATTTCTGGAATATGACTTTGAATGACTTTGCGCGCTTCTTCAAATGAAGTTAAATCAGCTACCCATCCATCAATTTGTGCTTTTACTTCATCACGCACTTTGCGCTTTAACGCCTGGTCTTTATCTGAATCACTATTTGCTAAAATTCGTAATCGAACGGCCTCTTTCGGAATAACTGAAGGCCCTTTCGCATCAGCTTTCATATATCCAAACTGCACAAGTAACTGTGCACCAATTAATAATAGAAGAAGATAAGCAATAACTTGTTTTTTCATTTCCTCCACCGTCCCTTCTACAAACATTGTGGACAGACTTTCATCTTTCTAAACTATTAAATTCAAAATCTATATGAATTTTTCCACAAAAAAATAGAGTAAGGTGTAAACCTTACTCCATCTCCGCAAATACCATACGATCTTTTCCATTAATATCAAAAACAACCTCAACATGAGCATGTGGAAATGCTTGTTGTAACAGCCCTTTCACGTCCTCACCTTGCCCTATTCCAATTTCAAATGCGACAATTGCTTTCTTCTGCAACACATTCGGCAACTCTTCCATAAAGCGGCGATAGAAATCTAATCCGTCTTCACCACCAACAAGCGCTCTCTTTGGCTCATGCTCTTTCACCACGGGAGAAAGACCACGCCAATCTTCTTCCGGTATATATGGAGGATTTGAAACAACAACATCTAACTTTTGACCCGTTTCATAAAATGGTGATAATAAATCACCATGATAGAACGTTACTTCTGCGCCCAAAGTTTTCGCATTTTCTTTTGCAACTTCAATCGACCCCTGCGCAATATCTACCGTATACACATGAAGATTTTTATTTTCCAAAGCAAGCGTAATCGAAATCGCTCCGCTACCTGTACCAATATCTGCTACATGTATTTTCTCATCACTAAAATGACGCTCGATTCTTTCTAACACTCCTACTATAAGCTCTTCTGTTTCTGGTCTTGGTATTAATACTTCTTCATTCACAAAGAACGATCTTCCATAAAACATTTCATGACCAATCATATATTGAATAGGAATACCTTCTACATGCTTGTGGATAAACTCTGTAAAACTTTTTTCTTGTTCCGCAGTTATTTCTTCACGCATGTTCATCAATAATCCTGTTCTATTCGTCTTTAATACATGACAAAGGACAATTTCTCCCGCATTTTCATCTCGTCCATTCTCCTGTAAAAAAGAAGAAGCCCATTTCAGGGCTTCATAGACACGCATTACTCAGCTGCCTCCATCCTTTGAGCCTGATCTTCCATTACTAAGGCATTGATGAAATCATCTAACTTACCTTGTAAGATTTGATCTAACTTTTGAATCGTTAAACCGATTCGATGGTCTGTAACACGGTTTTGCGGGAAGTTATACGTACGAATACGCTCTGAACGATCACCCGTACCAACAGCTTGTTTACGGTTTTGATCATACTCAGCTTGCGCTTCTTGTCTAAACTTATCATAAACACGTGCGCGTAATACTTTCATCGCTTTTTCTTTATTCTTAATTTGTGATTTCTCATCCTGACATGATACAACTACACCAGTCGGTAAATGCGTTAAACGTACCGCTGACATCGTTGTATTAACGCTCTGTCCACCAGGTCCACTAGAAGCGAATGTATCAACACGAACATCTTTCTCATGAATATCAATCTCTACTTCTTCCGCCTCTGGTAATACAGCTACAGTTGCTGTAGATGTATGGATACGTCCACCAGATTCCGTTTCAGGAACACGTTGTACACGGTGAGCGCCATTCTCGAATTTCAGCTTCGCGAAAGCACCTTTACCGTTAATCATAAAGATAATCTCTTTATATCCACCTAACTCTGTATAGCTAGCCTCGATAATCTCCGTTTTCCAACCTTGCACCTCAGCATAACGGCTATACATACGATATAAGTCACCAGCAAATAAAGCGGCCTCGTCGCCACCAGCAGCTCCACGAACCTCAACGATAACGTTCTTATCATCGTTAGGGTCTTTTGGTACAAGTAAAATTTTCAGACGCTCTGATAATGTTTTTTCTTGTGATTCTAACTCAGAAACCTCTTCTTTTACCATTTCACGCATTTCTGCGTCTAACTTATCTTCTAACATTGCTTTCGCATCTTTTAATTGCTCACGAACATCCTTATACTCACGATACACCTCTACCGTTTCCTGTATATCAGACTGTTCCTTTGAATATTCACGAAGCTTATTTGAATCACTAATAATTGCTGGGTCGCTTAGCAATTCATTTAACTTCTCATAACGATTTTCTACAGCTTGCAAACGATCTAACACATCATTCACCTCTACATCCTAGTATCTAATACAAATAGTATATGGTACTTACTCAAAAAAACGCAAATTATATTTAAAAGTGGCGGTGGCTCGTTCAGCTCTGACCAGCTAAAGTTCTTTCGACCTAAAGGTGCTTTTTACCTTTCGGGCGGAAGGTTCTTAGATGCGAAGAGCTAGCCACCAGAACTAGATATATTTAAAAGCGTAAGCGGCTTGCTCAGAATCGCAGGCCATTGGAACCCTCGACCTTGAAGCGCTTTTTGCTTCAAGCGAGAGAGTGAAATGGCCGGAGATTCTAGCCGCTGAAGCTAGATATCACACTTAAAGCGCAAGTGGCTCACACCACTTACACTCTCTATTCTGAAAAAAACCCGCCTTGCGCAGCGAGTTTTACTTATCTTTGTTTGTAGGAACTGCATGACAATGACGACAGCGTGGTTCATACGATTCTGAAGCACCAACTAAAATAATCGGATCATCAAATGCCGCTGGTTCTCCATCAATTAATCGTTGTGTACGACTTGCCGGAGATCCACATGCAGAACATACTGCTTGTAGTTTTGTTACATGTTCAGCAATCGCCATCAGCTGAGGAACTTGTCCAAATGGTAGACCACGGAAATCTTGGTCTAAACCAGCTACAATGACACGATAGCCACGATTTGCCAATACTTGCACCACTTCCACAATGTCCCCATCAAAGAATTGCACCTCATCGATTGCAATTACATCCATTTCTTCAGTGATATGTTCAAATATATCTTTTGAAGCTGAAACAGGAACTGCTTTTACCTTTAATCCGTTATGTGATACAACGTCTTCTTCACTATAGCGATTATCAATACATGGTTTAAATACAATTGCATGTTGTTTCGCAAATTGCGTACGACGCACACGGCGGATAAGCTCTTCTGATTTACCAGAAAACATACTACCGCAAATCACTTCAATCCAACCGTTCTGATTTATTAAGTACATGAAGCTCTCCTTTCATCTACTTTTTAATTAAAAGTAGGGTAAAGGTATAATATTTTCGCAAAAAAAACAGACAAGCGAATAGATACACTTGCCTGTTTTATGTTTTTATTACTTAAGACCGTATTTCTTATTGAAGCGGTCAACGCGTCCGTCTGCAGTAGCAAACTTCTGACGTCCAGTGTAGAATGGGTGAGAATCAGAACTGATCTCAACTTTTAGTAATGGATAAGTGTTACCATCTTCCCACTCAACAGTTTCGTTAGATCCTCTAGTAGATCCGCTTAAGAATTTGAAGCCTGTGTTTGTGTCCATGAATACAACTTTCTTGTAATCTGGGTGAATTCCTGCTTTCATTCTTTTCATCTCCTTCCGCCCTGAATCATTTTCGAAACAGAGTTTTTCATCTTCAGCTGCATACACAACTATATTGATGAAACACATATGATGAAATTATAACAAGGCTAACTTCATTTTGCAACTACCTGTTTTTGTCTTTTTAATTTTAAAAGCAGAAGCGGCTCGCTCAGAATCGCAGGCTATTTGGAACTCTCGACCTTGAAGCGCTTTTTGCTTCGAGCGAGAGAGTGAAATGACCGGAGATTCTAGCCGCTGGAGCTGGATATTATCTTAAAATGGAGGCCGCTCATCCAACTAGAACCAACTAATGCCCTTCCACTCATCTCTCTTTAAGATCACCTAAAAAACATAAAAAACTCGCTTACCATAAAATAAGCGAGTCCCAATCTTTTCCCTTTACTTCGTTGTTACATATCTTTTCGAATCTGCAACAATGTTTTGTAAAAATTCTTCATTTGTCTTTGTTTGACGAAGTTTACGTAAGAAACCTTCAACAAAGTCTGGTGTATCACGCATTGTTTTACGAATACCCCATAGCTTGTCTAAATGTTCTTTCGGAATTAATAGATCCTCTTTACGTGTACCAGAACGACGAATATCAATTGCCGGGAAGATACGACGCTCAGCTAATGAACGATCTAAATGAAGTTCCATATTTCCAGTTCCTTTAAATTCTTCGTAAATTACATCGTCCATACGAGATCCTGTATCAACAAGAGCTGTTGCTAAAATTGTTAAGCTACCGCCTTCTTCAATATTACGTGCAGCTCCAAAGAAACGCTTCGGTCTATGGAAGGCAGCTGGGTCGATACCACCCGATAATGTTCTACCACTTGGCGGAATAACAAGGTTGTAAGCTCGCGCTAAACGGGTAATACTATCCATTAAAATGATAACATCTTTTTTGTGCTCTACAAGACGCATTGCACGTTCTAACACAAGTTCTGCTACCTTAATATGATTTTCTGGTACTTCATCAAAAGTAGAGCTTACAACATCTCCTTTAACAGAACGTTCAATATCTGTTACTTCCTCTGGACGCTCATCAATTAAAAGGACAATTAATTCAGCTTCCGGATGATTTGTTGTAACACTGTGTGCGATTTCTTTTAATAGACTAGTTTTACCAGCCTTTGGAGGCGCGACAATTAAACCACGTTGTCCAAATCCAACTGGTGCAATTAAATCCATGATGCGTGTCGGTAACTTTTTCGGTTCCGTTTCCAATTTCATTTGGCGATCTGGGTATAATGGTGTTAATGCAGGGAAATGCACACGCTCTTTTGCTGACTCTGGATCATCTCCGTTTACAGCTTCAACTTGTAATAACCCAAAGTAGCGTTCATTTTCTTTCGGAGGTCGTACTTTACCAGAAACCTTATCTCCATTACGTAAATCGAAACGACGAATTTGCGAAGCTGAGATATAAATATCTTCTGAGCTTGGAGAGTAGTTGATAGGACGTAGGAATCCAAATCCTTCTGATTGAATAATTTCTAATACGCCTTCCATGAAGAAGAAACCTTCTTTTTCTGCTCGAGCTTTTAAAATGGCGAAGATTAACTCTTTTTTCGTTAATTTGCTATAATACGAAATTTTAAATTCTTTCGCAAGCTCGTATAACTCTTTTAATTTCATGTTTTCTAATGCTGCAATTGACAAATTCATTCAGACACCACACTTTAACGTTATTCTCTTTTCACATGGGTAAAGGGAAAAAATACGGAAGGCAAATAATTAATAATGAAAGGCAATAAGTTCAAGTAGGGTAATATTCACTATTGTAACCCTTTTATCTAGTTTTAATCAATACGTTGAAACACAAATACAAGAAGCGAAGACAAGAAAATTTGTCTTCGCTTTTTATTTAATCCAGCTTCAGCGGCTAGAATGGTCGGTGGCTAGAAGGATCAGTCATTTCACCCCTTCTGAGCAAGCTGCTTACGCTTTTTACTCAATCCAGTTCCAGCGGCTAGAATCTCCGGTCATTTCACTCTCTCACTCGAAGCAAAGAGCGCTTCAAGGTCGAGGGTTCTAAATAGCCTGCGATTCTGAACGAGCCGCTTGCACTTTTTATTTAATAACCAAGTTCGGTTTTTTATTTAAGCTGTGACGTCCGTCTACGAAGCGTACTGTGCCTGATTTTGCGCGCATAACAAGGGATTGTGTTGTTCCTACGCTACCTTTAAATTGAACGCCGCGTAATAGTTCTCCGTCTGTTACACCTGTTGCTGCGAAGATTGCATCGTCACCTTTTACTAAGTCCTCCATGCGAAGGATGCGGTTGATGTCGTCTATGCCCATCTTTTTGCAACGCGCCAATTCAGCGTCGTTTTGTGGTAATAATTTCCCGTGAATTTCTCCACCTAAACATTTTAATGCAACTGCTGCTAACACACCCTCAGGCGCGCCACCAGAGCCGAATAAAATATCTACACCTGTACGATCAAATGCGGTGTTGATTGCACCAGCTACGTCTCCATCATTAATCAATTTAATGCGAGCACCAGCTTTACGAATTTCTTCAATAATTGCTTGATGACGTGGACGGTTTAAAACTGTCGCTACAACATCTTCAATATCTTTGTTTTTCGCTTTCGCAACTGCACGTAAGTTATCGATAATAGGCGCATCAATATCGACCGCCCCAACTGCTTCTGGGCCAACCGCGATTTTATCCATGTACATGTCAGGAGCATGTAACAAATTACCATGATCTGCAATTGCAATAACAGCAAGAGCATTCCATCCACCAGCTGCTACAATGTTTGTCCCTTCTAAAGGATCAACTGCAACGTCTACACGCGGACCATATCCTGTACCTAATTTTTCTCCGATATATAGCATTGGTGCTTCATCCATTTCACCTTCACCAATTACAACTGTACCTTTCATCGGAATTGTATCAAATACATCACGCATAGCTGATGTTGCTGCACCGTCTGCCTCATCCTTTTTCCCACGTCCCATCCAACGCGCTGATGATAAAGCTGCAGCCTCTGTTACACGTACTAACTCCATAGATAAACTTCTTTCCACGATAATCCCTCTCCTTTAAGTCTTTATATTTCTGCCGTATTTTGTGAACCGTGTTTTTCTATAAAGTGTACTTCCGCAAGTAGTGATGCTTCGCTTCCCCCTCGCGGAAGTATCACTTATGCGTTCTTCATTTCTTCAATTTCTTGCTTTGTCATTTGTTCTCGCCAAATGTTTGCACCAAGCCCTTTAAGCTTGTCTACTATATTTTCATAGCCACGATCAATATGCTCAAGTCCGGTTACTTCTGTAATTCCATCCGCCATCAATCCTGCAATAACAAGGGCTGCTCCAGCTCGCAAATCACTCGCTTTCACTTTTGCACCTTGTAATAAAACAGGACCAGTTACGATAGCTGACCGACCTTCTACTTTAATTTGCGCATTCATACGACGTAATTCATCAATATGTTTAAAACGTGCGCCATAAATCGTATCCGTTACAACACCCGTTCCATGCGCCTTTGTTAAAAGTGTTGTAAATGGCTGTTGTAAATCTGTTGGGAAACCTGGATATACAAGCGTTTTTATATCAACTACTTTTAATCTTCTATCACCGTTCACTGTAATCTGGTCATCATTCGTTTCAACTTGGACACCAGCTTCTCTTAATTTTGCAGTAACTGACTCCAAATGCTGAGGAATAACATTATCAACTGTTACTTCTCCTCCTGACGCAGCACCTAAAATCATATACGTACCCGCTTCAATACGATCTGGAATGATCGTATGATGACAACCGTGCAATGAATCCACACCATCAATTCGGATTACATCTGTACCAGCACCTTTAATACGTGCTCCCATGCTAGTTAACAGTGTAGCTACATCAATAATCTCTGGTTCTTTCGCTGCGTTTTCAATAACAGTTCTACCTTTCGCTCGTACAGCTGCTAGCATAATATTAATCGTAGCTCCTACACTAACAACATCTAAATAAATACGTGCCCCTCGTAGTTCATCTGCTCTTAAATAGATAGCACCTTGTTCATTCGTAACATGTGCACCTAACGCTTCAAATCCTTTAATGTGCTGATCAATCGGCCTCGGTCCTAAGTGACATCCACCTGGAAGCCCAATAACAGCTTTTTTAAAACGGCCAAGCATCGCACCCATTAAATAATAAGAAGCACGCAATTTTTTCACTTTTCCATTTGGTAAAGGCATTGCAACCATGTTAGAAGGATCGACTACCATCTCTTCCTCCTGTCCATACGTTACTCTTCCTCCAATTTCCTCTAGTAAGTCTCCTAACATTTTCACGTCCGAAATATTAGGGACACCACCAATAGTTACTGGAGTATCTGCTAAAATTGTCGCTGGAATTAGTGCAACGGCGCTGTTCTTTGCACCACTCACGCGAATTGTTCCATTTAAAGCTCTTCCGCCTTCAATTAGCAATTTTTCCATATTGAGCTCCCTTCTTGTGAATGTATTTACTTTCTATATTTTTATAGAAAGCTCCCCCTTAAGAATCTCAATCACTCTTTCCACCCTAACACTCAATAAATAGGAAACCATCATCTTCATTTCTCCTGTAATACAAAAAGATAAAGATTAACTATTTATCGAATTTACTTTATCAATTTAGATACATTATCACATTTATTAATAGGACTATGCACATTATTTTCTATTTCAAAAACAAAATGATAAAATCTTTAGACTTGTTCACGCTTTCATTATACAACGAAAGGAAACCGTCTAAAAGAGTAGACGGTTTCCAAAACGGAATTTTATTCTTACGCTTTACCGTTAGAACCGAATTCGCGAATTTTACCAATAACAGTTGCTTTGATAGCGTCGCGGCCAGGTCCGATAAATTTACGAGGATCGTAAACTTCTTGGTCTTTGTTTAATACTTCACGAACAGCTTTTGTAAACTCAATTTGGTTCTCAGTGTTTACGTTGATTTTTGAAGTACCTAAAGAGATAGCTTTTTCGATATCAGCAGTTGGGATACCAGTACCACCGTGTAATACTAAAGGTACGCCAGTGAAGTCACGAACTTGTTCCATTTCAGCGAATCCTAAGTTAGGCTCACCTTTGTAAGGACCGTGTACAGAACCTAAAGCTGGAGCTAGGCAATCGATACCTGTTGCTTCAACAAGGTGCTTACACTCAGCTGGGTCAGCGTAAATTACGCCTTCAGCGATTACGTCGTCTTCTTGTCCGCCAACTGTTCCAAGCTCAGCTTCAACAGATACGTTACGAGCGTGTGCGTATTCTACTACTTTTTTAGTAGTTTCTACGTTTTCTTCGAATGGGTGGTGAGAAGCGTCGATCATTACAGATGTGAAACCTGCATCGATTGCTTCTTTACATTTTTCGAAGCTTGAACCATGGTCAAGGTGAATCGCTACAGGAACAGTGATGTTCATTTCTTCGATTAAAGCTTTAACCATAGCTACAACTGTTTTGAAACCAGTCATATGACGAGCTGCACCCTCAGATACACCTAGGATTACAGGAGATTTTTCTTCTTCCGCAGCAGCTAAGATAGCTTGAGTCCACTCTAAGTTGTTCATGTTGAATTGACCAACTGCGTATTTTCCTTCTAGTGCTTTGTTTAGCATTTCTTTCATAGAAACTAAAGGCATGGTGAATCCTCCTAAAAAACGTTTTTTGTATCCGATAAGTTCTTATCGCTGGTAGTATGACCAGAATAAGGTAAAATATGTATATCTACATACCGGACTTTTTTCTACACTCAATAGGATAACAACTTGTACTCAAAAACTCAACCGTATTCACCTGCACAATAGTCCATGTAAACGCTTTTTTCCATATTTTTTATAAAAAATTCATTTTTAAGCCTCTACAGCGAGTTCATTTCTCACCGCTTGACGAATTTCATCAATATCAAATGGTTTAGCAAAATGCATTAAAGCACCTAAATCTTTTGCTTCTTGGATCATATCAAGCTCTCCATAAGCAGTCATTAAAATCACTTTAATACTCTCATCAATTTCTTTTACATGCTTTAAAATCTCTATACCATCCATACCTGGAATTTTCATATCTAACACAACTAAATCTGGATTATCTTTTTTCACGATATCTAAAGCTTGAAATCCATTCGCTGCTTGGAATGTCTGATAACCTTCTTTTTGGAACACTTCATGTAATAACACACGAATGCCATATTGATCATCAACGATTAAAATTTTCCCTTCCATAACTCCCAACCTTTCTGTGTAAGTACAAGATTTAAAGCTTCTTATATCTTAACGATTAATTTTCGCTATTCTTTACCAAATTCCTTCCTATTTCTTTCTTATTTTACCGTTTCCTATTTTGTTATGCCACCTTCGATTTCACCTTTCTAAAAAAATAAACTATAATGAAAGCCGGTAAACACGTACGAAGGGAGTAACATTATGTTAAAAATTTTTTCAACCCAATTAAGCGGTTATTTCTCCAGAGTTTCTCAAAAAGAGGAAATGAATATAGAAGATAGCGCCCGTCTACTTGCTCAAGCATTAGTTGGCGAAGGTTTCATTTATTTACATGGTACAAATGAAATGGAGGGCGTTGTTGCTGAAGCACTATTCGGTGCTGAACCAATGAAGCAAGCAAAACGATTATTTGAAAATGGTAAGGAAGTAGAAGTAACTTCTGCAGATCGTGTGCTTCTTATTAGCCGTTTTTCAACAGATGAAGAAGTTGTAGCAATAGCAAAAAAACTGCAAGCAGATGGACACTCTATTGTCGGCATCTCTGCTATTCAAGAAGGCACTGAATCACTAGAACAATATACAGATGTACATATTGATACAAAGCTGTTAAAAGGTCTTATTCCAGACGATGAAGGTAATCGCTACGGATTCCCAAGCTTAATGATAGCTTTATTTGCATATCACGGAATCAAATTTACAATCGATGAAATGTTAAATGAATATTAAAAAAAGCGCCCTATTTCAGGCGCTTTTTTATTACTTGCTCTCTTTATTCGTAATAGATGCTCTTACGAAGTCATGGAACAATGGCTGTGGACGGTTTGGACGAGAAACAAGTTCTGGGTGGAACTGTGCTGCCACGAACCAAGGGTGATCTTTTAATTCAATGATTTCAACTAGACGGCCATCTGGGCTTGTACCAGAGAATACAAATCCTGCTTTTTCCATATCCGGACGGAATTGATTGTTGAACTCATAACGATGACGATGACGCTCATATACAACCGGCTCATTGTATGCATTGTATGCATTTGTTTCTTCAGCAAGCTTACATGGGTATAGACCAAGACGAAGTGTACCACCTAAGTCTTCTACATCTTTTTGTTCTGGTAATAAGTCGATGATTGCATAAGGTGTGTCAGGATTGATTTCAGAAGAGTTAGCTCCTTCTAATCCTAATACGTTACGTGCGAATTCGATTGATGCAAGTTGCATACCTAAGCAAATTCCTAGGAATGGAACTTTGTTTTCACGAGCATATTGAATTGCAACGATTTTACCTTCTACACCACGATCACCGAAGCCACCTGGTACAAGGATACCATCTGTGTCTCCTACTAATTCTTGTACGTTCTCTGCTGTTACGTGCTCAGCATTTACCCATTTCACTTCTACATCTGTGTCGAAAGAGTAACCCGCATGACGAAGTGCTTCTACAACAGAAATGTATGCATCTTGAAGCTCTACGTATTTACCAACAAGAGCGATTTTTGTTTTCTTAGAAAGATTACGCACTTTTTCAACTAGCGCAGTCCACTCTGTCATATCTGCAGCTGGATTGTCTAATTTTAAGTGATCGCAAACGATTTGGTCCATATTTTGCTCTTGAAGAGATAATGGAACTGCATATAAAGTATCTGCATCGCGTGCTTCAATAACTGCTTTTGTATCAATGTCACAGAATAATGCAAGCTTGTCTTTCATATCTTGAGAAACAGGCATTTCTGTACGAACAACGATAATATTTGGTTGAATACCTAAACTGCGAAGCTCTTTAACGCTATGTTGCGTTGGTTTTGTTTTCATTTCACCCGCTGCTTTTAAGTACGGGATTAACGTACAGTGAATGTACATTACATTGTCACGACCGATGTCGCTCTTAATTTGACGGATTGCTTCTAAGAATGGTAGAGACTCGATGTCACCAACAGTTCCACCGATTTCTGTAATAACAACGTCCGCGTTTGTTTCGCGACCAGAACGGTATACGCGCTCTTTAATTTCGTTAGTAATGTGAGGAATAACTTGAACTGTTCCTCCTAGGTATTCACCACGACGCTCTTTTTGAAGAACTGAAGAGTAAATTTTACCTGTTGTTACGTTGCTGTATTTGTTTAAGTTGATGTCGATGAAACGCTCATAGTGACCAAGGTCTAAGTCAGTTTCTGCACCATCATCTGTTACGAATACCTCACCGTGTTGGTATGGGCTCATAGTCCCTGGGTCTACGTTAATGTATGGATCAAACTTTTGAATTGTTACGTTTAAACCACGATTTTTTAAAAGTCTTCCAAGAGATGCTGCTGTAATACCTTTACCTAAAGACGATACTACACCGCCTGTTACAAAAATATACTTAGTCATGAAAAAGCTCCCTTCTATTTTGCTGTTATATAATCACCGTTGCAAAGCGCAACGTATGTAGATAACACTGTATCCATCTTATTGTTAGACTCTTTTTATTTTCTAAACAAAAAACAAAAAAGAAAATTGCTCCCCTCATCACATAAAGTAATAAGTAGGGAGCAATTTTCTTTTATATTTACACTTTAAAAGTATTATCGTCCTTTTTTAAAGAGCCCAAAAATGATTCTACATGGACGATAATGAAAAGTCAAGAACTACAGTTCTTCCTCTTCTTCTTCTTCAGTTTCATCATACTCAAGTTCTTCTTCAGCGAAGTCATCTTCATCGTCATCTAAATCATCAAGATCATCGTCGTCTCCGTCTTCGTCTTCAAGAACCTTGTCCAAATCTTCTACATCATCATCTTCGTCTTCATTTCCGTCTACATCATCAAAGTCATCTTCATCTTCTTCAATGTAGTCGTCAAAACCGTCTTCTTCAACTTTACGTTTCTTCTTCGGTTTTGGTTGAGGCAAGATTTCTTCATCAATTTGCTCATATGGGTACCAGCTACGTAATCCCCAACGATTTTCTCCTAAATTAATGAAACGCCCATCGATGTTTAAGTCTGTATAAAATTGTGCGATTTTCGCATTAACTTGCTCTTGAGATAGTCCCAGCACTTGAGCGATTTCTTGAACCAACTCGTTGAATGTCGTTGCTTGTTTTTTATCCCCTAAAACGCTATGTACAACTTCAATCATTGAACATTCTTTTAGCTCTTCTGGTGAATATTGCTTAAAATCCACTTATGCGGCACTTCCTTTCATCAAATATAACCTTATATATAACGGCCTGCTTAAAAAAATCCATACTATTCATTATAAACAAAAGTCGCACAAATATGCTACAAAAAAAAACGGGAAACTTTTATAGGGTAGTAAAATTATAATTTGTGCATTCCTTATTTCGGAAGCATATGGGCCCCTTGCAATACATACCTAATTTGCATGTCTGTATATTCTTCGAGCGTATATAGCTTTTGCAACGCCCAACGTCGAAATCCCCACATCTGTCCTTGTATAAAAATATTATGCGCAAGAAGCTGTATTTCTTTTTTATTTAATGTAAATGTTCCATTTTCCGTACACTGTTCTAAAATATTCTCAAACATTCCTACCATTTGAAACTCCTTTTCTAATACATACGGGAGTGATTCTTTCGGTAAAAAACGTACCTCTTGATACATTATTAATACTTCTTCCTGCAATTCGTCCATCACTTTAAAGTAATTCATTATTGCTATCTTTAAACTCTCTATACTCCCTTTTTCTGTACAAACTACTTCCTCTAACCTTTCTTTTACATGTTCATAAATACTATCACAAACTAAATACAAAACATCATCTTTTGTACGAATGTATTCATAAAGCGTACCAATACTAAATCCAGCTGCCTTTGCAATCTCTCTCGTTGTTGTACGTGGAAATCCTTTTTGCTTAAACAATTGCACCGCACCTTTAATCATTTGTTCACGCCTTAACGCGACTAATTTTTCATCTTTCACTGATGCGTGCACATTATGTTTAACCATCCCCTTCACCTCTCTATTATTTTTTGGAAGGAAAAAGCGTAGGAAAATACCTACGCCCTTGATCCTACTTCGTTAACATACGAGAAATTACGAGCCTTTGAATCTCTTGTGTTCCTTCATATATCTGTGTAATCTTTGCATCTCGCATGTATCGCTCTACTGGATAATCTTTCGTATAACCGTAACCACCAAATACTTGTACCGCTTCCGTCGTCACCTTCATCGCTGCATCACCTGCAAATACTTTTGACATCGCTGACTCTTTCCCATACGGAAGCCCTTCCGATTCCAGCCAAGCTGCTTGATATGTTAGAAGACGCGCCGCCTCCACATCCGTTGCCATATCTGCAAGTTTAAAGCCAATCCCTTGCTGCGCCGCAATCGGCTTCCCAAACTGATGACGCTCTCTTGCATATTCTACGGAAGCATCTAAAGCCCCTTGTGCAATACCGACCGCTTGCGCCGCAATACCATTACGGCCACCATCTAATGTTTGCATCGCTATCTTAAACCCTTGTCCTTCTTCCCCTAGTAAATTCTCTACAGGAATACGGCAATCTTCGAACATAATTTCAGTTGTTGGTGAAGAGCGAATCCCTAATTTACTCTCCTTCTTCCCAACTGAAAATCCTGGTGTATCACTTTCCACTATAAATGCACTCGTGCCACGCTGTTTCGATTCAGGATCAGTTAATGCGAAAACAACATAAATATCAGCAATACCACCATTGGTGATAAATATTTTTGATCCATTTAATACATAATGGTCTCCATCTCTTTTGGCGATCGTCTTCATTCCACCAGCATCCGATCCAGACCCTGGCTCCGTTAAGCCGTACGCACCAATTTTCTTTCCTTCAGCCATCGGTCGTAAAAATGTTTGCTTTTGTTCTTCTGTTCCAAATTTAAAAATTGGCCAACCAGCAAGTGAAGTATGTGCAGACAATGTTACACCTGTAGAAGCACATACGCGTGATAATTCTTCAATAGCAATTACATACGCCAAGTAATCGCTTCCAATTCCGCCGTATTCTTCAGGCCACGGAATTCCGGTTAAACCAAGCTCTGCCATTTGATCAAATAGCGCACGATCAAACCTCTCTTCTTCATCACGTTCAGCTGCTGTCGGTGCTACTTCGTTCTTAGCAAAGTCCCGAACCATTTTTCTTATCATTTCATGTTCTTCTGATAGTTTAAAATGCATGCCCGTCTCCCCCTTGTGCTTTTATAAAGCCCGGCTAATAACAAGTTTCTGTATTTCACTCGTTCCTTCATATATTTGCGTGATTTTCGCATCACGGAAAAATCTTTCTACTGGATAGTCCTTCGTATAACCGTATCCCCCAAATACTTGCACCGCTTCAATCGCAACTTCAACAGCTGTTTTAGAAGCGAATAATTTCGCAATAGATGCTTCCTTACCACATGGTAATCCTTGCGCTCTTAGCGATGCCGCCCTATATACGAGTAATCGCGCCGCTTCTACACTAGTTGCCATATCTGCAAGTTTGAAGCCAATCCCTTGCTGCGCCGCAATTGGCTTTCCGAATTGCTCACGTTCTTTCGCATAATCAATCGCACATGCAAGCGCCGCTTCAGCAATCCCTAATGCTTGCGCCCCAATCCCAATTCTTCCAACATCTAAATTCGCCATTGCTACCTTAAATCCTTGTCCTTCTTCACCAAGTAAATTCTCAGCCGGTACCTTCATATCCTCGAACGTAAGTTGTACAGTGCGAGAACCGAGCAGTCCCATTTTATGCTCATCTTTACCGATAATTAAGCCTGGTGTATCTTTCTCTACTATGAATGCAGAAATCCCACTCTTTCCTGCCTCTGGATTTGTAGAAGCGAATACAATATATGTACTTGCTTCACCACCATTTGTAATGAACACCTTCGATCCATTAATAATGTAATGATCGCCTTTCTTCACAGCTCTTGATTTCAAACTTCCTGCATCCGATCCTGCATTTGGTTCTGTTAATGCAAATGCACCTAAATATTCACCAGTCGCAAGTTTAGAAACGTATTTCTCTTTCTGTTCTTCTGTTCCGAAATATAAAATCGGGTTCATTCCAACTGACGTATGTACAGCTAAAATTACACCAACCGTTGCGCTTACCTTTGAAATTTCTTCAATTGCTAAAATGTAAGAAATAAAATCCATTTCTGCCCCGCCGTATTTTGCAGGCGCTGGAATTCCCATTAATCCAAGCTCACCCATCTTCTGCAAAATCTCTTTTGGAAACACCCCTTGTTCCATACTAGGAACAAAGGGAGCAATTTCCTTCTGTGCAAAATCTCGAACCATTTTTCTCATCATTTGTTGCTCTTCATTAAAACGAAAGTTCATATACTCCGCCTCCATTTGCTATAAATCCTTTTAATAATTTGGTAAGACCACTATTTTGTAACAAAGGGGGATTTATTCGTAAACGTAGAAACCACGACCTGTTTTACGTCCTAACCATCCTGCATTTACGTACTTACGCAGTAATGGACATGGGCGGTATTTACTATCACCTAAACCTTCATGCAACACTTCCATAATATATAAACACGTATCTAAACCGATAAAATCAGCGAGCGTTAAAGGACCCATCGGGTGATTCATACCAAGTTTCATTACTTCATCAATCGCTTCTTTCGTCGCTACACCTTCATATAACGTATAAATTGCTTCGTTAATCATCGGTAATAAAATACGATTCGATACAAATCCTGGGAAATCATTTACTTCAACTGGTACTTTGCCAATTTTCTTCGTAATATCTTCAATTGTTTTGTATACCGCATCATCTGTAGCCAAACCACGAATAATTTCAACAAGTTTCATAACCGGAACCGGATTCATAAAGTGCATACCGATTACTTTTTCCGGACGTTTCGTTACCGCGGCAATTTCTGTAATTGGCAAAGATGACGTATTTGTCGCTAAAATTGCGTGTTCTGGAGCAATTTCATCTAAATTCGCAAAGATTTTCTTTTTAATATCCATTTTCTCGACAGCTGCTTCGATAATAAGATCCGCTTCCTTCACACAATCTAAATCAAGCGTTACTGCAAGACGGTTTAATGTCGCTTCCTTTTCTTCTTCCTTCATGCGCCCCTTTTCTACTTGGCGTGCTAAGTTTTTCGTAATAATAGCCAATCCTCTATCTAATTGCTCCTGTTTTAAATCTTGTACCTTCACATCGTATCCTGCTATTGCACATACTTGCGCAATTCCTGATCCCATTTGTCCTGCACCAATTACAACAATTTTTTGTACACCCATTTCTTCTTCCCCCTTAATTTTTAATAAACTATATATCTTCTAATCTTAATTAGTGAACTTCAATCATCACTGCATCGCCTTGACCGCCACCACTACAAATCGAAGCAATTCCAATTCCACCGCCGCGTTGCTTAAGTGCATGGATTAGTGTAACGATAATGCGCGCTCCGCTTGCTCCAATCGGATGTCCCATCGCTACTGCGCCGCCATTTACATTCAATTTTTCTGGGTCAATTCCTGCGATTTCTGTACTTGCAATTGCTACTGCTGCAAATGCTTCATTAATCTCGAATAAATCGATGTCTTCAATTGTCTTACCTGTTTTTTCAAGCAATGCGTTAATTGCATAACCTGGCGTTCTCGGGAAATCTTTAGACTCCACTGCAATTGCTGTATGTGCCAAAATTGTCGCTAACGGCTTTCTTCCTTCTTGCTTCGCTCTGTCTTCGCTCATTAATACAAGTGCAGCACCACCATCGTTTAAGCCTGGTGCATTACCAGCTGTCACTGTCGCTGTTTTATCAAATACAGGTTTTAATTTTGCTAACTTTTCAATTGTTGTATCCGCGCGTGGCGCCTCATCCTTTGCAACGACAATAGGATCGCCTTTTCTTTGCGGAATCGTTACTGGCACGATTTCCTCTTCAAAACGTCCTTCATTATGTGCTGAAACCGCACGCTGGTGGCTACGATATGCCCATTCATCTTGCGCTTCGCGAGAAATTCCATCTTCCTTCGCAACTTCTCCGCCATAAACACCCATGTGTATACCTGAAAATGCGCATGTTAAACCGTCAGCAACGTTTAAATCAACGACTTCGTTGTTGCCCATTCTATATCCCCATCTTGCTCCTCGTAAAATGTAAGGACTGTTACTCATCGACTCCATACCACCAGCTACAATCAATGATTGATCGCCAGTACGAATAATTTGATCCGCTAACGTAACCGCACGAAGCCCCGATGCACAAACTTTATTCACTGTTTCCGTCTGCACTTCCCAAGGGATTCCAGCAGCCCTCGCCGCTTGGCGCGATGGAATTTGCCCCTGCCCACCTTGAATAACCGTTCCGAATATAACTTCCTCAACATCACTAGCAGAAACATTTGCTCTTTCAAGCGCCGCTTTAATTGCAATCCCTCCAAGTTCTGTTGCTTTTACATCTTTTAAAGATCCTCCAAATTTTCCAACTGGTGTTCTTGCAGCACTTAAAATAACTGTTTTACTCATGTTTCTTTCCCCCATTTCATTTTTTAACACTGAGCGCTCGCTCGGTATCCCTACGTTGAGAAGAGGTGCAATCATTGCACCTCTTTCTAAAGTTGTATGCATTCCTACAAACTAGATTGCTTCTTTCTTCTGTCCAATCACTGAGCGTTCTAAAATCTCTGTTACATCGAGAGTTTGAACTTTCTCTTCAACTTCTTTCGCTTTCGTCCCATCACTAATCATCGTTAAGCAATAAGGACATCCTGTGCCGATAATGGATGGCTGTACAGCTAATGCTTGTTCTGTACGAGCAACGTTAATACGTGAACCTGTTGTTTCCTCCATCCACATTAAGCCACCACCTGCTCCACAGCACATTCCCGTTTCACGGTTACGTGCCATTTCTACAAGATTCACACCAGGAATCGCTTTCAAAATGTCACGCGGGGCTTCGTATACTTCGTTGTATCTTCCTAAGTAGCAGGAATCATGGTACGTAACTGTTTCCTCAATAGCGTGAACCGGTTTTAAGCGTCCTTCTTTCACCCACTGAGCTAACAGTTCTGTATGATGATAGACTTCTGCTTGCAAGCCAAAGTCCGGATACTCATTTTTAAATGTGTTATAAGCATGAGGGTCAATCGTAACGATTTTCTTCACTCCTGCTTTTTCAAATTCCTCGATATTTTTTGTCGCCATCTCTTGGAAGACAAATTCATTACCAAGGCGGCGCGGTGTATCTCCAGAATTCTTCTCTTTATTACCGAGTATCGCAAATGAAATGCCTGCTTCGTTCATCAACTTCGCAAATGATATCGCAATCTTCTGACTACGATTATCATATGATCCCATTGAACCAACCCAGAATAAATATTCGAACTCCTCGCCAGCTTTTGATTTTTCTTTTACAGTTGGAACCGTTACTTCATCATCACCTTGGCGCCAAGTTTCACGCTCTTTACGGTTTAGACCCCACGGATTCCCTTGACGCTCGATGTTTGTCATCGCACGCTGTGCTTCCGCATCCATCTTTCCTTCTGTTAAAACGAGATAGCGGCGTAAATCAATAATTTTATCAACGTGCTCATTCATAACCGGACACTGATCCTCACAGTTACGACACGTTGTACAAGCCCAAATCTCTTCTTCTGTAATAATATCTCCGATTAAACTCGGATCGTAAGCGAGTGTTGTAGCTGCAGATTCTTGTTGTCCTTTCCCAGCTGCCATCATCGCTAACTGATTTCCTTGTGTATTATTAAAAGCAACTACTGGAACCCACGGTGCTTTTGATGTCACTGCAGCTCCTTTATCAGTTAAATGATCGCGAAGTTTTAAAATTAAATCCATCGGCGATAACATTTTACCTGTTCCTGTTGCCGGACACATATTTGTACAACGACCACACTCTACGCAAGCGTATAAGTCAATAAGCTGATTTTGTCTAAAATCTTCGATTTTACCAACACCAAATGTTTCTTGTGTTTCATCTTCAAAATCAATCTTTTCAAGTTTCCCTGGATTTGAAAGACGGCCGAAGAAAACGTTAGCTGGTCCCGCAATTAAATGCGCGTGTTTCGATTGTGGAACATAAACTAAAAATGTTAACAAAATTAGTAAATGCACCCACCAAGAGAAATAGAACACAGAAATGGCTACGGTTTCATTTATCCCTGAGAAAACGTAAGCGATTGCAGAAGCGATTGGCTCACTCCATGAAAGCTCCTCGCCATGCCATATAATTCCCATCCCATTACCGAGTAGCACAGAAATCATTAAGCCACCGATAAAGATAAGAACAAGTCCTGATTTGAAATTACGTTTTAAACGAACTAGCTTCTCAACATAACGTCGATGAAAAGCCCAAAAGACTGCAATTAAAATAACAAGTGTGACAATTTCCTGGAAGAATGTAAATGCAGGGTATAGTGGTCCAAGTGGAAGATGTGATCCTGGTGCGAGTCCTTTCCAAACGAAGTCAATTGCTCCAAATTGGACAAGAATAAATCCGTAAAAGAACATAACGTGAATAATGCCGCTCTTTTTATCTTTCAGCAGCTTTTTCTGACCGAAAACATTGACCTTAAGGAGATCCCAACGCTCTTTAAAACGACGGTCAAATTCAATCTTTTTTCCTAACTGTATGTAGGCCATCCTCGTTCGTATAAGATACACAAACAAATATCCCGCATAAGCAATAACAGCAATGGCAGCCAGCCAATTCATGATCAGTAAGCTATTCATTTTTATGCTACCCCTCTCTTTGTAAGCCCTCTTTCTTTTTTAGAATCTTCAAAAACATATAATTTTCTGAATTTTATCCCCTACCTTCATTATATAATGAGTGAGCATTCAGTCAACAGTTTTTTGTTATACAACAACATATTTTTTAATAAAGCTGTTTATTTCGGTGAAACTATAAAGTGAAACTTTAATCATTAGAAGTTATTTACTCCCTACTAATTATTAGCCCACAAATAACCGAATAAAATGAATGTTTGATTTATAAAAAACAAATGGTGAAAAGACCGTGAAGGAGGGAATTTACTCATGTTCTTCTTATCTCTCTTATTAATAGGTATTGCTCTCTGGATTGTAATTGATCTTTCTTATGGGAGAATTGTTCATTTAAGGCGTGTACGTTCTCGTTCTTTCCCTTTACGTCAAAGTGATTTTCACCTTTATACATACGGAAAAGATTTGTATGACACTCTATTTACTGATATAAAACAGGCGAAACACCATGTGCATGTTTTGTTTTTCATTGTAAAAAACGATACAATCAGCCGAGAATTTTTAAAGTTACTTATTGATAAGGCAAAGGAAGGAATTGAAGTAAGACTTTTACTCGATAGATTGGGAAGCCATCATTTATCAAACGAGGCCGTTCACTCCCTACAAAAACATGGTGTCTCTTTTTCATTTTGTCACAAAGTAAAGTTTCCTTTTCCTTTCTTTTCTGCAAATCAAAGAAACCATAGAAAAATTACAGTTATCGACGGGAAAATTGGTTACATTGGGGGATTTAATATTGGTGAAGAGTATTTGGGACATAATGAGCGGTTAGGATTATGGAGGGACTATCATTTACGTCTTACAGGCGAAGGAGTACAAGATTTACAAAAGCAATTTTTACATGACTGGTTTGATGATACAAACCAAAATTTATTGGACGCTTCTCTTTATTTTCCGAAACAGCAACCCGGTACTATCGAACATCAATTTATTCCAACTGATGGTGCCTATTTACAACATACTTTTTTACATTTAATTGAAGGTGCAAAAAAGGAACTCTTTATCGGTACACCCTATTTCATTCCTGGAAGAAAAATTATGAACGCATTATTAGAAGCACGAAAACGCGGGGTTCAAATCACGATTCTCGTTCCAGAAAAAGCGGATCACCCCCTTGTTCGAGAAGCAAAATTCCCATATTGCCGAAAGTTAATACAAGCTGGCTGTAATATTTACGCATTTCAACAAGGTTTTTTTCACGCTAAAGTTATTATAGTTGATGACTATATCTGTGATATCGGAACTGCAAACTTTGATATGAGAAGTTTATATATTAACCATGAAATCAACTGCCTTTTATATGATGAACATTTTATACAAACAGTAAAAAATAAATTCCACGAAGATCTAGAAAATGCGTCATTACTTTCCTTGAAAGATGTTAGTCCGAATTCTCTCATTAATAGAGGCAAAGAATGGATAGGAACAATACTTGCTTTCTTCCTATAGGAAAGATAATGCATAAAGGAGATGTATTCATTATGATTATGCGTTTCGGATATGTCTCACATGCAATGGCACTCTGGGACTGTTCTCCGGCTAAAACGATGACATTTACAAGCTTTCAAAAGCTTAGTAAACAAGAACGAGAAGATAAATTATACGATGTTACGCGGCAGAATCTTGAGCATACAATACGTATTCTTCATTACAATATAGCGCATGAAATTCCATTATATCGCTTATCTTCTTCCATCGTCCCACTTGCAACACATCCCGAAGTCGAGTTTGATTACATCGGATTGTTCACACCGCTTTGGCGTACAATTGGGGCATTAATTAAAGAACATAATTTACGAGTAAGTTTTCATCCGAATCAATTTACACTATTTACAAGCGACAAACCACACATTACGACTAACGCTATTACAGATATGACCTATCATTATAAAGTATTAGATGCAATAGGCATTGCAGATTCTTCTTATATTAACATCCATGTAGGTGGTGCCTACGGAAATAAAGAAAAAGCGGTTGAACGTTTCCATGACAACATAAAAAAACTTCCTGCACATATAAAGAGGCAAATGACACTTGAAAATGATGATAAAACATATACAACTGCTGAAACTTTATCTATTTGCCAAAAAGAAAAGATCCCATTCGTATTTGATTATCACCATCACATGGCAAATCTTTGCGAAGAACCGTTAGAAGAGTTACTTCCTGCAATTTTTGAAACTTGGTCACATACAAATATCGTTCCTAAAGTTCACATTTCCTCTCCTAAATCAAAAAAAGAATTTAGGGCTCACGCGGAATATATTGATTTAGAGTTTATTAAACCTTTCTTACACGTTGCAAAAAAAATCAATCATAATTTCGATATTATGATTGAAAGTAAACAGAAAGATTTAGCGATGCTGCAATTCATACATGAATTATCCTCTATAAGAGGGGTAAAAAGAATAAGTAGCTCAACATTACAATGGTAAATTGTAATGTTGAGCTATTTTTTTCAAAAAAAGTAATTTTTTTAGTAAAAAACACCCTATTTTATATGCTATGATTGGAATTAGCATTTTCCACCTGTGATTCAACTTTATTGAAACGGAGTCATAATATGATTAATCAAAAAAAATACGTACACTTTGTCATAATGTACATAATTATATTTTCTCTTTGGATATTTCTTATCCCTAAGGACTTAAATATAAAAGAAATTGGAATTCTCTTCTTATTTTGTTTCGCTACAATCTTTTCTTGCTATTGCCTATATAAAGCAATTAAGAAAATGAAGCGCGGTGACAAATTATTTTGGGTTTTGGTACTATGCACTTGCCTATGTGGATTGACAATGGAGATAACTCTATTTCTTCATTCACTTTCTATATATGACCAAGTCATATTCTCATATAAGGCATTGCCCTTTTTTATCGTACAATATATTTTGCTCTTTTCTGGCTTTGCTATAAAGTTCATAAAACATTATTCTATTAGAGGACTAGCTCAATTTTCATTCGATAGCATCTTTATCGTTATTATGAATATTTATTTTACCTTAACTTTTATTTTGGACATTTCAAGCTTTCGTATGTTAACAACAGATACCTGGGTTTTAATTGGATATTTTATTGCACAATCATTAGTAATCTACGCCGTAATTAGTCTATATAGAAGAGAAGAATATTCTTCTAGCAGAATTTCATTAATTATCGGCTTTACTATTATACTCGTGTACGGATATATACACCTGTTTCAATTAAACGCAGGGATAAAACCTTCTTCTGAAGTCTCTTACTTAATACATACTGCTTCGATTTTATTAATTGGTTTGTCATCCATACTATATATTTTAGATAAACCAATACAGCATGAAACGAAAACAAAATATTATCGGTTTGATTATGTGCGCTTTATATTACCTTATTTTAGTATAATCATTACTTTTTCTTTTATTATCTTTCAACCTTGGGATGATAAGTTCATGTTGATCGGTCTAGTATTATCTCTTATCTTATTTTTCTTACGACAACTTTATATGTGGAAAGATAATCAGGCACTAATCGATACATACGAGCAGTTGACTACACAACTAGAAGATAAAGTAGAAGAAGGTGCATCTGCTTTATCAAAAAGTGAACAACGTTATAAATCTTTATTCGAAGATCACCCGGATGCTGTTTTCTCTTTAAATATGTATGGTATTTTCCAGCAGTCTAATACAGCTTGCGAAAGCTTATTTACTGCCTACTATTGTGAAGTAGAAAGCTATTCTCTTTTACACTTTATTGACCCAAAAGACCATGATTTACTGCAGAAAGCTTTACAACTAACGAAAGAAGGTAGACCACAAACTTTAGAAGTTCGTACAAAAGAAAAGGAAGGTTATTACTATTACCTTCACATTACACTCATCCCTACTTTCATAAACAAAGAAGTTGTTGGGATGTTCGGTATAGCACGTGATATTACAACTTTATATGAAAAACAAAAACAAGTAGAACATTTAGCCTTTCATGATGCACTTACCGGATTACCAAATCGCCGTAAGTTTGAAAAAGATTTAAAAAACATTTTAAATACCGCTCAGGCTAGCGCAAATGATGTTGCCGTCATGTTTCTTGATTTAGATCGATTCAAAAAAATTAACGATAGACTCGGTCATGGCGTCGGAGACTTGTTATTAATTGAAGTAGCAAAACGATTACGCAGTTGCCTACGTTCAAAAGATGTCGTTGCTCGCCAAGGCGGAGATGAGTTTACAATTCTATTACCAGATATGTACTCAGAAAAAAGTGCGGCCTTTATAGCTGAACAGATTTTAAATATTTTAAACAAACCATTCTTCATTAAAGATGAAGAACTGTCTATTACACCAAGTATCGGAATTGCAATGTACCCTGATTGTGGAACTGATGTAACAGCATTAATGAAAAATGCTGATATGGCTATGTATCGCGCGAAAGCAAATGGAAAAAACCGATTTGTTTTCTTCTCAAAAGAAATGAGTATCGCTCAAAATGAGAGTAACTTCTTAGAAGGAGAACTTTCAAAAGCATTACAACAAAATGAATTTTTCCTTGAATACCAGCCACAAGTAAGCACAAAAACAAAACAAGTTATTGGTTTTGAAGCATTAATTCGTTGGAAACATCCAAAGCTCGGTATCGTATCCCCAGCCCAATTTATCCCTCTAGCAGAGGAAACTGGATTCATTATTGAACTTGGAAATTGGATTTTACGTACTGCTTGCTTAGAAGCGAAAAGATGGCATAATCAAGGTTTCTCTCACTTAAAAGTCGGTGTAAATTTATCTGTAGTTCAATTTAATCATGCAGATTTAATCCCAACTATTTCAAAAGTTTTAGAAGAAACAGAGTTAAAACCAGAAGCACTAGATATCGAAATTACAGAAAGTATCGCCATTAACCAAAATCAATCTGTAGTTGCAAAACTAGAACAACTTCAAAATCTCGGTATTCAAATTTCAATTGATGACTTTGGAACTGGTTATAGTTCTTTAGCTTATTTAACAAAATATCCAATTAATACATTAAAAATTGCTCGAGAATTTATTTGCGGAATTACAACTAGTCCTTTAGAGGAAGCGATTATTTCTTCCATTATTACACTATCAAAAGAACTAAATTTAGAAGTTATCGCAGAAGGTGTAGAAACCGAAGAACAATGGAAGTTTTTATATGAGCAAAACTGTGACCACATTCAAGGATTCTTTATTAGCAAGCCCGTTTCTAGTAAAGACGTTTGGAGGTTACTCCACAAAAAAACAACCGTCTAAGTAAGACGGTTGTTTTTTTAATATTCAAAAGGTAGGTCCGAAGCTAATTGTACCTCTTGATCATTATGAGAAATTACTTGGCTTTTCTCTAAAGCTGTATCTGTTAATGAAATACCCCATGCCATTGCTAACGTTAATAAACTACCAATAAGTAATTTTTTCATATTCCATCACCCACATTTTTTCTTTTAATATATCATGAAAATTTATCCATGCCGTATGCAATTATGCATATCCATTTTTTAGGGTTATTCATTGATTGATTTTATTTACGATTGCCTCTTTATATGCATGCATTTCTAATATATCAAAAAAGAAACTTGCTTTCTTATATGTATCTTCAATCTCTGCCTCATCATACTCCAACCTTTCTAGACATTCACCTCTTTGATAGTACAGCTGCCCAATTAATGCCATACTATTAATTCGGCAAGATATTTCAATCGCCTTATTCACTTGATATAAGGCTTGTTCATATTGATTATCTAAGTATAATGCTTTTGCATGATTATATCTTACCTTCACGTCGAATTCTTCATTATCATGCAATGACTCTAATTGTTTCAATATACCTTCAAATAACTCAATACTCTTCTTAAAATAGCCATTTTCAGCATAAATATTTGCGATTGCATTTTCTATATAGAGGTTTTGGTATACATCTATTCCAGCTAATTGTTGGTTTAACAATTTTTTCAATTCTAAAATACAATATTCGTAATCAATTTTCTTCAACATGTAAGCTGCTACATGATATTGCCATTGAAGAAACTGCTGGAATTCGGGATGATATTCTTCCTTTTTCAGCTCATTCCATACTCTATTATAAATCTCTTTATATTTTTTTTGCTTACATAGCGTAATGACTTGATCTTTAAACTGCTTTTTTCTCTCAATATCTGAATAAATGAGTACCTCATAAAAATGAATAATGGGAACTTGTAACTTTGCTGCAATACCTTGCAATATATCCATACTTGGGTATACTGCGCCTGATTCAATTCGGCTCACTTCCGATTGATGACATATGTTCTCGGATAACTGTTTTTGTGTTAATCCCCGCATTACCCTAATTTTCTTAATTTCACTTCCTAATTTTTCTGCGTGCATACTTACTCACCATCCCATTATAACAATATAATTTGTTAAGTTGTCATACCACTACAATAATGTGAGTTCGACAATTTTTGACATGAAATAATGCATAATATATATAAAATTCGGCAAATTCTTCATACAATTCGTCTCACATATAATAATAGATTAGTGGTTTTATAAATAAATTATAGAAGATTCGTCCGTGCCTTCGTTACATTCGGTCTTCTTTTTCCTTTATTAGCAGTAGCAGAAGTTATTCACACCCAAGAATTAGGCAGAAATGAAGTAAAATTTGAAATTACTTAGCCTAATTTAACGCTTAAAAAATTACACAACCTCAAAATGATACGAAAAAAACATACTGAAAAAGTATTTAAAAGGTGAGATAAATGAGGCAAAAGCTCAACAAAAGTGAATGACAACTGAAATGAATATAGATTCCCAACCTACAAATAAAGCAACAAAAGAAAATCAAACCGAAGCTCGCCTTGCACAAACATATAAAAACTATAAAGTATATGGCCAAGATCTCATTGTAAAAGTAGATAAAAATGGAGTAATCACAACTGTTAGTGGTAAAGTTGTCCAAAACTTAGATCAACAACCTAATCTTACTATAACAAATTTTTTGTCGAAAAATGAAGTAAAATCTAAATTACACGATATACTTCAAATCCTGAGCGATGCGACTGTGACGAAACTCTCTATCGAAATACTTGTTTATAAGAAAAAAGAAGTTTACCATTCATAGGTAAACTTCTTTTCATATCCATCCCTTTTCTTCCGCAATTGTAATTGCCTCAATTCTATTTTTCGCATCAAGCTTCGTTAATACTTCAGAAATATAATTACGTACTGTACCTGGCGAAAGATAAAGTGCCTTGGCAATTTCATTTGTCGTCTTTCCTTCTTTTGCAAGTAGCAATACTTCTTTTTCGCGATCCGATAACGGATTTTGCTCCTGCCATAAGCCGAACATTAAATCTTGAGAAATCTCTCGTTTTCCTTTCATTACATTACGAATCGATGCAGCTAAATCCTCGCTTGGGCTATCTTTTAATAAATATCCGTGCACACCAGCTTTCATTGCTCGTTCAAAATATCCCGGGCGCGCAAATGTTGTTAAAATCATTACTTTACATGCCGATTTTTCTTTCTTCAACGTTTCCGCAACATCTAATCCACTTTGAATTGGCATTTCAATATCCATAATGCTTACATCAGGCTTTAACGATTCAATTAGTTTTAGCGCCTCTTCCCCGTTTGCAGCCTGCCCAATTACTTCAATATCATCTTCTAGATCAAGCAGGGCCCCTAATGCACCACGAAGCATCCGCTGATCTTCTGCAATAATAATTCGAATCATGCCTTCACCTCATCTTTTCCTGTTCGAATAACAACTGGAACTTTTACTGTTAATAGTGTTCCTGGATTAATCGTACCTAGTTCAACAAATCCATCAATAAGAGCGATTCGCTCCTTCATACCACGAATACCATTCCCATCGTGATTTTGATCCGCTAAACCGATTCCGTTATCTTTTACTGTCAAAATCAACTCACCTTGTGATTCTAGTAAAGAAACTGTGCAATGCGTTGCCTTACTATGCTTTACAACATTCGTAACAGCTTCACGTAAACACATTCCTAAAATATTTTGTTCAATGGGTGATAGCAAACTTGCACTCGTTTCTTGTTTTATCTCTAATTCAATATTAGCAGCTTGTAAGATCGCTTTTATTTGCTCAAGCTCTTCTTCTACTGTAATCATGCGCATATCAGAAATTAATTCTCTTAGCTGCTTTAAAGCGGTACGAGATGTTTGTGTAATTTCTTTCGCTTCCACACTTGCGCGTTCTGGATTTTTCACAATCAACTTCTCCACGAGCTGACTTTTTAACGTAATAAGAGATAGCGTATGCCCGAGCGTGTCATGAAGATCTCTTGCAATACGCTGCCGCTCTTCACGTTTTACTAAGTCTTTAATTTGCTCGTTTGCTTCATTTAATTGATTTCTTAATATCTTTTTCTGATTAAAGTTGCGCATACCAAATGGTGTAAGAAGCATTAAAATAAACATCGGTACGATATTTATTAAACTTGTAGGTGTTAGTTGATTCATATTTATAAATACAAATGCTCCAAGCATTACAACTAACAAACATAGTAATACCCGAAATGCTTTCTTACTTGGTGCAAATCCCATCGCACTTGCCGTGAAAAAGCCAAAAAATATCATGAAGGGATTATAAAATAAAGCAAATAAATAGATAAGCACCATCTGTATACATGCCCACAAAACAAACGTCTTCTGAACAAAATAAAGTTGACGGTATGTGATAATAAAAAGTATCAACATACCGCTCCCTAGCACAAACTTCCATCCTGACACTTGCGCTAAATGGTAAATTGGAAATAATAAATACACAAGAAACATATACGGAAAGAATCCCATATGCTTCGGAAAAATCTCAATCCTCTTCTTCTCTATCATTTATACCGCTTCCTGTCTTTTTCTTATATATATTGATACTACAACAAATATAAGGAAATAACCTCCTAATACCGCGATATTTTCCCATCCAATTGATTTTCCAGCAACAATATCCCATGCACCACTTCCAAAATGGTATGTTGGTGTCCATTCACCGATAGATCTTAATATTTTCGGGAATACTTCGATTGGCATCCATAAGCCACCAAGAATTGCTAAACACATATTTAAAATATTTGCTAAGCCCGCAGCAGCATCCGCCTTCTTAATAGAACCTATTACTGTTCCTAATGCTAAAAATGGTGTTACACCTAACAACAACCATAATCCAGCACCAATCCATTGCCCTACCGTTAACTCCACATGATTAATTAATATTCCTGCAATAAAAATAACTAAGATTGAAAAAGCATTTACTACTGTTTGAGCGATGATCTTTGCTGTTATATACGCTCCCTCTGGAAGTGGTGTAATTTTCAACAAATGTGTCCACCCTTGCCCTTTTTCCTGAGAAATCCTTACACCGAAACTAAAAAGTGCTGTCCCTACAATACTAAACGTCGCCATCGAGATTAAATAATGCGCTTTCCACGCATCTCCGTTTTGTGGCACTTGAACAACATTTGTGAAAATATAGTAAAACATAACTGGCATTAATAATGAGAAAAAGATAAATAATTTATTGCGGAACGTACGTAAAATTTCTATTTTGCATTGCATCCATAAAGCTTTCATGCGATTTCCCCCTTCTGATTTGCGACAAACTGCTCAAATGCTTCATCAAGACTTCCACGTTCAACTGAAATATTTGTTACAGGTAAGTTCTTTTCATAAATTGCTTTTAAGGTTGCATCCGTATCTTCAGTTATTAAAGTGAAGTGACCTTCGTTTGATTGTACTTCTGTTACATTTGGTAATTCCTTTAATAACTTTGTAGGAATGCTTTCCTTCGAATAAAACGTGATTGTTTTTCGTGAAATCGTCGCTTTCATCTCATCTGGTGTACCGTCTGCGATAATCTTTCCATTTGCAAACAATAAAATACGATTCGCCAATGCATCCGCTTCTTCTAAATAGTGCGTCGTCAAAATAATTGTTTTCCCTTCACTTGCTAACTTTCGAATCGTTTCCCAAAACGTTCTTCGAGACGTAATATCCATTCCAACTGTCGGTTCATCTAAAAATAGCAAATCTGGATTTCCTGCAAGTGCGAGTGCGAAATTTAACCTTCTCTTTTGACCACCTGATAATTTCTCACATCTTTGCTTTCGTTCCGATTTTAAATTCGATAACTGTAGCAACGTTTCTTTCGCTATCGGATTCGTATAATAGCTGCGGAATAACTCAATTGCCTCTTCCACCGTAATGCTATCAATAACACTTACTTCTTGTAACATCGCACCGAGTCTATTACGAACATCTCTATGCTTTGGACTCTTTCCGAATATAGAAACCGTTCCTTCCGTCGGATCCTTTAGTCCAAGCATCATCGACATCGTCGTCGTTTTCCCTGCACCATTCGGTCCAAGCAATGCTACGATTTCTCCTTTATTCACATGAAATGAAACGTTATTTACTGCTTTTTTATGTTTAAATGTTTTAGAAACACTATTTACTTCAATAATCTTTTCCATCTCTCCACCCCCGCTGTTTCTTATATTTACATTGTATTCCTTGGAAAACTTAGGAAACAGTATGATGCGTCATAACATCGATATGACAATTGTCATGTATTCTTTATGAGAGGAATCAATCCGCCATACTGCAAGCGAGTAGCAGGACGAAAATAAACATGATACAATCGGGTAAGATATATATTCGAGGAAGGACAGTGGTTTTCATGATTATTCGTAATGAACAAGATTTAGAAGGCTTACGAAAAATCGGCCGCATCGTTGCGCTTGCACGTGAAGAAATGAAAAAAGAAGCGAAGCCAGGTATGACAACGAAAGAGCTTGATTTGATCGGTAAAAAAGTATTAGATGAGCATGGTGCTATTTCTGCACCTGAAAAAGAATATGATTTCCCTGGCGTAACTTGCATCAGTGTAAACGAAGAAGTTGCTCACGGTATTCCAGGTGATCGTGTATTAAAAGAAGGCGACCTTGTAAATGTCGACGTATCTGCAGCACTTGATGGTTATTATGCAGATACAGGTATTTCATTTGTACTTGGAGAAGATGAAGCAAAAGAAAAGCTTTGCCAAGCAGCTGTTGATGCCTTTTGGGCAGCAATGAAAAAGGTGAAAGCTGGTTCAAAACAAAACCAAATTGGTCGTGCCGTTTCAAACTTTGCACATAAAAATGGATACAATGTTATTCAAAACTTAACTGGTCACGGTATTGGTCTTAGCTTACATGAAGCACCAAACCACATTTTAAGCTATTTTGATCCAATGGATAATGCGCTTCTAAAAGACGGTCTTGTTATCGCTGTAGAGCCATTCATTTCTATGAAAGCTGATCATATTATCGAACGTGGCGATGATGGTTGGACATTCGTTACACCTGATAAAAGCCTTGTTGCACAATGTGAACATACAGTTGTCGTAACACGCGGCGAACCGATAATTTTAACAGAAATATAAAAAGAACCGCTTCTTAATAGGGAGCGGTTCTTTTTACATACTATTTTGAAAAGAAGCAATACGGTTGAACTCTTTTTCATTTACGTATATAATTTTTAACGAAGGTTATTGATGATTATCTCTTATAGAAGATAATCAAGGGAGTACCTTCTTTTTTTATTGAATAACATCGATTAAAGTAATGCGTTCTATTTATTATAAAACGCTGTCTTCACTTTGATCTACGAATTGTATACTCTTTTAGATAGTACATATTTTCTTCATTCTGACCAAATTCAAGCTACATTTTATCACTACCTCAATACGAAAGAACTTTTTACAATGGGATACATTATTTTGGTTAGTATGTATCGTAAAACTCACCTTTATAACGATTCTTTACACATTACAAGAATACAAATCCTTATAAAATAGTTTAAGCATTTCACTGCATATTTTTTGTATGTACTTATTTTATAAAGAACCACATAACAACTCGCATTCTATAAAGGTCTGATATCATTCCTTATCAGCATTTCATTCGACATTTTTTGTCGAAATTTGTATATTCACTCCCTATATTATTAAAATATGCATTTGTTTTACGTTACAAGACATCGAATATGAACACTTTTCCTATAGGAGTATACGTAGTAAAGGAGGCATCACGTAAAGCACATTGATCTATGACAAATAATCTCTTCATAAAGCATTGTTATGCAATAGAAGGATTCATAAAGGAGGCACAATGAAAAAACTTTTCAATATATGTTTAATTGTATTCGTACTATTTTCGCAACTTGCTAGTTTTCCATACAATCAAGTAAAAGCGGAAACCTTAACAGGGAATTCATTATTTGACACTGTTGAAATGAAAGATGCAACAAATCATATTATTGACGAAGCATTAAATCCTAAAAACTTAATACAAGTAGGATCAACCATTCACCTAGAATATGCTTGGTCAATAAAAGATCAACAAACAGACTCAGCAGTGCTCCAAATACCTAACGCATTAAAAGTAAAAAGTGACCAACAGGGAAATCTGATGGCAGAGCAACAAATTATTGGTCAATATTTTGTTAAAGCAAACGATAACAAAATGAAACTAGTATTTAACGACCAAGTAAAAGATTCCAAAGGTGCTAACGGAAAAATCAGTATTGATACAGTATTCAATCCAGATTTAAAATCTGGTGCAAAATCTGTTCAACTCTCTTTCCCTTTAGGTGCAACAGCTAAGCCTATTTCAGTTCCTGTTCAAGTAGATAACCCGGCTTCACCTACTACGGATAAGGATACTGCTCCAAAGCCTGCGGAAGAGCAAAAGAGCAACGATGTTCAAAAGCCTGTGGAAGAACAAAAGAACAATGATGCTCAAAAGCCTGCGGAAGAGCAAAAGAACAACGATGCTCAAAAGCCTGCGGAAGAGCAAAAGAACAACGATGCTCAAAAGCCTGCGGAAGAGCAAAACAATAACGATGCTCAAAAGCCCGCGGAAGAGCAAAAGAACAACGATGCTCAAAAGCCTGTGGAAGAGCAAAAAAATGGTGAAACTCAACAATCTACAGAGCAACCTGGTGACAGTCCAGATCTATCACCTAAGCAAATTACAGAAAATATTTTAACAGGTGTCACATTAACGGATAAAGACGGTAAACCATTTAATAATACAGATAATCGTCCAAATCCAAATTCTATTACCAAAATCGATTTTACATGGGAAGTTTTAAAGTCGCTGAACGTCAAAAAAGATGATTATTACACTTTCCAACTCCCAGAATACTTTATTGTCCACAATACCATTACAGAAGATTTAATAGATGGACAAGGAAACACGATTGGATCATTCGTTGTTACGCCTGATGGCAAAGTAACGATGACTTTTAACGAATATGTTGAAGATAATCCTAATATAGCTGGACATTTAAACATTCGTACGGAGTTTAATGAAGTAAAAATTACAGGGGCTACCGAAAAACAAATCCCATTCCCTATTAAAGAAAAAGACGTTATTGTTGAGCTTGATTTCAAGCCTAAAGTAAAAAAATCTATAGATAAAAAAGGTGTACCTGATAGACCAATTAATACGAATCAAATTAATTGGAAAGTAGAGATGAACAAAACAAAAGATAAGCTTACAAATGCCGTCTTTCAAGATGACATTCCAAATGGGGCTAGTCTCAACGAAGATTCTATCAAGGTTTACTATTTAGAAGTAGATATTAATGGAAAAACAACTCGTGGTGCAGAAGTTCCTAAAGAAGAATATGAACTTACTTCATCCTCTAATAAATTAAATATCGCTTTCAAAAAAGAAACGAATAAAGCATATGAAATTGAATATGCAACGAAGATTACAGATGAAAGTGTTACTAGCTTCAAAAATAACGCAAAAGTATCCAGTAAAAATCAAAAAGATGTATCTGCGAATGCAACTGTAACTGTTTCACGCGGTACACATCTAGCGAAAAATAGTAGATACAATCCAAAAACACAGACGATTGAATGGACGATTACTTTTAACGGGGACCAGCGAGATATTAAAAAAGCTGATGCACTTTTAAAAGATGTTTTGGATAAATCTCATAAAGTTGATAAAAATTCTATCGTGGTAAAAAATGCTTCTTATGATGATGCAGGAAAACTTGTTACAGGTGACAACGCCACAAACTTTACTGTAAAGGAAAACGATGATGGATTTGATTTGCAATTTACTGAAGATATCAATAGCGCCTATGTCATTACTTATACATCGAAAGCTACGAATGATGTCATAAGAGATGGCGCAATCAAAAATGAAATTATCGCAGATGGTGGCTCAAGCAAAACAAACAAAGTTACGTTAAAACAACAAAATATCATAAAGAAACACAATAAAAATGCAGGCGATACAGATTACAATGCGAAAACAACAAAATGGACCATTATTGTAAATGATAATAACTACGTGTTAAACGACGCTGTTATTACTGATACATTTGACTTTGGTGGCCTAACGTTACAGGAGAATAGTTTCAAGATTACTGACGGATCAAATGAACTTAAATTAGGACATGACTACACACTTCATGCAACCGATAAGGGATTTGAAGTGAAACTAACTGGTGATTATAAGTCAAATATGGATAAAACTTTAACTATCACATACACAACAGACTTTAATTATGAAAATTTATCCAAAGAGAATGATAATAAATCATTCAAAAATACAGCAAATTTATCATGGATAGACATAAATGATAAAAAGAACAATAGTTCATCTGATGATACATTTGATCCTGATTACTACACAAAAGGAAACGGATTTAAATACGGTTCTTACAATGCCCAAACGAAAGAAATTAAATGGGACATAGGGTTTAACTATAATAATAGACCGATTAAGGATCCTTCTATCGTTGATGTATTAAGAGATAACCAAAAATTAATACCGGAATCTATTGAAGTTCGACATATGAAATTAACTGGTGGTGCACATGGATTTGAAGTAAGTGATCCTGTTCCTCCTAGCGAATATACGATAGAAAATCCAACAAAAGATAATAACAATACATTAACGGTTCATTTTAAAAACGAAATTAATTCTGCGTATTACATTAGCTTTAAAACTTCACTCGCAGGTGAACAAATTAATAAGCGCTACGATAATTATGCCGATTTAAAAGATGGATCAGAAACTGTTACTACTATCCATGGTGCATTTGAAATCACGAACGGTGGTAGCGGTATTACGAAAACAGCGAAACAAAATGACAAGTATATTGATTGGAGTGTTTCTATTAACGCAAGTCAGTCAACTATTGAAAATGCTGTCGTAACAGACGAACCGACAGACAATCAAATGCTTGATGAAAAGTCCTTCCATCTATATCCGACAACAGTAGCCGTAGATGGAACTTTAACGAAAGATACAGCAAATGAATTAAAAGAAGGAACAGACTATAAACTCAAAGTAATAACAGACAACGATACAGGGAAACAACAATTTAAAGTTGAATTTCTTCATACCATTGAACGGGCTTATATTTTAGAATATCGCTCACTCATTAATGCAGACCATAATGAAAAGGTAAGTAATAAAGCGACGATTACTGGTCACCGTTTAACATTAACGAAAGTGGAAGATGTTAAGTTCGTTGAAGTTAAAGTATCTTCTGGATCTGGAGGTGGTTCTGCTAATAAAGGACGCGGAAGCCTTCAAATTATAAAGGTTGATGACAAAGATCAAAAAGTACGATTAGCTGGAGCAGAATTTACTTTATATGATCAAACAGGTACAACCGCTATTCGACCAATTACAACAGGTGATGACGGTGTTGCTAAGTTTAACAACTTACGACGTGATAAATATTTAATTAAAGAAACGAAAGCACCTACAGGTTATGTAATTAGTAAAGAATTAAGAGAAGGTATACTTGTTGAGCTAGGCTCTGAAGAAATCACAAAATATACTTTTACAAATAAAAAGTTTGTTGGGAAAGTAGTACTTACAAAAACTGATGCTACGAGTAGAGAGAGACTTGAACATGCTGTTTTCTCTTTACTGGATCAAAACAAACAGGTTATTCCTGAACATAAAGAATTAATAACAAATGATAAAGGACAAATTACTGTAGATCATTTAAAACCAGGAACTTACTACTTACAAGAAACAAAGGCTCCTGAGCATTATAAATTAGATGATCGACTGATTGAGGTTAAAATCGCGGAAGATCAAACAACAGTAATCAACCGAACTGCAACAAACAGCTTGATTCCAGGCGCGGCCATTTTAACAAAAGTCGATAAAGATGGAAAAACCTTAGCTGGTGCGGAGTTCAGTGTAAGAGACCGGAACAACATAAAAGTTCCTGGTTATGAAAAGTTAACGACAAATGATCAAGGACAAATCGAAGCAAAAGATTTACGCCCTGGAGACTATCAATTTGTCGAAGAAAAGGCACCGAAAGATTACGACATAGATAAAAAACCGATTGAGTTTACAATTGTAAAAAGTCAAAAGAAAGCAGTTACTGTTACTGCGACAAATCACCTCATTAAAGGTGGCGTCACTTTAACAAAAACTGATGATATCGATGGTACAGCTCTTGCAGGTGCTGTATTTAAAATTGTCGATGCTAATGATGAAAAGAAAGTCATTCGCAAAAATGTAACAACTGGTGCGGATGGTAAAGTAACTGTTAAAGACTTAGAGCCTGGTACGTATAGATTTATTGAAACAGAAGCTCCTAAGGATTATGTGTTAAATACAAATCCTATCGAGTTTACAATCGATAAAAGCCAACAGTCATTTGCTACTGTTACGGCAACTAACAGTTTAAAAACAGGAGAAGTTGAATTATTAAAAGTTGATGAATTCGGTGATAAAAAACCTCTAAAAGGCGCCGTATTTAAGATTGTTGATGTAAATAACAATGATGTTCGTACTGACCTAACTACAAATGCTGATGGAAAAACAAAAGCTGATAAGTTACGTCCTGGTACGTATAAATTTATTGAAACAGCTGCTCCTGAACATTACGTTTTACGAGCAGAACCTATTGAATTTACAATCGATAGAAGTCAGAAAGAAACTCTACTTGTGAAAGCTGAAAATGCTTTAAAACCAGGAGATGTTGAATTAACGAAAGTTGATGATATCGATGGTACAGCTCTTGCAGGTGCTGTATTTAAAATTGTTGATGCTAATGATGAAAAGAAAGTCATTCGCGAAAATATAAAAACGGGTGCGGATGGTAAAGCTATCGCTACTGGCTTACGCCCTGGCGACTATAAATTTATCGAAGTAACAGCACCGAAGTATTATGATAAGAACACAAGTCCAATCAAGTTCACAATTACAGAAAGTCAAACAACGTCAGCTACTGTTACTGCTAAAAACAGCTTAACAAAAGGCGGTATTGAATTAACAAAAGTGAATGCTGCAGATGAAAAGGAAACACTTGAAGGTGCAGTATTTAAAATCGTTAATAGAGATACGAATGAAGATACTCGTACGAACCTTGTTACGAATAGTGAAGGAAAGTTAGTTGTAGACGACTTACGTCCTGGTAACTATAAACTTATCGAAACAAAGGCTCCAACTTATTATGATGTAAATGTAGAGCCAATTGAATTTACAATCGAAAAAGGACAACAAAAACTTCTTCCACTTACATTTAAAAATAGTTTAACGAAAGGAAAAGTTAAACTTATTAAAGAAGATGATGTGGAGAGTAGTATCGCTCTTGCCGGCGCAGTGTTCACATTACAAGACGCAAACGGTACAGAAATTGCGAAAGATTTAAAAACAGATGATCATGGAGTAATAGTTATTCCTGACTTAGCACCAGGAGATTATCAATTTATTGAAACATCAGCTCCTGAACATTATAAATTAGATCAAACACCTATTAAGTTCACAATTAAAAAAGGTAGCAAGGATGATCTTCCAGTCCCTGTCATTGTAACAAATAGTTTACTTACAGGTGGCGTTACTTTAACAAAAGTTGATGACGTTGATGGCGCTACTATTGAAGGTGCAGAATTTATCATTGTTGATGCTCATGATACGAAAAAGGTGGTTCGTAAAGAGTTAACTACCGATAAGCAGGGTAAAGTTTCTGCTTCTGACTTGCGCCCAGGTGACTATCAATTTATTGAAGTAAAAGCTCCCAAAGACTATACGTTAGCCAACGATCCTATTCCGTTCACTATCGGAAAAAGTCAAAAAGAAAACATTACTGTTACTGCTACTAACAGCTTAAAGAAAGGTGCAGTCACATTAACGAAAATTGATGACATCGATCGTACAATGCTAAAAGGTGCAATCTTTAAAATTGTTGATATGAAGGGTAACGAAGTTCGCACAAACCTTGGTACAGATAAAAATGGAAAAATTTCCGTTTCTGATTTACGTCCTGGAGACTATCAGTTCATTGAAACAAAGGCTCCTGAGCACTATGTATTAGACGAAACACCGATTCCATTTACAATTGAAAGAAGTCAAACGAAAGAGATCAATGTTACAGGTAAAAACACTTTGAAAAAAGGTAGCGTTGAACTAACAAAGATTGATGATATTGATACTAATACGAATCTTGCTAATGCTGTATTTAATTTATTAGATGAAAACGGACAAGTAGTTGAAGAAGGCTTAAAAACAAATGCTGAAGGAAAAATTGTTGTTGAAAACCTACGTCCTGGTACGTATCAATTCGTTGAGACAATAGCTCCTGAACATTACGATTTAAATAATACACCGATCGAATTTACAATTAAGAAAAGCCAAACTGAAACTCTTCATATTACGGCTAAAAACGCTCTAACAAAAGGTGGCGTTGAACTTTCTAAAGTAGATGACATCGATGGCACTAAACTTGAAGGTGCAGTATTTAACATTGTTGATATGAAGGGTACTGTCATTCATAAAGATCTTGTTACAAATAGTAAAGGGAAAATCGAAATCGATGACCTACGTCCAGGTAATTATCAATTCATCGAAACGAAAGCTCCTAAGCATTACGTTTTAGATGAAACACCAATCCCTTTCACTATTGAAAAAGGACAAAAGAAAGCTATTTCTTTAACTGCTAAAAATAGCTTACAACAAGGTAGTATTGAACTACTTAAAGTAGATGATCTAAACGATCAAATGAAACTTTCTGATGCGGTATTTAATTTACTAGACCAAAACGGGAAAGTGCTTAAAACAGATTTAAAAACAAATAATGAAGGAAAAATCGTTGTTGAAAATTTACGTCCTGGTACGTATAAATTTGTCGAAACAACAGCTCCGAAACATTATGATTTAGACAAAAAACCAATTGTAGTTACAGTTGAAAAAAGCCAAAAAGGTATTGCTACTGTTACTATGAAAAATAGTTTAACAAAAGGCGGCGTTGAACTTTCTAAAGTGGATGACGTCGACGGGGCTACTCTTGAAGGCGCAGTATTTAACATTGTTGATATGAAGGGTACTGTAATTCGCGAGAATCTTACTACAAATTCACAAGGTAAAATTAGCGTTCCTGACCTACGTCCAGGTGATTATCAATTCATCGAGACAAAGGCTCCGAAACATTACGATTTAAATAAAGAACCGATTCCTTTCACTATTGAAAAAGGACAAACCGAACCGATTTCTGTTACTGCTAAAAATAGTTTAACAAAAGGTGCGGTAGAACTTTCTAAAATGGATGATATCGACGGTACTGCTCTTGAAGGTGCAGTATTTAAAATTGTTGATATGAACGGCAATGACGTTCGCACTGGCATTACGACAGATGCGAAAGGTAAAGTTTCTATTCCCGATTTACATCCTGGAGACTATCAATTTATTGAAACAACGGCTCCTAAGCACTATAAACTAGATGCTACACCAATTAAATTTACAATTGAGAAAAGCCAAGCAGAGAAGTTACAAGTCACTGCTAAGAACAGCTTAATTGAAGGTGCGGTAGAGTTAATTAAAGTGGATGATATAAATCCAGATACAAAACTTTCTGATGCAGTATTTAACATCATTGATGCGAAAGGGAAAATTGTTCGCACAAATTTAACTACTGATAAAGACGGGAAAGTTTCTGCTTCTAATTTAAGACCAGGAGATTATCAATTCGTAGAAACGAAAGCTCCGAAAGATTATGATTTAAATAATACACCGATTCCTTTCACTATCGAAAAAAGCCAAACAACTCACGTTTCTGTTACTGCTAAAAACGGCTTGACTAAGGGTGGCGTTGAATTAACGAAAGTTGACTCTTTAGATACGAAAGAAACGCTAGAAGGTGCGGTATTTAAAATTACTGATATGAACGGTAATGATATTCGTACGAATTTAGTTACCAATAAAGACGGAAAAATCATCGCTAAAGACTTACAACCTGGAGACTATCAATTTATTGAAACGAAAGCTCCAAAACATTATGACTTAAATGAAGATCCTATTAAGTTCACAATTGAAAGAAGTCAAAAAAAGCATGTCTTCGTTACAGCTACTAACAGCTTAACGAAAGGTAGTGTGGAGTTAATTAAAGTCGATGATGTTGAAAAAAACACAACACTCGAGGGTGCGGTATTTAAAATTGTTAATAAGGATGGACACGACGTCCGTACTGATTTAACTACTGATAAAAACGGCCGTTTAGTTGTGGATGAATTACCGCCAGGAGACTATGAGTTTATCGAAACAAAAGCTCCTAACCATTATGACTTAAACGAAACACCTATTAAGTTCACAGTTAAAAAAGGACAAGAAAAAATAGCTTCCGTTACTGCTAAGAATAGCTTAACAAAAGGCGCTGTGGAATTAACGAAAGTCGATGACATCGACGGCTCTACTCTTGAAGGAGCTATCTTTAAAATTGTTGATATGAACGGCAATGACGTTCGTTCTGATTTAACTACTGATAAAGATGGCAAGATTTCTGTTTCTGATTTACGTCCGGGTGACTATCAATTCATTGAAACAAAGGCTCCTACTCATTACGACTTAAATCAAACTCCTATCAACTTTACTGTTGAAAAGAGTCAAACTGCTACAGCTTCTGTTACCGCTAAGAATAGCTTAACAAAAGGCGCTGTGGAATTAACGAAAGTCGATGACATCGACGGCTCTACTCTTGAAGGAGCTATCTTTAAAATCGTTGATATGAACGGCAATGACGTTCGCGCTGATTTAACTACTGATAAAGACGGAAAAATTTCTGTTTCTGATTTACGTCCAGGAGATTATCAGTTCGTTGAAACGAAGGCTCCTGATCATTATGACTTAAATCAAACTCCTATCAACTTTACTGTTGAAAAGAGTCAAACCGCTACAGCTTCTGTTACTGCTACAAATAGCTTAACGAAGGGCGCTGTGGAACTTTCTAAAGTAGATGATGTCGATGGTACTGCTCTTAAAGGTGCAGTATTTAAAATCGTGGATATGAACGGCAATGACGTTCGCGCTGATTTAACTACTGATAAAGACGGAAAAATTTCTGTTTCTGATTTACGTCCGGGTGACTATCAGTTTATTGAAACGAAAGCTCCTACTCATTACGACTTAAATCAAACTCCTATCAACTTTACTGTTGAAAAGAGTCAAACCACTACTGCTTCTGTTACTGCTAAGAATAGCTTAACGAAGGGCGCTGTGGAATTAACGAAAGTCGATGACATCGACGGCTCTACTCTTGAAGGAGCTATCTTTAAAATCGTGGATATGAACGGCAATGACGTTCGCGCTGATTTAACTACTGATAAAGACGGAAAAATTTCTGTTTCTGATTTACGTCCGGGTGACTATCAGTTTATTGAAACGAAAGCTCCTACTGGGTACGATTTAAACGCTAAGCCAATTCCTTTCACAATTACGAAAGGACAATCTCAAGTTACTTCTGTTACAGCGTTAAATAGTTTAACAACAGGTTCAATAGAATTAACTAAAGTTGATATGGATCACAATGGAACACTTGAGGGTGCCATTTTCAATATTTTAGATCAAGATGGAAAAGTAGTACGAGAAGGCTTAAAAACAGATGGGCATGGTAAATTAATCATAAATGATTTGAAACCTGGCAATTATCAACTAGTGGAAACAAAAGCTCCTGAAGGCTATCAATTAGATGCATCACCAATAAGCTTTACAATTGAAAAAGCCCAAGCTGCACCACTACAAATTACAGTTTCAAATAAAAAGATTGAATCTTCATCAGGTGGAGATAATGAATCAATTACTCCTCCGAATAAAGAAGAGAAACCAGGTAAGGAAACTTCCGAAGAACTAGAAAAAGGTAACCCTGAAACACAAATAAACAAACAGCAAGATGACCGAAATACGGGTAAAGAACTTCCAAATACAGGTCACAAAAAAGATTCTACTCAAACAGTAGGTATCTTACTTCTACTAGCTGGTTTGTTAAGTATTTTAGCTACAAAACGCAAAAAATATTATTAATAGTTTTTCACACCCAATCAAGTGAACATTTGATTGGGTGTTTTTTTATACAAAAAAGGACGATACATAGAGTATCGTCCTTTTAACGGGGTGAGGCTGTCCAAAAGTACGGAAAACCTTTGAACAGCCTCGTATTTTCATATGGATGCCTTACATATATCACTGATGATAATTATGAAATGCGGAAACATATTTATCATCACATGATTCAAACACGAGAAAAGAAACCCTACAGTGGATTCTTTTCTCTACATAATCTAAAGTTTGGGTACACTAGATTCATGCAATGTAGGAGCTTTCCAAATAGAAAGCGAACCTTCGTTTAAAATGATAGCATACATATCTCCGTCAAAAATATGCAAATGTGCATATAGCGTTTTTTATTTCTCAATGTCAGAATATTGAAAAATAATAAAGATAAGGGTAAAATGAAGTCGTTATCCGTCTTCTTTTGTCAGTCAGAGAGAATAGAAGAATAGGAGAGGAAAAAATGAAAAAATCTTTGAAACAAAAAATAGTAAGCTCTTTGCTTGCTGTATCACTCGCTGTTAGCTTAGCTCCGATTGGACAAGCCAAAGCTGATTCCACTTCAGAAATCACACAGACTTCATCTATTACAAAACAAATTGATGCAAGCCGCGCTATCGAACACATCCGTTTCTTATCCGAAACAATTGGCCCTCGACCTGGCGGGACAAAATCAGAAGAATGGGCTTCTCGCTACGTCGGTATGCAGCTTAAATCAATGGGCTACGAAGTAGAATATCAACCATTCCAAGTGCCGGATCAATACGTTGGATTTATTGAATCACCATTATCCACAAAGCGTAATTGGCAAGCTGGTGCTGCCCCTAACGCACTAATTTCTACAGAATCTGTTACGGCTCCTCTTATCTTTGTTCAAGGTGGGACAAAATTAGAGGATATCCCAAATGAAGTAAACGGAAAAATTGTTCTATTCGAAAGAGGAACAACAGTAGCTGACTATAATAAACAAGTTGAAAATGCCGTTAGCAAAGGAGCAAAAGGTGTTCTTTTATACAGTTTAATTGGTGGACGTGGAAACTACGGACAAACTTTCAATCCCCGCCTAACGAAAAAGCAATCTATCCCTGTCTTTGGTCTTGCTTATGCGCAAGGAAATGCATTTAAAGAAGAAATCGCTAAAAAAGGAACAACAATTCTTTCCCTAAAAGCGAGACATGAATCTAATTTAACATCATTAAACGTCATCGCTAAAAAGAAACCAAAAAACAGTACAGGTAATGAAAAAGCTGTCGTTGTAAGTTCACACTACGATAGTGTCGTTGGAGCACCTGGAGCAAATGATAATGCTTCTGGTACAGGATTAGTATTAGAATTAGCTCGTGCTTTTCAAAATGTAGAAACTGATAAAGAAATTCGTTTTATTGCTTTCGGTTCTGAAGAGACTGGCTTACTTGGCTCTGATTATTACGTTAATAGTTTATCCCAAAAAGAACGCGATCGAATTTTAGGTGTCTTTAACGCAGACATGGTCGCAACAAATTACGATAAAGCAAAGAATTTATATGCTATGACGCCTAACGGTTCTCCAAACCTTGTAACAGATGCAGCCTTGCAAGCAGGTAAACAGTTAAATAATGACCTTGTACTGCAAGGAAAATTCGGCTCTAGTGATCACGTACCATTTGCTGAAGTTGGGATTCCTGCCGCTCTATTTATTTGGATGGGTGTCGATAGTTGGAATCCATTAATCTATCATATCGAAAAGGTATATCACACACCTCAAGATAACGTATTTGAGAACATTTCACCTGAACGTATGAAAATGGCATTAGAGGTTATTGGAACAGGAGTTTATAATACACTTCAAAAACCTGTCGCTCAAACTGAACAAAAAGCTGCTTAGTCATTTAAAAGACCACCGATTTTTATCAGTGGTCTTTTATTGAGAAAAAATATATATGCATAAAAGCATATTTTCTCCTACTCATTATCGTATACAATATTAACTGTAACAAAAATGATTACAACAATTAAGGAGGCTTTTCTACTATGAAAAAAATAATTTTAGCCGGTGCATTAACTTTAGCAGGAATTACTGGTGCTACCGCGTTTATTCCTGAAACAAAGGCCGCTGCCGCTACTCAAGAACAAAGCTTTACAAAATTTTATTCTTTGCAAACTGGAAGTAGTTCTGAACAAGAACCTGTTTTCCTTCAAAAGGGACAAGAGTTAACAATTCAACCTAACAGCAAAACCCCTACTTACAGTGTTTATGACTCAAATCATAACCTTATTGGACGTTATTCTGATGGCTACGGCCGAATTTTCACTGCAAAAACAGATGGGAATATGTACGTTCAATTTCATGCACCTTATGTTTACTATAGTCCTGTTAGCTTTTCGGTTACGTATACAATCCGATAAAATAAAGGGCCCTTCCCAAGGGCCTTTATTTTGTTTCCCAATTCACTTTTACAAAACCATCTTTCACCATTAAACCACTTATACTAAATACATACTTTTCATTCGCTTTCAATGTAGCTTTAAAAGTACCTTTTTTTGATTCACAGATTTCTTTTAACTCCCTTACACCTTCTCCTTCTCCTTTCCTTTCATACAAGCTAAAGCATAAATTCCCACGTTTTGCATCCGTCTCATAAGAAAATGTTACTTCTGTGTCTTTGGCATACTCAAGTTCAATACCTTTCCCAGCAATATCCCACGATGAGAATTTTGCCTCATAGCTTGTCTCTCCTTGTTGCTCACTCTCTAAATATATATCACCAGCTCTCCACATATCATCTAACGTTTGAAGAAAAGCAAAACCGCTCAGTAATACAAACATCGCACTTGCAAATATGACAACTAATGTTATCTTTTGCTTTTTCACAACATTCATCGTATGCTCTCCTTCTATTTTCTTGTTACTTCTTCGTATCATATATAACAAAACTCCAATAAAAAACGGCAATATAATTGCTACAACACTCCACCACTTACTTATTCCACGCGTTTTCGCATCTGTATACACCCATGATGCTACACATACTAAAAGTGCTATAAAAGCTAAAAACATTGTAATCCCAGCTATCTCAAATACTACAAATGGATTAGCGAACTCTATCATGTAATTTATACTCCTTCTTTAAAAACGACTGTATGACAACATATATAGGAATGTATAGGTGCATCATAATAACTATCGTTATAATGACAGATATTTTATGCTCCAAATGACTAACAAACTGCTCTAGGGTGACTGTTAATACAATCATCCAAATAGCATGAATGAAAACAACCCATCTCTTCTCTAATTTCCGAGCATTTCGCATGCCCTGCTTCGTATTATTTATTAGCTCTTCGCTAGGAATCATCTCTTTCGCTAAACTACTTTTTATCTTTTGATCAAATTTGTCTTCCTTCATAAACGAACCCCTCCAAATGTTCTCGCATTTGCTTCTTCGCATAATTAAGGCGGTATTTCACCGTACCAATTGGTATATTTAATATTTCACTCATTTCTTTGTAAGAATATTGTTCATAGTAGTAGAGTACGAGCACTGTTTTATATTTTCCGTTTAATAACTGTATAACTTCTCGTATCATTTCTGCTTCGACTTTTTGAATAAATTCTTCTGATATATTCACATCATCTGCATGCTCAATTTCTCCGCCATCTTCTTTATGAAATAAATCCAATACACGATCTTTCCATCTTTTCTTTTTACGATAAAAATCATAAAACGTACGAATACAAATCGTAGTAATCCACTTTTTATAATTTTCCACGTAAGAAAGTTGGTGCCGCGATGAAAAAACTTTTATCCATGTCTCTTGAAAAATATCTTCCGCATCTTCTTTCGTTTTCGCTAACTTATAGCATAAGGAATATATTTGCTGCTTATATATGTCAATCAATTCTTCTACCTTTTCTTCCATCATAAACCTCCTGTCATTTATATAAGACGACGCAAATTCTCCTTTTGTTTGATAAAATTTTATTTTTTTATTATTTCCATACAAAAAGGCAATCACAACATCGTGTGATTGCCTTTTACTGAAAGCGGAAAATCGGCTCCGCTTTTCTCTATTGTCCAGCTCCAGCGGCTTAGAATACTCGGTGGCTTCGCGCCTTCCTCCGAGGCAAAGTACGCCTCTCTGTCAGGAGCTCCATCCCCCTCCTATTCTGAACGAGCCGCTTCCGCTTTTCTTTATGTCTAGCTCTGCCTCCTAGCCCCTTCCGTCTAAGAACCTTCCCCACGAGAAGATAAAATGCATCTTCTGTGGGAAAGAACCTTAGCCTTCGGGACTAAACAGTCGGCTCCGCTTTTCTTAATTACATTTTTTCTGGCGCAGATACTCCTACGATTGCTAATGCGTTTTGAAGTGTCGTGCGTACTGCTTTCATTAACTCGTAGCGAGCTTTACTTAATTCTAAGTTATCTTGGTTTAATACTTTTTCTGCATTGTAGAAGCTATGTAATGTTGCTGCTAATTCAAATGCATAGTTTGTAATACGGTGTGGTAAACGTTTTTGTGCTGCATCTGCAACTACTGCTGGGAATTCACCAAGTTTTTTCAGTAACTCTACTTCTTTCTCAGAAGTAACAAGTTTGTAGTTCACGTCTCCGCCTGTAGCTAATCCTAATTCTTCACCTTGACGAAGGATACTGCATACGCGAGCGTGAGCGTATTGTGCATAATATACTGGGTTTTCATTAGATTTTGATACAGCTAAGTCCATGTCGAAATCTAAATGAGAATCGCCACTACGCATTGCGAAGAAGTAACGCATTGCGTCCACGCCTACTTCTTCCATAAGCTCACGAAGTGTAACTGCTTTACCTGTACGTTTACTCATCTTCATTTTTTCACCGTTTTGGTACAGTTGTACCATTTGGATGATTTCTACTTCAAGTGTTTCTTTATCGTAACCTAACGCTTGAATAGCAGCTTTCATACGTGGAATGTAACCGTGGTGGTCAGCACCCCAAATGTTGATTAACTTATCGAAACCACGCTCTAATTTATCACGGTGATACGCGATATCTGGCGTTAAGTACGTGTAAGAACCGTCGTTTTTAATTAATACACGGTTTTTATCATCACCGTAAGTCATTGAGCGGAACCAAGTTGCTCCATCTTCTTCAAAGATCTCGTCACGCTCTTTTAATACAGCAAGAGCTTGATCGATTTTTCCGTTTTTGTATAATGATGTTTCTGAGAACCATACATCAAATTTAACACGGAAACTTTCTAAGTCTTTTTGAAGTTTTGCTAACTCATATTTTAAACCGTACTCACGGTAGAATTCATAGCTTTCTTTTTCATCAGCTTTCGCATAACGATCGCCAAACTCTTCTGCTAAACGTTTACCAATTGCAATGATGTCTGCACCATGGTATCCGTCTTCTGGCATTTCTTTCTCTAAACCTAAAGCTTGCATGTAACGAGCTTCAACAGAAAGAGCTAAGTTATGAATTTGGTTACCAGCATCATTAATGTAGTACTCACGAGATACATCATATCCTGCTTTTGCTAATAAGTTACATAACGTGTCACCTACTGCTGCACCACGTGCATGTCCTAAGTGAAGGTCACCTGTTGGATTCGCAGATACGAACTCAACTTGTACTTTTTCACCTTTACCAGTATTCGTTTCACCGTAAGCTTCACCAGCATTAACGATCGTTGGGATTAAGTCTGTTAAGTAGCTATTATCCATGTAGAAGTTAATGAAACCAGGACCTGCGATTTCAATCTTTTCAATAGAAGCTTTTGCTTTATCGAAGTTTGCAACTAATTCTTCTGCAATCATACGAGGTGCTTTTTTCGCAACACGTGCAAGTTGCATTGCCATATTTGTAGAGAAGTCACCATTTGTTTTATCTTTTGGAGATTCTAATACTACATTTGGAATCTGTTCTTCTGTCGCTAATTCTGCCTTTAATACAGCAGCTTGAATTTCTTCTTTAATTAATCCTTTTACTTGTTCTAAAGAATTCATTATTTTGCCTCCTTCAAATTAATCGTAATTGTATATCTGCCAGCTTCTTGTTCACTTAGAAGCAATGCGTACGTTAAGAAGAGTTGTCCTTTTTTCTTTTCATCCGACCATTTAAAAAGAACGTTATCAGTCTTTGTTTGCAATGCAAACGTACCAAGTTCACTCGTGTACGTACCAGTTGTCCATTCACCTTTCACATGCGTTTGACGCATCGAAACAGCACCTGAACGCATAATGAGAACTTGTTCATCTTGGATTTTAATAATTGTTTTCACTTCGCCTTGTTCGTTCGGCTCTTGGAATGTTACGTATGTACCTTGACCTTTTACATAGTATTGACCATTTGCTTCAAAAGCAACGGTTTCCTTCCTCGCCCCTTCACGGATTTCTGTTACGAAATGAACGTGTACCGGCAAGCCTGCAAGTTGTTTCTCCACGTCTTGCACACCTTTCAAATGTTATAGATATTAAATACTACTTATAATAAATCACTTTTCCTATCATATCAAAAAAAACCTCTGTCTGTCTGCTGAAAAATCAGGAAAACTCCATTTCAAAACATAATTCACTCTCACTTTATTTCATATGATAAAATGTTTTTTAAGTCTAAATATTCTTTCATTTAAAGGGGTGAATGAAGTGCTACCAACAAAATTGAAAAAAGGTGATGAAATTAGAGTGATTTCACCATCTTGTAGTTTAAGTATTGTCTCAACTGAAAACAGGAAGCTTGCTGTAAAAAGGTTAACCGAAATGGGCTTTCACGTTACATTTTCAACATATGCTGATGAGATAGACAGATTTGCTTCCTCTTCTATTTCTTCACGCGTTCAAGACCTTCACGAAGCATTTAAAGATCCGAATGTAAAAGCCATTTTGACGACACTTGGAGGATACAATTCTAATGGCTTATTAAAACATCTCGATTACGATTTAATTCGAGAAAACCCGAAATTTTTCTGTGGCTATTCGGATATCACTGCACTAAATAATGCAATTTACACTAAAACAGGACTTGTTACATATTCAGGTCCCCATTTCTCTTCATTTGGAATGGAGAAAGGGCTCGAGTATACAACAGATTACTTTTTAAAATGCGTAACTTCTAATGAGCCGATTGAAGTCCTACCATCTGAAACATGGAGTGATGATTCTTGGTACATTGATCAGGAAAATCGAGAGTTTATTAAGAATGAAGGATACGTTTCGATTCACGAAGGAGAAGCTACGGGAGATATTATCGGTGGTAATATGAGCACATTGAACTTACTGCAAGGTACACCATATATGCCAAACTTAAAGGATAAAATTTTATTTCTTGAAGAGGATAGTTTAACTGGGAGAGCTACTCTTAAAACTTTTGATCGATATTTACATTCTCTTATGCAGCAGCAAGATTTTGAACATGTAAAAGGCATCGTTATAGGAAAGATGCAAAAAGGCGCAGAATGTACGATAGAAGACGTGCAAGAAATGATTGCTTCAAAGCCTGAGCTTGCACATATCCCTATCATTGCAAACGCAAGTTTCGGTCATACAACCCCGATTTTCACTTTCCCAATTGGCGGACGTGCAACAATCATTTCTAACAAAGAAAAAACATCTATCACTATTTTAACGCACTAAAAAAGGAGCGAATGAGTCGCTCCTTTTATCGTTTTTCTATTTTTTCCAACGCTTTTTGCGGAATTGATTCTTTCGGGATTTCAGCCCATCCTTTTCCTTGCATACCTTTTGCATAAATTTTTATAAAAGCACCCGTATGCAATTCACGGTTCATCATTCTTTTAATAACCTGTAACTTTCCGTCTTCTGTATACCCTTTAAAAGTATACAAGTATTCTCCGTCTTTTTTCTCACCTTTATCTATAACCGCATAATAATCTTGTATTTCTTTATTTGAAAAGAAGTTGTCTACAAAAGCATGTACACCTTCTGTTTTTGTGTTCAAATAATACGCTGTTCCACCTAGAATAATGGCGAATACAGTTAAAACTTTAATTACCAATTTCATACATGAACCTCCTGTTTGCACTTCTTTTTCCCTAGTCATATATCTATACTTGTATTATACGAAAAATGGCATACTATACTCTATCTAAAAGTCTTACACTTTCCTTACATTATTGTAAGGGATTTTTTCTTACAGCAAGTTCCCAAGAAAAAATTTTTCCGTTTCATACACTTTTATATTATTATTGAATGATACGAATTTTTATTACAAAAATCAAAGGAGACAGTTTTCAAATGGCTATCTTGCAAGGTTTAGCACTATTACTTGTTGTACTTTGTCTATTTACACTTTTTAGTTACCGTGCTCCTTACGGCATGAAAGCAATGGGTGCTTTAGCTAATGCAGCAATCGCAAGTTTTCTTATTGAAGCATTTCATCGTTATATAGGTGGAGAAATGTTTCATAATGACTTTTTACAATCAGTAGGAGAAGCTTCCGGTAGTATGAGCGGTGTCGCAGCAGCGATTTTAGTCGCATTAGCAATCGGTGTTTCCCCCGTATATGCTGTTTTAATCGGTATCGCTACTAGTGGATTTGGTATTTTACCAGGATTTTTCGCTGGATACGTTTGTGCCTTCGTCGTGAAATTTCTCGAAAAGAAATTACCGGCTGGTGTAGAGTTTTTAGCAATTTTATTTATCGCTGCACCAATCTCACGCGGAATGGCAATGCTTATGGATCCGCTCGTTAACGCAACACTCGGTAAAATCGGTTCTATGATTTCAGTTGCAACTACAGAAAGCCCTATTATCATGGGTATTATGCTTGGTGGATTAATAACAGTTATTTCTACCTCTCCACTGAGTTCTATGGCACTCACTGCAATGCTTGGATTAACAGGTTTACCAATGGCAATTGGTAGTCTTGCCGTAGCAGCCTCAGCCCCAATGAACTTTATTTTCTTTAAACGACTAAAGATTTGTTCAAAGAAAGACACAATTGCTGTAGCAATCGAGCCTTTAACACAAGCCGATGTTGTTTCAGCAAATCCAATTCCAATTTATGCGACAAACTTCGTTGGCGGTGCACTTGCTGGTATTATTACATCTCTGTTCCAGCTCGTTAATAATGCACCAGGAACAGCATCACCAATCCCAGGACTTCTTGTTTTATTCGGATTTAATGACGTTGTAAAAGTAACAATTGCTGCTATATTATGTGGAATCGTTACCACGATTGTTGGATACATCGGATCAATTGTGTTCCGTAAATATCCAATTCGCTCTGCTGATGACATTCGCGGCATTACTTCGGAAGAGAAGGTTGCATAAGAAAAAGAGCTATTCCCGTTGTTTGGGAATAGCTCTTTTTAATGTTACGTAATGGTAAATGAAATTATATCGACGATTTTTCAAATATATCGATCACAACTCAAAATATATCAACGATTTTTTCATTATATCGACGATTCGACAAGACATATCGACTTACCGACACATAACGACAAAATAAAAGCCCCTAATCATATAGAGGGCTCTTATTTTATCCAGCTACAGCGGATTCCGCTTTTATTTCACCCAACCGAGCAGCATTTCCCGCACGAATTTGCTTGCTGCGACTGGTGTTTGATCACTATGGTCGTAGACAGGAGCTACTTCTACTAAGTCTGCTCCAACTACATTTATATTTGAATTTGCAATTGCTACGATGGAATCTAATAATTCTTTAGATGTGATACCACCAGCTTCTAACGTTCCTGTTCCTGGAGCGTGAGCTGGGTCTAATACATCAATGTCGATTGTGACATAGACTGGGCGTCCTGCAAGTTTCGGTAATACTTCTTTTAACGGTTCTAATACGTCAAATTTATATAAGTTCATACCTACTTCTTTCGCCCATTCAAATTCTTCCTTCATTCCAGAACGAATTCCGAAAGAATATACGTTTTCCGGACCAATTAAATCACACACTTTACGAATTGGTGTAGAGTGGGATAAAGGCTCCCCTTCATACGATTCACGTAAATCAGTATGAGCATCCATATGGATGATTGCTAAATCCGGATATTTTTTTGCCATTGCCTTAAAAATTGGCCAAGACACTAAGTGCTCACCGCCGAGACCTAGTGGAAACTTATCGGCATCTAAAAGTTTTGATACATATTCTTCAATCATGTCTAAGCTGCGCTGTGCGTTTCCGAATGGTAATGGGATATCACCCGCATCAAAATATTTTACCTCTTCTAGTTCACGATCTAAATACGGACTATATTCTTCAAGACCGATTGATACTTCACGAATACGTGCAGGGCCAAAACGAGATCCCGGACGGTAACTTACTGTCCAATCCATAGGCATCCCATAAATAACTACCTTCGACTCTTCAAAACTTGGATGACTTTTAATAAATACTTTACCTGAATAAGCTTCATCAAAACGCATATTCTTTTCCTCCTTATGTGGAACTTAAGGTATCCCAACCTTTCATTATTTCTCAAATTTGGAGCGAGTTGCTCCTCTTTCTCGATTTACCGGGTCTTCTATTTCATACAAAGAAGACAATTTTCTTTACAGAAGTGTAAATAGCTAGCATGTTCAAGTCTTCTGGACAAACACCTTAAATGAGCTATTTACACTTTATTTGTTCCGTGCGATTCTCTTACTTAATTAAATCGCCAACAAATTTCGGTAATGCGAATGCTGCATTGTGTAATTCTTTTGTGTAGTATTTCGTTTCGATTTCGTGGAAACGCTCTTCACTTACTTCTAATGGATCATGTTTTTTAGATCCGATTGTGAACGTCCAAAGACCGCTTGGGTAAGTTGGAATGTTCGCTGTGTATAAACGAGTAATTGGGAAAATCTCTTTTACATCTTTAAACACAGTTGTAATTAGTTCTGGCGTAAACCAAGGGTTGTCCGTTTGTGCAACGAAAATACCATCTTCTTTTAACGCTTTTGAAATTCCAGCGTAGAAGCCTTTTGTAAATAGGTTTACTGCTGGTCCTACTGGCTCAGTAGAATCTACCATAATTACGTCATATTCATTTTCGCTTTCTGCGATATGTAGGAAACCGTCTCCTACTTTTACTTCTACACGCTCATTATCTAATGCACCTGCAATTGATGGTAAGTACTGTTTAGAGTACTCAATTACTTTTCCATCGATTTCAACAAGAGTTGCTTTCTTTACGCTTGGGTGTTTTAACACTTCACGAATAACACCGCCATCGCCGCCACCTACAACTAATACGTTTTCAGGGTTTGGATGTGTAAATAAAGGTACGTGCGCTACCATTTCATGATAAACGAACTCATCTTTTTCTGTTGTCATAACCATGCCATCTAAAATAAGCATGTTTCCGAACTCTTCCGTTTCGACCATATCAAGTTTTTGGAATTCTGTTTGCTCCGTATGTAATGTGCGGTTAATACGCGCCGTAATCCCAAAATGTTTTGTTTGTTTTTCAGTGAACCATAGTTCCATCGTACAATCACGCCTTTCAATGCAAATTTATAATAGGGACATCATTAATGTCCCCTAACAAAAATAAAACAAAACATACAAAATGTATAGTTAAAAGTACAAAAATACCGAAAATATATTTTAGTCAGAGCGTTCTAACATATACATATAAAGAAAACCCTTTCTTAAGAAAGGGCTTTTCTCTCTACTTCTACCTGTTTTCGAATCGGAATTAAAATCATTACACAACCAACTAATACAACAATCCCACCTACTAAAAATGGACTTTGCGGTGAAACAGCGTGGCCGATAATCCCTGATAAAATGGGGGCAATTGCGCCACCTAACCAACGAACGAAGTTATAAACACCAGATGTAACAGATCTTTCATAAGGTGAAATATCCATTACATAACTTGTAAATAATGCATTATTTAATCCTGATGCTAATCCTGATAGAACAATTAATACAATTTGTAACCACATAATTTTCACGAAGAATAGTGCAATTAAGAATAGCGCAAATACGAGTAAACTGCCTTTCAACAATGTTTTCGGCTCATATTTCCCTTCTAGCTTATGTGCTAAAATTGCAGAACCGTAAGCTAACGCGAGTCCCCATCCACAAAATACAAAACCTAATTGAATAGCAGATAAATGCATAATAAGTGGTGAATATGCTAACACAACGAAAAATCCGTAGTAGTATAACATTCCTGAAATGGCGCCTTGCATAAACGGCTTATACTTCACCAGGTTAAGTAATTCTCCTACGCCTGCCGCTTTACGCTTCACTTTTCGCTCTGGTTCTTTCACAAAGAAGAAAACTAAAATAAATGCTAAGAAAATTAAAATACTCGTCGCAAAAAATGGGTAACGCCAAGAATGTCCACCTAATATCCCACCTAATAATGGTCCACCTGCCATTCCTAAACCGATAGCTGCTTCATATAACCCTACTGCTTCATGAACTTCTTTACTTAATGCAATCAATAAAGTCATCGCCGTTGCGAAGAACATCGCATTCCCTAATCCCCATCCAGCGCGGAAAAGAGATAACTGAGCAATCGTTTGCGATATACCGCATATAAACGCAAATACAGTCACGATCGCAAGACCGATTGTCATCATTCGTTTATCACCAAATCTCGATGCAAATATTCCAGCTGGTAACATCATAATTGCCATCGTCAAAATATACGCTGTAAATAACATCTCTACTTGCCAATGCGATGCACCAATCTTTTCAGCAATAATTGGCAAAATTGGATCGACTACCCCTATACCTGAAAAGGCAAGGAAAGTAGCCAACACTGTAATCAATCTCCCTAATTTTTGTTTGCTCTCCATTTTGATTACTCTCCTTTTGTATTCTCTAAAAATGTCACTGCACGATGTAAGCTGTCTTCAAGTTCTCCCTTTACACGCTGCATTTGCTCCATTTTCTCGTCTAGCGTTTGCACTTGTTTTTCAAGCATCTCTTTAATTTCTTGAATCACTTCACGATCACGGGGATTCTCACTATTTCTTCTTTGCTCCATTCTTTCTTTTAACGATAAAAAATGTTGCATTTCTTGAAGCGTAATCCCTAACACTTCTTTCGCTTCCACAATTCTTTTAATTCTAGCGATATCTTCGTCTGTATACAGGCGAATGTTCCCCTCACTACGTTCTGGGGGATGAATTAAACCAATTTCCTCATAATAACGAAGTGTACGTTTTGTTAAACCAACTTGCTTTGTAACTTCATCAATCTTATACATGTTTATTCCTCCCTTCACTCGATTATTACATTTTACGTTAACGTTAACTTTTGTGCAACTGTTAGACTTTTGTAAATGTTTGTCATATTAAATTGTATTTTTTCAAAAGCAGTTTCATAATGAAAGAAAAGAAATGATAAGGAGAATTTCACATGAGTAAACCACTTATTTTCGCTCATCGCGGCGTAAAAGGAACACATCCAGAAAATACGATGATTGCCTTCCAAGAAGCTGAACGCATCGGCGCCCATGGCATTGAACTTGATGTCCACCTATCAAAAGATGGTGAACTTGTCGTAATTCACGATGAAACAGTCGATCGTACAACGAATGATGTAGGACTTGTTTCTGAAAAAACGGTAGAGGAGTTACAAGCTTTAGATGCCGGCAGCCATAAAGATTCTTCTTTCCATGAAGCAAAAATCCCAACGTTACGCGAAGTATTCATTTGGTTATCTACAACAAAGTTACAGCTCAACATTGAGTTAAAGACAGATGTCATTCACTATCCAAACATTGAAGAAAAAGTTGTTGCTCTCGTTCGAGAATATCATCTTTCTAATCAAATTGTATTCTCTTCATTTAATCACGACTCTGTTTCATTATTAGCAGAAATTGCTCCTGAAATCCCAAGAGCCATTTTATATGACCAGCCACTTGCTGATCCTATCGCTGAAGCAAAAACTAGAGAAGCAACTGGTTTACATCCAAACTTTCAACTACTAACAAAGGAATTTGTTCAACTCGCGCAAAAACAAGGGTACGTTTTCCGCCCTTATACAATTAACGAATACAAAGATTTGCAAACTATGATTGATTATGGCGTAGATGTCATTATTACCGATTGGCCAGCACGTGCATTTGAGCTCCTTTCTTAATTGAAGGAGCTCTTTATTTTCGAAATTTCATTGTTTAAAATAATCGAAAACCCTCAATACTAATACAATAATGTTTGTATGAATGAGGGGCTGAAAAAGATGGATCAAACTATGAATCCAAAACTTAAAAAATATAAACGTCTTTTCTTCACCGTAATGTTTTCTTCTGTTCTTTTTTTCGTTTTTTCCTTTTTTGTTATTATTATAGTTGCAAAAATTATGGGACCTCCTCCTGTCGCTGTCCCGCAAACAAGTGTCTTTTATGCTAATGATGACACTGTTATAGGACAAAGTAATGAGGTACAAAAACGATACAATGTATCTCTCAAGGAAATTTCTCCTTACGTAAAAGAGGCAACACTTTCTATCGAAGATCAAAGATTCTACAAACATCATGGCTTCGATATGAAGCGTATCGCTGGTGCCATTGTTGCTGATTTAAAAGCGATGGCAAAAGTCCAAGGCGCTAGTACGATTACACAACAGTATGCCCGTAACCTATACTTAGATCATGATAAAACGTGGAAACGTAAACTATTAGAAGCAATGTACACAATCCGTCTTGAAGTGAATTATAATAAAAATCATATTTTAGAAGGATATTTAAATACAATTTATTACGGGCATGGTGCTTATGGAATCGAAGCTGCGTCCCGTCTATATTTTGATAAAACAGCAAAAGAATTAACATTAGCGGAAGCTAGTATGCTCGCGGGTATACCAAAAGGACCTAGTGTCTACTCTCCCTTTTTAAAAAAAGATCGTGCGAAAGAACGACAATCTCTTATATTAGATGAAATGGTAGAACAAGGCTATATTACGAAGAAACAAGCAGCTTCAGCAAAGAAAGAATCACTAACTTTCGCTTCATTAGATACGAAAAAAGTCGCAGAGGTTGCGCCTTATTTCCAAGATGCTGTACAAGCTTCTCTTCTTCGCGATGTCGGATTAGATGAGCAAGCCTTACAAAAAGGCGGCTTGCGTATTTATACAACGCTAGACCCGAAATTACAATCAGTTGCAGAACAAGCTGTAAAAGACCACATACCTGACACGACAAACATACAAACTGCGCTCGTCTCTATGAATCCAAAAACAGGGGAAGTAGCTGCCCTTGTTGGTGGAACTGACTATAATACAAGTCAATTTAACAGGGCTACACAGGCCGCTCGCCAGCCTGGATCTACATTTAAGCCATTTCTATATTATGCGGCATTAGAACGAGGATTCACCCCTGCTACGCGCTTAAAAAGCGAATACACCGTGTTCACTTTAGGTGACGGTGTTTCAAAGTATAAACCGAAAAACTATAAAGACTATTATGCAGACGATTTTGTAACAATGGCGCAAGCTCTTGCGGTCTCTGATAACATATATGCCGTGAAGACCAATTTATTTTTAGGCGAAGACATTCTTACAAAAACGGCGAAGCAATTCGGCATTAAAAGTGCATTAAAAGATGTCCCTTCCCTCGCGCTCGGTACATCTCCTGTAAAACCAATTGAAATGGTTAACGCTTATAGCATGTTCGCAAACGGTGGAAGAGAAGTAAAACCTATTTTCATTCGCCGCATTATGGATCATGAAGGAAATATTTTATACGATGCTCATTTGGAGAGTAAACAAGTTCTTGATAAGAGCAAAGCATTTGTGATGGAAGAAATGATGACAGGCATGTTTAATAAAAAACTAAGTAGTTATGCTGCTGTAACTGGTCAATCAATGTTATCTAAACTATCAAGAACCTATGCCGGAAAATCTGGTTCTACTGAAACAGATAGTTGGATGATTGGGTTTACCCCGCAACTCGTAACTGGCGTATGGGTTGGATATGATCAACCTAAATCAATTTCAAACGTAGCAGAACAAGGCTATGCGAAAAGAATATGGACTGATACGATGGAGAAAGGCTTAGATGGACAACCTAAAAAAGAGTTTAAACAACCAAGTGACGTCGTTGCAGTCGATATTAACCCTGAAAACGGGAAAATCGCTACAAAAAATTGCCCAATTTCAGTGAAAATGTATTTTGCAAAAGGTACAGAACCAACTGAATATTGTATGGATCACGTTGATGATAAAGAGGAATTTGAAAAGACAACTGAAGAAAAGAAAAAAACAAGTTGGTGGAAAAAATATCTTCCTTGGTAGAATATCAAGCTATTTCACTGAACGTGGAATAGCCTCCTAGTCGAATCGTTGATATATTTTCATACAACAAGCCAAAATAAAAAGGATGTCTCACTAGTCAACAATCGACTAGTGAGACATCCTTTTCTTTTATTCACTTAATAATGCACGGCGCAATTCTTCGCTAGACTCGTTCCAAATCGCTTCATTATGTTCTTTTAAGAATGTACCAAGTACTTTTTTAGATGATTCGTCCATATGTTCAACCATAATGTGACGCTTCAATGATTTATCCATTTTGTTTACGTGCTCTGGAAGTGACTTATATCCGCGGCGAATTTCACGGTCAACTGTCATTTCACAAGCTGTTACGCCTGCGTAATACGCACCTGTTGCTGTTCTTTCAATCGTTACCCATACAAGCCAGTATGGTTTTCCGTTTGGAACTTCATCTTTATTTGTTAAAAACTTAATACCTTTTTCTACTGTACTACGTGCATGCATCGCACCGATATCAACAAATGCTGTTTTCTCTAGTACATCGACAAATACAGGTGAAATGTTTTCTAGACTTAATGCCCCAACGCCAAAACCACCATGTCCATCTGTTGAATCATTTTTCACGATATTAAAACCGATTTTTTTCTTTTTCTCTGTCATATGTAAATTCCTCCTCACTTAATGATTATAAAAGGCCAAAGATAGGCGCAATAATACTGTTTAAAAATGCAAATACGTATGGAATGACAACATTAAAAATAGGTTGGATTGTGTAATTGCTAAGCGGTGTAATAACTAGAATTAATAAAGCAATTGCCCCGTATTTTTCATACTGTGTCATTTTCGCACGAATATTTGTTGGTGCTAAATCCTCCACTACGCGATATCCATCAAGTGGCGGGATTGGTAATAAGTTAAAGACAAGTAACACGATATTCAACATAATAAAAATCTGGAAAAATTGAGCTAGCGTATCTGCTACTGCAAATGGAATTGAGTCTAATACACCAAATGTTAATAAGCTATACCAAATAATTAAACCGATTGCGCTTAAAATTAAGTTACTAATCGGTCCTGCAATTGAAACTAATATACCTGCAAGACGAGGTCTTTTAAAGTTATATGGGTTAACAGGAACTGGTCTCGCCCAACCAAAACCAAGAATTAATACAGCAATCATCCCGATAGGATCTAAATGTGCCATCGGCGATAAGGTTAAGCGCCCTTGTCTCTTTGCTGTATCGTCTCCAAATTTATATGCTACATATGCATGCGCAAATTCATGCACTGATAATGCGATAATAATGGCCATTGCTACCAAAGGAATTTGGTGCAACGGGTATCTAAATAACTGATCCATATTTCATCTCCTCTTCCATATGTCAAAAAAGAAATTATTTGTTTTTTCGATTGTTCTTCCACATAATCCGCTATAATAAGAGTGTAACTTACATAAAAGGAGCGATTATATATGCCATACGTAACAGTGAAAATGCTAGAAGGACGCACAGAGGAACAAAAGAAAGCTCTTGCTGAGAAAGTAACAGCAGCAGTAAGCGAAACAACTGGTGCTCCTGAAGAAAACATCGTTGTTTTCATCGAAGAAATGTCTAAAAACCATTATGCAGTTGGCGGAAAACGCTTAAGCGACAAATAATTTTAAGTTTTTTCATAAGAAGCAGCCATTAGCTGCTTCTTATTTTTTTCCTTCTAGTAACTCGATGATTCTCTCTTTATATTTTCCTTTTCTTCCATCTTCATAGATTAAATCATGCGGGTAGAATAGCTTTTGATCCCTTCTCTTCTTACCAGTAATCGCCTCAACAATATCCGATTCACGTGAAAGCTCTCTAAGTTCTCCATTTGGCATAAGAAGTAAGATTGGCAGACGTTCTTCTTCTTCACCAGCACGGTAAAAGTCGTACGGTAAGTCTGATGTTGAATCAACTACTAAATAGTATTCTGGATCGAGTCCAATCTTTTTAAATAAGCTACTTAATTCCATCCAATTATCTAAACCGTGCTTATCTGTAAACTCTACATATTTAAATAGGTTTCGATTCATAAAACGACGGCATAGATCGCTTAAAATTGGATCTTCTTCGTCCTGCCATACTTGGAAGTAATAATACATAACGTTCTCGTCTAACTTTAAATAATCCTCTACTGTCACTTCTTCTTCAAATAAAGAATAGAAATGAACAGGGTGATTTTTAAATGTATAGTACTTCTCATGCAATGATTTTGCACGGTGTAAAATCTTCGTTAAAATAACTTCAGCACTGCGCGTTACTGGATGGAAATATACTTGCCAATACATTTGATAACGACTCATAATATAATGCTCAACAGCATGCATACCACTATTTTTAATAACTACTTGATTCCCGTACGGACGCATAACACGCAGTATACGTTCCATATCAAAGTTTCCATATTTTACGCCAGTAAAGTACGCATCCCTTAATAAATAGTCCATGCGATCTGCATCAATTTGACTAGAAATCATGCTAATCGCTAATTTATTAGTAGATATTTTCGCAATTACATCGGCTACCTTTTGTGGGAAATCTTTATCCACACGACTTAATACACGATTAATTTCCGTATCTCCAACGATAATCTTTTGCGTGAATTTCTCATGGTCTAATGAAAATACTTTTTCAAACGAATGAGAAAACGGACCGTGACCGACATCATGAAGTAATGCCGCACATAAGCATAACAATCTATCTTCAGCATTCCAATTCGGTCTGCCATCAAACACATCATCAATCATACGACGAATAATTTCATATACACCTAACGAATGAGTAAAGCGACTATGCTCTGCACCGTGAAATGTAAAAAATGTCGTTCCAAGCTGCTTAATACGGCGCAAGCGTTGAAATTCTTTCGTTCCGATTAAATCCCAAATAACACGATCGCGCACGTGCACATATTTATGTACCGGGTCTTTAAACACTTTTGTTTCGCTGAGTTTGTCGTTTAAATATACCACTTTCCGACATCCCCCTTTCTTTACTGCATTCTTACTATATATTATAAACGAAATAGGAAACAGAAAGAAATGAAAGACTATATTAATTGCCCTTATATAAAGAAAAAATCACTTTTACCAGAGTAAAAGTGATCTCTTTTTATATATTATTTCCCTAAAACGAACTCAGCAACTTCATCTAAGATCATTTCTTTACCTAGCGGGAAGTAACCTTTGTTTAAGTCTTCATTTTTAATTGTAAATACGTGGTTATTTTTAACAGCGTTCATATTTTTCCAAATTGATTCTTCTTGGAATTCTTTTAGACGCTGAGAACCGTCACCAGTCGTAAATACGAATAAGTAATCTGGGTTGTAATCGATTAAAGCTTCTTTTTGTACTTGTACTAAAGGTTTATCAGTTGGTGTACCTTTAACTGCTGGTAATTTTAAATCATTAAAGATTACGCTACCGTAACCGTAGTCACCGTATACGCGGAAAGCGTTTGGATATGCAGCCATTTTCATGAATTTAGCATCGCCAGTTTTCGCAACGATTTTATCATGTAATTTGCTTGCTTTTTCATCATACTGTTTGAACCATTCTTTTGTTTCTTTCTCTTTACCGAAGATTTGACCTACTTCTTCGAATTTTGGACGCCATTGGTCTAATGGAGTTTTTAACATAACTGTTGGTGCAATTTTAGATAATTGATCATAAATCTTTTCTTGACGATTATTTACAAGAATTAAGTCTGGTTTTGCAGCAGCTACTGCTTCGATGTTAATTTTATCTCCCCAAGCAGAACCAACTGGTTTTACGTCTTTTAATTTCTTTTCAATATGTGCATCAATTTTTTCTTGAGATGTATTAGCAGTAATAATTGGTTTCATACCAAAGATTAATAATTCTTCTGTTGAACCACTAAGGTCAGCAATTTTCTTGGGATTTGCAGGGATTTTAATTTCCCCTTTTGCATGTTGTACAGTGCGCTCTTCAGTCTTCGCATCTGCTTTCTTCTCTTCTTTGTTAGAACAAGCTGCAAATAGTACAGAAGTAACGACTAGTACCATTGCTAATAACGCCATTTTAAAATTCTTCATGTTCCCACTCCTTCTAGCTGTATTTCTCTTATAAGTTACAGTGAACTATAAGAAACAAGGTTAACAATTAATAAATATATATTGATTAATTGTTGCTTATGCCCCCGTTCTAACGGGTGTTCAACTTCCTATTTACTAATAAGAAGCTCAACGTCCATTAGAAGCCCCCCTCTTTACGAGGGGGATTCTACTTATGCTTTTTTACGCAATTGATTACTAATCATCGCTAAATCATACGTTAAACAAATTGGCTTACAGTTTACTGGACATGGAACAATTTGAGCTTCAATCTCAAATACACTGCGAAGCGTTTCACTTGTCATCACTTCGTCTGGCGTTCCTTGTTTCATTAACTTACCAGCCTTTAATGCAATCATATGATCTGAGAAACGAGAAGCATGGTTTAAGTCATGGATAACCATAACAATCGTTCTACCTTCTTCTTCATTTAACTTTTTCAATAAGTTTAATACTTCTAATTGATGAGCCATATCTAAGTACGTTGTCGGTTCATCTAATACGAGTAATTCTGTCCCTTGTGCAAGAGCCATCGCAATCCATACGCGTTGACGTTGCCCACCTGATAATGCCTCTGCTGGACGATTTGCGAATTCTGTCATTCCCGTCACTTCAAGTGCCCAATGAATGTAGCGATAATCCTCTTCTTTCAACGTTCCAAATCCTTTTTGATGAGGAAAGCGTCCATATGAAACGAGTTCAAATACAGTAAGGCCAGTTGGTACTTCTGCAGTCTGTGGTAAAATTGCCATTTTCTTTGCGATTTCTTTCGTTGGCTGTTTCTCGATTGCTTTTCCGTCAAGATAAACAGTACCCTTTTTCGCCTTCAAAATACGAGAAGCCGTTTTTAATAATGTGGACTTCCCACAACCATTTGGTCCAATAATTGTTATAATTTTCCCTTCCGGAATTTCAACTGTTAATCCATCAATAATTAACCCTTCATTATAGCCAACAGATACCGCATCAACTGCTAAAGTTGCCATACAAAAAGCCTCCCTTTATTTTGTCCTCATAAGTAAGTATATGAAATACGGTGCACCAATTACAGAAATAACAAGACCGACCGGTATTTCTGAAGTTGTTAACACACTTCTTGAAATTACGTCTGCGAATAAAAGTAAAAACGTTCCTATTAGTGCAGCCGTAGGCAGCATAATTTGATGTTTACCACCAACAAGGCGCCTCGCTAAATGCGGAGCCATTAAACCGATAAAACCAATTCCTCCGGCAACAGCGACAGATGCACCAGCTAAACAAACTGCAATAAATAATAATTTACGTCTTTCTTTTTCTACATTTACACCAAGGCCAACTGCTGTGGAATCGCCTAGGTTCATTACGTTTAATATGTGAGCTTTACTAATGGCAAGTGGCATGAAAATAACCATCCATGGAAGGACACTTAGTACGAACTTCCAATCTGTGCCCCACAAACTTCCTGCTAACCAAATCGTAGCAAAACGGAAATCGTTAGATGTCATCTTCATAGAAAAAATTAAACTAACAGCACCAAACCCGGCTGCAACAGCGATACCAACTAGTATCAATCGAGTAGATGAAACGCCGTCTTTCCATGCTAGTAAATAAATAATAACCGCTGCTAATATCGCTCCAACTAACGCGAAGAATGGAAGGATAAATACAGATAAAAATGTACCAGTTCCAACTTTCCCGAAGAAAAAGTAGACAAATATAACAACCGTTAATCCAGCTCCAGCGTTAATACCGATAATACCTGGATCAGCAAGTGGATTTCGTGATAAACCTTGCAAAATTGCACCTGACATAGCTAAAGCAGATCCAACTAATATAGCAATGACCATACGCGGCATACGGAATTCAAATAAAATAACAGACTGATCCTCAGCCCCAAGTCCAACCAATGACTTTAATACGTCCATTGGCGGTATTTTAAATGTCCCTGTATTTAAACTCACTAAAAATACAGTAACGATTAATCCTACTAAAATTGTTAAAACAGAAACGTTCTTTTTTGTTAAGACACTTGTCCTCACATTTTTCCTCTCCCTTCGTTACGTGCTAAGTAGAGGAAGAATGGAACCCCAATTAACGCTGTAATTGCTCCAATTGGCGTTTCAAACGGCGGATTAATAACGCGAGATAACATATCTGCACATTCAATTAACAGCCCGCCTAAGACCGCAGAACATGGAATAACCCATTTATAGTCTGAGCCTACAAGGAAACGAGTCATATGTGGGATTACAAGACCAACAAATCCAACCGATCCTGCCATAGAAACTGCCGAACCTGTTAACACAAGAACAAGTACGGTCCCGATAAATTTAATTAATGTCGTATTTTGACCAAGTCCAATCGCAATTTCTTCACCGAAGCTTAAAATTGTAATATACCTCGACATCATAATTGCAATGAAGAGACAAACTAGACCAATCGGTACTAACATATTAATACTTTCCCATTTCACTCCAGCAACTCCGCCTGCATTCCACATACTTACCTCTTGGGCAAGATTGAAATATAGCGCAATTCCAGATGAAATGGCACCTAATAAAGCACTAATCGCGGCACCCGCTAAAGCTAATTTCACAGGCGTTAATCCACCTGGTGAAGAAGATCCAATTCCATATACAATGCTCGCTCCAAACGCAGCACCAATAAAAGATGCGATGACGAACATTAAATAAGGTGAATTAGGGAAGAATGCATACATAATTGCAATTCCAAATACAGCTCCATCTGTAATCCCCATTAACGATGGTGATGCAAGTGGATTTCGCGTCATACCTTGCATAATTGCTCCTGATACCGCTAAAAAGGCACCTGCTACTACGCCCCCTATTGCTCTAGGCATGCGAAGTTCTTGAATTACATTATGATGCGTAATAGAACCGTCAAACTGAAATACAGCTTGCCATACAGTCTTTAAACTAATATCTGCAGCACCAAACGAAATAGACAGTGCCATGCTTAAAGCTAACAAAATTGTACCTGCTACTAAAATAATAGAAGCAATGAGCGGCCTGCTCTTAATCTCTTTAACATTCACATCTTGCTGTTCTATACTCCTTGCGCTCGCTTCCATCCCTCAACCATCCTAACCAACAACATATGTTTAATTTAATGAAATGAAATTTATTCTCAAATAGCAATAAAAAAATTAAATGAATCGGCCCTTTTCTGATAATGATTCTCAGAATCAGACACCTTCTATTCTACCTATCGCTTCAAAAGACTGTCAACCATTATTTTGAAATACAAATTCATATAGGTCGAGACCTTAATAAATAGATAATGCCTATCTGTCATGAACTATTATCATCACCAGTTAAGCTTTCTCAGAATATATTCTTCCTCTTATGGGCATAAAAAAAGAAGAGTAATCTGTTCACTCTTCTTTTCCTTACTTATTTAACTTTGCCTCAATTTTTACAATTAATTCGTCTTCTGTTGGCGCTGCAACTGGACGATTATTTACAAATGCGAATGATTTTTTACGGCCAGGGCCACAGTAAGACTGACATCCAACTTCAATCGTTGCACATGAATCTACTTTTTTTAGCTTTGGAATCAGCGTTTTAACGTTCGTTGCCTGACAATCATCACACACACGAAATTCGTTTCCCATTATATAACACTTCCTCTATTTTAAACTTTTCTCAAGTACATTTAAAAATAAACACTAAATGGTATTTTACCGCTCTTTGAAGCTCGTTGCAAGTTTCCTTTCGACGCTCTTTCCACATATAATGCTACATATGTATATGTTTTCCTACAGCAGCTTCCGTCATTCTTGGCAAAATTTATCCCGCTTTAATGGGCAGTAAGATCCCCACCTTAAAATTCAGCGAAAGCAAAGAAGTTAGGTAGGGGATGAAAAACCTCCCACTGATGAAAGTTTCACTTTATACCTCTCATCGAAATCTACCATATTTTTAAAAGCTTTGTATAAAAGCTCATTTTTTTGCCCATTATAAAAATAGGAAGTTCATAAAAAGAAAGGGAGTTGAATCTATGAAAGTAAGACAAGATGCTTGGACGGATGAGGATGATTTATTACTTGCTGAAACTGTACTTCGTCACGTTCGAGAAGGAAGTACCCAATTAAATGCATTTGAAGAAGTAGGAGACAGATTAAATCGTACATCGGCTGCCTGTGGTTTCCGTTGGAATGCTGTTGTTCGCTATAGCTATGAACAAGCTCTTCAACTAGCAAAAAAACATCGTAAAGATAAAATGCGTGCTGCAAGTGGTGAACAAGCGAAAAAACGTTTACTTTATACACCACCAGCTTCAGATTCGATAACTAATTATGAAGAGTTCGTACAAGAGGAATCAATTGTACAATATAAAGAAGCTACTCCATATCAAGAAACTACCGTTCCTACTGCAAAAGGCTCTATGACAATGCAAGATGTTATTTATTTTTTACAAACAGTCGGATCTTCAAATATAAAAGTGACAGCTCTTGAAAACGAGAATACGAGATTGAAACAAGAAATTAAATCACAAATCCTTCGAAATGAAGAACTAGAAAAGAAACTGGAAAAATTAGAAAAACAATCTCATACTGTACAAGAAGATTACGAAACACTTATGAACATTATGAACCGCGCTCGTAAGTTGGCAGTCATGGATGAAGAAGAACGTTCTCAAACATCTTTCCGAATGGATCGAAACGGTAATTTAGAAAAAATTGCAGAGTAAAAAGGATGCATTACATGCATCCTTTTTGTTATTTCACTTCAACCATATGTGCTTCTTCTACTTTAGAATCCCTCTTTATATCTGGGAAAATCTTTTCCTTTGGATTCTCTTTAAAGGATGCTAAACCAATTGTTTTTACCGGTTCACTTATTTTTGCATATTCTGCATCACTAACAACTGCATACATATCTGTATATTTACGCGCATCACCAATTACTACATTGCCTTCGTACTTCATTTTCTTTCCATCAATTACTACATCTTTTTGTTCCTCTTTAGCAAATACAATTCCAGCTTCATCAGAAATAGCCGGCAATGCTTTAATAGGTTCTACATCTTCTTTCACTACTTTTTTCAGCATGTTTTCCTTTACCATCTTCTCAGCCGTTGTTTTATTCATAATTAAAACCTTTTTCTCATTAACAGTACCTAGTTTAGCTTCAAATTTATTTTGAGATTCAATTTTATCTTTATATTGATCCATTGTTTGTTGAACGCCTGGTTCATCTCCGTACATAACAACACCCGTTGCTTGTGGTGCAATCATATCCATAATAGAACAGCCACTAAATACAGCAGCTGACATAATCGCTACGATTCCTAATTTAACATTTTTCATTTGTATGCCTCCTAAAATCAATAATTACATCTCTTAGTTTAGCCATCTTAGATCATTTAACCAATTCACTTTCCTTACAACAACCTTACAATTCAGTAAGGTTTTCTCTTAAAAACTACTTTCATTATTTTTTGCTATAATAGAGATTGTCATTTTAAAGATAAGGGGTTAGTTATATGAGCAATTCCCGTTCCATTTTATCTCAGCCAGAGTGGCGTATTGTAGATCAGTCTAGTTTAGGACCAACATTCCATGCACTTCAATCATTCGCAATGGATGATACATTATGCACAAGCATTGGAAAGGGCGAATCAGCTGCAACAATGCGCTCTTGGGTTCATCACAATACAATTGTTCTTGGCATTCAAGATTCACGCCTACCACACTTAGAAGAAGGTATTTCCTTTTTAAAAGAAAACGACTTCAATGTTATCGTTCGTAATTCTGGCGGGCTTGCAGTCGTACTTGATGAAGGTGTGTTAAACGTATCACTTTTATTCCAAGAGACGGAAAAAGGTATCGATATTGATCTTGGATACGATACAATGTGGCATTTAATTCAGGAAATGTTAAAGGATTACGATGTTACAATTGAGGCAAAAGAAATCGTTGGTTCTTACTGCCCTGGTAGCTACGATTTAAGTATTCGCGACCAAAAATTTGCTGGTATTTCACAGCGCCGTATTCGCGGTGGTGTCGCTGTCCAAATTTATCTCTGTGCTACAGGAAGTGGCTCTGAACGTGCCGCACTTGTTCGTGATTTCTACAACCTAGCCATTCAAGGAGAAGAAACACGCTTTACTTATCCTGAAATTGTACCGAGTACGATGGCTTCACTTTCAGAATTACTTGGCGAAACCATTACAGTACAAGATTTAATGATGCGCCTTTTAAAAACATTGCAGCAATTCGCTCCAAAGTTAACACCATCTCAATTAACAATAGATGAAATACCTTTATATGAGACGAATTTACAACGTATTATTGATCGTAACAATAAAGCACTTGGCTTAGAAAAATAAAGACCGTCGCTATTTTAGCGACGGTCTTTATTTCAATTCGTTATAGAATTAAAGTGCTTGAGCTGCTGTAATTAAAGCTAACTTGTACACTTCTTCTTCGTTACATCCACGAGATAGGTCGTTTACAGGCATGTTTAAACCTTGTAAGATTGGTCCTACTGCTTCGAAGTTACCTAAACGTTGAGCGATTTTGTAGCCGATATTACCAGCTTCTAAGCTTGGGAATACGAATACGTTAGCATCACCTTTAATTGTAGAACCTGGAGCTTTTTTCTCAGCTACAGATGGTACGAATGCAGCATCGAATTGGAATTCTCCATCTAGAGCTAATTCTGGAGCCATTTCTTTTGCAATGCGAGTTGCTTCTACAACTTTTTCTGTTTCTGGAGATTTCGCAGAACCTTTTGTAGAGAAGCTTAACATAGCAACGCGTGGATCAATGCCGAATAGTTCAGCAGTTTTCGCACTTTCGATACCAATTTCAGCTAAATCTTGGCTATTTGGTGCAATGTTAATTGCACAATCAGCGAATACATATTTCTCTTCTTCACGTACCATGATGAATACGCCAGAAGTTTTTGTAACGCCTGGTTTTGTTTTAATGATTTGAAGTGCTGGACGAACTGTATCAGCTGTAGAGTGAGCTGCACCACTTACTAAACCGTGTGCTTTGCCCATGTATACAAGCATTGTACCGAAGTAGTTTTCGTCTTTAAGGATTTTGCGAGCGTCTTCTTCAGTTGCTTTACCTTTACGGCGTTCAACGAAAGATGCTACCATTGCATCCATTTCTTCGTATGTAGCTGGATCGTAAATATCAACGCCTGCTAATGTTAAATTCATGCTAGCAGCTTTTGCGCTAATTTCTTCTTTATTACCAACTAAGATTGGTTTTACTAACTCTTCTTTTGCTAAACGCTCTGCAGCGCCTAAAATTCTTTCATCAGTTCCTTCAGGAAGTACGATAGAAATGCCTTTTCCTTGAACTTTTTCTTTTACTGTTGTAAATAAGTTGCTCACGAATAAACCCTCCTACATATGTTAAAAAACTCTATCTTTAAGAATACTTCTTTTCCTCTATATTTTAAACTTATAGCTCCCAAAAAATAGATAAAATAAAAATGATTATATTTTCATAAAATTCAGCCGTTAAATTCACCTTGCTTAAACACTTAAATGTGACAATTTTATGCGCCGAGGTTTTATATAGATAATTTTAAAACTATATATGCTATAGTTAACGTGTAAAACTATCATTAACTGAGGTGAATAGAATGAGTGAAGCAACAACAACGTTAGATGGCTGGTATTGTTTACATGATTTACGTTCTATTGATTGGGCTGCATGGAAAACATTATCTAGCGACGAACGCGGACAAGCTGTGTCTGAATTTTTAAATGTCGTTGAAAAATGGAACGACGTAGCTGCTGCAAAAAAGGGCAGTCACGCAATGTATACAGTTGTTGGCCAAAAAGCTGATATTATGCTTATGATTTTACGTCCAACAATGGAAGAGTTAAATGAAATTGAAACAGAATTGAATAAAACAACTTTAGCTGAATATATGGTTCCTGCATACTCTTACGTATCTGTTGTTGAACTAAGCAACTACCTTCCAGCTGATGAAGATCCATACCAAAATCCACAAATCTTAGCTCGCTTATATCCTGAGTTACCGAAAGCAAATCATATTTGCTTCTATCCAATGGACAAGCGTCGCCAAGGTGATGACAACTGGTACATGCTTCCAATGGAGGAACGTAAGAAAATGATGTACAGTCATAGTAAAATTGGTCGCCAGTATGCAGGTAAAGTACGCCAAGTTATTTCAGGATCTGTTGGATTCGACGATTTTGAGTGGGGCGTAACATTATTCGCTGACGATGTTCTTCAATTTAAAAAGCTTATATATGAAATGCGCTTCGATGAAGTAAGTGCTCGTTATGGTGAATTCGGAACATTTTTCGTCGGAAACATTTTACCAGACGAAAAGGTAGAGAAATTTTTACACATATAAATCTTGAAAAAGGAACGAAATTCGTTCCTTTTTTTATTCCCCTCTATATTTCTCCTCAAAAAACTTCTTTTTTCCGCAAATTTGAACAAAAATCGACAAATCCCTTTTAAATACCTTACAAAATTGTAACCTTTCTATATCCAAATTTATGCTAAAATGGTACGAGCTATATGCTAATAACGATGCGAAGGTGATAATGTATATGAAGAAAATCTTTTCTATTTTACTAGTGTTTCTATTGTCAATTTCTTCCTTAGTAGTAACAACATCCTATGCGGAAGAAAAAATACACATTGAGGCAGCTGCTGCACTTCTATTTGATGCAGATACAGGAAAAATACTGCATGAACAAAATCCAGATGAATTACTAGCTATCGCTAGTATGTCAAAATTAATTGTTGTTTATGCCGTGTTAGAAGCAATTAAAGAAGGAAAAATCACTTGGGATACAAAGGTAAATGTTTCCGATTACGCTTATGAAGTTTCACGTAATAATGAATTCTCTAACGTGCCGTTCGAAAAAGGACGTCAATATACTGTAAGAGAACTATATCATTCTATCGTTATCTTCTCTGCAAACGGATCTAGTATTGCCTTAGCAGAACTTCTTGCAGGAAGTGAGAAAAACTTCTTAAATCTTGCAAATGAACATGCAAAAAAACTAGGGTTAAAGAAATATAAATTTGTAAACGCTACTGGTTTAAATAACGCTGACTTAAAAGGAAAACATCCTGAGGGTACTGATCCAAATGCAGAAAACTCTATGTCAGCTCGCGATATGGGTATACTTTCAAAAGCAATGATTACAAAGTATCCAGAAATGCTAGAGGATACAAAACAAAGATTTAGAAACTTCCCAGATAATCATCCGAAACCAATTCGTATGGAAAACTGGAACTGGATGTTACCAGGAGCTGCTTTCGCTTATGAAGGTACTGATGGTTTAAAAACCGGAAGTTCTGATACAGCTGGATACGGATTTACTATTACTGCTAAACGTGGTGATGTACGTCTTATTTCGGTTATTATTAAAACAAAATCAATGGACGAGCGCTTCACAGAATCTCGTGAGTTAATCGAATACGGGTTTAATAACTTCGAAAAACAAAAACTAAAGGTCGATAAAAACAATACACTCTCTGTAGTACAAGGGAAAGAAGATCAAGTAACTGTTGCACCGGAAAAAGAAATAACTGTAATTGCAAAAAAAGGTAGCAAAGACCCTTATAAAATTGGAACTGAAGTAGATAAATCTCTTGCTGAAGATGGTCATTTAATTGCTCCTATTAAGAAAGATGCAAAAGTAGGATCGATTACTTTAGAATCAACCGATAAATACGGTTTCTTAGACGGTAGTAAAAGTATGAAAGTTACTGCAAAAACGACAGAAGAAGTTGAAAAAGCAAATTGGTTTGTATTAACAATGCGCTCTATCGGTGATTTCTTCTCAAACTTATGGTCTAAAGTTTTTTAATAAAAAAGCTGGCTCACGCTAGCTTTTTTTATTTTCCACTCTCCATGTAAAACTTTGTTTGGTTGTCATATCTGAGTCCTTTTTCTCATACGTATGAACTAGTAATTGTTACACACTTCATCTAGACATAAACCTCTTTCCACAAGGTATTCCAAAAAGAGAGGTGACACATAATGGGCGTTATCGCGTATAACGAAGAAGATGTAAAGTTATTAGCTAGACTGATGCGTGCTGAAGCTGAAGGTGAAGGACAACAGGGGATGTTAATGGTCGGAAACGTTGGAGTAAATCGTGTCCGCGGGAATTGTTTAGACTTTAAAAATATTCGTAATTTACGTCAAATGGTGTATCAAAATCCTGGTGGTTTTGAGGCAACTCAAAAAGGTTATTTTTATCAACGTGCAAGGGAACAAGATATCGCATTAGCAAGGCGAACGATTCAAGGACAACGTTTTTGGCCTGCAAATTTTGCCTTATGGTTTTTTAGGCCTGAAGGTGCATGTCCACCAACTTGGTATAATCAGCAAAACTCTGGTCGCTTCAAAAAGCACTGCTTCTTCCAGCCAAATGCTGGGGATTGCCCTAGCATATATTAAGGAATGAAAACAAGGAGGGATTTTTGAATGGCACAGCAACAAAATCCGTATTACGGAACAGGTTTCTATCAACCATCTGGAACTTACGTACAACCGCAACAAATGACCCCACAGCAACAGCAACAGCAGCAAGCAATGCAACAACAAGCTGCGCAAGCTCAATATGCTGTTTCTCAAGGCATGTTACCTCTAGAACAGTCATATATTGAAAATATTCTTCGCTTGAACAAGGGCAAGCAAGCCACAGTTGTAATGACTTATGAGCGTGGTAGTTCACTCGGTACACAATCCTATACGGGTATTATCGAAGCGGCTGGTCGTGATCATATCGTAATTAGTGAGCCACAATCAGGGAAACGTTATTTATTATTAATGATTTACTTAGATTATGTAGAATTCCCAGAAGAAATTACGTATTTGCCTAGTCAACAAGCAACTTATGCTCCAAGACCATAAAAAAAGCTGGCGTATGCCAGCTTTTGTTTTTTATAATCCTTTTACAACTGCAGTTCCAACTAAGATCCATGCCACAATAAACGCTACACCACCAAGAGGTGTAATTGGACCAAAGAACTTAATACCTGTTGTACTTAATGCATACAGACTACCCGAGAACATAATGATCCCAGCTACCATAAGCCAACCAGCAGTAGTTAAGAGTGATGATTGAATTTTATCCATCAATAAAGCAACTACAAATAGTCCACCTGCATGAAACATTTGATATGTAACACCTGTTTTCCAAACCTCTAACATTTTTGCAGAAACTTTATTTTCTAAACCGTGTGCTCCGAAAGCCCCTAACGCAACAGATAGCCCCGCTGCAATACAACCTAGTAAAAAGAAAATTTTCATCTTAATTCCCCTTTTTTACTTTTATCATAAGCAATTTTTTCATATAAGCCAAACGATTTATCCTCTAAAAATCAAATAAAGAATTACCATTTGCATCACTTTCTTTTATATATACTGGCTCATTAGAAACCGGTGCAATTGGTTGCATCGTGATTGGTTGTGATCCAATTATTTGTGATTGAACTTGTGGCTCTCTATACGTAGAAGATTCAACTTGCTCATCTAATAATAAATCACATAAAGCACGCACAACTAATACATGTTCTTTTGATTTTTGTCCTTCACTACTTTTTGCCTTTGCAATTTCATTCGCCATTTTATTTAAAATCTTATCGCTTGATATTTGCATCCCTTATCACCTCATACTTTGTAGTTCTTTCTCAAATTGTCCCAGCTTCTCTACTGAACCAAATACTATTATCATATCATGTTCTTGCAACTTTTCCTGCCCCGTTGGATTATGTATAACATTCCCATTTCTCAAAATCGCTAAAATTGTTACATCAAATTGATTTCTAACATCACTCTCTAATAATGATTTATTAGTTAAAATAGAGCCCTTACCTACTGCAATTTCTTCAATTACAAATGACTGCTCCACGCCATACAGTACTGTATCAATATAATGAACTGTTAACGGATTCGCAATACCTTTTGCAATATGAATCCCTGCCATACTAGATGGATTAATCACCTTATTTGCACCAGCCCTCTTTAATTTGTCTTCGGTTTCTGGTTTTTCTGCTCTTGCCACAATTTTAATTGCATCGTTTAATCCTCTTGCAGTTAACGTAATAAATACATTTTCAGCGTCATTTGCTACGATAGCAACTAAACCAGCTGCCTTTGAAATCCCAGCATGATGTAACACTTGGTCTTCTGTTGCATCTCCATGTACATATAAAAGCTTTTCCTTCTCTAATATGCTTTCATCCTTATCCACGACGACAAATGGAATTTTCTTTTCTTGCAATTCATGTACAACTTGAAGCCCTACTCTACCGCAACCACATACGATAATATGATTTTGTAACTGTGCTATTTGTTTATCCATCTTCTTCCTCCGTACTGCATGAAATAGGTTCCCTTCAATAATCATAGCTGCCACTACACCGATTGCATACGTAACGATACCGACTCCAATCGGTATGATAAGGAGCGCAAAAACTTTTCCTGCCTGTGTTACAGGAATGGCATCTCCGTATCCAACCGTTAATACAGTAATCATCGTCATCCAAAATGCTTGAAACAAACTAATCTCTTCAATCGTCATAAATCCTAGCGTTCCTAAAATTACAACAAAAGTCATACATATAACTGCTATCCATAATTGCTTACGTGCATTCATATCATGTTTCAACTCTTTTCTCTATCTACAATCTTTGCCAGTGGAAATGAAATACATATATACTAGATACGGAATCTATGAAAGAGGTTGATATAATGAAAACATTTCTTTCCGCCTTACAATGGGCACTATTTATTTTAGCTGGGAGTCTTATTGTACCAATTAGCGTCGCAACTAGTTATGGTCTTGATGGCGCTGAAGCTATCGCATTCGTACAAAGAACATTATTTGTTCTAGGCTTTGCTGGTCTCTTACAAGCTATATTTGGGCATAAACTTCCTATTCAAGAAGGTCCTGCTGGCCTTTGGTGGGGAATTTTCTCCCTATATGCAAGTTTAGGTGTCGTATTATTTGGATCAAACAATGAGACACTTAAAGTTCTTCAATATGCTTTCTTATTAAGCGGTATCATTTGTATTATTCTTAGCGTTTTTGGACTTATTGATAAACTCGTTCGCTATTTTACACCGACAGTCATTGGAACGTACTTATTTCTTCTTGTTGCACAACTTAGTGGTTCCTTCTTAAAAGGAATGTTCGGCCTGGATGGAAAACATACAGAAGTACAACCTAACGTATTTATTCTTTCACTCATTGTTATTTTACTATCCTTTTTCATCATGAAGCTACCTATTATCGGACAATATTCTGTTCTTTTCAGTATCGTTTGCGGCTGGATATTATTCGCATGCTTTGGATTATCCAATCCAATAACACCAGTGACAGACATAATCCGTTTTCCATCCTTATTTGTTTTCGGAATGCCTCGTGTTGAATGGAACATGGTAATTACGGTCATTTTCGTTACACTCTTACTTCTAACAAATATGTTAGCAAGTATTCGCGTTGTACAAAAGGTTGTCTCTAAATATGAAGAAAATGCTGCATCAGATCGTTTTAAACAGGCCGGTATTATAACAGGAATCAATCAATTACTAGGCGGCCTGTTTTCGGCTATCGGACCTGTCGCTATTTCTGGATCAGCAGGTTTTATTGCAACGACTAATATTTATAAACGCCTCCCATTTATATTAGGGTCAAGCTTTATTATTGTCGTTAGTATATTCCCAAAGATCACTTCATTCTTTGCGGCAATCCCAGTTGCAGTTGGTTATGCTGCCATTTATCCTGTATTTGCAAGCATGATCGGTCTCGCCTTTCGAGAATACGAAACAGTACAGGATAAAGAACGATTATTTAAAGTAGCAGGTCTGTCAATCTTCACAGGAATTGGGGTTATGTTCGTTCCAGCAGGAGCATATTCCACGCTTCCACCATTTCTAGCTTCATTCCTAAGTAATGGTCTCGTTCTTGGGGCTGTAATGGCAATCTTACTAGAAATACTATTTTCTCGTTCGACAATAAAACAAGTATCGTAAATTGGAAAACTTCCATTATTGCACTCTACCTTTAGAGTTGTTACGATAAAATAAACATTTAATCATTGGGGTTTTGTCCATCCCCAATGATTATTAATTAATATGATGAGGAAAACACTCATAAAAATGAATCTACTTCTTTTTAAAGAGGTTCGATGTCTTACTATTATTTCTTACATCTCCATGAACATATATTTGATTTAAATAAAGAAGGGAATTTTCAATATGACTTATAAAATGATTGTTTTAGATTTAGATGATACTTTATTACGTGACGACCATACTATTTCACCTCGTACGAAAGAAGCTCTAATGACTGCACAAGAACAAGGTGTAAAAGTTGTACTTGCTTCCGGACGTCCAACATTTGGTATGCGCAATGTGGCGAAAGAACTTCGTTTGGAGGAATACGGTAGTTTCATTCTATCTTTTAATGGTGCAAAAATTATTAACTGTAAAACAAACGAAGAAATCTTTAGTAGTACGCTTTCTCCTGAAATCGTTCACAACTTATTTGAAATTAGTAAAACTGAAGATGTATGGATTCATACTTATATGGGCGATGATATCGTAACGGAAGAAAATAATCCTTATACTGAAATTGAGGGCGATATTACTGGTATGCCTATCGTTGTAGTAGATGACTTTAAAGCTGCTGTTAAAGAGCCTGTAGTAAAAGTATTAATGAATAAAGAAGCTGAACGCCTTGTTGAAGTAGAAAAGAAATTACAAAAACAACTAGAAGGACAATTAAGCGTTATGCGTTCTAAACCATTCTTCTTAGAATTTACTGAAGCCGGTGTTACAAAAGGAACGAGCTTAAACCAATTAATCCAAAAACTTGGCATTAAGCGCGAAGAAGTTATCGCAATGGGTGATAGCTATAACGATCAGGCGATGATTGAATTCGCCGGTCTTGGTGTCGCAATGGGCAATGCACCTGATGATATTAAGGAAATTGCAAACTATGTAACAGATACAAATATGAACGATGGTGTAGCAAAAGTTGTAGAGAAGTTCGTACTAAAAAAAGAAGCACTTGTTTAATATTTCCACTCATAAAACCTATTTGAAGTCAAACACTTCAAATAGGTTTTTATTTAAATTACCATGCTTTTGTGACTATATTTTGAACTTTGCACTATTCTCGTAGTGTAAACTTTCTTTTTGTATATAATGAAACAAAATAGACTATTTTATTTTAAAAAAGAATACAAATTTACTATAAACAAGCATACGTTAAGGGAGGCTATTTTACATGTTATCTACACCAATCGGACGATTAAGAGCAATTGGACTTATTGAGGGGATTTCTTTCCTACTACTATTATTTGTAGCAATGCCATTAAAATATTTCGCAGGATTTGCAACAGCTGTTAAAATTACAGGCATGGCTCACGGTGTTTTATTTATTTTATTTATCTTCGCAGTAATTCAAGTAACAATCGTACACCGTAAATCAATTTTATGGGCACTTGGGGCATTCGTTTCATCAGTTATCCCATTTGGCACGTTTGTACTGGATGCAAAATTAAAGAATGAGCAACAATAATGAAAAGGTAGTTAACGACTGTTAACTACCTTTTCTATTTATAAATTTGGAATTTCCCAATCAATTTCCCTCTCGCCCATATTAGCTAAAATCGTATTTACTTTAGAGTATGGCTTACTTCCGAAGAAACCACGTCTTGCTGATAGTGGGCTTGGATGTACAGATTCGATAATGTGGTGCTTCGTATTTGTAATTAATTTTTTCTTCGCCTGTGCATGGCGTCCCCACAATATGAAAATAACTGGCTTTTCACGTTCATTTAATAGCTCAATTACGCGATCTGTGAAATGCTCCCATCCTTTTCCCTTATGAGAATTTGCTTCGCCTTGTCGAACTGTTAATACAGTATTTAGTAGTAATACTCCTTGCTCTGCCCATTTCACTAAATAACCGTTATTCGGAATGTCATACCCATATTCATCTCGAAGCTCTTTATACATATTTAACAATGACGGTGGCGTTTTAATACCGGGTTGCACAGAAAAGCTTAAACCATGCGCTTGATTCGGTCCATGATATGGATCTTGTCCTAAAATAACGACCTTTGTATTTTCATAACTTGTATACTCTAGAGCGTTAAAAATATCTTCTTTCTTTGGGTAAACAACATGTGTACTGTACTCTTCTTTCAAAAAATCAGCTAGCTTACGATAATATTCTTTCTCAAATTCTGGTGCCAATAATGGCCCCCAATCATTCTTTAAAACATTTTCCATACTGTCACTTCCTGTCTAATTAATTCACCATATCCTGTTTTGTAAATACTACGAACGAAATAATAAGGGAAACAACTGCCCAAACCGTTAAATTCATTAAAGAAAACTCCATCGATAAACCTTGTAATGCAGGTAGTTTTCCTGATAGATAATCTGTTAATGATAAATTCACACTAAAAATATATTTCGCACCTTCCCAAGATGTTGCGAACGAGCTTAAAATACCGCCTGCAATTAATGCAGCTAGCATAACGCCCATACCAGCTGGTGTATTACGAATTAAAACAGAGACCATAAATGATATAGTTCCGACAACGATAGCAACAAACCAAGCTAATCCATACGCCATCAAGATATATTGCCATTGCGGAATAAGATGTACAAAATTCGTATTTAACGTTTCCTTATCAATAACAAATCCAGTTAACACAGGTAAATTCCATCCCGAGTATCCAAATACAAGCCCTGATAATATGTATGCAAACACACCTACAAGGAGCAGTATGAGCGAAATGAAAAATAACATCGTTACGTATTTACTAAGGAGTATTTTCCAGCGCCTAATCGGCCGCGTAAGTAACATCTTCATCGTTCCATCACTTCGTTCTCCTGAAACAATATCAATGGCGACAATCATTACGAGAAGTGGAATAAATAATGTAATCCCTTGCTCAATAAACGCCCTTACAAAAGTTGGTGCGCCCGGTGCCATCGGATTAATATCATGATCTAAATAATATTGTTGCTGCTCAACTCTTACCTTTAACCAATCACGCCATTCTTCTGGCAACCTAGAATTGTTCAAACGGTTTTGAGAATCAACAATTTGTTGCTGCAGCGAAACTTTCCAATCCGTTGTACCTAGCCTTTTTTGTGTCGTTTCTATTTCACGATACTGCGCATACACGAAGAGCGGGATTAAGATTGCTAAAATAAGCATAACAACAAAAATACGCTTCTTACGATAAATCTTCTCCGATTCGTTTAAAACTAGATTCGCAAATTCACGCATGCTGCTCACCCCTTGTGAGTTCAATAAATAAATCTTCTAGCGTAAATACAAGTTCCTTAACACTATGTACATCTATCCCGTTTTCTACAAAATGTTTATTCCAATTACTTATAGATGCGATATTCATGCGGCATAGTAATCGATCACCTTCTATACTCACTTCTCTTACTTCCTCAGCATCTTCTAGCATATCTTTTGCCTTCCCAATCGGCGTAACAATCCATTCTACACGATCACTTGCTGTTTTAATTAACTCTTCAACCTTGGCAACTGTTATCATCTTTCCTTTATGAATAATAGCAACGCGATCGCATATCATTTGCACTTCACTTAGCAAATGACTTGAAATAAACACGCTCATATTTTCTTCTTTTACAAGCTTATGTATAAATTCCCTAAGTTCTCTAATCCCTGCTGGATCTAAACCATTCGTTGGCTCATCTAATATGAGCAATTTTGGATTCCCAAGGAGCGCCTGCGCAATTCCAAGTCGTTGTTTCATACCAAGTGAGTACGTTTTTACCTTGTCATGAATTCTTTCATCTAAATGAACCATTTCAGCAATTTCAATAATACGTTCATCTGATATATCACCTAACATACGAGCAAATTGCTTTAAATTTTCCCATCCCGTTAAATATGTATACAACTCTGGGTTTTCAACGATACTCCCAATTTGACGCATCGCTTCTCTAAAATTTTCCTTAATCGAATAACCACCGATAGAAATCGTACCTTCTGTCGCCTTAATTAATCCGACTAACATTCGAATGGTAGTCGTCTTTCCAGCACCATTTGGTCCTAAGAACCCGAACACTTCTCCTTGCTTTACATCAAAGGAAATATTCTCTACAAGAGTCTTCTTTCCAATTACCTTCTTCAAGTCTCGTACGGAAAGTATCGTCGTCATTTTACCCCTCCTTGTTCTAGTTTTAATTTACTTGCTACATTTTGAACTAATCGGTCCGCCATATATGTATACCCTACTTCATTCGGATGGAAATGATCGGAGTATAATAAATCTTTCCCACGGTTTTGGAATAAATCAAATGTTGGTGTAATATACACATTTTTATTATTTATCGCTAATTTTTCTAAAGATGCATTCCAGTCTACAACAATGTTTGAAGACCCCTTTAAATCTTCTACATCTTCAAAAGGATTATATAAACCTAGCCAAAAAATAGGGCTATCTGTATTTAATTTACGAATTTCTTCTATAATTTTCTTCGCTTCATTTTGGAATGTTTCTGTATCAGGACGATATGTTTCTAAATCTATCTTTCCAAGCGATTCCCAGCCTGGAAATAAATCATTTCCTCCAATCGTTAAAACAATTACATCTGCTTGTTTAATTGAATATTGAGCGCCACTACTTTCAATTTGTTTTAATAAATCAGGCATTTTTGCACCACTAACTGCTAAATTTGTTAATGCAATTTTTTGCTTATAATCTTTTTGTAAATCCTCTTTCATTCGCCCAACATAGCCAATTCCTTCTTTATCACCAACGCCACGCGTCAATGAATCACCTAAACTGACGATTTGTAACGTTCCCGTTTTCTTTTTCTCTTTTGCCACTACATCGGTCTTTTTAATTAAATTTGAAGCTTTCGGATTTAATACATCATTTACACCTGAAACAAAGCCATATGCAAATAAACAGAAAGATGCAATTGTAATGAGTAGAATTACTTTTACTACTTTTGATCTCATATCAAAACCCCTTTTAGCCCTCATAGATTGTCCATAATTATACCAAACGCAATTTTGAAAAGCGATTTTCATACCTTATCTATTATGTTGTTTCCCTTTGTACGAATTCTGGCAATAACTCTACGTGCTTTACATCTATTTGCTCATCATTAATCTTTTCATATAATAATTCAAATGCCTTCACGCCAACATTTTTACTAGAATATGAAATCGTCGTAATGCCTAAAATGTCTGCTACATCTTGATCATCACAACCGATAATCGTAACATCTTCTGGAATACGAATTCTTTGTTTTTTCGCCTCCGTTACCATTCCCGCTGCAATATGGTTACAAGATACAAGAAACGCAGTTGGCTTTACTGACATAGAGGCCCACTCCCTAATTACATTACGCCCATCTTCCACCGTAAAACAGCCTTCAAACTTCCAAGTTCCTATCGGTTTTTCAGCAATCTGTTGAAGTGAATCCGCATATGCTTGTTTTCTTCTCTGGCTATTAATGCTATTACTTCTTCCAATGCAATACCCAATACGTGTATGACCAGCATCTATTAAGTTTTTCATCCCTTGTGAAAACACTTTATAGTAATCAACATGTACACTTGAAATGCATTTTGAATCTATTTCTTCACACATAACAATCGGGCCGAATTTCGTATATTCTTCGAGCTTCTCCTTACTATTTGCCCGAGAACATATAATAACCCCATCAAGCTTTTTCATTTTTAACATATTCAAAATTTCTAATTCTCTTTCCTCGCTATAATTCGTCTGACAAAGCATCATATTATAATTATTCTTTGCTGTTTCCTTTGATATTCCCTCAATAATGGCACTATAATATTGATCATTAACGTGCGGTAATAAAACGCCAATTACATTCGTTTTTCCTTTCACTAAATGAATTGCATTCACATTTTGCGTATAGTTTAATTCTTCTATAATTGCTAAAATTTCTTTTCGCTTCTGCTCATTCACATATGGATGATTATTTAGTACACGTGAAACAGTTGAAACAGATACCCCAGCAAGTTCCGCAATCTTTCTTATATTCGTCATCTCATTTTCCCCTTCCCTGCAAAAATTCTCCCTTGACCTGGTAAGCTTTCCACAATATATCCTTTCCTAGCAAATACATTTTGAAAGGATATACAACTATGCTTCGATTCAAATTAGAATATATATTTTTCATTGGTGGTCTACTCATTCTCGCCATCGGTATTAATATGATGACGACCATTACTTCCTTTGGACTTAGCCCTTATGATTCCTTCTTTATTGCACTATATCAAAATTTCGGGATAAGTATCGGTTTTTGGATTTTCATGATTAATTTTGCCTTTACCCTTATCGTCCTCTTTTGGAATAAAAGACAAATTACAATCGGTACAATCGTAACAATGGTTCTTATCTCTCTTTTTGTTGATTGGATTGGTTCCATTACAACTATTATGGACGCTGTCCGTTCTCTTCCAAAATATATAACACTTATTTGCGGAAATCTATTCGTTGGAGCCGGAATTGGTCTTTATGTCTCTACAAACCTTTGTGCAGCACCGCAAGAAGCTTTCGTTTTAACAGTTGCTGAGAAAAAGAAATGGACATTTAGAAGAACAGAAATTTCGTTAGCGTTTTTATTTTTAACATTAAGCTTTTTATTAGATGGACCTATCTATTTTGGAACAATCATCTTATCTTTTACAACAGGCTGGATTATCCAAGCATTTATTCAAGTTGGTACGAAGATTTTAAATAGAAAAAAACCTATTAAGCAAGCCGCTTAATAGGTTTTTTCTTAGAGGAGATACTACTTTGCATCCCCTTCAATTCGATAGTTTGCTTTCAAACAATCTATTTCTTCATACCCTTGCAACGTATGTAGAATATAATCATAATCAGCAAGAGAAGCACGATGCGTTACAATTACAATTTCAGCTTTTCCTTTCTCTTCAAGTGGCATTTGAATAATTTTTTCAAAGCTAACGCCACGCTCAGAGAATAACGAAGTAATTTTTGCAAATACACCAATTTCATCTTTCACATGAAGTCTTAAAAATTTCTTCACAACAATTTCGTCTGGCTCTTTTAATACTTTTTGATATTGCGGGACTACAGCACTATTTCCTGTTACCCCTAACCTAATATTTTGCATTACAGCTACTAAATCGGAAACAACAGCTGTTGCTGTCGGTAAACTTCCTGCACCTGGTCCATAAAACATCGTTTCTCCAACTGCTTCACCATACACATATACAGCGTTATATTCATTTTGCACGGCCGCAAGAGGATGTGTATTTGGAAGTAAAGTCGGTTCAACTGTAACCTCTAATTTTTCACCATCTCGCTTCGCAAGACCGATTAGTTTAATCGTGTAACCTAAACTCTTACTGTATTCGATATCTTCCTCTGTAATAGAAGTAATCCCTTTTACCTTCACATCTCCAAGCTCTACATTTGTAGAGAAACCAAGGGTAGCCAAAATTGTCATTTTTCTTGCTGCATCTAAACCTTCTACATCTGATGTTGGATCCGCTTCTGCAAATCCAAGTTGCTGGGCTTCTTTTAACACGTCGTTATATGCTCTCCCTTCATCTGACATTTTCGTCAAAATAAAATTTGTCGTTCCATTTACAATTCCCATTACTTTCGTAATAAGATCTGAAGAAAGTCCCTCTACAATACTTCGTAAAATCGGAATCCCTCCGGCTACACTTGCTTCATAAAACAAATCTGCTTTATTATCTTTTGCTACCGCTAAGAGTTCCGCCCCATGTAACGCCATTAAATCTTTATTGGCAGTCACAACATGCTTCCCGCTTTGTAAAGCTTGCAAAATATATGCTTTTGCATCATCAATGCCACCCATTACTTCGATGACAACGTCGATGTTTGGATTGTCTAAAATTTCATGTGCATCTTGTGTTAATAGAGTAGAAGGTACCTCTACTTCTCTCTCTTTTTCAATATTTTGTACTAGCACTTTCGTTACTTTTACAGGACAACCTACTTGGTGTATAAGTCGCTCTTGGTGATCTGTAATGATACGAACTACTCCGCTACCAACTGTCCCAAGACCTAATAAGCCAACTTGAATTTCTTTCATAATACTGTCCACCCCTCAAAAATTGTGTTTAGATGAAATTATATGAATAAAAAATCTGAAAAACAATGTTTTTTGAACATTCGGAAAAATATAGGTTAATCTTTACAAAGAAAACGTTGCCACGTGTGACACAATCTTTTTTTATAATACATAAGGGGTTTCTTGATACACGTAATAATTCAGCCAATTAGAGAATAATAGATTCCCATGGCTTCTCCACCTTACAAGCGGCTTCTCATTTGGATTATTATGCTTAAAATAGTTTTTCGGCACATCAATATTTAACCCTTTTTGGCGGTCCCGTTCGTATTCTTGCTTTAACGTATCACAACTATATTCACTATGCCCGAGCGCAAACACTTGTCTTCCTTCTTGCCCAATAACAAGGTGAACACCTGCTTCCTCAGAGTTTGCTAATAATGTTAATTCTTTCACCTCTCTAATATCACTCTCTCGTACTTCTGTATGACGCGAATGCGGGGCGAAAAACAATTCATCAAAACCTTGTAACAGTTTCACATGTTGCTCACGGACTTCATGTTCAAATACACCAAACATTTTTTCCTTAAGAGGATACTTTGGAACGCCATAATGATGATACAAACCAGCCTGTGCCCCCCAGCAAATATGAAGCGTAGATGTTACATTCGTTTTTGAATACTCCATAATACGTTTAAGCTCTTCCCAATAATCTACCTCTTCAAAAGAAAGGGTTTCAACTGGTGCTCCTGTAATAATGAGTCCATCAAATTTCTCATTCTCAATATCACGGAATGTTTTATAGAAACTCGTTAAATGTTCCTGTGCAACATTACGAGACAAATGCGATTCCATATGAAGTAAATGAACATCTAATTGCAACGGTGTATTTCCAATTAAACGAAGTAATTGCGCTTCTGTTTCTTGCTTTGTAGGCATTAAATTTAATATAGCAATTTTCAATGCCCGGATATCTTGTGTTTCTGCTCGCTCTTTTGTCATTACAAAAATATTTTCCTCCTGCAACACTTTGCGAGCTGGCAAATCTTTATCAATTATGATCGGCATGTTGTTTGCCTCCGACTAGCGCTGCTTCTAAATCTGCAATAATATCCGAAACATCTTCTATGCCAACTGATAAACGAATTAAATCTGATGTGACGCCAGCTAAGCGCTGATCTTCGGCACTTAATTGTCTATGCGTTGTACTAGCAGGATGTATAACGCAAGTTCGCGCATCAGCCACATGCGTTACGAGAGTTGCTAGTTTTACATTTGAAATAAATTCTTTTGCTGCTTCTAATCCTCCCTTAATGCCGAATGTTAAAACACCACTAGCACCTTTTTTCAAATACTTTTGTGCTAACGAGTAATTTTCATTACTATTTAATCCTGGATAGTTCACCCATTCAATACGTTCATGATCAGCAAGCCATTTAGCAACTGCAAGAGCATTTTCACTATGACGCTCCATTCGTAAATGCAATGTTTCTAAGCCGATATTGCTAATATACGCATTAAATGGGCTCATACAGTTTCCGTAGTCTCTTAATAATTGAACACGTGCCTTCACAATATAAGCTGCTGCACCAAAATTTTGAACGTAACTTACGCCGTGATAACTTGGATCCGGTTCAACTAGTTCAGGATATTTCCCGTTTGTCCAATCGAAGTTCCCTCCGTCAATTACAATGCCACCTAACGAACTTGCATGACCATCAATATATTTTGTCGTAGAATGAACGATAATATTTGCTCCATGTTCAAATGCTTGGCATAAATAAGGAGTTGCTAATGTATTATCCACGATAAAAGGTACTTCCAACTCTTTCGCTGCATCTGAAAGTTCTTTGAAATTTAAAACGTTCATCGCCGGATTTCCTAGCGATTCTGCATAAACGAGTTTCGTCTTATCATTAGCAAGGGCCACAATTTCATCAGCAGTTAAATTCGGATTAAAGAATGTAACATCGATACCAAGTTTACGCAAACTCACTCCAAATAAATTAAACGTCCCGCCATAAACTGTGGAAGAACAAAGCAAGTGGTCTCCGCTACTACAAATATTTAAAACAGCAAGCATAATAGCAGCTTGCCCAGAAGCCGTTGCAACAGCACCTACACCACCCTCTAAATCCGCTAACTTTTGCTCAAATGCAGCTAAAGTAGGATTTCCAATACGCGTGTAGATATATCCTTCTGCCTCTAAATTAAATAGCGCTGCTAAATCATCTGAAGTATCGTATTTATACGTTGTACTTTGATAAAGCGGTAAAACACGCGGTTCACCATTCTTTGGCGTATAGCCACCTTGCACACAAATCGTTCCTTTCCCCCATGATTCTCCCATTTCTCATTCTCCTTTCTTTTATACAAAATAAAAAACTGCCCCTTTCCTGAAAACAAGAAAGGAGCAGTTTGAAAACACGCTCTAAAGGCTCTTTCTTATCTCTCAGGGTTATTACCTGCAGGATTTGGCACAATTCCGTTATACGGCTGTTGCCAAGGTTTCATCGGGCCTGTCCCTCCACCTTTTCTTGATAAGACTATGCAATTACCGTTGATTTTATAGCAATAATTTCCTAATGTCAATTAGTTTTTCTGAATGTTCTAAAATAAATGTTAACAGTTTCATATAAAGCAACAAAAGAAATATATTCTAGTCTATTTCAAAAAAGACCTTTAAAAACCTCAAATCAGTCTATAAAATTAAATAAGTAATTTAACCTATAATTCAAATTCCCCAAAAGTTAGTCTATATGTTGAATAGGGCATCTTCTCAAAAAGATACTATATATATTCAATCCATTTTCCACTAGTATATTTCACTTTTTTCCCCACTAAGATTTACATAACGGAGGTATAACATGACAAATAAAAAAGATATGCAGTACATACTTGCTCTATATGGCATTCTTCTAGGATCTATAGTAGGAGCTACAGTCTGGTTATTTTTAGTCACAATAAATATTGGAATCCACTTTATTTGGGGATACTTGCCTGAAGTTCTCTCTTTTCCCTCTTATTACACCCTTTGCGTGACAATAATTGGTGGGGTCCTTGTTGGTCTATCACAAAAACATTTCGGTACATACCCACACCTTATGCCTGAAGTGATGGCTGAATATAAAAAAACTAGTCGAATCGAATATCGCTTTGTCCATCGAGCTACTTTAACAGCGATTATTGTTTTAATTTTTGGAGCTAGTCTTGGTCCAGAAGCCGCACTAGTTGGAATTATAGGTGGACTGTGCACATGGGTAGGGGATCGCTTTAACTTTGCCTTAAAGGGTATGAATGAGCTAACCGAGATCGGAATTGGCGCTACTTTAAGTGTCATTTTTAACGCACCATTATTCGGTTATTTAGCACCGAATGAAAATGAGGGGGAACAAATTGCTGCTTTTTCTAAAGGAAAAAAAGCAATTGTATACTTAGCTACTACTTTCGCAGGTTTTTCTGTTTATTTACTACTGAGTAAACTCGATAATCGTGGATCCTTTATTGTTGATTTCGGGGAAGGTGCACTTTCTTTCAATGAATGGATCGCATTTCTTCCACTTGCTAGTATCGGTGCTATAGTTGGTTTCTTTTATTTCAAGCTAGAATTCACATTAGAGAAATTCATTCACCCTTTTAGGGAATACAAACTGACACTCGGAATTATCGGTGGTATTTTATTAGGAATTGCGGGAACTTTTCTTCCTTACACATTATTTTCAGGGGAACATCAATTAAAAGAATTAGTTGTCGAATGGAGCCATTTATCTTTTTGGATACTACTTCTTTCAGGGATTTTAAAGTTGTGCGTTACTGCCGTTTGCTTAAACACAGGGTGGCGAGGTGGACATATCTTCCCAATTATATTTTCTGGGTCAAGTATCGGATATGCTGTAGCATCTATTCTTCCTATAGACCCGGTAGCATCTGTTGCCATCGTAACGACAGCAATTTCAAGCTATGCGTTACGAAAGCCAATAGCTATAACATTACTATTGCTTATGTTTTTCCCGCTTAATTTACTATTACCAATGCTTGGCGCAGCTGCTGTCGGGAATGCCTTTCCGCTCCCAAAACTTAACGAAAATACAAATTAATAAAATAGGCAGTGAGGAAGAAAGCTCCACTGCCTATTTTTTTATTACACATGCTGCTTTAATAACGCTTCTAACTCCTCAAAATTATGCACTTCATATGTCGGTATAATCCCACTATCATTTAATTTCCTTTCTGGATTAAACCAACAGGTATCAATTCCCGCTACATATCCACCTTTAATATCAGCGCTTAACGAATCCCCAATAATGAGCCCTTCTTCAGGAGCAAAATTAGGAATGCGTTCGAATACATAATCAAAATACTCTTTCATCGGCTTTTGGAATCCTGTATCTTCAGAAACGAAAACATCTTGAAACAAGGCATGTAATCCTGCATTACGTAAACGTTTATCTTGCGTCTTAGAAATACCGTTTGTCACTATATATAAATCGTACTCACTTTGAATTTGATTTATAAATTCTAACGCACCTTGCATAAGATGATTTCCTTCTTCTAAGTAGCTACGATAATTATTTTCGAATAATATCCCATCTACTTCTTCTCCATATCCTTTAAACAAAATCGAAAACCGTGTATTTACGACTTCATCGCGATTTATTTCCCCTTCTTCAAAAGCATCCCAAAGACTTTTATTAATTTTTTTATATTGCGCTTCAATCTCGCTAGTTAGAGACATCCCTTTCTCTTCAAAAAGCATACGTAATGCCGCTTTTTCCGCCTTTTGAAAATCTAACAATGTATCATCTACATCGAATAATAATGTTTTATATTTTTTCATAAGCCCTTCACACTCTCTTTTCTACAAAAACAAATTTACGTAAATCGTATCATTCTTTCTTGTAAAAATAATAGGAGATATCTCATACTAAACATGAGGTGAAAACATGAAAGTCAGCAAAAATAGCGAAGAAATCTCTCATTACATACAAACTTACAACTTCCATACTCTTTTTTCTTTTGACATCTTACCGTATGCTGAACTACATTCCTTTCAGAAGAGCGAAAAGATATGTAATGAAGGGGTCGATGTTCCTTATCTTTATTACTTAATTTCTGGGAAAGCAAAAATATATATGAGTCACAAAAACGGAAAAACCTCCTTAATTAACTTTATTCAAGCATCTTCGTTCATTGGGGAATTAGGATTAATTGGCGTAGAATCCATTACGAAAACGGTGGAAGTAATTGAAGATTGCATGTGCTTAGCGCTTCCTCTTAAAGATTGTCAGCATCTTTTGTTACAAGATGTTATCTTTCTACAGAAACTATGCAAATTTATCGGTGAAAAAACAATTACCCGAACAGAAAGTTATGCCAAAAACAATAGTTATCCGTTCGAAAATCGATTAGCAGCGTTTATTCTATTAACAGAACAAAATAACAGTTATACAGAAAAACATACCGAGGCTTCGGAATACTTAAATGTTAGCTACCGTCACCTTTTATATGTATTAAACCAATTTTGCCAACAAAATTATTTAAAGAAAGACGGAAGAACCTATTACATACAAGATCGCAATCTTCTAGAAAAACTTGCTGATGAGCTAAAAATATAAAGAAACAGCATTAACATAAACGTTAATGCTGTTTCTTTGAGTGACGATTATAATTTCAATTAAAATTTACTTGCTACTTTAGCTGCTTCTTCAAGACCAGCTGTAATGATTTCTTCTGCTTTATCTGGGAATTGGTTATGTCCTTCAATAACTACTGTTTCCATGTTTGTTGCGCCGAAGAAGCCCATCATGCTTGCTACATATTTAACAGCCATTTCTACTTCTGCTGCTGGACCTTCAGAATATACGCCACCGCGTGCGTTTAATAATGCAATCTTCTTATCTCCAATTAGACCAACTGGACCTTCTGGCGTATATTTAAACGTTTTACCAGCACGGTTTAAATAATCAATATATGTGTGTAACACTGCTGGAATCGTTAAGTTCCATAATGGGAAACCGAAAACGACTTTATCAGCTTCTAGGAATTGATTTATATACTTATCAGCAACTGCTACTGCTTTTGCTTCCTCTTCAGTTAAATCAAACCCTTTACCAGCTTTGAATGTACCATTAATCATATCTACGCCTACATATGGTAATTCTTCTTTATATAAATCAAGTTCTACTACTGTATCGTTTGGATGCGCTTCTTTGTAACTTGCTAAAAACGCTTCATATAATTTTACACTAACTGCTTGTTCCGCTGGACGGTTGTTTGCTTTTACGAATAAAACTTTTGTCATTATGTTTTCCTCCTAGTACTAACTCTTCTGTTGTTATATGCTTTCAAAAAAGGTATCCCTTGTAATTGTTGTTTTGTTGCTTACAAACATATTTTATCTTTATATCAAGACAATTTCGTCCTCACATAGACGTATTTTTCCATAAAAAAAGTCCACCTTCTAAAGGCGAACTAGGTCTTACGACTTTCGTCTTATACAACTCCATTTTTTACTGCATATAATGCTGCTTGCGTACGATCAGATAAATTCAACTTACTCAAAATACTACTTACATGAGCTTTTACCGTTTTTTCCGTAATAACTAAAACAGAAGCGATTTCTTTATTACTCATCCCTTTCGCTAATAGCTGCAATACTTCATTTTCTCTCGCTGTTAACACATCCACTTGAATAGAAGGCTCTTCTTCCTTTTCTTCTACAGGTAATGTTTGAGAGAGAAGAGCATTTGCTATATCAGGATGTAATTGAATATTACCTTTATATGCACTTCGAATAGCCTCAACAAGCTGATCCGGTTCTACATCTTTTAAAATATACCCGCTTGCTCCAGCCCTTAATGCTGGTAACACATGCGCCTGATCAGAAAAGCTAGTTAATACAATTACTTTCACATTCGGATATTCTTTTTTAATACACGCTGTCGCCTCAACACCATCCATTTCGGGCATATATAAATCCATTAGTACAACATCAGGATTCGTCTCCCCTACTTTCATTAGTGCCTCTTTCCCATTACTTGCTTCTCCAACTAACTCTATATCTTCCTGTGTACTTAAGAAAAATGCTAATCCTTTTAAAACGACTGTATGATCATCAACTAACAATACTTTTATTTTCACAAACTTCCCTCATTTTCACATCATAATGGTACGTTTACTTTTACACTTGTCCTTTTCTTATCACTTACAATTTTAATTGTTCCACCGACTAATTCTACTCTTTCTCGCATCGTAGTCATGCCAAGTGATTTCTTCTCTTTTATATCCTTTTCTACGAAGCCGGTTCCTTGATCGACTATTTCTAATGATACATTCTTCTCCGTCACTTTGAAATAAATCGTCGCTTCTCTAACATTTGCATGCTTACTTACATTATTTAAAGCTTCTTGTCCAATTCTCCATAGCGCTTCCTCTACTACGCGTGGCAAATCACGGACACCTGTAACTTGTTCTCGAATTTTCAAACCCAAACTTTCACCATATTGCTTTAAAGCTGGTAATAATCCTTTCTCCAAACCCGCTGGACGTAATTGCCAAATTAACGTCCTCATTTCTTTTAAAGCTCCTTGCGCTAGTTCACGCATGTCATGCAAAGATCGATCCACTTTTTCGTTTTGACCTTTTAAAACCGCCTCAGCGCCTTTTGTCATAAAGGTTAACGAAAATAACTTTTGTGAAACAGAGTCATGTAAGTCCCTTGCTAATCGATTTCTTTCTTCCATTCGTACGAGTTCACGTCGTTGCTCATTTAACCTTAAATTTTCTATCACGAAAGAAATATGATTTGTTATTGCTTGAAGTACATCTAACGTATTTACATCAAATTCACCATTATTTGAACTAACACATAAAACACCAAATATGTGAGTTTGAATCTGTATTGGGGTGGCGATAACCGTCCTATTAGAGGCAATCTTATGACTGATTTGATCGTTTAATAAAATAGGTTCACCTTTTTCTAACGCTTCTTTCGCCGCTTCTTTTATATCCTCCTGCCATTCTTCCTGGCAATAAGATGCCCGCAAGGATAATTCTTTCTCTTCCCTAATAAAGAATGCGACTTGATTCCACTGAAACACTTCACCTAATTGATCTACAACTTTTTCAGGCAATATATTAAATTGATGAATCGTTCTTAAAACTTGAATGAACCGTTCTAATTTCACATAATAATGTGCTCTTCGCTTTTCATTTTCATATAACTTTGCTCGTTTTAAAGCCGTTCCAATTTGGAAGGCAACTGATTGAAGCAATACTAATTCTTCTTCTGAAAAATGTGTTTTACCTGGGCTTGCCACATTTAACAAACCAAATTTTTCTCCTCCAGCCTTTAAAGGAACCGTAGCATGATGAAGAATTCCTTCTGTATCTCCCCAATTATATTCAATTGCATTATTAATTCTTTTACATTCAATAATATTAACAGCTCGCTCTAGTTTTCCTTCCACAAAGCCACGTAAACACCAACATTCCCCTTCACACATCGGGCGTTTGTTTTCATATGTAAGTGCCTCTGGTAATTGATAATCAATTAATTTTGTATATCTACCATTTTCATCCGCAAGAAATATCCATCCTGTCGTTAAACCTGTTACACTAAGTAATTTTTCTAGCACTGCTTGCAATACATGATATGTATCATTTGATGTATTTAGTGTTTCTGCAATTTCTTTTAATATAACTAATTCATTTGTACGATTCTCTTGAAACATAATTCGTCTCCTACATACAAGATTTTACATAGTTCCTAACATAAATCATCTACTTTTCACTTTGTACTTATTCGTAACATTGATATAATGGTGAAAACATAGTTTTCATTATATCACCTGAGGGGGCTTTTCATAATGACATTAAATAAAGCACTTACTATCGCTGGTTCTGACACAAGTGGCGGTGCTGGTATACAAGCAGATTTAAAAACATTCCAAGAACTTGGTGTGTACGGAATGACATCTCTTACGACAATCGTAACGATGGATCCACATAACGGTTGGGCACATAACGTATTCCCAATCCCAGCTTCTACATTAAAACCACAATTAGAAACGACAATTGAGGGCGTTGGCGTAGATGCTTTAAAAACAGGTATGCTTGGATCGGTAGAAATTATTGAAATGGTTGCAGAAACAATCGAAAAACATAATTTCAAAAATGTAGTAGTTGACCCTGTTATGGTATGTAAAGGTGCTGATGAAGCATTACATCCTGAAACGAATGATTGCTTACGTGACGTTCTTGTTCCAAAGGCATTAGTTGTCACACCAAACTTATTTGAAGCTTACCAATTAAGTGGCGTAAAGATTAATTCTCTTGAAGACATGAAAGAAGCAGCGAAAAAAATCCATGCTTTAGGTGCGAAATATGTCCTAATTAAAGGCGGTAGCAAGCTTGGTACCGAAACTGCAATCGACGTCCTATATGATGGAGAGACATTCGACATTCTAGAATCAGAAAAAATTGATACGACAAATACACACGGCGCAGGTTGCACATATTCTGCTGCAATTACAGCAGAACTTGCAAAAGGAAAACCTGTGAAAGAAGCAGTAAAAACTGCTAAAGAATTTATCACAGCTGCTATCCGTTATTCATTCAAGATCAACGAATACGTAGGTCCAACACATCACGGTGCATATCGTAAATTCGTTGTATCAAAAGAGCTTGTCTAACCTATAAATAAAAACACCCACAGAGTGTGTATTTTCCCTCTCTGTGGGTGTTTTTATTTATAAGCTCTTCTGGTCATCTTATCTTTAAGATGCAGAACTGACCTGATTTCTACCATTTCTTTTGGAGTAATATAATGCATCATCAGCTGCTTGAATAAATTGCTCTGGTGATTGTTCATATACTGAAATTCCTACTGAAACTGTAATTTTTATTTTTGTTCCATCTAACAATTGGAATGAATGTTTTTCAACAGCTGCGCGAACTTGTTCCCCCATACGCATTCCGTAAGCTAATCCCTTCTGTGGTATAAGAAGCGCGAACTCCTCTCCACCCTTTCGAAAAGCCAAATCTGGAAACGTTGAAACTTCTCGTAAAATACGCCCTATTTGTTTTAATACTTCATCTCCTGCAGGATGCCCGTACGTAGACTTAAAATGATCAATATCTATAAGTAGTAAACAAAGTGAATCATTTTTCATGCGCTTATTACCAATATGATGATTCATTTCTAAATCAAACTGCCTTACGTTTCCTAACCCTGTCAATGCATCTATCGTTGCATATTGCTTCATCTTTTGAAATAACTCATTGGATTGCAATACATAATTTGCGCTTATAAATGTGATATATGCCGCTACACTACTACAAACTAAATATAATGCTACTATAGACATATCTTTAAATAACATAGAAAGTGGCACTATTAAAATAGATAAACTATATACATTAAACCAGATCCACCTTATAAATATAGAAGCTTTCATCCGCCAAATAAAAATAATTCCAACACCTATCAATACAATAGTATAACAAGCCAATTCAGAGGCTAAAGAGTACTCGGTTAAAAATAATCGGGTAATTAAAATAATCGTAACTGTTATACTACTAGCTATCGGACCTCCAATTATAATTGCCAAAATAACAGCTAAATAGCGTAGATCTAACATAATATTCTCAATATGTACGCCAAAGTACATCAACAGTACACTTAATATTCCAGTAAAAATACCTACTACACATTTCTGCCAAAAAGAGAACTCTTCTTTTAACGGTTTATCTCTTAAAAGCTGACCTCCAATAAAAATAAAGGAAAGAATAATTGTTGTGTTTACAAATAAGTCCCTTAACATAAAATAATCTCCCTACTTTTCTATCTATCCCTTTCCTTATTTTATTGTATACGACATCCCTATAATTCCCAAAGATTTTTATTTATTTTTTGCTGTTCCACGTGAAACAGCAAAAAAATAAAAAGGACGAAAATTCGTCCTTTTCACTAACAACAGCGCGATATCTTTCCACCCTTTGCATTAAATCTAGCTTCTTGCGCTTCTGCAAAAAATTGTTTTTGACATACAACTTCTTTTTCTGGATGATGCTTTTTCATATGCTCTACATATGTTTCATAGCTTGGTACTCCAACAAGTAAACTAATAAAGTGTTTCCTTTGTCCCCATACTTGCCATAGTCTTTTAAGCATAGTTCCTCGACTCACTTTCATCTCTAGGGATATATGGTGCCTCTTTTAGCGGCATTGGCTTATTTCTTAATACTTGAATCCAAATTCGAATTGCAGAAATTAATACAGCGATTACAACGATCATAAAAATTCCACAAAGTGCCGCATCAATATAATCATTGAAAATAATTTGCTTCATTTGAGCCACATTTTTAGCTGGCGCTAACACTTTCCCCTCATCTAATGCTCCTTGAAACACCTTTGCGTGGGATAGAAATCCTATTTTAGGGTTTTCATGAAATAGCTTTTGATAACCCGCCGTCATCGTTACAATAAGCAATCCGACAGTTGGAATAAGCGTCACCCAAACATATGCCTTTTTTCCCATTTTGAACAAAATTGTCGTTCCAAGTAATAACGCAATACCTGCTAACATTTGATTTGCAATACCGAAAAGTGGCCATAATGTATTAATTCCACCAAGCGGATCAACTACCCCTTGATATAAGAAATAACCCCATCCTAACACACATAACGTTGTAGCTATTACATTCGCTAATGTAGAATCCGTTTTCCCAAATGGCTTATATACATGCCCTAAAATATCTTGAATCATAAATCGACCTACGCGCGTTCCAGCATCAATCGTTGTTAAAATGAATAACGCTTCAAAGAGAATCGCAAAATGATACCAAAATGCCATCATGGCCGTTCCACCTATTACTTTTGAGAAAATATATGCCATACCTATCGCTAACGTTGGTGCACCACCTGTACGTGATAAAATCGTTTGCTCTCCAACGTTTACAGCGAGATCTTTTAGTTCATTTGGTGTAATAGCAAATCCCCATGAGGAAATAACTTGAGCTGCCTGCGAGACATCTGTACCGATAAGTGCTGCAGGACTATTAATTGCAAAGTACGTTCCCGGTGTTAATACACAAGCTGCAATCATCGCCATGGCTGCTACAAACGACTCCATTAACATTGCTCCATAACCGATTGGCTGTGCGTGTCCCTCTTGCTCAATCATCTTCGGCGTCGTACCTGATGAAACAAGAGCATGGAATCCAGACACTGCACCACAAGCAATAGTAATAAATAAGAACGGGAATAAATTTCCAGAGAACACAGGACCAGTTCCATCAATAAATTTCGAAACTGCTGGCATTTGTAAATCTGGTGCTACAATTAAAATACCGATTGCTAATCCTACAATTGTTCCGACTTTTAAAAATGTACTTAAATAATCACGTGGTGCTAAAAGCATCCAAACTGGTAATGCCGATGCGATAAATCCATATACAATAAGCATTATAGCAATTGTTTCTCCGCTAAACGTGAACATGCTTGCAAGCGCTGGATTTTCCGCTACATACTGCCCTCCAATAAGAGACAGTATAAGTAGGATAATTCCAATTACTGACCCTTCACCAACCCGTCCAGGCCTAATGTAGCGCATATATACTCCCATTAAAATAGCAATAGGAATCGTTGCTGCTATCGTAAACATTCCCCAAGGGCTTCCGACAAGCGCCTTTACTACTACTAATGCTAATACTGCTAATAAAATAATCATAATGCCTAAAATACCAATCATTGCAATAAGTCCTGTAACAGGACCAATCTCATCTTTAATCATTTCACCGAGAGATTTACCATTACGTCTCATCGAAGCAAATAAAATGACAAAATCTTGCACAGCTCCAGCGACAACTACCCCTACAATAATCCATATTGTCCCTGGCAAATATCCCATTTGTGCCGCCAAAATCGGTCCTACTAAAGGACCAGCCCCAGCGATTGCTGCAAAATGATGCCCAAATAATACCCATTTATTTGTCGGAACATAATCTTTTCCATCATTTAATGTATGAGCTGGCGTTTGTCGATTATTATCTAAACCGAATACCTTTCTCGCTATAAATCTACTATAAAAGCGATAAGCAACTGCATACACACATACCGCAGCTACTAAGAGCCATACAGCATTAATAGTTTCACCTTGTGATAAAGCTATTACACCAAAAGCCCCGGCTCCTACTGCTGCAATAACTCCCCAAAGTAAAATCGACTTCAATGTTCTCACATACAATCCCCCCAATACTATTTCTTAGTGGGATTGTACTAAATTTTCTGAATATTTAACTTGAATCCTCCCTATCATGAAGGATTTTTAGTTTATCATGTTAAAAAATTCGCATTATCTGCTATAATTCAATTTTATTTCGAAGTCGTTTCACATAATTACGACTTACTGGAATCGGTTGCTCATCATATTTATCTAAATATAGATTATATGTGCCATTATAGTAAGGTTTTAACTCTTGTACATATGACATATTAATTAAATAACTTTTATGCACACGTAAAAAATCATATGCATTTAGCTTATTTTCTAGCTCCTGGAGTGTATATGTTGAAATATACTGATTATTTGTTGTATAAATTGAAACTGTTTTGTTTTCCTTATTTTTGCTTACATATACAATATCTTCAGGGAAAATATACCGAATCCCCTCTTGACCTTCTATCGGTAGTTTACGCAAATAGCTCTTTGCTTTCTCACCTTGCTCTTTAGCCATTCTATATAAAAGGAATTGCAAATCTTCCTCGCGAAATGGGCGTAGTAAATAATAAACTGCTTGAAAACGAAATGCTGTAATGGACTCTTCTATATCTTCACCCATAAAAATAAATTTCGTATAACAATTTACTTCCCGTAATAAACTCGCATATTCAAAACCCGTTCCATCTAGTAATTTTGAATTAAAAAAAACAAAATCTGGTGTATGCTTCTTCATCATAAATAATGATTCTGTTCCTGTATTTGCTTCAAAACATTCTACATTCCTTATATTTTCAGTAAATTTTTCAACTAAACTTCTTCGCTCTTCTGCATCTTCCATGATCAGTAAAATTTTCATTTCTTCAACCACCTAATTCTTTTGTCCGTATGTCCTGTTGTATACATTCGCTTTTATAAGGAACATTCCCTTTTTCTTACTATACCATTATTTATCTAAAAAAACAGAAAAAAGGGAACCATCATGGTTCCCCCTGCCCTTTTTTCCGTTATTTATAGGCAGTAAAACCCACTGAATGAGAAAACATGGGCTCTTAGTTTTACTACTCTAAAACATAATTGGTACGGACCAATAATTGAGATCACTTACCGATTAAAGTTTTACCTTATACTAATTCTCGTTGTTTCGTTTCTTGCCCAAGTATAATTACAGCAAATACGCCTATTAAAATTGATCCACAGAAAATCGTAAATATTAGTGATAGTGAAGCCTGTAAAGCAACTAAATATCCTACTAATAGCGGTCCAAGAATACCACCAATACGACCGAATGCTGCCGCCATCCCTGCACCTGTACCACGAATAACTGTTGGGTATTGTTCAGGTGTATAAGCATATAATGCACCCCAAGCACCTAAATTAAAGAATGATAGTAACATGCCTGCTACGATTAATACCGTTAATGACTCTGCCACTCCAAATAAGTAAGCACTGCAAGCTGTACCAATTAAATACGTAACTAAAACAAACTTACGACCAAGACGTTCAATAAACCAAGCAGCTGTGAAATAACCTGGTAATTGAGCTAACGTCATAATAAGTACGTATTGGAAACTTTTTATTAAACTAAATCCTTTTAATACCATTACACTAGGTAACCAAAGGAACATGCCATAATAAGAGAAGACAACTGAAAACCATAAAATCCATAACATAATTGTTGCCTTACGATATTCCCCAGACCAAACTGACTTTATATTTTCGATAACGGATGGCCTTTTTTCAACCTTTTGGAATCTTGGAGAATCTGGTAAATTCCATCTTAAATATAAAGCGTATAGTGCCGGAACCGCACTCAATATCATCGCAACTTCCCAACCATATTTCGGTATAACAAAATACGAGATAAGAGCTGCGATTAGCCATCCACCTGCCCAAAAACTTTCTAATAGCACAACTATTTTGCCACGTTCATGTGCTTCAACACTCTCCGATACTAATGTAGAAGCAACTGGAAGTTCTCCACCAAGCCCCATACCAATTAAAAATCGTAAAACAAGGAACATAGCAAGTGTCGTCGTTAAAGCCGTTAAACCACTACCGATAGAAAATAATAATAATGTAATAATAAAGACTGATTTCCGCCCTATTTTATCTGATAGTATTCCAAAAACGAGCGCCCCGACCGCCATACCAATTGAATTAATACTGCCTATCCAGCCCATTTCTTGGGTACTTAATCCCCAATCTTTTTGCAGCGCTACCATTACAAATGAAAGCATTCCAACATCCATTGCATCAAATAACCATCCAAGCCCCGCTATACCAAGTAGCTTTCGCTTCGAAATTTCTTTCACCTTGCCCACAAGAAGTCCTCCTTACACAGCTGTCTTTACACATCATTTTACATGTGTGAATTGTATAAGTAAAATACTTTCGGTAAAAAATTCTCCTTCATCATTCCCAAAAAGTAAAATACTTATCCGACTATTTGAGGGCAGTAAGACCCCTCACCTCAAAATTCAGCTGAAGCAAAGAGCGATAGATAAAAAAACCATGGCCATTAAACACCCGATTAGTGAGTATCCGCAATCGGTAGTAGATGAATAAAAACGCACTTTATTAAAAATGGACAAATAAAAAAGTAGCGATAGAACGCTACTTTTTTGAACGCATGACTTCTTTTAAAAATTCCGCTAATACTAACTGACGACGCCAACGCGTTGGATTGCTACACAATCTATAAAACCACTCTAAATGGATCGCTTGAATCCATTTTGGTGCACGTTTTACCTCTCCAGCCCATACATCTAAACTTCCGCCAACTCCAACGGCCATTTTCGTTTCTAAACGATGCTTATTCGTTTGGATAAAGTTCTCTTGTCTCGGGAAACCAAGTGCAACAAGCAATAGGTCTGGTTTTGCCTTTTGAATACGAGAAACAATATTCTCTTCTTCTTCTTGTTTAAAATACCCATCTTGTATACCCACAATAGATACAGCTGAATACGTCTTCGTTAAATGATCTGCTGCAGCTTGTACAACATGCGGTTTTGCACCTAATAAGAAAACTGATACTGGTTTATTGTCTTCTGATAACGCCGCAAGTAAATTACACATTAAATCAAAACCTGCTACACGTTCCTTTACAGGTGTACCTAACATACCACTTGCTTTTACGACTCCAATACCATCAGGTGTAATTAAATCTGCATTTAATAATGTTTGATGGAATGCTTCATCCTTTTTTGCACACATAACAATTTCAGGATTTGCTGTTACTACCTGAAAAGTATGTGTTCGCTCCACTTCTAGTTGTTCTTTTAAATATTGGACCGTTTCATCCATTGTCATTGTAGAAAAAGGAACGCCTAGAATATCAACTGTTTGTACTGCCATAGTTAACTATCCTCTCTATCATTACAAGTTTTTCGCTATTAATTGCTTATATGTTTCCTTTGTATCTTCATATAGTTTTTGAAGTGAGAAGTTCATAATAGCATGCTCATAAATATGTTTCCCCATTGCTGCTAATTCTCCAGTTTTCCACTTATCATACGCTTCTTCTAATGCTAATGCTAATGCCTTTCCATCATCTGTTGGCACAATCCATCCATACGTTTCATCTACAATTAATGGTTCAATCTCTCCAGCCCTAGTCACAATTGATGGTACGCGTTGATTTGCCGCTTCTAATAAAACTAGTGGGAACCCTTCACTATGGGAGGTTAATAAATTCACATGTGATGACGCAAATAATTGTTTTACATCTTGACGATGCCCTAAAAACTCGACTTTATTATTAATCCCTTTTTCAGTAGCCAATGACTTTAGATTTTCTTCTAACGGGCCATCGCCAACTAACAATACTTTAATTTTCTCTAATTTTGTTCGTTGTAACGCATCAAATAGAACTTCATGTCCTTTCACAGGATGCAATCGTGCTACTTGGATTGCCGTAAATACATCTTCATCAATATTGAACATTTCTTTTTTATTATAACCTTCTGCTTTTTCCTTATCGTATTCAATTCCATTATAAATAACATGCATCTTTTCATTAGAAATACCTAAAGCAGCTAAACTTTTCTTTAATCTATTTGTTACAACAAAAAATAAATCTATATTTTTTAAGGCTTTCAAATTCAATTTCGTAAAAATCCAACCTTTTAAGCCTTGTTTAGTAAAGTCTTCAAATGGATCACTATGAATAGTCGTTACCCATTTTGCCGTTATTCTCTTTTTCATTAAAGAAACATAGAAATTAGCCCTAGGACCATGCGTATGAACTATATCAAATTTTTCATTATTAATGAATTCGCTTATATTCTTTAAAATAGATAAATCATAGCGGGATTTTTGTGAAAACACATGGACTTTTATCCCTAACTCTCTTGCTTCTTTCGCAACAATTCCATCTTCAAATACCGCTAATTCTACTTCACCAGTTGGAAACTGATCGAGAAGTGAAATAATATGTGTTTTCCCTCCCCCATCTTCTGCTCCTGCATTCATATGCAATATCCTCATATTTTTTCCTCCTTTAAATCCTCGCCACATTTCCATCTATCTTTATTTTACTGTACTAAAAAATAAAAGCTAACAAAAGTTAGCTTTTATTTTAATCATTCAATTTCTAAGTCTACAATTAGATAAGCTAACACCACTACAAAGTAGATCCCAACTCCTGGTGCTGTTAAAATATGTCCTGCAATATAAGCAATACCTAATGCTAACAATAAGCTTGCTGCAATCATTCCATATTTTATATTAAATATCTCTTTAAACCTTGTAATAAATACTAGTAGGATTCTTAAGCCGTAATAAATAAATGGAATCATTAGTAATGCAAAACCAATAATCCCAAAGTCATAAAACCAATCATGGAAGTCCATTTCAATTAGCTTTGGATCTGGCTGCTTTTGTTCATTATATTTAAAATTACCTGCATAACCCATTCCTAATAACTTTTGTGACATTGGCGCTTCTTTAAAGAACTGCTTATGTCTTTCTTCATATACTTGACGTCCGCTGAAAATAAGATTTTCTTGATTTTCTTTCTTTTGCTCTTTCTCAAGCTCTTTCTTAACTTCCTCTTCTATCTTCGCCTTTTCTTCTGGCTTTTCAACTTTATGATGCTTTTCTTCTTTTGCTTTAAGTTCTTGCTCTTTTTTCAGCTTTTCTTTAATTTCTTTTTCCTTTTGACCTTGCTGTGCCACATTTTGCTCTGATAAATAGTTATTGTGAATACCCATATTTTGTGCTAATGGCGTTTGTTTAAACGTTCCAACTACACCAGCTAATAGGACAATAGCAATTACTGCATTAAACGCAAGGGATTTTTTGTTCGGATTTTTTCTATCAAATAATAATTGTAGTACAATGATTCCGATTGCTGCCGCTAACGTAGCACCAATTGAGCCCATTCCTACTTTCGTACCGACCTGAATTAATGAATAAATCATTAAAAGCGATGGAATCCAATATAAAACGTGTTTCCAGCTCTTTGTTTTTTGAATAGAATATAGTACCACAATAGGGAAAATAATAGCTAAGATTGAACCTAGTTCATTCCCTGCATAGAACCAACCTCGAGAACCTACCTTCATCCATTCATAACTACCAAAATCAGTAGATGTTGAAATAGAAATAACCATAATTGCGTTAATGATTAATGTAGCATATACAATACTATTCCGAACCTTATCACTAATATTAACTTTCTTTTTCAATGATTTTAAAGCTAAAATGTATGATCCCAGCATGATATATATATATAATGCTTTCGCAACGAATTTAACTTCTTCACTAAGTACAATAGGATTCTTAACTAGTTTATTATTAATAAATCCTACCCCTAAAACTCCGGCTAATAATATAAGATAAATTAAAAACTTTCTATTTCCCTTCTCTTTTGCCTGAATTAAAATATAAATGCCACCAACAGCCATAATAAGGAATCTTACTAAAATTCCAACGGTAGCACTTGACTTTAATAAAGTGATGCTAAGAGACGTTAATAAATCTAAAACAGGCTGTAAAATAATAAAAAAGAGCAAAAAACGCTCAAATCTAACCCTAGCTTGATTTGCTAACATTCCAAGACCTCCATACAAAATCTTAACATTATCTTTTAATCATAATTTTTTATCATTCAAACACACCTAGCAATTATAACATAACTCATATTCAAATCGAGAACTATTTTTCCAGCTAAAACTAGCCAGGATAAGTATTAATCAGTAATAGAAATTACTGTTCTTTCGCTATACTCCTTATTTTTACAAAAGCTATCTAACAACCATCCCCTTATTTTTGTCAGTATATACATATTTTTTTATCATTTTATACAGATGTAAATAACATACCTACCATTGTAACATTTTACCAACTAGGTAACATCAAAAAAATGTAAAATTAATCTTTTCATATCTTTTTCAAATTACTTTATAGCTATTTTCCAAACATTTTCAAACGCTTTCTTTATGTATTTTATCCGTTTTTCTACATGTAGCGAAAAGTAATTGTTATTTCCAATACTTTAGTGTATATTTTTTCTCTGGAACATCTTTAAGAGGAAGGGATTAAGGCCATGTTATTAATCGATATATTTACGTTTCTTGGCATTATCGCCGCTGCCATTTCTGGTACATTAGTTGGTTTAAAAAAAGATTTAGATTTATTCGGTGTCCTTTGTTTAGCTGTAGCTACTGCGCTCGGCGGCGGTATTATTCGTGATATTATGATCGGTAACCTGCCTCCCGTCGCATTTGTTAAACCCATTTACTTTTTCGTAAGCGTATTATCAGCATTATTTACTTGTATGTTTTTTGAACGTATCAATAAACTTCAAGTTGTTATTATGCTTTCTGATGCTGTTGGCTTAGGCGTTTTTACAGCTATTGGTGCAAATGCGGCAATGTCACATCATGTTGACGCCTCATTTTTAGTTGTTTCAATGGGAGTCATTACAGGTATTGGAGGCGGTATTTTGCGTGACATTTGCGCTCAAGATATCCCCTACGTATTCCGAAAAGAAATTTACGCCATCGCTTCTATTTTAGGGGCAATTAGTTTCCTAATCACATATGCAATGGGGGCACACGTATTGGCTTTCTATGTTTGTTTACTAGTAACATTCATTATTCGTGTTGTCACTGTCATATATAATGTACATTTCCCAGTTTTCTTTAAAACACATGCTAAAATTAATAAAGGTCATTAAGAGAATTCTATATGGAATTCTCTTAATTTATATACTATTCTACACACTAATATAGAGTAATTGCATATAAAAATATATAATTATATTAGAACTAAAAAATGAAAACGCTTTACAAACAGGGGGAAGAACGATGCTTGGGGTTTTTAAAAAACATAACAATAAAACAAACGTCAGTATACTTAAATTAAGTAAGAATCAACAAATCACTTTTAACGTTCCTACTAATTCTGAACTGAAAATTCAAATGGATATGCTACATATTTCAAAAGAAGATTTACAAATCGTAAAGGTACTACAGCCCTTTATTTATGAAGAAATTGATTGGATTACTGAAAAATTCTATTCCAATATTACAAAACAGCCTAATTTAATTACGATTATCGAACGTTATAGCTCTATTCCAAAACTAAAGCAAACTTTAAAAACACATATAAAAGAATTATTTAGCGGAGATATGCATGAAGACTTTATTGAACAACGTGTTAGAATTGCCAAAAGACATGTACAAATCGGGTTACATAGAAAATGGTATACTGCCGCTTATCAAGAATTATTCCGCTCTATCATGAAGATTTTAAAAACGAAAATTACAACAATTGACGATTTTTCTTATTCCATAAACGTAATAAACAAATTATTTACTCTTGAACAAGAACTCGTTATTGCGGCTTATGAATCTGAATATGAAAGAATGCAAAAAGAACTTGAAAAAGAAAAAGAAATAACAGCTATGACCATTACGCATATTGCAACAGAACTAGCATCTGTATCTGAAAAAACAAGCGCTTCTATTCAGCAGTTAACCGCTAGATCTGAAACGATTGTAGAAATTGCTAAAACAGGTACGTCATTAGCTACAACATCAGAAGAAAAAGCAAATAAAGGTAAAGAACAATTAAATGAGCAAAATAAACGAATGGAATACATTCAAACGAACATGGAAACGATTATTACAGATACGCATGAACTTCTCGATATTTCTAACAAAATTAACGAAATTATAGATATTGTAAAATCAATTGCAGAGCAAACAAATTTACTCGCACTAAATGCTGCAATTGAATCTGCGCGTGCTGGGGAATTTGGCAAAGGCTTTTCTGTTGTAGCTGGAGAAATTAGAAAGTTATCAGAGCAAACGAAAGAATCTATATTTAACGTTACAAAGCTCGTTGAAAAAACAAATGAACAGATTGTTCGTGTCTCTTCTTCCGTGAAACAAATTAGCTCTCTCGTATCTGAAGGAACTGATAGTATGTCTGCAACGGATCAATACTTCCAAGAAATCGTAAAAGACATGTCTAACTCGAAAGAACAGAATAAAAAAATTGAGAATGAGTTAGAAACCATTTCACAAGTAATGAAAGGAATTCAAGACGATTCCTCAAAAATGGCTCTAACAGCCGATAGTTTACAACTGGAATTAAATCGATAGAGTGAAGTTTATGTCAGTAGAGATATTTTATCCCTGCTGACTCTTAGCTTTCATCTTCTATCCATAAAAAAAGAATCCAAACTGGATTCTTTTTATTTTCTGAAAAATATTTTTTGACAATACACATAACTCATATAAACACCAAAGCTCTGCAAAATAAACAATGCTGGCATAATTACATTGTAATATGCCATATCTACTTGGAAGAGCTTTAACAATACGTAGCCACTAGTTAAAAATAAGAACAACATATATCCCTCATTTTGTTGTTTCTTAATAAGGAAGTGTAATAGCGCTATAGTCATAAACAATGTTACGGCTATATATATCAGTTTTTCACATTTAAAAAGAATAGAATTTATTCCCTCATCTGAAAACTGATTTATCATCGGTTCTAAAAGTTTAAATCTTTCTCCCTCAATCTCTTTTAACTTTTGATCAATATGCTCTGTTACACTTTGATTTTTCGATACTCTTTCCTCATGTTGTGTTTTTCCAATTAAGACAGATTGAACATACGTCTCATTCGTAATCGTATATTGTGACAGTCCCATTGTCTTAATTCCATAATTCACACTAAAATGAGCACTATAAAATAGAATAAGTATCCCTATCATCTTTAGTAACACTTTTTGTTTCGTTGCTGATTGAAACACTTCAATTAATAATACATATATCGTGATAAAAATAGGAAGAAATAATCCCATTGGGAAAATCATATTACTACATGCAAATAAAATCGCTGAAAACACCCACATATAAGGATGATCTAATCCTTTATATAAAAGTATGTAGCAAGCAAAATAAAATAAAAATATTGCAAGTGACTCAGGAGTTAATACGGAACTCATGAATATATTTGGAATATACAGAGCATAAAATGTGGAAGCAATACGACCGCATTCTTCTCCAAAAACTATTGCCGCAATACGATAAATAAAAAATGCAGTTCCTGCGCAAAATATCACATTAAATAGTTGTAAAGCGAATAATGTATCACCAAATATGCGAATAATTACTGACTCATATATAATAAACGGCAAATGAGTTACAGTCCCTATATTATTACCAATTGCAATCTCCTTTGCAGACTCATACATCACTTTCATATCACCAATTATTGGAGCGTCTACAAATAACAGCATACTAAGCCTCACAACTATAGATATACTTATAAGAAAAATAAGAAATTGTTTGTCTGTAAAACGATATTGTAGAATTGTTGCCACTAACAAAATGAGTATGACGAAAATTGCCAATATGATTGTTACACTTGTTGTACTTCCCCCAAAAAATTGCTTACTTGTCTCAAATGCTGTCCAACAACTATAAACAAAAAATGCAAGCATCGCACCAATCGTAATTTTATTGAAGAAAGATGAAAAATTTGTTTGTATATGATTCATATGTCCATTGCACCTCTATTTCCATTCATAACAAAACGATTCTATCATGAATGGGTACACGGCTGATAGGGAATTTCTATGACAAATACATAGTCATTACTTTTTGCTTGCAATGTAAGCGAATCCTCTTTTACACTACATTTTAGATAAAATAAATTTTCTTTCAGTTACATGAATACAAATACAGAAGTTTAAATAATCCTCTTTTGGAATACGCTTTACTTTATTAAATATCTAATATGAGTAATCCACTTACACATATTATTCTGATTGAAAACAGACTATAGGGGCTGAATATATGGAAAAGAAATTCATGCGAGAATCTAAAGCAATTAAAACAACACGTGTTTTTCCTAACGATTTAAATAATCACCAAACACTTTTTGGAGGGAAATTATTAGCAGAAATTGATAGTATTGCTTCAATTGCGGCTGCAAGACATAGTCGTAAACATTGCGTAACAGCATCTATTGATTCAGTTGATTTTTTAACTCCAATTCACCAAGCTGATTCTGTTTGTTATGAAGCATTTGTATGTTATACAGGGAAATCTTCAATGGAAGTTTTCGTAAAAGTAATCGCAGAAAATTTATTAGCAGGCGAGCGTAGAATTGCTGCTACTTGCTTCATTACATTTGTGGCAATAAAAGATGGAAAACCTTCGTCCGTACCACAAGTACTTCCTGAAACTCAGGAAGAACATTGGTTACACACAACCGGTTTAGAACGCGCGGAAAATAGAAAAAAAGGACGTTTAAAAAGTAAAGAAATGGCTGAGGTTTTAACTTTAAATAAACCTTGGAATATATAATGTTATTTAGCACAGGTAAGCATTCTTTTATCTTCACCTGTGCTTTTTTATTACAAATTAAATTATAAGTTACATATAGCTATCTAAGCATAACATCTATTCTTAAAATCCCCCACTAACTTGTCCTTTATTTTTTTATACTATTAGTGGTATAGTAGATAATGTTTACTAAACAAGAATGATGCCTATTATTTGTAAAGGATGGTGCAATATGTCTGTTGAAGTACCAATTGTAATACCTAAAACCTTGATTATTATTCCCGCTTACAATGAAGAGGAAGCGATTGCAGATACATTAACAAGACTTTTAGAATTAAAAGAACATTTTGTAGGATTAGATATTTGTGTAATTAATGATGGATCTATGGATAAAACATCTGAAATTGTTACAACATTCCCAGTCCATCTTGTAAATCTACCTTATAATTTAGGAATTGGATCAGCTGTACAGACTGGATATAAGTATGCTTATGAAAATAGTTATGATATCGCTATTCAATTTGATGCTGATGGACAGCATAACCCCGATGATTTATATAAAATCATCCAACCTATAGCTGAAGATCAATGTGATATGGTACTAGGGTCTCGATTTACGGAAAAAACCGCATATAAAGGCAGTCTTTCAAGAAGAATTGGAATATTTTATTTTACTGCCCTACTAAAATTACTAACAAAACAAACATTTATGGATCCAACATCTGGTTATCGTTCTATTAATCGCAAGGTAATTGAAATTTTCGCACAAAATTATCCGAAAGATTATCCAGAACCCGAAGTACTCATTCACTTAAAAAAGAAAAGTCTTCGCATTAAAGAAATATCTGTAAATATGCAAGAGAGACAAGGTGGACAATCTTCTATTACACCGTTAAAGTCTGCATATTACATGATTAAAGTCAGCTTGGCTATATTAATGCAAAAAATTGTGAAAGGTTGATAATCCATGCCCATAATTACCTTTTCATTTATCTTTATTCTATTATTATTTTTCCTGATTATTAACTCGATACGTAAAGGAACTTTAGAAACAAAATACGCCATTCTTTGGATTTTTGTTTGTATCGCAATGGCGATTTTAAGCTCTACAGATAAGATTATAAATTGGATTGGGAAGCTATTGCACGTAGAATACCCACCATCTGTTTTATTCCTGTTCGGACTTTTATTCTGCTTTATTTTAATTTTTGATTTAACTCGTAAGGTTTCTAAACAGCATCACCAACTTGTAACATTGACACAAGATTATGCGTTGCTAAAACAAAAATTAAATAATAAAGAACAAAATGATTCTTTACACGATGCATAATTAAAAATGACCTACTTTCTAAAATAGAAAGTAGGTCATTTTTATATACCATTTAAATGTAAATTCTTTGATAGATTTAATGAGATTATTTACTTACTTTAGAAATGGCCTGCTAATCCTCATAACAGTTGCGACAATACCTACACCTATCATTATAAATAGCATTGGCATCAATGGGAGCGCATATCGATCATATGCAAAGTATAAGCTATTGAAAAAGGTTTGGAATAAAACATTTATCCATAAGAATGAATACTCTCTCCACCTTCTCCAACAGAATGCAAATGCTAGGATAGAACAAATTATGAAGCCTGTTTTAATTGTGTCATAAATCTTCTTCATATCTTCTCCAGATATATCAAAAATACTAATTGTGGTGCCTGGATAATAATATGCTTTTTCCCAGAAAATTTGTGGTTTTAAAATTAAATAACTCTTTATCATTGACGCTTTATCTGTATGCCACCATTCCTTAATACGGTCCATCGCTACTTCTTGCTGCTTCGCCATTAACTCATGCGCTTCTATACCTGGATATTTTGCAAAGATTTCTGCATCGATTTCTTCCACACTTTTCCCAGATGGATAACCTTCACCTTGATATGTGCCAAGTAGTAAAGGATTACCTGAACCAGCTGTAAGCGGAATAAACTTGTTAAACTGAACATAGTTACGTGCCCACCAAGGACCAAGTACAACAAATAGTACCAATACACTAATAAGGGCTTGCTTTACCATTAAACGAGCCGGATAGCGTTTTGCTACAAGATATATAAATAATAGAATTGGATATAAAGCGATTTGTACCCTGAAATATAGTGTTACAAAGTAGAATAATAAAATAATATAAAAATCTTTCATTGAATGCGTATCTGCTAACTTTAAGCTCCAATATAACAGCCCTAGTGATAGAAAGAGATAAGGACTTTCTGTCAACGTTAAGTTCTCCACCACCACTTCAGGTGGATATAGAGCTAATAACAATGCAGCAATCAATCCTACCGCCGGATTTAAAATATATGTACCAATCTTATAAGTCATATAAATACTTAAAATACCAAAAGCTATCATAACTAATTTTGCACATAAAACACCTAAACTTCCATGTCCGAATATGAAAAATATGCTCGCTAATAAAAATACTTGTCCAGGCATGATATGAATAGTTGGTTTTGTCGGATCATGATACGTTAACATACCAGTTTCCAAAAAATTCACGGCATTTTTTTGATACATTAAGTCATCGCTACCAAGTGTCAAATCACTACCATATGTTTTTAAAGTCATTAACCGAAAGATTAGGCCAATAACTAGAATAATACCCAATATTATCAATTCAGGTCTTCGCATATACTTTTGTAACATTCTAAAGTTTCCTCCCTTTTATTACAACACATCTCTCTATTATAACCACCTTTCATATCTAACTTCTATACCTTTAATAATAATTATTATATACATAAAGTTGATTTACAAAGTTTATATGCGGTAAACTTATACAGATATTCTTTTAATCTTATTCCTTATAAAATGAGTTAATTTAAAAACATAAAAATTTGAGGAGTTAAAATTCTATGATGAAACAAAACCAGCTTGTCTCAGTTGTTATCCCTCTATACAATGCAGAGAAATATATTGAAGAGACGATGCAGTCAATACTAGATCAAACATATAAAAATATCGAAATTGTAATTGTAGATGATGGAAGTAAAGATCAATCACCTTCTATCGTAAAAAATCTTGCTGAAAAATACCCAGGTCAAGTAAAATACGTTCATCAAAAAAACCAAGGCGTTTCGGTAGCTCGTAATACAGGAATTGAAAACGCTAGTGGAGAATATATTGCTTTCCTTGATAGTGATGACTTATGGCATCCAACTAAAATTGAGAAGCAAGTCAAAAGTATACATAAAAACAACATGGACGCGTGCTATTGTGGTTATATGAATTTCTACGAAGAAACAGGCGAGAAGGTTGAACATACAACAAATTTTATTAAAGGCGATATGTCAAAAGCATTCCTAACACATCAAGTTGTTGCTCAAACAAGTACTTGGATTTTCAAACGAGCCATCGTAATGGATCATAACATTCGTTTTACACCAGGATGTAGTTGGGGCGAAGATTTGGAGTTTTTATTTAAACTTATGAGTGTGACAAATGTATGTTATGTCGATGAATACTTAACTTATTATAGAATCTTATCAGAAGGGAATCTTTCTTCTAAGTATAAAGATTATGAATTAAAAACAACAAAAGAGCTGGAAGTATTCAATCGTATGAAGGACTGGGTACATAACAAATCTCAAGATTTCATTACAAAAGACCCTCAGTCACTTATTGAGATTCTTGAGACTTATTTATTCCCTTATACAGTCATCAATAACGCTTGTATATATATTAAGGGAAACTCTCAATTAGATAAATCACAAGTTCAATTAATCAAAAAAGATATCAAGAAATATTGCCGTAAAATCTATTCAAAGAATGGAAAGCGTAGTAAAAAACTATATGCAATGCTTTGGTTTGTACGAATTAAATTTCTGTTTTCTTAAACTGAAAATATAACTATACTCTCTCTTTCTGTGAACAAATCAAATTTACAAATAGGACAAGCTAACCGGGTCCTAAAGAATAGAAAGGTCTTTTCTCATGAAAACAAATAAAATTCTAAAAAACGCATCCTACCTCTTTGTAGGAAACATTACTGTTCGTTTTGTACTGGCTATTGCAACAATTCTCTTTGCAAGATATGTTTCACCAGATGAGTACGGGATGTTTACAGTTGCATTAGCAGTTTCCGCTGTCATTTGCTATTTTACGGATGCAGGTTTGACACATACGTTTATGCGTGAAGGAACAAGAAGCAACGCTAACATTAGCGTATTAATAAGCAGTTATTTACGAATTCGTTTAGTATTAGCTATCGTAATTTCTGTGCTCTTCGCCATTTTCGCTCAGTTCTTCTACACTGATGCTTACTTACGTGCCATGGTATATTGGGTCGTACTACCAACCATGTTTGGAGCTACTTTACAAGGGGTTGGGATGGCCTATTTCCAAGTAACAGAGCGTATGCAATTCACAGCGATTATTTCTGTACTACAAGGTGTGACGGCCGCAGCCGCTCTTCTGCTAGGGATGTCATTTAAATGGTCACTTATGATGGTTGCTGCTATGTATGGAATATCTAGCCTTATAACAGGAGTCATTGCCTTTATAATGACAATCCGCTATACAACAATTCATAAGGGTTGGAATAAAGGCATTTTAGATCAATTACTTATTTTCACAGTCAATGGCGTTATCATTATGCTTTTACCGCAGTTAGGTCCTATTATCTTAGAAAAAGTTTCAACGAAAGCACAAGTTGGATTCTTTGGGGCTGCCTATAAAATACCTGCTGTACTTTACCAAATACCTGGTGTAATTGCAGCAGCCTTCTATCCAAAATTGTTTGCTTTTGGAAACGAAAATAATATTGATGAACATAGAAAGCTATCTCAATTCGAATTAAAGCTTATGTCTTTCTTAGGGATGGGAATTTCTATCCCGTTTATTGCCGATCCAAGTTTTTGGATTGTAACTCTATTAGGTGAAAAATATGCGCCAGCTGGTAATGCACTTGCAATTTTAGCCTTTATGGTCATTTTACAATCTATCAACTATCCGCTTGCTGATAATTTAACAACAGCTGGTCAACAATGGAAACGTGCGACAACTATGGCAATTGGATTAGCTGTTGCTATCATAAGTTACATCATATTAGGTAGCCAATTTGGAATGATGGGAGCTGCTGTAGCTGCTATCCTTACTGAGATTACATTATTAATCGGATTTTCATTATTCGTTCGTAAAGGATTTTCATTGCTATTCAAAGGAATAATATTCAATACACTAGCATTTATAATTAGTTATGCAATATATCGCACAGTATTAATTAGCTTACCACCACTAGTAGCTTTAGTACTTACTGGTATATTGTATGGCATTATTGGCCTTGCAATTGATCCACAAATACGTGGATTAATTTTAGGGTTTGTAAATAAAAAGCTAGGTAGATAAACAATAACAAGGCAAGCTTCTAAATTGTAAATAGAAGCTTGTTTTTTTACTTATATACAATTCCCCTTCATAATAAAAGGTTCTAGGTACAACCCCAATATATTTCTCGTACTTCTCTCCACTTAATACAACTGGTTTTTCCGTCAAATATAGTATTTCCACAAATTCATTGATCTGCTTATCAAACAGACCAAAGAACTGGATTATTCCTCTCTTTACAGTTATTACTCATTTGGTATATCACGTTAATTCTCGTATGTGTTCAATCAATTCCTCACCTGTAATGGCACCATAACCTGATATGTTCCAATTTTGTCCATAGGCCTCATCATGTGAAGCTAATTCAACTATTGCTTTTGCACCATCTGGTGTAAAACTATATTCACGGACAATCTTTTTACCTCCAATAAAGCTAGACATTTTATTTGCAAGTATTCCTTTTAATGTATGATGGACAAGTGTGTTTTCTGCATTTGGACCATAAAAGTTTGGGAAATGAGCAATAAACATTCGTACATTAGCTTATTTTGAAAATATATACATTTTGAAATGATGGCATTATATGAAAGAATTTAGTATCATGATTCAAGGTACTATTTCAAGTTGGACGGAGGATACTATGAGCTTATTAACAGTTGAAAAATTAGGACATACATTTGGCGATCGTACATTATTTAAAGATGTATCTATGCGATTACTAGCAGGTGAGCACGTTGGATTAGTTGGTGCAAACGGTGTTGGTAAATCAACATTCATGAATATCATTACTGGTCAGCTTATTCATGACCAAGGTCGTGTAGAATGGACACCGGGCACACATTACGGTTACTTAGACCAACATACGGTTTTAACACCTGGACGTACAATTCGTGACGTACTAGCGGATGCATTTTTACCGCTATTTGAAAAGGAAAAAGCTTTAAATGAAGTTACAGAAAAAATGGGAACTGCTACACCAGAAGAACTAGAAGAACTTCTTGAGCAAATGGCAGAAATACAAGATGCACTTGAAGCAGGTGGTTTCTATTTACTAGATATGAAAATTGAAGAGGCTGCACGTGGTCTTGGAATTGATGCAATTGGTTTAGATCGTGATGTTTCAGCACTAAGTGGTGGACAACGTACAAAGGTATTGCTTGCAAAGCTATTACTTGAACAACCAGAAGTATTATTACTTGATGAACCTACCAACTATTTAGACGTTGAACATATTCATTGGTTAACGAATTATTTAAAAGAATACCCACATGCGTTCCTGTTGATTTCCCATGATACGGAATTTATGAATAAATGTGTTGATGTTATTTTCCATCTAGAATTCACAAAAATGACGCGTTATACAGCAACATATGAAAAATTCCTAGAGCTAGCAGAAATCAATAAAAATCAACATATAAATGCTTATGAAAAACAACGTGAGTTTATCAAAAAGCAAGAGGACTTCATTGCAAAGAATAAAGCTCGTTATTCAACGACAGGTCGTGCAAAGAGTCGTCAAAAACAACTTGATCGTATGGAGCTTATTGATCGCCCAGAAACAGCAATTAAACCGGAATTCTCATTTAAAGAAAGTCGTGCAAGTAGTCGCTTCGTCTTTGAAGGTGAAAATGTAGAAATCGGATATACACATCCGCTACTACCAAAGTTATCAATGACGATCGAACGTGGTGAAAAAATTGCCATTGTTGGATGTAACGGTGTTGGTAAATCCACGTTACTAAAAACAATCTTAGGTAAAATTAAACCTTTAAGCGGTAAAACAAGCCTTGGTGACTTCTTAGAGCCTGCATACTTTGAGCAAGAAGTTAAAGCTGACAATATAACACCAATTGATGATGTATGGAATACATTCCCTGGCCTAGACCAATATCAAATTCGTGCGATGTTAGCAAAATGCGGATTAAAAAATGAACATATTTCTCGTCCATTAAGTCAATTAAGTGGTGGAGAACAAGCAAAAGTTCGTTTATGTAAACTAATGGGTGAAGAAAGTAACTGGCTACTATTTGACGAGCCGACAAACCATCTTGATGTTACAGCAAAAGCGGAACTTAAGAAGGCTATGAAAGCATATAAAGGAACAATTCTTCTTGTATGTCACGAACCGGACTTCTATGAAGATTGGATCACAAAAGTTTGGGATGTTGAAGAGTGGTCTCAAAATAGTAAGTAGTCTTATCTTAAAAAAACTCCTTGTATGGACAAGGAGTTTTTTGCTTGTTTTTATTAAGAATTTTTTATATTGTAATATCCCATAAGTCGCAATTTAAATTCTTTTAATTCCGAATATGTCTCTAAATTTGCTAACATTCCTCTAATGACCGGAATTCTTGGATTAGACAATCTCATCTCCGCCTCTAAAACATCTAATGTAACAAGTAATTCATCATTTTCTAATTGATCCGCTAAAGTACGTTTAAACACAATAATTTCTTTTAAAAAATGTTCCTTAACCTGTTCCTTAATAAGCTCTGATTTACAAAGAAATTCTCCAAGCTTTTCTTCATGTAACACAGGTTCTTCTGAAGATTCTACCAATCCATCTACTAAATCGTCTACTCTTTTCAAAATAAAAGCAGAGACGTAAGATAAGTCTATTTCTGGCGCTTGTAAAATAATTAGTTCTAAATATCCACGGCATATGCCTTCTACCATAATGACTAAATCTAATAAATATGGCATAACCTTATCACCATAGATAGACAGTAAACTATTCCGATAAAATGCGTGAGACTCTAACTTCATCCGCATCATAAATTCTTCTACTTCTTTATTAAAAGGAATCGCATTTTCCCTTGCATGCATAATAATAAATTCTTTATGCTTTTGTATATCATTAAACTGGCAATGCAATTGTTTTGCAAATTTTTCACGTGGCAATAACGACTCTTTTTCAATATCCATCATTTTATTTTGAATCTTGTCATAGTAATATCGAAGTGTCGCTAATAAAAGTTCCTCTTTTGATTTAAAGTATAAATAAAAGGCTCCCTTAGATATGCCACAAGCTGTCACAATTTCCTGCACCGATGTCGCATTTACACCCTTAGTCGCAAATAACTTCATAGCCATCTCTATAATTAAGCGCTCTTTTTCTTTCATATCATGTCTCTCCTAAATTTAATCTCGCATCTTATTATGAATGTATTATACCATCCCTTTTCATTGACGGCTGACCAATCAGTCAGTTATATTATGTATTAGACTGACCAGTTGGTCAATATAATACAAAGGGAGCGCAAACATGAACAAAATTATTAATTTTTCGTTAAAAAATAAGTTCGCAGTTTGGCTACTAACCATTATCGTTACCATTGCAGGTATTTATTCTGGGCTGAATATGAAGCTGGAAACAATTCCTGATATTACAACACCTGTTGTAACAGTAACCACGGTTTATCCTGGTGCTACACCAGAAGAAGTAGCTGATAAAGTTTCAAAACCGATGGAAGAGCAACTGCAAAATTTAAGTGGTGTAAACGTTGTTAGTTCATCATCTTTTCAAAATGCATCTTCTATTCAGGTAGAATATGATTTTGATAAAAATATGGAAAAGGCTGAAACAGAAATAAAAGAAGCTCTCGCAAATGTGAAACTGCCAGAAGGCGTAAAGGACCCGAAAGTTTCACGTGTAAACTTCAATGCCTTTCCTGTTATTTCATTAAGCGTAGCAAGTAAAAATGAATCTTTAGCTACCTTAACTGAAAATGTAGAAAAAAATGTTGTGCCAGGATTAAAAGGACTTGATGGAGTCGCATCTGTTCAAATTTCAGGTCAACAAGTAGATGAAGTACAACTTGTCTTTAAAAAAGATAAGATGAAAGAATTAGGTTTAAGTGAAGATACTGTAAAAAATGTAATTAAAGGATCGGACGTATCTTTACCACTTGGCCTATATACATTTAAAGACACAGAAAAATCAGTTGTTGTAGATGGAAATATTACAACAATGAAAGCATTAAAAGAATTAAAAATCCCTGCTGTTCCTTCATCAGCAAGCGGTCAAGGTAGTCAAACTGCTGGAGCTGGTGCACAAATGCCACAAATGAATCCAGCTGCTATGAACGGGATTCCGACAGTTACATTAGACGAAATTGCTGACATTAAGGAAGTCGGAAAAGCAGAATCTATTTCTCGAACAAATGGAAAAGAAGCAATTGGAATTCAAATTGTCAAAGCTGCTGACGCCAACACAGTTGATGTTGTAAATGCAGTGAAAGATAAAGTAAAAGAACTTGAGAAAAAATATAAAGACTTAGAGATTATTTCAACATTCGACCAAGGTGCACCTATTGAGAAATCAGTAGAAACAATGCTGAGCAAAGCCATTTTTGGTGCTATTTTTGCGATTGTTATTATTATGCTGTTCCTACGAAATATCCGAACAACATTAATCTCTGTCGTTTCCATACCACTTTCTTTATTAATTGCTGTATTAGTCATAAAGCAAATGGATATTACACTTAACATTATGACACTCGGAGCAATGACAGTCGCTATCGGGCGCGTTGTGGATGACTCCATTGTTGTTATTGAAAATATTTACCGACGTATGTCGTTATCAGGAGAGAAACTACGCGGGAAAGATTTAATTCGTGAAGCTACGAAAGAAATGTTTATTCCGATTATGTCTTCTACCATTGTAACAATTGCTGTATTTTTACCGCTTGGACTAGTAAAAGGTATGATTGGTGAAATGTTCTTACCATTCGCCTTAACTATCGTCTTCGCTTTATTAGCATCGTTACTAGTAGCAGTTACAATCGTACCGATGCTAGCTCATTCTTTATTTAAAAAAGAGAGCATGAGAGAAAAAGAAGTACATCATGAAGAAAAACCAAGTAAATTAGCAAACGGTTATAAACGTATACTTGCATGGGCTTTAAATCATAAAATCATCACATCAAGTATTGCTGTCCTTCTATTAGTTGGTAGTCTTGCACTTGTTCCAATTATCGGTGTAAGTTTCTTACCATCTGAAGAAGAAAAAATGATTATTGCAACGTACAACCCTGAACCAGGTCAAACGTTAGAAGACGTTGAAAAAATTGCAACGAAAGCTGAGAAGCACTTCCAAGATAATAAAGACGTCAAAACAATTCAATTCTCATTAGGTGGCGAAAACCCAATGAGTCCTGGTCAATCAAATCAGGCAATGTTCTTCGTACAATATGATAACGACACGAAAAACTTCGAAAAAGAGAAAGAACAAGTCGTTAAAGATTTACAGAAAATGTCTGGAAAAGGCGAATGGAAAAACCAAGACTTCGGAGCAAGTGGCGGTAGTAACGAAATCAAGTTATACGTTTACGGAGATAGCTCAGAAGACATTAAGCCTGTCGTAAAAGATATTCAAAACATAATGAAGAAAAACAAAGACTTAAAAGATATAGACTCTAGTATTGCAAAAACATACGCAGAATACACTTTAGTCGCAGATCAGGAAAAGCTAAGTAAAATGGGTCTAACGGCTGCACAAATTGGAATGGGACTTTCTAATCAACATGATCGCCCTGTTCTGACAACAATTAAAAAAGACGGTAAAGATATCAATGTATATGTAGAAGCTGAAAAACAAAATTATGAAACAATCGATGACTTAACAAATCGTAAAATTACAACCCCGCTTGGTAGTGAAGTGGCTGTAAAAGATGTGATGACTGTAAAAGAAGGAGAAACTTCGAATACAGTGAAACACCGCGATGGCCGTGTTTATGCGGAAGTAAGTGCAAAACTAACATCTGATGACGTTTCAAAAGCATCCGCCGCGGTTCAAAAAGAAGTAGATAAAATGGATCTTCCTTCTGGCGTAGATGTTTCTATGGGAGGCGTTACAAAAGATATTGAAGAATCATTCAAGCAACTTGGCTTAGCGATGTTAGCTGCGATTGCTATTGTATACTTCGTTCTTGTCGTGACATTTGGCGGTGCTCTTGCACCATTCGCAATTTTATTCTCGCTACCATTTACAATCATTGGAGCCCTTGTTGCCTTATTAATCTCTGGTGAAACGTTAAGTGTCTCTGCAATGATCGGTGCCCTTATGTTAATCGGTATCGTTGTAACAAACGCAATCGTGCTTATCGACCGCGTTATTCATAAAGAAAATGAAGGTCTATCAACACGTGAAGCTTTATTAGAAGCTGGTGCAACACGCCTTCGCCCGATTTTAATGACTGCAATTGCAACAATCGGTGCTCTTATCCCGCTCGCATTAGGATTTGAAGGTAGCGGCTTAATTTCTAAAGGACTTGGTGTAACAGTAATTGGTGGATTAACAAGTTCAACATTATTAACACTTCTTATTGTTCCAATCGTTTATGAAGTATTAAGCAAGTTTAAAAAGAAAAAAGTAAAGTAACAAAAAAATAACCTCGCTAACTGCGAGGTTATTTTTTATTTCCAAACAAGATTAGGAAATCACCATAGCCTTCTTTTTCTAATTCCTCTGTTGGAATAAATCGAAGAGCTGCTGAATTTATACAATAGCGAAGTCCATTTGGTCCTGGACCATCTGGAAATACGTGGCCGAGATGTGAATCTCCTTCCTTACTTCTCACTTCTGTACGCGTCATATTATGACTCACATCCATTTTTTCCTTCACACTAGCTGACATAACTGGCTTCGTAAAACTAGGCCATCCACATCCACTATCAAATTTATCTAGAGAAGTAAACAAAGGTTCACCTGAAACGATATCTACATAAAGACCTTCTTCTTTATGATTCCAATACTCATTTCGAAATGGTGGTTCTGTACCATTTTCCTGTGTTACATAAAATTGCATCTCACTGAGTTTTTCCTTTAAATGAGCATTATCCTTTGGCCAATGTTGCTTAATAAACGCATCTCGCCCTGAGCCCTTACGGTATAACTCGTAGCGGAATTCATTTTTCTTATGATATCCTTGGTGATATTCCTCTGCGGGATAAAACGTAGTAGCTGGCAATATTTTTGTCGCAATCGGCTTTGAAAAGCGCCCACTCCTTGCAAGCTCTTCTTTTGAAGCCTCTGCTTTTTTATGTTGTTCTTCATTATGATAAAAAATCACTGTTTCGTAAGACTGTCCGCGATCGTGGAATTGCCCACCTACATCAGTTGGATCAATTTGTCTCCAATATATATTTAATAACTCCTCATACGGCATTTTATTTGCATCAAATGTAATTTGTACTGCCTCATAATGTCCCGTCGTTTCTGAACATACTTCTTTATATGTTGGATTCTCTTTATGACCACCTGTATAGCCAGAAACAACCTTTATAATTCCTTCCATCTCTTCAAATGGCGAAACCATACACCAGAAGCACCCTCCAGCAAATGTAGCTAATTCTACCTTTTCATTTACAGCCATTCTTTCACCCCTATTCTATCTTCTCCTTACAGTATGGCATAAGAAACATCATGTTATAAAAGAAAAAGCATCGAACATCGATGCTTTTTCTTCTTCACTTTATTTTTTTCCAACATCCTTCTCCATTTCATCACTTGTCACATCTAAGACATCTAATAAGAAAATGAAGATTGGAATACCAATAATTAATCCCCATACACCCAAGAAGTGTTCTGAGAAGATTAATACCATAAATGTATAGAAAATCGGTAAATTTGTTTTTTGCGACATAAACTTCGGATTTAACACGTAACTTTCAAGCGCATGAATGACTGTTACGATAACTAAAATATAAACCACGTACATAATACCGCCGATATTGTAAGCAATCATACAAAGCGGGAATAACGAAATGATAACCCCAGCTACTGGAATTAAACCGAGTAAGAAGATCATTAATGCTAAACCTAATAATTGTGGGAATCCTAATATCCATAGTGCAATAACAGATAGAACACAGTTAACAACCGCAATTAAAAATTGTGCTTCGATTACTTTTCCGAATGAACGTGCAAATTTCTTACCGAAGTACTCGATTTCAGTATAGAAAATTGCAAGTCTGCTCTCTTTAAATTTTGCAGTAAAAGCAACGATACGAGCTTTCTCCAATAAGAAAAATAAACTTAAAATTAAAGAAAGTAACACTTGAAGGCCAAATTTCCCAACATTCGTAATCGATTTATACAAAATGTCAACGCCTTGTCCTACATACTTCGAAAGTTCCATATGATTAACAGCATTAACTGCATACTTAATTAATTCACTGTCCGGTGGGTTTCTTAAAAATACGTTAAATTGATAAATCAATTGTGAAATTTGTATCGTTAATACTGGTAAATATTTAAATAGTGTAATAGCAATTCCACCAATTAACATGACATATAAAAATGCTATAATGAGTTTTCGATTAATGGGCATGAAATGATCTAATTTGCGGGAAATAAACTTTTGGAATCGATCCATTAAATACGTAAGAATAAACGTAATTAAAATTAAATTCAACATACTTTGCAGCCCGTATAACACGAGGGCAAGTATTACTAATACGAGTAACCTCTGAAATCCTTTGCTTTGAAACAGGTTTTTTATTTGCATAATCGACGAGTACTCTCTCCTGTCCTATAAAGTAAAACGTTAATAAGTAGATTTTTCTCTCTTTTCTACTTTTAATTATTCATTCATATTAAGATTTTTATAAGCTCATTATACGCCTACCTTAGCAGATCTATAGTAGCTTACTTCTTATTTTACAATACAATGACCTAATTCAAAACGTATTCTACACAGTATTAATGAAGATTTAAGGAAACTTACATTTTGTCACAATAGGTCTTACCACTACTGTAACATAAAAAGCAAGCTATCAGTAGAAATCTGTCCTACAAATAGCTTGCTTTTCTCATTTTTTAAGTAAGTTTTACTATCCAATGAATGGCATGAACATCGGTATGACAACTACCGTTACAACTCCAACTACTGTTACAGCAATACTTGCCATAGCTGCCTCTACTTCACCCATTTCAATTCCTACTGCCACTCCTAATGCATGACCTGCTGTTCCAAGTGCTAAACCTTTTGCAATTGGATGTTTCACTCTAAATGTTTTTAAGAATAACGCTCCTAATGCGTATACGATGACTGCGTTAAAGATTACTGCAAATGATGTAATTGCTGGTATACCACCAATACTTTCAGAGATTGGTAATGCAATTGCTGTTGTTGCCGCTTGTGGTAACATTGAGTTCATTACTGCTGTATCTAGGCCAATTGCTTTTGCAACAATGAACACGACAATTACTGAACAAATAGATCCAACCACGATAGCTGATAAAATTTGCCACCAATATTTTTTCAACTTATCCACTTGTTTATATAATGGAATTGCAAACGCGATTGTTGCTGGCTCTAAGAAAAAGCTAATCATTTTTCCACCAGTATTATATTCTTCGAAAGTAAAGTTACCTACTTTTAAAAAGACAATCCCTAATACCATCGCTACGAATAATGGTGTGAATAAGAAGAACCCTTTTGAATGCTTGAATAATAATGTTCCGATTCCGTATGCGATTAATGAAACGACGATTCCGAAATATGGAGTCATTGTGCTTGCCATGTTCATTCCCTCCTAACAATATATACTAAAATGGTTACGCAACTTTTCCGTGTTTGCGTCCTTTATTTACTACTTTCAATTCTTTTGTATCTTCTGTTTCTTTTTTATCTTTTCCTAAAATAAATTGTGCAAATAATCCTGTTACAGCGAGTAAAATAACTGTTGCGACAACAATTACAGTTAAAATTTGTACAAAATATTGTCCCATTACACCAAGAGAATTAATAACCGAAATACCTGATGGGACGAAAAGGAATCCGATAATACCTGTTAAAGCTGTTCCAAGTGATTCAACTTGTTCCAATTTAATAACCTTTAAACATAATAGACTAAATAAAATGACTAACCCGATTACCGATGAAGGCATCGGAATTGGTAAATGTGTTGCAATAATATTAGAAATTAACATAATAGCTGAAAATATGAATGCTTGTGATAAGAAACTATATACTTTTTTCGTACTCATTTTGGCCACCTCTTTCGATTTGGTACCTTTATTGTATAGGATATAATCGCCTTAGTAAGCGTTTACATAACAGAACGTCAAATATACAGAATCAGTTACAAATATAAAAGGATGAAATACAAAAGCTGCTTCTTAAATACGAAGCAGCTTCTTGAGTTCTTTTGCATATGTACGACTAACAGGTACTTTTGATCCTTCTTTCATAATTAAATTATAAGTAGAATTGAACCACGGCTGGATTTCAGTAATATGATTAATATTTGCAATGAAGCTACGATGTACACGCATAAAACTTGCTTGCGGCAACTTCTTTTCCAAAATCACAAGTGTATCGTGTGTTATATATGTGTCCCTCATTGTTTTTACTGTTACTTTTCCATCCACAAGTCCTACATATATAATATCTTCAATATTCACAAGTACGATTGATTCTTCAATTGGTAATGCTAATTTATGCATATCTGCCGTTACATCTGCCCCTTTTATTTCTTGCTTCGTTTCTATTTGCGACTGCTTTTGTTTTTTATACTTCTTTAATGTTTGTACAATACGTTCTTCATCAAATGGCTTTAAAATATAGTCTAACGCATCTACTTCAAATGCTTGCAACGCGTATTGATCATAGGCAGTCGCAAATACAATGGCAGGTGGATTTTTCATCTTCTTTAATATATTCGCGATTTCAAATCCGTTATCATCAGATAACTGAATATCTAGGAAAACAATATCTGGTTTGTTTTTCATTAGCTCTTCTAATGCGTCCTCTACACAATCAGCCTCACCAATTATCTCAACTTCCTTCGTTCTTTCTAATAAATACTTTAGTTCATCGCGTGCTAACATTTCATCATCAACTACTAGTACTTTTAACAATCTGCTCTTCCTCCCCTACTTTTTTTGGAATAACAAAAGTAATCTCTGTCCCCTCGTTTAATTTACTTTCGATATGAAGCATCGTTTCTTTTCCAAATAGCCCAATAAGACGTTCATTAATATTATATAAAGCTGTTCCAGTCCCTTTCTTGGACGAAACTACCATCTTTCCTAATTGTTCTAAACGTTCTTCCTCAATTCCTTGCCCATTATCTTTTACTTCAAAATGAACCATACCCTCTTTTTCAAAAACATGCACTTCCACTTCGCATACTGGTTGCTTCTTCGGGAAAGCGTGTCGCAACGCATTTTCAACCAATAGTTGAAGAACAAATGGTGGTACTAAAGTTGTCTTTAGCTCATCCTCAATATACACCTTTACTTCATACTTATTTGGAAACCTTGCTTGTTCTAGCGATAAGTATGCCTGTACATGGTTTAATTCTTGTTCTAGTGGAATCAATAACTGACGTGCCCCTTGTAAATTACAACGGAAATACACACTAAGCTGTAATAATAACTTCCTTGCTTTTTCTACATCTGTTCGGCATAAAGCTGATACTGTATTAATCGCATTAAATAAAAAGTGTGGGTTAATTTGTGCTTGTAATGCCTTTATTTCCGCATCTTGCAATAATTTACTTTGCAACTCAGCTTCACCTAATTCAAGTTGTGTAGAGAATATTTTTGCTAATCCTTCTGCTAATTCCTCTTCCACACGACTTAACTGGTTAGGATTTTTGAAATACAGTTTTAATGTCCCTATTGTATTTCCATGTGAAGTTAGTGGAATAACAATCGCCGCTTGCAAAGGGCATCCTTCATGTTGACAATTAATGACCTCACGTGATTTTGCTTTCATTATTTTCCCTGTGTGTAACACTTCTTTCGACAAACCCGTTATTAAACTATGTGAAGGAATATGGTGATCTGATGCTAATCCAACGTGAGCTAATATTTTCTCTGTATCTGTTAAGGATACCGCATCTGTTCCTGTAAAGCGGTGAATAATTTGTGCCACATGCTTACACGATTCTTCTGTTAAGCCTTGGCGAAAATACGGTAACGTTTTATCTGCAATACGTAATACCTTATGAGTCTGAAGTGCCTTTGCGTTCTCTTCCTGACGCAAAATAGCTTGTATCATAGAAAGTAAAATAAAACTTCCAAAACTATTTACAAGGATCATTGGTATCGCAATTGTTTTCACAATGCTCATTCCATCCTCTACAATTAATAGGATCATAATCATTTCTAAAGAAACGATAAAAACACTTAAAACCGCTGAAAACTTAGGTGTAATTGTACGGTTATATTTTTTAAAAATATATCCGATATAACCAGTTATAACGCCCGCTAAAATTGAAGAGATTGCACAACTTAGCGCCGTCGTCCCGCCAAGCATATAGCGGTGAATACCAGCAATTGATCCTACTCCAATTCCGACGATAGGTCCGCCGAGCAATCCACTAATTCCAACACCCATAATACGTGTATTCGCGATTGTGCTCGATGAAGAAACACCCTGTAGCCAATTTTCATTCATAATCGTATTTCCTGCTATTTCAATTCCTGTGTAATTGCTTACAATTGTAAACACCGAAAAAATACAAATAAGCTTAAGCTTATCTACATATCCGTCTTGCTTATGAAGAAGACGCCTGAACGTTTTAATATGCGAAAGTAAAAACCCTAAAATAACAATAAGTCCGACACGTTCAATCATCATAAGTACTAAATTTAGCATCTGTGATTCATTCCTTTTTATATGAGTTAGTTTTATTATGGGAAAATAATGAAGTGGGCGTCAAGAAGAACGAAATATCTTTTGAAATATTTTATACATAACAATCCCCTCTTTATTTGACAATCTAATAGAAGAGTGCTAAAAATAAAGTAATATAATACAGTCCTTTAACCCAACCCCGTGAGGTTGAGAAGGAAGTCGGAATATACTATACGTATGGCCTTTTTTAGGAATACGTATGCTTTTTTGGCCTTCTCATCGTATCAGGTGAGAAGGCCTTTTGTTATTCTTCCATAGCGACTGTAGAAGAGAATAAGGAGGAGTAATGATGAACGTCACTACTGATGTACAATCAACAACAGAGGAAACGAAAGAGAAAAGATATAAAACACTATTTGGGTCTGCGCTAGGATATGCAGCAGAAGGCTTAGATATGTTGCTCTTATCTTTCGTACTCGTCTACATTTTAAAAGAATTTCATTTAAGCCCTGTTGAAGGTGGGAACTTAACTTTAGCTACTACAATAGGAATGCTAATTGGGTCTTATTTATTTGGATTTATTGCTGATTTATTTGGGCGTATCCGTACGATGGCCTTCACAATCTTACTATTTTCACTCGCGACAGCACTTATTTATTTCGCAACAGATTATTGGCAATTATTAATTCTTCGCTTTTTAGTAGGAATGGGAGTTGGTGGTGAATTCGGAATTGGGATGGCCATCGTAACTGAAACATGGTCGAAAGAAATGCGCGCAAAGGCAACATCCGTTGTGGCACTTGGATGGCAATTCGGCGTACTAGTCGCTTCACTCCTACCAGCATTTATCGTTCCACACTTTGGATGGAGAGCCGTTTTCTTATTTGGACTCATTCCCGCACTACTAGCTGTCTATGTCCGAAAAAGTTTAAGTGAACCGAAAATATGGGAACAAAAACAACGATACAAAAAAGAACTGTTACAAAAAGAAGCTACAGGTAATTTAACAACTACTGAGGCAGAGCAATTAAAGCAAATGAAAAAGTTCCCACTTCGAAAGCTATTTGCAAATAAAAAAGTAACGCTAACAACAATTGGTCTTATTATTATGTCATTCATCCAGAACTTCGGATACTATGGAATCTTTACATGGATGCCAACTATTTTGGCGAATAAATATAACTACACATTAGCAAAAGCGAGCGGTTGGATGTTCATCTCTACGATTGGCATGCTCATTGGAATTGCAACTTTTGGTATTCTAGCCGATAAAATTGGTCGCCGTAAAACTTTTACAATCTATTATGTTGGTGGTACTATATACTGTCTCATTTACTTCTTCTTATTCACAGATTCAACATTATTGCTATGGGGAAGTGCATTGCTTGGATTCTTTGCAAATGGCATGATGGGAGGATTCGGAGCAATTTTAGCTGAAAACTATCCTGCTGAAGCTCGTTCTACAGCAGAAAACTTTATTTTCGGTACTGGACGTGGTTTAGCTGGTTTTGGACCTGTTATTATCGGATTACTTGCTGCAGGTGGTAATGTAATGGGAGCATTATCTCTTATCTTCATTATCTATCCAATCGGTTTAGTTACAATGCTATTATTTGTCCCAGAGACGAAGGATAAAGTATTAGAATAGATTGAAACTACACAGTGTACGATCTTCCTTCAAGAAAGATAGTTATATGAATAACAAAGAGGAAGCATCTCTAATGAAATGCTTCCTTTTTTGATATAAAATATACAATTATTTATTTTGATCTACTAGCTTTTTGGAACAAGAAAGAAGTTTGCTCTTCTTCTTTTACAATCCCTTGTTTTAATGCTAGTTCCCCTGCCACTTTAGGCGCTAGCCATAGCATTGGGAACAACAGAACAGATACTGGGACAGCTGTTACTACGATGAATGATTGCAATGCATTAATACTCCCCTCACCCATGTATAAAAGAATTGCCGCAACTGCTCCCATAATAAGCGACCAAAAAATTCGTAAGCTAATTCTAGGATCTCCGTCTCCAGTCACTGCCATCGAAATCGAATAAGCCATTGAATCTCCTGTTGTCACTACAAATAAAATTGTTAATAAAAGAAATGCCGGTCCAATAATATGAGAGAGCGGCAGTTGCTCTGTAATTGCAATCATAGCAGCTGGCATACCAGATGCACTTAATGCGGTCGATATAGAACCAGGATTCATTAACTCATAAAACACACCTGATCCCCCTAGTATAGTAAACCAAAACGTTGTAATAATAGGTGCAATAATTCCAATTGCAACAATGATTTCTCGAATTGTTCTTCCTCTTGAAATGCGGCTAACTAAAATTGCCATCATTGGTCCATATCCAATAAACCATCCCCAGAAAAAGATTGTCCACGACCCTAACCAACCTGTATCACCGCGGTATGTGCTCATTGGAATAAATTCATTTACATAAAATCCAAACGAAGAAACAAATGCATCAATAATAAATCCACCTGGTCCACATAATAATACAAATACCATTAATAAAATCGCTAATTTAACATTTAAATCGCTTATAATTTGAATCCCTTTATTAATTCCTGTTACTGCAGATATAGTAGAAACCGCAACTACACAAATGATAATTGCTAATTGAGTAGTAAACACATCAGGAATTCCAAACAACGCTTGTAGACCATAACTTGCTTGTAAGCCTAAAAATCCGATTGGACCAATCGTCCCTGCAGCTACCGCAATAATGGCAAATGCATCAATCATTGTTCCAAGCAAACTCTTTCGCAATTTCTCACCAAAAATAGGATATAAAAGCGTTCGAGGTTTTAACGGCATACCTTTATGATAATGCCCATACATCATAACTACCGCACTAATTGTACCTAAAATCGTCCAAGCCAAGAAACCCCAATGCATATAACTTTGCGCTAAAGCAGGCATGACCGCTTCTTTCGTTCCAGCAGATATACCTTCATGTATTGGCGGCACCGTCATCAAGTGGTACATTGGCTCTGCAGCTGCCCAAAAAACGCCACCTCCGGCAAGTAATGTCGACATAATAATAGCAAGCCACTTTGCCGTACTAATCTCAGGTTTTTCTAATCCCCCAAGTTTAACTCTTCCATATTTCGAGAACGCCATACACATTGCAACAATAAATGTACCAATTAATAAAACTTGCCAGAAGGCACCAAAATATTTAATTGAAGCTGCAAAACTGCTATTAATGACTCCCTCTATATAACTTTTATTTAAGAAAACCGCAATTACAAATAATAAAAGCGAACCACCACTAATAAGAAATACAGGCCAATCTGTTTTTCGACTCTTCATCCTCATTTACACTTCCTCCTTCCTCAGCAATCTAAAAAAACAACTTTATTATGTTTTATTTTTTACACCCAAAACACAATGATTATATAAGTATAATAATTTATCTATTTCCTACACACTTATGTTGTCCCTAAAAATATGCTAAATCCCTTATTTAAAAGAAAATTTCTATTCCTCTTACATAAAAAAGCAAAATAAAAGACCTTATATTTCTATAAGGTCTTCGAAACAGAAATTTGATTATAACATAAGGAACTCCTTGGTTCAAAAAGCTCCTTCCAAAAATAACCGAGGGTAAAGGCTTCCATTTGCTACGTAACAGTAGTTAAAAAAAATTATATTTTTACAGAAAATGCCCTATACTACAAACTATTTATGAAAAAAATTCGGCTTCAAAATTTCATTCGGATACGGTTTATGATAAATATGAGTGGTAGCTGGAGATAATGGCGGAATGAGCCACACCCAATTGCCCGTTACAACACGACCGGAAGCAGCTTCTTGCTTCTCAAATTGCTGAAATTGTTGCGCCGCAGTATGATGGTTAACAATACTGACTCCTTGTTTTTTAAAGGAATGTAAAACAGCCACGTTTAATTCAACTAATGCCTTATCTTTCCATAACGTACCGTTTCTTGATGTATCCAAATCCATCATTTCCGCAACTGCTGGAAGTAAATTATAGCGATCATGATCCGCTAAGTTACGTGCCCCAATCTCTGTTCCCATATACCATCCATTAAACGGAGCTGCTGTATAGGAAATACCGCCAATTTCTAAGCGCATATCTGAAATCATTGGAACCCCGTACCATTTTACTCCAAGTGACGAAATTGGGTATTCTGGGTGTTCAATTGGCACCTCTTTTACTTCTTCTTTCGGAATTTCTTTATATATCGGCGCTTTTCCATCTATAGAAAACACAAGTGGCAATACATCGAAATTCGTACCTTCTCCTTGCCAGCCAAGTTCTTGACAAAAATCTGTAAACACAGCGGAATGAGAGTCACCAATCACTCCCATTTCTGTTTTATATCCTGCATACCGAATCAATTGGTGATTATAAATTCGTATATTATTTTCTTCACCTTGATATTGCTTAAAAATTGTAATGGTCGGTTTCACTTTTCCGTCGTTCGTTGCATATTGAATATGATGAATTAATGCATTATATACACCTTCCTCATCATTTACTTCACGTGCATCTAATATGTGCATCTTACTCCAAAATAGTCTTCCGATACATCGATTACTATTGCGCCATGCCATTCGCGATCCGTGAACAAGTTCTTCAAATGTATGTTCATACGTCCCCGTCTTCTCTATTTCAACTCGAATTTCTTTCATGCGTTCTTCTATGAATTGTTCTTTATTAAGCTCTTTATAGCAAATCGTAATAAAATGACTCGCTTCCTCTATTAATTGCTTCGTTTTACTCATAAGCGATCTCCTTCTATTTCAACAAAACGTTACTACTTTACAGTATAAGCAAAAAGAATAAGAGTCACAAACGAAAGTCGAAGTGTTACTTTTATTGTACTATCTTTCAGAAAATTAAGAGATTACTATTGACTTTCATGAAAAATAAGTGTATTTTTTACTCAGGTAAATTATTTTTACCTAGACCAACTTTTAGAGAGAAAGGAGGAAATGTCATGTCTTCATTTCAATTGCCAAAGCTTTCATATGACTATGATGAACTAGAGCCATATATCGATAGCAATACACTTTCTATTCATCATGGAAAGCACCATGCGACATACGTAAATAATTTGAATGCCGCATTAGAAAACTATTCGGAATTACATAATAAATCTTTAGAAGAGTTACTATGTAATTTAGAAGCTTTACCAAAGGAAATTGTTACAGCTGTCAGAAATAACGGTGGTGGACATTATTGTCATAGTCTTTTTTGGGAAGTAATGAGCCCACGGGGTGGCGGCGAGCCTAATGGAGACGTTGCAAAAGTAATTGATTATTATTTCAATACCTTTGACAACTTAAAAGATCAACTGTCTAAAGCAGCAATTAGCCGTTTTGGAAGTGGTTATGGATGGCTTGTCCTTGATGGTGAAGAACTTACTGTAATGAGTACACCTAATCAAGATACACCTTTGCAAGAAGGCAAAATTCCATTACTTGTCATTGATGTATGGGAACATGCCTATTATTTAAAGTACCAAAATCGTCGCCCAGAATTTGTTACCAACTGGTGGCATACAGTGAACTGGGACCGGGTAAATGAAAAATATTTACAAGCAATTCAATCACAAAAACATTAGTCGTGCGTATAAGGTAAGTTTGGTAATGTAAAATTAGTATTGTCGAAATCCTCCAGAATCCCCCGGATTGCCACCGGGGGATTTATGATCATTTCATTGCATGTATGTAATAACGTAATACTTTTTCTATTTCTATTTTCAACCCTCGGAACGGGAATCCTAATTCATTAGCTTTTCCATTATGTAATGTACAATTAGTCAATTCATTATAAGGTGCTACATGATCTCCTACTTCTTGAATGAGTGATTTTATTCCCGTATTTTCTTCTATAAAATGAATAATTTCCCGAGTAGAAACTACCCCGTTGCTACAAGCATTAATTGGCCCTTCTATATCTTTCATCCCACACCAAGCTAAAAATCCCCCGGCTTCTTCTTCATGTATAAACGACAATTTTCCATCTAGATCATTCACTGCGACAGGTTCTTCTCTCACAATATGTTCAACGTAAAATTGTAACCTTTTCGTATAATCGTTTTCTCCAATAACAACCGGAAAACGAGCTGCAACAACTGGGAATGTTGCTTGTTGAAATACAACGGCTTCGGCTAATCTCTTTCCTTCACCATAATTGAAGTCATTCCTATCTCCATACGCAATTGCATACTCGTACGGATTGAAGTTCTCTTCTGATAAACTTAGTGTTGGTTCATAGACAGCCATTGAAGATGTCATAACGTATTTCTTCGTTTTCCCTCGTAACACTTCACATATTATCTTCGCTGCATTCGAGCTATAGCATAAATTATCGTATACAATATCATAACTTTTATCTGTTAGACGCTCTGTTAGTTGTTTTTCATCTTCTCTATCTACAATAAGTCTTTTTACTCTACTCCCAAAAAAATCTTCCGTAATTCCTCTCGTCGCAATCGTTACATCGTGCCCATCTTGCAAAAGTGCTTCTACTAAATGTTTACCAAAAAATCTAGTTCCCCCTAGCACCAATACTTTTTTCAACTTTATCATCCCCATTTCGATAAATTGTAAAATACTACCTCTCTATTATAAATGCTAACATATAAAAAGCATGGAATTCGTTTAACGATTCCATGCTTTTCTACAAAAAATATATTAACGTACTCGATATTTATAAATACAATAACAGAAGTATAAAATAGAAATTACAGATACATAAACCCATAATTCATATACGAATCCCTCTCCCCATACTCCCATAAAATAAAAGAGTGAAGGTAACGTCAATGTTACCCATGATTGTACGAAGGCAATCCTTCCAAGATATTGATTGATGTTCTTTTTTTGTGTATTTAATACAAAGAATAAATACCAAAGTAATGCCCACATAAACCACGTTAACGCATTCACAACATCATGGAATTGAACAAATGAAACAACCATATAGAATAAAGCAATAATTGCTACCCAAATGCAGAACCAACCTAAACCGCTACTATCCATTCCTTTTATAAAAGTAACACCTACATATAAATAGGTTAATCCGAATAAGAAAGTAGCTGCATATGAATATACCGTCCAATTACTTTGATCAGAAATCATGATTAAATAGAACGGAATAATAATTTGTAGTGCACCCACAAATAAATTAAAAACACCTGCACTTTTCATCTCTGCTTTTCCTAATATAACGAGACTATTTAAAAATAAAGCTGCACCCGAAAGTAATAATCCTACGTAACCCATATGTATTCGTGTGAAAGTCTTTCCCTTTCACACTTTTAACCTCCCCACAATATAAAGTAATTCTTTATTATTTTTCTTCCTATTTAAAACTACATACATAATTTTTAATCCAAATAGGTCAGACTTCCTACCTTGAAGAACACCAAATTTAAAACGCTTTCAATCATAAATAACCCTATCAGAACATTAATAGGATTCCTTGATTATAAACGTACTCTAACCATGACACAAGTATTGATGTTATTTTAAATATTACGTTTTTTATTTCTATAAAAGTTAATAGGATAATGCACTTTTTCTATCTTATTCTACTAATTTCTAACATGGAATATTATAAAATGAGCTAGTCAGTAATACATTCATCTTTATAAGATAATCGTATACTGACCTAAACTTTCATATTCAATATTGATAGTTTCTCATCCCTAATAATTGCTATTTATCATAAATATCATTCGGATTAATTGTAGGAATAAATCCATTTATAGAACTATATTTTTTAGATACGGTATTTGGAGTAACGGTAAACGTTACAATCTTATTACTTTGTTGTTTAAAATAGTGCATCCAATTTTGACTCCATTCATCTTTCGTAATAACTTGTTTATTGAAGTCCTCCCACAATACACCATGTATAAAATTCAAGGATGTATTTTTGATTGTGTCAAATCCCCAATTCTGTATAAGAAGCAAATCAGAATTAACACCTTTTATTTCTTTTAATAAATTTACATATGCTTCGCGAAATTTCCCTTGTGTAACTGGCTGATCATAAAAATAGTCGTCAATATCACCAGCGGTATCTAAAAACACACCGTCTATTCCTTTTCCAATAACTTGCTGTTTCACTTTATTTACAACAATCCGTCGGTAATGTTCATTAGCTAAATTCATAATATATGTATCCCACTGCTCAATCTTCATTTTCTTACCGTCTCGATAATAATAGTCTGATTCAACTACTTGCGATTTATGCCACGATTCTAATTCTAAAACACTAACATACCCAAGGACTACTGTTCCTGATTTTTTTAATTGCTGAACTTGCTCTTTCGAAAATGCATATGGCTCTATAATGACCATGTCATACTTTGAAAGTCCCTCAATTACTTGCTCATTTGCTTCACCATAATAAATTTTATAACTTCGTACATTTTTTAAAACTGGTTCCACGACATTTGCTTGGGTGGATGTACTTGAGGAAAAAATAAAAGAAAATATAGCTAAAAAGCATATGGAACGTTTCCACTCCATAATAATATTCCCCCCCTATAAAACTGTAATTTTTTATCATTTTAAATATTAATACAAGTATAGTAATACAATAACATTTTACATTTTTTCAAGCTCGATATTTAATAAAAATCCCAATAAATACAATACATTAACAAAAATTAGAATTTATTTCACTTGAATTTACTACATCTCTGTTGATAAAATGATTTGGGCTTTATATATTTTAAAATAATTCTTTTAAATTATGTATTTTATTTCAGTGTACTATTCCTCAAAATTAAATTTGCAAACGAAAGAAGGGATTTTTTATGCACTATAGACAATCTAATTTATTACAAAAAATGATTGAACCTACGATTCTCTTTATTGCTCTATTTTTTCTCTCAATACTAACTGATTTTCTAACACCAACGTATGAATACTTCTTACTCTTATTTATTACATTAATTATTTCTAGCCGGTATGGCATATCTATCGCCCTTTTCACCTTTCTAGAAGCAATGATTTATATTTTTGTAAGCGGTATATATAAGGAAGATGATATATTACTGTACTTTTATTCATTAGATTACTGGATTAATTGGATTTTCTTACTTGTTATTAGTTTATGTTGTGGACTAATGAGTACTGCACAAAAGGAACGGTATGAAGATGTACATATGATAAATAATGAGCTAAAAGCCGAAAATAAAGAATTAAAATATGTTGTGAAACAATTGGATGAAACACGTATTACACTACGTTCTCGTGTACTTGAATCAAATAATCACTTATCTAAAATGTATCATATGTTTAAAGCTTTAAATCATACACATCCTGAAATTGTACTCGATGAGGGGATAAATGTATTAAAAATGTATTTCGGAGCAAAAAAAATTGGTATCTATCACGTCGATAACAATAAACAATCACTTCGTATTAAATTAAGAGCAGAAACTGGTAAAAACACCTTACCTCAATCCATTTTTGTTAAAAATGCTTCGCTAGTCATCAAAAATGCTCTAGCACATAATCGACCTTTTTTCCGTACAGAAGAGGATTTTCAAGACGCTCCACTTTTAGTTGGTCCCGTCCTATTCCAAGATGATGTACAATATGTCATTATATTAGACGAAATTGAATTTTCAAAAGTAACTTCTGAGCAATTCGAACTTTTCACATGGTATTTACGCTGGATGGGTGATCGTTTACAAAACGCTTCTAATCTTTGGCTATCAAGTCAAGAGGATCGTACATTCCCTAAAACGAGCATTTATTATGAAGATGAATTTGAACATTTACTAAAAATAGAAAAGAAACGTTACGAAACATTATCTTATCCATATTCCTATTTTGAATTTACTGTTCCACAAGATTCCTTAGAAATGATAAATTCTATTTTAAAAGATCATTTGCGTGATATTGATATATTCGGTTATAGCACGACCGAACAAAAAGTTATGATTCTATTACCTGGCACTGAAGAAAAATTTTTATTACCAGTCAAAACTCGTATACAAAACGCTCTTTCTTCTAAAGGAGTGGTATTCTAATGATTTTACTCCTTCTTTACTTTATTTATGCTATTTTGGTTTTTCTTTTATTTCGATTTACGAAAGGTTTGATTACTGAAGATAAGAAAGGAATTATTGAGTTTTGCTTGATTATCTCTCTCCTTTTCCCGCTTGTCGGACTTATTGTATCAGCAATCATGTTATTACTGAATATAAGACGCTCCAAGACCGAGTGGTTACAGCAATACTCTGAGTATGTTTCCTTTCAAGTTGATCATTATGAAGATATTTTGGCATCAGCAAAACAAGATATGGACCTAATTTCATTTTCTTCTGGATTAGAACTAGATAAGCCTGAATTACATAAACAACTCATTGTACAGTTAAGCTCCTCCCCTATTTCCAATGAAGGAGGCTTATTGAAAGAAGCCATTCACCATAAAGATCCTGAAACTGTACATTACGCAGCAACTACTATTAATTTACTAAATGAACGGTACGAAAAACAGATCGAATACTTAAATAAGCAATTTCTACAAAATCCACAAAATGAAATTGCAAAAGAATTGGTTTCTAACTATTTAAGATATGTAGACAGTGGTCTTCTTTCTAATCAGCAAAAGGAAAAAATAATCGCCGAATTTATGAATTTTATTACACAAAGTGTAGAACTATTCCCTACCGAACCTCTTTATCCTTTCCACCTTGGAAATCTGTTTCTACATACAAAACAATATGCAAAGTCTGAAGAACAATTTTTAAATCTTATTCATTTCTATCCTGAATCATATTACGGTTACGTTGGGTTACTTGAAATATATTATGAGCAAAAGTTATGGGACGAGCTCTATAACTTAATCAATAATCTAGCAGCTGCAAAAAGAGTTCATATACTACCGCGTAAATATCAATTATTTGTAAGGCAGTTTGGAGGCACACACATTGAAAAAGGGGATTAATATATATATCGGAATTGTTAGTATCATTTTATTTCTCTTAATTATATCCATCCTTATATATCGAACAGAAAATTTCTATCAAAAGTTTTCTGTTCCTAAAACTAAAGAAACAGATACTGTTAAAACACTCAAAGCAAAAGATGTAGCCCAAAATGGACAAAAAATGCAATTATACGTTTTAAAAACGGATAATACATTAGGGCAACAAGTCGAATTTAATACGAAAAAGGCAATGGATTACGCACACCTACACTATAAAAATATTACAGCTAATGAAATTAAGGGACTTACTCCCTCTCCCTATACAGGAATTATTATTACAGGTGAAATAATGGCGCAACTTCCACAAGCCGATATTCAAAATTTTGTACAAATGGGCGGAAGGATTATTATCGCAAACCGACTTGATTCAGATTCTTCCTGGAACACATTATTTGGTATTACAAAAAAAGAAGGCTTCAAAGATGTGAAGGGATTAACCTTTGAAGAAGTTTTATTCCCTGGTTATCCTGATCTCTCAAGTTCTTCTCCATTGTTCACTCATAGCTCAATGAATATTACGCTAGATGAGAATACAACTAATACTTGGATTACTGCAGAAGATACTCCCATCCTTTGGACCAATGACTACGGTGAAGGAAAAGTCTTATATTGGAATACAACAGCATTGAACGATAAATTAGGTAGAGGTATGTTCGTTCAATCACTGGGTACTATTTTCCCGACTTTCGCTACAGTACAACTTGGAGCGGAGATTATGTATATCGATGACTTCCCATCTCCAATTCCAAGTGGAGAACTAAAAAACTTAACAACAGAAAAAATTTCTGTTGAAGAATTTTATAAAAAACATTGGTGGAAAAATATGAAGGATATCTCTGAAGAGCTTGATATTAAATATACAGGGGTTGCAATTGGGACATATCAAAATAAAGTAACGCCACCCTTTGAAAATTTTACAGGTAAAAATAGAAATACCTATTTATTATTTGGGAGAGAATTATTAAGTCACGGTGGAGAAATCGGTATTCATGGCTATAACCATCAACCTTTATTATTACCACCAGACCCAGTAGATAAAGCACTTGAATATGTTCCATGGAATTCAAAAGAGGACATGGAGAGATCCTTAGATGCTTTACAAAGACTCGTGTATAACTTCTTTCCAAACGAAAAGCTAAAAACCTATGTACCACCATCCAATATTATAAATACAACTGGATTAAGTGCATTAAACGACGCGGTCCCAACTATGGAAACAGTTGCTTCTCTATATGTGGGAAGTAAAAGTAACGGCAGTTTAATTCAAGAATTTGGACCAGACGAGCACAACAAAAATATTTATCACTTCCCACGTATTACGAGTGGCTATGCTATTTCAGATGAAGAACAATTTATTTTAGCTGATGTTACTGCAAATTTAGGGGTTATCTCACATTTCGTCCATCCAGATGATATCCTTGATGAAAAACGTTCGGGTAATTTAACGTGGGAAGAATTATTTAAAGCTTATAAAACGACAATTAAAGAAATACGAGAAAGATATCCTTATATAAAAAGTATGACACAAAGTGAAGCAACTGCTTCCATGAAAATTTATCAAACCGGTGATTTAGCTGTTTCTTATGAAGATGATGCTGTTCACATTGCATATAAAGGATTACCAAACCACACTGCAACGATTATACGTGTGGAAGAAGGGAAAAAATTGAAAACCGGTTCATTCCCATACGGCACAGTTACAAAGCTAGATTCACAAATTTATAGCGTTATATTAAAACAAGCTAACGCTACAATTCCAATTAAAGGGGTATAGCAGATGAGAATAGGTTTAGTCGTTGAAGGAAGTTATCCTTTTGTCAGTGGCGGAGTAGCAAGTTGGGTACAAATGATTATCCAACAATTTAAAGAACATGAATTCACCATTTTTGCGATCGTACCACAAATAAAAACAGAAGAGGAATATCAATATGAAATTCCTAACAATGTAAAAGATATCATTATGATTCCCTTACAATCAGAAAGTGACTCAAACCATATAAAAACCAATTTAACGACTGATGAAGTACAAACACTTCAAAAATGGTTTACATTCCAAGCTAACGACACAGAAGCATTACAAATATTAGGGAACAAGCAAAAGCTAGGAACACTACATTCCTTCTTCGAAAGTCGTGAATTTTATGAAATAGTGAAAGAAAGCTATTTGTATGAAGAAAGTAGTGGTTCTTTCTTAAATTACTTTTGGATGTGGAGATCTATGTTCACACCAATCATTCAAATTTTACAAATTGATTTTCCTGAATTAGATCTTATCCATTCTGTATCTACAGGCTATGGTGGGCTTCTTGGAGCTGCAATTAGTGCCAAATCTGACATACCATTTATTCTAACAGAGCATGGTATTTATTCTCGGGAACGTGAAGAGGAAATACTCCAATCAACTTGGATACCAATCGAATACAAAAAAAGATGGGTTTCTTTCTTCCATCATTTATCTCACCAAGCATATGAACAAGCTACTGATGTGATTACGTTATTCGGACGGAATAGTGCATATCAAAAAGAACTAGGAGCTCCGGCCCATAAACTAAAAATTGTTCCAAATGGTGTTACTTTATCTGATTATAAAGGGCTACGTAAGCCAAAACATAATTCAGATAAACTCATTATTTCTGCTATTATACGAGTTGTGCCAATTAAAGACGTAAAAACAATGATTTATGCAGCTAAATTATTATTAGAAAAAGATATTCCGTTTATCTTCTACTTATTAGGTCCTGATACAGAAGAACCAGAGTATGCCCAAGAATGTCGTGATTTAATTCAGCAACTTGGATTAAAAGAACATGTAATAATGACTGGCAGAGTAAACATTAAAGATTACTTAAAACAAACGGATATTCTCGTATTAACTAGCATATCTGAAGGGCAACCACTAGCTATGTTAGAAGGAATGGCATCGGGATTACCATGGGTTGTTACAGACGTTGGTTCTTGTAAGGAGTTAATTTATGGACAAGATGAAGATCCTTACGGCCAATGTGGCTTTGTTGTACCACCTGTATCTCCTGAACAAGTTGCCACCCACTTAGAATGGTATTATCGCCACCCTGAATCCATTCAACAATTCGGAAACAATGGGCGTAATCGTATTGAAGCATATTATCAATTATCAGGTGTTGTTGATAGTTATCGTAAGCTTTATTTAGAAAGGGGTGCGAAAACATGGCAGGTATAGGATTTCGATTACAAAAATTATTTCAGGAAGACTACTATTCTTCAAGGGTAAAAGCTTATGGATTTTCGTTATTTGTTACAGCTGGTCCTTGGTTAGTCGTTATTTTAGCAGTAACAACTATTAGATTCATTTTGAGTTTATTTCATTCTATTTCAATTGAAGAACAGCGTCTTTTCACTATTTCAATTTCATATTGCTTTATTTTTTCTCAAATTATTTACGGAGCATTGCAGCTCATTGTAACTAGATATGTAGCTGACCTTTTATACGAACAAAAAGCTGATAAAGTATTTTCTTCATTTTTAGGAATGACGAAGATCACACTTTTTTTAGCTATTATGTTATGGCTTTTGTTTGCATTTTTCACACCGTTAGCTTTATATTATAAAATCGTGATGCTATTTTTATTTTTAGCTTTAAATATCATCTGGATTCAGTCCATTTATTTAACAGCAGCTAAAGATTATCAATCAATTGCACTGGCATTTTTAATCGGATCCATTTTTTCCCTATTAGGAATTATCCTAGTAGCTTACTGGCACCCTACACTTGGGTTAGAACATGGATCTGCCCTATTGCTTTTAATTTCTTTTACACTCGGTACTTTCATTACACTAGTATGGTTAAGTATCGTTATTGTACGAATGTTTCCAAATAGCGATGCTACTGAACAATTTACCTTTCTTTCTTATTTAGATAAATATCCAGAGTTATTTTGGTCAAGCCTATTTTACAATGTGGGTATTTGGGTATGTAATTTTGTTATTTGGTTTGGAGACGGTCGGGGAAATATTGAAAACACATTTATTTATCATCAAATTTATGATACTGCTGTTTTCTGGGCGTATTTAAGTATTATCCCAACCTATATTTTCTTTGTAGTATCCATTGAAACCAGGTTTTATGAAAGATATAAAAAGTTCTTCGGTTCGGTAAACAATGGCGGAACATTACATACGCTTTTACAATTAAAAGATTCCATGAACTTTGTCTTAAAGCAGGAAATGGAACGTATACTTCGTAATCAAGGTATTTTTTCCTTACTTATTATTTTTATAATATGGATGTTTAGTTCGCAATCTGGAAACACAACACTTAATTACTCTATTCTGCAACTAACTATAGTTGGTGCTTATGCAAATGGAATGGTGCTCGTTATTACATTACTACTCCTATACTTTGAGGATCGTAAAGGGGCATTTCGAACATCAGCTATTTTCTTTTTTGCAAACCTGTTATTAAGCCTTCTCTTGCTTCCATTTGGATTCAATGGTTACGGCATTAGTTTCGCAGTTGGATCTTCTATTACATTCCTATATGCTATTTCTAGACTCTTTACTTACATTAAAGATATTGATTATTATACATTTTGCCAGTCAAATATTCTTATAAAACAGCGGAACTTTTTTACCAAATTAGCTAATAAACTTAACGGGAAATAAATACAAAAATGACCTTTGCTCATGCAAAGGTCATTTTTTGTATCTACATATTAAACTTCCAAATAGCCATTTTTATTATTTGATTGCCATCTCCAAGAATCTGCACACATTTCTTCTAATCCACGTTTTGCTTCCCATCCTAGTTCACGTTTTGCCTTTGATGCATCTGCAAAACATATTGCCACATCGCCAGGACGACGCTCTGTAATTTTATAAGGAACTTTTTTTCCTGAAACCCTTTCAAATGCTTCAACCATCTCAAGTACACTATACCCTGTACCTGTGCCCAAATTATAAGCATCTACTCCTGTTGTATTCAGTACTTTCTCTAGCGCTTTTACGTGACCTTTTGCTAAGTCTACAACATGTATGTAGTCACGGATGCCTGTTCCATCTTTCGTTGGGTAGTCATTTCCAAATACACTTAATTCTTTTAGCTTACCTACTGCCACTTGTGTGACATATGGCATTAAGTTATTTGGAATTCCATTTGGATCCTCTCCAATACGTCCACTTTCATGTGCACCAAATGGGTTGAAATAGCGAAGTAACGCGATACTCCATTCTCTATCTGCAAATGCTACATCACGCATAATTTGCTCAATCATTAATTTCGTTTGACCATATGGATTTGTTGCACTTAATGGAAACTCCTCTGTAATCGGTGACGTTTCCGGGATACCATATACAGTTGCGGATGAACTAAAAATCATCTTCTTTACATTATGTTTCTGCATTACTTCACATAGCACTAAAGTGCTCGTAATGTTGTTATGATAATATGTTAATGGAATTGCTACTGATTCCCCTACAGCTTTAAATCCTGCAAAGTGAATAACTGCTTCGATTGCATTTTCTTCAAAAATTGCGTCAAGTGCTTCTTGATTTAAAACATCTTCTTTATAAAACTTAAATTTTTTTCCTGTTATTTCTTTCACTCGATTTATAGATTCTATCGAGCTATTCGAAAGATTATCAACTACTATAATTTCATAACCGCTATTTAGTAATTCTACACATGTATGACTACCAATATACCCCGCTCCACCTGTTACAAGTATTGCCATAATTATAGTCCTCCATATTTCATTCATTATAAACTTCTCAAAGTATATCACATATTTCTTATCCTATGTTTAATATGCGAACACAGAAACTTACATTTTATCCCATAATAATTTTATAACATATACGATTCCAATCAAGTAATAAGAAAAACGCCACATAATTTTTGTTATGTGGCGTTTTTCTTATTAAATTACGTAACAATATACACTTAGAAAATGTGCAAGACTACCTAATAATACAAAAACGTGAAAAATCTCATGATGTCCCATATATTTAAACTCTAGCCATTTTGGCTTTGTTCCATAAATAAATCCACCAATTGTATAAAAAATGCCCCCAAGTACTAAGAAAACAATGCCTCCTGTACTTAAATTCTCAGCTAACGGTGCAAAGAATAAAACAATTAACCAACCCATCGTAATATAAATTGCTGTCGATAACCATCTTGGACAATTAAACCAAAACATTTTAAACACAATACCACAAATCGCAGTTGCATAGACTAAACAAAATAATAGCAAACCACTTGCTGAATTTAATGTAATTAAGCAAAAGGGTGCATATGTACCTGCAATTAATATAAAAATCATAGAATGATCTAGCTTCCTAAAGAAGTAAATAACACGTTCATTGGCCACAACACTATGATATACAGCTGATGCCGTATAAAGGACCATCATTCCAATCCCAAACAAAATAACAGCTGTAATTGCAGCAAATGATGGCATCTTGATAGAAACTTTCACAAGCATAGCTAATAAGGCAATAAATGATAATATCGCTCCACCTAAGTGAGTAAATGCATTAACTGGTTCCCTTACGTAAGTATTCATAATAACACCCCTCATATAATTACATGTAGTTTTAATAACTACGTGTAATTATATACACATTTCTTTTTAAGGTCAACATTTACAATTTATTTGTTTCGTAATACCATATTTAAGGATGTATTAGACATTAAGTTCCACTAAGTTATAAAAGTGAGGGATTCTACGTGGAAAATATAAATGAATTACTTGAGACATTGCATTTAGAAAAAAATATTAAACTTGAGGATATTCCAAATGTGGACTTATATGTAGATCAAGTTGTCCAACTATTTGAGAATACTTATGCAGATACAACGAGAACTGATGATGAAAAAGTATTAACAAAAACGATGATTAATAATTACGCAAAAGGGAAACTATTCATCCCTATCAAAAATAAAAAGTATTCAAAAGAGCATATGATTTTAATTAGCTTAATTTATCAATTAAAAGGTGCTCTTTCCATTAACGACATAAAAAGTTCATTAGAAACTATAAATGACTCCTTATTAAATGATGATTCATTCGAATTAAATACGTTATACAAAAATTATCTTGCTCTTACTGAAAGCAATGTTGAAAGCTTTAAACAAGACGTAAATAACCGTGTTACAGAAGTAAATGAAATTTCTTCCTTAGAAGACACAAAGCTAGAAAAATTTCTACTACTAACATCCTTCGTGACTATGAGTAATATGTATAGACGTTTAGCGGAGCAACTAGTGGATGATTTAAAAGAATCATAAATAAAAAACTATCCACCTATTAAAGTGGATAGTTTTTATTTACTTAATTGCTTCATGAACTTTTAGTTGTTTCCCTTTAATCGTTGTAGTCTTCATGACTTTCAAGACAAGTGGTCCTTTTCCATTTAATATTTCAACGTAAGAAACATTATCTTGTATCGTAATAATGCCTATATCTTCTGCTGTAACACCTTTAATTTTAGCAATTGTACCGACGAAATCTACCGCCCTAATTTTCTTTTTCTTCCCGCCATTAAAGTACAGCTTCATAATGCCTTTGTTGATGTCTGCATTTTTATCTTTCTTTATAATTGGTTTAGCATGTATCTTTTCTTCAAATGCAGCTTTCCCTTTCATAACTTCTTCTTTTGAAGGTCCAATTGCCTTTGGAATTTCAAAGCCAATATACTCCTCAATTTCTTCTAAAAATCTATTTTCATATGGTGTTATAAATGTAATAGCTTTTCCACTATTTCCAGCTCGTCCCGTTCTTCCAGTACGATGTACATAGCTTTCTTTTTCAAGTGGAATATCATAATTAATAACATGTGTAATATTATCAATATCAATTCCCCTCGCAGCCACGTCTGTTGCTACTAAATAACGAAATTTTCCTTTTCTAAAATCATCCATGACTTCAAAACGATCTTCTTGTACCATACCACCATGTATTTTGTCACAAGGATAGTTAGCTCGTTTTAATTGTCTATATACATGATCTACATTTTCTTGTGTACGGCAGAAAATAATACAGCTATCAGGATTCTCAATCGTTGTTACATCTTTAAGTAGTGAAAGCTTCTCGTCTTCTATCGCCTCAAAAAGAGTATGTTCAATTTTATCCGTCGTAATCCCAGCCGCTTTAATTTCAATATGAGTTGGTGCATTCATATATGTACGTGATAACCTTTCAACATCTTCCGGTAAAGTTGCTGAAAATAGCATTGTCATTCTATTTGTAGGTAATTCATCAATAATTGCCTCTACTTGATCGATAAAGCCCATGTTTAGCATTTCATCCGCTTCATCAATCACTAAATATTTTAATCGCTCTAAAGAAAGGGTCCCTTTTTCAATATGATCCAATACACGCCCTGGAGTCCCTACTACAATATGCGTCTTTTGCTTTAACTCTAATTTTTGACGTGCAAATGGGGATTTACCATAAATTGCGGCGGCTTTAATTCTTTTGAATCGCCCTATATTTGTAATATCTTCTTTCACCTGTACCGCAAGCTCTCTCGTTGGTGTTAAAACTAATGCTTGTGGTTTATTCTCTTCCCACTCCACCATTTCACAAAGTGGAATACCAAATGAAGCTGTTTTTCCACTTCCCGTCTGGGACTTCACAACAAGATCCTTCTTTTGTAATGCGACTGGAATAACCTCACCTTGTACTTCTGTTGGATGATCATACCCTAACCCCGTAAGTGCCCTTACAATTTCTTTACTTAATTTATACTCAAAAAAACCTTTTTTACTCATATATTAACCTCATTTTATTCTGTATTATTTTCTTTTTTATCTTTTGTATACGTTACTATCGCCCTACTTATTATACTTGAAACCTCACATAAAAAGATGGATTATGCCAGATTCATCTTTTTACATAGAAATAAACCTTAGCATTTCATATATTGTTCAACTACTTGATAACATCTTTTGCTCGTATTGTTAGCATTAACCTTTTCATAGAATCCTACATCCACTCCAAAAAATAAAAAGAATACATACACCCTTGTATAATTATCTTAATTTTTCAACCCTTTTTTATAAACGAACAATACAAACAAAAAAACGTTTTAAATTCGTTTTTAACGTTGTTTTTTACATATAAAATCTACTTTTAAAAAAAACGTTAAGAAATCCTTTGACTTTTTAATGAAAACAATGTAAATTATCATATGGACGAACATTTTTTATTAATAAAAATAAAATATTCGTATTTTAGGGGTGTAAATGATGGAAAACGTATTCGACTATGAAGATATTCAATTAATTCCTGCAAAATGTATTGTGAACAGCCGCTCTGAATGTGATACAACTGTCACTTTAGGTAAACATAAATTTAAATTACCTGTCGTACCTGCAAATATGCAAACGATTATTGATGAAAGAATTGCAACGTATTTAGCTGAAAATAATTACTTCTATATCATGCATCGTTTCCAACCAGAGAAACGAATCTCATTCATTAGAGATATGCAATCACGTGGATTAATCGCTTCTATTAGCGTTGGTGTAAAAGCGGACGAGTATGAATTCGTACAACAATTAGCTGCTGAGCACCTTACGCCTGAATACATCACGATTGATATCGCGCATGGACATTCTAATGCTGTAATCAACATGATTCAACATATTAAAAAGCATTTACCAGAAAGCTTCGTTATCGCTGGAAACGTTGGAACTCCAGAAGCGGTAAGAGAATTAGAAAACGCTGGTGCTGACGCAACAAAAGTTGGTATTGGACCTGGTAAAGTTTGTATTACTAAAATTAAAACAGGCTTTGGAACTGGTGGTTGGCAGCTAGCTGCACTTCGCTGGTGTGCAAAAGCTGCAAGTAAACCAATTATCGCTGACGGTGGTATTCGTACACATGGCGACGTAGCTAAATCTATTCGATTTGGGGCGACTATGGTTATGATCGGTTCTCTATTCGCTGGTCATGAAGAGTCTCCAGGGGAAACAATCGAAAAAGACGGCAAACTTTATAAAGAGTACTTCGGTTCAGCTTCTGAATTCCAAAAAGGTGAGAAGAAAAACGTTGAAGGTAAGAAAATGTTCGTTGAGCATAAAGGTTCTTTAGAAGACACTTTAATCGAAATGGAACAAGATCTTCAATCTTCTATCTCTTATGCTGGTGGAACAAAATTAGACTCAATTCGTACTGTAGATTATGTAGTCGTGAAAAACTCTATTTTCAACGGGGATAAAGTATATTAATTTTTAAATTTAACTCGAGGGACAAGCATTTTTATGCTTGTCCTTCTTTTTCATATATAGAAATGTAAAATATTTTCATTTTACTGAATTTTCTAGTATCATGTTTTTAGATACTTATAATAAGGGGGATATAATATATATGAAAGATGTAATTGAGAAACGCCATATTCGCGCAGAAGTTCCTACTGAATTAACATGGGACCTCTCTGATTTATACGAATCTGATAAAGAGTGGGAAACTGCATTACGTGTATTAACAGATGATATAAAAAAACTTGATGCGTTTAAAGGTCAATTACACACTAGCCCCACTATCTTATTACATTGCCTACTTTTAGAAGAAGAGCTTTTAATGAAGTTAACAAAACTATACTCCTACGCAAATTTAAAAGAATCTGTTGATCGTACAAATCCAGTTATTCAAGCGAACTCTTCCAAAGTTGCTGCTTTATGGACGAAAGTACATACGGCGCTATCCTTTATCCATAATGAAATTCTCTCATTAGAAGAAGACACAATTGAAAAATATTTAACGGAAGAAACAAAACTCGAACCTTTCCGTAAATCATTACTAGACATATTACAAAAAAGGCAGCACACGCTCTCTCCTGAAACTGAAGAAGCACTTGCTGCACTTGGCGAAGTACATAATTCTCCATACAAAATTTACGGTATGACTAAATTAGCCGATATGGATTTTAACTCCATACAAGACGAACAAGGAAATGAACTTCCTGTCTCATTTGCATTATTTGAAAGTAAATATGAGTTTTCTCCAAGCGCAGACATACGCAGAAAGGCGTACTCATCATTTGTGTCCACTTTGAAGCGATATAAAAATACCGTGGCAACAACATATGCTACCGAGGTAAAAAAACAAGTAACACTTTCTCGTTTACGCAAATTTGAATCTGTTACTCATATGCTTTTAGAACTTCAAAAAGTTCCACTTGAAATGTATAACAATCAACTCGATATTATTTATAAAGAATTGGCGCCTCATATGCGCCGTTTTGCAGATTTAAAAAAGAAAGTATTAGGACTCGATGAAATGCTGTTCTGCGACTTACACGCACCTTTAGATCCCGAGTTTAATCCGACAATTACTTACGAAGAAGCTGGAAAACTTATTCAAGACTCTTTACAAGTACTTGGCGATGAATATAGTTCCATTATCAAAAAAGGGTTCAAAGAAAGATGGGTGGACCTTGCAGATAACGTAGGCAAATCCACTGGAGCATTTTGTTCAAGTCCATATGGTTCTCATCCATACATTTTAATTACATGGCAAAATACGATGCGTGGCTGCTTCACATTAGCTCATGAATTTGGGCACGCTGGTCATTTTTATTTAGCAAATAAAAACCAGCGTATTATGAACGTACGTCCATCTATGTACTTCGTGGAAGCACCATCTACAATGAATGAATTACTATTAGCCCAGCATTTATTAGCGACCACTGACGATAAGAGAATGCGTAGATGGGTCATTCTGCAACTACTCGGCACATATTATCATAACTTTGTTACTCACTTACTTGAGGGAGAATATCAAAGGAGGGTATACAGCCTAGCAGAAGAAGGAGAAGCACTTACAGCTACAACTTTAACTGAAATAAAAACAAATGTACTTTCAACATTCTGGGGAGATTCCGTAGAAATTGATGAAGGTGCTGGATTAACTTGGATGCGTCAACCTCATTATTATATGGGCTTATATTCTTACACCTACTCCGCTGGCCTTACTGCATCTACTGCGGTAGCTCGAATGATTAAAGAAGAAGGACAACCTGCTGTTGATCGCTGGTTAGATGTACTTCGCGCTGGTGGTACGATGAAACCACTGGAATTAATGAAACATGCTGGAGTCGATATGTCAAAACCAGATACAATCCGCAAAGCTGTTTCTTACGTTGGTTCCTTAATTGATGAATTAGAGCGCTCTTATCAAGAATAAAGTGAAACTTTAATCAGTGGGGGCCATCCCCCACTGATTATTAGCCCTCACCAATCGGGCTTTTACGGACAGTTGATTCCCTACCTAACTTCTTTGCTTCCGCTGAATTTTGAGGTAGGGATCTTACTGCCCGGCAAATAGCGGGATAAAAAATAAGCCCTCGCTTTATGAGGGCTTATTTCATATTTACTTTCCAAATCTTTTACGGTATCCACATTTTCTACATAGCTCTTCAACTGCAACTCTTCTAGAAAATCCATCAACAATGTTTGTTGCTCTTTCGCCTTCTATAATGTTAGAAAATGAATCATTATTAATATTCCCAAGATTAATAATCCCTTCACCATCTAAACAACAAGGAATAACCGTTCCGTTCGCTAAAATACCAGCTTGATTTCGAAGACCATGACAGAATCCTTTTCCATCATCCTCTTCTTCATGCAATGCTGGCCACTGGAATTCATAGTCTTGATTAATAAAGACGCGTTCCGCAATTTTTATACCTTTTCCTGGTGTAAGCTTCTCTTCAATTTGATAAGATAAATTAAACTCATTTTCAATGATGGATAATAACTCTCTATTTTTTTGGATTTCAGCATTCGTTTTATTATCCTGCGTTAAATTCCATAATCTTAGTGAAACAATTAAATCTGATTGACTTGTTGCCTCTCTAATGAAGGAAAGTATACTTCTTACATAGCCCTCTTTATCTTGTGAACCTGGGTGTCCATCAAAACTATGCAGTGAAAAATTCATTTGTCTTAAAGCAGGCTTATTTAACAGTCTATGCCTTCTCTTATTAATTAACGTTCCGTTCGTTGTAATATTAACTTTAAACCCTTTTTCATGGCTTAAATCTAACAATTGATCTATTTTCGGATGAAGCAACGGCTCACCCTTCACGTGCAAATAAATGTAGTCTGTGTGTGGTTTAATTTGGTCTAATCTTTTCGCAAAATCCTCCACAGAAATGAATTGCTTCTGCCTTTCCGTCGGCGGACAAAAGCTGCACGCAAGATTACATACACTCGTAATCTCCAAGTAAAATTTCTTAAACTTCTTCACCTTTAACTCCTCACTTCTATGACTACTTATACTTTTTCCTCTTCATATTACAGCATACTTTTTTAGAAATAGAAACATACTTATTTTAGGAAATATAGAAAACGGCCACATCTGTAGCCGTTTGAATGTACTATTACTATTTATGATACGGTTCCCCACGATTAATCCGAAACGCCCTATACACTTGCTCAAGCAATACTAATCGCATTAATTGGTGTGGTAACGTCATCTTTGAAAAAGAAAGAGATTCATTTGAACGCTTCATTACTTCTGAACTTAGTCCAAGTGATCCGCCAATTACAAAGGCAACTTTACTCTTTCCATATGTAGCAAGACGATCTAAGCTTACTGCAAATTCTTCTGATGATTTTTGCTTTCCTTCTATCGCTAACGCAATGACATGCGTATCATCAGAAATTTTATCTAGTATACGTATACCTTCTTTTTCTTTTACAATTAACATTTCTGCTTCACTTAAATTTTCTGGTGCCTTTTCATCTGGCAATTCAATTACTTCTACTTTTGCGTATGCAGATAATCGTTTTAAGTATTCTGCTATACCTTGTTTTAAATATTTTTCTTTTAATTTCCCAATTGAAATAATCGAGATATTCACACGTATTCCCCACCTTACAAACATGTTATCCACATAACTTATCCACATATCCACAATTGTTACCCACATATTGTGTGGGAATCTGTGTTCGATACAACATATGTCGCCTCATTTTGACAAAATTCACATGTTTTTTTCTCTTTTTCTGAGTTATCCACATTGTTAATAACTGGCGCGACTTCACACTCATCCACAATAATATCTAAAGCTAATTCAACATGTTCTAAACAACAAGGTAAGTTCATGTTCTTCACCTCACTTTTCTACAATAGAAAACAGGAGGTAGGCCCTCCTGTTTTTAATACTTTTGAATGCCTAGTTTAACCGTTGTTGTTGCTCGTTTTGTACCACGATAAAACGTAAGAGTCATTTTATCATTAATTTTTTTATCATATAAGGCCGTACGGAATCCGATAATATCGCGAACTGGTTTCCCATCTACTGCTACAATCACATCGTGTTCTCGCAAACCAGCATCTGTACCTGGCGAAGGGCTTTTCACATCTAAAATGCAAACTCCCTCTGTTACATTGCCTGGTAAATGCAATGTTTTTGACCAATAGTAGTTTGGAATTTCATTTAATGATCTCAGTTCAATTCCAACATACGGTCTTCTTACTTTTCCGTACTTCTCTAATTCATTCATAATTGGAACAGCTCTAGTAACAGGAATAGCTAGCCCAATTCCTTCTACTTCTTTTGCCGCAATTTTCATTGAGTTAATACCAATTAATTGACCTGCTGCGTTTACAAGCGCACCACCACTATTACCCGGATTAATTGCTGCGTCTGTTTGCAATACTTCTACTTGCCAATCATAATGTCCATCTTGATCTAAATCTACAGGGACAATACGCTCATTAGCTGAAATAATACCTTGTGTGACGGTTCCAGAAAATTGGAGCCCGAGCGGGTTTCCAATCGCAATGACTGGTTCTCCTCTACGAACAGTATTAGAATCGCCAATCTCAATTACTTTTTTCACATGCTTTGCATCTATTTCTAGTACAGCCAAATCTGTGACTACATCAGTTCCTAATACCTTTCCAGGAACCTTCTTACCATCACTCAAACTTACTTCAATACGATTTGCTCCAGCAACAACATGATTATTCGTTACAATGTAAGCTTGACCATCTGTCTTCTTATAAATTACACCTGATCCCGTACCTGCTTCTGAATCTGCCTCTGAAAAATTATCTCGTTGAATATTAATAACTCCAACAACAGCTTCAGACGCACGATCAACAGCATCGACAAAGCTAATCTGTTTAATTCCTTGCGCTTGGGCCATATTACTTCCACTTGCTTCTGCTTGTGGAAACGCGCCTGCATCATTTGAAAACAAAGGAGCTCCAAATGCAAATAACGAAGCTCCTACAATTGTTCCAGCTATACTAGAAATAACAATACCTTTATGCTTCTTTTTTCTTGCACGTTTCATACGATAATTTTCTTCATCAATAAAGGACATATTTGTTCACCTATCTTCCTGAAAACAACTATATTCACCTTTATTGTTTACTAAAATGAAGAATTATACGTATTGAATTTTTGTCGGCATTTTTGGATCTGTATCGTGAATTTCAAAGGCTTCTCCCACTCCAAATCCCTTTTCCTCTAATACTTGTGATACTGACATACGTGCTAGTTCTTTCATGTTATTATCTAAACTTAAATGGGCTAAATAAATATGTTTTGTCTCATCTGTAATTACATCCGCCATTGCTAATGCAGCATCTTCATTACAAACGTGCCCCACATCACTTAAAATACGTCGTTTAATACTCCATGGATAACGTCCCATACGAAGCATTTCTACGTCATGATTACTTTCAAATACGAAAGCATTAGCTCCCTTAATAACACCTTTCATACGGTCACTCACGTACCCTGTATCTGTAATAAGGGCTAATTTTCTATTATTGTTATGAAAAGCATAGAACATCGGCTCTGCCGCATCATGAGACACCCCAAATGACTCGACCTCAATATCACCAAATGTTTTCACATCCCCAACTGAGAAAATAAACTTTTGCTCAGTTGGGATATTTCCTATTAAGTGTTCCATTGCGTTCCATGTTTTCTCATTTGCATAAACAGGTAAATCATATTTACGTGCCAATACACCTAAGCCTTTAATATGGTCACTATGTTCATGTGTTACAAGAATACCCGATACATCATTTATATTTAATTCTGCCTGTTTAAATAAAGCCTCTGTTGCTTTACCACTTAAACCTGCATCGACAAGTAACTTCTTTTCATCTGTTCCTACATATAGCATATTCCCTGTACTTCCACTTGCAAGTACGCTAAAATGCAAACCCATTCTTTCTCACTCCAGTATGTTCATCAACCACTTGATTTTCCTTTTCCCCTAATTCCATAACTTGTCCTTCAATTGCATTTACAAAGAAGTCCTGCTTCTGCTCCGTCTTTAAGTTCCACGTTGGAGCAAGTACTTGGTTATTAGAAGTAGATGCGGTAAGGTTGGCATAACCAATTTGCGCTTCTTTTACATGTGTATTCCCATGAATTTTATTTTTTAAATACAGATTTTCTAAAGCGGTTTGGGCAGTAATAATTTCTTGCTGTTTCGTTTTTTCACTTTCGCCCATTTCTTTTAAATCTGTTAACATCGTCTGCGTGTACGACACAAGTTCATTTTTTTCATTTAATTCCACAACAATCATCGCCTGATCGTTATAGAAAATAGGCTTATCTTTATACTTTTGGAAGAAGTAAATTTTAGAGTCTTTCATCGCTCCAAACTCATACTTTTGTCCATCCAATACATAGTTCTTCAAAAAATCATTATACTTATCTTTTGATAACGATTTTGTATTTAAAAAGGGCTCTTTTAGCTTACTTTCTATCTTGTACATATTTTGTATATGCGCCGTTTGATTTTTTAAAGACTGTATGTCTTCTTCTTTAAATGCCTTGTTTTCAGCCCTAATAAATGACTCTTTTTTCGGTTCTTTAGGGAAATTACCCATAGTAATTTTGTTTGCTTTTAATTCTTGATCTATCTTTGTTTCTGCAATAAGCTCCAATTGATTACTATCTTGCTTTTGAATGAATTGAAAAATGAGAAAGAGGTCCAAAACAAAAAAGGTCACAATAAATATGGTTTTAATCCGATCCCAATCCATTTAGTCCCCCCTCATTCCACTCATATATTTTTTGTTTGCCAGCTTCATCTTCAACAAACTTTACATACCAAATTGGCTGTAGTCGCGCTACTTGCCCATCTAGTGATAATTTGTATCCAATCCCAATGTCTTTAATGGATCTTTTATCTACCGCGGCATTATTTTCTAAGGATGCTATTACAACATGACCTGACGGAAGAGTAACCTTCTGCTCTATACCTTTCGTATTTAAAGAAAGCAACGGTCTTTCATATTCCATTACTTCTTCTGATCCCCATACTTGTCTCAATTCAGCTAATCCATCAGTATTGAATACGGGATATCCATCTTCCTGTAAGCGGAATACTGTCTGTCCTTTATTCATATAGTCCAAACGATATGAATCCAAACTCCCACTGTGACCATTTACAAAATCAAAACTTTTTTGTAAAAGCATTAAATTATCTGGCTTTTTCTCACTTAAAACAGAAGAATTTTTATACTTTAGCATATGCTGATCATTTTCAATCTCCATAGACCTAATACCATCTGTAAATATTTCTTTCGATCCCTCGATAATAGGGCTTAAATAACGTGGGTCACTAAAAAGAGCATTCTTAAATGTATCAACCGCCAAATTAGATGAAATATATGTTATATTACTTAATTCTGTCGTTCCATCTGGTAAAAATAGCTTTTTCATATCATTAATTTGATAGTCAAAATAAGGTTTCGCTGATACTATAAATTGATTTTGTGCATTTACAATATCTTTTAAATACACACCACTTAATTTTGCTTCATATATTCTAGAGTTATCACCATCGGAAACAAAATTAATTTTAATTTCTTGATCCCTACTTCTAGAAGGGTCAAGAATAATTCGATTAAAGTGTTTAGGCTTATCTATACTTTTTTCTTTCATACTAAACATAGATTTAACTGCATCAAATGGGATGTTGGTAGGGAAAATAAGTTCAATTTTCCCTTCACCATGCACATAAGAAAGAAAGTCAGCCTTAGCAATCGATATCTCTTTGAACTCATGTAATTCCCCTGCTTCCAAAGTTCTATAGATTGATTCTATATCTCCCTCTCTTTTGCTCCCGTAATGATTTTTATCTTTATGCACAATGATAGAAGTAGGGCGGACAACATCAGCGATTTTCGTTTGAGTATTTCCCTCATTCCCCTGTACAAATTTTGCGTTTTGCATAGATGTGGAATCTGGCACATACGTCCATAAGTTAAAAGTAAGAAATAGACTAATTACAACTAAATTAATTAAAACTATCGTTTTAACATTCTCCATACTCATTCCCATTCGTCCTCTTCATCTGCTGCCATAGGCAATGTGAAATAAATCGTTGTCCCTTTTCCTTCCTCACTCTTTGCCCAAATCGAGCCACCATGTGCCTCAATCATTTCTTTCGCAATTGCTAATCCAAGTCCTGTACCGCCCATTTGTCTTGAACGTGCTTTATCTACGCGATAAAAACGTTCAAAGATTTTATCGACGTTTTCTTTCGGAATACCCATTCCTTGATCACTTACACTAATCTCCAATAATTCTCCGCGATCACGTAAACGATATGTTACTGTTCCACCTTCTGGTGAATACTTTAATGCATTCGAAATAATGTTATACAATACTTGCGTAATTTTATCCGTATCCATATCAATAAATCGAGATTTTTTAGAGAAGGATCGTTTGAAGCTTACGTTTTGCTCTTTAGACATTTCAAAACGATCAATAATGTTATTAAAGAAGTCAGTAAAGTCGACCCATTCTTTCATTAAACGATGTTCTGTACTATCGAGTTTAGATAGTTGCAATAACGCATTTACAAGTCTAATCATTCTTTCTGTTTCTTCTTGTGTAACTGTTAAAAATTGTGGTGCAATATTTGGATCTTGCCACGCACCGTCTGTAAGTGCCTCTAAGTAACTGCGCATTGTCGTTAATGGCGTTCTTAATTCATGAGAGACGTTTGCTACAAACTCGCGGCGTTCTCTTTCTATACGCTCCTGCTCAGTCACATCATATAATACGGCAATTAAACCATTTGCTTTCCCTGTCTCTTTTTGAATAACAGAGAAACTAGCGCGTAAAATATATGGCTCATTTCTCGTACTAAAATCTAATAAAACAGAATCCGGCTCTTCGTATAAATGATCGAGCGTAAATTCTTCTTGTATTCCCAATACTTCTAAAACAGATTGATCGAGCGCCGTTTCACGCGAAACATTTAGCATCTTTTCCGCAGGATCATTTAATAAAATAATGTCCCCTTTTCGGTCAGTAGCAATTACTCCATCTGTCATATGTGATAATACGGATGACAATTTACGTCTTTCACTTTCTGTTGAAGAACGAGCTTGTTGTAATTTTTTTGATAAATTATTGAAAGATAATGCTAATTGTCCAATTTCATCATGGCTATGCACTTTTACTTTTCTTGAATAGTTTCCTTTTGCCATTTCAATTGCTTGTCTTCGCATATCAGAGATTGGTCTCGTAATCGTTTGAGCTAACAAAATTCCAAGTACAGCTGTTACGAGTAATGCAATAACGGTTCCGGTCGCAAAGATTTGATTAATATCCTTCATCTGCTTATAAACATCTTCCATAGATGCAACAACGTAAATAGCACCAAGTGCATCTTTGTTGTTATCATCCATAATAGGAGTAATCATAACTTGTACACGGTGACCTGTACGACCATCCTTCTCAATTTTCACTTCTGGTTTTTTTTGTACCAATACCCGCTGAACAGCTATATCAGTTGACGTTCTATTTACCTTGTTTTGCTTTGACTCATCTGAAATAGCGAGCAGCTTTCTATTCGCATCAAATACACTTACCTCTTGAATATCCTTCTTTCGATCAGAGGCAAATTTTCGAATGGAAGTTTTAATCGTTTCACCTGTTGATTCTGTCTCTGCTTTTGTATAACTTTTTTTAAACTCTTGTTTCAAGTTATACGATAATAAGTTCGTTTGTTGCGTTAAAGAATCTCTAAAACCTTGTACAAGACTCTTTTCTAACTCTCTTACGAAATATACCCCAATAACTTGCATAGCTATCAATATTAATAGCATATATATGAGTACAAATTTTAAATGAATAGATTGAAAAAAACCGACTTTCTTCATATACTATTCCTGCTCTGGGTCACGCAAGTAATACCCTACTCCACGTCTAGTGACAATTAATGTAGGATGACTTGGATTATCTTCAATTTTTTCACGTAGACGACGTACTGTTACATCCACTGTACGTACATCTCCAAAATAATCATAACCCCAAACTGTTTGTAATAAATGTTCACGTGTCATAACTTGTCCTAAATGTTTTGCCAAATAATGTAATAACTCAAATTCACGGTGTGTAAGCTCAATATTTTCCTCACGTTTCGTTACACTATACGCATTTGGATTAATAACAATTGGTCCAATAACCATTTCCGTATTTTCTTCTTTCTCTGCCGCACCACCTTGCTGATGGCGACGTAAATTCGCCTTCACGCGAGCAAGTAATTCCCTCGTACTAAATGGCTTCGTTACATAATCATCTGCCCCAAGCTCAAGTCCTAATACTTTATCGATTTCAGAATCCTTCGCTGTAAGCATAATAATCGGCATTTCTGAGCTTTTACGTATTTCACGGCAAACCTCTAAGCCATCCTTACCTGGTAGCATAATATCTAATAAAACCATATCTGGCTGTTCTTCAGTCGCTTTTTCAATTGCTTCATCACCATCGTGCGCCATTACAATTTCAAAACCTTCTTTTTCTAGGTTGAACTTCAAAATATCTGCAATCGGCTTTTCATCATCAACTACTAAAATTTTCTTTCCCATCATCGTCTATTTCCTCCTTATAAAGTGAAACTTTAATCAGCCCTCACCAATCGGGCTTTTACGGGCAGCTCGCTTCCCACCTAACTTCTTTGCTTTCGTTGAATTTTAAGGTGGGGGTCTTACTGCCCGGTAAATAACAGGGTAAAAATATGGTCAATATCCTTAAACACATTGATGTCTACATAGTATGTCCCTATATGACCACATCTTTTGCTTAAGTACTTTCTCCTCTATTCTCACAGACTCATGTATAATCCACTTTTACACGGAATCCTATACGATCTATAGAAAAACCTCTAGCTTCAACTGCTAGAGGCTCCTCATTCTATTTTAAAATAACTACTCAATTTTGTAAAATTACACAAATAAAAAGGATATTAAGTGGGCCCACTTAATATCCTGAGAGTGGCTCGGGACGGAATCGAACCGCCGACACGAGGATTTTCAGTCCTCTGCTCTACCGACTGAGCTACCGAGCCAAAACTATATATAAAACCACTAATGGTGGTATAAACAAAAGTGGCGGTCCCGACCGGGGTCGAACCGGCGATCTCCTGCGTGACAGGCAGGCATGTTAACCACTACACCACGGGACCAAAAATGAACATAAAAAAACATGACCCGTACGGGATTCGAACCCGTGTTACCGCCGTGAAAGGGCGGTGTCTTAACCACTTGACCAACGGGCCACGAAAAATAAAATGGTGAGCCATGAAGGACTCGAACCTTCGACCCTCTGATTAAAAGTCAGATGCTCTACCAACTGAGCTAATGGCTCATACTCACCAACGTCATATTTTCGTGACGACAAGATGTATCATAACATGTTTTATTTATTTTTTGCAATACCTTTTTTTATTTTTTATAAAAAACAAGAAAAAACTCATGCGGACATGAGTTTTTTCTTAAAAATATCAATTAAGCTTCGTATACGTTACGAACGATATTCGTTTGATTACGATCTGGTCCAACTGAGAACATAGATAATTGAATTCCTGTTAACTCAGAAACACGTTCTACGTATTTTCTTGCATTCTCAGGAAGTTCGTCTAATGATCTTACACCAGTAATATCTTCTGTCCAACCTGGAAGCTCTTCGTATACAGGCTCACATTTCGCTAAAATGTTTAAGTTTGCTGGAACTTCATCGATAACTTCGCCATTGTATTTGTAAGCAACACAAATTTTAAGAGTTGGAATACCAGTTAGAACGTCGATAGAGTTTAATGATAAATCTGTTAAACCACTAACACGACGCGCATGTCTTACAACAACGCTATCAAACCAACCTACGCGGCGTGGACGACCAGTTGTCGTTCCATACTCACGACCAACTTCACGAATTTGATGACCAATTTCATCATGAAGCTCAGTAGGGAACGGACCATCACCTACGCGGCTTGTATATGCTTTACATACACCTACAACGCGAGTAACTTTTGCAGGGCCAACTCCAGTTCCAACTGTTACACCACCAGCAATTGGGTTAGAAGATGTAACGAACGGATACGTACCGTGGTCGATATCAAGCATAACACCTTGTGCACCTTCAAATAATACACGGTGATTATTATCTAATGCATCATTTAATACAACAGACGTATCACACACATATTGCGCGATTTGTTGTCCGTACTCGAAGTACTCTTCGAAGATTTCTTCTACACTGAAACCTTCTGTATCGTACATTTTTTCAAACAAACGATTTTTTTGTGCTAAATTGCGCTCAAGCTTCTCTTTAAATGCTTCACGGTCTAAAAGATCAGCCATACGAATACCAATACGAGCAGCTTTGTCCATGTATGCAGGACCGATACCTTTTTTCGTTGTACCGATTTTGTTATCACCTTTACTTGCTTCTTCTAACTCATCTTGTTTTAAGTGATAAGGCAAAATAACGTGCGCACGGTTACTTACGCGTAAATTATCAGTACTTACACCACGATCGTGTAAGTATTTTAACTCTTCAAGTAATGCTTTCGGATCTACTACTAAGCCGTTTCCGATTACACAAATTTTCTCTTTATAGAAAATACCAGATGGAATTAAGTGTAATTTATATTTAACTCCGCCAAAAACAATTGTATGTCCTGCGTTATTTCCACCTTGATATCTTGCAACTACTTCCGCATGCTCAGAAAGAAAATCAGTGATTTTACCTTTTCCTTCGTCGCCCCATTGTGTTCCTACAACTACTACTGAAGACATTATTAAAGCACCTCCGCAATTTTCAAACGATCTATTCAAACAATATAATTGTACCAAAACCGAAAAAGAAGTCAACCAAAAAGCGAACATTTTTTTATCAAAAAACTTTTTCGTTCGTAAGAATTATATTTTCACACTATGAAAGCCTTATCTTTTCTATAAAAAAAAAGAAACACATCTTATTATAAGAAATGCGTTTCTTTTTTATACTATCGTTATGCCGGCGGCGCATGTCCATCTTCGAAACGACGTTCTAAGTTAACGAACTTATTGAACTCTTTAACGAATGCGAGCTCTACTGAGCCTACTGGACCATTACGCTGCTTTGCAATAATAATTTCAATCGTATTTTTATTTTCCGTTTCTCGGTCATAGTAATCTTCACGATATAGGAAGGCTACGATATCGGCATCCTGCTCGATACTTCCCGATTCACGAATATCAGACATCATCGGACGTTTATCTTGACGAGATTCTACACCACGAGATAACTGTGACAAGGCAATAACAGGAACTTGTAATTCACGCGCAATCCCTTTTAGTGTACGAGAAATCTCAGATACTTCCTGCTGACGGTTCTCTCCTGATTTCCCACTTCCTTGAATAAGCTGTAAGTAGTCAATCAAGATCATACCAAGACCCTGTTCTTGTTTTAATCTACGACATTTTGCTCGAATCTCATTTACTTTAATCCCCGGCGTATCATCAATATAAATACCAGCATTAGAAAGGCTACCCATTGCCATCGTTAATTTCGCCCAATCATCAGAAGTTAACGATCCGGTACGAAGTCTTTGTGCATCAATATTCCCTTCTGCACAAAGCATACGCATAACAAGCTGATCAGCACCCATCTCTAGACTAAAAATCGCTACATTTTCATCCGTTTTCGTCGCTACGTTTTGTGCGATATTTAATGAAAATGCCGTTTTACCTACCGACGGACGTGCCGCCACGATGATTAAATCATTTCGCTGGAACCCTGCCGTCATCTTATCTAATTCAGTAAATCCAGTCGGTATCCCGGTCACTTCACCTTTTTGATTATGCAAAAGTTCGATTTTATCGTAAGCATCTACAAGAACGTCTTTAATATTTTGGAATGCTTTCGCATTCGTCTGATGAGATACTTCTAATATTTTTTTCTCAGCCTCATTTAAAAGACCATCCACATCATCTTCTCTCTCATATCCATCAGACACAATATGAGTCGCCGTTCGAATTAAACGACGTAACAGTGCTTTTTCAGCGATGATTCTTGCATAATACTCTACGTTAGCAGCAGTCGGAACAACTTCTGCTAATTCTGCTAAGTAAGAAACCCCACCAACTTCTTCTAGTAATCCTTGATCAGCCATTGCTGACGTCATCATTACTAAGTCAATTGGCTCCCCCTTATCAGATAAACCAAGCATGACTTCAAAAATCTTTTGATGTTTCGTTCGATAAAATGAGTCAGGTACTAATAGTTCCGATGCCGATGTTAACGCATCCTGATCAATCAATATAGCACCTAAGACTGCCTGCTCAGCTTCTATATTATGCGGAGGGGTACGATCAGCCATTACATCACTCATACGCAATCCTCCTTGCTTAACTTAGTTTTATTGTTCACTAACATGAACTTTTACTGTTGCTGTTACTTGCGGATGCAATTTCACAGTAACGTTTGTATAGCCTAATGCACGAATTGCATCATCCATTTCAAATTTACGCTTATCAAGTTTAATATTGTGAGATTTTTGCATTGCATCTACGATTTGTTTACTTGTGATTGAACCGAATAGACGGCCACCTTCTCCAGATTTAGCCTTTAATTCTACAGTTAATTTCTCTAACGTTTCTTTTAATTGTTTTGCATTTTCAAGCTCTGCTGCTGCATCTTTTTCTTCTTTGCGCTTTTGAGCTTCTAAAGTTTTCATACTGCTATTCGTCGCTTCAGCAGCTAATCCTTGTTTTAGTAAGAAGTTATTTGCATAACCATCTGGTACGTTTTTTACTTCCCCTTTTTTCCCTTTACCTTTTACGTCTTTTAGAAAAATTACTTTCATGATTGTGTGCCTCCCTGTAAATAGTCATCAATAACAAATCGAAGCTTCTCCTCAGCTTCATCTACTGTAACATTTTTCATTTGTGTGGCTGCATTCGTTAAATGCCCGCCACCACCTAAGTTTTCCATAATTAGCTGCACATTCACTTCACCTAAAGACCTGCCGCTAATTCCAATGAAATTCTCGCCACGTTTTGCAATAACAAATGATGCAATAATTCCTGTCATTGTTAATAATGTGTCCGCTGATTGCGCAATAAGCACTTGATCGTAGTAATCATCGCTATCAACTTTTGCAATCGCAATTCCATTTTTATAAATGTACGCATTTTTAATAGCTTTTGCAACCCGTAAATACTGATCCATATCTTCTTTTAAAAGCTCTTGTACAAGTACAGTATCTGCACCATGTGAGCGTAAATAAGAAGCAGCATCAAACGTACGAGCACCTGTCCGGAATGTAAAGCTTTTCGTATCAACAATAATACCTGCTAATAATGCTGTTGCTTCTAACATTGTCATTTTTAAATTTTTCGGTTGGTATTCAAGTAATTCCGTAACAAGTTCCGCCGTGGAAGAAGCGTATGGCTCCATGTAAACAAGCAATGGATCTTCAATAAAATCTTCTCCTCGGCGATGATGGTCAATAACAACTACATTTTCAATTTTGCGTAACAGCTTTTCTTCCATCACCATTGAAGGCTTATGCGTATCAACAACAACAAGTAATGAATCATCATTTGCAAATTCCATCGCTTGTTCTGGTGTAATAAAGTGAGACCATAACTCTTCATTTTGTTTCACTTTATCCATTAAACGCTTAATTCCCTTATCAGAATCATTTTCATCGAGCACAATATATCCTTTGCGCTCATTTAATTGCGCTACCTTTAAAATACCAATCGCAGCACCAATTGCGTCCATATCAGGAGCCCTATGCCCCATTATAATGACATTGCTACTTTCTAATACTAAATCCTTTAATGCATGCGAAATCACTCTGGCACGTACACGAGTACGTTTTTCCACCGGATTTGTCTTACCACCATAAAACTTAACTTTACCTGTCGCTTGTTTAATAGCTACTTGATCTCCACCACGCCCAAGCGCAAGGTCTAGACCTGATTGAGCCATCGCCCCAAGCTCGGATAAAGGTAAATCACCTGATCCAACACCTACACTTAATGTAAGTGGTATATTTCTTTTGGATGTTTCTTCACGTACTTGGTCTAAAATACTAAATTTCCCTTTCTCCATCTGCGCTAAAATACTTTCATTTAGTACAACGAAGAATCTTTCCGAAGATGCACGTTTTAAATATGCCCCATACTTAACGGCCCATTCATTTAGACGGGATGTCACAAGACTTGTTATATTCGTACGTAATTGATCATCTAATCCTTGTGTAACTTCATCATAATTATCTAAATAAATAACAGCTAAAACAGTACGTTGATCCTCGTACATCTTTTCAATCTCTGTTTGTTCTGTTACATCAAAGAAATAAATTAACTTTTCTTCTTTCCTTACAAAGACACGAAACTTTCGATTATTTAAAGAGACTATATCATCGGATGTTTCTCCCTTAATAAAAAGAAGTAACGTTTCTGATACATCATAAAGGTGCCATCCAGCTAATGCATGCTGCCCCAGACATGAAGATAAATAAGGATTTGCCCAATCAATCCCATAATCCTTATTGTATAACAAAATACCAATCGGCATCTGGTTAAATGCCTCATTACTCACTTTCTTTACCCTTGTAATCATATCTGTCGTATGTTTTTCAAAATTCTTTTGGAAAGTAAGTTCAAATCGTACAACAACAAAAAGGACGATACAAAAAATAAAGAAGGAGACTATCCCCATTAGTAAATGAAAATAACAGAGGATTGAAATGAGCACAAACACAAAAAATGCCAATACGTAAACAGGATATAAAAACCACTGTTTCTTATAAAATTCAGGCATGTATACAACTCCTATAAAGTAAAACTAACTTATCTTCCAGTTAGTAATACAGATTAAAATAGTATAAGGAATATTATTTTATCCTCCTATTTTAGAACGCAATGAAATCCCTAAATCAATTATACCTAAGATTGTCACAAGAGGAAACAGCATCGGGATAAACATGCAGGCGATAAAACTAATAATAGGAACCCCTTTCGTAAAACCTTTGCTATGCGCCAGAAAAGCAATAAACGTCAAACCTTGCAGCACGAGTAGTAAAGCAAATATGACATATAGGTTAGAAAATACCATATGTAAATATGATGTCGGTTCTACTTTTATAAAAGTTGATAGCAAAATAAATATAACGTAATACCAAACAATACTTTTCGGTAATTGTATATCTTTAAATTTAGGCCAAGGTATGACACCATGTTTTAGCTTTCTCAAAACACTACTTGATATCATAACTGTAATCCATGAAAAACATACTGAGACCATGACAAGTAAACTCGGGAATAATGTTTGTAACACATCATTAAATTGTGCAAATAGCTCTTTTTGCTCTTTACTAATCGGCATACCCGCAGCAGTAACTATCTTTTCACTTTGCGTCATACTTTCATTAAACATATTTTGCATTTGCTTCATTAAATCTATGTTAAAAAACTTTATACTTGCAACATAAATGAGCATAATACCAATTAAGTAAGCAAGCGTCCCTGCCATCAAAATTTCTACCGGCTTTTTTTGTTTTTTATACATATACCCTAAAACGATGCCTATCAACCCAAACATAGTTGTCTTTACTAAGTTCATCGGTTGACTGACGATAACAGTAATAAAAAGCGCCGCCGTAAAAATTACAAAGGCACTGGATAATTTATATCTTATCGTTAGCAATATAAATGGCAACGGCAATGCAAACGTTACAACTGCACCTAAAATTGGAACATACATAGATATAAGCAATAGCATTGCATATATCGCTAACAACGCTGCACCTTCAGTAATAAATTTTGTGTTTTTCATCATCTAACCTCTCTTTCAAAAAAGAAAAGCATAGCAAAATGCACAGTAGAGTCCGACTCTACTGTGCATTTCATACGCTATTATTCACCAACATATGGTAAAAGTGCCATTTGACGAGCACGTTTAATTGCAACTGTAAGTTTGCGTTGGTATTTTGCGCTTGTTCCTGTTACACGACGAGGTAAAATTTTACCACGCTCAGAAACGAAACGTTTTAATAAATCAACATCTTTATAATCGATGCGAGTGATGCCGTTAGCTGTGAAGAAACACACCTTACGACGTTTCGCACGTCCACCTTTGCGTCCTGCCATGTCTATTTCCCTCCATTCTTTGTTAAAACTAACAAATTTACTGTATTAGAACGGTAAATCGTCGTCGGAAATGTCGATCGGTTGACCTACATTTGAAAATGGATCGTCATTCTTCGTAAATCCAGAGTTTCCTTGGTTACCTTGGTTGCCTGAATTACTAGATTGACCAAATGGGTTAGAGCTTTGGTTACCGAAACCAGCTCCTGATGGTTGCTGATTAAATGAACCACGTTGCTCCCCACCGCCATTACGCGGCTCTAAAAATTGTACGCTTTCCGCAAGAACTTCTGTTACATATACACGTTTACCATCTTGTCCCTCGTAATTACGAGTTTGAAGACGCCCATCTACGCCTGCTAAGCTACCTTTTTTCAAATAATTTGCTACGTTTTCTGCTTGTTTACGCCATATTACACAATTAATAAAGTCAGCTTCACGCTCACCTTGTTGATTCGCAAATGCGCGATTCACAGCTAACGTAAAAGTAGCTACTGCAACACCATTGGGCGTGTAACGTAAGTCAGGGTCCTTAGTTAAACGACCAACGAGGATAACACGATTCATCAATCGAACCACTCTCCCTTATATATCAATTATTTTTCTTCTTCTTTAACAACGATATGACGAAGGATATCTTCGTTGATCTTAGCTAAACGATCGAATTCGTTAATCGCTTCTGCGTTAGCATTCACGTTTAAGATCATGTAGAAACCTTCACGTAAGTCGTTGATTTCGTAAGCTAAACGACGCTTACCCCACTCTTTCGTGTTAATGATTTCTGCACCATTGTTTGTTAAAACACCTGCAAAACGTTCAACTAAAGCTTTTTGAGCTTCTTCTTCAACGCCAGGACGAATGATGTACATAATTTCGTACTTTCTCATTACACTTTCACCTCCTTTTGGTCTAAACGGCCCGTAATGGGCAAGGAGCAATTAATTTATAGTAATTACTCACGAGTTTAGATTATATCATAGTAAGTTAGATGAATCAACTCACCCATACATAAAAAACTTGGCAAACACATAATATATTTGCCAAGTTCATATCTTTATTTTTCCTAGGAAATATTAAATTAAACGTTGAAACGGAAATGCATAACGTCTCCGTCTTTTACGATATACTCTTTTCCTTCTAAACGAACTTTACCAGCTTCTTTTGCAGCTGTCATAGAACCGTTTGTCATTAAGTCTTCGTAAGAAACTGTTTCTGCACGAATAAATCCACGCTCAAAGTCTGTATGAATTACGCCGGCACATTGTGGTGCTTTCATACCTTGTTTGAACGTCCATGCACGTACTTCTTGCACACCTGCTGTGAAGTAAGTAGCAAGTCCTAATAAATCATATGCAGCACGAATTAATTGATCTAAACCAGATTCCTCAATGCCCAGTTCTTCAAGGAAGACTTTTTTCTCTTCCTCGTCTAGCTCAGCAATTTCTGATTCGATTTTTGCACATACAACGATTACTTGAGAATTTTCATTTGCAGCAAATTCTTTTACCATTTGTACGTATTTGTTTTCAGAAGGATCGATAACATCGTCCTCGCTTACGTTTGCTACGTATAACATTTCTTTCGTTGTCAGTAAATGAAGACCTTTAACAATCTTCATTTGCTCTTCTGTAAATTCAACAGTACGAGCTGGTTTACCCTCTTCAAAAGCTTCTTTTAAACGTACTAAAATTTCATGCTCATATACCGCTTCTTTATCCTTTTGTCTTGCTAATTTCGCAACACGTTCGATACGTTTATCAACAGATTCTAAGTCTGCTAAGATTAGCTCTAAGTTGATTGTTTCAATATCATCAATTGGGTCTACTTTACCTGAAACATGCGTAATATTTTCGTCTTCAAAACAACGCACAACTTGGCAAATTGCATCTACTTGGCGAATGTGAGATAAGAATTTATTTCCTAAACCTTCACCTTTACTCGCGCCTTTTACGATACCTGCAATATCAGTAAACTCAAATACAGTCGGAACAGTTTTTTTCGGTTCTACTAATTCCGTTAATTTATTTAAACGCTCATCTGGTACTTCTACAATTCCTACGTTTGGATCAATTGTACAGAATGGATAGTTTGCAGATTCTGCTCCTGCTTGTGTAATTGCATTAAATAAAGTGGACTTCCCTACGTTAGGTAATCCAACAATCCCAGCCGTTAATCCCATATTTTTCACTCCTATGTCTCAATCTTTCATCATTATAGATAGTAACGAAAAAAATGACAAGTTTCCTCCAAACGAAAAAAAGTAACAGCTACCCACTGTAACTGTTACTTTCTCTCTATTCTTCGTGCTTCACAAGTATTTTTTTCACCTTACGATCAAACTCTCTTCGAGGAATCATTACTGAATGGTCACATCCCTCGCACTTAATGCGGATATCCATTCCCATACGAATAATCTTCCAACGATTCTCCCCACATGGGTGGGCTTTCTTCATTTCCACAACATCGTACAAGTTATACTGCTTTTGCTCCATTCTCCAAACCCCTCTCCATATTAAATTGCTTTTCCACTCACTAACTCTTCACGATTATATAAAACCATACGTGGATATGGAATTTCAATACCATGTAAATCTAGACGATTTTTAATTTCTTTACGAAGTGCCCTTGCAATAACTGCATGTTGCATCGGCTCTACTTCTGCAATAACACGTAATATAACTTCTGATGCAGCTAATGTTTGCACGCCTAATAACTGAGGCGTTGTTACCATTTGCTCATATTGTGCAGGTAATTCTTCTAATAATTCTTCAATGACTTGCTCTGCTTTTGCTATATCAGCCTCATACGAAATAGATACGTCAACAAATGCTACACTATTACTAACTGAATAGTTGGTAACCTGAACGATACTTCCGTTTGGTAAAGTATGAATTTCACCTGTCCAACTTTTCACTTTCGTTGTACGAAGTCCAATTTCTAAAACGACACCTTCAAACTGACCAATTTTCACATAGTCACCAACTGAAAATTGATCTTCTAACAAGATAAATAACCCTGTAATAACATCTTTCACTAAACTTTGAGCACCAAATCCGACTGCTAAACCAATTACCCCAGCACCGGCTAATAAACCTGATGCATTAATATTAAACACACCTAAAATCGCAATTAACATAATGAACATAACAACGTATGCCACAATATTTTCAAGTAACTTCGCTACTGTAACTGTACGACGTTCTGAAATTTGAATTGGAGAACGACTTCCCATACGAAACGCATTTCGTACAACCGCTCTTGCAATTCGCACTACAATTGCACCAATTGTTAAAATGATACATATTTTTAATGTCGCAATTCCAATATGAGCCCAACGATCAGCATCTAATAAATACTGTTTCGTAGCATTAAACCACTTCGTTAATAAATCCATGTACCTCTACCTCTCAGCCAAAATTTCTTTTTAGTTATCCTTCTTATTGTATCAGAAGTCTCCTAATTGCTGAAAAAATTTTATGACTTTAATTCTATTTGTTAACCGCCATGCAGGTATAAAATGGAACGAATATATATATACTAGTACTATTATTTCCGTTCTCACTTAAATTTTACAGCGAGTACGCACTTATAGTTTTCCATTTTACTCACCATATAACATATTTTGAAAATTTATTAAAAGGATGGGTGCTTCATGAATATTGGAAGTTTTCGCTTACCTTTTTTCGAAAAAGAAACTCAAAATGTTATGCACCAAGATTTAGAAGCCTCCGAGACAATTAGTAACTTCTTACTTTCTCATATCCCTATTAAAACTCATATACCAATTATTCTCGTTTGTATCGGAACAGATCGTTCTACAGGAGATGCACTCGGTCCGTTAGTTGGTACGAAACTAGAACAAGTAGGAATTAAAAACTTCCAAGTATTCGGCACACTAGATGATCCGGTACATGCGCTAAATTTAGAAGAAAAAATTCGGAATATACAGAAAGATAATCCTACTTCATTTATAATTGCGGTTGATGCATGTTTAGGGAAATCTCAAAGTATTGGTTCCATCACTACAGGAATGGGACCTAGTAAACCTGGAGCTGCAATGAATAAGAAATTACCTGCAGTTGGTGATTTACATATTCATGGCATCGTAAATTTAAATGGTTTTATGGAGTTTTTCGTTCTGCAAAATACAAGATTAAGTTTAGTCATGAAAATGGCTGACGTAATCGCACAGAGCATAAAAGAAACGGATCAAAAAATATGTGCATTAAAAAAAGCAAACCATCTATAAATAATAAGATGGTTTGCTTTTTAGTTTTTCTGCGCTAATAATTCTAAAATACGATTTAAATCTTCTTTATTAAAAAACTCAATTTCGATTTTACCTTTTTCTTTTTTCGTTTCTTTAATTTTCACATCTGTGCCAAACTTTTCTCTTAAGAACGTTTCGCGCTCTATGAAAAATATGTTTCTCTCTTTTTTCACTTGTTTTGTTTCACGTGAAACGCGTTGATTGATCTCCTGAACAATTTTCTCTAATTGCCGAACATTTAATCCTTCTTTTTCAATTCGTTTCAATAAAGCTTTCAATTGTTCTTCATCTTTTATCGTAAGCAAGGTTCTCCCATGAGCCATTGAAAGTTGACCATTTGCAATCATATCTTGAACAAAAGAAGGGAGGCTCAATAACCGCGTATAGTTTGCAATGTAAGGTCTACTCTTACCAAGACGTTTTGCTAATTGTTCTTGCGTCACATTTAGCTCATTCATTAACATTTGATATGCCATTGCTTCTTCCATTGGATTTAAATCTTCTCGTTGTAAGTTTTCAAGCAATGCAAACTCCATCATTTGCTGCTCGTTTAATTGCCTTACAACGGCAGGTACTTTTTCGAGTCCCGCCTCTTTAGCAGCACGATATCTTCTTTCACCTGCAACAATTTCATATCCTTTAATACTCTTTCTAGCAATTAACGGTTGTAATATGCCGTGCTCTTTAATAGAGGCCGATAATTCCTGAATCGCCTCTTTATTAAAGTGTTTACGTGGTTGATATGGATTCGGCCTTAATTCAGTTATCGTAATCTCCTGAATTGTCTCTTCTTCTTTCACATCTAAATCAGGAAAAAATACATTGATTCCTCTTCCTAACCCTTTAGCCACCTGCAATCACTTCCTCTGCTAAATCTATATATACTTCTGCCCCTCTTGATTTAGCGTCATACTGCATAATTGGTTTCCCATGACTTGGTGCTTCACTCAAACGAACATTACGAGGGATAATCGAACGGTATACTTTATCTCTAAAGTATTTTTTCACTTCATCTATAACCTGAATCCCTAAATTTGTACGGGCATCTAACATTGTTAGCAATACGCCTTGAATTGCTAGATTTTTATTTAAGTGCTTTTGCACAAGTCGAACTGTATTTAATAGCTGACTTAACCCTTCTAGTGCGTAATATTCGCATTGAACAGGAATAATAACAGAATCTGCTGCAGTTAATGCATTAATCGTTAATAACCCTAAGGACGGGGGACAGTCGATAATAATATAATCATATTCATCACGAACTGGCTGTAATGCCCTTTGCAAACGTACTTCCCGGGAAATAGTCGGTACCAATTCAATTTCAGCACCTGCTAATTGAATTGTAGCGGGTAGAACATCTAAGTTTTCAGTTGCGGTTTTCTGTATAACCCCTTGAACATCTGCATCTTCCACAAGAACATTGTAAATACATTGATCTAATTCGGATTTTTCAATTCCCACACCCGTCGTTGCATTTCCTTGAGCATCAATATCTACAAGAAGGACCTTTTTACCTACTTGTGCCAATCCAGCCCCTAAATTAACAGATGTTGTTGTTTTTCCAACGCCACCCTTTTGATTGGCTATAGCAATGATTTTTCCCATGATGTCACCTACTTTCAACCTTTCTATCTTATTCTAGTAACAATTACGTTTATTGTAACATGAAATAAAAGTTTTTCTTTTACGTCCTTATTAAACTTCAAAATTTATTTGTAAACTCCTTCTTCATCTAACAAGAAAATATAGTAAAAGAGACCTATCCAATAGGATCAGGTCTCTAACACGCCATTATTATTTTTTCTTCGGAATTTGAATTGTAATTTGATAGTACTCGTCAAACTCTTCTTCCTCAGAATTAACATTTAAACCACTGTCAGCAACCATTTGTAATGACTGCCTAATTGTATTCATGGCAATTCTCGTATCTCGACTTACTGCTTTTTGCTTTGCCTTACGCTTCGGTTTTGCTTCCTCTAGTAATTTCGCAATTCGTTCCTCTGTTTGCTTTACATTCAGTTGTTTCTCCACAATTTCCTGTAAAACCTTCAGTTGTAATTCCTCATTCTTTAAAGGGATGAGCGCACGAGCATGGCGTTCTGTAATACTTTTTTCTAATAACGCATTTTTTATTTCTTCAGGCAACTTTAACAATCGCAACTTATTTGCGATTGTGGATTGTCCTTTTCCGAGTCTTTGCGCCAATGCTTCTTGCGTTAAATTATGTAACTCAATTAGCTTTTGATATGCCACAGCTTCCTCGATTGCTGTTAGTTCCTCACGTTGCAAGTTTTCAATTAAAGCCACAGAAGCTGTTTCTGTATCATTTAAGTTTTTTATAATTGCAGGAACCTTTTCCCACCCTAACTTTGTTGCTGCACGGAAACGCCTTTCTCCAGCAATAATCTCGTACTTCTCATCCTCATATTGCCTCACAACAATTGGCTGAATAAGTCCGTGTGTACGAATCGTTAATGCTAGTTCCTCAATACGCGCGTCATCAAAAACTGTTCGTGGTTGATAACGGTTAGGGGTAATATTTACTATCGGAATTTCTTGTATTTCTTCATATACCTTTTTATCTATTTCTTCATGGCTTTCGTCTTGTAATTCGAATTCGCTCTCTTTATCTCCAAAGCCAAATAAACGAGAAAACGTATTTTTCATACATATTCCACCACCTTTAGGCCTATTGACTATTCTCCATAAAATGTTTCCTATGAAACATTTACGTTTTCATTTATATAATTTAATCTTACGTCTAATAAGATTTATTTTTCAATAGGTAATTTATTGGGTGTTCCCGGTTTGCGTGGATATTTCTTTGGTGTCTTGCGCTTTTTCTCGATTAATAAAATATTACGTTCACTTTCTTCAAATGGTAATTGGAACGTAGACATTTCTTTTAAATCCCCGCCTAGCACCTCTAAAGCATACTTGCCATTTTCAATTTCTTCATTTGCTGCAGCACCTTTCATTGCAATGAATGTTCCCCCAACTTTTACAAGTGGTAAACACAGCTCACTTAATACTGAAAGACGTGCGACTGCACGTGCCATTACAATGTCGTACGCTTCACGTACACCTTCTTTTTTTCCAAATGTTTCAGCACGATCATGACAAAACGCGACGTCACTCAATTCCAACTTTTGTGCTAAATGATTTAAGAAATTAATACGTTTTTGCAATGAGTCTACAATCGTCACTTTTAAATGCGGGAAACAGATTTTTAAAGGAATACTTGGGAATCCAGCTCCTGCGCCAACATCACAAATTGAGAATGGTTTTGAAAAATCGTAATAAAAAGCAGCTGTAATGGAATCAAAAAAGTGTTTTAAATATACTTCCTCTTTTTCCGTAATAGCTGTTAAATTCATTTTTTCATTCCATTCTACTAATGTTTCGAAGTAGATTTCGAACTGCTCTAACTGTCTAGAAGAGAGGGTGATACCCTTCTCTTCTAGCATAGATTGAAATTGTTCTATGTTCATCTAACAATATCTCCTTACTATTTATTGGTTCGATACTCGCGCAATTTTTCCTTGTTCAATATACACAAGTAAAATGGAAATGTCTGCTGGATTTACGCCCGATATACGTGAAGCCTGCCCCACTGAAAGTGGACGAACATCTTTCAATTTCTGTCTAGCTTCTGATGCAAGGCTAGAAATCGCATCATAATCAATATCGACAGGAATTTTTTTACTTTCCATCTTCTTCATACGCTCTACTTGCTGTAAAGATTTTTCGATATATCCTTCGTACTTAATCTGAATTTCAACTTGTTCTGTAACTTCATCACTTAATTCTACTTCACTTGGTACTAAAAGATGGATATGCTCATATGTCATCTCTGGACGACGTAATAAGTCACTTGCACGTATTCCATCTTTCAATTCACTTCCACCAATATTGCGAATTAATTCTTGAACTTCAGGACGTGGTTTAATAATAATGCTACTTAAACGTTCCTTTTCCTGTTCAATTTGTAATTTTTTATTTGTAAATCGCTCATAGCGTTCTTCTTTAATTAATCCAATTTCATGACCAATTTCAGTTAAACGAAGATCCGCATTATCATGGCGTAATAATAGACGATACTCTGCACGAGACGTTAATAAACGATATGGTTCATTCGTCCCTTTCGTTACAAGATCATCAATTAAGACACCAATATAAGCATCCTCACGACCTAAAATAACTTCTTTTTTACCTAAAGAACGACATGCTGCATTAATTCCGGCCATAAGCCCTTGTCCTGCCGCCTCTTCGTAACCAGAAGTTCCGTTAATTTGTCCTGCTGTATATAAATTTTTAATTTTTTTCGTTTCAAGTGTTGGCCATAGTTGCGTTGGCACAATTGCATCATATTCAATTGCATAACCTGTACGCATCATTTCAACATTTTCTAGACCAGGGATTGTTCTAAGCATATCACGCTGTACGTCTTCTGGTAAGCTTGTGGATAAACCTTGTACGTAAACTTCTTGTGTGTTACGTCCCTCTGGCTCTAAGAAAATTTGATGACGTGGTTTATCATTAAACCTTACTACTTTGTCTTCAATTGAAGGACAATATCTAGGACCTGTTCCCTTAATCATACCAGAATACATAGCTGAGCGATGTAGGTTTTCATCTATTAAACGATGTGTTTCCGTACTTGTATACGTTAACCAACATGGAATTTGATCCATAATAAACTTTGTCGTTTCAAAAGAGAAAGCGCGTGGCTTATCGTCACCTGGCTGAATTTCTGTTTTACTGTAATCAATCGTATTACTATTTACGCGCGGAGGTGTACCTGTTTTAAATCTAACAAGATCAAATCCAAGCTCCTCTAAATGTTCTGATAACGTAATAGATGGTTGTTGATTATTTGGACCACTCGAATATTTTAAATCTCCCATAATAATCTCACCACGTAAAAACGTACCAGTCGTAATTACGACTGTTTTTGCTGTATATTCAGCACCAGCTTGCGTAATTACCCCTTTACATTCGCCATCTTCAACGATCAAACGCTCTACCATTCCTTGGAACAACGTTAAGTTTGGTGTTTCTTCAATTGTTTTCTTTAATTCATGCTGGTAAGAGAACTTATCTGCTTGTGCTCGAAGTGCACGTACAGCTGGCCCTTTACCTGTATTTAACATACGCATTTGAATATGCGTTTTATCAATGTTGCGTCCCATTTCTCCGCCTAATGCATCAATTTCACGAACAACAATCCCTTTTGCTGGTCCACCAACAGAAGGGTTACATGGCATAAATGCTACCATATCTAAGTTAATTGTTAACATTAATGTTTTGGAGCCCATTCGTGCTGCCGCAAGACCAGCTTCACATCCTGCATGACCTGCACCGATTACTATGACATCGTATGAACCGGCATTGTATCCCATTGTTTATTCCTCCTAATAATCTCTATCTTTCTGAAACATCACTATATTATTTTCCTAAACAAAATTGAGAGAACAACTGGTCAATTAAGCTCTCATGAACGGTGTCACCAGTAATTTCACCAAGTATTTCCCACGTTCTTGTTAAATCAATCTGCACCATATCAATTGGAACACCATTTTCTATCGCCTCAATTACATCTCCAATTGTTTTTCCTGCTTGTGTTAATAATCCAATATGTCTCGCGTTAGAAACATATGTTACATCTGCAGAATCAATTGTTCCTTCAAAGAATAAATCAGCGATTGCCGTTTCAAGCTCATCTATTCCCTGTTCCTCAATTAACGACGTTGTAATAACACGATTCCCCGCTGCTAATTCTATAACACGTTCCATATCAATTGCTTGCGGTAAATCTGTCTTATTTACAATAACAATGAAATCTTTTCCTTGTACGGCACGGAATAGATCTTCATCCTCATTCGTTAAAGCTTCGCTATAATTAACGACAACTAACACTAAATCAGCTTGACTCATCATTTCTTTTGAACGCTCTACACCAATTCGTTCAACAACATCTTCTGTTTCACGAATTCCGGCCGTATCTATAAGTTTAAGTGGTACACCACGCACATTAACGTACTCTTCAATAACATCACGAGTTGTTCCTGCAATATCAGTTACAATTGCCTTTTTCTCCTGAACGAGACTATTTAATAGCGATGATTTCCCAACATTAGGTCTACCGATGATTGCAGTAGCAATACCTTCACGTAAAATCTTTCCTTGCTTTGATGTTTCTAATATTTTTGCAATTTCAGCACGAACATGTGTAGCTTTCTCAATTAAAATATTATGTGTCATTTCTTCCACATCATCATATTCCGGGTAATCTATGTTTACCTCAACATGAGCTAATGTTTCTAATATATCCTGGCGCAGACGGCCGATTAATTTAGATAATCGTCCCTCCATTTGATTAATCGCTACGTTCATTGCACGATCTGTTTTTGCACGGATTAAGTCCATAACAGCTTCTGCTTGTGATAAATCAATACGGCCATTTAAAAAAGCACGTTTTGTAAATTCACCAGGCTCCGCTAATCTTACCCCTTGCGCTAAAATAAGCTGTAATACTTTGTTTACCGAAACAAGTCCACCGTGACAGTTAATTTCTACTATATTTTCACGTGTAAAAGTCCTTGGTGCACGCATAATGGACACCATTACTTCTTCAATAACCTGATTTGTATCTAAATCAACAATATGACCATAATGAATTGTATGAGAAGGAACCTCTGTTAAATCCTTCCCTTTAAAAATACGATTAACTTTTTCAACCGCATCATCCCCACTTACTCGAACAATGGCAATTGCACCCTCTCCAAGCGCTGTGGAAATCGCGGCAATTGTATCAAATTCCATGTCCTTTCACCTCACTTGCTTATTTATCTCTATTTCAACATGATTATTTTCTTCACTAAATTATTAGAATACCATAACGAACCTATCTACAAAAGAATAATAACTCATTTTATTATGTCCTCATGTAAAAAACACTAAACTTATTCACAGTGGATAAGTTTAGTGTTTTTAGTTATCCACACCTATTTTCCCCTCAAAAAAAACCGGCACTCAATTGAGTAACCGGTCACTTGGAAGATATTACAACATGTCGATGTGGTTCTTTCCCTTCAGAAGTTGTAATGATATTTTGATGATTAGATAATGCTTGGTGGATAATCTTTCGTTCAAAAGATGGCATAGGCTCCAATACAACTCTTTTTTTCGTACTTACTACTTGTTTGGCTAATCGATAAGAAAGTGCTTCTAACGTAGCTTTTCTTTTACTACGATAATTTTCAGCATCTAATGTGATACCAATGTACTGCTTCGTATTACGATTCGCCACAAGTTTTGTTAAATACTGTAAAGAATTCAAGGTGTTCCCTCTTTTTCCAATCAAAACACCTACATTTTCGCCGTAAATTGTAAATTCAACTTCTCGTCCTTTTACAATTTTACTAATCTCAGCTTCCACACCCATATCGTGAATAACATTTTTTAAATATTCTTCACATTCTTGAATTGGATCTTTCTTCAATACAACTTCTACTACTGCAGGTCGGTTCCCAAATAAACCTAAGAACCCTCTCTTACCCTCATCGATAATATTTATATCTACTCGGTCTTTTGAAACATTTAATTGCCTTAAAGCATCCTGTACTGCCAGCTCGACTGTTTGTCCTTTAGCAGTAATTATACTCACTTGCTTGATCCTCCTGCCTTACTAGCCTTAATTTCCGGCCCTTTGATCAAGTACATTTGAGCGATACCAAAGATATTACCAACAACCCAGTAAAGTGATAATGCAGCTGGGAAGTTAATTGCAAAGATTAAAATCATGATTGGCATTAACCAAATCATCATTGCCATTTGCGGATTTTGACCAGCAGTTCCTGCCATAGCAAGTTTTTGCTGAATAAATGTCGTAATTGCTGCAACAACCGGTAAAATATATAACGGATCTGCTTGTCCTAAGTCGAACCATAAGAATGTATGCTTACTAATTTCTGATGTTCTCATAATCGCATGGTAAAACGCGAATAAAATAGGCATCTGAACAAAGATTGGTAAACATCCTGCTAATGGATTTACACCATTTTTTTGATACAACTGCATCATTTCTTGTTGTAGTTTTTGCTGCGTTGCTTGATCTTTAGAACTATATTTCTCTTTTAACTTCACCATTTCTGGTTGTAACGCTTGCATTGCTTTCGTACTCTTCGTTTGTTTAATCATTAATGGTAATAATGCAAAACGAATAATAAGAGTTGTAACAACAATCGCTAAACCGTAATTACTACCAAATAAGTTGGCAAAATACGTAATTAACTGAGAAAGCGGGTATACGAAGTATTCATTCCAAATTCCAGTGCTTTTTGGTGTAATTGGCTGATTTACTTCACTACAGCCAGCAGTAATCGCCATTAATGCAACAACCATGGCTAGTAAACCTAATTTCTTTTTCAAAGCCTACTCCTCCTTGTATCGGTATGTATATAGTGTAATTCATTTCCTTACGCTACTTTTTTATTCTTTTCATACCAGAGCGTTTAAAGACATGAATTAAGCTTTTCTTCAATTCTTCATATGTCATCTCTGCACAAGGCTTCCTTGCTATTATAACAAAATCTTTTCCAGAATCTATCTCATCTTTTAATTCTGTGATCGACTGGCGAATCATACGTTTAATTCGGTTACGCACTACTGCATTTCCTATTTTCTTGCTGACAGAAAGGCCAATACGAAAGTTTGGCTGCTCTTCTTTATCTAGTTGATACACAACAAATTGACGATTCGCAGTCGATTTTCCTTTTTGAAAAACCGTCTGGAATTCATCATTCTTTTTTATACGATGTTTTTTCTTCATATCAATTGACACTCCTGTAGTTCATCAGCGGAAATTCACTATTATTAGAAAAAAAGACCACTGAACGATCAGTGGTCTACGCAGATAATACTTTTCTTCCTTTACGACGACGAGCTGCTAGCACTTTACGTCCGTTCGCTGTGCTCATACGGCTGCGGAAACCATGTACTTTGCTGCGCTTACGTTTATTTGGTTGGTAAGTTCTTTTCATTATATGACACCTCCCTGAGGAATATCTGTTAAAGACAGTCTTATAAATTATAGTTAATCAACTAGGAAAATGTCAATGGTTCTAGAAATTTTCATCAAATATTCATTTTGAACCTATTCACATACTTTTTCACAGACGCTATATTTCCTTGTGGATAAATGTTTTTTTCTGTTTTTTATATCCACAAACTCTTTTCGTACTTTTACACAGTATATCGTGTTGTGGACAAGTTTATTCCACAAGGTATTGATTTTGTGGATAACTTTCTTAATTTCATTGCTATAGCTACTTTTTTTTGATATTATAGTTGTGTTTTCACTTTGAATAAGTTTTCCACATCATTATCTTATCCACAATTTGTGTATAACATGTGGACAGTTTTAATCACATGTGGGTAAATGATTATCCACATTTGCTTTTTTTGTCGAAAACCCTATCTCATATACAAACGACGTTTTTAGGTTTTAAAATACGTTTCGTATAAATATACATTTTATATTTATTTAGGTTGTACATTTGTTGCGCAACCTTATTCTTTTACCATCTTAGTAAAGGAGGGACACCTTTGGAAAACATCTCTGATTTATGGAACAGCGCCTTAAAAGAACTAGAAAAAAAGGTCAGTAAACCAAGTTATGAAACATGGTTAAAATCAACGACCGCACATAATTTAAAAAAAGATGTATTAACAATTACGGCTCCAAATGAATTCGCCCGCGATTGGCTAGAATCTCATTATTCAGAGCTAATTTCAGAAACACTTTATGATTTAACAGGGGCAAAATTAGCTATTCGCTTTATTATTCCCCAAAGTCAAGCTGAAGAGGAGATTGATCTTCCTCCTTCTAAACCGAATTCAGCACAAGATGATTCTAATCATTTACCACAGAGTATGCTAAATCCAAAATATACGTTTGATACGTTTGTTATTGGCTCTGGTAACCGTTTTGCTCACGCTGCTTCATTGGCCGTAGCCGAAGCGCCAGCTAAAGCATATAATCCCCTCTTTATTTATGGGGGAGTTGGACTTGGAAAGACCCATTTAATGCATGCAATTGGTCATTATGTAATTGAACATAACCCAAATGCCAAAGTTGTATATTTATCATCAGAAAAATTTACAAATGAATTCATTAATTCTATTCGTGATAATAAAGCTGTCGATTTTCGTAATAAATACCGCAATGTGGATGTTTTATTGATAGATGATATTCAATTTTTAGCGGGAAAAGAACAAACTCAAGAAGAGTTTTTCCATACATTCAATGCATTACACGAAGAAAGTAAACAAATTGTAATTTCCAGTGATCGGCCACCAAAAGAAATTCCAACTTTAGAAGATCGTCTTCGTTCTCGCTTTGAATGGGGACTCATTACGGATATTACGCCACCAGATTTAGAAACGCGTATTGCAATTTTGCGCAAAAAGGCAAAGGCTGAAGGACTTGATATACCAAATGAGGTCATGCTTTATATTGCAAATCAAATCGATTCAAATATTCGTGAACTAGAAGGTGCACTCATCCGAGTTGTAGCTTATTCATCTTTAATTAACAAAGATATTAATGCTGATTTAGCAGCCGAAGCACTTAAAGATATTATTCCAAATTCTAAACCAAAAATTATCTCCATTTATGATATTCAAAAAGCTGTAGGAGATGTTTATCAAGTAAAATTGGAAGATTTCAAGGCGAAAAAGCGAACGAAATCAGTTGCCTTCCCTCGCCAAATTGCAATGTATTTATCACGTGAACTGACAGACTCCTCCTTACCTAAAATAGGTGAAGAATTCGGTGGACGTGATCATACAACAGTTATCCATGCTCATGAAAAAATTTCTAAGCTACTTAAGACGGATACGCAATTACAAAAGCAAGTTGAAGAAATTAACGATATTTTAAAGTAGTAGCTGAATAGTGTGAATAACTTTCCTTGTTTTACGCACAGTCTATCCACATGTAGATAGACTGTTTTTACATCCTTTAACAGGGTTATCCACATATCCACAAGCCCTATTACTATTACTACTATTTTTTATCTTTATTAATTAAATAAAATCTTATACTTACCGGAGGTTTTTCTTTATGCGTTTTACAATACAAAAAGACTATCTTGTAAGAAGTGTACAAGATGTAATGAAGGCTGTTTCTTCTCGTACAACAATTCCGATTCTTACGGGGATTAAAGTTGTCGCTACGGAAGAAGGAGTTACATTAACAGGAAGCGATGCTGATATTTCAATTGAATCTTTCATTCCAGTTGAAGAGAATGGAAAAGAAATCGTAGAAGTGAATCAATCAGGAAGTATTGTTTTACAGGCTAAATATTTTAGTGAAATTGTAAAGAAGTTGCCTAAAGAAACTGTAGAAATTTCTGTGGAAAATCATTTGATGACAAAAATAACTTCTGGAAAATCAGAGTTTAATTTAAATGGTTTAGATTCTGCAGAATATCCATTGTTACCACAAATTGAAGAACATCATGTTTTTAAGATTCCAACGGATTTACTTAAACATATGATTAGACAAACTGTATTTGCAGTTTCCACTTCTGAAACAAGACCAATCTTGACAGGTGTAAACTGGAAGGTATATAACAGCGAATTAACTGGCATTGCTACAGATAGTCACAGACTAGCTCTTCGAAAAGCAAAAATCGAAGGCATTGCAGATGAGTTCCAAGCAAATGTTGTTATTCCAGGAAAAAGTTTAAATGAATTAAGCAAAATTCTAGATGAGTCTGAAGAAATGGTAGATATCGTTATTACGGAGTATCAAGTATTATTCCGTACAAAACATTTATTATTCTTCTCAAGATTGTTAGAAGGAAATTACCCTGATACAACTCGCTTAATTCCAGCGGAGAGCAAAACAGATATTTTTGTAAATACAAAAGAATTTTTACAAGCAATTGATCGTGCATCTCTTTTAGCAAGAGATGGTCGTAATAATGTTGTAAAATTATCAACTTTAGAGCAGGCAATGCTAGAAATTTCCTCGAATTCACCAGAAATCGGAAAAGTAGTAGAAGAAGTTCAATGTGAAAAAGTAGATGGAGAAGAGTTAAAAATATCTTTTAGTGCAAAATATATGATGGATGCACTAAAAGCATTAGATAGTACTGAAATTAAGATTAGCTTTACTGGAGCAATGAGACCATTCTTAATTCGTACAGTAAATGATGAATCCATTATTCAATTAATTTTACCGGTTCGTACTTACTAAGTAAGAAATAAGGGTTGCTAGTTTTCAGATGCTAGTAGCCCTTATTTGATTTTTGGGTATTACTTTCCTAATGCTAGTTTATTTAGTACAATGAAAGAATGAACACTTTCAGAAAGTGAGCGATTTTATGAAACGTATTAAAATTTCAACAGAGTATATTACACTAGGGCAATTTTTAAAGTTAGCCGATGTAATTGATACAGGTGGCGCTGTAAAATGGTTTTTACAAGAATATGAAGTGTACGTGAATCAAGAACTTGAAAATAGAAGAGGTCGCAAACTATATGCGAACGATATTATTGAAATTCCAGGAAGCGGAAGTTTCCAAGTTCAGTCATAAAGGGGGAGCCCTTTGTTTATTTCAGAAATACAATTAAAAAACTATCGCAATTATGAAAAGTTAGAGCTTTCCTTTGAAGATAAGGTAAATGTAATTATCGGCGAGAATGCGCAAGGGAAAACGAATTTGATGGAAGCTATTTATGTTTTAGCGATGGCGAAATCTCATAGAACCTCTAATGATCGCGAGCTTATCCGTTGGGATGAAGATTTCGGTCAAATTAAAGGAAAGCTACAAAAGAGAAATAGTTCTTTGTCTTTGGAATTAAATATCTCGAAAAAAGGTAAAAAGGCAAAATTAAATCAACTTGAACAACAAAAATTGAGTCAATATATTGGCGTGATGAATGTTGTCATGTTTGCCCCAGAAGATTTAAATCTTGTAAAAGGAAGCCCTCAAGTAAGAAGACGCTTTTTAGATATGGAATTAGGCCAAATAGCTCCGGTCTATTTGTATGAATTGAGTCAATATCAAAAGGTGCTCACACAACGAAATCACTTGCTAAAAAAGATGCAAGGGAATAGTAAGAATGAGGAAACGATGTTGGATGTATTTACACTTCAACTTATTGAGCATGGTACAAAAATTTTGCAAAAACGCTTTGAATTTTTGCATTTACTACAAGAATGGGCAGCTCCAATTCATCGTGGTATAAGCCGTGGGTTAGAAGAATTAGAAATTGTCTATAAACCGAGTGTAGATGTATCAGAATCAATGGATTTGTCGAAAATAAAAGAAGTATACTATGAAAGTTTTCAATCCGTGAAACAACGTGAAATTTTCCGTGGTACGACTTTAATTGGTCCTCATCGTGATGATTTACAATTCTTCGTTAATAGTAAAAATGTTCAAGTCTTTGGTTCGCAAGGACAACAACGAACGACCGCACTGTCCCTAAAATTAGCTGAAATTGAATTGATTTACTCAGAAGTTAAAGAATATCCGATTCTTCTATTGGATGATGTATTATCAGAATTAGATGATTATCGTCAATCGCATCTGTTAAATACAATTCAAGGAAAAGTGCAAACATTTGTGACAACGACGAGTGTCGACGGAATTGAACACGAAACATTAAAAGAAGCGAAAACAATTCATGTAACGAACGGCACGGTAGATTGTGAAATAGATAGGGCGTAATCCCTGTTTAAATGGAAAAGTAGGTGATCTTTGTGTCAATGGAACAAAAGCAAATGCAAGAAAATTCATATGATGAAAGTCAAATACAGGTACTTGAAGGGCTAGAAGCAGTTCGAAAACGCCCTGGTATGTATATTGGATCTACAAGCGGAAAAGGACTTCACCATCTTGTGTGGGAAATCGTCGATAATAGTATTGATGAAGCACTTGCAGGGTACTGTGATGAAATTAACGTTAGTATCGAAGAAGATAATAGTATTCGTGTAACGGATAATGGACGTGGTATTCCAGTTGGTATACAAGAAAAAATGGGACGTCCTGCTGTAGAGGTTATTATGACCGTTCTTCATGCTGGTGGTAAGTTTGGCGGCGGCGGTTATAAAGTTTCTGGTGGTTTGCATGGTGTTGGGGCATCTGTAGTAAATGCCCTATCAACAGAACTAGAGGTATTTGTACATCGTGAAGGTAAAATCCATTATCAAAAATACGAAAGAGGTATTCCAGTTGCGGATTTAAAAGTCATTGGTGACACAGATCAAACAGGAACGATAACTCGATTTAAACCAGATCCAGAAATTTTTCAGGAAACAACAGTATACGAATTTGATACGCTCGCAACTCGTATGCGTGAATTAGCATTTTTAAATCGTAATATTAAATTAACAATTGAAGATAAACGTGAACATAAGCAAAAGAAAGAATTCCATTATGAAGGTGGAATTAAATCATACGTCGAGCATTTAAATCGCTCAAAACAACCAATCCATGAAGAACCTGTATATGTAGAAGGATCAAAAGATGGTATTCAAGTTGAGGTTTCCTTACAGTATAACGAAGGATATACAAATAATATTTACTCATTTACGAATAACATTCATACGTATGAAGGTGGAACACATGAAGTAGGGTTTAAAACAGCTTTAACTCGTGTGATTAACGATTATGGACGTAAAAATAGTATTTTAAAAGATGCAGACAGTAACTTAACGGGTGAGGATGTTCGTGAAGGTTTAACTGCAATTGTATCAATTAAACATCCAAACCCACAATTTGAAGGACAAACGAAGACGAAACTTGGGAATAGTGAAGCAAGAACGATTACAGAGTCTGTGTTTTCAGAGGCATTTGAAAAGTTCTTACTAGAAAACCCGAATGTTGCACGAAAAATCGTAGAAAAAGGTACGATGGCAGCACGTGCACGTGTTGCAGCGAAAAAAGCACGTGAATTGACACGCCGCAAGAGCGCATTAGAAGTTTCAAGTTTACCTGGTAAATTAGCAGATTGCTCTTCGAAAGATCCAGCAATTAGTGAAATTTACATTGTAGAGGGTGACTCTGCCGGTGGATCAGCAAAACAAGGGCGTGATCGTCACTTCCAAGCGATTTTACCGCTAAAAGGTAAAATTATTAACGTTGAAAAAGCAAGATTGGATAAAATTTTATCTAACGATGAAGTGCGTACAATTATTACTGCAATTGGTACGAACATTGGCGGCGATTTTGATATCGAGAAAGCTCGTTATCATAAAGTTATTATTATGACGGATGCCGACGTAGATGGTGCGCATATTCGTACCCTATTATTAACGTTCTTCTATCGTTATATGCGTCAAATTATTGAACATGGTTATATCTATATTGCACAGCCACCGTTGTTTAAAGTACAACAAGGTAAAAAAATTCAATATGCTTATAATGAGAAAGAGCTTGAAAAGATTTTAGCTGAATTACCAGCTCAACCTAAACCTGGTATCCAACGTTACAAAGGTTTAGGAGAAATGAACCCAACCCAGCTTTGGGAAACGACAATGGACCCAGAAGTGCGTTCATTACTTCAAGTTTCCCTTCAAGATGCAATTGAAGCAGATGAAACATTTGAAATTTTAATGGGGGATAAAGTAGAGCCACGTCGTAACTTTATCCAAGAAAATGCAAAATACGTGAAAAACCTTGATATTTAAATGAGTAATGACAGGAATCTGAGTATTCCTGTCTTCTACATATAAATCAATGTATGTGTAACGGAAATGTAAGAGGAGGTGCTCGTTGATGTCAGACAATCAACAACAAGCACGAATTCGAGAAATTAATATTAGTCATGAAATGCGTACCTCATTTTTAGATTACGCAATGAGTGTTATCGTATCTCGTGCATTACCAGATGTTCGTGATGGATTAAAACCTGTGCATCGTAGGGTTTTATATGCGATGAATGATTTAGGAATTACGGCTGATAAAGCGTATAAGAAATCAGCACGTATTGTTGGTGAAGTAATCGGTAAGTATCACCCTCATGGTGATTCAGCTGTTTATGAAACGATGGTACGTATGGCGCAAGATTTCAGTCAACGTTATATGCTTGTTGATGGGCATGGTAACTTTGGATCTGTCGATGGAGATTCAGCGGCAGCAATGCGTTATACAGAAGCAAGAATGTCTAAGATTTCTATGGAATTAATACGTGATATTTCAAAAAATACGATTGATTATCAAGATAACTATGATGGTTCTGAAAGAGAGCCAATTGTATTACCAGCGCGTTTTCCTAACTTACTAGTAAATGGTACGACAGGTATTGCAGTTGGTATGGCAACGAATATTCCGCCGCATCAACTTGGCGAAGTAATTGATGGGGTATTGGCATTAAGTCATAATCCTGATATTACTATTGCAGAATTAATGGAGTGCATTCCAGGACCAGATTTCCCGACGGCAGGTTTAATTTTAGGAAGAAGTGGTATTCGTAGAGCGTATGAAACAGGACGCGGTTCTATTATACTTCGTGCTAAAGTTGAAATTGAAGAGAAGTCAAATGGCAAACAATCTATTATCGTAACGGAACTACCTTATCAAGTAAATAAGGCGCGATTAATTGAAAAAATTGCAGAATTAGTTCGCGATAAGAAAATTGAAGGTATTACAGATTTACGTGATGAATCAGATCGAAATGGTATGCGTATTGTTATGGAAGTACGTCGTGATGCCAATGCTAATGTATTATTAAATAACTTATATAAACATACAGCACTTCAAACAAGTTTCGGTATTAACATGCTGTCTCTTGTAAATGGAGAGCCACAAGTGCTGAACTTAAAACAAAATTTATATCATTACTTGGAACATCAAAAGGTAGTAATTCGTAGACGTACAGCTTATGAACTAGAAAAAGCAGAAGCGCGTGCTCATATTTTAGAAGGATTACGAATTGCCTTAGACCATCTGGATGAAGTTATTACATTAATTCGTAGTTCGAAAACAGCTGAAATTGCAAAGCAAGGTTTAATGGAACGTTTCGGCTTAAGTGAAAAACAAGCGCAAGCTATTTTAGATATGCGTTTGCAACGTTTAACAGGTTTAGAACGCGAAAAGATTGAACAAGAATATCAGGACTTAATGAAGTTAATCGCTGAATTAAAAGCAATCTTAGCAGATGAAGAAAAGGTTCTTGAGATTATTCGTGAAGAATTA
>NZ_CP033795.1:4557500-4572500 GCF_003812125.1 Bacillus sp. FDAARGOS_527
TGAATAGGCCCAAGCGACTGTTTAGCAAAAACACAGCTCTCTGCGAAGCCGTAAGGCGAAGTATAGGGGGTGACACCTGCCCGGTGCTGGAAGGTTAAGGAGAGGGGTTAGCGTAAGCGAAGCTCTGAACTGAAGCCCCAGTAAACGGCGGCCGTAACTATAACGGTCCTAAGGTAGCGAAATTCCTTGTCGGGTAAGTTCCGACCCGCACGAAAGGTGTAACGATTTGGGCACTGTCTCAACCAGAGACTCGGTGAAATTATAGTACCTGTGAAGATGCAGGTTACCCGCGACAGGACGGAAAGACCCCGTGGAGCTTTACTGTAGCCTGATATTGAATTTTGGTACAGTTTGTACAGGATAGGCGGGAGCCTTTGAAACCGGAGCGCTAGCTTCGGTGGAGGCGCTGGTGGGATACCGCCCTGACTGTATTGAAATTCTAACCTACGGGTCTTATCGACCCGGGAGACAGTGTCAGGTGGGCAGTTTGACTGGGGCGGTCGCCTCCTAAAGTGTAACGGAGGCGCCCAAAGGTTCCCTCAGAATGGTTGGAAATCATTCGTAGAGTGCAAAGGCATAAGGGAGCTTGACTGCGAGACCTACAAGTCGAGCAGGGACGAAAGTCGGGCTTAGTGATCCGGTGGTTCCGCATGGAAGGGCCATCGCTCAACGGATAAAAGCTACCCCGGGGATAACAGGCTTATCTCCCCCAAGAGTCCACATCGACGGGGAGGTTTGGCACCTCGATGTCGGCTCATCGCATCCTGGGGCTGTAGTCGGTCCCAAGGGTTGGGCTGTTCGCCCATTAAAGCGGTACGCGAGCTGGGTTCAGAACGTCGTGAGACAGTTCGGTCCCTATCCGTCGTGGGCGTAGGAAATTTGAGAGGAGCTGTCCTTAGTACGAGAGGACCGGGATGGACGCACCGCTGGTGTACCAGTTGTTCTGCCAAGGGCATAGCTGGGTAGCTATGTGCGGAAGGGATAAGTGCTGAAAGCATCTAAGCATGAAGCCCCCCTCAAGATGAGATTTCCCATAGCGTAAGCTAGTAAGATCCCTGAAAGATGATCAGGTTGATAGGTTCGAGGTGGAAGCATGGTGACATGTGGAGCTGACGAATACTAATAGATCGAGGACTTAACCATATAATATGTAGCAAATGTTATCTAGTTTTGAAGGAATATGCCTTCAATAGTTTGGTGATGATGGCAGAGAGGTCACACCCGTTCCCATACCGAACACGGAAGTTAAGCTCTCTAGCGCCGATGGTAGTTGGGACCTTGTCCCTGTGAGAGTAGGACGTCGCCAAGCAACTAAAAACACAAGTCTTTTGACTTGTGTTTTTTTTATTTCCCATGAAATAGGCTCGGTTCTGCTAGTAAAAAATTCGAAATGTAGTAAGGAATTTTTTGAGCCGAAATAGTAAGAAATTGATAAATAAATGGGTAATCTTCAGAGCCATAGCTTCCAAGTAAATCATACCACCAATCTGTTTCATATCTAGAAATCATACTTAAATTGTAGAGCAATAAATAGTGAACAAGAAGTTCAGGTAATACGGGTTTAGGATTTCTAGGGTCAGTTGTAAGTGGTAAGTAATAAGTATCAGCGAGGTATTCGTAGTATAAAGGCGTACTATATATAGGATTCCACGATTGAATAGGAGCTGTAAAAAGCAAATTGGAGGCGCTCGTTTTCCCAGTAACATGTTGCACGGATAAGTGCTTACAAATTGATTCAATATAACGTGAAAATCTTTCTGAAGTCATATGAAGTCGATCTAGTATATTGACTGAAAAGGAAAGTTCATTTGCATTTGTTGAATCAATTTTATACAAAGTGGCACCTCGTTGACTATAGCGAAATAAGTTTTGTAATTCAGGAATATTCCCCATTAAATCCAACATGCTAAACTTCTCTGATTCTAAGTGTTTCATGTGAAACAGTTGTTCTGCCACATGAGTAAATAATCCATTTTTTTGTACCTTTACCTCATCTTCTAAAAATTGATATCCCTGTTTTTTCCGCTTACGAGTCGTAACACCATGAGCTAAAACAGTAGTGGATTCAGGATAGTTCGGATCAATAGTTAATAAGCATGCTTTAAAAAGTTGGCTCATTCCATAAAACAATAACATTGGCTGAATTGAAAAGGGAGCTACCTTATATAATTCATAATAATTTTTCCCATGTTCTAAGTAATAAATAAAGGGATAACAATTTTCAAAACTTTTTTTTTCAGCATTTTGTATGGAGGATTTTTCATAACAACGGGCAAGATAACGTTGTACATTTTGAGATGAAAAGAAGAAACTTAATTGCTGCCAAGTACAATGTGTTTGATGCATATATTACGCTCCTTTTATTGTCTAAAAATTCTAACATATATATACGTCCTTGACAGTATTTTAACCAATTGATAAGCTACTAATAATAATTTCTGGTATCATGGGGGGAACAATTATGTGGGAATCTAAATTTGTTAAAGAAGGTTTGACTTTTGATGACGTATTACTTGTACCAGCAAAGTCAGATGTACTACCAAGAGAAGTAAGTGTTAAAACAGTTTTATCTGAAAGCTTACAGTTAAACATCCCGTTAATTAGTGCAGGAATGGATACAGTAACAGAAGCGGATATGGCTATTGCAATGGCTCGTCAAGGCGGTTTAGGAATTATTCATAAAAATATGTCTATTGAACAACAAGCCGAGCAGGTTGATAAAGTAAAACGTTCTGAAAGTGGTGTTATTTCAGATCCTTTCTTTTTAACTCCAGAACATCAAGTGTATGATGCAGAGCACCTTATGGGGAAATATCGTATCTCAGGTGTACCGGTTGTAAATAATTTAGACGAGCGAAAATTAGTTGGTATTATTACAAACCGTGATATGCGTTTTATCCAAGACTACTCAATCAAAATTTCCGACGTAATGACAAAAGAACAGCTAATTACAGCTCCAGTTGGTACAACGCTAGATGAGGCTGAAAAGATCCTACAAAAGTATAAAATTGAAAAACTCCCTCTTGTTGATAACAACGGTGTATTACAAGGGCTTATTACAATAAAAGATATTGAAAAAGTAATTGAATTCCCAAATTCTGCGAAGGATAAGCAAGGGCGCTTATTAGTTGGAGCAGCAGTTGGTGTAACGGCTGATGCTATGACTCGCATTGACGCATTAGTAAAAGCTAGCGTAGATGCAATCGTACTTGATACAGCCCATGGACATTCTCAAGGCGTTATTGATAAAGTAAAAGAAGTTCGTGCAAAGTATCCATCATTAAATATTATCGCTGGAAATGTTGCTACTGCTGAAGCAACAAGAGCATTAATTGAAGCAGGGGCAAACGTAGTTAAAGTTGGTATTGGACCAGGCTCTATCTGTACAACACGTGTTGTAGCTGGGGTTGGTGTACCACAATTAACAGCGGTTTATGATTGTGCAACAGAAGCTCGTAAACACGGTATCCCAGTTATCGCTGACGGTGGTATTAAGTACTCTGGTGATATGGTTAAAGCTTTAGCAGCAGGAGCACATGTTGTTATGCTAGGTAGTATGTTTGCTGGTGTTGCTGAAAGTCCTGGTGAAACTGAAATTTATCAAGGTCGCCAATTTAAAGTATATCGTGGTATGGGTTCTGTCGGAGCGATGGAAAAAGGAAGTAAAGATCGTTATTTCCAAGAAGGAAATAAAAAACTTGTTCCAGAAGGTATTGAAGGACGAGTACCATATAAAGGACCTTTAGCAGATACAGTTCATCAATTAGTTGGTGGATTACGTGCAGGTATGGGATATTGCGGAGCACAAGATTTAGAATTCTTACGTGAGAATGCACAATTTGTTCGTATGTCAGGTGCTGGTTTACTTGAAAGTCATCCTCATCATGTACAAATTACAAAAGAGGCTCCAAACTACTCATTATAATGTCTTATATATAAATAGACGGAGATTTTATATCTCTGTCTATTTTTTTTTGATTATGTTAGAATAACGGTTATGTGAGTACATAGATATTGGGGGTAGCAAAAGTGAAAGGTATGTTTTGCAAAAGATTCATTGCACTAGTAACAATGCTTACACTAGCGTGTAGTATGTTGTTACCATATAGCAATGCATCAGCTGAAACAGGAGCTGCTTTAAATATTGAAGCAGGTGCGGCAATTTTAGTTGAAGCGAATTCTGGAAAAATTGTATATCAAAAGAATGCTGATGAATTATTATCCATTGCTAGTATGACGAAGATGATGAGTGAGTATTTAGTTCACGAAGCAGTGGATAAAGGAAAGCTTAAGTGGGATCAGAAAATTAAGGTTTCTGAATATGCGTATAAAGTTTCACAGGATGCTTCATTATCAAATGTGGCATTAGAAAATGGTGGCTCTTATACAGTAAAAGAGTTATACGAGGCAATGGCAATCTTCTCTGCAAATGGTGCAACGATTGCATTAGCAGAAGCAATTGCAGGTAAAGAAGTAGATTTCGTAAAAATGATGAATGATAAATCGAAAGAACTAGGGTTGAAAAATTATAAATTTGTCAATTCTACAGGTTTAACGAATAAAGATTTAAAGGGAATGCATCCAGAAGGAACAACAGCGGATGAAGAAAATAAAATGTCTGCAAAGGATGTTGCAACTTTAGCACAACATTTAATTAAAGATTATCCAAAAGTGTTAGATACAGCAAAAATCCCGAAAAAAGAATTCCGTCCAGAAAAAGAGAAGTTTGCAATGTCGAACTGGAACTGGATGTTAAAGGGCTTAGTTAAAGAATATGATGGCGTAGATGGCCTAAAAACAGGCTCAACTCCAGAAGCGGGAGATTGCTTCACTGGTACAGTTGAAAGAAACGGTATGCGTTTTATTTCTGTAGTGATTAAAACAAGTTCTCATACAGCACGTTTTGATGAAACAAAGAAGCTATATGATTATGGATTTGCTAACTTTGAAATGAAACAAATGTATAAAAAAGGTTCTTCAGTAAAAGGACAAGAAACAGTACGAGTAGAAAATGCGAAAGACAAAGATGTAGCAGTTCAAACGAAACAAGCCATTTCACTTCCAGTACCAAAAGGAAGTAAAGATGTTTATAAAACAGAATTAAAAGAATCAAGTAAGGGACAAGAGGCACCTATTAAAAAGGGAGCTGCGCTTGGTCAAATGGTAATTACGCCAAAAGATACAAACGATCCTGGATTTTTAACTGGTAAGTCGTTGCAAGTGGATCTTGTAACAACAGCTGAAGTAGAAGAAGCAAACTGGTTTACTCGTGCTATGCGCGGAATTGGTTCTTTCTTTAGTGGTATATGGAATAGTGCTGTTGATACAGTAAAAGGTTGGTTTTAAAAGCTCCTCATTGTAGGGGCTTTTTTTTATTCCTATTTTTCATACCGACTTTATGAAAAAGTAGTAGACAAGCATCTGATAGTTAGTGGTAGAATGTAAGAGTATTCTTAATTTTCGCCTTTAACGGGGAAAAGCAATTCACCTAGGGGGGTTTTTGTAACATGACAAATGTAACAGGGACAGAACGTGTAAAACGTGGAATGGCAGAAATGCAAAAAGGCGGCGTTATTATGGACGTAATTAACGCTGAACAAGCAAAAATTGCAGAAGAGGCAGGCGCAGTTGCCGTTATGGCATTAGAGCGTGTACCAGCAGATATTCGTGCAGCAGGTGGCGTTTCTCGTATGGCAGACCCAACAATTGTTGAAGAAGTTATGGGTGCAGTGTCAATTCCGGTTATGGCAAAATGCCGTATCGGTCACCTTGTAGAAGCACGTGTATTAGAATCATTAGGGGTAGACTATATCGATGAGAGTGAAGTATTAACTCCAGCAGATGAAGTATACCATTTAAATAAACGTGATTACACAGTTCCATTTGTATGTGGTTGCCGTGATATCGGAGAAGCTGCACGTCGTATTGCAGAAGGTGCATCTATGCTTCGTACAAAAGGCGAACCAGGAACCGGAAACATTGTAGAGGCAGTGCGTCATATGCGTCAAGTCAATGCAGAAATCCGTCAAGTTGCAAGTCTACGTGAAGATGAGTTAATGACATATGCAAAAAATACTGGTGCTCCTTATGAAGTACTACTTGAAATTAAACGCCTTGGTCGTTTGCCGGTTGTAAACTTTGCAGCAGGTGGTGTAGCAACACCAGCAGATGCAGCGTTAATGATGCAACTTGGTGCGGATGGTGTATTTGTTGGATCTGGTATCTTTAAATCAGAGAATCCAGCGAAATTTGCACGTGCAATCGTTGAAGCGACAACTCATTATGAGGATTACGAGTTAATTGCAAGCCTTTCTAAAGGACTAGGTAATGCGATGAAAGGTATTGAAATTTCAACGTTACTACCAGAGCAACGCATGCAAGAGCGTGGATGGTAATTGAAGGAGAACTTTAAAATGGTGAAAATCGGTGTACTAGGTCTTCAAGGTGCAGTTCGTGAACATGTAAAATCAGTTGAAGCAAGTGGTGCAGAAGCTGTTGTTGTAAAGCGTATAGAACAACTTGAAGAGATTGATGGTCTTATTTTACCAGGCGGTGAAAGTACAACTATGCGCCGTCTTATTGATAAGTATGCTTTCATGGAACCACTTCGTACATTCGCGAAGTCTGGTAAACCAATGTTTGGTACATGTGCAGGAATGATTCTTCTTGCAAAAACACTTATTGGCTATGACGAAGCACATATTGGTGCTATGGATATTACAGTTGAGCGTAACGCGTTTGGACGTCAAAAAGATAGCTTTGAAGCTGCACTTTCTATTAAAGGTGTGGGAGAAGATTTTGTTGGCGTATTTATTCGTGCCCCGTATGTTGTAAATGTAGCGGATAATGTTGAGGTACTTTCTACACATGGTGATCGAATGGTAGCGGTAAGGCAAGGGCCGTTTTTAGCTGCTTCTTTCCATCCGGAATTAACGGATGACCATCGTGTAACAGCATACTTTGTAGAAATGGTAAAAGAAGCGAAAATGAAAAAAGTTGTATAAGTAACTTGCAACTTGTATAAGATTATAGTAAATTGATGGTAACAATTTTATAAAATAAGCGTGTTGATAGGAAGTAGTAACAAATGTCGTTTCTTATAGAGAGTCGATGGTTGGTGGAAATCGATAGAAACAGTTTGTGAATCCATCCTGGAATGGAATGTGGAATATCTTTATGATTAGTAAACATTCCCGGTGAAGAGCCGTTATTTCTACTTGAGAGGAAAGTGGTAATGCTTTCAACTAGGGTGGCAACGCGGGTTAACTCCCGTCCCTTTATATAGGGACGGGAGTTTTTTGTGTTTTATAAAATAAAAGGAGGAGTATATAATGCTTGATATTAAATTTTTACGTACAAATTTTGAAGAAGTAAAAGCTAAGTTACAGCATAGAGGCGAAGATTTAACTGATTTTGGTCGCTTTGAAGAGTTGGATACGAGAAGAAGAGAACTACTTGTTCAAACAGAGGAACTAAAAAGTAAACGTAACGAAGTATCTCAACAAATCTCTGTATTGAAGCGCGAAAAGAAAGATGCAGAAGCTCTAATTTTAGAAATGCGTGAAGTTGGAGAAAAAGTAAAAGATCTTGATAATGAACTTCGTACAGTTGAAGAAGATCTAGAAAGATTGATGCTATCTATTCCAAATATTCCTCACGAATCTGCTCCAGTTGGTGAAACAGAGGATGATAATGTAGTAGCTCGCACTTGGGGAGAAGTAAAGGAATTTGCTTTTGAACCAAAACCACATTGGGATCTTGCTACAGATTTAGGAATTCTAGATTTTGAACGTGCTGGAAAAGTAACAGGAAGCCGCTTCGTATTCTACAAAGGTGCTGGCGCAAGATTAGAGCGTGCTTTAATTAGCTTTATGCTTGATCTTCATACTGATGAGCATGGATATGAAGAAGTATTACCTCCTTATATGGTAAACCGTGCAAGCATGACAGGGACAGGACAACTTCCGAAGTTTGAAGAAGATGCATTCCGTATTGAAAGTGAAGACTACTTCTTAATTCCAACAGCTGAAGTACCTGTAACAAATATGCACCGTGATGAGATCTTAAATAAAGATCAATTGCCTATAAGATATGCTGCATTTAGCTCTTGTTTCCGTTCTGAAGCAGGTTCAGCCGGCCGTGATACACGTGGTTTAATTCGTCAGCATCAGTTCAATAAAGTAGAGCTTGTAAAGTTCGTAAAACCAGAAGATTCTTATGAAGAGTTAGAAAAACTAACAAATGATGCAGAACGCGTGTTACAATTATTAGAGTTGCCATATCGCGTTATGAGCATGTGCACAGGCGATTTAGGATTTACAGCAGCGAAGAAATACGATATCGAAGTATGGATTCCAAGCTATGGCACATATCGTGAAATCTCTTCTTGTAGTAATTTCGAGGCTTTCCAAGCGAGACGTGCAAACATTCGTTTCCGTCGTGAACCAAATGGCAAACCAGAACATGTTCATACATTAAATGGATCTGGTCTTGCAATTGGACGTACGGTGGCAGCTATTTTAGAGAACTACCAACAAGAAGATGGTACAATTATAATTCCAGAAGTTCTTCGCCCTTATATGGGAGGAAAAACAGTTATTAAGTAAATTTATAAACATTCATCGGTATGAGTGATTGGTAATTATGAGCGTTGTCAGTACTATAATGTAGGAGAGGGAAAGTAAAATTTTCCTTTCCTCATAATTTATTTTAGTAGGGTTGACTAACTGTTTTTCTTTTGATATTATATTTGATGTCAATATGGAGGTATACCCAAGTCTGGCTGAAGGGATCGGTCTTGAAAACCGACAGGCGGCGAGAGTCGCGCGGGGGTTCGAATCCCTCTACCTCCTCCAGATATAATTGACAACAGCGCATATAAGTGGAGATTGGAGAACTCGTTACCAACACGTAACGAGTTTTTATTTTAAAACCAATCATAAAGTATGGGGTAAGGATATATTGTCCTTATTACACACTCATATTCCGATGATTATCTTCATAGATATGAAAGGAGTCAACATGGATCTTATTATACAAACGTTTCCTTTAGATGGAAAAACTTTATATTATGTACAATGTCCTGTCTGTAAGAACAATAGAATTTTAAACAGTGGTGCAAATGTATCACGCATTATTAGCGATGATACATTCCGTAAACTTTGTGGTTGCACTTGTAATGTAAAGCAAACTGCAACAAAAGTAGAGGCACCAAAAAAAGTTAAAAAAGAAGCTGTAAAGAAAGAAGCAGCTCCAAAACGTACAGGTAAAGTATTAACAGCAGTAATTAACGGGAAAGAAATGACTGTTAAAGAGATTGCTGAGGCGTACGATATTAGTACAAGTACTGTTCGTCAGCGTATTAACGCTGGAAAACCTGAGAGTGAAATTATTGCTCCAACAAAGAAGAAGTAATTTAATAGAAAAACCCGTGCGTATGCACGGGTTTTTTATTTTACAAGTTTACGTGTTTGTTTTAAAAAATGGCCGATTTTTTTAATGATTGGTTCAATGGAATCACCATCTTTTAAAATATCATATTCATTAATGTTTAATCTTAAAACAGGGCATGAATTAAAGTTATTAATCCAGTTTTCATAACGCCCATGCATCTCTTTCCAATACTCAATTGGTGTTTGCTGTTCCATCGGACGTCCACGTTCTTGGATACGATCAACGATATCATCGAAAGAACCTTCTAAGTAAATGAGTAAATCTGGATGAGGGAAGTAAGGAGTCATGACCATAGCGTCAAATAAACCTTTGTATGTTTCATAATCAGTTTCCGTCATTGTACCTTTTTCGTGATGCATTTTTGCAAAAATGCCAGTGTCTTCATAGATAGAGCGATCTTGAACAAAACCGCCGCCGTATTCAAAAATTCTTTTTTGTTCTTTAAATCGTTCTGCTAAAAAGTATACTTGTAAGTGAAAGCTCCAGCGTGTGAAATCAGCATAGAACTTGTCCAAATACGGGTTAGAATCTACCTTTTCAAATGACGTGCGATACCCTAAAGCGTTAGCTAATGCAGTTGTCATAGTGGATTTACCGACACCTACTGTTCCAGCGATAGTGATTACTGCGTCATTTGGGATATCATATTTTTGCCTTAAATTCATTATTATTTCGACTCCTTTAAGAGAGTATTTTGAAGGGCAGATAGGATGACGTTTAAATCATCAGGATTTTTTACAAAATCCATATCGTCTCCATTAAATTTCAATACTGGGATATCTGGATGGTCTTTTTTAAAAGCATCCATTGCTGTTTCGTAATCTTTTGTGAGCTGTAGTAAGTAATTTGGATCCATATTTTTTTCGAATTCTCTTCCGCGCATTGCGATTCGCTTTTGTAATGTTTCTAAGCTAGCTGTTAAATAAACGATAACGTTTGGAACAGGCATATCTTGTGTAAGGATACGATAGATTTGCATGTACTTGTCATATTGAGAATCTTTTAATGTACGGGATGCGAAAATTACGTTTTTGAATATATGGTAGTCCGCTACTACTGGCTTCCTTTGATTCAAATACTTTATGTTAATATCTTCTAATTGTTTGTATCTATTACAAAGAAAGAACATCTCTGTTTGAAAACTCCATTCGTCGATGTCTTCATAGAACTTTCCTAAAAAGGGGTTTTCATCAACAATCTCTTTCAGTAAGTGGAGTTGCATGTGAGTTGAAATTTCCTTCGCAAGTGAAGTTTTTCCAACACCAATTGGTCCTTCAACCGTGATAAATGGTACTCCGGTCACGCTGTTTCCTCCTTTCAATCAGTGATTTACCGTGACTACTAAAAACACAAAACAGAATTATTGTAGCACAAGAGGGAAGCGAGCGGGTTAATTTGATATAAAAAGTTAGAAAATAGATATATGTATTAATTAAATTTTATTTGAGACGACGGTACTATATTTGCTTTTAATGTGGTTTCCATTATTTTTAAAGCATGCAGGTTATCCTGATCATCATTAGATGCAATACAGTCCTGTGGTACATACAGTGTATAATTCCTCATATGAGCATCGTTAGCTGTAAAAAGGATACATATATTCCCAGCGACTCCTGTTAATATTAGATTTTCTATTTTTAAATAGCCTAATAAAGAATTTAAAGGTGTTTCATAAAAAGCAGAGTAATGTGGTTTAATAAAAATGTAATCATCAGCATTTGGAGAGATCTGATGAATGATATTTTCACTATACTCATTTGTACAATGAGTAATCAATTGGTCAATATCAGATCTCCAAAGTTGATAATGGTCATTAATATAAATGATTGGGCAACCGAAGGATTTCATTGTTTTCTTTAATTGTAAAATAGGTTTGGTTATAATTTCGCATTTTTGGGCTAGGATGGGCCCATGTGAAAATTGAAAATCATTAATCATATCGATAATGAGTAAGGCAGTATTCTTCATATGTAATCCCCTCTCTTTTTTCTTAGGGTGGATTGAATATGTAAAAGTTATCCCATGTGTAGTAAATGGAAATAAGTGTACTTTATTTGTAATGAAAGGACTATGTTATGGAACGTGATCAAGATATTTATTTTATGCAGTTAGCAATAGAAGAGGCTAAAAAAGCAGAGGCAATACAAGAAGTACCGATTGGTGCAGTTATAGTATTAAATGGTGAAGTAATTAGTGTTGCTCATAATTTAAGGGAGACTGAACAAAGATCAATAGCTCATGCTGAGTTGTTAGCTATTGATGAGGCGTGCAAAAAATTAGGGACATGGCGCTTAGAAGATGCAACGTTATATGTAACATTAGAGCCTTGTCCGATGTGTGCAGGTGGAATTGTTTTATCACGAGTAAAGCGAGTTGTATATGGCGCAAGTGATCCGAAGGGTGGATGTGCAGGGACATTGATGAATCTGTTAACGGATGAACGCTTTAATCATCAATGTGAAGTAGTAGCTGGTGTATTAGAAGAGGAGTGCGGTACGCTATTAACGAACTTTTTTAGAGAGCTTCGTAAAAAAAGAAAAGCGATTAAAAATTTAGAGAAAAGCAAAGAGAATTAACGTATTTGCATTTTATAAAAAAACAAGTTATACTGATAGTGCCTTTAATGAAGGCAACCGAATATTGGTTTTAACTTTGCCGTGCTAAGCGGGGAGGTAGCGGTGCCCTATACTCGCAATCCGCTCTAGCGAGGCCGAATCCCTTCTCGAGGTTATGTTGCTGTAAGGCCTGCCTTAAGTAAGTGGTGTTGACGTTTGGGTCCTGCGCAACGGGACCCCGTGAACCTTGTCAGGTCCGGAAGGAAGCAGCAATAAGCGGGTCTTCTCGTGTGCCGCAGGAGTGCCTGAACCGAGCTAACTGCTTAAGTAACGCTTATGGTACGTAATCGACAGAAGGTGCACGGCAGTTATATATGTATACAAAACTCACCTTAATACTAAGGTGGGTTTTTTGTATAGAAAATAACTTTTGGAATCTATAAACAGAATGGGTTATAATAAATGAGATAATAACCTTTGAGGGAGGCCGTATTTTCGTGTCATACCAAGCGTTATACCGAACATGGAGACCGCAAAAGTTTGAAGATGTAGTCGGTCAAAAGCACGTAACAAAAACGTTGCAAAATGCCCTTCTTCAAGAGAAAGTTTCACATGCTTATTTATTTTCTGGGCCGAGGGGAACAGGAAAAACGACAATTGCAAAAGTGTTTGCAAAAGCAATTAACTGTGAACATGCTCCGGTAGCTGAACCTTGTAATGAATGCCCTTCTTGTTTGGGGATTACACAAGGATCTATTTCAGATGTATTAGAAATCGATGCGGCTTCAAATAACGGTGTAGATGAAATTCGAGATATTAGAGATAAAGTAAAATATGCTCCAAGTGCTGTAGAATATAAAGTATACATTATTGATGAAGTTCACATGCTTTCTATGGGTGCCTTCAATGCGCTTTTAAAAACGTTAGAAGAACCGCCAGGACATGTCATCTTTATTTTGGCGACAACAGAACCGCATAAGATACCGCCTACAATTATTTCGCGTTGCCAACGTTTCGAATTTCGAAAGATATCAGTAAATGATATTGTTGAGAGATTATCGACAGTTGTAAACAATGAAGGTACGCAAGTAGAAGATGAAGCGTTACAAATCGTTGCACGTGCCGCTGAAGGTGGTATGCGTGATGCGCTTAGTCTTATTGATCAGGCAATATCTTATAGTGATGAGACTGTTACGACAGAAGATGTATTAGCTGTAACAGGGTCTGTTTCTCAGCAATACTTAGGCAACTTAGTAGAATGTATACGTGAAAATGATGTATCAAGAGCATTACGTATCATAGATGAGATGATGGGTAAAGGGAAAGATCCAGTTCGCTTTATGGAAGATTTCATTTACTATTATCGTGATATGCTTTTATATCAAACTTCACCACAACTGGAACATATGTTGGAAAGAGTAATGGTAGATGAGCAATTCCGAATGTTAAGTGAAGAAATGCAACCGGAAGTAATCTATGAAATTATTCATACTCTTAGTAAGGGACAGCAGGAAATGAAGTGGACAAACCATCCGCGAATTTTCTTAGAAGTTGTTATGGTACAACTGTGTCAACAGTTCATGATGCAAGCAAATGGTGCAGATCGTTTACAAGCAATTATGAACAGGATGCAGCAATTGGAGAAAGAGTTAGAACAAGTCAAGAAGAATGGTGTGCCGGTTGGTGTGCCGCAGGAAGTTAGAGAGACGCGTGCAGCACCAAAGCCAGTACGGACAGGAAGTATGAAGATTCCTGTTGGACGCGTAAATGAAGTATTAAAGCAAGCGAAGCGTCAAGATTTAGAACAATTAAAAGCTGTATGGGGTGAGTTGTTAGGAAGGCTCAAATCATACAATAAAGTGGCGTTTGCCGTTTTGTTAGAAAATAGCGAACCAGTAGCGGCTTCGGATGATACTTACGTTTTAGCGTTCCAATATGAGATTCACTGTAAAATGGCAAGCGAAAATCGAGAGGCTATGGATACAGTGGAACAAGCTTTATTTGAACTGCTAAGTAAAAGATTAAATATGATTGCCATTCCAAAAAGTGAATGGGGTAAAATCCGTGAAGATTTTTTACAGCGTGAAGGCGGAAGTTCTGAAGAAAGTCCAGAGAAAAAAGAAGATCCTCTTATAGAGGAGGCTGTAAAATTAGTAGGGCAAGAACTCATTGAAATAAAAGAGTAATAATAATTAGGAGGAATTAATTATGATGCGTGGCGGAATGGGAAATATGAATAACATGATGAAACAAATGCAAAAGATGCAAAAGGAAATGGCAAAGGCGCAAGAAGAACTTGGCGAAAAAACAGTTGAAGGTACAGCTGGCGGCGGTATGATCACAGTTATTGCAAATGGTCATAAGCAAATTCTTGAAGTAAAAGTGAAAGAAGAAGTTGTAGATCCAGAAGATATCGAAATGTTACAAGACTTAGTGTTAGCTGCAACGAACGATGCACTTAAAAAAGCTGATGAACTTTCAAACTCTACAATGGGTAAATTTACAAAAGGCCTAAACTTACCGGGTGGAATGTTCTAGGAGGATATTGATATATGCATTATCCAGAACCAATATCAAAACTAATTGATAGTTTTATGAAGTTGCCAGGAATCGGACCGAAAACAGCGGTTCGATTGGCATTTTTCGTATTAGATATGAAAGAAGATGATGTGTTAGGTTTTGCAAAAGCACTTGTAAATGCGAAGCGAGACTTAGCATATTGTTCTGTATGTGGGCATATTACTGACCGTGACCCTTGTTATATTTGTAACGATTCACATCGAGATCAATCAGTTGTTTGTGTCGTGCAAGAACCGAAAGATGTAATCGCGATGGAAAAGATGAAAGAGTATCAAGGTGTATATCATGTGTTACGTGGTGCTATCTCTCCAATGGAGGGAATTGGACCAGAGGACATTAATATCCCACAACTTTTAAAACGACTACACGATGAAACAGTACAAGAAGTAATATTAGCAACAAATCCTAATAT
>NZ_CP033795.1:4577500-4625000 GCF_003812125.1 Bacillus sp. FDAARGOS_527
CGATTTGGGCACTGTCTCAACCAGAGACTCGGTGAAATTATAGTACCTGTGAAGATGCAGGTTACCCGCGACAGGACGGAAAGACCCCGTGGAGCTTTACTGTAGCCTGATATTGAATTTTGGTACAGTTTGTACAGGATAGGCGGGAGCCTTTGAAACCGGAGCGCTAGCTTCGGTGGAGGCGCTGGTGGGATACCGCCCTGACTGTATTGAAATTCTAACCTACGGGTCTTATCGACCCGGGAGACAGTGTCAGGTGGGCAGTTTGACTGGGGCGGTCGCCTCCTAAAGTGTAACGGAGGCGCCCAAAGGTTCCCTCAGAATGGTTGGAAATCATTCGTAGAGTGCAAAGGCATAAGGGAGCTTGACTGCGAGACCTACAAGTCGAGCAGGGACGAAAGTCGGGCTTAGTGATCCGGTGGTTCCGCATGGAAGGGCCATCGCTCAACGGATAAAAGCTACCCCGGGGATAACAGGCTTATCTCCCCCAAGAGTCCACATCGACGGGGAGGTTTGGCACCTCGATGTCGGCTCATCGCATCCTGGGGCTGTAGTCGGTCCCAAGGGTTGGGCTGTTCGCCCATTAAAGCGGTACGCGAGCTGGGTTCAGAACGTCGTGAGACAGTTCGGTCCCTATCCGTCGTGGGCGTAGGAAATTTGAGAGGAGCTGTCCTTAGTACGAGAGGACCGGGATGGACGCACCGCTGGTGTACCAGTTGTTCTGCCAAGGGCATAGCTGGGTAGCTATGTGCGGAAGGGATAAGTGCTGAAAGCATCTAAGCATGAAGCCCCCCTCAAGATGAGATTTCCCATAGCGTAAGCTAGTAAGATCCCTGAAAGATGATCAGGTTGATAGGTTCGAGGTGGAAGCATGGTGACATGTGGAGCTGACGAATACTAATAGATCGAGGACTTAACCATATAATATGTAGCAAATGTTATCTAGTTTTGAAGGAATATGCCTTCATAGTTTGGTGATGATGGCAGAGAGGTCACACCCGTTCCCATACCGAACACGGAAGTTAAGCTCTCTAGCGCCGATGGTAGTTGGGACCTTGTCCCTGTGAGAGTAGGACGTCGCCAAGCAACTAAAAACACAAGTCTTTTGACTTGTGTTTTTTTTTGTGTTTTCAAACAGTATGCAAAAAGAAGTAATGGTAATACAAACACGTTGCCCAAGGATGAATCATATTATATAAGAAATCGATGTATATTTTTCTGTAAATTGTTAAGGAATAGAAGTATAAAATATGTCCATTTAAATAGGGAGGGAAAGATATGAAATCACAAAACGAAGTTTGTATTGTTTGTGAGACAGAAAGAAAAGAAGGGATATATGTTTATAATAATTTAATATGTTATGAATGTGAAAAGGACATGGTGAATACAGAAACAAATGATCCGAAGTATATATATTATTTAAAACAGCTTCGGAAATTAGAAGTATCATATTTTTAAATAGGCATATGCCTATTATTTTTTTTGTTCTGTATAATAGATAAAGAATGAAATAATAAGGAAGAGATATAGATGAATCAAAATCGCATACCTTTATATGAAGCATTAATAGAGTTTAAAGAAAGAAGGCCGTTATCCTTTCATGTCCCAGGTCATAAAAATGGTTTAAACTTCCCTCAAGGGGCAGTAGAGGAGTTTAAAGATATACTATCTATCGATGTAACTGAGTTATCAGGATTAGATGATTTACATAGTCCGTTTGAATGTATAGATGAGGCACAACAATTATTAGCTGATGTATATGGAGTGAACAAAAGTTATTTTTTAATTAATGGTTCAACAGTCGGGAACTTAGCAATGATTTTGTCTTGCTGTAGGGAACATGATATTGTTCTTGTACAAAGAAATTGTCATAAATCAATTATTAATGGTTTAAAATTAGCAGGAGCCAATCCAATTTTTTTAGATCCATGGATTGATGAAGCTTATAACGTACCCGTGGGAATTCATGATGACATTATTAAGGAAGCAATTGAAAAATACCCAAATGCGAAAGCACTTATTTTAACACATCCTAATTATTATGGTATGGGGATGGATTTAGAGGCAAGCATTGCTTATGCACATGCACATAAAATTCCTGTGTTAGTAGATGAAGCGCATGGAGCTCATTTTTGTTTAGGTGGGGCATTTCCAAAGTCAGCTTTAGCATATGGTGCAGATATTGTAGTTCATTCCGCACATAAAACATTACCTGCGATGACGATGGGATCCTATTTACATATAAATAGCCGCTTAGTGAAAGAAGAAAAAGTTTCTACTTATTTAAGTATGCTACAATCTAGTAGTCCATCGTATCCAATTATGGCTTCTCTTGATATTGCACGCTTTACGATAGCACGTATAAAAGAAAAGGGACATGATGAAATTGTCGAGTTTTTACAGGAATTTAAAGAAGAATTGTCTTCTATCCCACAATTAGCTATTTTACAATATCCATTACAAGACGAGCTAAAAGTTACCGTGCAGACGCGTTGTCAGTTATCAGGATACGAATTACAGTCTGTATTAGAAAAGGTTGGTATATATACCGAAATGGCAGATCCATATAATGTCTTATTTATTTTGCCTTTGCAAGTAAATAAGAAGTATATGAAGGCTATAGAGATGATCCGAGTGGCATTGCAATCTTATGAGGTGAAAGACAAGACGGAATCTATTCGTTATACTTATAAAGGAGAAATTTCTCCCCTGCCGTATACATATAAACAACTGGAAGGATATGAAACAAAAGTAGTATCTGTAGAAGAAGCAGTTGGGATGATAGCAGCAGAAATGGTAATTCCGTATCCACCTGGTATTCCATTGATTATGTATGGGGAAAGAATTACTTCAGAACATAAAGAGCAAATTATGCATTTAGAGAAAGCTGGAGCTCGTTTTCAAGGCAGCACGAAATATATGAAAGTGTATGATATAGAAAGTAGGTTTTAGAATGAAGGGATTATTTGTAACAATTGAAGGTCCAGAAGGTTCGGGTAAAACAACGCTAATTCAAGGTTTATTGCCATACTTTGAACAAAAGGAACAAAAGGTAATGGCGACGAGAGAACCAGGTGGTATTGCAATTTCTGAGGATATTAGAACGATTTTGCATAAACAAGAATATACGATGATGGAAGCACGTACAGAGGCATTGTTATATGCTGCTGCACGTAGACAGCATTTAGTAGAAAAAGTTATGCCGGCACTTAATGAGGATTACCTTGTATTATGTGATCGTTTTATAGATAGCTCTTTAGCGTATCAAGGATATGCAAGAGGGTTAGGTATGGATAAGGTATTTGAAATCAATCGTTTCGCAACAGAGGACTGTATGCCTAGTTTAACAATTTACTTAGATATTGAGCCAGAGGTTGGCTTAGCTCGAATTGCAAAAGATGCAGGACGTGAAGTGAATAGGTTAGATATGGAAGATATCTCTTTCCATAAACGTGTGCGTGAAGGGTATTTACAAGTTGTAGAACGTTTCTCGGATCGTATTGTATTAGTAAATGCTGATCAACCAATGGAAAAACTTATAGAAGAAGTTATTCAGGTTATAGAAGATAAATTGTTATAATAGAAGGAAAGAATGAAATAAGTGAGGTATGCATTATGATGAAGACGTGGGAGCAGCTTTCTGCTATACAACCCATCGGTGTAAAAATGTTGATGAATAGCATCGCAAAAGAGCGTATATCCCACGCTTACTTGTTAGAGGGAGGGAAAGGGACAGGAAAGTTTGCGACGGCAATTCAAATGGCAAAGAGTTTCCTCTGTTCTCAGCGGAATGGGGTAGAACCTTGTCATGTATGTACAAATTGTAAGCGAATTGATTCAGGTAACCACCCAAACTTACATATTGTAAAACCAGACGGATTATCTATTAAGAAGCAGCAAATTCATGATTTACAAGAAGAGTTTTCCAAAACAGGATTAGAAGCAAATAAAAAAGTATATATTATTGAGCACGCAGACCGTATGACGGCAAACGCAGCGAATACACTGTTGAAATTTTTAGAAGAACCAAGTAGTGATACAACAGCTATTTTACTTACTGAACAAAGTCATCAAATTTTAAATACGATTTTATCTCGTTGTCAAGTTGTTACATTTAGACCGTTACCTACGGAATCTTTAATTAGAAGATTACAGGATGAAGGTGTTACGACATCTTTATCGACACTTGCTGCACAACTCACAAATAGTTTTGATGAAGCTTTAGCTTTATGTAGTGATGAATGGTTTGCACAAGCACGAGCTTTAGTGATAAAATTATGTGAAGCGCTCGAAAAAGATAAAGCCTCTGTTTTTTTTGTACAAGAAAAATGGGGAAAACACTTTGGAGAGAAAGAACAATTACAGCAAGGTTTAGATATGTTACTCCTTATTTATAAGGATTTATTATATGTTCAACTTGGAGAAGAAGATCGTCTTGTTTTTCATGAGCAGAAAGAGATGTTTGAATCTTTCTCCTACGCTCAGAAGCGCATTGTATCAGCTCTCTTTAATATATTAGAGGCAAAAAATAGAATCAACGCTAATGTAAATGCGCAGCTTGTGTTCGAACAGTTAGTGTTGCGGTTGCAGGAGGGATGACCGTTTTGTATGATGTAGTAGGTGTTCGCTTTAAGAAGGCCGGAAAGGTGTATTACTTTGATCCGAATCAGTTCGATATCTCTGAAAATGAGTTTGTAATTGTAGAAACGGTAAGAGGTATTGAATACGGAAAAGTAGTTATTACCAAAAAGCAAGTTGATGAAAACGACGTTGTATTACCACTAAAAAAGGTTATTCGCATTGCAAATGAAAACGATCGTACCATTGTTGAAGAGAACAAACATGCTGCAAAAGAAGCATATCAAGTTTGTCAGCAAAAGGTGGTAGAACATAATCTTGATATGAAACTTGTAGATGTAGAGTATACGTTCGATCGCAATAAAATTATTTTCTACTTTACTGCGGATGGTCGGATTGATTTTCGCGAACTAGTGAAGGACTTAGCAGCAATTTTTAGGACAAGAATTGAACTAAGACAAATCGGTGTTCGTGATGAAGCGAAAATGCTTGGTGGTATTGGTCCATGTGGTCGTATGCTTTGTTGTTCTACTTTTTTAGGGGATTTTGAACCTGTATCCATTAAGATGGCAAAGGATCAAAATTTATCATTAAATCCTGCAAAAATCTCTGGTTTATGTGGTCGCTTAATGTGTTGCTTAAAATATGAGAACGATGAATATGAGGCAGCAAAGGAACAACTTCCTGATTTAGATCAACGTATACAAACCCCGCATGGTACTGGCCGTGTTATCGGATTAAATATTTTAGAAAGATTAATTCAAGTGGAACTAGTAGACAAGGAACGGATAGTAGAATATACGTTAGATGAGTTAGTGAATAAAGGGGTCGTTTCGAGTCAAACCACAGATTAATGAGGTGGGTGCTTGTGGAGAAAAAAGATATTTTTGCATCGGTTTCTAGTATGGAAGAGCAAATTGGACATTTATACAAACAGTTGGGAGAATTAAAACAACATCTTGCAGAGTTACTGGAAGAAAACCAACATATAAAAATGGAAAATGAAAATTTGCGACACCGCTTTGAAGAAGTACAGATTAAAGAAAAACAAAAAACTCAAAAACGTAAAGAAGTGAAGCCGAAGACAGATATTGGTGAAGGCTACGATAATTTAGCAAGACTATATCAAGAAGGTTTTCATATTTGTAATCTGCATTATGGAAGTGTACGTAAAGAGGGAGATTGTTTATTCTGCCTGTCATTTTTAAATAAAAAGTGAAATTACCTTTCCAATAATAATTGGAAAGGTAATTTTTTATACATGAGAGTAGAATCGAATATGTTTTTTATTAGTAGAAGATGAAATAGGGTAGGTTAAGTGTAAGAAAAGGAGCAACATATGAATTTATATGAAGATGAACGTTTAGATTACTTATTAGCACAAGATTTGAAGATTATACAAAGCCCATCAGTATTTAATTTCTCGTTAGATGCTGTTTTACTTGCAGACTTTGCTTGGGTGCCAATTCAAAAAGGTAATTTACTTGATTTGTGTACAGGTAATGCAGTTGTGCCCCTTCTATTAAGTACAAGGACGAAAGGGAATATTACTGGTGTAGAAATTCAAGAACGCTTATATGATATGGGAATAAGAAGTGTCCAATACAATAAGTTGGAAGAAAGAATTCACTTAATACACGGGGATTTGAAAGATATGCCGGAGAAACTTGGGCGTCATCAATATGATGTTGTCACATGTAATCCGCCTTATTTCCAAACACCTGCAACTTCTGAAAAAAATATGAATGAACATTTAGCGATAGCTCGTCATGAAATTATGTGTACACTAGAGGATGTTGTATCTGCAAGTAGTCAGCTAGTAAAGCAAGGCGGGAAAGTAGCATTTGTACATCGTCCAGGTCGTTTATTAGATATTGTTACATTAATGCGTAAATACAAAATTGAACCGAAGCGTGTACGATTTGTTTATCCTAAGGCAGGGAAAGAAGCGAATACATTGTTAATTGAAGGAATTAAGGACGGAAACGCAGATTTGAAAATATTGCCACCTCTTTTTGTATATGAAGAAAATAATGAATATACAAAGGAGATTCGCTCGATTTTATATGGAGAAGAATAAGCATTGTTTTTATGTAGTGGAGTGCTCTGATGGAAGTTACTATGCTGGATATACAAATCATATAGAGAAGCGGATTGAGACCCATAATAGCGGAAAAGGGGCTAAGTATACGCGTGCTAGACTTCCTGTTGCTTTAAAATACGTAGAATTTCATGAAGATAAGCGTACAGCTATGCAAGCAGAGTATTATTTTAAGCAATTAAATAGAAAACAAAAAGAAGAATATATGCAAAAAGGAGAACGCTATGTGGCAACAAAAAAGCTTTCAACAAAGTGAAAAGGGAGTTTTATATTTAGTACCAACTCCTATTGGAAATTTAGAAGATATGACATTTCGTGCAATCCGAATTTTAAAAGAAGCGGATTTAATTGCTGCTGAAGATACGAGACAAACGAAAAAACTTTGTAATTATTTTGAAATTGAAACGCCTGTTATGAGTTACCACGAGCATAATAAAGAAGTAAGTGGAAAGAAAATATTAGAGAAGTTAGATGAAGGAAAGACTGTAGCACTTGTTAGTGACGCTGGTATGCCGTGTATTTCCGATCCAGGCTATGATATTGTTGTCGAGGCAGTAGCTGAGCAATATCATGTAATCCCGCTTCCTGGGGCAAATGCAGCCCTTACAGCATTAATTGCATCAGGACTTGAAACAAAACAGTTTTATTTCTATGGGTTTTTACAAAGAAATAAAAAAGAAAGGAAAATGGAGTTAGAGAAGCTTCGTTACATACAAACTACAATGATGTTTTATGAAGCGCCTCACCGCTTGGATGATACTTTAATCTCGATGCAAGAAGTATTGGGAAATAGAGAAATTGTATTATGTCGAGAGTTAACGAAAAAATTCGAGGAATTTATTCGTGGAACAGTTGAAGAAGCAATTGAGTGGACGAAACAAAATGAAGTTCGTGGTGAGTTTTGTATTTTAGTAGCTGGTTCAACGGAAGAACCTGCTCCAGAGGAACAATGGTGGGAATCTATTTCGGTATATGACCATATTGAACATTATATAAACGAAAAAGGTATGAATTCAAAAGAGGCGATAAAAACAGTTGCTAAAGATCGAGATTTGTCGAAACGCGATGTATATCAAATCTATCATGTCGATAAAAAATAAGCTTCTCATAATTGAGAAGCTTATTTTGCTGTTTCGATATAATCTTGAAGCTCGTTTAAGATTTGCTCAGCGCCTTCTTTGCTTAAGATAATTTTACCTTCAGCTAAAGATAGGTTACCATCAGATACTTCACCAGTTACTTGGCAAGTCATGTTTGGCTTATATTTTTTTAAGATGATTTTCTCGTCATCAACATAGATTTCAAGAGCATCCTTTTCTGCAATACCTAAAGTACGGCGTAATTCGATTGGAATTACTACACGACCTAATTCATCAACTTTACGAACGATACCAGTAGATTTCATAATTCTTTTCCTCCTAAAGAAATAGTTTATAAGTTTCGAGTCTATTTTTAGATTCGTCATTTTTCGACAAAATACCCTATGGACATATGATACCAATCATTTACATTTCCGTCAATTCTTTAATTCTATATTTTTTAAAAAGATTTATAGATTTCTTACTTCTTATATATAATAGAGTTTGAGTAATTTCTACTATTATTTCACTTTATTTTCGGAAAAATCAAGAAATTATAGGTAATGACTGTATATTTTCTTGAAATATGAGTAATAGATGATAAATATAAAAATATGAACTTGTTTTTATCCTGCATTAACGAGTAGTAAGATTTTAAATTTTAAATTCGGCTGGGCCAAAGAAGTTAAGTGGAAGTCGGATTGCTCGTAAAAGTCCGATTGGTGTGGGTTGATAATCCGTGGGAATGAACAAGACCCTCACAGATTAAAGTTTCACTTTATATATAAGTTTTTGATATACTATTTATAAATACATATGAGGTTATCCGGGAGGTTCAAAACAATGACAAAGGAAAACAAATCCTTTTATATTACTACCCCAATTTATTATCCAAGTGGAAAATTACACATTGGACATGCTTATACAACAGTAGCAGGAGATGCGATGGCACGATATAAGCGTATGCAAGGATATAATGTTCATTATTTAACAGGAACTGATGAGCATGGACAGAAGATCCAAAAGAAAGCAGAAGAATTAAATGTTACACCACAAGCATATGTGGATAACATCGTTGCAGGAATTAAAGAACTTTGGGAGAAGATGGATATCTCCTATGATGACTTTATCCGTACAACGGAAGATCGTCATAAAGATGTTGTCGAAAAAATCTTCAAGCAACTAGTAGATCAAGGTGATATTTATCTTGATGAATATGAAGGTTGGTATTCTGTACAAGATGAGACATTCTATACAGAGCATCAATTAGTAGATCCAATTATGGAAGGTGACAAAGTAGTTGGGGGAAAAAGTCCAGACAGTGGTCATGATGTAGAACTTGTTCGTGAAGAATCATATTTCTTTAGAATGGGTAAATATGTTGACAGACTATTAAAGTTCTATGAAGAGAATCCACATTTCATTCAGCCAGAGTCTCGTAAGAATGAAATGATTAATAACTTTATTAAACCAGGATTGGAAGATTTAGCAGTTTCCCGTACTTCATTTGACTGGGGAGTTCGTGTTCCAAGTAATCCGAAACACGTTATTTACGTATGGGTTGACGCATTATCTAACTACATTACAGCATTAGGTTATGGAACAGAAAATGAAGAGATGTATAAGAAGTTCTGGCCAGCAGATGTGCATTTAGTTGGAAAAGAAATCGTTCGTTTCCATACGATTTATTGGCCAATCATTTTAATGGCATTAGATTTACCTCTTCCGAAAAAAGTCTTTGCTCACGGTTGGATTTTAATGAAGGATGGAAAGATGAGTAAGTCAAAAGGAAATGTAGTAGATCCAGTTACATTAATTGATCGTTACGGATTAGATGCATTACGTTATTACTTACTTCGTGAAGTTCCATTTGGATCTGATGGCGTATTCACACCAGAAGGATTTGTGGAGCGTATTAATTTCGATTTAGCAAATGACTTAGGTAACTTATTAAATCGTACAGTAGCTATGATTGATAAGTACTTTAACGGAGAAATCCCTGCATTTAAAGAAAATGTAACGGAATTTGATGAAACGTTAGTAACATTTGCGAAAGATACATTAAAAAAAGTGGAAGAAGCAATGGAGAATATGGAATTCTCTGTAGCTCTAAGCTCAATTTGGCAATTGGTTAGCCGTACGAATAAATATATTGACGAAACACAACCGTGGGTATTAGCGAAAGATGAGAATGATCGCGAAAAGTTAGCCTCTGTAATGGCTCACTTAGCAGAAGTACTTCGTCAAACGGGTATTATGCTTATGCCATTCTTAACAGTAGCACCAAGCAAAATGTTTGCTCAGCTTGGCCTTACTGATGAAGCACATATATCTTGGGGAAGCCTATCTACAATCGGCTGTATTCCAGCTGGAACAAAAGTAGAAAAAGGACAACCAATTTTCCCTCGTTTAGAAATGGACGTGGAAGTGGCGTACATTAAAGAACAAATGAAAGCCTCTGCTCCTAAAGTAGAAGAGAAAAAAGAAGAAGAACCGAAGGCAGAAGAAATTACAATTGATGATTTCTTTAAAGTAGAATTGCGTGTAGCTGAAGTTCTATCTGCGGAACCTGTGAAAAAAGCAGACAAGTTGTTAAAAATTCAACTAGACTTAGGTACAGAAAAGCGTCAAGTTGTTTCTGGAATTGCAAAATTCTATTCGCCAGAAGACCTAAAAGGTAAAAAGGTTATTTGTGTAACAAATTTAAAACCTGTAAAATTACGCGGTGAATTATCGCAAGGTATGATTTTAGCGGGTGAAGAGAATGGCGTATTGTCATTAGCATCGATTGACCAAAATCTACCAAATGGTACAAAAATTAAGTAATTAAGACAAGAAAAGAGATGTTTCACGTGTAACATGTGTGAAGCGTCTTTTTTCTTTTTACACTCTCAATTTTTGCATTAAGATTGTAGTATTGTTATCGTTAAGTTATAAAAGAGCTTATTTACGTAGAATAAATTTGATTTCAATATAAAAGGAGTTATGTATTATGTTGTTTGATACACATTCACATTTGAATGCAGAGCAATTTGAAGAAGACTTACAAGAAGTTATTGCCCGAATGAAAGAAGCGGGGGTTACTTATACAGTTGTTGTTGGTTTTGATGAAGTAACGATAAAAAAGGCGATTGAATTAGCTGAAGCCTATGATTTTATTTATGCCGCGGTTGGATGGCACCCAGTTGATGCAGTCGACATGACAGAAGAGCATTTAGCTTGGTTAGAAGAACTTGCTTCTCATCCTAAAGTCGTTGCACTTGGAGAAATGGGCTTAGATTATCACTGGGATAAGTCTCCAAAAGAAATACAGAAAGAAGTATTCCGTAAACAAATTGCATTAGCGAAAAAAGTAAAATTGCCGATTATTATACATAACCGCGATGCAACCCAAGATATTGTTGATATTCTAGAAGAAGAGAATGCGGCTGAAGTAGGAGGCATTATGCATTGCTTTAGCGGCAGCGTAGAGGTAGCAGAGCGATGTGTTGATATGAACTTTTTAATTTCGTTAGGTGGACCAGTTACATTTAAAAATGCTAAGAAGCCGAAAGAAGTTGCTACTGAGATTCCATTAGAAAAATTGTTAATAGAGACGGATTGTCCGTATTTAACACCACATCCATTTCGAGGAAAACGAAATGAACCAAGTTATGTAAAACTCGTAGCAGAAGAAATTGCAAACTTAAAAGGAATTTCTTATGAAGAGGTAGCGGAAGTAACAACTAAGAATGCAAAAGCTTTATTTGGTGTCGAATAAAAAGAATGGGGAGAGCCCATTCTTTTTATTTTTTGAGAAACGTAATAGTAGAAGTGGTAGAGAAACCGAGGGTGAATGAGTAAGTGTTACAATAAGGAGAGAGAACAAAGTTTTGGACATTCTATTTTTTAAAATGTAACAATGGGGAAAATAATAATGGAAAAGTCGTCATTTTTTTGTTTTACTAAGTAGAGACGAAACGAGTGTGGAGGCAAGCATGAAAATTAAAGAGATTATCGTTGTAGAAGGTAAAGATGATACAGTTGCGATTAAGCGTGCTGTTGATGCGGATACAATTGAAACGAACGGTTCAGCAATCGGTGATCATGTTATTGAACAAGTAAAATTAGCGCTGCAAAAACGAGGCGTTATTATTTTCACAGATCCGGATTATCCTGGAGAGCGTATTCGAAAAATTATTTCTGATAAGGTGCCTGGATGTAAACATGCTTTTTTACCGAAGGAAGAAGCACTTGCTAAGAGGAAAAAAGGTGTCGGAATTGAACATGCTTCTAATGAATCAATTCGCCGTGCTTTAGAGAATATACATGAAGAAATGGAAGCTTACACAAGTGAAATTAGTTGGAGCGATTTAGTCGATGCAGGTTTAGTGGGCGGAGAAATGGCAAAGAGTCGCAGAGAAAGAATGGGTAAGCTATTAAAGATTGGTTATACAAACGCAAAACAGTTACATAAACGTTTACAAATGTTTCAAGTTTCAAAAGAATCATTTGCAGAAGCTTATAAGCAAGTCATACAGGAGGAAAGAAAATGAAGGATATCGCAACGCCAAATCGTACGAAAGATATTGTTGAAAAGTATGGATTTTCATTCAAAAAAAGTTTAGGACAAAATTTTTTAATTGATACGAATGTATTAAATCGTATCGTTGATCACGCTGAAATTGGTTCAGAAAGTGGTGCAATTGAAATTGGACCAGGTATCGGTGCATTAACAGAACAATTAGCGAAGCGTGCTAAAAAAGTAGTGGCTTTTGAAATTGATCAAAGGTTATTACCGATTTTAGATGAGACGTTAGCTCCATATGGCAACGTTACTGTTATCAATAAAGATGTACTAAAGGCAGATGTACATGAGGTGTTTAGTGAGCAATTTGAAGAAGGGCAAGATGTAATGGTAGTAGCTAACTTACCATACTATATTACGACGCCAATTTTATTTAAATTGCTGGAAGAGAAATTACCGGTTCGTGGATTCGTTGTTATGATGCAAAAAGAAGTTGGGGATCGTTTAGCAGCTAAGCCTGGAACGAAAGAGTATGGTTCTTTATCCATTGCTATTCAGTATTATACAGAGGTAGAAACAGTTATGACTGTACCGCGTACAGTGTTTGTGCCACAACCGAATGTTGATTCTGCAATTATTCGCCTCCTAAAGCGTCCTAAACCAGTGGTAGAGGTAACAGATGAGACATTCTTCTTTGAAGTAGTACGAGCAAGTTTTGCACAGCGTCGTAAAACTTTAATGAATAATTTATCAAATAATTTAAATGGTTTCCCGAAAGATAAAGAGCTGTTGGATCGGATTTTAACAGAAGTAGGAATTGATCCAAAACGAAGAGGCGAAACGCTATCTATCGAAGAGTTTGCGACATTAAGTAATGCATTAGTTCTTCATAAGTTATCATAAGGGTACAAAAGGGACAGTTCAATTTGAACTGTCCCTTTTGTCACCTTTCTCCTCCTAAATTCATACTTTAAAAACAGGTAAGATGGCCTAACGAGTTTGGAGGTAGGAGAATGGCTTTACATGTTGGAGAATTAGTGGAACGATATTCTCATAATAGGGATATCCTTTTTCGTATTATAGAAATAAAAGGTGAGATAGCTATATTGTTTGGAGAGGAAATTAGATTAGTGGCAGATGCGCCACTTGAAGATTTAATTAGTATAGATCAACGAGAACATAAAAAGAGAGCAAAGCGTGAGAAAGAAACAATGGAGCGGACGTATCGTTTGTTTCAACAAGATTACGTATTAATGAAACAAAGGCATGAACACACTTCAACTGGTGGATATACAAGTGAAGTGAATTATTTTCAAATGCCAGGGCGTGTCTTGCATATAGATGGAGACCCGTTATATTTACGCAAGTGCCTAGATTTATATAATAAAATTGGTGTTCCTGTACAAGGTATTCATTGTAAAGAAACGGAGATGCATGAAAAGGTAGTAGATTTAATAGATCATTTTCGTCCGGACATTTTAGTTATTACAGGGCACGATGCGTATACAAAATCAAAAGGCGTAAAGGGAGATTTAGCAGCATATAGGCATTCAAGGCATTTTGTACAGGCTGTTCGAGAAGTGCGAAAAAAATATCCATCGTTGGATCAACTCGTTATTTTTGCTGGGGCATGTCAATCACACTTTGAAGCATTAATTCGAGCAGGTGCTAATTTTGCTAGTTCTCCATCTAGAATTAATATTCACTCACTAGATCCTGTATATGTGGTTGGCAAAATTAGTTTTACGTCATTTATGGAAAGGGTTAATGTATGGGATGTTGTACGTAATACGATTACTGGTGAAAAGGGGCTTGGCGGGATTGAGACGAGGGGGATTTTACGAACTGGATTACCTTTTCAACATTATGAAGAATAAGCAAGGTACATATGTATCTTGCTTTTTTATTTGGAGAGGATTTAAATCAGTTTGGATAAAAAGAGACAAGAACGCACAGACTACATAATGATACTTTTACAATATAGTATTTCTTCTATCTATTCGAACGCATGATGCTTTTATAATGATATTGTCTGTGAGTTGCGGTTAATAATTGGGATAGATATATCGTGTTTTAAGTGTTCAATCTAAATTACAGCGAGGTGTAACGAAGTATATGTCAAAACGTTTAGATGAAATTAAAAACGAATTAGATCACCATCTTGGACAGAGACTGATGTTAAAGGCGAACAGTGGGAGAAGAAAAACTGTAGAACAATCGGGTGTACTTGCAGAAACGTACCGTTCTGTTTTTGTTGTACAACTGGATCAACAAGAAGATGCGTTACAACGTGTATCGTATAGTTATGCGGATGTTTTAACAGAGACAGTAGAGTTAACATTTTATGGTGAATCTCATAATGAAGTGATTTTATAATTCATGTATCGTTACATATATTCCCACAAATGAAAAGCTATATTATTTTGCATACTAATGATACCGTAGCAAAATAAGGAGGGACTCTGCATTGAGTAGACGAAGAGGTGTCATGTCGAATCAATTTAAAGAAGAGCTTGCAAAAGAGCTAGGCTTTTATGATGTTGTTCAGAAAGAAGGATGGGGCGGAATTCGTGCGAAAGATGCTGGTAACATGGTGAAACGTGCTATAGAAATTGCAGAACAGCAATTAATGAAACAAAACCAGTAGTTGTAAGATACTTTCTATGCTACGGTAGCCGAGGAGTGATTCCTCGGCTTTTTGTACTATAAAAGGTGCCATCATTTTACATAAGTAGTTTCATTCTGAATGCTTTTCGTTATAATTAGGGAAGTGTCATCGTCTTACTATAAATTTATGGTAAAATAAACGATAAAAGATTGAGTACATAGAGTGGGTGAATAGATTGAAGCTACTAGTGAAAGCACCAGCAAAGATTAATCTGTCGTTAGATGTACTGGGAAAAAGACAAGACGGATATCATGAAGTGAAAATGATTATGACAACAATTGATTTAGCGGATCGTTTAGAACTAATGGAATTAGCAGAAGACCGTATTGAAATTTTATCCCATAATCGGTATGTCCCAGACGACCAAAGAAATCTGGCTTATCAAGCAGCGAAATTATTAAAAGAGAAGTTTAATGTGAAAAAAGGTGTATCTATTACTATTGAAAAAACGATTCCAGTAGCAGCTGGATTAGCGGGTGGAAGTAGTGATGCAGCAGCGACATTACGTGGTCTTAATAAATTATGGAATTTAGGGCTTACAATTGATCAGTTAGCAGAGCTTGGCGCAGAAATTGGGTCAGACGTATCGTTTTGCGTATATGGTGGGACAGCAATTGCCACTGGAAGAGGGGAGCAGATTGAGCACATAAAAACTCCACCTTCTTGTTGGGTTATTTTAGCAAAACCCCATATTGGTGTATCTACTGCTGATGTGTATGGAAATTTAAAGTTAAATCGAGTTACACATCCAAATGTAGATAAAATGGTGGATGTTATAAATGCTGGAGACTACAAAGGGATTTGTGATACTGTCGGTAACGTTTTAGAAGATGTAACGTTTGCGATGCATCCTGAAGTTGCACGTATTAAGGCACAGATGAAGCGATTTGGAGCAGATGCCGTATTAATGAGTGGTAGTGGTCCAACTGTATTCGGTCTGGTGCACCATGATTCGCGAATGCATCGTATATATAACGGATTAAAAGGATTTTGTGAACAAGTATACGCAGTACGTTTATTAGGAGAGCGAGAAACGCTTGAATAAAGACGTATAATACGTTATGATTTGTTTAGAATATTCGTGATTTGAGGTGAGAGTATGAAAATTAGACGAAGTACAAGATTGGTCGATATGACTTATTACTTGTTACAAAACCCTCGTCAGCTAGTTTCTCTCACTTTTTTTGCTGAAAGGTATCAATCAGCTAAGTCTTCTATTAGTGAAGATTTAGTTATTATTAAGCAAACGTTTGAACAACAAGGGGTCGGCACATTGCAAACGATACCAGGAGCAGCAGGAGGAGTGAAATATATACCATATATAAGTGAAGAAGAGGCAGATCTAATTATTGGTGAGCTGTGTAGCTTATTTGAAAATCCAGATCGTATTTTGCCTGGTGGTTACTTATATATGACAGATCTTTTAAGTAATCCTCGTCATATTAATGGCGCAGGTCGTTTGTTTGCTTCTGTTTTTGCTAGGCAACCAATTGATGCAGTTATGACGGTGGCAACGAAGGGGATTCCACTTGCATATGCAGTGGCGAACTACTTAGATGTACCGGTAGTGATTGCAAGAAAAGATAATAAGGTAACAGAAGGCCCCACTGTTAGTATTAACTATGTATCAGGTTCTTCTAAGCGAATTCAAACAATGACGTTAGCGAAGCGTAGCCTTCCAGAAGGATCCAATGTTTTAATTATTGATGACTTCATGAAAGCTGGCGGAACCATTCAAGGTATGATGAGTATGTTAGAAGAGTTTAAAGCTAATGTTGTTGGTATTGGTGTATTAGTAGAGTCTACGGATATTGAAGAAAGACTAATTAATAATTTTGTATCATTAATTCGTCTATCGGAAGTTGATGTGAAAGAAAAAGCGATTCAAGTGGAAAAGGGAAATTATTCACTGGCACCATTTGATGAAGGGCTTGTAGAGGCTGAGTAAAAAGGTAAAGCAAATAGCTTTATCTTTTTTTATTCTATTTATAAGTTATAAAATAGATGGACAAACTGCTTTTCGTGCACTATTTTTAAAGAGTAAAAATAAATAATAAAAGGGTGAAAAGTATGAAAGTTGTTCAAACAAACAATGCACCACAAGCGATTGGACCATATTCACAAGGGATTATTGTAAATAATATGTTTTACAGTTCAGGACAAATTCCGTTGACTGCAAGTGGAGAGCTTGTAGCAGGAGACGTAACAGTACAAACAGAGCAAGTATTTCAAAATTTACAAGCAGTATTAGAAGAAGCAGGTGCTTCATTTGATACGGTAGTAAAAACAACAGTATTCTTAAAAGACATGGATGATTTTAATGCTGTTAATGAAGTATATGGATCTTATTTCTCTGCTCATAAGCCAGCTCGTTCTTGCGTACAAGTAGCAAAATTACCGAAAGATGTTTCAGTTGAAATTGAAGTAATTGCCCTAGTTAAGTAATTCTTTGTAAGCGATAACCTCCACTAATCTCTATATTCAATTACACTAAAAATTTTTATCTTAAAAATTTTTAAAAAATTAAAGGGAAAATAGAAATTTTGTGGAATTTATACAAATATATCGCTTATTTAGAAAAGGGTGGTGAACACAAGATGGAAGTGACTGACGTAAGATTACGCCGCGTAAACACAGAAGGCCGCATGAGAGCAATTGCCTCTATTACTCTAGACCATGAATTTGTTGTTCATGATATTCGTGTAATTGATGGTAATAATGGATTATTTGTAGCAATGCCAAGTAAACGTACTCCAGATGGAGAATTCCGTGACATTGCACATCCAATTAATTCTGGTACACGCTCTAAAATTCAAGATGCGGTTTTAACAGAGTATCATCGTTTAGGCGAGTTAGAAGAGGTTGAGTTTGAAGAAGCGGGCGCTTCGTAAAATTCGAATGAAAAGGGCTTTTTAAAGGAAGCCCTATAATTTTGCAACAAACTCCTGTAAGCATTTACAGGGGTTTGTTTTTTTGTGTTTATACATATATCTAGTTTAGAAAATTCCGAATTAAATAAAATAAAGAGGGGAACTTCTAATTTTTTCAAAATCATTTTAAATAGTATAGCTTATTTCTTAAAAAAGATACTAAAGAGTAAAACATCTTATAAGAATTATGGTAAAATTTAATAGTTAAAATGTGTTTCTTGAAATATATGATGATTTAGGATAATATCGTTAATGGATAAATAGGTTGCGATGGAGGGTCTATATGTCAAACAGATTTGCAGTGATTCTAGCGGCAGGTAAAGGCACACGTATGAAGTCTAAGCTATACAAGGTGCTTCATCCTGTATGTGGAAAACCTATGGTACAACATGTTGTCGATCAAGTATCTCAATTAGGATTGCAGAAACTTGTAACAGTCGTAGGACATGGTGCTGAAATGGTACAAGAACAGCTAGGAAACGTAAGTGAGTTTGCATTACAAGCAGAACAACTTGGTACAGCGCATGCTGTAGATCAAGCTGCAAGTGTACTTGCAAACGAAGAAGGAACAACTTTAGTTATTTGTGGTGATACACCGCTAATAACTGCTGAAACGATGGAAGCATTACTTCAGCAACATAAAGAAGCAGGGGCAATGGCAACGGTATTAACAGCTTACATAGAAGAACCTGCTGGATATGGTCGTATCGTTCGTAATGAGAATGGTCATGTTGAAAAGATTGTTGAGCATAAGGATGCAAATGAGAAAGAATTAGCTATTAAAGAAATCAATACAGGTACGTATTGTTTTGATAATAAAGCTTTATTCGCTTCACTTTCTAAAGTTTCAAATGATAACGTACAAGGTGAATATTACCTGCCAGATGTTATTGAAATTTTAAAAAATGAAGGTCATATTGTATCAGCTTATCAAACAGAGCACTTCGATGAAACGTTAGGTGTTAACGACAGAGTCGCTCTATCGCAAGCGGAAATTATTATGAAAAACCGTATCAACCGAAAGAACATGGTAAATGGTGTTACTATTATTGATCCAAGTAACACGTATATTTCTGCTGATGCAATTATCGGTAGTGATACAGTTCTTCATCCAGGAACAATTATTGAGGGGAACACTGTAATTGGTTCTGATTGTGAGATTGGACCGCATACAGTAATTCGCGATAGTGAAATTGGAGATCGTACGACAATTCGTCAATCTACTGTACATGATAGTAAGCTTGGTACAGAAGTATCGGTTGGCCCATTTGCACATATTCGCCCAGATTCAGTTATTGGAGATGAAGTACGCGTTGGAAACTTCGTGGAAATCAAAAAAACTGTTTTTGGTAATAGAAGTAAAGCTTCACACTTAAGTTATATCGGGGATGCACAAGTTGGAGAAGACGTGAATCTTGGTTGTGGTTCAATTACGGTGAACTATGACGGTAAGAATAAATTCAAAACTGTGATTGGTAACGGGGTATTTATTGGATGTAATTCAAACCTTGTTGCTCCTGTAACAGTTGAAGACGGTGCTTATGTGGCAGCAGGCTCTACAATTACAGAGAATGTTCCATCAAAAGCATTGTCTGTAGCACGTGCACGTCAAGTTAACAAAGAAGACTATGTTGATCAATTGCTGAATAAGAAAAAATCATAATGTGGAGGGTTAATCTAGATGTCGACTCAATATCTAAATTCTAATTTGAAAGTATTCTCTTTAAACTCTAATAAGGAACTTGCTGAGCAAATTGCAAAGCATATTGGAGTAGGACTAGGAAAATGTTCTGTTGATCGTTTTAGTGATGGAGAAGTTCAAATTAACATTGAAGAAAGTATCCGTGGTTGCGATGTATTCATTATTCAATCTACAAGCTTCCCAGTAAACGAACATATCATGGAATTACTTATTATGATCGATGCATTAAAGCGTGCATCTGCAAAAACAATTAATATTGTTATTCCTTACTATGGTTATGCGCGTCAAGACCGTAAAGCGCGTTCTCGTGAACCAATTACATCGAAACTTGTAGCAAACTTGCTTGAAACAGCAGGTGCAACTCGTGTAATCACTCTAGATTTACATGCTCCACAAATTCAAGGGTTCTTTGATATCCCAATCGACCACCTAATGGGTGTACCGATTCTTTCAGATTACTTTGAAACAAAAGGTCTTAAAGATATCGTAATCGTGTCACCTGACCACGGTGGAGTAACTCGTGCTAGAAAAATGGCAGATCGCCTAAAAGCACCAATCGCTATTATTGATAAGCGTCGTCCTCGTCCGAATGTATCTGAGGTAATGAACATTATCGGTAATATTGAAGGTAAAACAGCAATTTTAATTGATGACATCATTGATACAGCTGGTACAATTACATTAGCAGCAAACGCTCTTGTTGAGAACGGTGCTTCTGAAGTATATGCTTGCTGTACACACCCAGTATTATCTGGTCCAGCAATTGAGCGTATCCAAAACTCAAATATTAAAGAGTTAGTTGTAACGAACTCTATCGTATTACCAGAAGAGAAGAAAATCGACAAAGTACATGAACTTTCAGTTGCTCCACTAATCGGAGAAGCAATCATTCGTGTATACGAAGAAGAATCTGTAAGTGTATTATTCAATTAATTGGATAGAATGAGACGTAACCAAGATTGGTTACGTCTTTTCGTATCGAAAAAAGAAAGTAGTGGTACAAGAATGAAATTGATAGTAGGACTTGGGAACCCAGGTAGAGAATATGAATTAACAAGGCATAATATTGGATTTATGGCGATTGATGAACTTGCAAAGCGTTGGAATATTTCTTTGAACGAACAAAAGTTTAAAGGAGTATTTGGTGCAGGATTTGTTAATGGAGAAAAAGTAATCTTATTAAAGCCACTTACATATATGAATTTATCTGGAGAAAGTATTCGTCCGTTAATGGATTACTATAAAATTGATGTAGAGGACTTCGTTGTTCTGTACGATGATTTAGACATCCCTGTAGGTAAATTACGCCTTCGTATGAAAGGCAGTGCGGGTGGACATAATGGTGTGAAATCAACAATTTCACATTTAGGAACACAAGAGTTTCAACGTATCCGCATGGGAATCGATCGTCCAAAAAATGGAATGAAGGTAGTAGATTACGTATTAGGACGTTTTACATCAGAAGAGATTCCTGATGTAAATCATTCTATTGAAAAAGCAGCAGATGCATGTGAAGAATGGTTAAATAAACCTTTTCTTCAAATTATGAATACTTTCAATAGTTAAGAGTACGATTGGGAATATTTTATTTTATTTTTACCCATACTAGCAGTAATTGGATTTTTAGGAGGCTAGTATGGAAGGGTATTATTATTGCAGACATTGCGGGAGTAATGTAGGCTCCGTTACCGCAGAAAAAGTATATAGCGACGTTTTATTTCAACTAACAGAGCAAGAAGTAGTAGAAATGATTCATTTTCATGAGAATGGAAATATATATATAAAAACGATTTGTGAATTGTGTCAAGAAACGCTCGCATCTTATCCTGAGTATTATGAATATGAAAAATTTCTACAATAAAATGTTGTCGCTTTGGCATGTCCAAAGCATTTTTCTGTTTTCTTTTTCCGAAATATTTGCATAAAATATAGTGGCTTGCTCTTTTATGTTGAGAGGGGTTTTGAAAATGATAGGTTTATTAGAGCAATTTTATAAAAATGAAGAGATCCAATCGGTCATTAATGGATTAGAAGATGGTTTAAAAGAGCAACTTGTATCAGGTATGGCAACCTCTTCTCGTTCGTTATTAATGGCGGCCTTATATAAAAAAACAAAAAAATCACAACTTATTGTGACGCATAATTTATATCAAGCACAAAAAGTACATGAAGATTTAGTGGCGTTACTTGGTGAAAAAGATGTATGGCTATATCCAGTAAATGAATTGATAGCATCAGAACTTGGTGTTGCAAGCCCAGAATTGAAGGCGCAACGTATTGAAGTGTTAAATCGCTTAGCTGCAGGAGAGCATGGGATTATTGTAGCACCAGTTGCAGGACTACGCAGATTTTTACCAATGAAAGAGTTGTGGAAGCAAAGGCAAATCGAAATCAGTCTAGGGCAAGAGATTGATTTAGATACATTTTTGCATACTTTACATCATATTGGCTATGAGCGTAAGTCTATGGTAGAAGCTCCTGGAGAATTTAGTTTGCGTGGGGGAATATTAGATATATATCCACTAACTGAAGAGTTACCATTTCGTATTGAATTTTTCGATACAGAAGTCGATTCTATTCGATTATTTGATGTGGATGAACAGCGCTCTCAAGATAAAAAAGAAAGTGTTAGATTTGGTCCAGCAACAGAGTTTTTATTTTCGCAGGAAGAATTGAAATCAGGAATTAAGCATCTTGAAGAAGGTCTGACTAAGACGATGCAAAAACTTTCTGATGATAAGTTGAAGACTACAGTGCTTGAGACGGTAAGTCATGAAATTGAGATGTTAAAAAACGGGCAAAGTATAGAACAGATGTTTAAATATTTATCTATTTTCTATAACGAACCTGCTAGTCTGATAGATTATTTACCAGAAGATGGTGTTGTGATTCTAGATGAGATTTCACGTATTCAAGAAACAGCATCACATCTTGAAACGGAAGAGGCGGAATGGTATATATCCCTTCTCGGTGAGGGAACAATCATTCAAGATTTATCCTTCTCTCATTCGTTTGAAGAATTTCTTCATCATAAAAAAAGAAGTTTTGTATATTTAACGTTATTCTTACGTCATATAGCACATACACATCCGCAAAACATTGTGAATGTGACATGTAAAACAATGCAAGATTTCCATGGGCAGATGCAGTTGTTGAAAACTGAAATTGATAGATGGAACGAAGGGCATTTTACGACTGTTGTGTTAGGTACAGATGATGAACGTGTGAAAAAACTACAACATATTTTAAGTGATTATGATATTGAGGCAGATATTGTAGAAGGCACAGATATATTATTGCCTGGAAGGTTACAAATTGCTGTAGGTGATTTACATGCAGGATTTGAAATGCCGATGCAAAAGCTTGTTGTCATTACTGAAAAAGAGCTTTTTCATAAGAAAGTTAAAAAATCACAACGTAAGCAAAAGTTATCGAATGCTGAACGTATTAAAAGTTATTCGGAATTAAAAGTTGGGGATTATGTAGTTCATGTAAATCATGGTATAGGTAAATTCTTAGGTATTGAAACATTAGAGATTAACGGTGTTCATAAAGATTATTTGAATATTAAATATCAAGGTAATGATAAGTTATACGTTCCAATTGAACAAATTGACCAAGTGCAAAAATATGTAGGATCTGAGGGTAAGGATCCGAAAGTTTATAAATTGGGCGGGAATGATTGGAAGAAGGTCAAAACGAAAGTTGAAAAATCTGTACAAGACATTGCGGATGACCTAATTAAACTATATGCTGAGCGCGAAGCTTCAAAGGGTTATGCATATACACCGGATACGGCAGAACAACAAGAATTCGAGTCCTCTTTCCCGTATCAAGAGACAGAGGATCAATTACGTTCTATTGAAGAGATTAAAAAGGATATGGAACGTGGACGTCCGATGGATAGGCTTCTTTGTGGTGATGTAGGATATGGAAAGACGGAAGTAGCTATTCGTGCGGCGTTTAAAGCAATTATGGATGAAAAACAAGTTGCAATTTTAGTGCCGACAACGATCCTTGCACAACAACACTATGAAACAATTCGAGAGCGTTTTCAAGATTATCCAATCAATATAGGATTATTAAGTAGATTCCGTACGAGAAAGCAGCAAAATGAAACAATTAAAGGTTTAAAAGATGGCACAGTAGATATTGTAATCGGAACGCACCGTATTTTATCTAAAGATGTTACTTATAAAGATTTAGGTCTTCTTATTATTGATGAAGAACAAAGATTTGGTGTAACGCATAAAGAAAAAATTAAACAATTAAAAGCAAATGTTGACGTATTAACATTAACGGCAACTCCGATTCCGCGTACGCTCCATATGTCTATGCTTGGTGTGCGTGATTTATCTGTTATTGAGACGCCGCCGGAAAATCGTTTCCCGGTTCAAACATATGTAGTAGAGTATAATCCAGCATTAATGCGAGAAGCGATAGAACGGGAGCTTGCAAGAGGTGGTCAAGTTTACTTCCTATATAATCGTGTAGAGGATATCGAACGAAAAGCAGATGAAATTTCGATGTTAGTTCCAGATGCGCGTGTAACTTATGCACATGGGAAAATGAACGAGAGTGAATTAGAGTCTGTTATGCTATCGTTTTTAGAAGGACAGCATGATGTTCTTGTAAGTACAACGATTATTGAGACGGGTGTAGATATTCCAAATGTAAATACATTAATTGTATTTGATGCAGATCGTATGGGATTATCGCAGTTGTATCAGCTTCGTGGGCGTGTTGGACGTTCTAATCGTGTTGCATATGCTTACTTTGCATACAAACGGGATAAAGTGTTATCGGAAGTTGCGGAGAAGCGCCTGCAAGCCATTAAGGAGTTCACAGAGCTTGGATCTGGTTTCAAAATTGCGATGCGAGATTTATCAATTCGTGGTGCTGGTAACTTGTTAGGAGCCGAACAACATGGATTTATTGATTCTGTCGGATTTGATTTATATTCTCAAATGTTAAAAGATGCAATTGAACAGCGTAGAGGAACAGATGGAGTTGAAAATACAGTTAATGTTGAAATTGATTTAGAAGTAGATGCATATTTACCGGATGCTTATATTTCTGATAGTAAACAAAAAATTATGATGTATAAACAGTTTAGAGGTGTTTCTGCAATTGAGGATATTGAAGAGTTGCAGGAAGAGATGATAGATAGATTTGGTGATTACCCGCAAGAAGTTGGTTACTTATTGCAAATCGCAAATATTAAAGTATTAGCAATGAAAGAACAAATTGAATTAATTAAGCAAAATAAATTTGAAGTAACAATTCTGTTCTCAGAACAAGCGAGTCAAAACATTGATGGCGGAAAATTATTCATGCTTGGAAATAGTTTTGGACGAATGATCGGTCTAGGAATGGAAGGATCACAATTGAAAATCGTCATGAAAACAAATGGCTTAGAGACATCGAAGTGGTTAACAATTGCTGAAAATTTATTAAAAGGCTTGCCAGATGTAAAAAAAGAAGTCATAAATGCCTAATATTAGATAAAAAAATGCAATTCGACGTGCATAGAAGAACTAATGTGTAAAATACTATGTCTAACAGTTGGTGATTTTTACATGAACAGGTAAATTCACCACTTTGATCATCAGTAGAAAGTGAGGCAGCATTAGAATGAAAGCAACTGGAATCGTACGTCGAATTGATGATTTAGGTAGGGTAGTAATCCCGAAGGAAATTCGTAGAACTTTACGTATTCGAGAAGGGGACCCACTAGAAATATTTGTAGATCGCGATGGAGAAGTAATTTTAAAGAAATATTCTCCAATTAGCGAGCTAGGTGATTTTGCAAAAGAATATGCAGATGCTTTATATGATAGCTTAGGACATAATGTGCTTGTATGTGATCGAGATTCTATTATCGCAGTATCAGGTGTATCAAAAAAAGAATACTTAAATAAAAGCGTAGGCGATCTAATTGAAAAAACGATGGAAGAAAGAAAGTCTGTTATTATGACGGACGAAAGTGATATTTCCATTATTGATGGTGTAACAGAAAAGGTTCATTCTTATACAGTTGGGCCGATTGTTGCAAATGGAGACCCAATTGGAGCTGTCATTATTTTTTCAAAAGAAGCGATTATAAGCGAAATAGAGCACAAAGCGGTCAATACTGCTGCCAGTTTCTTAGCGAAACAAATGGAACAGTAAAGGTGTATAATTTTTAGAAGTAGCAATCTTTCCTAATTATGATATTTCTTCTTGAGAAATCAATTATTTGGAGATATATGTATATTGAATGAAGGTAGCGCTTTGCTACCTTTTTTCATTGAATATTTCTAACGTTGCACGAACGTATTCTTACTTGTGTAGGTAAGGAAGCTTGTCCTTTTCTTTATGATATAATACGAGGGGTGAGAATAGAAAAAGGAGTTTTCTTGCATGGAATCGAAGAAGTATCAAGCCTTTTGGCGTGGGGCTATTATATTAACAATCGCAAGTTTTGTTACAAAGGTATTAAGCGCCTTTTACCGTATTCCATATCAAAATATAGCGGGTGACGTTGGTTTTTATATTTACCAACAAATTTATCCGTTTTATGGATTTTGTTTAATTTTAGCTACTTATGGGTTCCCTATTATAATTTCAAAAGTGGTTGCGGAACGATTAGAGCGAGGGAAAAAACAAGAAGCAGAGGAAATTATTTGTGTATCTTTTTGGTTTTTATTAGGGATTGGTTTCATAGGATTTTTTACATTGTTCTTTGGTGCCGAAGCAATTGCGATAGCTATGGGCGATATACACTTAGATAAGCTATTACGCGTTATTTCCTTTTCATTCATATTGATGCCGTTTTTATCTGTAGCAAGAGGATATTTCCAGGGATTCAATAATATGATGCCAACAGCTGTTTCGCAAGTGATAGAACAAACGATTCGTGTTTCTATTATTGTATTTTTATCTCTATTCCTAATTGCTCACGAATTTGATTTATATACAGTTGGTGCAGGTGCTATGCTCGGTTCAATCGCAGGTGGATTGATTGGGATTATCGTACTTATACTTTATATGCGTCATGACTTTCGTTCTATATTCTTCAAAAGTGTAAAGAGGATTAAAGGGAAAAAGAAGATTATAAAAATCCTGTTTTGGCAGGGGTTAGCGATTTGTGTTAGTAACTTAGTGCTTATTTTTATACAAATGGCTGATTCTATTTCTTTCTATTCTCTACTTATTGGAGCGGGAGAGCCAGCTGAAAGTGCAAAGGTGTTAAAAGGTGTTTATGACAGAAGTATCCCGCTTATGCAATTAGGTACTGTCGTGACAACTTCCTTCTCGTTGTCGCTTATTCCAATTATTACAGCAGCGAAGGAAAGAGGAGATCTTACCTTTATTCGAGAAAAGGTAAGGTTAGCGATGAAAATAACATTTGTTATCGGGTTTGCAGCAGCCATTGGATTAACTTGTATTATCCAACCTACGAATATTATGTTGTTTGAAAATAGTGATGGGTCAGATGTTTTATCTATTTTATCTTTATCTATTCTATTTAGTTCATTGTCGATTACAACTGCTTCTATTTTGCAAGGGTTAGGACAAACATTAAAACCAGCAATATTCGTTATATTTGGCGGTTGTTTAAAGTTAGCTTTAAATTATATATTAATGCCATATTTTAGTGTGAAGGGAGCTGCAATTGCGACGCTAGTTGCGTTAATTGTAATTTCTGTACTAAATAGTGTATTACTTATGCGAGCTGTATCCGAATCGCTTATCGACAAACGGAATATGTTAGGTGTAGTTATTAGTGGTATCGGTATGGGATTTGTACTAATAATGTTTATGCGTGTATTGCAAATGTCTGGATTAGTGATGGATACAAGTCATAGAGGTGTTGCAACACTTGAGGCGTTGTTAGGTGTAGCCATCGGCGGATTGGCATATATGTTTTTCATTTTAAAATTACGTGTATTTACAAAAGCGGAAATAGGAACCGTTATGAAAAAAGAGAAAAAAGAAGGTTCATTGAAGAAGAGTGGATAGAGGTGGCAGGTTGTGAGTGGAATCATTACTATTTTAGGATTAGGTGCTGGTGAATTAGATCAGTTAACGATGGGTGTATATCGAAAAATAAAAGAAGCAGATCACATGTTTGTTAGAACGAAGGAACATCCCGTTATAGAAGAGTTGGAGAAAGAAGGTATACAATATACTGCCTTTGACAATGTATATGAAGCACATGATACATTTGAAATTGTATATGAAACAATTGCGAATACATTGTTAGAACAAGCTGAAGATACAGAAATCATCTATGCTGTTCCAGGGCATCCGCTTGTAGCGGAAAGAACGGTTCAGCTACTATTGGAAAAAAGTGAAGTAGCGAATGTTGAAGTGCGAATTGAAGGTGGGCAAAGTTTCCTTGATCCTATGTTTGCAAGTCTTAAGATTGATCCGATTGAAGGGTTCCAATTAATTGACGCCACATCATTTGAAAGAGGACAATTAGAATTACGTCAACACTTAATCTTTTGCCAAGTATATGACGCATTCGTTGCATCAGATGTGAAATTAACATTAATGGAGATGCTGCCAGATGATTATGAAGTGTATATCGTAACAGCTGCGGGGACTTCATTTGAGCAAGTGAAAAAGGTGCCGTTGTACATGTTAGATCATGAAACGGAGTTGAATAACTTAACGAGTGTATATGTACCACCAGTTCAGGAACGTGCGTCCTTATATCAACAGTTTGATGTACTTCGAGAAATTATTGCAGACCTTCGTGGTCCAAATGGTTGTCCGTGGGATAAAAAGCAAACACATCAATCTTTAAAGAAGTATTTAATTGAGGAAGCGTATGAAGTGTTAGAAGCAATTGATGAAGAGGATGATGATCACTTAGTAGAAGAACTGGGTGATGTATTATTACAAGTTATGCTTCATGCCCAAATCGGAGAGGACGAAGGTTGGTTCTCTATAGATGATATTATTCGAACTTTATCTGAGAAAATGGTTCGTCGTCATCCGCATGTATTTGGGAATACGGATGTAAATAATGCCGATGAAGTAATTGCCAATTGGGAAGAAATTAAAAAACAAGAAAAAGGGTTTGTAAAAGAATCTGTTTTAAATGGAGTTCCAAAAAGTTTGCCGCAGTTACTACGCGCTTATGAAATCCAGAAAAAAGCTGGTAAGGTTGGTTTCGATTGGGTGGATGTACAGCCGATGATAGAGAAAGCCTTAGAAGAATGGCAAGAGTTCCAACAAGAAGTCGCAAACATGGATGAGGCGAAGATGTTAAGTGAATTTGGCGATTTACTATTTGCGTTTGTTAATATAGCTCGTCATTATAAAATAGATCCAGAAGAAGCGTTACGTTCAACAAATGAGAAATTCGTCAGTCGTTTTTTATACATGGAAGCAAAGGTAGCTGAAATGAATAAAGAGATGCAAGATTTATCATTAGAGCAGTTAGATGTTTTCTGGGAAGAGGCAAAACAAACAGAGCGTTAATAGGGGGATTTAATATGCGTCTAGATAAGTTTTTAAAAGTATCACGTTTAATTAAAAGAAGAACATTGGCGAAAGAAGTAGCTGATCAAGGAAGAATATCCATTAACGGTCAAGTGGCAAAAGCGAGTTCGGATGTGAAAGTAGCTGATGAATTAACAATTCGTTTTGGTCAAAAAATAGTAACTGTAAAAATAAATGAATTGAAAGAAACGACTAAAAAAGAAGATGCAGCAAATATGTATAGCTTAGTTCGTGAAGAAAAAGTAAAGGCCGAAGAAGGCTTGTTCTAAAACCGATTATCCCTTCATACATTACTATTAGCTAGTATAAATGTATGGGGGGATTTACGTGAATAATGGTTACTCACCTATGTCTTCTAATCAACAAAATGTTTCTGTAGAGCATGATATTATTATGCGTGGCAGACGTGTAATTGATATTACCGGTGTAAAGCAGGTAGAGAGTTTTGATAGCGAAGAGTTTTTACTTGAGACTGTAATGGGCTTTTTAACAATTCGTGGTCAAAATTTGCAAATGAAAAATTTAGATGTAGAAAAAGGTGTTGTATCGATTAAAGGGAAAGTTCATGAGATGCTGTATATTGATGAGAATCAAGGGGAGAAAACTAAAGGCTTCTTTAGTAAGTTGTTTAAATGAGTCTAACAATTCAGTTGTATACGATGCTCTCAATGATCGGAATGGGTGCTTGGATTGGAGCGTCTTTAGATACATACCAACGATTTTTAAAACGTCAAGAACGTAAGCGTTGGATTGTATTTATACATGATATACTATTTTGGATTGTCCAAGCATTATTCGTTTTTTACGTATTGCTTCTTGTAAATGAAGCTGAACTACGTATATATGTATTTTTAGCATTATTATGTGGTTTTGCGGCATATCAAAGCATGTTGAAAGCAATATACATGAGACTGTTAAATTTTCTCATCTATATTTTTGTGCAAACAACACACTTTTTTGTTCAAATTATACAGCTACTCATGATAAAACCTGTTATTATTATAGCGCAGCTATTTATTGCATTTATATTATTCTTATTTCGTATACTGCTTTCAATTGGACATGTGTTATGGAAAATGGTGATTTGGATATTACTTTTCATATGGAAAGTTTTTTTCTGGCCTGTTCGATTTATTGCTTCGCTCATATGGAAACTTCTCCCTAATCGTGTTAAACTTTTTATAATGAAGCATGTAGGGTTCCTGCAATATATAGCAAAATTGAAGGGACATATCTTCCAATTATGGGAGCGTATAAAAAAGAAGTTAGGGGGACCTCGGAAATGAGGGAACTGAGACAAAGAACAATCGAAAAACAGAGTCCAAATCCTGTTAAAGAGCATATAATACAAACGGATGAGAACAGGAAGCGACTTTATCGCCGTTTAGCGGTTTTTCTTGTCTTTGCTTTTACAATTATTGCGAGTATTAGTGTAACGTTTTATCAACAAAACAGTTCCATTAAAGCAAAAGAAGCAAAAGTTAAGGACATGAAAAAAGAACTGGATTCATTAACGAACAAAGAAAAGAGTCTAAAAGACGAAGTTCAAAAGTTAAATGATGAAGAGTACGTATTAAAGATTGCTAGAAGGGATTATTTCTTCTCTGGAAAAGGGGAGATAATTTTTCCTGTTTCTAAGTAGAGTATGTCTTATTGACACTATATTTTAGGATTATATATAATAAAGTAAAATTTGACTTTTTAACCACTAAGGAGGAGCATTTTTTTTATGTCAATCGAGGTAGGCAGCAAGTTACAGGGTAAAGTAACAGGTATTACAAATTTTGGGGCTTTTGTGGAGCTGCCAGAAGGCTTAACGGGTCTTGTTCATATTAGTGAAGTTGCTGATAATTATGTGAAAGATATTAACGATCACTTAAAAGTGGGCGACCAAGTAGAAGTAAAAGTTATTAACGTTGAAAAAGATGGTAAGATCGGTCTATCTATTAAAAAAGCGAAAGAGCGTGAAAAAACAGAAGGAGATCGTCCACGTGGTGAATACCAACGCGGTGGTGATCAACAACGTTCTGGACGTCCACAACGTAATCGTTCTTTCAACAGAGATAACCGTGGTGGCGGTAACGACCGCGCTCCAAAAGAAACATTCGAGCAAAAGATGGCACGTTTCTTAAAGGACAGTGAAGATCGTTTAACTTCTTTAAAGCGTAACACTGAATCTAAACGTGGTGGCCGTGGCGCACGTCGCGGATAATAAGAACGTTTAATTCTTAGAATATAGAGAGGTGCCCAGGGCGATTGCTCAGGGTGCTTTTTTATATGTGAAAATATATTTTTAAAAAAGTTTTCAAGATGTATTGACTTTAAATTATATCTGAGGTAAGATATTAATTGTCCGTTAAATAAGACGACATGGCGGTGTAGCTCAGCTGGCTAGAGCGTACGGTTCATACCCGTGAGGTCGGGGGTTCGATCCCCTCCGCCGCTATATTTAATTTAACGGCCCGTTGGTCAAGTGGTTAAGACACCGCCCTTTCACGGCGGTAACACGGGTTCGAATCCCGTACGGGTCATCTAAAAAGATCATGCAAATGCGCATGATCTTTTTTTGTTAAATAAATTAAGACATACGACACTTCTACAAAATCACCCTATATTTTCTGAATGTTCGATTAAAATATTAAAAATAAAATACATACTGTGTATATATGTAGAGTTATTTCGAATAAAAAGTCGAACGATTATAAAAGTGAAAACTGTTGTTTTGACAAAAATCCCAATAATCATCTTTTATAATGACAGTAATTAAACTATGCAGGTGGTGTTAAAAATATGCCTAAAGCAGGAAGGAATACTATGAATACAAGTGCATTGGCAATGAATGAAGGTCAGCTTGGAGGAGTAAAGTGGACGAGTAAGTTGCGAATGAAGTTTGAGCAAGTTTTCTTTAGATGGGGATTTATTATTGTTGTTATTGGTTTTCTTTTGGGACGAGCATATATATTAACAAACATTTTACCGTTTGCACTGCCGTTTTTTGCAGCTGTTTATGTTATGAAGCGGGATAAAATGCCGCTCGCGTTCTTGGCTCTAATGGGGGGCGCACTTTCAGTTTCGATAGATAATTTATTCTTTACCTTTGCATCTATTTTTACTTTCTTCATTTATAATATCTTCTTTAGTCGGTTTACACGTAAAACTGTTGGACTTGTACCATTCCAAGTATTTATCTCCGCATTAACTGCACATTTAGTTGTCGTATATTTTGCACAACAAACTGTTACCATGTACGATTTACTCGTTAGTACGATTGAGGCAGGGCTTAGCTTCGTATTAACTATGATATTTTTACAAAGTGTCCCGCTTTTAGTAGAAAGAAAAGGGAAACAACAAGCGTTAGAGACAGAAGAAATTGTTTGTTTAATTATATTACTAGCATCTGTTTTAACTGGTACAACAGATTGGTTCATATATGACGCTTCTATTCAACATATTTTTACTAGGTATTTAGTGCTTGTGTTTGCGTTTATCGCAGGAGCGGCTACAGGATCTACAGTAGGGGTCGTCACTGGGTTAATATTAAGCTTAGCAAATGTCTCTAGTTTGTCCCAACTTAGTCTGCTTGCTTTTTCTGGATTGCTTGGTGGTTTGTTAAAAGAAGGGAAACGCTTAGGTGTTAGTTTAGGTTTATTAATTGGGACAAGCTTGATTACGCTATATGTAGACAAGCAAACAAACATTGTGACAACTTTAATTGAATCTGGTGTGGCGATTGCTTTCTTTTTATTAACACCGAAACTTGTTATGGATCGTATTGCTAAATTTATGCCAGGCACACAGGAGCATTCGCAAGATCAACAACAGTATTTAAGAAGAATGCGTGATGTTACAGCGAATAAAATCAATCAATTTGCCAATGTATTTGCTGCTTTATCTAATAGCTTTTCTGTATATGGATATGTGGAGGAGGAAGATAAAGAGACGGAGGCAGATTTGTTCTTAAGTACAATTACTGCAAAAACATGTCAAACATGCTTTAAAAAGGACCAATGCTGGGTAGTTAATTTCGATAAAACGTATGATTATATGAAACAAATAATGAGTGAAACGGAAGAAGGAACTCTGCAGCATAATCGGAAGCTAGTTCGTGAATGGGACAAGCATTGTGTGAGAGGCAAGAAAGTGACGGATTTAGTAGCGGGTGAATTAGATCACTTCTATGAAGGACAAAAATTACGAAAACAAATGAAAGAAAATCGTAGAATAGTAGCAGAGCAATTGTTAGGTGTATCAAAAGTTATGGAGGATTTTGCCAAGGAGATACAAAGGGAAAGAGAAAATCATCAAGTACAGGAAGAGCAGATTCTGCAAGCATTTCGTGATTTTGGTGTAGAAATAGAGCATGTTGATATTTATTGTTTAGATAGAGGAAGTATTGATATTGAAATGTTGATTCCAGTTGCATCTAATGAACATGGAGAGTGTGAAAAATTAGTTGCACCAATGCTTTCTGATATCCTGAGGGAAAACATAGTTGTGAAACATGAAGAAAAATCTTCTTATCCGAACGGCCACAGTTTAATATCATTTGGTTCAGCAAAAACGTATTCCCTTGATACCGGCTTGGCCACAGCCGCGAAAGGCGGTGGGTTTGTTTCGGGTGATTCTTATGCAATGATGGATTTAAGTGTTGGGAAATATGCCCTTGCAATTAGTGATGGCATGGGAAATGGGCAAAGAGCTCATATGGAGAGTAAAGAAACAGTGAAATTATTACAAAAAATACTTCAGTCAGGCATTGATGAGGAGATAGCGATTAAATCTATTAACTCTATTCTTTCTTTAAGAACAACAGAAGAGATGTTTACGACATTAGACTTAGCTATGGTAGATTTGCGGGATGCGAGTGCGAAGTTTTTAAAGATTGGATCGACGCCGAGTTTTGTTAAACGCGCAAATAATATTTTGAAAATTGAAGCAAGTAATTTACCAATGGGAATTATTGAGGATGTTGAAGTTGATGTAGTGGGTGAGCAATTAAAAACAGGTGATATTCTTATTATGATGAGTGATGGGATTTTTGAGGGCGCGCAGCATGTGGAGAATCATGAATTATGGATGAAGCGGAAAATTAAAGAATTACAAACTGAAGATCCGCAAGAAATTGCTGATATCATTATGGAAGAGGTGATTCGATCTGGCGATGGTTATATAAATGATGATATGACTATTGTAGTAGCGAAAGTGAAGAAAAATATGCCGAAGTGGGCTACCATTCCAATTGTAGGAATGCAAGCGCAATAAAGTGAAACTTGAAATATGATGTTTCTTTCTAAAAACCTAGGTGGATGCCTAGGTTTTTTGCTTTAAAAGATAATATTATTATTTTTGTGAATATGTACGAATGATGTAAGATAAAAATGTAATTTTTGTATATCTTTTTTTTGCACAATGTTTGTAAAAGTTGTACCATTATAAACAAGGTAACTAACGTTGCTGTTCTTGTTTAATGAAAGGTGATTACGAAGTTGAAAGATACATTTGTTGAAAAGGTAGATGACTTTGTAAAGCAGCATGATGTATTAAAGGAACGCTCAACAATTGTTGTGGGTGTTTCTGGTGGTCCTGACTCTGTGGCTCTTCTATATTATTTGTTAGAAAAAAGAGCAGCAAAACAGTTTGAGATTGTAGTGGCGCATGTGGATCATATGTTTCGAGGTGATGAATCTCATGAGGACCTACAGTTTGTGCAAGACCTTTGTAAAGAGCTAGGAGTTATTTGCGAAACGATAAGGATTAATGTGTCGCAATATCAACAGCAATACGGGATGAATGCACAAGTTGCTGCTAGAGAATGCAGATATGCATTTTTGGAAAGAATAATGAAGAAATATGATGCGAGGTATGTAGCTCTTGGACATCATGGTGATGATCAAGTAGAGACAATTTTAATGCGCCTTGTACGAGGGAGTACTCCGAAAGGATATGCAGGCATTGCAGTGAAGCGTCCTTTTCATAATGGGTATTTAATTAGGCCGTTACTTGGAGTAACGAAGGAAGAGATTGTTGATTACTGTCATAAGTTAAAAATAATTCCTCGTATAGATCCAAGTAATAAAAAGGAAGTATATACAAGGAATCGATTACGTAAATATGTTCTTCCTCATTTGAAAGAAGAAAATCCACAAGTGCATGAGAAATTCCAAAAATTTAGCATGCAGATGCAAGAGGATGAGGCGTATTTGCAGGAATTAGCTTTTGAGAAAATGAATAAAGTAATTACAAAAAAAAGTGATAAACAAATTAGCTTATCAATTCCTGCCTTTGAATCCATGTCTATGCCTTTACAAAGAAGAGGGATTCAACTAATATTAAACTATCTTTATGAATATAAGATTCCATCTTCTCTTTCCTCTATACATATTGACAAAGTGATTGAGTTTTTTAAGCGGACACAACCTTCGGGTTCACTTGATTTCCCAGGTGATTTAAAAATTGTTCGCGCATACGAGGAGTGCAGCTTTGGATTTAAACAAGAAATTGTTTCCCCTTTTTTACAAGATTTATCAGTGCCCGGGACAATTACGCTATCGAACGGGGATAAGCTTGTAACAGAGGTGAGCGAAGATATACCAAGTAACATGAATGAAACAGTTTTTGTTGCTAAGTATAATGATATATCATATCCACTTCGTGTTCGTTCTAGAGAAAATGGAGATCGCATGTCAATACAAGGTATGAATGGCACCAAAAAGATAAAAGCTATTTTTATCGAAGCGAAAGTACCAAGAGAAAAAAGAGAAGAATGGCCGGTCGTTTGTGATGCAAGAGGGAATGTTATTTGGTTACCCTTGTTGAAGCGATCTGCATTTGCTATCTCGAAAGAGACAGCAAAGAAGGATAAATATATGATTATTCACTACAAAAGCAAGGAGTCTTCCGGGAGGATAATGAAATGATGAATCAAGATATCGAAAAAGTATTAATTTCTGAAGAGCAAATACAAGAAAAGGTGCTCGAATTAGGCGCGATTATTGCAGAGGATTATAAAAACACAGTACCTCTTGCGATTGGTGTACTAAAGGGTGCAATGCCATTCATGGCAGATTTATTAAAGAGAACAGATACATATCTTGAAATGGATTTTATGGCTGTATCTAGTTACGGTCACTCAACTGTTTCAACAGGCGAAGTGAAAATTTTAAAAGACCTTGATACTTCTGTAGAAGGTCGCGATATTTTAATCGTTGAAGATATTATTGATAGTGGTCTTACGCTAAGCTACTTAGTAGACCTATTTAAATATCGTAAAGCGAAGTCTGTAAAAATTGTTACGTTATTAGATAAACCAACAGGCCGTAAGGTAGATTTGAAAGCGGATTATGTTGGATTTACTGTACCGCATGAATTTGTTGTAGGGTATGGATTAGATTATAAAGAGCAGTACCGTAATCTTCCTTATGTAGGAGTACTAAAACCAAGCGTTTACTCAAATTAATTAAATACAGGCGTCACAATTGTATAGGAAAGTTTTTCTATGTTACGATTTACTATAGTGTTTATGCCGTGAGAGGAGGTTAGGAATGAATCGTATCTTCCGTAATACCATCTTTTATTTACTGATATTCCTAGTAGTAATTGGAATCGTGAGCTATTTTAATGGTTCGACACAAAAAACGACATCAGTTAGCTACGATAAATTCATTACTAAACTAGAAAAAGGTGAAGTTCGTAATGTGCAACTTCAACCGAAAAATGGTGTGTTTGAGGTAAAAGGACAATTTAACAACTCTAGCCAAGGAGAACAATTTGTTACTTACGCACCAAATACTGAGGAATTACAAAAGAAAATTAATGACAAAGCGCAAGGTGCTGAAGTTAAGTATCAACCAGCAGAAGAAACAAGTGCTTGGGTAACATTCTTTACTTCTATCATTCCGTTTGTTATTATCTTCATTTTATTCTTCTTCTTGTTAAACCAAGCTCAGGGCGGCGGTAGCCGTGTTATGAACTTCGGGAAAAGTAAGGCGAAGTTATATAATGACGAAAAGAAAAAGGTTCGTTTCAGAGATGTTGCTGGGGCGGATGAAGAGAAACAAGAGCTTGTTGAGGTAGTTGAATTCTTGAAAGATCCTCGTAAGTTCGCTGAAGTTGGTGCCCGTATTCCGAAGGGTGTTCTATTAGTTGGACCTCCAGGTACAGGTAAAACTTTATTAGCACGTGCTGTTGCAGGTGAGGCAGGCGTTCCGTTCTTCTCTATCAGTGGTTCTGACTTCGTAGAGATGTTCGTCGGTGTCGGTGCATCACGTGTACGTGATTTATTCGAAAATGCAAAGAAAAATGCTCCTTGTATCATTTTCATTGATGAAATTGATGCAGTAGGACGTCAACGTGGTGCGGGTCTTGGTGGTGGCCATGATGAGCGCGAGCAAACGTTGAACCAATTACTTGTTGAAATGGATGGCTTCGGTGCAAACGAAGGTATTATTATCATCGCTGCGACAAACCGTCCTGATATTCTTGACCCAGCATTATTACGTCCAGGTCGTTTTGACCGTCAAATTACAGTAGATCGTCCAGATGTAAATGGCCGTGAAGCTGTACTGAAAGTACATGCTCGTAATAAACCGCTTGATGAGAATATCAACTTAAGAGCAATTGCAACTCGTACACCGGGATTCTCTGGTGCCGATCTTGAAAACTTATTAAACGAAGCTGCGTTAGTAGCTGCGCGTCAAGATAAGAAGAAAATTGATATGAGTGACATTGATGAAGCAACGGATCGTGTTATTGCAGGTCCGGCTAAGAAAAGTCGTGTTATCTCTGAAAAAGAACGTAATATCGTTGCTTTCCATGAAGCAGGCCATACTGTAATTGGTGTTGTTCTTGATGAAGCAGATGTCGTTCATAAAGTAACAATTGTCCCTCGTGGTCAAGCTGGTGGATATGCAGTAATGCTTCCAAAAGAAGATCGTTACTTCATGACAAAACCAGAGTTACTTGATAAAATCACTGGTTTACTTGGTGGTCGAGTAGCTGAAGAGATTGTATTTGGTGAAGTAAGTACAGGTGCTCATAATGACTTCCAACGTGCGACTGGTATTGCAAGACGTATGGTAACGGAATTTGGTATGAGTGATAAGCTTGGACCAATGCAATTTGGTAGCTCACAAGGTGGTCAAGTGTTCTTAGGAAGAGACTTCCATTCAGAACAAAACTATAGTGATGCGATTGCACACGAAATCGATATGGAAATGCAAACGATTATGAAAGAATGTTATGCTCGTGCAAAACAAATTCTTACTGACAATCGTGATAAACTAGATCTTATTGCGAAAACGTTACTTGAAGTAGAAACGTTAGATGCAGAGCAAATCAATCATTTATGTGACTATGGCAGATTGCCAGAACGTCCAACATCTTCAGCTGATGTGAAAGTAAACATCAACATGAAGAAGGACGATGAAGAATCAGAAGATAAGTAAGAAGAGATGAAGGAGTGACGATAGTCACTCCTTTTTTATTTGTAGAAGGGAACTAAGTAGAAAAAGAATTTAAATAAATCTGGTACTAAAAATTGAAATAGGGAGTAATCTTTTTGTAAAATGATGAGGATAGAAAAGCTGATTATATAAGTATGTGTGATATGATGTTTTTATAAGTTTTATACATACTGCACAAATATAGATTAAATAAGATAAGTGGTGAGAATATGATTTTTGTATTGGATGTAGGGAACACAAATGCTGTACTGGGCGTGTTTGAAGAGGGGGAACTTCGTCAACATTGGCGTATGGAAACAGATCGTCATAAGACAGAAGATGAATATGGAATGCTTGTAAAACAGTTGCTTGAGCATGAGGGTCTTTCGTTTGAAGATGTGAAAGGTATTATCGTGTCTTCAGTCGTACCACCAATTATGTTTGCTTTAGAGCGCATGTGTGAAAAGTATTTTAAAATTAAGCCGCTTGTAGTAGGTCCTGGAATAAAAACGGGGCTAAATATTAAATATGAAAATCCACGTGAAGTAGGTGCGGATCGAATCGTAAATGCAGTAGCAGGAATCCACTTATATGGAAGTCCTCTTATTATTGTCGATTTTGGTACGGCTACTACATATTGTTATATTAACGAAGAAAAGCATTATATGGGTGGAGTTATTACACCAGGAATTATGATTTCAGCAGAGGCTTTATATAGTAGAGCGGCAAAACTTCCTCGTATTGAAATTACAAAACCAAGCAGTGTAGTTGGGAAGAATACGGTAAGTGCGATGCAATCTGGTATTCTTTATGGTTATGTTGGACAAGTGGAAGGTATTGTTAAGCGCATGAAAGAGGAAGCTAAACAAGAACCAAAAGTTATTGCAACAGGTGGATTAGCGAAATTAATTTCAGAAGAATCGAATGTAATTGATGTTGTAGATCCATTCTTAACATTAAAAGGTTTGTATATGTTATACGAGCGTAATGCAAATTTACAGCATGAGAAAGGTGAATAAATAAGTATGAAAGATTATTTAGTAAAAGCGTTAGCATTTGATGGGGAAGTGCGTGCGTATAGTGTACGTACTACAAACACGGTAAGCGAGGCGCAAAGACGTCATGATACATGGAGAACAGCTTCAGCGGCACTTGGTCGTTCTTTAACTGCAGGTACAATGATGGGGGCAATGTTAAAAGGTGACCAAAAGCTAACAATTAAGGTAGAAGGAAATGGTCCGATTGGTCCTATCTTAGTAGATGCTCATGCAAATGGAGATGTACGTGGTTATGTAACGAACCCACATGTTGACTTTGAAGGAACAGAACAAGGGAAATTACGTGTATATCAAGCGGTAGGTACTGAAGGATTTGTAACGGTAATTAAAGATATTGGTATGCGTGAGCCGTTTATTGGTCAATCTCCAATTGTTTCAGGAGAATTAGGAGAAGACTTCACGTATTATTTTGCAGTTTCTGAGCAGACGCCTTCTTCTGTAGGTGTTGGTGTCCTTGTAAATGGAGACGATAGCATATTAGCGGCAGGTGGATTTATCCTTCAAATTATGCCGGGTGCACAGGAAGAGACAATTTCATTCATTGAAGAGCGTTTGCAGAAGATTCCTCCTGTATCAACATTGATCGAACAAGGGCTTTCTCCAGAAGAGTTACTGTATGCAGTCCTTGGAGAAGATAAGGTAAAAGTATTAGAAACGATGGATGTTCAATTTAATTGCACATGCTCACGCGAACGTATCGAGAGTGTGTTAATTAGTTTAGGTAAAACGGAGTTAGAGCAAGTTCGTGAAGAAGAAGAAGAAACAGAAGTTCATTGTCATTTCTGTAATGAGCGATACAAGTTCTCTAAAGAAGATATTACAAATTTAATTGAGAATTTGTAATAAGGGAATTTACCCTCTAAATACATTGACAAACAGGGAATTTTCTGACAAAATCTAAATATAGACAAAACCAATAAAAATACTCGGTGTTAGGAGTGACAGGAATGCGAGTGGCACAATCAGTTTCAGAATTAATCGGGAAAACGCCGATCGTTAAGTTGAACCGCATCGTAGAATCAGACAGCGCAGATATATACTTAAAATTAGAATTTATGAATCCGGGGAGCAGCGTTAAAGATCGTATCGCATTAGCTATGATTGAAGATGCTGAGAAAAAAGGATTATTAAAAGAAGGCGATACAATCATTGAGCCGACAAGTGGTAACACAGGAATTGGTTTAGCGATGGTAGCAGCTGCTAAAGGATATAAGGCAATTTTAGTAATGCCAGAAACAATGAGCGTTGAGCGTCGCAATTTATTACGTGCTTATGGCGCTGAATTAGTATTGACTCCAGGGCCTGAAGGAATGGGCGGAGCAATTCGTAAAGCGACTGAATTGGCAAAAGAACATGGCTACTTTATACCGCAACAGTTCAAAAATCAATCAAATCCAGAAATTCATCGTTTAACAACAGGTCCAGAAATTGTTGAGCAAATGGGCGACCAATTAGATGCATTTATTGCAGGTATTGGTACAGGTGGAACGATTACTGGTGCTGGTGAAGTGCTGAAGGAAGCATATAAAGATATTAAAATTTATGCAGTAGAACCTGCGGATTCACCAGTGTTATCTGGTGGAAAACCGGGTCCACATAAAATCCAAGGAATTGGGGCTGGATTTGTTCCAGAAACATTGGATGTAGAAGTATATGATGAAATCATTCAAGTGAAAACAGAGCAAGCGTTCGAATACGCAAGAAGAGTGGCTAAAGAGGAAGGTATTTTAGTTGGTATCTCTTCAGGAGCAGTTATTTATGCAGCGACAGAAGTTGCGAAAAAGTTAGGTAAAGGGAAAAAGGTACTTGTTATTATCCCAAGTAATGGTGAACGTTATTTAAGTACACCACTTTATCAATTTGAGTCTTAATTACATGTGATTGAAAAAGCATCCTTAAAAAAGGATGCTTTTTCTTTTTGGATTGGAAATAGGAAAAGAGTGAATGACTAGAAAACTTCATGTAAAATAAGAGGTAGTATCATTAATTTATTTTCACTAGCCTTCGAATATAACCCTTCTATATACATAACGAATGTAGCTTGAAGTGGTTAATATAAGAGGGTGGGATAAAAGAAGACGGGGTGTTGATATGCAACGAAGAAAATCTTTAGCGCTTTCTATTCCATATCAGTTAGATTTCTTTAAGCAATATAAATTTCTTTCTAAGGATAAACCGCAACATATTTTGTTAGAGAGTGGACGTGGCGGTCGTTATAACATCGTGGGATTAAACCCAGTAGCGGTAATCCGAGGGAAGGATGAAACGTTACATATAAGTGAAAGTGGTAAGGAAACAATAAAGCAAGGAAACCCATTAGATTTAATGCAGGAATATATGGAGCGATGGAAAACGGATTATAATCCGGAATACCCGCCTTTTCAAGGTGGTGCAATTGGTTACTTTAGTTATGATTGCATCCGTTATATTGAAAAACTTCCTTCTCTTGCGGAGGATGATATTAATATACCTGATATATTCTTTTTATTATTTGATGATGTGTTTGTGTATGATCAAGAAGAAAAAGTATTATGGATTATTACACATTATGTCGATAAGCACGAAGAGGCAAAAGAGCGATTAAATGAATGGAAGGTTCTTTGGGCGACAGAGGCGCCGGAAGTGACTATACCGTTTGCGTGCCCTGAAAAGAAAAATGAAGCAGTTGCTTTTACTGAAGAAAGCTTTATGAAGGCGGTTGAATGTATTCAAGAATATATTGGGGCTGGTGATGTGTTCCAAGTAAACTTGTCAACAAGACAAGAAAGAACGTTACAAACACACCCACTAGAAATATATACAAGTCTTCGTGAAATTAATCCATCTCCATATATGGGTTACTTGGAGCTTGGGGATTTTCAAATTGTAAGTGGATCGCCAGAGTTGCTAATTAAGAAACAGGGAACTGAAGTAAGTACAAGACCAATTGCTGGAACGAGATCTAGAGGGGCAAATGAGCAAGAGGATGAAGAATTGGCAAGGGAATTAATTGAGAATGAAAAAGAAAGAGCAGAGCACGTCATGCTTGTGGATTTAGAGCGAAATGATTTAGGACGTGTTTGTAAATATGGCACTGTAGAAGTAGACGAGTTTATGGTAATTGAGAAATACTCACATGTTATGCATATTGTTTCTAATGTGCGTGGTGAGGTGGAAGAAGATAAAGATGCTTTCGATTTAGTGAAGGCTGTATTCCCTGGAGGAACAATTACGGGTGCTCCGAAAATACGTACGATGGAAATTATTGAAGAATTAGAACCTGTTCGCCGAGGGATTTATACAGGTTCAATCGGTTGGATCGGTTATTCTGGAGATACAGAATTGAATATTGTAATTAGGACACTTCTTGCTAAAGACGGAAAAGCGCATGTACAAGCAGGGGCGGGAATTGTAATTGATTCAAATCCGGAAAATGAATATAAAGAGTCGTTAAAAAAGGCGATTGCTTTATGGCGTGCAAAAGAACGTAGTGAAGAAACGGTTAGGTGAGAGAAATGATATTAATGATTGATAATTATGATTCTTTTACATTTAATTTAGTGCAGTTTCTTGGAGAACTTGGACAAGATCTTGTTGTTAAACGTAACGATGAAGTGACTATTTCAGATATTGAGAATATGAAACCAGACTTTTTAATGATTTCGCCAGGTCCATGTAGTCCGAATGAGGCAGGAATTAGTATGGAAGTTATTCGATACTTTGCTGGAAAGATTCCGATTTTTGGGGTTTGTCTCGGGCATCAATCTATTGCGCAAGTGTTTGGTGGAGAGGTTGTTCGTGCAGAGCGATTAATGCATGGGAAAACATCGCTTATGCATCATGATGAGAAGACGATTTTTTCGGATATCCCTAATCCGTTTACCGCGACGCGCTATCATTCCCTTATTGTTAAGAAAGAGACGTTACCTGATTGTTTAGAGGTAACGTCTTGGACAGAAGAAGGGGAAATTATGGCGCTCCGCCATACAACATTACCGATTGAAGGTGTGCAGTTCCACCCGGAATCTATTATGACTTCTCACGGGAAAGAGTTGTTGCAGAATTTCATTCGTAAATATAGTCCAAGTGTGACATCATGTTAATTTACGTAAATGGTCAGTATGTAGAATCGAGTGAAGCGAGAATTTCTCCTTATGATCATGGTTATTTATATGGTCTTGGAGTTTTTGAGACTTTTCGTATTTATAATGGTCATCCTTTCTTATTGGATGATCATTATGACCGTTTAATAGATGCGCTGGATACATTGCAAATAAAATGGACAATGACGAAAGATGAAGTAATGCTTATTTTGAAGAATTTAATCGTTAAGAATAAATTAGAGCATGCGTATGTCCGTTTTAATGTATCGGCGGGTATAGATGAAATTGGATTGCAAACAGAAATGTATGAAGAGCCGTCTATTATTGTTTTTATAAAACCTTTAGCGGCCCCGGGAGATGTAGTGGAAAAAGAAGGGGTTGTCTTAAATCAAGTGAGAAATACCCCAGAGGGTGCATCTCGCTTGAAGTCTCACCATTATTTAAATAACATTTTGGGGAAACGTGAAATTGGAAATGGTGTGAATAAGGAAGGGATTTTCCTGACTGAAGTAGGTTATGTTGCAGAGGGTATTGTTTCGAATCTCTTTTTTGTGAAAGGTGATATTTTATATACACCTTCGCTTGAAACAGGGATTTTAAATGGTATCACTCGTGCGTTTATTATAAAGGTTGCTGAAGAGATTGGTATAGAAGTAAAAGAAGGTTTCTTTACAAAAGATGAATTACTTTCAGCCGATGAAGTCTTCGTAACAAACTCGATTCAAGAAATTGTTCCGCTTAATCGTATAGAGGGACGAGATTTCCCGGGTAAAGTAGGTATGGTTACAAAAAGATTTATGAACCTTTATGAAATGCAGAGAGAGAAATTGTGGAGCAGAAATGAATTACGAAGAGGAGATGTGTAGTTTGAAGTGGGATTATGATTTGCGCTGCGGCGAATATACATTGAACTTAAATGAAAAAACGTTAATTATGGGGATTTTAAATGTAACACCAGATTCGTTTTCTGATGGTGGGAGTTACAACGAGGTAGATGCTGCAGTGCGCCATGCGAAAGAAATGCGAGATGAAGGTGCTCATATTATTGATATTGGTGGCGAATCTACTCGTCCGGGCTTTGCTAAAGTGTCAGTGGAAGAAGAAATAAAACGAGTTGTTCCAATGATTCAGGCTGTTTCAAAAGAGGTGAAATTGCCTATTTCTATCGACACATATAAAGCGGAAGTTGCAAAACAAGCAATCGAAGCTGGTGCTCATATTATTAATGATGTTTGGGGAGCGAAGGCGGAACCGAAAATCGCTGAAGTTGCGGCTCATTACGATGTACCTATTATCTTAATGCATAATCGCGATAACATGAATTATCGTAATTTAATGGCTGATATGGTTGCTGATTTATATGACAGTATTAAAATTGCTAAAGATGCTGGTGTACGAGATGAGAATATCATTTTAGACCCGGGCATCGGTTTTGCTAAAACACCTGAACAAAATTTAGAAGCGATGCGTAATTTAGAACAGTTAAACGTACTAGGTTATCCAGTTCTCTTAGGTACTTCAAGAAAGTCCTTTATTGGGCATGTGCTAGATTTGCCGGTAGAAGAACGTCTTGAGGGGACGGGAGCTACCGTTTGTCTTGGTATTGAAAAGGGTTGTGAGTTTGTTCGTGTTCATGATGTGAAGGAAATGGCACGTATGGCTAAGATGATGGATGCGATGATCGGTAAGGGGGTAAAGTAATTGGATAAAATTTATATTCATGATATGGAGTTTTACGGTTATCATGGTGTATTCCCAGAGGAAAATAAATTGGGCCAGAGATTTAAAGTGGACTTAACGGTGGAATTGGATTTGAAACAAGCAGGAGAAAGTGATGACTTAGAGCATTCTGTTAATTATGGAGAGCTTTTCGAATTATGTAGGAAAGTTGTAGAAGATAGAACATATAAGCTTGTAGAGAGTATTGCTGAAAATATTGCTACAGATATATTGAAACAATATGAGAGTATTTCAAGATGTACGATAAAGGTAATTAAACCAGATCCGCCGATACCAGGACATTATCGTGCTGTAGCGGTAGAAATTACGAGAGAACGTCCATGAATAATATAGCTTACATTGCATTAGGTTCAAATATTGGAGAGCGTTATACGTATTTAACTGAAGCGATTCAGTTTCTGAATAAAAATCCTTATATCAAAGTTGAGGATGTTTCGTCTGTATATGAGACGGAACCGGTTGGCTATACTGACCAAAGTTGCTTTTTAAATTTAGTTATAAAAATTTCTACCAATTTATCACCGCAAGAATTATTGAAAGTAACGCAAAAAGTAGAAAATGATCTAGGAAGAAAAAGGGAAATTAGGTGGGGACCTAGGACTATCGACCTTGACATTTTACTATATAATCAAGAAAATATTGAAGCAGAGAATCTTATTGTTCCGCATCCGCGGATGTTCGAAAGAGCTTTTGTTATCGTTCCGTTGTTAGAGATTAATCAAGATATAAAACAAAACATTTCACGTTCACAAGTAGAAGAAATGAAAAGGCGAGAGGGAGTAACGGTATGGAAGCAGAAAAATGGGGAAGACGCATTCGTGCTTTTCGAAAACTAAAAGGTTATACGCAAGAAGGTTTTGCAAAAGAATTAGGGGTATCTGTATCTGTTTTAGGTGAAGTTGAGCGAGGAAATCGATCGCCTTCCCAAGACTTTGTAGTGGAAGTTGCTAAAGCATTAAAGGTCTCGATAGATGAGCTAATGCCAAAGTGACCATGAAGGAAGGAGTAAATCGAGTGTTAAAAATCGCAAATATTGAGATGAAAAATCCGGTTGTATTAGCACCGATGGCGGGAGTGTGTAACTCTGCATTCCGTTTGACAGTAAAAGAATTCGGTGCAGGCCTAGTTTGTGCTGAAATGGTAAGTGATAAGGCGATACTACTGAACAATAAAAGAACATTAGATATGTTATATATTGATGAGAGAGAAAAGCCATTAAGTTTACAAATTTTTGGTGGCGAGAAAGAAACTCTTGTAGATGCTGCGAAATACGTAGATCAATATACGACAGCAGACATCATTGATATTAATATGGGGTGCCCAGTACCAAAAATCGTTAAGTGTGATGCAGGAGCAAAGTGGCTTTTAGACCCAAATAAAATATATGAAATGGTAGCGGCAGTTGTAGATGCTGTAGAAAAACCAGTTACAGTAAAAATGCGTATCGGTTGGGATGAGGATCATATTTTCGCAATCGAGAATGCGAAAGCTGTTGAGCGTGCTGGTGGACAAGCGGTAGCAGTTCATGGGCGCACACGAGTACAAATGTATGAAGGAAAAGCGGATTGGGATATTATTAAACAAGTAAAGCAAGCTGTAAATATCCCGGTTATCGGAAATGGCGATGTCGCAACGCCGCAAGATGCAAAGCGTATGCTTGATGAAATTGGTGTAGATGGTGTTATGATTGGCCGCGCTGCCCTTGGAGATCCATGGATGATTTATCGTACGGTAAAGTATTTAGAGACTGGTGAATTAATGCCGGAACCGACAGTACGTGAGAAAATTGACGTATGTATGTTGCATCTAGATCGTCTGATCGATTTAAAGAATGAAAATGTCGCTGTAAGAGAGATGAGAAAGCACGCAGCTTGGTATTTAAAGGGCATTCGTGGTAATGCAACTGTACGTAATGGTATCAATGCTTGTAATACGCGTGAAGACCTTGCAAATGTATTAGGTACATTTGTAGAAGAAGTAGAAGCGAAACAACAAACAATTCACGTTGGTTAATAATAGGAAGGGAAGATTGACATTCTTCTATACACTTCCTATAATTACGTGAAAGAAAGAAGAACTGCCAGTTAGTTGCTGGCAGTTTTTCTAGTTGAGTAGAA
>NZ_CP033795.1:4630000-4632500 GCF_003812125.1 Bacillus sp. FDAARGOS_527
ATGCCTAAGGTTTCCTGAGGAAGGCTCGTCCGCTCAGGGTTAGTCAGGACCTAAGCCGAGGCCGACAGGCGTAGGCGATGGACAACAGGTTGATATTCCTGTACCACCTCTTTATCGTTTGAGCAATGGAGGGACGCAGAAGGATAGAAGAAGCGTGCGATTGGTTGTGCACGTCCAAGCAGTTAGGCTGATAAGTAGGCAAATCCGCTTATCGTAAAGGCTGAGCTGTGATGGGGAAGCTCCTTATGGAGCGAAGTCTTTGATTCCCCGCTGCCAAGAAAAGCTTCTAGCGAGATAAAAGGTGCCTGTACCGCAAACCGACACAGGTAGGCGAGGAGAGAATCCTAAGGTGTGCGAGAGAACTCTGGTTAAGGAACTCGGCAAAATGACCCCGTAACTTCGGGAGAAGGGGTGCTTTCTTAACGGAAAGCCGCAGTGAATAGGCCCAAGCGACTGTTTAGCAAAAACACAGCTCTCTGCGAAGCCGTAAGGCGAAGTATAGGGGGTGACACCTGCCCGGTGCTGGAAGGTTAAGGAGAGGGGTTAGCGTAAGCGAAGCTCTGAACTGAAGCCCCAGTAAACGGCGGCCGTAACTATAACGGTCCTAAGGTAGCGAAATTCCTTGTCGGGTAAGTTCCGACCCGCACGAAAGGTGTAACGATTTGGGCACTGTCTCAACCAGAGACTCGGTGAAATTATAGTACCTGTGAAGATGCAGGTTACCCGCGACAGGACGGAAAGACCCCGTGGAGCTTTACTGTAGCCTGATATTGAATTTTGGTACAGTTTGTACAGGATAGGCGGGAGCCTTTGAAACCGGAGCGCTAGCTTCGGTGGAGGCGCTGGTGGGATACCGCCCTGACTGTATTGAAATTCTAACCTACGGGTCTTATCGACCCGGGAGACAGTGTCAGGTGGGCAGTTTGACTGGGGCGGTCGCCTCCTAAAGTGTAACGGAGGCGCCCAAAGGTTCCCTCAGAATGGTTGGAAATCATTCGTAGAGTGCAAAGGCATAAGGGAGCTTGACTGCGAGACCTACAAGTCGAGCAGGGACGAAAGTCGGGCTTAGTGATCCGGTGGTTCCGCATGGAAGGGCCATCGCTCAACGGATAAAAGCTACCCCGGGGATAACAGGCTTATCTCCCCCAAGAGTCCACATCGACGGGGAGGTTTGGCACCTCGATGTCGGCTCATCGCATCCTGGGGCTGTAGTCGGTCCCAAGGGTTGGGCTGTTCGCCCATTAAAGCGGTACGCGAGCTGGGTTCAGAACGTCGTGAGACAGTTCGGTCCCTATCCGTCGTGGGCGTAGGAAATTTGAGAGGAGCTGTCCTTAGTACGAGAGGACCGGGATGGACGCACCGCTGGTGTACCAGTTGTTCTGCCAAGGGCATAGCTGGGTAGCTATGTGCGGAAGGGATAAGTGCTGAAAGCATCTAAGCATGAAGCCCCCCTCAAGATGAGATTTCCCATAGCGTAAGCTAGTAAGATCCCTGAAAGATGATCAGGTTGATAGGTTCGAGGTGGAAGCATGGTGACATGTGGAGCTGACGAATACTAATAGATCGAGGACTTAACCATATAATATGAAGCAATGTTATCTAGTTTTGAAAGAATATAAAAAACTTGTTGACTTTCAAAGTGAAATAAGTTACAATAATTCTTGTCTTAAATGAATACAGTCTGGTAATGATGGCAGAGAGGTCACACCCGTTCCCATACCGAACACGGAAGTTAAGCTCTCTAGCGCCGATGGTAGTTGGGACCTTGTCCCTGTGAGAGTAGGACGTTGCCAGGCAATCCGGAGGATTAGCTCAGCTGGGAGAGCACCTGCCTTACAAGCAGGGGGTCGGCGGTTCGATCCCGTCATCCTCCACCATTTAGCCGACTTAGCTCAATTGGTAGAGCAACTGACTTGTAATCAGTAGGTTGGGGGTTCAAGTCCTCTAGTCGGCACCAGTTTTTATTGTAAGAGCCATTAGCTCAGTTGGTAGAGCATCTGACTTTTAATCAGAGGGTCGAAGGTTCGAGTCCTTCATGGCTCACCATTTTTAATGAATATGCGGGTGTGGCGGAATTGGCAGACGCACTAGACTTAGGATCTAGCGCCTTTGGCGTGGGGGTTCGACTCCCTTCACCCGCACTTTTAATGAAATAACTCAAACATGTCTTGCGGAAGTAGTTCAGTGGTAGAATACAACCTTGCCAAGGTTGGGGTCGCGGGTTCGAATCCCGTCTTCCGCTCCAATTTTCAATATGACATGCCGGGGTGGCGGAACAGGCAGACGCACAGGACTTAAAATCCTGCGGTGGGTGACCACCGTGCGGGTTCGACCCCCGCCCTCGGCACCATATGCGCCCGTAGCTCAATTGGATAGAGCGTTTGACTACGGATCAAGAGGTTAGGGGTTCGACTCCTCTCGGGCGCGTTTTCTTTCGGGAAGTGGCTCAGCTTGGTAGAGCACCTGGTTTGGGACCAGGGGGTCGCAGGTTCAAATCCTG
>NZ_CP033795.1:4635000-4695000 GCF_003812125.1 Bacillus sp. FDAARGOS_527
TACGATCCCGTGCGAGGTTAAGCTGAAGAGGCGGAGCCGCAGCGAAAGCGAGTCTGAATAGGGCGTTTAGTACGTGGTCGTAGACCCGAAACCAGGTGATCTACCCATGTCCAGGGTGAAGTTCAGGTAACACTGAATGGAGGCCCGAACCCACGCACGTTGAAAAGTGCGGGGATGAGGTGTGGGTAGCGGAGAAATTTCAATCGAACCTGGAGATAGCTGGTTCTCCCCGAAATAGCTTTAGGGCTAGCCTTAAGTGTAAGAGTCTTGGAGGTAGAGCACTGATTGGACTAGGGGTCCTCATCGGATTACCGAATTCAGTCAAACTCCGAATGCCAATGACTTATCCTTAGGAGTCAGACTGCGAGTGATAAGATCCGTAGTCAAAAGGGAAACAGCCCAGACCGCCAGCTAAGGTCCCAAAGTGTGTATTAAGTGGAAAAGGATGTGGAGTTGCTTAGACAACTAGGATGTTGGCTTAGAAGCAGCCACCATTTAAAGAGTGCGTAATAGCTCACTAGTCGAGTGACTCTGCGCCGAAAATGTACCGGGGCTAAATACACCACCGAAGCTGCGGATTGATACCGAATGGTATCAGTGGTAGGGGAGCGTTCTAAGGACAGTGAAGTCAGACCGGAAGGACTGGTGGAGTGCTTAGAAGTGAGAATGCCGGTATGAGTAGCGAAAGACGGGTGAGAATCCCGTCCACCGAATGCCTAAGGTTTCCTGAGGAAGGCTCGTCCGCTCAGGGTTAGTCAGGACCTAAGCCGAGGCCGACAGGCGTAGGCGATGGACAACAGGTTGATATTCCTGTACCACCTCTTTATCGTTTGAGCAATGGAGGGACGCAGAAGGATAGAAGAAGCGTGCGATTGGTTGTGCACGTCCAAGCAGTTAGGCTGATAAGTAGGCAAATCCGCTTATCGTAAAGGCTGAGCTGTGATGGGGAAGCTCCTTATGGAGCGAAGTCTTTGATTCCCCGCTGCCAAGAAAAGCTTCTAGCGAGATAAAAGGTGCCTGTACCGCAAACCGACACAGGTAGGCGAGGAGAGAATCCTAAGGTGTGCGAGAGAACTCTGGTTAAGGAACTCGGCAAAATGACCCCGTAACTTCGGGAGAAGGGGTGCTTTCTTAACGGAAAGCCGCAGTGAATAGGCCCAAGCGACTGTTTAGCAAAAACACAGCTCTCTGCGAAGCCGTAAGGCGAAGTATAGGGGGTGACACCTGCCCGGTGCTGGAAGGTTAAGGAGAGGGGTTAGCGTAAGCGAAGCTCTGAACTGAAGCCCCAGTAAACGGCGGCCGTAACTATAACGGTCCTAAGGTAGCGAAATTCCTTGTCGGGTAAGTTCCGACCCGCACGAAAGGTGTAACGATTTGGGCACTGTCTCAACCAGAGACTCGGTGAAATTATAGTACCTGTGAAGATGCAGGTTACCCGCGACAGGACGGAAAGACCCCGTGGAGCTTTACTGTAGCCTGATATTGAATTTTGGTACAGTTTGTACAGGATAGGCGGGAGCCTTTGAAACCGGAGCGCTAGCTTCGGTGGAGGCGCTGGTGGGATACCGCCCTGACTGTATTGAAATTCTAACCTACGGGTCTTATCGACCCGGGAGACAGTGTCAGGTGGGCAGTTTGACTGGGGCGGTCGCCTCCTAAAGTGTAACGGAGGCGCCCAAAGGTTCCCTCAGAATGGTTGGAAATCATTCGTAGAGTGCAAAGGCATAAGGGAGCTTGACTGCGAGACCTACAAGTCGAGCAGGGACGAAAGTCGGGCTTAGTGATCCGGTGGTTCCGCATGGAAGGGCCATCGCTCAACGGATAAAAGCTACCCCGGGGATAACAGGCTTATCTCCCCCAAGAGTCCACATCGACGGGGAGGTTTGGCACCTCGATGTCGGCTCATCGCATCCTGGGGCTGTAGTCGGTCCCAAGGGTTGGGCTGTTCGCCCATTAAAGCGGTACGCGAGCTGGGTTCAGAACGTCGTGAGACAGTTCGGTCCCTATCCGTCGTGGGCGTAGGAAATTTGAGAGGAGCTGTCCTTAGTACGAGAGGACCGGGATGGACGCACCGCTGGTGTACCAGTTGTTCTGCCAAGGGCATAGCTGGGTAGCTATGTGCGGAAGGGATAAGTGCTGAAAGCATCTAAGCATGAAGCCCCCCTCAAGATGAGATTTCCCATAGCGTAAGCTAGTAAGATCCCTGAAAGATGATCAGGTTGATAGGTTCGAGGTGGAAGCATGGTGACATGTGGAGCTGACGAATACTAATAGATCGAGGACTTAACCATATAATATGTAGCAAATGTTATCTAGTTTTGAAGGAATATGCCTTCAATAGTTTGGTGATGATGGCAGAGAGGTCACACCCGTTCCCATACCGAACACGGAAGTTAAGCTCTCTAGCGCCGATGGTAGTTGGGACCTTGTCCCTGTGAGAGTAGGACGTCGCCAAGCAACTAAGCACGAGTCAAATGACTCGTGTTTTTTCGTGTTTTCTTTTATAATCCATAGTAATAAAAAATGTATTTAAATAATTATTATTTTGATTAAATACAGGGGAATGTGGCTAGGATAGTAAATAAGCAAAAGAGTTGCAAATTTTATTAATACGTATATAATTAAAGTCAAAGATAGTCAAAGTCAATAAAGGTGGCGGATAAATGAGAAATATATCTGATATCATTGAGCAATATCTAAAGCAAGTTATTGACTTAAGTAATAATAATGTGATTGAAATCAAGAGAAATGAGATTGCGGATCGATTCGAGTGCGTACCATCTCAAATCAATTATGTGATCAATACCCGTTTTACGTTAGAAAGAGGATTTGTAGTAGAAAGTAAACGTGGTGGAGGAGGTTACATTCGCATTATAAAAGTCAAACTGCATGACGATATAGACATTATTGATCAAATGCTTCATATGATTGATCATAGCGTTGCGCAAGGAAATGCAGAGAGTATGATTATACGTTTAATAGAAGAGGGAATCATAACGAATCGTGAAGCTAAACTTATGTTAAGCGTACTAGATCGTTCTGTATTATCAATGGATGTTCCTTCTCGAGATGAACTTAGGGCTCGAATATTATGCGCAATGTTAAGAACACTGAAATATAAATAAATACAGCTTTTGTAAAAGAATAATAACTAAAAGATAAGGCAGTTAAATATTGTAGAAGTTTTGAAAAAAGAACACGCACTTTTATGTAAACGAATAAAGGAAAGTGAACAGTCTAGTAATGTATGAAAAGTACTATGAGATAGATCGTTCCTGTTGTAAAGGTGGGGATAGTGATGACTTGTCAAAACTGTAATATAAGACCAGCAACTTTACATTATACAAAAGTAATTAACGAAAAGAAGGCGGAAGTTCATCTTTGTGAGCAATGTGCAGAACAAAGTGGCTATACGTCTTTCTTTCAATCATCGCAGTCTAACTTTTCATTCCATGATTTATTTGCTGGGTTATTACATGGTGAATCAACAATGTTTGAAGAAGAAAAAAGCGGATTTTCGAACACAAATATATTAAGATGTCCAAATTGTAAAATGACATATGAGCAACTTACAAAGGTAGGACGCTTTGGATGTGCTTCTTGTTACGATACATTTAAGGAACATTTAAAGCCGTTATTAAAACGTCTTCACGGCGGGCATACAGATCATTGTGGAAAAATTCCGAAGCGTATAGAAGGAAATATTCACTTAAAGAAAGAATTAGATGAACTAAAACTCATTCTGAAACAATACGTACAGAAAGAGGAATTTGAGAAAGCTGCTGGAGTAAGGGATAAAATTAGAAATCTTGAAACTCAGCTTAGTGAGCATAGAGAGGGGGAATAGTTCTATGTCACTGGACAAAATTATGAATGAAGCGATTAGTCCATGGATGAAGGGAGATGGCCCTGATTCTGATATTGTTTTAAGTAGTCGAATTCGTTTGGCTCGTAATTTTAAAAAATATCAATTCTCTACTATGCAAAACGAAGAAGAAGCTAAACAGATTCAAGAATTATTTAAAAAGGAATTTATAAATAAAACAGTAGAACCTTTTGGAGAGTTTGAACTATTAAAAATGAATGAATTAACGCCTCTTCAAAGGAGAGTATTAGTTGAAAAGCATTTAATTAGTCCCAACCTTGCAGGAACAGAATATGGAGCGTGTCTATTGTCAGAAAACGAACATATTAGTGTTATGCTGAATGAAGAAGACCATATTCGGATTCAGTGCTTATTTTCAGGATTGCAGTTATCAGAGGCCCTTCAAAGTGCCAATCAAATAGATAATTGGATTGAGAAAGAGGTTGAATATGCTTTTGATGAATCACTTGGATATATTACGAGCTGCCCTACTAACGTTGGTACAGGACTTAGGGCTTCCGTAATGATCCATTTACCAGGGCTCGTTTTAACGAAAAGAATTAGCCGTATTATACAAGTAATTCAAAAATTAGGGTTAGTAGTAAGAGGAATATACGGTGAAGGTAGCGAAGCGTTAGGTAATATATTTCAAGTGTCAAACCAAATGACGCTAGGAAAATCTGAAGAAGATATTATTGCAGATTTAAAGAGTGTCATTCAACAAATCATACAGCAAGAAAAGATGGCTAGAGAATTAATTGTACAAAATTCAAGTATTGAGCTTGAAGATAAAGTTTATCGCTCTTATGGCATACTAGCCAACAGTCGTTTAATTCAATCTGCGGAAGCAGCCAATTGCTTATCAGATTTACGACTTGGTATTGATTTAGGATATATAAAAGGTATATCGAGAAATATTTTGACTGAGCTAATGGTTCTTACACAACCAGGCATTTTACAACAATATGCGGGAGGACCTTTAGGGCCAGAAGAAAGAGATTATCGAAGAGCAACCTTAATCCGTGAGCGATTACGTATTGAAAAAAACTAAGCGCAAGTAGGAGGCGATTTCTATGATGTTTGGAAGATTTACAGAAAGAGCACAGAAAGTATTAGCTTTATCTCAAGAGGAAGCGATTCGTATTGGGCATAACAATATTGGAACAGAACATATTTTACTTGGGCTTGTACGCGAAGGTGAAGGAATTGCAGCAAAAGCGTTGATTGCTCTTGGATTAAGCCCGGAGAAAGTTCAAAAAGAAGTAGAAGCGTTAATTGGACGCGGAACAGAAGCTTCTCAAACCGTACATTATACACCGCGTGCTAAAAAGGTTATTGAGCTGTCTATGGATGAAGCTCGTAAATTAGGTCATTCTTACGTTGGAACAGAACATATTCTACTTGGTTTAATCCGCGAGGGTGAAGGGGTAGCAGCACGTGTTTTAAATAACTTAGGTGTTAGCTTAAATAAGGCAAGACAACAAGTATTGCAACTTCTTGGAAGTAATGAAGCAAGTTCAGGTCATCAAGGTGGTTCTTCAACAAATGCAAATACACCAACACTTGATAGCTTAGCACGTGATTTAACAGTTGTTGCACGTGAAAATCGTTTAGACCCTGTTATTGGACGTGGTAAAGAAATTCAACGTGTAATTGAAGTTTTAAGCCGTAGAACGAAAAACAATCCTGTATTAATTGGGGAGCCTGGTGTAGGTAAAACGGCAATTGCAGAAGGATTAGCACAACAAATCGTAAATAATGAAGTTCCTGAAACTTTAAGAGATAAGCGTGTTATGACACTAGATATGGGTACAGTGGTAGCCGGAACGAAATACCGTGGTGAATTTGAAGACCGTTTGAAGAAAGTAATGGATGAAATCCGCCAAGCAGGAAATATCATTCTATTTATTGATGAACTTCATACATTAATTGGTGCAGGTGGAGCAGAAGGTGCTATTGACGCATCGAACATTTTAAAACCATCTTTAGCTCGTGGGGAATTACAATGTATTGGAGCGACAACGTTAGATGAATACCGCAAATATATTGAAAAAGACGCAGCTTTAGAGAGACGTTTCCAACCAATTCACGTTGATGAGCCAAGTTTAGATGAATCAACTCAAATTTTGAAAGGTTTACGCGATCGTTATGAGGCACATCACCGCGTATCTATTACAGATGATGCAATTGATGCAGCTGTAAAGCTTTCAGATCGTTATATTACAGATCGTTTCTTACCAGATAAAGCAATTGATTTAATTGATGAAGCTGCTTCAAAGGTTCGCTTACGCTCTTATACAACACCACCAAATCTAAAAGAGCTTGAAGTGAAGCTTGAGGAAATTAGAAAAGAAAAAGATGCAGCTGTACAAAGTCAAGAGTTTGAAAAAGCTGCTTCCTTACGTGATATGGAACAACGTTTACGTGAGAAGTTAGAAGATACGAAGCGTCAATGGAAAGAGCAACAAGGAAAAGAAAACTCAGAAGTGACAGTAGAAGATATTGCAAATGTTGTTTCTACGTGGACTCGTATCCCGGTTTCTAAGCTTGCACAAACAGAGACTGATAAATTATTAAACTTAGAATCGATTCTTCACGATCGTGTTATTGGTCAAGATGAAGCGGTAGTAGCTGTAGCGAAAGCTGTTCGTCGTGCTAGAGCAGGCTTGAAAGATCCGAAACGTCCGATTGGTTCATTTATTTTCTTAGGACCAACAGGTGTAGGTAAAACGGAGCTAGCAAGAGCGTTGGCAGAATCTATGTTCGGTGATGAGGATGCAATGATTCGCATCGATATGTCTGAGTACATGGAGAAGCATTCTACTTCTCGTTTAGTTGGATCTCCTCCAGGATATGTTGGATATGAAGAAGGTGGACAATTAACAGAAAAGGTTCGCCGTAAGCCATATTCAGTTGTCTTATTAGATGAAGTAGAGAAAGCTCATCCTGATGTGTTTAACATTTTACTACAAGTATTAGAAGATGGTCGCTTAACAGATTCTAAAGGGCGTACAGTTGATTTCCGTAATACAATTGTTATTATGACATCTAACGTTGGTGCAGAAGCGTTAAAACGTAATAAACATCTTGGATTTAACGTACAAGATGAGAGCCGCGATTATTCAGATATGAAAGGTAAAGTAATGGATGAACTGAAAAAGGCATTCCGTCCAGAATTCTTAAACCGTATTGATGAAATTATCGTGTTCCATATGCTTGAGAAAAAACATATTCAAGAGATTGTAACACTTATGGTAAATCAGTTAGTAAATCGCTTAAAAGAGCAAGAAATTGAATTGCATTTAACAGAAGGAGCGATTTCGGCTATTGCTGATAAAGGGTTTGACCGAGAGTACGGTGCTCGTCCGCTTCGTAGAGCAATTCAGAAACATGTAGAAGATAGACTATCGGAAGAACTTTTAAAAGGTGCTATTGAGAAAGGACAAAAAGTTATCTTTGATGTTGAAGGAGAATCATTTGTCATTCATAGTGCTGAAAAGGTAAAATAAGTATAGACAAACTAAGAGGGCTACGAGATAGCCCTCTTTCTTGTACGATAAGGATAAATTGTTTATAGATGAAAGTGAAGTGAGATATAAAACGATATGGCTAAAAAGAAAACAAAATTCACATGTCAAGAGTGTGGGTATCAGTCACCAAAATATATGGGGAAATGCCCTGGATGTGGTCAATGGAATACGCTTGTTGAAGAGATGGAACCGGTTGTATCATCAAGGCGCCTTAATTATGCGAATGCAATTCAAACAGAAGTAACAAAACCAAGACGTCTAACAGAAGTGGAAACAAAGTCTGAGGCGCGTATTGAAACAAAATTTCAAGAATTTAACCGTGTACTTGGTGGCGGGATTGTAGATGGATCCTTAGTACTGATTGGTGGAGACCCCGGGATTGGAAAATCAACGTTACTATTACAAATATCATCACAATTAGCGGATTCTTCATATGATGTCCTATATATATCGGGTGAAGAATCAGCAAAACAGATTAAACTGCGTGCGGATCGTTTACATGTAAATGGTAGTAATCTATTTGTTGTATCAGAGACGGACTTACAGCGAATTGCAACACATATTGAAGAGGTGAACCCAGCCTTTGTTGTTATTGATTCTATTCAAACAATACATCTACCTGAAGTAACATCAGCACCGGGAAGTGTGGCACAAGTTCGTGAATGTACAGCGGAATTAATGAAACTTGCAAAAACGAAAGGAATCCCTATTTTTATCGTTGGACATGTGACAAAAGAGGGAGCAATTGCAGGACCTCGTATGTTAGAACATATGGTCGATGCAGTTCTTTACTTTGAAGGAGACCGTCATCATACATACCGCATTTTGCGAGCAGTAAAGAATCGTTTTGGTTCTACGAATGAAATGGGTATTTTTGAAATGAAAGAGCTTGGCCTTGCAGAAGTATTAAACCCTTCTGAAATTTTTCTTGAGGAAAGACCAGTTGGGGTTGCAGGATCAACAGTGGTTGCCTCAATGGAAGGAACAAGACCAGTTTTAGTAGAAATACAAGCATTAATTTCCCCTACTAGTTTTGGAAACCCTCGAAGAATGGCAACGGGAATTGATCATAACCGTGTATCGCTTATTATGGCAGTGCTAGAAAAAAGAACAGGCTTATTATTGCAAAATCAGGATGCATATTTAAAAGTAGCAGGTGGTTTGAAGTTAGATGAACCAGCAATTGATTTAGCTGTCGCTTTAAGTATAGCTTCAAGTTTTAGAGATAAATCTACGGCACCAACCGATGCAGTAATAGGAGAAGTAGGATTAACTGGAGAAATAAGAAGAGTATCAAGAATTGAACAACGTGTACAAGAAGCAGCTAAATTAGGATTTCAACGCGCTATTATTCCTAGAAAAAATTTGGGAGGATGGACAATTCCAGATGGGATTGAGGTAGTTGGTGTATCTAATTTAGGAGAAGCACTTCGTTTGACATTAGGAGGCTAGGCTATGGAAGAAAACAAGCAACGTGTCAAAAGTATGATTAATATTTTACAACTTGTGGCCCCGGGAACACCACTGCGCGAAGGGATAGATAATGTACTTCGCGCACAAACAGGGGGATTAATTGTTCTTGGATATAATGAGCAGATTAAAAGTATTGTTGATGGAGGTTTTCATATTAATTGTGCATTCTCTCCAGCTAGTTTATATGAATTAGCAAAAATGGATGGGGCACTTATTTTAAATGAAACGGGAAGTAAAATTTTGATTTCGAACGCACAGTTAGTTCCAGAGTCATCTATTGACTCTATTGAGACAGGTATGCGCCACCGAACGGCGGAGCGTGTAGCAAAGCAGACAGGCAGCCTTGTTGTGGCTATTTCACAAAGACGTAACGTAATTACGCTATATCAAGGGAATTTACGTTATACACTAAAAGATATAGGCGTTATTTTAACAAAGGCGAATCAAGCTATCCAAACGTTAGAAAAATATAAGGCTGTATGGAATGATGGGATTACGAATTTGGGCATTCTAGAATTTGAAGAGGTTGTTACAATGTCCGAGGTAGTCCATGTTTTACATAGTGTTGAAATGGTACTACGTATTAAAAATGAAATATTGAGCTATATTCATGAATTGGGAACAGAAGGTAGGTTAATTCGTTTACAACTTACGGAACTATTAGCCGACTTAGAAGCAGAGGCAGCGCTATTAATTAAAGATTACTATCAAGAAAAAACACAAGACCATCATCAAATTTTGAAAAAGTTACAAGAACTTGCGAATACACAACTTCTAGAGGACAGTGATTTAGTTAAATTGCTTGGATACCCAGGACAAACGAGTTTAGAAGAAAGTGTGACGCCGAGAGGATACCGAATCACAAGCAAAATTTCGCGTGTTCCACCACTTATCATTGAAAATTTAATTAATCGATTTAAAACTTTGCAAGGTGTTTGTCGTGCAACTATTAATGAATTAGATGATGTGGAAGGAATTGGAGAAGTCAGGGCGAAGAAAATACGAGAAGGCCTAAAAAGAATTCAAGAGCATCTCTATATGAGTAGACACAATTAAGAATATTACATTGATTCCATAATATAACGACACTAGAACATTTTTGGTATATGATATGATATATTGGTAAATAAAACTATTTATAAAAAAACACGTCCGCTTTTGCATTCGGCGTTTTGATTAGCGAAACAATGGTTAATAATGAGTAGGAGGTGGTTGGATGTTAAAACGGATTGTACAGCTCTTCTTTTTAGTAATCGGGGGAGCGTTAGGGATTTACTTAATCCCAAAAGTTATTAATGTATTAGACATCGGTGCCGTTCCTTTATTGGAAGGATCGTATGTTCGTGCAATTATTGGTGCAATTATTTTATTTTTAACAACATTTTGGCTTGTAGATTATATTGTTCAACTTATTAAGCATATTGAAGAGGCTCTTGTAAAAGCGCCTGTAGCAGATGTTTTGTTTGGTACATTAGGTTTAATCTCTGGGCTTATTGTTGCGTATTTAATTTTAATACCAATTCGTGAATTTACAATTCCAGTTATTAGTACAGTGTTGCAAGTGTTCTTTACTCTTTTACTAGGATATTTAGGATTCCAAGTAGGGTTTAAAAAGAGGAATGAATTGCTAGGATTATTTACATTACCACAACGTGGGAAGAAGAAAAATAATAATAGTGAGAATGAAGAACCAGAAAATGAGGTAGAAGAATCTTTAGCGCATTGGAAAATTCTCGATACAAGTGTAATTATCGATGGACGTATTGCTGATATTTGCCAAACAAAGTTTTTAGAAGGAACAATTGTCATTCCGCAATTCGTGTTAGAAGAACTTCAGCACATTGCCGATTCTTCTGATGCTTTAAAACGTAATCGTGGTCGCAGAGGATTAGATATTTTAAATCGTATTCAAAAAGAGATGCCGATCCCGGTAGAAATTTATGAAGGCGATTTCGATGATATTCAGGAAGTGGATAGCAAACTTGTAAAGTTGGCGAAAATCACTGGTGGAACGGTAGTAACGAATGACTTCAACTTAAACAAAGTCTCTGAATTACAAGGGGTAACGGTGTTAAACATTAATGATTTAGCTAATGCAATTAAACCTGTTGTACTCCCAGGTGAAGAATTAAGTGTTTATGTTGTAAAAGATGGAAAAGAACAAAATCAAGGTGTAGCATATTTAGATGACGGCACGATGATTGTAGTAGAAGATGGTAGAGAATATGTAGGCTCACAACTCGATGTACTCGTTACGAGTGTGTTACAAACGTCGGCTGGGCGCATGATTTTTGCCAAACGTAAATTATTAGAAAAAGCATTATAAGTAGAGGATTATTAATATGTATACATTAATTATTCCAGCAGCTGGTCAAGGAAAGCGGATGGGTGCTGGCAAAAATAAGTTGTTCTTACTTATTAATGAAGTACCGATTATTGTGCATACGTTACGTGCTTTCGAACAGGATAAAGCATGTAAAAATATTATTATGGCAATTAACGAAGAAGAGCGTCCGTATTTTGAAGAGTTAATGCAAAAGTATCCGGTTGCAAAGCCAGTACAATTTATTCAAGGTGGAGCTGAAAGACAAGATAGTGTATATAATGCGATTCAGCATACGAGTGATGTTGAGTATGTTCTTGTACATGACGGTGCGCGCCCGTTCGTAACGAATAAAGTGATCCAAGACGTATTAACTGCAGCAGAAAAATATGGAGCTTCCATTTGTGCGGTGCCAGTGAAAGATACTGTTAAGAAAGTAGAGCAGGGTGTTGTTGTCGAAACGGTAGAAAGATCTCAACTTAAAGCTGTTCAAACACCGCAAGGGTTCTCTGTTTCTCTTTTGTTAGAAGCTCATAGAAGTGCGAAGCAGAGTTGTTTCCTTGGTACAGATGATGCAAGTCTCGTAGAACGTATCGGGAAGCAAGTAGGTGTAGTAGAGGGGAGTTACTATAATATTAAAGTGACGACCCCAGAGGATTTACTAATTGCTGAAAGTTTTCTTCACGTTCAAAAGAAATGATAGCAATGATTATAGCGAAGAGAAGCTCGGCAAAGGCCGGGCTTTTCTTTATAAGGATAGCAATATAATATAGAATCATAAAGCTCAGTAGTTTAGCTCGAGGAGGATGTAAAAAATGTTTCGAATTGGACAAGGTTTTGATGTGCATGAATTCGCGGAAGGTAGACCGTTAATTATTGGCGGAATTACAATTCCACATGAGAAAGGATTAATCGGTCACTCTGATGCAGATGTATTGTTACATACAATCGCGGATGCGTGTTTAGGTGCAATTGCAGCAGGAGATATTGGGAAACATTTTCCTGATACAGACCCTGCCTTTAAAGATGCTGATTCAGCTGTATTATTGCAAAAGGTTTGGGAGTTTGTGCGTGAACAAGGTTATGAATTAGGGAATTTAGATTGTACAATTATTGCTCAAAAGCCAAAAATGGCACCACATATTGAAAGTATGCGCAAACGCATTAGTGAGCTATTAGAAACGTCTATCGATAATATCAATGTAAAGGCAACAACAACAGAAAAATTAGGATTTACAGGTAGAGAAGAAGGAATTGCTTCTCAAGCAGTTGTTTTATTACAGAAAAAATAATGGTTTTTAATTCGTAAGATGGATAATCACATTTTTTTGGTGTACAATTATAGAATGTGTTGACATTAAGAATGGAAGGTGTACCAATTATGGAAAAGCAAGTGAGAGTGCGCTATGCGCCAAGTCCAACAGGACACTTACATATCGGAAATGCGCGTACGGCATTATTTAATTATTTATTTGCTCGTCATCAAGATGGTAAGTTTATTATTCGTATTGAAGATACTGATGTAAAACGTAATGTTGCTGGTGGAGAAGAAAGCCAATTAAAATACTTGAAATGGCTCGGTATGGACTGGGATGAAGGTGTTGATGTTGGTGGTGAATTTGGACCATATCGTCAAACAGAGCGTTTAGATATTTATAAAAAGTTATATGAAGATTTATTAGAGCGTGGTTTAGCTTACAAATGTTATATGACAGAAGAAGAGCTAGAAGCAGAACGCGAAGGGCAAATTGCTCGTGGTGAAACACCTCGTTACGCAGGTAACCACCGTGATTTAACTGAAGCGCAAGTGAAAGAATTTGAAGCTGAGGGACGTATTCCAAGTATTCGTTTCCGCGTACCAGCTGACCGTGATTACACATTTAAAGATATTGTAAAAGATGAAGTTGCATTCCACTCAAATGATTTCGGTGATTTCGTTATCGTGAAAAAAGATGGAATTCCAACTTATAACTTTGCAGTAGCAGTAGATGATCACTTAATGGAAATTACACACGTACTTCGTGGTGATGACCATATTTCAAACACGCCAAAACAAATGATGATTTATGAAGCTTTCGGTTGGGATATTCCGCAATTCGGTCATATGACTTTAATTGTAAATGAAAGCCGTAAAAAATTAAGTAAGCGTGATGAATCTATTATTCAATTTATTGAGCAATATAAAGAGCTTGGATATCTTCCAGAAGCAATCTTTAACTTTATTGCACTACTAGGTTGGTCGCCAGTAGGAGAAGAAGAAATCTTCTCTCAAGAAGAGTTTATCAAAATGTTTGATGCAGCTCGTTTATCAAAATCACCTGCATTATTTGATTCTCAAAAACTAAAATGGATGAACAACCAATATATGAAAAAGCAAGATTTAGATACGGTGGTAGAATTAAGCTTACCGCATTTAGTGAAGGCTGGACGTATAGGTGAAACTTTAAGTGAACAAGAACAAGCTTGGATTCGTGATGTAATTGCGTTATATCATGAACAAATGAGCTTTGGAGCTGAAATTGTAGAGCTTTCTGAAATGTTCTTCAAAGATCATGTTGATTATGAAGAAGAAGGACAAGAAGTATTAAAAGGTGAACAAGTACCAGAAGTACTTCGTGCATTTGCTGGTCAAGTAGAAGCACTAGAAGCTATGGAACCGGCAGCAATTAAGGCGGCTATTAAAGCAGTTCAAAAGGAAACAGGTCATAAAGGTAAAAACTTATTTATGCCAATCCGTGTTGCAACTACTGGTCAAACACACGGTCCAGAGCTTCCTAATGCTATTGCACTTCTTGGAAAAGAAAAAGTTTTAAATCGTCTTCAAAAAGTAATTGGTTAACATTTTCTAGGTTTAGAAATATAATAAGTATACTTAAAACCTAATAAGGAAAAGCGACGAGAAGGAGAAGTAGAAAATCAGGCTTTTTACAGAGAGAACCACCTTAGGCTGGAAGTGGTTTATAAGCGGATTTTTGAAATGCCCCTTCGAGTCTTCTGCTGAACAGCAAATTGTTTTGCGAAACGTCTTAGGACGTAAAGTAAGCAGAAGCGGTGTACACCGTTATCAGAGATGAGTTTGAGGCTTTTTTTAGCCTAAACAGAGTGGAACCGCGCTTATAAGGCGTCTCTGTCAATATGACAGAGACGTCTTTTTTTATACCGTAAAATTGGGTATGAGTATAAGTTTTATCCACGTGTATAAAGATTTAGGGGGATAAGTAGGGAGTTAGTTCACTCGAAAAAGCAGCCCATAAAGGGGAGGGAACGTCGATGTTTAAGAGGCTTCGGGAAGATATTGAAGTCGTTTTTGAACAGGATCCAGCGGCAAGAAGTTATTTCGAAGTCATTTTGACTTACTCTGGATTACATGCAGTTTGGGCCCATCGAATTGCACATGCTTTTTATAAAAAGAATTTCTTCTTTATTGCACGTTGGATCTCACAAGTTAGTCGTTTCTTTACTGGCATTGAGATTCATCCAGGAGCAACAATTGGTCGTCGTTTTTTCATTGACCATGGAATGGGGGTTGTAATTGGAGAAACGTGCGAAATTGGTGATAATGTAACAATCTATCAAGGAGTTACATTAGGTGGTACGGGTAAAGAAAAGGGAAAGAGGCACCCTACAATTCAGGATAATGTATTAATTGCAACAGGTGCTAAAGTACTGGGTTCGATTACAGTTGGAGAGAATTCTAAAATTGGAGCAGGTTCTGTCGTATTAAAAGAAGTCCCTGCACATTCTACAGTTGTAGGTATACCTGGCCGAGTCGTTATTCAAAATGGCGTAAAGATTGGTCAAGAATTGAATCATTCCGATCTTCCAGACCCAATTTTTGATAAATTAAAGGTCATGGAAGTAGAACTTGATAAATTGAAAAAACAACTTGAAGTAAAGGTAGAAAGGAAGGATAAAAATGACTATTCACATTTATAATACGTTAACACGTCAAAAGGAAGAGTTTATTCCATTAGAAGAAAATAAGGTAAAGATGTATGTATGCGGACCTACAGTTTATAACTATATTCACATCGGGAACGCAAGACCACCTATGGTATTTGATACAGTGCGCCGTTATTTAGAATATAAAGGATACGATGTGCAGTATGTATCTAACTTTACTGACGTAGATGATAAATTAATTAAAGCGGCAAATGAGTTAGGCGAAGATGTGCCGACAATTGCGGACCGTTTCGTGGAAGCGTACTTTGAAGATGTAACGGCACTAGGTTGCAAACATGCAACAGTTCATCCGCGTGTAACAGAAAATATGGACATCATTATTGAATTTATTCAAGAACTTGTGAATAAAGGATATGCATATGAATCAGAAGGGGATGTGTACTTTAGAACGAAGGAATTCGAAGGGTACGGTAAGTTATCACATCAACCGATCGCGGACTTACGTCACGGTGCGCGTATTGAAGTAGGAGAAAAGAAACAAGACCCTCTTGATTTTGCACTATGGAAAGCTGCGAAAGAAGGAGAAATCTTCTGGGAAAGCCCTTGGGGTCAAGGTCGCCCAGGCTGGCATATCGAGTGCTCGGCAATGGCGCGTAAATACTTAGGGGATACAATTGATATTCACGCTGGTGGTCAAGACTTGGCATTTCCTCATCACGAGAATGAAATCGCGCAGTCTGAGGCGTTAACAGGAAAAACATTTGCACGTTATTGGATGCACAATGGATATATTAATATTAATAATGAGAAAATGTCTAAGTCACTTGGGAACTTCATTTTAGTTCACGATATCATTAAGCAATATGATCCGCAGTTAATTAGATTCTTTATGCTATCAGTACATTACCGTCATCCAATTAATTTCAGTGAAGAGTTATTACGAAGCACAAATAACGGACTGGAAAGAATTAAAACAGCTTACGGTAATTTAAAACACCGTATGGAAAGTAGTACGGATTTAACAGATCATGATGAGAAGTGGTTAGCTGACCTGAAAAAATTCCAAACTGCATTTGAAGAAGCGATGAATGATGACTTCAATACTGCCAATGCAATCACTGAGTTATATAATGTAGCAAATCATGCAAATCAATATTTACTGGAAGAACATACGTCTACAGTGGTAATTCAAGCATACGTAAAACAACTTGAAACATTATTTGATATTCTAGGGTTAGAATTAGCGCAAGAAGAGTTACTAGATGAAGAAATTGAAGCGCTTATTCAAAAACGTATTGAAGCTCGTAAAAATCGTGATTTTGCATTATCAGATCAAATTCGCGATGATTTAAAAGATCGTAATATTATTTTAGAAGATACCGCTCAAGGTACAAGATGGAAAAGAGGATAAGAATGATTGATGCAAAGCAATTAAACAGCTTAGCGTTAGCATATATGGGTGATGCGGTATATGAACAATATATCCGCTATCACCTACTTCAAAAAGGGAAGGTTCGTCCTAATCAGTTGCATCGATTAGGGACAAGCTTTGTTTCGGCAAAAGCACAGGCGAAAGTTGTTTATCATTTATTAGAGACAGCATTTTTAACTGAGGAAGAAGAGGCAGTACTAAGAAGAGGGCGTAATGCAAATTCAGGTACTGTTCCGAAAAATACAGATGTACAAACATATCGACATAGTACAGCCTTTGAAGCGTTAATTGGCTATCATCACTTATTAAATAATCGTGAAAGATTAGACGAAATTGTATATAAGGCAATTGCTGTTCTAGAAGAAAAGGAAGGGGGCACATCATCATGAGTAGTGAATATATTATCGGACGTAACCCTGTAATTGAAGCGTTACGATCAGGGAGAGATATTAATAAAATTTGGATCGCAGAAGGTGCTGCCAAAGGACAAGTACAAATTGTACTAGCACTAGCGAAAGAAAATAAAATTATTTTGCAACATGCACCAAAAAAGAAGTTAGATCAATTAGTTGAGGGGAACCATCAAGGTGTAATTGCTCAAGTGGCCGCATATCAATATGCTGAGCTAGAAGATCTATTCAAAGTAGCAGAGAAGCGTAACGAAGATCCGTTCTTCTTAATTTTAGATGAAATTGAAGACCCGCATAACCTCGGTTCTATTATGCGTACTGCGGATGCGACAGGAGCTCATGGAATTATAATTCCGAAAAGAAGAGCTGTGGGACTTACTGCATCAGTTGCGAAAGCATCTACTGGGGCAATTGAATATATTCCTGTTGCACGTGTAACGAATTTATCTCGTACAATCGATGAATTAAAAGAACGTGGACTTTGGATTGCTGGTACAGATGCAAAAGGGAAAACGGATTATCGTAATTTAGATGGTAAAATGCCAATTGGATTAGTAATTGGAAGTGAAGGAAAAGGTATGAGTCGTATTATTGGTGAAAAATGTGATTTCTTAATTACTTTACCGATGGTTGGTAAAGTTACATCCTTAAATGCTTCAGTGGCCGCGAGTTTGTTAATGTATGAGGTATATCGTAAACGTAACGAAATTGGTAAATAAAAAATGAACGATATTTTAATCGTTGACGGTTACAACATTATTGGAGCTTGGGGAGACTTGAAAAAACTACGGGATGTAGATTTGCAATCATCAAGAGATGCACTGATTGATAAGATGGCGGATTACCAAGGTTACACAGGTACAAAGGTAATGATCGTTTTTGATGCTTATACAGTCCACGGTATTGAAAAAAAGATGAAACAATCACGTGTGGAAGTTATATTCACGAGGAAGAATCAAACTGCAGATGAAAAGATAGAGCAACTTGCAATTGAGCTTAGAAATATAAATACGCAAATATATGTTGCGACTTCTGATTATACGGAACAATGGGTTATATTTGCTCAAGGTGCGCTCCGGAAATCTGCGCGGGAATTAGAGTTGGAAGTACAAGCGATGGAGCAACAAGTAAGAAGGCGTACACAAGACACAAAAGAAAAGCAACCTGCTATGCGAAAGATATTTAGTAAAGATATTACAGAAAAGTTAGAAAAATTAAGAAGAGGAGAGCGTTGAAGCATTGACGCTCTTTGTCTTTTTACTGTATAATATTTCTAAATAAATAGCGGTCGGAGGGATCAAGGTGGAAGCAGGCTTCGTAAGTGTAGGCGACGTTACATTTCGTGATTTAGAAGATGAGGCAATCGTTGAGTTAGTTCGAAAAGGTAATACTGACGCTCTAGAATATTTGATTCACAAATATAAGAACTTTGTTCGCGCGAAATCGAGATCTTATTTCTTAGTGGGTGCCGATCGAGAAGATATTGTTCAAGAAGGTATGATTGGATTGTTTAAAGCGATTCGTGATTATAAAGAGGACAAGCTGTCTTCATTCAAAGCATTTGCTGAACTGTGTATCACTCGACAAATTATTACCGCTATTAAAACAGCAACCAGGCAAAAACATATTCCGTTAAATTCATATGTGTCTTTAGATAAACCGATTTATGACGAGGAATCTGATCGGACATTATTAGATGTTATTTCGGAAGCGAAGGTAACTGATCCTGAAGAAATGATTATAAGTCAGGAAGAATATACCGACATAGAATCTAAAATATCTGAATTATTAAGCGATTTAGAAAGAAAAGTGCTTTCTTTATATCTAGACGGTCGTTCTTATCAAGAGATTTCGGAACAGTTAAATAGACATGTGAAATCTATTGATAACGCTTTACAGAGAGTGAAGCGGAAATTGGAACGGTATATGGAAATGAGAGAGAGTACCACTTCAAATTAATAACAAGAGCTACAGGTGTAAAAAATCACCTGTTTTCTTTTTGTAGCGAGTACAAAAGGCATGTCATTGACATTGTCTTTTATTGTATGATACATTTTTAGGGACATAATGTTACAAGGTTGGTGTAACTAATGAGGAAAAAAGTTGTACTCTCATGTGAAGAGTGTAAAAATCGAAACTACTCTACGATGAAAGATACGAGCTCAGTAGAGCGACTTGAAATAAAGAAATTTTGTAAAACATGCAATCAGCATACAGTTCACAAGGAAACAAAATAAATAATTGAAATAATACACTGGAGGTCCCGTAGATGCGTTTAACGAACTTTTTCGGCGATGTAGGTCGCGAAATGAAAAAAGTAAGTTGGCCTAAAAAAGATGAATTACTCCGTTCAACAGCGACTGTTATCGCTACAGTTGTCTTCTTTGCGATTTTCTTCGCAGTAGTTGATATGGGCATTTCTTCTTTAATTCGGTTAATTCTTGGTTAATTCTTGAATAAGAAGCACTTATCCATGATATAATGTTATTTATAAGAACTGTGTAAAAGCCCGGTGAACGGGTTTTTTCATTTGCGCAAAAAAATGTACGTCAGGGAGGGAAGGACGCTCGTCCTAAATGAATGGAAAAAAGTTGGTATGTTGTCCATACTTATTCTGGATATGAAAATAAAGTAAAAGCAAACCTAGAGAAACGTGTAGAATCAATGGGTATGCAAGATAAAATTTTCCGTGTTGTTGTCCCGGAAGAAGTAGAAGTAGAAATGAAAAATGGTAAAGAAAAATTAATGAAAAGAAAAGTGTTCCCAGGTTATGTATTAGTAGAATTAATCATGACTGATGACTCTTGGTATGTTGTACGTAACACGCCAGGTGTAACTGGGTTCGTTGGTTCTTCTGGTTCTGGATCTAAACCATCACCTCTATTAGAAGAGGAAGTTGTTACCATTATGAAACATATGGGAATGGACAACGAAGTGGTTGATTTCGACTTTGAACTTCATGAGACAGTACGTGTAAATGAGGGACCATTCGCAGATTATACAGGTGCTATCGAAGAAATTGATGTGGAGAAGAAGAAGGTTAGCGTGCTTGTGGACATGTTTGGTCGCGAGACTCCAGTTGAACTTGACTTCCATCAAATTGAAAAATTATAAAATGAAACTTGAAATGAATTGTAAAAAGTGATAATATCTTTTAAGTCAGTACGTCTTCGTTATCGGAGACGTTTTTTGAAAGATTTTATCCTTAGAGATAAAATATGACGTGGGAGGGCAAATCACTGTCCAATTGACCACATCACGGACTTAAGGAGGTGTGTCTCGTGGCTAAAAAGGTAATTAAAATGGTAAAGCTTCAAATTCCTGCAGGTAAAGCTAACCCAGCTCCACCAGTTGGTCCAGCATTAGGACAAGCAGGTGTTAACATCATGGGCTTCTGTAAAGAGTTTAACGCTCGTACAGCAGATCAAGCTGGTCTTATCATCCCTGTTGAAATTACGGTATTTGAGGACCGTTCATTCACTTTCATTACTAAAACTCCTCCTGCTGCTGTTCTTCTTAAGAAAGTAGCTGGTATTGAGTCTGGTTCTGGTGAACCAAACCGTAATAAAGTGGCAACTGTTAAGCGTGATAAAGTACGCGAAATCGCTGAAACTAAAATGCCTGACCTAAACGCTGCTAGCGTAGAAGCTGCAATGCGTATGGTTGAAGGTACTGCACGCAGTATGGGCATCGTTATCGAAGACTAATTCGATTTGTTTTTTAAAAAAGGTTGCGGGTCTGGAATTCCAATTCGCAACCTTTATTATCGTAAATGATTATCGTTTTTAAATAAATGGGTGGCGCGCATCCTCAGGTTATACCTGAAAATAAGCGTAAACGTGGGAGGTTATTCCGCTAAAACCACATTCGAGGAGGAAATAAAAATGGCTAAAAGAGGTAAAAAGTACGTAGAAGCTGCAAAGCTTGTTGATCGTGCAGCTGCTTACTCTGCAACAGAAGCAGTAGAATTAGTAAAGAAAACAAACACAGCTAAATTTGATGCAACTGTAGAAGCTGCATTCCGTTTAGGTGTTGACCCTAAGAAAGCTGACCAACAAATCCGTGGTGCAGTTGTTCTTCCACACGGTACTGGTAAAGTACAACGTGTATTAGTGTTCGCTAAAGGTGAAAAAGCTAAAGAAGCTGAAGCTGCTGGAGCTGACTTCGTAGGCGATGCTGATTACATCGGTAAAATCCAACAAGGTTGGTTCGATTTCGATGTAGTAGTAGCAACTCCTGACATGATGGGTGAAGTTGGTAAACTTGGTCGCGTATTAGGACCTAAAGGTTTAATGCCAAACCCTAAAACTGGAACAGTTACTTTCGATGTAACTAAAGCTGTTAACGAAATCAAAGCTGGTAAAGTTGAATACCGCGTTGATAAAGCTGGTAACATCCACGTTCCAATCGGTAAAGTATCTTTCGAAGATGCTAAATTAGTAGAAAACTTCAGAACAATCGCTGACACTTTACAAAAAGTTAAGCCAGCTGCTGCAAAAGGTACTTACATGAAGAACGTAACAGTTGCTTCTACAATGGGACCTGGCGTACGTGTAGACGTTTCTACATTAGCGTAAATTTTGGAAGTTGACTTCATAAAGAAGTTTTAATATAATCATTTATGTTGTGAATTTAATTAGTGTACCGTAGACAGTAGGTGTCAATAGACTTAATTTCCTACCTAGGTGTTAATATACGAAGCGGAATTTTTTTCTGTGACTATATGCCTCCATGTCTACAAGTTGGGCATGGAGGTTTTTAGTGCACTTTCGGTACATCTTCTATATAATCTACAGGAGGTGTAATAACATGAGCAAAGTAATCGAAACTAAACAACAAGTTGTAACTGAAATCGCGGACAAACTTCGCGCTAGTAAATCTACAATCGTTGTTGACTACCGTGGTTTAACAGTTTCTGAAGCAACAGAATTACGTAAGCAATTACGTGAAGCTGGCGTTGAGTTCAAAGTTTACAAAAACTCTCTAACTCGTCGTGCTGCAGAATCTGCTGAAATGGCTGAGTTAAATGAATTCTTAACAGGACCAAACGCAATCGCGTTCAGTAACGAGGATGTAGTTGCTCCTGCGAAAGTATTAAACGACTTCGCTAAAGATCATGAAGCTTTAGAAATTAAAGCAGGCGTAATCGAAGGTAAACTTGTAACACTTGATGAGGTTAAAGCTATCGCTACTCTTCCATCACGTGAAGGCTTACTTTCTATGCTTCTTAGCGTTCTTCAAGCTCCAATCCGTAACCTTGCACTTGCTACTAAAGCAGTTGCAGACCAAAAGGAAGAGCAAGGCGCTTAATTTTTTAAAAGATAATTACGTATTATCGATAAAACAATACAAACCTATTTAAGGGAGGATATTTACAATGACTAAAGAACAAATCATTGAAGCAGTTAAATCTATGACTGTATTAGAACTTAACGACTTAGTAAAAGCTATCGAGGAAGAATTCGGCGTAACTGCTGCTGCTCCTGTAGCTGTTGCTGGTGGCGCTGGAGAAGCTGCTGCTGAGAAAACTGAATTTGATGTGGAACTAACTAGCGCTGGTGCACAAAAAATCAAAGTTATCAAAGTTGTTCGTGAAATCACTGGTCTTGGCTTAAAAGAAGCTAAAGAATTAGTTGACAACACTCCAAAAGTAATCAAAGAAGCTGCTGCTAAAGAAGAAGCTGAAGAAATCAAAGCTAAACTTGAAGAAGTTGGCGCTGCTGTAGAAGTTAAGTAATTAACTTTTGATGCTTTAAAAAAAGCTCGCTCTCATGCGAGCTTTTTTTTTAACTGTAAAGAAAAGAGGTGGCCATATGGCAGACCATTATTTTTCTAACGACCCTTCTAGTAAAAGTGATCGTAAGCGATGGGAATTTACGCTTCGTGGATCTCAATTTACTTTCTTATCTGACCGTGGGGTGTTCTCGAAAAACGAAGTGGACTTTGGTTCTCGTCTTTTAATTGAAGCGTTTCAAGTGCCAGATATTAAAGGTGACATATTAGACGTAGGTTGTGGATATGGACCAATTGGTTTATCGTTGGCGAAAGAGTTTCAAGACCGTAAAGTTCACATGGTGGATGTGAATGAAAGGGCACTTGAGCTTGCGAAAGAAAATGCCGCTAACAATAGAATTGGAAATGTGCACATTTTTCAAAGTAGCGTCTATGAAAATGTAGATGGTATGTATGCTGCTATTCTATCTAATCCTCCAATTCGTGCAGGTAAAGATATCGTGCATGAGATTTTAGAAAAAGCTATAGAACATTTAGTTCCAGGTGGGGAGTTGTGGATTGTTATTCAAAAGAAACAAGGTGCACCATCTGCGCTGAAGAAACTAGAAGAAGTATTTTCTGAAGTCGAAGTTGTAGAAAAGAAAAAAGGATATTATATCATAAAATCAAAAAAACGTTGACGGTTATTTTTGGCTATGTTAACATTATACAATGCCAATATATGATTTTCTGCGTTGAGAAAGATGTATATTTTTGTTTCTCTTGGAAAAGATAGTAAAATCAGCAGATTATGAAACAGAATGATGGTTTTCTTATAGAAGCCATTTTTCTTTTTTGAACAGGTAGAAAGACTCAACGTATTTATCTTTAAGAGAAAAAGACTACGCTAAATAGCAGTAGTTGTATTTATTTGTGATTTTGCACAAATTTTTTTGTGCATTTATAATACTCATGATTTGAGGGGTGAAGCAGTTGACAGGTCAACTAGTTCAATACGGACGCCACCGCCAACGAAGAAGTTATGCCCGTATTAGTGAAGTATTAGAGTTACCAAATCTTATCGAAATTCAAACCTCTTCTTATCAGTGGTTTCTTGATGAGGGTTTGCGAGAAATGTTCCAAGACATTTCTCCGATTGAAGACTTTACGGGAAATCTATCGCTTGAATTTATCGACTACAGCTTAGGTGAACCTAAATACTCTGTAGACGAATGCAAAGAGCGTGATGTGACGTATGCAGCACCACTTCGTGTAAAAGTGCGTCTAATCAACAAGGAAACTGGTGAAGTAAAAGAACAAGATGTGTTCATGGGAGATTTCCCACTCATGACAGAGACTGGAACATTCGTAATTAACGGTGCAGAACGTGTTATCGTTTCCCAGTTAGTTCGCTCTCCAAGCGTATACTATAGTGGCAAAGTGGATAAAAACGGAAAACGTGGTTTTACTGCTACTGTAATTCCAAACCGCGGAGCTTGGTTAGAGTATGAGACAGATGCTAAGGATGTTGTATATGTGCGTATTGACCGTACGCGTAAACTTCCTGTAACTGTTTTGTTACGCGCATTAGGGTTTGGCTCTGATCAAGAAATCACCGAGCTTTTAGGTGATAACGAATACTTAAGCAACACATTAGAAAAAGACAACACAGATAGCACAGAAAAAGCATTGCTTGAAATTTATGAGCGTCTACGTCCTGGTGAGCCACCAACAGTAGAAAATGCTAAGAGCTTACTTGTGTCTCGTTTCTTTGATCCAAAGCGCTACGATTTAGCAAATGTAGGTCGCTACAAGATCAACAAAAAGTTACACATTAAAAACAGATTGTTTAATCAACGTTTAGCTGAAACATTAGTGGATCCAGAAACTGGTGAAATTTTAGCGGCAGAAGGAACAATCTTAGATCGTCGTACACTTGATCGCATTTTACCTTACTTAGAGAAAAACATTGGATTCAAAACAGCGAAACCAATGGGTGGAGTGGTAGAAGGCGATGTTGAGCTGCAATCTATTAAGATTTATGCTCCTGAGTCAGAAGGCGAGCGCGTAATTAACGTAATTGGTAATGCAAATATTACTCGTGATGTAAAACACATCACACCAGGTGATATCCTTGCTTCTATCAGTTACTTCTTCAACCTACTATACAAAGTAGGGGATACAGATGATATCGACCACTTAGGAAACCGTCGTCTGCGTTCTGTTGGAGAACTATTACAAAATCAATTCCGTATCGGTCTTTCTCGTATGGAACGTGTTGTTCGTGAGAGAATGTCGATCCAAGATACAAATGCAATTACACCACAGGCATTAATTAATATTCGTCCTGTTATTGCATCTATTAAAGAGTTCTTCGGAAGTTCTCAGTTATCTCAGTTCATGGACCAAACAAACCCATTAGCAGAGTTAACTCACAAACGAAGACTATCTGCATTAGGACCTGGTGGTTTAACGCGTGAGCGCGCAGGCTTTGAAGTACGTGACGTTCACTACTCTCACTATGGTCGTATGTGTCCGATTGAAACACCAGAGGGACCAAACATCGGTTTGATTAACTCATTATCTTCATTCGCGAAAGTAAATGAGTTTGGTTTCATTGAAACACCATACCGTCGTGTTGACCCAGAAACTGGTCTTGTAACAGGGCATGTCGATTATTTAACAGCAGATGAAGAAGATAATTATGTTGTAGCCCAAGCGAATATGAAATTATCTGAAGAAGGAGAATTCCTTGATGAAGATATCGTAGCTCGTTTCCGTGGTGAAAACATTGTCACAAATAAAGAACGCATCGACTACATGGATGTATCACCAAAACAAGTAGTGTCGGCAGCGACAGCTTGTATTCCGTTCTTAGAAAACGATGACTCTAACCGCGCACTTATGGGAGCGAACATGCAACGTCAGGCGGTTCCGTTAATGAATCCGGAATCACCGATTGTAGGTACAGGTATGGAGTACGTATCAGCAAAAGACTCAGGTGCTGCAGTAATCTGTAAACACCCTGGTATTGTTGAGCGCGTAGAAGCACGTGAAGTTTGGGTACGTCGCTATGTAGAAGTTGACGGTCAAACAGTAAAAGGCGACTTAGATCGCTACAAAATGCAAAAATTCATTCGTTCTAACCAAGGAACTTGCTACAACCAACGTCCAATCGTAAGTGTTGGAAATGAAGTTGTAAAAGGTGAAATCCTTGCGGATGGTCCTTCTATGGAATTAGGTGAACTAGCACTTGGACGTAACGTGCTTGTTGGCTTCATGACTTGGGACGGTTATAACTACGAGGATGCGATCATTATGAGTGAGCGCCTTGTAAAAGATGATGTGTATACTTCTATTCATATTGAAGAATATGAGTCAGAAGCTCGTGATACGAAGCTTGGACCAGAAGAAATCACACGTGATATTCCAAACGTTGGGGAAGATGCATTACGTAACCTTGACGAGCGCGGTATCATTCGCGTTGGTGCGGAAGTAAAAGATGGAGATTTACTTGTTGGTAAAGTAACACCTAAAGGTGTAACAGAATTAACAGCTGAAGAACGTCTATTACATGCTATCTTTGGAGAAAAAGCGCGTGAAGTACGTGATACATCACTACGTGTACCACACGGTGGTGGCGGTATTATCTTAGACGTAAAAGTATTCAACCGTGAAGATGGCGACGAATTGCCACCAGGCGTGAATCAACTTGTGCGTGCATATATCGTTCAAAAACGTAAAATCTCTGAAGGTGACAAGATGGCCGGACGTCACGGTAACAAAGGTGTTATCTCTCGTATTTTACCAGAAGAAGATATGCCTTACTTACCAGACGGTACGCCAATCGATATCATGTTAAACCCATTAGGGGTACCATCTCGTATGAATATCGGTCAGGTATTAGAGCTTCATCTTGGTATGGCAGCAAGATACCTTGGCATTCACATTGCAACACCAGTATTCGATGGTGCTCGTGAGGAAGATGTTTGGGGCACAATTGAAGAAGCTGGTATGGCAAATGACGCGAAAACAATCCTGTATGACGGACGTACTGGTGAACCATTCGATAACCGTGTATCTGTTGGTGTCATGTATATGATCAAACTTGCGCACATGGTTGACGATAAACTTCATGCTCGTTCTACTGGACCATACTCACTTGTAACGCAGCAGCCTCTTGGAGGTAAAGCTCAGTTCGGTGGACAGCGTTTCGGTGAGATGGAGGTTTGGGCACTTGAAGCTTACGGTGCTGCTTATACTCTTCAAGAAATCTTAACAGTGAAGTCTGATGATGTTGTTGGACGTGTTAAGACGTATGAAGCAATTGTTAAAGGCGAAAATGTTCCAGAACCAGGCGTTCCTGAATCATTCAAAGTATTGATTAAAGAGCTGCAAAGTTTAGGTATGGACGTTAAAATGATGTCTAGCGACGATACAGAAATTGAAATGCGTGATACGGAAGATGACGATGATCATCAATCAGCAGACAAATTGAATGTCGAAGTTGAGACAACTAAGGAATAATTGGGATAACCTGTAGACTAAAAGGGAGGTAGGCCCCTTGATAGATGTAAATAACTTTGAATATATGAAGATTGGACTTGCTTCACCTGACAAGATTCGTTCTTGGTCATACGGTGAAGTTAAGAAACCAGAAACAATTAACTATCGTACGTTAAAGCCTGAAAAAGATGGCTTGTTCTGTGAGCGTATTTTCGGACCACAAAAGGACTGGGAATGTCATTGCGGAAAATACAAACGTGTACGTTATAAAGGTGTAGTTTGTGATCGATGTGGCGTTGAAGTAACGCGTGCGAAAGTGCGTCGTGAACGTATGGGTCATATCGAATTAGCTGCTCCTGTATCTCATATTTGGTATTTCAAAGGTATCCCGAGCCGCATGGGACTTGTCTTAGACATGTCCCCTCGCGCGCTTGAAGAAGTAATTTATTTCGCTTCTTATGTTGTAACAGAAAGTGGAGATACACCACTTGATAAGAAGCAATTACTTTCTGAAAAAGAATACCGTGCATATCGTGATCGATATGGTAGCACATTCCAAGCTGCTATGGGTGCAGAAGCGATTAAAAAGCTATTACAAGACATCGATTTAGATAAAGAAGTAGACTTCTTAAAAGAAGAATTAAAAACAGCACAAGGACAACGCCGTACTCGTGCTATTAAACGTCTAGAAGTATTAGAAGCATTCCGTAACTCTGGAAATGAGCCATCTTGGATGATCTTAGATGTTCTACCAGTAATCCCACCAGAACTACGACCAATGGTACAGTTAGATGGTGGACGTTTTGCTACTTCTGACTTAAACGACTTATACCGTCGTGTAATTAACCGTAACAACCGTTTAAAACGTCTATTGGACTTAGGTGCACCAAGCATTATCGTTCAAAACGAAAAACGTATGTTACAAGAAGCTGTAGACGCATTAATCGATAATGGTCGTCGTGGCCGTCCAGTTACTGGACCAGGTAACCGTCCATTAAAATCTCTATCTCACATGCTTAAAGGTAAACAAGGACGTTTCCGTCAAAACTTATTAGGTAAACGTGTTGACTACTCTGGTCGTTCTGTAATCGTTGTAGGACCGAACTTAAAGATGTATCAATGTGGATTACCGAAAGAGATGGCGCTTGAACTGTTCAAACCTTTCGTAATGAAAGAGTTAGTTGAAAAAGGATTAGCACACAACATTAAGAGTGCGAAACGTAAAATCGAGCGTGTACAACCTGAAGTTTGGGACGTTTTAGAATCTGTGATTAAAGAACATCCAGTACTTCTAAACCGCGCACCAACACTTCACCGTCTTGGTATTCAGGCGTTTGAACCTACATTAGTAGAAGGTCGCGCAATCCGTCTTCACCCACTTGTATGTACTGCATACAACGCGGACTTTGACGGTGACCAAATGGCCGTTCACGTACCTTTATCATCAGAAGCACAAGCAGAAGCTCGTCTTCTTATGTTAGCGGCACAAAACATCTTGAACCCGAAAGACGGTAAACCAGTTGTTACTCCATCTCAGGATATGGTATTAGGTAACTACTACTTAACACTTGAGCGTGAAGGTGCAATCGGTGAAGGTATGGTCTTCAAAGATGCGAACGAAGCATTACTTGCATATCAAAATGGATATGTACATCTTCATACGCGTGTTGCAGTAGCTGCAAGTGCAGTAAACAACGCAACATTTACTGAAGAGCAAAAGAGTATGCTTCTATTAACAACAGTTGGTAAATTAATATTTAACGAAATCTTACCAGAGTCGTTCCCTTATATTAATGAACCAACAAATTCAAACCTTGAAAAAGAAACACCAGCGAAATATTTCGTTGAAAAAGGTGCGAATATTAAAGAGATTATTGCTAGTCGCGAAGAAGTGGCGCCATTCAGCAAGAAAATCCTTGGTAACATCATTGCGGAAGTGTTTAAACGTTTCAAAATTACAGAAACGTCTCGCATGCTTGACCGTATGAAAAACTTAGGATTCAAGTACTCTACAAAAGCTGGTATTACAGTTGGGGTATCTGACATTCTTGTATTAGGTGAAAAAGATGAAATTCTCCACGAAGCACAAGCAAAAGTAGATAATGTAATTAAACAATTCCGTCGCGGTTTAATCACGGAAGAAGAACGTTACGATCGCGTTATCTCTATTTGGAGTAATGCAAAAGATGTTATCCAAGGAAAACTGATGAAGTCCTTGAATAAACGCAACCCAATCTTCATGATGAGTGATTCCGGTGCCCGTGGTAACGCATCGAACTTTACTCAGCTTGCTGGTATGCGTGGTCTGATGGCCAATCCATCTGGTCGTATCATCGAACTTCCAATCAAATCAAGTTTCCGTGAAGGTTTAACAGTACTTGAGTACTTCATCTCTACGCATGGTGCGCGTAAAGGTCTTGCCGATACAGCACTGAAAACTGCCGATTCTGGTTACTTAACACGTCGTCTTGTTGACGTTGCACAAGATGTAATCGTTCGTGAAGATGATTGTGGAACAGATCGCGGTTTATTAATTGGTGCGATTAAAGAGGGTAATGAAGTTATTGAGTCATTATATGATCGTCTTGTTGGACGTTTTGCAAGAAAAACTGTAAAACATCCTGAAACAGGTGAAGTATTAGTTGCTGAAAATCAATTAATTACTGAAGATATCGCTCATATCGTTGAAAATTCGGGTGTTGAAACTGTAAACATTCGTTCAGCGTTTACGTGTAACACTCGCCACGGTGTATGTAAGAAGTGTTACGGTCGTAACTTAGCAACTGGAACAGACGTAGAAGTAGGGGAAGCGGTAGGTATTATCGCAGCTCAATCTATCGGTGAGCCAGGTACACAGTTAACGATGCGTACGTTCCATACAGGTGGGGTTGCCGGAGATGATATCACTCAAGGTTTACCTCGTATCCAAGAGATCTTCGAAGCTCGTAATCCGAAAGGTCAGGCTGTTATCAGTGAAATCGACGGTGTTATCGCAGCGATCAACGATGTTAAAGATCGCCAAGAAGTAGTTGTACAGGGTGAAGTTGAAGCTCGTACGTATGCTATTCCTTACGGTGCTCGTCTGAAAGTAATTCCAGGACAGAAAATTAGCCACGGTAAAGAGTTAACAGAAGGTTCTATCGATCCGAAAGAATTACTAAAAGTAACGGACATTACGGCAGTTCAAGAATACTTATTACGTGAAGTTCAAAAAGTATACCGTATGCAAGGGGTAGAAATTGGTGACAAACACGTAGAAGTAATGGTACGCCAAATGTTACGTAAAGTACGTGTGAGTGATGCAGGTGAAACAGATGTATTACCAGGAACATTACTAGATATCCATCAGTTTACTGATGCGAATGCGAAGGTGTTACTGCAAGGTAAACAACCAGCAACAGCTAGACCAGTTCTGCTTGGTATTACAAAAGCTTCACTTGAAACAGATTCATTCTTATCTGCAGCATCGTTCCAAGAAACAACTCGTGTCTTAACTGATGCAGCGATTAAGGGTAAACGCGATGAGCTTCTAGGATTGAAAGAAAATGTTATTATCGGTAAACTTGTTCCTGCTGGAACAGGTATGAATCGTTATCGCAAAGTGGATCTTGTTAAAACAACACAAGATGACATGAATGTAGAAAACGATGAAGTTTATGTGGAACAGTAAAATTTTCCGTCGTAAATTTTGTATAAAAACAGTTAATCCTAGTTGACATTGTATGAGTCAAAATGTTACTATAAGCAAGGTTGCTCCTGAACGATGCTTTGGAGGATATTTATATGTCTTATCAAAAAGTGTCAAATGCTGAAAATGTAGTCGTTGGTCATAAACGTACATTGGAAGCAATCAAAAATGGTATAGTTAAAGAAGTTGTCATTGCAGAAGATGCTGATATGCGGTTAACCCATGTTATCATTCGCACTGCATTGCAACATAACATACCCATAACCAAAGTTGAATCAGTTCGTAAACTTGGAAAAGTTGCGGGGATTCAAGTGGGAGCTTCAGCAATAGGAATAATAAGTTAAAACTGTTTTTGTGAGGAGAGAGCATTTGCTCTCCCTTGCAAAAACTTTGTTTTCAACTAATAATGAACCACCTGGATATGTGGTCATACAAACATGCGAAGGGAGGATAATCAAATGCCTACTATTAACCAATTAGTGAGAAATGGTCGTACTGATAAAGTATGGAAATCTAAATCACCTGCGTTAAACAAAGGTTTTAACTCTTTAAAGAAAAAATCAACTGATATCTCTGCACCTCAAAAACGTGGTGTATGTACTCGTGTTGGTACAATGACTCCAAAGAAACCTAACTCAGCGTTACGTAAATATGCTCGTGTTCGTTTAACAAATGGTATTGAGGTAACAGCATACATCCCAGGTATCGGTCACAACTTACAAGAGCACAGCGTAGTATTAATTCGCGGTGGTCGTGTAAAAGACTTACCAGGGGTACGTTACCACATCGTTCGTGGTGCGCTTGATACAGCTGGTGTTGACAAGCGTATGCAAGGCCGTTCTAAATACGGTACTAAAAAGCCTAAAGCGGCTAAGAAATAATAACTTTTTAATGAAAGGAGGAACTCAATATGCCTCGTAAAGGACCTGTTGCAAAACGTGACGTGTTACCAGATCCAATGTACAATTCGAAGCTAGTAACACGCCTTATCAACAAAATGATGGTTGACGGTAAAAAAGGTAAATCTCAAACAATTCTTTATAATGCGTTCGATATCGTAAGCGAACGTACTGGTAAAGAGCCAATGGAAGTATTCGAGCAAGCTCTTAAGAACATTATGCCTGTTCTTGAAGTACGCGCTCGTCGTGTTGGTGGTGCTAACTACCAAGTTCCAGTTGAGGTTCGTCCAGAACGCCGTACAACTTTAGGTCTTCGTTGGTTAGTAAACTACGCTCGTCTTCGTGGTGAAAAAACTATGGAAGAGCGTCTTGCTAACGAAATCTTAGATGCAGCTAACAACGCTGGTGCATCTGTTAAGAAACGTGAAGACACTCATAAAATGGCAGAAGCTAACAAAGCATTTGCTCATTACCGTTGGTAGGATTCAACGTAAAATAAATGTAAGCATAAACCGCTTTATTTGTCGCTTATGGAAGTGTGGAGAGGGAGAATGCCTCTCCCTTTCGTTGGGCGCTCGTTTTACATAATGAGGGTACTGGACATACTGACATGTGTAACAATATAAAGTGGCTTTTTTGCTACTTAAAATAAAAAAATCCAATCCATATATGGAAGGAGCAAGACACCAAATGGCAAGAGAGTTCTCTTTAGAAAACACTCGTAATATTGGTATCATGGCTCACATCGATGCTGGTAAAACAACAGCTACTGAGCGTATTCTGTACTACACAGGACGTATTCACAAAATCGGTGAAACTCACGAAGGTGCATCTCAGATGGACTGGATGGAGCAAGAGCAAGAGCGTGGTATCACAATTACTTCTGCTGCAACTACAGCACAATGGAAAGGTCACCGTGTAAACATCATTGACACTCCAGGTCACGTAGATTTCACAGTAGAAGTAGAACGTTCTTTACGCGTACTTGATGGCGCAGTAGCAGTACTTGATGCACAATCTGGTGTAGAACCACAAACAGAAACTGTTTGGCGTCAGGCTACTACTTACGGCGTACCTCGTATCGTATTCGTTAACAAAATGGATAAAATCGGTGCAGATTTCTTATACTCTGTAGGAACAATCCACGATCGTTTACAAGCAAACGCACACCCAATTCAGTTACCAATCGGTGCTGAAGATGAGTTCAATGGTATCATTGACCTTGTTGAAGAATGTGCTTACATGTACGGTAACGATTTAGGAACAGACATTCAACGTGTTGAAATTCCTGAAGAGCATAAAGAACTAGCTGAAGAATACCGTGGAAAACTTATTGAAGCGGTAGCTGAGCTTGATGAAGAAATGATGATGAAGTACCTAGAAGGTGAAGAAATCACTGTAGAAGAGCTTAAAGCTGGTATCCGTAAGGCTACAACTTCTGTAGAATTCTTCCCAGTAATCTGTGGTTCTGCATTCAAAAACAAAGGTGTTCAAATTCTGTTAGACGCAGTTATCGACTACCTACCATCTCCATTAGATGTACCTGCAATCAAAGGTACTCTTCCGGATACAGATGAAGAAGTAGAACGTAAGTCTAGCGATGAAGAGCCTTTCTCAGCTCTAGCATTCAAAATCATGACTGACCCTTATGTTGGTAAGTTAACGTTCTTCCGTGTGTACTCTGGTGTGTTAAACTCTGGATCATACGTGAAAAACTCAACTAAAGGTAAGCGTGAGCGTGTAGGTCGTATCCTACAAATGCACGCTAACAGCCGTGAAGAGATCTCAACAGTTTACGCTGGTGATATCGCTGCTGCTGTAGGTTTAAAAGATACTACTACTGGTGATACTCTTTGTGACGAGAAGAGCCTTGTTATCCTTGAGTCTATGGAATTCCCAGAGCCAGTTATTTCTGTAGCTATCGAACCAAAATCAAAAGCTGACCAAGATAAAATGGGTACAGCATTATCTAAGCTTTCTGAAGAAGATCCAACATTCCGTGCTCACACTGACCAAGAAACTGGCCAAACAATCATCGCTGGTATGGGTGAACTTCACCTTGATATCATCGTTGACCGTATGCGCCGTGAGTTCAAAGTTGAAGCAAACGTTGGTGCTCCTCAGGTAGCATACCGTGAGACTTTCCGCTCTGCTGCGAAAGTTGAAGGTAAGTTCGCTCGTCAATCTGGTGGACGTGGACAATTCGGTCACGTTTGGATTGAGTTTGAACCTAATGAAGAAGGTAAAGGATTCGAATTCGAAAACAAGATCGTCGGTGGTGTTGTTCCACGTGAATACATCCCAGCTGTAGGCGCAGGTCTTGAAGATGCACTTAAAAATGGTGTACTTGCTGGATATCCAGTAGTAGACATTAAAGCTGCATTAGTTGACGGATCTTACCATGATGTCGATTCATCTGAGATGGCGTTCAAAATCGCTGCATCTATGGCACTTAAAGCTGCGGTTTCTAAATGTAACCCAGTAATTCTTGAGCCAATGATGAAAGTTGAAGTTGTAATTCCTGAAGAGTACATGGGTGACATTATGGGTGACGTAACATCTCGTCGTGGACGTGTAGAAGGTATGGAAGCTCGCGGTAACGCTCAAGTTGTTCGCGCTATGGTTCCACTTTCTGAAATGTTCGGTTATGCAACGTCATTACGTTCTAACACTCAAGGACGCGGAACATTCTCTATGGTGTTTGATCACTATGAAGAAGTACCAAAGTCTGTTTCTGAAGAAATTATCAAAAAAAATAAAGGTGAATAATTGATTTTTATCGATTCTTCACGTATAACTACTTATGTAAGCTTAGAAAGTGGGACGCAAGTTTCGCTTTCTAGCCTAAATATAAAATAACCTATATAAACTAAGGAGGAATTTAGAATGGCTAAAGCTAAATTCGAACGTTCTAAACCCCATGTTAACATCGGTACAATCGGCCACGTTGACCATGGTAAAACTACATTAACTGCTGCAATCACTACAGTACTTGCAAAAGCTGGTGGTGCTGAAGCACGCGGATACGATCAAATCGATGCTGCTCCAGAAGAAAGAGAGCGCGGTATCACAATCTCAACTGCACACGTTGAGTACGAAACTGAAACTCGTCACTATGCACACGTTGACTGCCCAGGTCACGCTGACTATGTTAAAAACATGATCACTGGTGCTGCTCAAATGGACGGCGGTATCTTAGTAGTATCTGCTGCTGATGGCCCAATGCCTCAAACTCGTGAGCACATCCTTCTTTCTCGTCAAGTAGGTGTACCTTACATCGTTGTATTCTTAAACAAATGCGACATGGTAGACGACGAAGAATTATTAGAATTAGTAGAAATGGAAGTTCGCGACCTATTATCTGAATACGGATTCCCAGGCGATGACATTCCTGTAATCAAAGGTTCTGCTCTTAAAGCTCTTCAAGGAGAAGCTGATTGGGAAGCAAAAATCATTGAATTAATGGCTGAAGTTGATGCTTACATCCCAACTCCAGAACGTGAAACTGACAAACCATTCTTAATGCCTGTAGAGGATGTATTCTCTATCACAGGTCGTGGTACAGTTGCTACTGGTCGTGTTGAGCGCGGTATCGTTAAAGTTGGTGACGTTGTAGAAATCATCGGTCTTGCTGAAGAAAATGCTTCTACAACTGTAACTGGTGTAGAAATGTTCCGTAAACTTCTTGACCAAGCTCAAGCTGGTGACAACATCGGTGCTTTACTTCGTGGGGTTGCTCGTGAAGACATCCAACGTGGACAAGTACTTGCAAAAAGCGGTTCTGTAAAAGCTCACGCTAAATTCAAAGCTGAAGTTTTCGTATTATCTAAAGAAGAAGGTGGACGTCACACTCCATTCTTCGCTAACTACCGTCCACAGTTCTACTTCCGTACAACTGACGTAACTGGTATCATCCAATTACCAGAAGGTACTGAAATGGTAATGCCTGGTGACAACGTAGAAATGACTATCGAACTTATCGCTCCAATCGCTATCGAAGAGGGAACTAAATTCTCTATTCGTGAAGGTGGACGTACAGTAGGTTACGGCGTAGTTGCTACTATCGTTGAGTAATCTTAACTGATATAAAAAACCCCGAGGGATTTTCCCTTGGGGTTTTTGTTTGCATTTATATAATGAACAAAATGATTGTTTCATGTTTTGACGAGTTTCTTCTATAATAATGTGAAATCATTAAAACTGAAATCCAGAAACTGTAAAATGAATTCTGCTAGATGAAAACTTGAAATTCTTTAAAGTGCCATGTATAATAGCAAAAGTAGAGAAAAGCAGATGCAAACAAAAAGATGCTTGCATCTAGACGAATAACATTGTATAATAGACAATGTTGGTCTTTGACTGCGATGAAGTGGAAGGTTGCTGACACACCCGGCCGCTTTGCCATGGCATGGTGTGAGGAAATTTCCATGGAGAAGGTCTATTTTAGAAATAGGCGAACGAAGGAGGGAAAATAATGGCAAAAGAAAAAATTCGTATCCGTTTAAAAGCTTACGATCACCGTATTCTTGATCAGTCAGCTGAGAAAATTGTAGAAACAGCTAAGCGTTCTGGGGCAACAGTTTCTGGTCCGATCCCATTACCAACTGAAAAAACTGTTTACACAATTCTTCGTGCTGTTCATAAGTACAAAGATTCTCGTGAGCAATTCGAAATGCGCACGCACAAACGTCTAATCGACATCGTGAGTCCTACTCCACAAACAGTAGATTCATTAATGCGTTTAGACTTACCATCTGGTGTAGATATCGAAATCAAACTATAATTTATATAACTTAAAAATGTAGGAGGTGTAACTCATGACCAAAGGAATCTTAGGAAGAAAGATCGGTATGACTCAAGTATTTGCTGAGAACGGTGAGTTAATCCCAGTAACAGTTATCGCTGCTAATCCAAACGTTGTTCTTCAAAAGAAAACAACTGAAACTGATGGCTACAACGCAATTCAGTTAGGATTTGAAGATAAGCGTGAAAAGTTAACTAACAAACCTGAACAAGGCCACACTGCTAAAGCATCTACAACTCCTAAGCGCTTCATTCGCGAAATCCGCGATGCAGACGTGGACGGATTAGAGGTTGGTCAAGAGGTAAAAGTTGACGTATTCGCTACAGGTGAAATCGTTGATGTAACAGGAATTTCTAAAGGTAAAGGTTTCCAAGGTGTTATCAAACGCCACGGACAATCTCGCGGACCTATGTCTCATGGTTCTCGCTATCACCGTCGTCCAGGTTCAATGGGCCCAGTTGCTCCGAACCGTGTATTCAAAGGCAAAAAACTTGCTGGACGTATGGGTGGAGACCAAGTTACTATCCAAAACTTAGAAATCGTTCAAGTTGACACTGAGCGCAACTTATTACTAGTAAAAGGTAACGTTCCAGGTGCTAAGAAATCTCTTGTAGTTGTTCAAGGCGCTGTGAAGGTTAGCAAATAATTCACAATAGGAAGGAGGAATTCCAATGCCAAAAGTTACTGTATATAACCAAACTGGTTCACAGGTTGGTGAAATCGAATTAGCTGAAGCTATTTTCGGTATCGAACCAAATGAAGCTGTACTTTTCGAAGCTGTAATGATGCAACGTGCATCTTTACGTCAAGGTACACACAAAGTAAAAACTCGCTCTGAAGTTCGCGGTGGTGGTCGTAAACCATGGCGTCAAAAAGGAACTGGACGTGCTCGTCAAGGGTCTATCCGCTCTCCTCAATGGCGTGGTGGTGGTACGGTATTCGGACCTACACCAAGAAGCTATGCGTACAAACTTCCTAAGAAAGTTCGTCGTTTAGCAATCAAATCTGCATTAGCTACTAAAGTAGTTGAGAACAACATTGTAGTTCTTGAAGACCTAGTGTTAAATGCACCAAAAACAAAAGATATGCTAGCAGTACTTAAAGGATTAACTGTTGAGAAGAAAGCTCTTATCGTAACTGCTGATGCAAACGAATCTGTAGAGTTATCTGCTCGCAATATCCCTGGAGTAACAGTAATCACTGCTGATGGCGTAAACGTTTTAGACGTGCTTCATCATGATAAGCTAATCATGACAAAAGCGGCAGTGGAAAAAGTAGAGGAGGTGCTTGCATAATGAGAGATCCTCGTGATATCATTAAGCGCCCAGTTATCACTGAACGTTCTATGGAAATGATGGCTGAAAAAAAATACACGTTCGATGTGGACGTTAAATCTAATAAAACAGAAGTTAAAGATGCTCTAGAAGCGATCTTTGGTGTTAAAGTAGAAAAAGTGAACATCATGAACTACAAGCCGAAAGCAAAACGCGTTGGTCGTCACGCTGGTTTTACTAGCCGTCGTCGTAAAGCAATCGTTAAGCTAACTGCTGACAGCAAAGAAATCGAAATCTTCCAAGGCGTTTAATTCTTACTAAAGAAGGAGGGAAATTGAGATGGGAATTAAAAAGTATAATCCAACTACTAACGGTCGTCGTAACATGACTACGAATGATTTCGCTGAAATCACGACTGACAGACCCGAAAAGTCTTTACTTGCTCCTTTAAGCAAAAAGGCTGGTCGTAATAACCAAGGTAAAATCACTGTACGTCATCAAGGTGGCGGACATAAGCGTCAATACCGTATCATCGACTTCAAACGTAACAAAGATGGAATTCCAGGACGCGTTGCTACGATCGAATACGATCCAAACCGCTCTGCGAATATCGCATTAATTAACTACGTTGACGGTGAAAAACGTTACATTCTTGCTCCTAAGAACTTAGAAGTAGGTATGGAAATTATGTCTGGCGCTGAAGCTGACATTAAAATCGGTAACGCATTACCATTAATCAACATTCCAGTAGGTACTGTTGTTCATAACATCGAGCTTAAACCAGGTCGTGGTGGACAATTAGTTCGTTCTGCTGGTACATCTGCACAAGTACTTGGTAAAGAAGGTAAATACGTTCTTGTACGTTTAACTTCTGGTGAAGTGCGTCTTGTATTATCTGCTTGCCGTGCAACTGTAGGTCAAGTTGGTAACGAGTCACACGAACTTATCAAGATCGGTAAAGCTGGTCGCTCTCGCTGGTTAGGTAAGCGCCCAACTGTTCGTGGTTCTGTAATGAACCCAGTTGATCACCCACACGGTGGTGGTGAAGGACGTTCACCAATCGGACGTAAGTCTCCAATGTCTCCATGGGGTAAACCAACTCTTGGATTCAAAACTCGTAAGAAAAACAAAGCGTCTGACAAATTCATCGTTCGTCGTCGTAAAAAATAATGGGATTGTAGTACGGTTCACTTTGAGAACCGTACGGCAATCACGAAGGGAGGCACCAAAATGGCTCGTAGCTTGAAAAAAGGACCATTTGTCGATGATCATTTAATGAGTAAAATTGCAAAGCTAAATGAAACTGAGCAAAAGCAAGTTGTTAAAACTTGGTCTCGTCGTTCAACGATCTTCCCTCAGTTCATCGGTCACACAATCGCTGTATATGACGGTCGTAAACATGTACCTGTATATGTTACTGAAGACATGGTAGGCCACAAGTTAGGTGAATTCGCACCAACTCGTACGTATAAAGGTCATGATGCTGACGATAAGAAAACTAGAAGATAATGAGAGGAGGCACTTCAATGCAAGCTAAAGCAGTAGCGAGAACAGTTCGTATTGCTCCTCGTAAAGTTCGTTTAGTTGTAGACTTAATCCGAGGTAAGCAAGTGGGTGAAGCGATTGCTATCCTTAACCACACACCAAAAACTGCTTCTCCAGTTGTAGAAAAAGTTTTAAAATCTGCAATCGCAAATGCAGAGCACAATTATGAAATGGACATTAACAACCTAGTTGTTGAGAAAGTTTTCGTTGACGAAGGTCCAACGTTAAAACGTTTCCGTCCACGTGCAATGGGTCGTGCAAGCCAAATTAACAAACGCACAAGCCACATCACAGTTGTGGTATCAGAAAAGAAGGAGGGATAATCGATGGGTCAAAAGGTTAATCCAATTGGTCTTCGTGTCGGCGTTATCCGTGACTGGGAATCTCGTTGGTTCGCTGAGAAAGATTACGCTACATTATTACATGAAGACATCAAAATCCGTGAGTACATTAATGTACGCTTAAAAGATTCTGCTGTTGCTAAAGTAGAAATCGAACGTGCAGCAAATCGTGTAAATGTTACAATTCACACTGCAAAACCTGGTATGGTAATTGGTAAAGGTGGTACTGAAGTTGAAGCACTTCGTAAAGCTCTTAACCAATTAACAGGCAAGCGTGTACACATCAACATTTTAGAAGTTAAGAGAGCTGATCTTAACGCTAAATTAGTAGGCGAAAACATCGCTCGTCAATTAGAAAACCGTGTATCATTCCGTCGTGCACAAAAGCAAGTTATTCAACGTGCTATGCGTGCAGGTGCTAAAGGTATTAAAACACAGGTTTCTGGTCGTCTTGGCGGAGCTGATATCGCTCGTGCAGAATCTTACAGTGAAGGAACTGTTCCACTTCATACACTTCGCGCTGATATTGACTATGCAGCAGTTGAAGCTGATACAACATACGGTAAATTAGGCGTAAAAGTATGGATCTACCGTGGAGAAGTCCTTCCTACAAAAAAGAAAGCTTCTGAGGAAGGAGGAAAATAATATGTTAATGCCAAAACGCGTAAAATATCGTAGAGAGCATCGTGGTAAAATGCGTGGTCGTGCTAAAGGTGGAACTGAAGTAGCTTTCGGTGAATTCGGTTTACAAGCACAAGCTGCTTCATGGATTACAAACCGTCAAATCGAAGCTGCTCGTCGTGCAATGACTCGTTACATGAAACGTGGCGGTAAAGTATGGATTAAAATTTTCCCTTCTAAACCTTACACTGCAAAACCTCTAGAAGTACGTATGGGTTCCGGTAAAGGGGCACCAGAAGGCTGGGTAGCAGTAGTAAAACCTGGGAAAATTATGTTCGAAATCGCGGGTGTATCTGAAGAGGTAGCACGCGAAGCATTACGTCTTGCAGCTCACAAGTTACCTGTGAAATGTAAATTCGTAAAACGTGAAGAAAATGGTGGTGAATCTAATGAAAACTAATGATATTCGTGAATTAACCACTGCCGAAATCGAAACAAAAGTTAAAGCTTTAAAGGAAGAGTTGTTTAATCTTCGCTTCCAACTTGCTACAGGACAATTAGAGAATCCAACTCGCATTCGTGAAGTGCGTAAGGCAATTGCTCGTATGAAAACTGTAGTTCGTGAAAGAGAGATCGGAATTAATCGATAAATTGAGGGGAGGTTTGCATAGTGAGCGAACGTAACCAACGCAAAGTTTATACTGGTCGTGTAGTGTCTGACAAAATGGACAAAACGATTACAGTTTTAGTTGAAACTTACAAAACTCATTCCTTGTACGGAAAACGTGTTAAGTATTCTAAGAAGTACAAAGCCCATGATGAGCAAAACCAAGCGAAACTTGGCGATATCGTAAAAATCATGGAAACTCGCCCGCTTTCTGCTACTAAGCGTTTCCGTTTAGTTGAAATCGTTGAAGAAGCGGTTATTATCTAAATAGACGAATCGGAATTTTTAGTCCGAAGGGAGGTTTCATAACATGATCCAACAAGAATCTCGTTTGAAAGTTGCTGACAACTCTGGTGCACGTGAACTTTTAACAATTAAAGTATTAGGCGGCTCTGGTCGTAAATATGCTAACATTGGTGACATTATCGTTGCTACGGTAAAACAAGCAACACCAGGTGGCGTTGTTAAAAAAGGTGACGTTGTTAAAGCAGTAGTAGTACGTACGAAGAGCGGTGCTCGTCGTCCGGATGGTTCTTACATCAAATTTGATGAAAACGCAGCGGTTATCATTAAAGACGATAAGAGCCCACGTGGTACTCGTATCTTCGGACCAGTAGCTCGTGAATTACGTGATAGCAACTTCATGAAGATCGTTTCTTTAGCTCCAGAAGTTCTATAATTTAAGGTATTGCCTTGCTAAGGAGGTGCAGAATTAAGATGCATGTAAAAAAAGGTGATAAAGTACAGGTAATCACTGGTAAAGACAAAGGAAAACAAGGCGTTATCCTTGTGGCTTTCCCAAAGCAAAACCGTGTTATCGTTGAGGGTGTTAACATCGTTAAGAAGCACTCTAAGCCATCTCAATTAAATCCACAAGGTGGAATTATTACTAAAGAGGCACCTATTCACGTTTCTAACGTTATGATTTTAGATCCGAAAACAGGTGAACCTACTCGCGTAGGCTTCAAGGTAGAAGATGGTAAAAAAGTTCGTATTGCAAAAAAATCTGGTGAATTATTAGATAAATAATTTTCTTAAGAAAGGAGGTCACTTCATTGAATCGCCTTAAAGAGAAGTTCCAAAAGGAAATTACTCCTGCTCTAATGAGCAAGTTTAACTATAAATCTGTAATGCAGGTACCAAAAATCGAAAAGATCGTAATCAACACTGGTGTTGGTGACGCGGTATCTAACTCAAAAGCTTTAGACAACGCAGTAGAAGAATTAACACAAATCGCAGGTCAAAAACCTGTTGTAACTCGTGCTAAAAAATCAATCGCTGGTTTCCGTCTTCGTGAAGGTATGCCAATCGGTGCGAAAGTAACTTTACGCGGCGAGCAAATGTATGAGTTCTTCGATAAATTAGTATCAGTTTCTTTACCACGTGTACGTGATTTCCGTGGTGTTTCTAAGAAATCATTCGATGGTCGTGGAAACTATACATTAGGTGTTAAAGAGCAACTTATTTTCCCTGAGATTGATTATGATAAAGTAAGCAAAGTCCGCGGTATGGACATCGTAATCGTTACTACAGCGAACACTGATGAAGAAGCTCGTGAACTTTTAACACAATTCGGTATGCCATTCCAAAAATAATGGAAGCCAACGCTAAGTAGAGGAGGCGAAAACGTGGCTAAAAAATCTATGATTGCGAAACAAAAGCGTACTCCTAAGTTTAAAGTACAAGAGTATACACGTTGCGAACGCTGCGGTCGTCCGCATTCTGTATACCGCAAATTTAAACTTTGCCGTATTTGTTTCCGTGAACTTGCATATAAAGGTCAAATTCCTGGTGTTAAAAAAGCTAGTTGGTAAAACCCACAAATGGGAAGGAGGTAAAACACATGGTGATGACAGATCCAATTGCAGACATGCTTACTCGCATCCGTAATGCGAACATGGTACGTCATGAGAAATTAGAGGTTCCTGCTTCTAAAATCAAAAAAGAGATCGCTGAACTTTTAAAACGTGAAGGTTTCATTCGTGATGTAGAATACATCGAGGATAACAAACAAGGTATCCTTCGTATTTTCCTGAAATATGGTGCAAACAACGAACGTGTAATCACTGGATTAAAACGTATCAGTAAACCTGGCTTACGCGTTTACGCTAAAGCTGACGAAGTACCACGTGTACTTAACGGATTAGGTATCGCTCTTGTTTCTACATCTAAGGGAGTAATGACAGACAAAGACGCTCGTCAATTACAAACTGGTGGAGAAGTAGTAGCATACGTTTGGTAATATATATTTAAAACGAACGGAGGTGTGACCACATGTCTCGTATTGGTAAAAAGATTCTTGAAATCCCTGCAGGTGTTACTATTACAGTTGCAGAAGACAATACTGTAACAGTAAAAGGCCCTAAAGGTGAATTAACTCGTACTTTCAATGCTGATATGCTTATCAAAATTGAAGAGAATACATTAACAGTTGAGCGTCCATCTGAACAGAAGGAACACCGTGCATTACACGGTACAACTCGTGCTTTAATCGGAAACATGGTTGAAGGTGTAACTGAAGGTTTCGCACGCGGACTTGAATTAGTCGGTGTTGGTTACCGTGCTCAAAAACAAGGTGATAAACTTGTATTAAGCGTAGGTTATTCTCATCCAGTAGAAATGACTCCGGAAGCAGGTCTTGAAGTTGAAGTACCTGCACCAACTAAGATCGTAATCAAAGGTATCGACAAGCAACGTGTTGGCGAATTCGCTGCTAACATCCGCGCTGTACGTGCTCCTGAGCCTTACAAAGGTAAAGGTATTCGTTACGAAGGCGAAGTTGTTCGTCGTAAAGAAGGTAAAACTGCTAAGTAAACCCGTTAGGTGAGAGAAAGGAGTGACAAGAATGATCACTAAAGCTGATAAAAATGCGACTCGTAAGAAAAGACATGCGCGTGTACGTGCTAAACTTACTGGTACTGCAGAACGTCCACGTTTAAACGTGTTCCGTTCTAACCAACATATTTACGCTCAAGTTATTGATGATGTAAATGGTGTAACGTTAGTAAGTGCATCTACTCTTGATAAAGACCTTGCTCTTAACGGTACTAGCAATATTGAAGCTGCTACGAAAGTTGGAGAATCAGTTGCTAAGCGTGCTGTAGAGAAAGGCGTTAAAGAAGTAGTATTTGATCGCGGTGGTTACTTATACCATGGCCGTGTTAAAGCTCTAGCTGAAGCTGCTCGTGAGGCTGGATTACAATTTTAATGGTCAAAGGAGGGAAAATTGATGCATCGCATTGACCCAAGTAAATTAGAACTTGAAGAACGTGTAGTTACGATAAATCGTGTCGCGAAAGTTGTTAAGGGTGGTCGTCGTTTCCGCTTTGCTGCACTAGTTGTAGTTGGCGATAAAAACGGTCATGTTGGATTCGGTACTGGTAAAGCACAAGAGGTACCAGACGCAATCCGCAAAGCTATCGAAGACGCTAAGAAAAACTTAATCGCTGTACCATTAGTTGGTACAACAATTCCACACACAATCAACGGTCATTTTGGAGCTGGTGAAGTATTCTTAAAGCCTGCTGCTGAGGGTACTGGTGTTATTGCTGGTGGACCTGTTCGTGCGGTCCTTGAATTAGCAGGTGTACAAGATATTCTTTCGAAATCTCTTGGTTCTAACACACCAATCAACATGATTCGCGCTACTGTGAACGGATTAAGCGAACTTAAGCGCGCTGAAGATGTTGCAAAATTACGCGGTAAATCTGTAGAAGAGCTACTAGGTTAAGGAGGGAAAACAAATGGCGAAAAAGTTAGAAATTACCCTCACTCGTAGTGTAATTGGTCGTCCACAAGATCAACGTGCGACGGTAGAAGCTTTAGGTCTTAAAAAGTTGAATTCAACTGTAGTTAAGGAAGAAACTCCTGCTATTCTTGGTATGATCAACAAAGTTTCTCACCTTGTAACTGTAAAAGAAGCTTAAGGATAACTCATTAATATAAGGAGGTGCCTGGGAATGAAACTTCATGAATTAAAACCTGCAGAAGGTTCTCGTAAAGTACGTAACCGTGTCGGTCGTGGTATCGGTTCTGGTAACGGTAAAACTGCTGGTAAAGGTCATAAAGGACAAAACGCACGTTCTGGCGGCGGTGTTCGTCTTGGCTTCGAAGGTGGTCAAACTCCATTATTCCGTCGTTTACCAAAACGCGGCTTCACAAACATTAACCGTAAAGAGTTTGCTATTGTAAACTTATCAACGTTAAATCGTTTTGAAGATGGTACAGAAGTAACACCTGAATTATTGCTGGAAACTGGCGTTATCAGCAAATTAAACGACGGTGTTAAAATTCTTGCAAGCGGCGCAGTAGAGAAAAAACTAACTGTTAAAGCGCACAAGTTCTCTTCAAGTGCTAAAGAAGCAATTGAAGCAGCTGGCGGATCAGTTGAGGTGATCTAATGTTTCGTACAATCTCCAACTTTATGCGCGTTGCTGAGATAAGACGTAAAATATTATTCACTTTAGCGATGTTAATCGTATTCAGGATTGGCACGTTTATCCCCGTGCCATTTACAAATGGAGACGTACTGAAGGCACAAGATCAATTAAATGCTTTAGGTATTCTAAATACATTTGGCGGTGGAGCCTTGAAAAACTTCTCCATCTTTGCGATGGGAATCATGCCGTATATTACAGCATCCATCATCGTGCAATTATTGCAGATGGATGTTGTTCCTAAATTTTCGGAATGGGCGAAGCAAGGTGAAATGGGCCGTCGTAAATTAACGCAATTCACGCGTTATTTTACAATTGTTCTTGCGTTTATTCAGGGGTTTGGTATGTCAATCGGTTTTAACGGTATGGTAGGTGGACAATTAATTTTGAATCCTGGTTGGAGCACTTATTTATACATTGCTACGGTACTGACTGCTGGTACTGCATTTTTAATGTGGTTAGGTGAACAGATTACAGCTAAAGGTGTAGGTAATGGTATTTCCATCCTAATCTTTGGTGGTATTGCCGCAGCGATCCCAAGTGTTATATCTCAAGTGTATCAGCAACAGTTTCAAAATATCGGAGATCAATTGTTCATGAGTATCGTTAAAGTTGCATTGATTTTACTAGCTGTGTTAGCAGTTATTGTGGGTGTTATTTTCATTCAACAGGCTGTTAGAAAGATCCCAATTCAATATGCGAAGCGTGTAACAGGAGGAAATGGTGGTTATGCTGGAGCACAAAACACACATTTACCGCTTAAGGTAAATAGTGCTGGTGTTATTCCAGTAATTTTTGCTGTTTCATTCTTAATTACTCCTCCGACTATTGCGCAGTTCTTCCCGAAACATGATGTATCGCAGTGGATTATTGCAAACTTTAACTATTCTCACCCAGTGGGAATGATCATATATGTTGCGCTCATTGTAGCCTTCACATATTTCTATGCGTTTGTTCAGGTTAATCCAGAGCAAATGTCAGAGAATCTAAACAAACAAGGTGGATATGTTCCAGGTATTCGTCCGGGTAAGAATACAGAACAATATCTAACAAAAATCTTGTATCGTTTGACCTTTGTAGGATCAATTTTCCTAGCAGCGATTGCAATCTTACCAGTTATCTTTACGAAGCTGGGAAATCTTCCTCCATCTGCACAGATCGGTGGAACGAGTATGTTAATCGTTGTCGGCGTTGCTTTAGAAACAATGAAGCAACTAGAAAGCCAACTGGTAAAACGCCATTACAAAGGGTTTATCAAGCAGTGAGTAAGTGGGAAGTATTGTCTTCCCTACATGCTCATGTACTCTGAGGGGGAACAAGGATGAACTTAATTTTAATGGGGCTTCCTGGTGCTGGTAAAGGTACACAAGCCGAACAGATTGTTGCCAAGTATAACATCCCTCACATCTCAACAGGAGATATGTTCCGTGCAGCTATGAAGGCTGAAACTGAAATGGGTTTACAAGCAAAATCCTTTATTGATAAAGGTGCACTTGTTCCAGATGAAGTTACAATCGGAATCGTTCGTGAACGTTTAAGTCAAGAAGACTGCGTAAGAGGCTTCTTATTAGACGGTTTCCCACGAACTGTTGCACAAGCATCAGCTCTTGAAGAGATTATGAAAGATCTTGGCAAAAAAATCGACTATGTTTTAAACATTAATGTGGATTCAGGATTGTTATTAAAACGCCTTACAGGCCGTCGCATTTGTAAAGAGTGCGGTGCGACTTACCACTTAGAATTCAATCCGCCAGCAAAAGCTGACGTGTGCGATAAATGTGGTGGCGAGTTATATCAACGCTCTGATGACAATGAAGAAACTGTAGCAAATCGCTTAGATGTAAATATTAAGCAAACTAAACCTTTGCTTGATTTCTACGAGGAGCTTGGTTACTTACAAAGCATTAATGGTGAGCAAGATATCAATAAAGTATTTGCTGATATCGATGTTCTCATCGGAGGCTTAGCGTAATGATAATCTGCAAAACTCCTCGCGAGATAGAAATCATGCGAGAAGCGGGCAGGATCGTTGCTTTGACTCATCAAGAGTTAAAACAGCACATTACTCCAGGAATTACAACGAAAGAGCTCGATCAAATAGCGGAAAAGACGATTCAAAAATATGGTGCTACGCCATCTTTTAAAGGATACAACGGATTTCCGGGGAGCATATGTGCTTCTGTAAATGAAGAGCTTGTACACGGAATTCCAGGGAAGCGCAAGCTCAAAGAGGGCGATATCATCAGTATCGATATTGGTGCGAAATACAATGGGTACCATGGAGATTCTGCATGGACGTATCCAGTTGGAAACATTTCTGAATCTGTTCAAAAGCTACTTGATGTCACAGAAAAATCGTTGTATCTTGGTCTAGAACAAGTAAAACCAGGCGAGAGATTATCAAATATCTCACATGCGGTTCAAACCCATGCTGAAGAGAATGGATTCTCGATCGTTAGGGAGTATGTTGGTCACGGAATCGGGCAAGACTTACATGAGGACCCTCAAATCCCGCACTATGGTCCACCAAATAGAGGCCCTAGATTAAAGCCGGGAATGGTCATCTGTGTTGAGCCGATGGTGAATCAAGGAAGACGATATGTAAAAACACTATCTGATGACTGGACAGTGGTAACGGTAGATGGTAAATGGTGTGCCCATTTTGAGCACACGATTGCTCTTACAGAAGCAGGATACGAAATCCTTACCACTTTATAAGTAGCTGGCTCTCCGGGATTTCAGAGCAGTGTAAAATGTTACTGATTTGAAGAAGGGAGAACTATTGAATGGCTAAAGATGATGTAATTGAAGTCGAAGGTACCGTTCTTGAAACGTTGCCAAATGCTATGTTCAAAGTAGAATTAGAGAATGGGCATGTCGTATTGGCTCACGTTTCTGGTAAAATCCGTATGAACTTCATTCGTATTTTACCAGGAGACAAAGTTACGGTAGAATTATCTCCGTACGATTTAAATCGTGGTCGTATTACGTACCGTTTTAAATAATATAGCACTCCGTAATCTTTAAGGAGGTTCGAGACATGAAAGTAAGACCGTCAGTTAAACCAATCTGCGAAAAATGTAAAGTTATTCGTAGACGTGGAAAAGTAATGGTTATTTGTGAAAACCCTAAACATAAACAAAAACAAGGTTAATCAGAAGGAGGTGCATTCGGAATGGCACGTATCGCAGGTGTAGATATTCCTCGTGACAAACGCGTTGTTATTTCTTTAACTTACGTATTCGGCATTGGTCGCACAACTGCTGAAAAAATTCTTGCTGAAGCTGGTGTTTCTGAAGAAACACGAGTTCGTGATTTAACGGAAGACGAATTAGGACGTATCCGTGATATCATCGATCGTATTAAAGTTGAGGGAGACCTTCGTCGTGAAGTATCTCTTAACATCAAACGTCTAATGGAGATCGGTTCTTACCGTGGTCTTCGTCACCGTCGTGGTTTACCAGTTCGTGGTCAAAACTCTAAAAACAATGCTCGTACACGTAAAGGTCCACGTCGTACAGTAGCAAATAAAAAGAAATAATAAGTAAAGGAGGTTGAACTAACAATGGCACGTAAAACAAACACTCGTAAAAAACGTGTGAAAAAGAATATTGAAGCTGGTGTAGCTCATATTCGTTCTACTTTCAACAACACAATCGTAACACTTACAGATACTCACGGTAACGCGCTTTCTTGGTCTAGTGCTGGTGCACTTGGTTTCCGTGGATCTCGTAAATCTACTCCATTCGCTGCGCAAATGGCTGCTGAAACTGCTGCTAAAGCTGCAATGGAGCACGGTTTAAAAACTTTAGAGGTTACTGTTAAAGGTCCTGGTGCTGGTCGTGAAGCTGCAATTCGTGCTCTTCAAGCTGCAGGTCTAGAAGTAACAGCAATTAGAGATGTTACTCCAGTTCCTCATAATGGATGTCGTCCACCAAAACGTCGTCGTGTGTAATTTTTCTGTATAGAATTTTCCCTTTTGTCTATAATGGATATGATGCATTATCGAGAAATTTCGTACAGAAACATCGCTTGTTGTGCACAATCGGGAACTGCCTAAGGGGGACTTTCGGTTAGACAGGGGTTATACCTTTGTTTAACCGGGGTTTCGACGTTTTGAAGGAGGGTTTAGTTAATGATTGAAATCGAAAAGCCGAAAATCGAAACGGTTGAACTTAACGAAGATGCTAAATATGGTAAATTCGTAATTGAACCGCTTGAGCGTGGATATGGTACTACGTTGGGTAACTCCTTACGTCGTATTCTTTTATCTTCACTCCCTGGTGCCGCTGTTACTGCTATCCAAATCGATGGCGTATTACATGAATTTTCAACAGTTGAGGGCGTAGTAGAAGACGTTACAACGATCATCTTAAACTTGAAAAAGTTAGCTCTTAAAATCTACTCTGAAGAAGAGAAGACGTTGGAAATTGATGTGCAGGGCGAAGGTATTGTCACAGCTGCTGATATTACTCACGATAGTGATGTAGAAATCTTAAATCCAGATTTACACATTGCAACGTTAGCAAAAGATGCGCATTTCCGCGTGCGTTTAACTGCAAAGCGTGGCCGTGGGTATACGCCAGCTGATGCAAATAAAAGCGAAGATCAACCAATAGGAGTAATTCCTATTGATTCTATTTATACTCCAGTATCACGTGTGACTTACCAAGTGGAAAAGACACGTGTCGGACAAGTGGCTAATTATGATAAGCTTACGCTTGATGTATGGACGGATGGAAGCATCGGGCCAAAAGAAGCTATCTCTTTAGGTGCCAAAATCTTAACTGAGCATTTAAATATCTTTGTTGGTTTAACTGATGAAGCACAAAATGCTGAGATTATGGTCGAGAAGGAAGAAGATCAAAAAGAGAAAGTTCTTGAGATGACTATCGAAGAACTAGACCTTTCTGTTCGTTCTTATAATTGCCTAAAACGTGCAGGAATTAATACTGTACAAGAGCTTGCGAACAAAACAGAAGAAGATATGATGAAAGTTCGTAACTTAGGACGTAAATCCTTAGAAGAAGTTAAACATAAACTTGAGGAATTAGGTTTAGGTTTACGTAAAGACGACTGAGGATTTAAACCCATCAACAAAGGAGGGAACTACGAATGGCATACAGAAAATTAGGCCGTACAAGTGCGCAACGTAAAGCTATGTTACGTGACTTAGCTACTGATTTAATTATCAACGAGCGCATCCAAACGACAGAAACTCGTGCAAAAGAACTTCGTTCTGTAGTGGAAAAAATGATCACTTTAGGTAAACGCGGAGATCTTCATGCTCGTCGTCAAGCAGCAGCTTTCATTCGCAATGAAGTAGCTAACGCTGAGACTGGTCAAGATGCACTTCAAAAACTATTCGCTGATGTAGCTCCACGCTATGCTGAGCGCCAAGGCGGATACACTCGTATTGCAAAAATTGGTCCACGTCGCGGAGACGCAGCACCAATGGTAATTATCGAGTTAGTATAATGATAATTAAAAGGGCAGGACAGTTCTTTTCAAGAAACTGGTCATGGCCCTTTTTTTTAAATATAAAAATAGGCTTACTTGGCGAAGGAAAGGGTGCCTTGTATTGAAAAAAGAGAAACTTCGGACAGAAAATATATCATTTCAATATCCTGGTGCAGCCACTTATGCATTAAAAGATGTTTCATTCTCCTTATATGAAGGAGAATGGGTATCTGTTATTGGACAAAACGGTTCTGGGAAGTCTACACTTGCAAAATTATTGAATGGTTTGTTTTTGCCGGAAGCAGGGACAATTACAGTAAATGATACAATGGTTTTGTCAGAGGAAACGGTATGGGATGTTCGAAAACAAATTGGGATGGTATTTCAAAATCCAGATAATCAATTTGTTGGAACGACAGTGCAAGATGACGTTGTCTTTGGTTTAGAGAATATCGGAATGCCAAGAGAGCAAATGGTAGAAAGATTAGATCAGGCCTTACGACTAGTCCGTATGGAAGATTTTCTTAATGATGAGCCACATTCGTTATCTGGTGGGCAAAAGCAGCGAGTAGCAATAGCAGGCGTTTTAGCACTTCAGCCGTCTATTTTGATATTAGATGAAGCAACGTCAATGCTAGACCCTCAAGGGAGACGTGAAGTGGTAGAAACGGTTAGACAACTTGTTAATGAAAAAGGTATTACCGTGTTATCAATTACGCACGATTTAGAAGAAGCGGCACAGTCAGACCGTGTCATTATTTTAAATAAGGGAGAGATATTAGAGGAAGGGACTCCAGAACAAATTTTCAAGTCCTCTCATATGCTCCAAGAAATTGGATTAGATGTACCATTTTCAGTGAAAATAGCAGAATTATTAAAAAGAAATGAAATTCTCTTGCAAAATACGCATCTTACAATGGAAAGCTTGGTGAACGAACTTTGGAGATTACATTCCAAAAAGTAGAACATCGTTATCAATATAAAACTCCATTTGAAAGACGCGCACTTTATGATGTAGACGTGTCGTTTCCAAGTGGGGGCTATTATGCCATTATCGGTCATACTGGTTCAGGTAAGTCGACGATGATTCAACATTTAAATGGTTTATTGCAGCCGACAAATGGCACAGTTCAAATCGGTGAACATTTCATTTCGGCAGGAAAGAAAGAAAAAAAGCTAAAGCCACTACGTAAAAAGGTAGGGGTTGTCTTTCAATTCCCAGAACATCAGTTATTTGAAGAGACTGTGGAGAAAGATATTTGTTTCGGACCTACTAATTTTGGGGTATCGGAAGAAGAAGCGAAGCAAAAGGCAAGAGAAGCAATTGAACTTGTAGGGTTAGAACCAGAACTGTTAACGCGTTCACCATTTGAGTTAAGTGGTGGGCAAATGAGGCGTGTTGCGATAGCGGGCGTATTAGCGATGGAACCCGAAGTGCTTGTATTAGATGAACCTACAGCAGGACTAGACCCAAAAGGGCAAAATGAACTTATGGAGATGTTTTATAAGCTACATAAGGAGAAAGGCCTTACAGTTATCCTTGTAACGCATAATATGGAGGATGCTGCTAAATATGCCGAGCAGATTGTAGTCATGCATAAAGGAACGGTCTTTTTGCAAGGAAGTGCAGAGGAAGTATTTTCACATGCTGATGAACTAGAGAAAATTGGTGTGGATCTTCCTATGTCTTTAAAGTATAAACGTGCAATTGAAGAGAAGTTTGGCATTTCAATCCCAAAGGCTACCTTATCTTTAGAGGATCTTACTCATGAAGTTGTGCAGGTGTTACGAAAAGGTGGTCATGAATCATGCAGCAGTTGATTATTGGAAGATATATTCCAGGGAATTCTCTTATTCATCAACTTGATCCACGTACGAAGCTGCTGATTGTCTTTTTATATGTATTTGTTGTTTTCTTAGCAAATAATGCGATTTCATATGGATTTTTATTTTTATATGCACTCATTGCTTTATTTTTTGCAAAAGTGCCGATTCGTTATGTACTTTCGGGCTTAAAACCAATTCTATGGATTTTTCTTTTTACATTTTTCCTGCATATTTTAACAAATAAAGAAGGGGAAGTACTATTCCAGCTTGGTTGGTTTTCGATACATGAAAAAGGATTAGAGCAAGGAATATACATTTCTATACGATTCTTCGTTATTATTTTAATGACGACATTATTAACGTTAACGACGACACCCATTGAGATTACAGATGGTTTGGAGACGTTATTAAAGCCATTGAAGCGTATAAAAGTTCCTGTTCATGAAATCGCATTAATGATGTCAATTTCTCTTCGTTTTATCCCGACATTAATGGATGAAACGAGTAAAATAATGAAGGCACAATCGTCACGTGGTATTGATTTTGCAGGGGGACCGATAAAAGATAGGATGAAAGCTATCATTTCACTACTCGTTCCTCTATTTATCAGTGCTTTTAAGCGTGCAGAAGACTTAGCAATTGCTATGGAAGCCCGTGGATATCAAAGTGGCGAAGGACGTACTAAATTTAGGCAACTACGCTGGAAAACAAGCGATACTGTAACGATTATAAGCTTACTTTGTTTAGCTTGTATTTTGGCATGGGTGCGATCGTAATGGAGAATAAAGAAATGGATAGAATAAAATGTACGGTTGCATATGATGGCATGCATTTTTGTGGTTATCAAATTCAACCGCAGCATCGTACTGTTCAACAAGAAATAGAGAAAGCTTTACAGAAATTGCATAAAGGGGAACTTATTCGTGTTCAGGCATCGGGCAGAACAGATTCTACTGTTCATGCTAAAGGACAAGTGATACACTTTGATACACCGTTGTCTCTTGAAGAGTGGCAATGGAGCAATGCATTAAACACTATGTTACCAGATGATATTGTTATCACACAGGTAGAGAAAAAAACAGAAGAATTTCACGCACGTTACGGTGTCGAGAGAAAAGAATATCGTTATCGTGTATTATTATCAAAGACTGCGGATGTATTCCGTAGAAATTACGTATATCAATATCCATATCCGCTCGAAATAAATGCTATAAGAAAAGCGATCCCTTATTTTATTGGAACGCATGATTTCACTTCTTTTTGTTCGGCAAAAACTGACAAAAAAGATAAAGTGAGAACAATTTATGAAATCGAGCTAATTGAGCAGGACGACGAATTAATTTTTCGTTTTGTAGGTAATGGATTTTTATATAATATGGTCAGGATTATTGTTGGTACGTTACTGAGCGTAGGGCAAGGAAAGCTTGATCCGGATAGCATTCCAGAGATTTTAGCGAAACAAAATCGTCAGTTTGCTGGAAAGATGGCTCCTGGTCATGGGCTTTATTTATGGCAGGTAAACTATAACAACTAATCCTGGTGTAACATTTGCTTGACATTAGAAACTCAAAAGTATATCATAACATATGGTATTGTTTCTAAAACCACGATTAGCCCCGGAAGGAAATCGTGTTTAAGATAAACAATAGATTTTTTCTATGGAAAAGATAACGAGGAGGGAAACACATGCGTACGACTTTTATGGCAAAAGCTAACGAAGTTGAGCGTAAATGGTATGTGGTTGATGCTGAAGGTCAAACTTTAGGTCGCCTTGCTAGTGAAGTAGCATCCATTTTACGTGGTAAAAACAAACCTACATTTACACCACACGTTGACACGGGTGATCATGTAATTATTATTAACGCTGAGAAAATTCATTTAACAGGTAATAAATTAAACGATAAAATTTACTACCGTCACACTAACCACCCAGGTGGACTTAAACAAAGAACAGCTCTTGAAATGCGTACAAACTACCCTGTACAAATGTTAGAGCTTGCAATTAAAGGCATGCTTCCAAAAGGACGCTTAGGCCGTCAAGTTTCTAAGAAACTAAACGTGTATGCTGGAGCAGAGCATCCACACCAAGCACAAAAACCAGAAGTTTACGAACTTCGCGGATAATCAATTAAAGGAGGGCTTACTTTGGCACAGGTTCAATACTATGGCACTGGACGTCGTAAGAGTTCAGTAGCGCGCGTACGCCTAGTTCCAGGCGAAGGACGCGTTATCATTAACGGTCGTGATTTTGAAAACTATATCCCATTTGCTGCATTACGTGAAGTAGTGAAACAACCTCTAGTTGCAACAGAAACTTTAGGTAACTACGATGTACTTGTAAACGTAAATGGTGGTGGATACACTGGTCAAGCTGGTGCTATTCGTCACGGTATTTCTCGCGCTTTATTAAAAGCTGATCCAGAATACCGTCTAACACTAAAACGTGCAGGTCTATTAACTCGTGACGCACGTATGAAAGAGCGTAAAAAATACGGTCTTAAAGGCGCACGTCGTGCACCTCAGTTCTCAAAACGTTAATTTTTGCGAACTACAAACCCCAACCATTTTGGTTGGGGTTTTTTATGTTTCATTCCTCTTTTGAAATTTTTGTAGTTTGGAATATTTTAGTGCTATCCTCTCGCGTATGCTTCTTCTTTAGAAGTTTAGACTAATACGTATTAGGGAGGTTTATAAGTACTATGAATGTCATTGTCAGCTTACAAGAAAAACAAAAAGAAAAGCAGTTGAAATATGAGCGGAAGATGCTGCGGGAATTATCATTAAAAACATTACGTTCAAATATTAGAGATGCCTTTCAGATGCAGGAACTTCATCGTCAGTATGAAGATTACTGCATTGAATTAGGGATAGAATCGTATTTATTAGGAGCGAGATATAGCAAATTTGGTTATTATGGCGAATCGTTCTTTGATGTGAAATATAGGGCCTTAGAAGAAGAGCAACAATTAACGGAAACACTATTTCAATTTTTAACGAGCATGACTATGCGGGAGATTAAGTTACAAGATGAGGAATTACTTTTTGAATCTTGCCAGCAGTTTATCGGCTTATGGTGGCAGGAAGGATATGAAAAAGGTGAAAGAAGATATCGATTAAAGCTTCATTAAGACAAGCATAAACTTTCCTCTTGTCCCATATAAGTAATTAGAGGGACTAGCTGGAGGAGGAAAGGTATGAAGAGAATTCGAATTATCTCTTTTGCACTCGCTGCGGTTATTTTGTTTTTTTTAGTCAAACAAGAATTTCAAATTACAAAATCGTGGCGAGCTTGGAATTTACCCTTATCAGGGAAAGTAATCGTATTAGATGCTGGGCATGGTGGACCAGACGGAGGGGCAGTTGGTGGCAAGGATATTGTAGAAAAAGATATTACGCTTGAGATTACAAAGAAGGTACAAGATTATTTACAAGAACAAGGTGCACTAGTTATTTTAACACGTGAGGGAGATTATGATTTAGCCCAGAAAGATACAAAGTCATATAGTAGACGTAAAGCAGAAGATTTAAAAAAACGTGTAGAGATTATTAATAAACCCGATGTAGACTTTTTTGCAAGTATCCATTTAAATGCTTTAACGAGTAGTGGATCGAAAGGCGCACAAACGTTCTATTACCGTTCTTCAATTGAAAATGAACGTGCCGCTAAATTTATACAAGCTGAGTTGAGAACGAGTTTAGAGAATACAAATCGTTCTGCTAAAACAATTTCTCATGTGTATTTATTAAAGTATGCGAAAACACCAGGCGCTTTAATTGAAGCTGGCTTTTTATCGAATGTAAATGAAAGATATATGTTGAATTCGGAGAAATATCAGCAAAAGGTAGCGGCTGCAGTATATCGTGGTATATTACGTTATTTCACGGAAAAAGGAAATCCTCCAGAATAAGGAGGATTTTTTTGCGTTTCTCTCGTTAACGAAGTTTTCCGAAAATATGTTATACTGGAAATGTAAACGCATTTATTTAAAAAGTAAAGAGAGATATATTTAATTAACATTATGTTATTTTTCATACAGGGGGCTGGGCTAATTATGGTAACGAAAGAACAAGTAGTGGAAGCGTTAGAGGGGATTGTAGATCCGTTTTTACATAAAACGTTAAAAGAAACAGGGGCAATTAAAGAGGTAACAGTCAAGCCTGAGAAGGAACATGTAAGTGTGAAAATTGCAATTGTAAAAACCGGTACAGCGGAACAAATGCAATTGCAATCTGGAATTGTAAAGTTAGTAAAAGAACTAGGAGCAGCAACAGTAGGGCTTCGCTTTGCAGAATTTACAGAAGAGGAATTAGCTCAGTTTGCACCAGAACAAGAAGAAGAGCAAACTGAATCCTTATTGTCACCAAATTCGAAAACGACATTTTTAGCAGTGGCGAGTGGAAAAGGTGGAGTAGGGAAATCAACAGTTTCTGTTAACCTTGCTATTGCTTTAGCTCGTCTAGGGAAAAAAGTTGGTATCATTGATGCTGATATTTATGGTTTTAGCGTACCTGATATGATGGGGATAGAAAAACGCCCTGTAGTAAGAGGAGATAAAATCATTCCAGTGGAGCGTCTAGGTGTAAAGGTAATCTCAATGGGATTCTTTGTAGAAGATAATGCACCGGTTATTTGGAGAGGGCCTATGCTCGGGAAAATGTTAAATCATTTCTTTACAGAAGTAGAATGGGGCGATTTAGATTATTTAGTTTTAGATTTACCACCAGGTACAGGTGATGTTGCGCTAGACTTACATTCGATGTTGCCGGCTTGTAAAGAGATTATTGTCACAACACCGCATCCAACAGCGGCATTTGTAGCAGCACGTGCTGGAGCAATGGCTTTACGTACAGAACATAGCATTCTTGGTGTTGTTGAAAATATGGCTTATTTTGAAAGTAAAACAACTGGCGAAAAAGAATATGTGTTTGGAAGAGGTGGTGGAGATAAATTAGCTACAGAACTTCAAACAGAAGTACTTGGCCGAATCCCGCTTCAACAACCTGATTGGAATAAAGAAGATTTTGCGCCGTCAGTATATGAAGATACGCATACGACAGGTCTTATTTATCGCACAATAGCTGAAACGGTAATTGATAAAACAACTGTTGCGCAAAAATAAAATAATAATGAGTGGATGATACATATATTGTCCACTCATTATTATCGTTATTATTTTTACTGCTGTTCCTTTTTACCTTCTTGGGAACCACCTTCACCGCCGGCTTCCTTTTTATCAGAACCACTTTTTTCGGCTTTTTGGACACCTTTACTAATAATATCAATCATCTTAGCTTGGAAGAGTGGGCTTTCAGCAGTTTCTGTTAGTACTTGTTGTAAATATTGCCGGTATTCTTTGCTCTTCATTGTTTGTAACATCATTTTTTCTACTTCAGGGTTTTTCATAATTTCTATAACGCCTGCTTGGTATTCAGGGTCTTTTAGTAATGTTTTCATTAAGGCTGTTTGTTCTTTTCCCATACTTTTAGCGAATTTCGATGAGAACTCAGGGTCTTTAAAGAGCTTTTCCCAGAATTGTTGCCCTTTATCGGATACCATTGCATCTTCAATCGTTTTCTTTACTACTGTTTCATCTAGTATGAGTGCTTGTTTCATTTTTTCATCAGTTAACACATCTTGAATGGCTTTCTTACCTTGATCGGTTTTTAAAATATCAACAATCATTTTCTTCGTTTGATCATAATCAAGTTCGGACTTTGCTTCTTTTTCTTGTGCACATGCTACAAGTACAAGAAATAGAAAAGAAGAAGTCAAAACGAGCAGCATCCGTTTCATAAGTTGGAACTCCTTTCAGCACAGTTCTCTCTTTTTAATATAAATATCTTTAAGGAATTTATACATGAACATGGCTAGCTTTTTGAAATTGTCATTGATACAATTTAATTAGAAATATAAGGATAATGGGGGATGTGTTGTGAATAGCCGCAAGTGGGTTCGACTATTTTTTACGACGTTGTTTCTTGGTGGGGTTAGTACAGTCATTATTGGATTTGTTTTAGAGTGGGACAAGTACGCGAAATTTTTTCAAAATTTCGACGAAAAGGAAATTTTGGCAGTTTCCTTCTGGTTGATGGGTGTAGGATTTATTTTTAGTGTGATAAGTCAAATGGGGTTCTTTGCCTATTTAACAATCCATCGTTTTGGATTAGGGATGTTCAGGTCACCTTCTTTATGGAATATAGTCCAGCTCTTCTTCATTGCATTCGTTTTATTTGATTTTGTGTATTTAAGATCGGTATTGATTGCAAATGGGGAAATTTCATTAGGGAATAACATACTTGTTGCTGGTGTGTTATTTATGTTTGGTGCCATCGTTGCTTATATAAAAAGTAAGGAAACGAATAAAAAGGCATTTGTGCCAGCTTTGTTCTTTATGGTGGTTGTAACAATTCTTGAGTGGGTACCAGCACTTCGAATTAATGATACAGATTGGTTATATTTAATGGTGATACCACTTTTATTATGTAATGCATATCAGTTACTTATATTACATCGTTTAATTGGAAAGACGAGTAAGTCGGCCTAATTAAGAGAGTTTTTACGCAGGGTAGTTGTACGAATGAAAATATCGGGATAAAAAAAGCTCTATTACCTGAACGAAAGGTAGTAGAGCTTTTTATGTGTAAAAAATTATTGGACATCTTTACTTTTCGTACTTGTGTTGGAAATAAGTTGTGATACGGATATTTGCTCATAGCCGTCACTCTTTAATTTCTGTAGAAGCAGTGGTAAAGCTTTATTTGTTTGAAGAGCAGAATCGGATGCATGTAATAAGACGATATCCCCACCCTTTAAATTATTAGAGACGGTGGAAACAATATTGTTTACGCCAGGGTTTTTCCAATCGTTTGAGTTATTACTCCAATGAACGACAGTGTATCCGAGTGATTCTGCTATTTTAAGTGTTGCCTTGTTAAAGTCTCCACTAGGTGGACGCAATAGTTTAATTTGTTTCACACCGAGTTTTGTAAAAACATCTTGTGCTCGCAAAAGATCTCTTCGTATTTCATTTGCCTCTAGAGAAGTGTAGGACGTGTAATTATAACCCATACTACCGATTTCATGTCCATCTTTTATGATGCGTTCAACAACATCAGGGTGTCTTTCTGCCCATGCAGCAGAAAGGAAGAAGGTTGCATTCTTAATATCTCTTTCTTTAAGTGTATCAAGGATTGGAATTGCTTTTTTGTCTCCCCAACTAATATCAAACGTGAATGCAACTTGTTTTTTAGAGGTGTCGCCTTTGTAAATAACTTTAGGTCCTG
>NZ_CP033795.1:4700000-4797500 GCF_003812125.1 Bacillus sp. FDAARGOS_527
GTCCCAAGGGTTGGGCTGTTCGCCCATTAAAGCGGTACGCGAGCTGGGTTCAGAACGTCGTGAGACAGTTCGGTCCCTATCCGTCGTGGGCGTAGGAAATTTGAGAGGAGCTGTCCTTAGTACGAGAGGACCGGGATGGACGCACCGCTGGTGTACCAGTTGTTCTGCCAAGGGCATAGCTGGGTAGCTATGTGCGGAAGGGATAAGTGCTGAAAGCATCTAAGCATGAAGCCCCCCTCAAGATGAGATTTCCCATAGCGTAAGCTAGTAAGATCCCTGAAAGATGATCAGGTTGATAGGTTCGAGGTGGAAGCATGGTGACATGTGGAGCTGACGAATACTAATAGATCGAGGACTTAACCATATAATATGTAGCAATGTTATCTAGTTTTGAAGGAATATATAATTTTCTTCTTGACATTTCGAAAGAAATGTTTATAATGATAAAAGTCTGGTAATGATGGCAGAGAGGTCACACCCGTTCCCATACCGAACACGGAAGTTAAGCTCTCTAGCGCCGATGGTAGTTGGGACCTTGTCCCTGTGAGAGTAGGACGTTGCCAGGCTTATATTATTCCGCAGTAGCTCAGTGGTAGAGCTATCGGCTGTTAACCGATCGGTCGTAGGTTCGAGTCCTACCTGCGGAGCCATTATGCTTCCATAGCTCAGCTGGTAGAGCACTTCCATGGTAAGGAAGAGGTCACCGGTTCAAGCCCGGTTGGAAGCTTGGGAATAGGTTTAAAACTTTTTTGGCCCGTTGGTCAAGTGGTTAAGACACCGCCCTTTCACGGCGGTAACACGGGTTCGAATCCCGTACGGGTCACCACTTTTGGAGGATTAGCTCAGCTGGGAGAGCACCTGCCTTACAAGCAGGGGGTCGGCGGTTCGATCCCGTCATCCTCCACCATATATATTTTAAATGTCGGAGGGGTAGCGAAGTGGCTAAACGCGGCGGACTGTAAATCCGCTCCTTCGGGTTCGGCAGTTCGAATCTGCCCCCCTCCACCATTTTCTTTAAAATAACCTGAGAGGGTTTATTTTTTTGAAAAGATAACCATACTAGTAAATATTAATGGGCTATAGCCAAGCGGTAAGGCAACGGACTTTGACTCCGTCATGCGCTGGTTCGAATCCAGCTAGCCCAGCCATTTACGAGCCATTAGCTCAGTTGGTAGAGCATCTGACTTTTAATCAGAGGGTCGAAGGTTCGAGTCCTTCATGGCTCACCATTTTCGCGGAAGTAGTTCAGTGGTAGAATACAACCTTGCCAAGGTTGGGGTCGCGGGTTCGAATCCCGTCTTCCGCTTAATTACTAAGGGGCCTTAGCTCAGCTGGGAGAGCGCCTGCCTTGCACGCAGGAGGTCAGCGGTTCGATCCCGCTAGGCTCCATCTAATAGAGAAAGCTTACATCATATGATGTAAGCTTTTTTTGTGTTTGAAAAGACAACTTTCATACTTGTCATTTAAAATGGAGAAAACGTGAAAATAAAGGATGGGGGATAATTATGAAAGTTGTTATTGCATCTGATTCATATAAAGAAAGCTTAAAAGCTATAGAAGTATGTGAAGCTATTGAAAGAGGTTTTGGAGCAATTTTTCCTAAAGCAGAGTACGTAAAAATACCAATTGGAGATGGAGGGGAAGGAACGGTCGATTCCCTTGTTGATGCTACAAGCGGGAGGATTATATCATTTCATGTGACAGGACCGCTTAGAGAGAGCGTACAAGCCTTTTACGGTATGTCTAAAGATAAAAAGACAGCGTTTATTGAAATGGCAGCAGCATCAGGCTTACAACACGTTCCGGCTAAAAAGCGAAACCCACTTATTACGACGACGAAAGGAACAGGAGAACTTATACTACATGCGCTAGACGAAGGAGCTGAGCGTATCATTTTAGGACTTGGAGGAAGTGCTACAAATGATGGAGGAGCGGGTATGTTGTCAGCTTTAGGAGTCAGGTTTATAAATGGAAAAGGAGAAGTAATAGAGCCGTCTGGTGGAACGTTACATTCGATTGTCTCTATTGATTTTTCACAAATGGATTCACGCTTAAAGCATATAAAGATAGAAGCAGCATGTGATGTAGATAATCCGTTAGTTGGAATAAGAGGAGCATCTTTCGTATTTGGGCGACAAAAGGGTGCGGATGAAGAGATGATGAAAGAGCTGGATGAGAACTTAAAGCATTATGCGCATATCCTTAAACAATACCTATTTTGCGACGTATCTAAAATACCTGGTGCAGGAGCTGCAGGAGGTATGGGAGCAGCTGTTATTGCAGTGCTAAAGGGAAGCTTGCGGAGAGGAATTGAAATTGTATTAGATTATACAAATTTTGATAAGCATATAGAAGGTGCAGATTTAATTATAACTGGCGAAGGGAGAATAGATGAACAAACAGCATATGGAAAGGCCCCAGTAGGTGTTGCGGAGCGTGCAAAGCATTTTCATATTCCTGTCATTGCTATTGGGGGATCGGTATCTCCGAATTATTCGGCTGTTCATGAAAAAGGAATTGATGCAGTATTTAGTATTACAACAAGTCCGATGACATTAGAGGAGGCATATAAAGTAGCAGAAGATAATATCGAAATGACAGCAAAGAATATTGCAGCAGTGTGGAAAATAGCATCAGAAAAACACTTCTAAATGGGGGAGTGTTTTTTATTGTTATCTAATAATAATGATAGTAGTTGCTTCATTAAGTTAACTTTATACATGGAATAGTCTTAAAATTTGGATTTCAAAGCGAATATAAGTGAATAGTTTGTATATCCATACAGAAAAATGTCGAGTTGAGTCAGACTATATAAAAGATTTAAAATATTTAGTGAAGGCACAGAAGGGGGATACTATCTATGAAAAAAGAAATCTCAGTTATTGGAGTTCCAATGGATTTAGGACAGATGCGTCGTGGAGTTGATATGGGACCGAGCGCAATCCGTTATGCAGGTGTAATTGAAAGAATTGAAAAAATTGGATATGATGTTAAAGATATGGGAGATATATGTATAGAGAGAGAAAAAGAAGTAGATGTAAATACAAGCTTAAGAAACCTTACACAAGTTGCAACTGTATGTAACGAATTAGCAAGTAAGGTGGATCATATTATAGAAGAAGGACGTTTTCCACTTGTATTAGGTGGAGATCATAGTATCGCTATTGGTACATTAGCTGGTGTTGCGAAACATTATAAAAACCTAGGTGTTATTTGGTATGACGCACATGGCGATTTAAATACAGAAGAAACTTCACCATCTGGAAATATTCATGGTATGTCACTTGCAGCAAGTTTAGGGTATGGACATCCGACGCTTGTAGATTTATACGGGGCATATCCAAAGGTGAAAAAAGAGAATGTTGTAATTATCGGTGCACGTGCATTAGATGAAGGAGAAAAAGACTTTATTCGAAATGAAGGTATTAAAGTATTTTCAATGCACGAGATTGATCGTATGGGTATGACGGCTGTTATGGAAGAAACAATCGCGTATTTATCTCATACTGATGGTGTGCATTTATCATTAGACTTAGATGGTCTTGATCCTCATGATGCACCAGGAGTTGGAACACCTGTAATTGGTGGCTTATCTTATCGTGAAAGTCATTTAGCAATGGAGATGTTAGCGGAAGCTGATATTGTTACATCTGCCGAGTTTGTTGAGGTAAATACGATTTTAGATGAGCGAAATAGAACGGCAACAACAGCGGTTGCTTTAATGGGTTCTTTATTCGGTGAAAAACTAAAATAAATGTAAGAAAAGCAACTGAGAAGTTGCTTTTTTTATTTGAAAATAGGCGTATAATAATGATTTATATTATACTGTACGATAAGAATGTTTGACATCTTACCAATTTAGACTAAAGGGGGGTTGTTTGTAATTGTCGTTTGTTTCATGTATGGTATAATTAACTAGTTGTTGGAAATACATACAGATAGAGCATAAAATAATATTTCAATATATGGATAGAATTGCTCGTAAGTAGGAGGAAGGGTTAGCATGCCTTTTGAAGATACGACCATTTTGAAATATCTTAGTACGGCATTAGATATTGCCGTTGTATGGTTTATTATATATAAGCTAATTCTTATAATCCGAGGGACGAAAGCTGTTCAACTTTTAAAAGGGATTACAGTTATTATTGTCGTTCGGATGATCAGTATTTTCCTTGAATTGCGAACGCTATATTGGCTAACTGAACAAGTATTAACGTGGGGATTTTTAGCCGTTATTATTATTTTTCAGCCAGAATTGCGAAGAGCGCTTGAGCAGCTAGGACGCGGGAGTTTATTTTCGCGTACTGGAACTCATGAGGATGATGAGCCTGAAATGGTTGCAACAGCGATAGCGAAAGCAACGGAATATATGGGAAAACGTAGAATTGGTGCATTAATTACTTTGTCAAAAGAGACCGGTATGGGTGATTATGTAGAAACGGGTATTCCGCTAAATGCAAACGTATCATCGGAATTACTCATTAATATTTTCATTCCAAACACACCTCTTCACGATGGAGCAGTAATTATGCAAGGAAGTACCATTAAAGCAGCAGCTTGCTATCTTCCGTTATCGGAAAGTCCATTTATCTCTAAGGAGTTAGGAACTAGGCATCGCGCTGCAATGGGAGTTAGTGAAGTTACTGATAGTATTACAGTAGTTGTGTCGGAAGAAACAGGCCAAATTTCTTTAACGAAAAATGGTAAGTTGCATCGTGATTTAAAGACAGAACAACTGAAAGATATGTTGTTATCTGAATTTAGTGCGAACGAAAAAACGACTTCTTCGTCTTTATGGAATTGGAGGAGAAAGCGTCATGGATAAGTTAATGGAGAATCATTGGTTTTTAAAGGGGATCTCATTACTATTGGCGTGTATGCTTTTTATGTCAGCGACTTTAACTGAAAAAAATACGACATCGGGGATACTACCTTTTGCAAATGATGCGAAAGAAACATTAACTAATTATGCTATTAACGTTAAGTATGATGAAGAGAAATATATTGTAAGTGGTATTCCGGCAGAGGGCGTTAAGGTGAAGTTAGAGGGTCCAAAAGCAGCAGTTGCTACGGCAAAAGCGAAAAAACAATTTGATATACCAGTTGATTTGAGAGGTAGCGAAAAAGGAACGTATGAAGTTTCTTTGAAAACGAATGGACTTCCAGATGATGTGAAAGGAACAGTTCAGCCATCAACAATTAAAATTACTCTTCATGAAAAAGCGAGAAAATATGTTCATGTAGACTTGAAATTATCAAATGAGGATCAAATGCCAGCTGGTGCTACTCTCGAAAAATCAAACATTAAACCTGATACGGTTGAGGTAGTTGGGACGAAAGAAGAAATTGAAAGTATTTCATCTGCTAAGGCGTATGTTGATTTAAAAGGTGTTAATAAAACTGTTACAAAAACAGCCGAAGTTACATTATACAATAAAGAAGGAAAACGTTTAAATGTAAGAACAAGTCCATCTAAAATTAGTGTAACGTTGAATGTGGCGACGCAAGCTACGGCCAATAATACTGAAAAAACTGTTCCTATAACATATGCGAAAAAGGGGAGTTTACCGGAAGGATTGGCCGTTACAAATATTAGCGTTGAGCCGAGAGAAGTCACGATAGCAGGTTCAAAAGATATATTGGATAATATACAATCGATAGAGGGGGTCGAAGTAGATCTTAGTCAATTGACAGAGTCTACAACATTCGATACCTCTGTTTTATTACCAAAGGGTGTAACAAGTGCGAAGCCAAATCAAGTAAAGGTTTCAGTAGGCGTACAAAAAACAAAACAAACGAAAACAAGAACGATTGATGGTATATCAATTCAAAAAAATGGACTTTCTAAAGACGTTACGGCCCAGTTACTTTCGCCGCAAGATGGGAAGATAAGCGTTGATATTTCAGGAGAAACAAGTATAGTAGATAAAATAACAGCTGCTCAAATAACAGCAGTGATTAATCTACAAAATGTGTCTCCTGGGACGAAGGATGTTGCGATTCAAGTGAGTGGCCCTGGTAATATTTCAATAGAGCCAAAACAAAAAAGTGCTAAAGTTACAATTGTGAAGAAAGAAAATCCCGATAAAGAAGTACAGGGTAACGGTGAGCAACCAAATTCAAATAATAATAAAGATAATCAAACTGAAACACCAAAAAATCCTGAACCTGAACCTAAGCCTGATCCAGAAAAGGAAAAGGAAAAGGAGAAGGAATCGGAACAAAATAAAGATAAAGAAACTAGCCAAGAGCCAACAGTAGATAATCAAAAAGAGCCAGAAAAAGGAGCGAATCATAATGGGTAAATATTTTGGTACAGATGGAGTACGCGGGGTTGCGAATAAGGAGTTAACACCTGAATTAGCGTTCAAAATTGGACGTTTTGGTGGTTATGTATTAACAAAAGATACAGACCGTCCAAAAGTAATTATCGGCCGTGATACACGTATATCAGGACATATGTTAGAAGGAGCTTTAGTAGCAGGTCTATTATCAACTGGAGCAGAAGTAATGCGTCTTGGTGTTATTTCTACACCAGGTGTTGCTTATTTAACGAAAGCGTTAGATGCACAAGCTGGTGTTATGATTTCTGCATCTCATAATCCAGTACAAGATAACGGAATTAAATTCTTCGGTTCAGACGGTTTTAAATTAACAGATGAGCAAGAAGCAGAAATTGAAGCTTTATTAGACAAAGAAGTGGATGAATTACCACGTCCAACAGGTACGAACCTTGGGCAAGTGAGTGATTATTTTGAAGGTGGACAAAAGTATTTACAATACATTAAACAAACTGTAGAGGAAGATTTCTCAGGTTTACATATCGCTTTAGATTGTGCGCATGGTGCTACGTCTTCTTTAGCTCCGTACTTATTTGCTGATTTAGAAGCTGATATTTCAACAATGGGAACTTCACCAAACGGTATGAACATTAACGATGGAGTAGGTTCTACGCATCCAGAAGTATTAGCTGAATTAGTAAAAGAAAAAGGTGCTGATATTGGTCTTGCTTTCGATGGTGATGGTGACCGTTTAATCGCTGTAGATGAAAAAGGAAACATTGTTGATGGCGATCAAATTATGTTTATTTGTGCAAAGTACATGAAAGAAACTGGTCAACTAAAGCATAATACAGTTGTTTCAACAGTTATGAGTAACTTAGGTTTCTACAAAGCACTTGAAGCTAACGGTATTACAAGTGATAAAACAGCAGTTGGTGACCGCTACGTAATGGAAGAAATGAAGCGCGGAGGTTACAACTTAGGTGGAGAACAATCAGGCCATATTATCTTACTTGATTACATTACAACTGGTGATGGAATGTTAAGTGCACTTCAACTTGTAAACATTATGAAAATGACGAAAAAACCATTATCTGAGCTTGCAGGAGAAATGACAAAATTCCCGCAATTACTAGTAAACGTTCGTGTAACAGATAAAAAACTAGCACTAGAAAACGAAAAAATTAAAGAAATTATTCGTGTTGTAGAGGAAGAAATGAATGGTGATGGCCGCATTCTTGTTCGTCCATCTGGAACAGAACCACTTATTCGTGTAATGGCAGAAGCACCAACACAAGAAGTTTGTGATGCATATGTACATCGCATTGTAGAAGTTGTGAAAGCGGAAGTTGGCGCTGAATAATTTAATAAATTTATTGAAAAGGAGCACAATAAGTGCTCCTTTTTCATATGTTTTATAGATGGTGAAAAAATTTTCATTGACGGTTTATCCATGTTTGTTATAAGATGGTCTTGTTCTTTTTCTCAAAGGAAATATTGTAAATTATAGAAGCGCCAGAACTACAAGTAGTGTAGTTGACGAGGTGGGGTTTATCGAGATTTCGGCGGATGGCTCCCGGTTGTTCATCACAACCGCAAGCTTTTACTTAAATCATTAAGGTGACTTAGTGGACAAAGGTGAAAGTGTGATGAGAGAAAAGGAACGGATACAAACTAGCTGTATAAGTATATACGGACTTAAACCCAATCGAGAGGAAGGTGAAAGCCGTTACAAGCTTACAGGGCTAGCAATATGTAATCCGTTTTTTAGTATAAATAAAAATGGTATCGGACTATGTCGTTACATGTTCGCAGAGCAGTGTAAGCATTTGTAACGGCGACTAAACATGTGTGGAATCGTAGGATTTATTGGAGAGCAAGATGCAAAGGAAATTTTATTAAAAGGTTTAGAAAAGCTAGAATATCGTGGATATGATTCAGCAGGTATTGCAGTACAAGCAGAGAACGGTGTTGTTGTATACAAAGAAAAAGGCCGTATTGCAAAACTTCGCGAAATCGTAGATGAGAACGTAGCAACAAGCGTGGGGATCGGTCACACACGCTGGGCTACACATGGTGTTCCGAGCAAAGTAAACGCGCATCCGCATCAAAGTACATCAAAGCGTTTTACACTAGTTCATAACGGTGTAATTGAAAACTATGAGTTAGTGAAGAAGGAATATTTACAAGATGTAACGTTCGTAAGTGAAACGGATACAGAGGTTATCGTACAGCTTATGGAACAACAAGTGAGCACAGGACTAAGTGTAGAAGAAGCGTTCCGTAATACGCTATCTCTTTTACATGGCTCTTATGCAATCGGATTACTTGATGCTGAAAATCCAAACATGATTTATGTTGCTAAAAACAAAAGCCCGCTATTAGTAGGTGTTGGTGACAACTTTAATGTTGTGGCGAGCGACGCTATGGCGATGTTACAAGTTACAGATCAATTTATTGAATTAATGGATAAAGAAATTGTAATTGTAACGAAAGAAAGTATTACAATTAAAAACTTACAAGGTGAAACGATTGAACGTGCACCGTTTACAGCGGAATTAGACGCAAGTGATATTGAAAAAGGAACATACCCTCATTTCATGCTTAAAGAAATCGATGAGCAACCACTTGTTATCCGTAATATAATTCAAAAGTACCAAGATGAAAATGGCGAGATTGAATTAGATCAAGACATCCGCAATGCGATTTTAGATAGCGATCGTATTTACATCATTGCATGTGGAACAAGTTATCATGCAGGTCTTGTTGGAAAACAATTTATCGAGAAGTTTGCAAAAATGCCAGTTGAAGTGCATGTAGCAAGTGAATTCTCTTATAACATGCCATTATTAACAGAAAGACCATTCTTCATTTACATTTCACAAAGTGGTGAAACAGCTGATAGCCGTGCAGTACTTGTACAAACAAATGAAATGGGTCATAAAGCATTAACAATTACAAACGTACCTGGTTCTACACTTTCTCGTGAAGCGGATTATACACTTCCGTTATACGCGGGACCAGAAATCGCCGTTGCATCAACGAAAGCTTACACAGCACAGCTTGCAGTACTTTCAATTTTAGCTGCAGATATTGCTAAAGCAAAAGGTGAAGTTCTTGGTTTTGACTTAACACACGAACTAGGACTTGTAGCAAATGCAATGGTACAACTTTGTGATCAAAAAGAAGAAATGGACGCATTAGCAAAACAATTTTTAGCAACAACTCGTAACTGTTTCTTCATCGGACGTAGCGTAGACTTCTACGTAGGATTAGAAGGAGCGTTAAAGCTAAAAGAAATCTCTTACATCCAAGCAGAAGGATTTGCTGGAGGAGAATTAAAACACGGTACAATCGCCTTAATCGAAAACGGTACACCAGTTATCGCACTTGCTACACAAGAACACGTAAACCTTGGAATTCGTGGTAACGTGAAAGAAGTAGTAGCACGCGGAGCTAACCCATGTATCATCTCAATGAAAGGCTTAGAAATGGAAGGTGACAGCTTCGTATTACCAGCTGTACACGAAGCACTAGCACCGCTAGTAGCAGTTATTCCATTACAACTTATCTCATACTACGCAGCACTTCACCGCGAGTGTGACGTTGATAAGCCACGTAACTTAGCTAAGTCTGTTACGGTTGAGTAGGAGATTAGTAGGTTAGTAAATATAGTGTAGTTTTGAAATAAAGTTAAGACGTTTATAAAAAAGGTGCGATGCTTTATCTCTTTAATCAAAGAATTGTAAATAAGCTATGATCAAACTTTTTTATAAAACATAAACATAAACCTGTTGGATAAGAAACCATTTTGATTAGACTTTTTCAAAATGGTTTCTTTTTATTCATCATAGAATACGGTTTAACACAATATTTTTAATCAAACTTTATTTTAAAGCCACACATTGCTTTTTCTTATGGTGAATTTGTTTCTTAGTTATTTCCTGCATTTTATATCATTCACCAATCATGTAATGTTAAGGGAGATGACAAAAGAAAGGAAGAATGTACAAATGAGTATAGTAAAAAACGGAACATTGCAAGTAATTGGAGCAAGCATCTATTATGAGGTGCGTGGCTCGGGTCCAATTCTTCTTTTGATTCATGGTGGGGGTGGTGATGCCGACAAGTTCCATAATGTCGCCGACCATCTTGCTAAATGGTATACCGTTGTTACTTACGATCGTCGTGGTCATTCCCGTAGCAATCTCGTCAATAAAAATGAGGATTACCATGTGCACACGCATAGCGAAGATGCTCATCGGTTGCTAGCTAATCTGACCAAAGAACCGGCTTATGTATTTGGAAGTAGTTCTGGTGCTGTTATCGGACTTGATTTGTACATACGTCATCCTGAGCAGGTACAGTTACTAATTCCACACGAACCGGTTTTATTACAACTATTATCTGAAAATGAGTTGAAGCAGGCTATAAATTTCATGGAAGACCTTAAAGGGAATCATCAAAGTGAGGTCATGAAGTTATTGTCAAATATTGATGATAGTAATTCCGAACCATCGAAGGATATGCTAACAGAGCGACTACTTGGCAATTCGATGTATTTCACTGAGTATGAAATCCCGGGAATTCTCAGCTATACTTTAAATATCGATGCATTAAAGTCCCTATTAAAACCTGCATCGATACAGGTACGTCCAGCTGGTGGAAGTATTTCAAGAGAAACTTTTCCTTATCATTGCGCATTCAACTTAGCAGAACACCTCGGAACAGAATTGGCAGAGTTTCCAGGACATCATGTGGGTTATAACACAGTGCATCATAAAGAGTTTGCTGAGAGGTTACATGATGTTATTGAGAATTAATCGGGAAACTATCAATGAGCAGTGTATAAACACAATAGCGCGAATAGATATTCATGGAGTTACAAGACAATACGTAATTTAGGGTTTTGTCTATATGTCTAAATTAATTTCAAAGCATCAGCAGAATATGAACAACTAAAAAAGCAGCTACCTCTCCATTTAAAGGTAGCTGCTTCTTTTTACATAGATTCTATAATTATTTGTCTTTCATACCACTTGTTTAGTTTTCCATTTCCTAAATCTTCTTTATCAACAATAATAGTTTTGGGGTGACTTGATTTGTTAGTTTAATAATTATGGGTTTTCCTCTAATAGAACCAACGCGAACAATAAAAGCGCTTGCATAATTAAAAATCCGAGTTATAATACTTGTATACAAGTATACTTGATTAACACGAGGTGGATTTATGACGAAATCAATGGAATTTCTTTATCCTGAAAAATGGCTTTCAAAAGCTTCTACAGGTGATCGTGTTGCGAGCGAATTGAGAATGCGCATTATTGCAGGTGCAATTGAAAGCGGTACCATCCTGTCAGAAAATAAAATAGCTGCCGATTTTTCTGTAAGTCGGTCACCCGTTCGTGAAGCATTAAAATTACTAGCTTCTGAAAATATTATTCGCTTAGAAAGAATGGGCGCAGTTGTCATTGGTTTAACCGAGAAAGAAATTGAAGAAATATATGATGTTCGTTTACTTATAGAAACGTTTATCTTTGAGCGACTTGGAAAGATGGACACAAATGATTTAGTAAGAGAACTAAATAAAATAATGGAAATGATGAAAATCGCCATTAAGTATCATGATTCTGATGAATTTTCTTATCAAGATCTCTTATTCCATGAAACGATTATTCGAACCATTGAGCATTCCTACATCCTGATGATTTGGAATAATTTAAAGCCTGTTATGGAAAGCTTAATCCTTTTATCAATGCGTACTCGTTTCAAGGAAAAGTACGAAGATTTTGAACGGATTATTAAAAATCATGAGCTTTATATAAAAGCAATCGAATCAAAAGATCGAGCCCTCATGATTGAGGCCTTACATCAAAACTTTGATGATGTTCAAGGGAAAGTCGAAGACCTCTGGATGTCACAACAAATGTTATCTAAAGGAGTTGAGCAAGGACATGAGTAGCTATATGTTAGGTATAGATATCGGTACAACAAGTACGAAAGCAGTTTTATTTACTGAAAAAGGCGAAGTCATTCAAACCGAGAATATTGGTTATCCACTTCGCACACCGGATATATCCACAGCGGAACAAGATCCAGAAGAGATTTTCCAAGCTGTTTTACAAGCGATATCAAATATAACGAAACAGCATTCAGATAAAAAACCATCGTTTATTTCATTTAGCAGTGCTATGCATAGTGTCATTGCCATGGATGAAAATGATCAGCCGCTGACACCTTGTATCACTTGGGCAGATAATCGTAGTGAGGCATGGGCACATAAAATCAAAGATGAACTGAATGGCCATGAAGTTTATAGACGAACAGGAACACCTATTCACCCAATGTCACCATTAAGTAAAATTACATGGATCGTGAATGATCATCCGGAAATTGCGATTAGAACAAAGAAATATATTGGAATCAAAGAATATATCTTCAAACAATTCTTTGATCAATATGTTGTTGATCATTCCATCGCCTCTTGCATGGGGATGATGAACTTAAAAAAACTAGGTTGGGATGAGGAAGCTTTAAAAATTGCTGGTATAACATCAAGTCAATTATCTGAACTCGTACCGACCACCCAAACATTTAGCAACTGCAATCCAGATTTAGCCCAAAAGATTGGTATCGATTCCCAAACACCGTTTGTCATTGGTGCTAGTGACGGGGTGCTTTCTAATCTAGGTGTGAATGCAATTCGAAAAGGTGAGATTGCTGTCACAATTGGAACAAGTGGTGCTATTCGGACCATCATTGATAAACCACAAACAGATAAAAAAGGAAGAATATTTTGTTATGCCTTAACGGAAAAGCATTGGGTAATTGGTGGACCGGTAAACAATGGAGGAATGGTCCTTCGTTGGATTCGTGATGAACTTGCTTCATCAGAAGTAGAAACTGCGAAAAGACTAGGAATTGATCCATACGATGTATTAACTAAAATAGCTGAACGCGTGAGACCTGGTGCAGACGGATTATTATTCCATCCATACCTCGCAGGGGAACGTGCACCATTATGGAATCCAGATGTACGTGGTTCCTTCTTCGGTTTAACGATGTCACATAAGAAGGAACATATGATTCGTGCAGCTTTAGAAGGCGTTATATATAATTTATACACTGTATTTTTAGCATTAACAGAATGCATGGATGGTCCTGTAACTCGTATTCAAGCAACAGGCGGCTTCGCAAGGTCTGACGTTTGGCGACAGATGATGTCCGATATTTTCGCATCTGAAGTCGTTGTTCCAAAGAGCTACGAAAGCTCTTGTCTAGGTGCATGTATATTAGGTCTCTATGCCACAGGAAAAATTGATTCTTTTGAAATCGTTTCCGAAATGGTTGGCAGTACCTACAAACATACACCGAAAGAAGAAGCAACAAAAGAATACAGACAATTACTGCCTATATTTATTAACCTATCAAGGGCGCTAGAAGACGATTATACACGAATTGCAAATTATCAAAGAAATTTAATAAAGTAAAACTTTCATCAGTAATCTCCCATGCCTCGCTTCTATCTAAATCTCGAGGTGGTGGGGGCCTTACTGCCCACGAATAGCGGGATCAATACAAATACAGCTAAGATTAGGGGGGAACTACGATGCCATTAGTCATTGTAGCAATTGGGATTTTAGCATTACTTTTACTGATTATGCGCTTTAAATTAAATACCTTTATTTCATTAATCATTGTATCCGTCGGGGTTGCGTTAGCACTTGGAATGCCACCAGAAAAGATTTTTAAAACCATTGAGGCGGGATTAGGCGGAACACTTGGGCACTTAGCACTCGTTTTTGGACTTGGTGCGATGTTAGGTAAGTTGCTTTCAGATTCTGGGGGTGCACAACGCATTGCCATGACCCTTGTGAAAAAATTTGGTGAAAAGAACATTCAATGGGCTGTTGTGACTGCCTCATTTATTATCGGGATTGCATTATTTTTTGAAGTAGGATTAGTATTATTAATCCCGATTGTATTTGCAATTTCAAGAGAATTAAAAGTTTCTATCTTATATCTCGGTATTTCGATGGCAGCTGCTTTATCTGTAACACACGGATTTTTACCACCACACCCAGGACCAACTGCTATCGCTGGTGAATTGCATGCAAACATCGGTGAAGTATTACTTTACGGTTTTATGATAGCGGTTCCAACGGTTGTGTTAGCTGGACCTGTATTTACTAAACTTGCAAAAAAACTAGTACCTGAGGCGTTCACAAAAACCGGTAATATCCAATCATTAGGTGAGCAGAAAGTATTTAAACTTGAAGAAACCCCTGGTTTTGGAATCAGTGTTTTTACCGCTTTACTGCCTGTTCTTTTAATGGCAGTCGCTACAATTATTACTTTGCTGCAAAAAACAATGGGATTCAAAGATAATAGTTTACTAGCAACGATCGAGTTTATTGGGAATGCGGATACTGCCATGTTGATATCCTTACTAGTTGCGATCTATACAATGGGATTGGCAAGAAATATTCCAATCAAAAACGTGATGGAATCTTGTACAACAGCGATCTCGAATATTGGGATGATGCTCTTAATTATTGGTGGAGGCGGCGCTTTCAAACAAGTATTAATTGATGGCGGCGTTGGTAACTATGTAGCCGAATTATTCAAAGGAACTTCCTTATCACCGATCTTGCTCGCATGGATTATCGCTGCCATCTTACGTATTTCATTGGGGTCTGCTACGGTTGCTGCATTAACAACTGTCGGTTTAGTGATTCCGATGTTAGGTCAATCTGATGTTAACCTTGCTTTAGTTGTCCTTGCAACAGGGGCTGGTAGTTTAATTGCTTCACACGTGAACGATGCTGGTTTCTGGATGTTCAAAGAGTACTTTGGTTTAAGCATGAAAGAAACATTTGCAACATGGACTTTACTTGAGACTATCGTTTCTGTAGCCGGATTAGGGTTTACTTTATTATTAAGTTTATTTGTATAGATCTTTCTAAACAGTAAAAGGGATACGGAAGCTGTTTAATGTGATTTTTCATAATTAACCAGTTATTTTTCATGATTGATTAATAAGGATGAAAATTTCTCTTTATTTTTTAACTTGATAGTGATGTGCCGTGTCCCTTTAACCTTTTGCACGAATACTGGCAGAGCCTATTGAAATGAAAAAGTTGGATTATTTGATTAAAGTGTTATTTTAGGTATATATACTATAATACAGAGTAACATACATGGAAAGGAACGATAGAATATGGAAAAGTTACAAATTGGAGTTGTTGGTGTGGGCGTTATGGGAAAAAGCCTCGCACTTAACTTTGAGAGCAAAGGGTATTCTGTTGCCCTATATGATATTTCAAAGGAAAAAGTTGATGAAACCATTGAGGAAAACCGTGGTAAAAACTTAGTTGGTACTCATATAGTTGAAGAGTTTGTTAACTCACTTGAATCACCTAGAAAGATTTTATTAATGGTTAATGCGGGGGAAATTACAGATAAAGCGATTGATTCTCTAGTCCCTCACCTCGATAAAGGTGATATTTTAATTGACGGTGGTAATACATACTTTGTCGATACAATTCGCCGAAACAAACGTCTTGCCGAAGAAGGAATCAATTTCATCGGGGCAGGTGTGTCAGGCGGCGAAGAGGGTGCATTGAAGGGACCATCTATTATGCCAGGCGGACAGAAGGATGCATACGAAAAAGTAAAGGATATGCTTGAAAACATCTCTGCAAAAGTGAATAACGAGCCTTGCTGTTCTTATATCGGACCTAATGGGGCAGGACACTATGTAAAGATGGTTCACAATGGTATTGAGTATGGAGATATGCAATTAATTTGTGAAGCATATTTCTTCTTGAAACAAACACTAGATTTGACTGCAGAAGAGTTCCATGAAATATTTGCTGAATGGAATAAAGGTGAACTGAACAGCTATCTAATTGAGATTACAGCCGATATTTTCAAGAAGAAAGATGAAGAAACTGGTAAGCCATTAGTGGATGTTATTCTTGATACTGCAGGACAAAAGGGTACAGGGAAATGGACAAGTCAAAGCGCGCTTGATTTAGGTATCTCTCTGCCTATTATCACGGAATCTGTATTTGCACGTTGCATTTCTGCTTTAAAAGAAGAGCGTGTGAACGCAAGCAAAGTTTTATCTGGCCCTAAAGATAAAACGGCAATTGGAGTTGAAAAAGCCGAATTAATTGAAGCGGTGCGCCAAGCTTTATATATGAGTAAAATTTGTTCTTATGCACAAGGATTCACGCAATTGAAGGCAGCTTCTGAGGAATATGATTGGAACCTTGATTTTGGCAGCATTTCTATGCTTTGGAGAGGCGGATGTATTATCCGTGCTGCCTTTTTACAGAACATTAAAGAGGCTTATGAGACTAACACTGACCTACCGAACCTTTTACTTGATCCATACTTTAAAGAAATTGTAGAGTCATATCAAGGTGGATTACGCCAAATTATCTCAATGGCGGTACAACAGGGCATTCCGATACCTGCATTTTCAGCAGCAATTTCTTATTATGACAGCTATCGTACTGCCAAATTACCTGCAAACTTGTTGCAAGCGCAGCGCGATTATTTTGGAGCGCATACGTATAAACGAGTAGATAAAGAAGGTACATTCCATACAAAATGGATATAAAATAAAAAATGGACTAAGATTAAATTCTTAGTCCATTTTTTATTCCACAATTCGTAGGCTATAAGACTCCCACTGATGGAAGTTCACTTTAAACGAATGTATGAATCAAAATGCGTTTATTTTTCCCATTTAGATGAAAACCACATAATCTTTAATTTGAGTGGATAGAACTCTATAGATTAAAGTTTTACTTTATCAGATGCACTTTTATTTATCTGAATCTTCCGTTACTATTTTAAGTATCCGTGAACAATTTACTTTATTATGACAAAAAGAGACGAGAGATTTATGGACATTACAAGGGGGCATATTGATGAAAGTGAGTGAAAAAACATATTTAAGTATAGAAGAGATTATTTCATTACCGGCCGTATCAAGTACAAACATAAGTGATGATGGCAAAAACGTAGCATTTGTTAAGAGGACAGCTAACTGGAAAGACAATACATATAGAAATCATGTATGGATATATGAAAAAGGTAAAGGGAAAAATTATCCATTAACAAATGGGGATATAGATAGTACATGCCCGTTATGGTCTCCAAATTCTAGGGATATTGCATACCTTAGCCCTGGTGGTAATGGGAAAAATCAAATCTTCGTTAAGTCATTAGATGGTTATAGTGGGGTGCAAATTACTGATGAGGAAGAAGGGATTAGTACATTCAAATGGGATCATACTGGTAAAGGTTTTTATTATATTGCACAGGCAAAAGAATGTGAGGAAATAAAGAAACGTAAGGAACGATATGGAGATTTCCACCATGTAGGTAAGGAACATCAAAATAATTGTTTATGCTACGTTGAAATAGAAAAAGTGATACAAAATGATAAAGAGGAACGAGAGATTAACGGTGTTTATCAATTAACTGATGGTAAGGATTTTTATATCCATGACTTTGATATTTCAAATGATGGGAAAAAAGTTGTATGTATGGCTACACCAAGCCTAAACGATTATATGAATGGTGATATATATATATTAGATGTTGAAGCTGAGGAACTACAAAAGATGAATGTAGATAGGTTGTTGGGCGGGAGCGTTTGCTTTTCTCCTGAGGGCAACAAAATATGTTACTCAGCAAGCATAAGAGAGAAGGAGTATTATAGAAACCATATACAAGAGAGTACATTAGAGATATATGATATGAATACTGGAGAGGTACTTCAGCCCTTAACAAACTTTGATAGTACGGTTATGCCATTACAGTGGATAGCTAAAGGGATTTTAATTAGATGGCAGGATAAAACGAATTATCGTATTGGGTTACTAGCTGAAGATGGCACTATGGAAGTATTAAGTGACAACGTAGATGGTTTTATAATGGATGCTTCTATAACAAAGGATGGCAATCATATAACCTATAGTAAAGCTATAACAAATGAGACCTTTGAAATCTATTTGGACGATAAAAAAATAACGAATGAAAATAGCTTTTTCGAAGGGAAGCTTAAAAGCAACAGGGAAATCATCTCATGGCAAAGTAGTGATGGTCTTAAAATAGAGGGTGTTTTATCAAGACCAGTAGAGTTTGACTCAAATAAAAAATATCCTTTATTAGTAGTAATTCACGGAGGTCCGGCTTGGGCATCTTTTCCGATATTTTCAGACTGCTTCAATGAGAAATATCCGATTGAACAGTTTGTTGAAAAAGGCTTTATCGTTTTAGAGCCAAACTATAGAGGAAGTTCTGGTTATGGCAATGAATTTTTAAAAGCGAACTACAGAAAACAAGGACTTGCTGATTACGATGATGTTATATCTGGAGTGGATGAACTAGTTGAAAAAGGGATTGTAGATAAAGATAGAGTAGGAGTTATGGGATGGAGTAACGGAGGATATATATCAGCGTTCTGTTCTACATTTAGTAATAGATTTAAAGCGATTTCAGTTGGGGGCGGAATTACGAACTGGAGTACTCATTACGTAAATACAGATATCCCTTATTTTATTAGAATGCATTTAGGAAATACTCCATGGAATGATCCGGATATATATAAGAAAACATCACCAATGACATATATTAAATCAGCCTGTACGCCTACCTTAATCCAACATGGCGAAAAGGATGCAAGAATTCCAGTTACAAATGCATATGAGTTATATGAAGGATTAAGAGATATGGAAGTTGATACAGAACTAATTATATTTAAAGAAATGGCATATAGTTCTGACCAACCAGGAGTTCATGTGGCTATTATGAAGCAGAATTTGATGTGGTTTTCACACTATATACTTGGGGAAAGTATGAAAGATTTTAGAACTATATAATAGATATCCGCGCAGGGATTTTCCGTTGGGTAATCGGGTCAGATTGTTGAAAAAGAGATTCAACAAATTATATAATTTGTTGTAAACTAAACTATTACTGAAGAGATTTAAGTGAGTATAAAGAAACGTAATTCGGAGGACGAATATGACAGCGAATAAAAATGAGTTATCTGTAGAACAACGTGAAGAACTAATAAAAGTATTACAAGCTCGTTTTGAGAAAAACATGAACCGCCATGAAGGTCTTGAATGGGCTAAAGTTGAAGCGAAGATAGAAGCTAATGCTGAAAAATTATGGTCACTTAATGAAATGGAAGTAACAGGCGGTGAGCCGGATGTTGTTGGATATGACAAAGAGAAGGACGAGTATACTTTCTATGATTGTTCAAAGGAGAGTCCTAAAGGTCGTAGAAGCCTTTGTTATGATCTTGAAGCGTTAGAATCAAGAAAGAAGCATAAACCAGAAAATAACGCTATTGATGTGGCAGCCGCTATGGGTATTGAACTATTAACTGAAGAACAATATCGAGAGTTACAACAACTTGGAGATTTTGATATGAAATCATCAAGCTGGGTACAAACACCTTCAGATATTAGAGAACTCGGTGGTGCGCTATTTTGCGATTATCGCTTCGGACATGTTTTCGTGTACCACAATGGAGCAGACTCTTATTATGCTGCCAGAGGTTTTCGTGGCTCGTTAAGAGTTTAAATTTGGAGTAAATAAAAAAGAGCCTATACGCAGGCTCTTTTTCTTATTTATATTTTAAGAGTAAACCGTTACTACGCAGTTTTGCTTAATTTATATGTTCCATGGCTGTTTTTACGGAAAAGTTTTGGGAAAACATAGCCATCTAATCCAATACGTCCGGCGTTCTGTCCTGCAACTAAAATGAACATAGTTAAAATAAGCAGGTTTGGATTTACACTAACAGTTCCGCTTAATAAAAATGAAAGATTCATTATGATTCCGAAAAATGCAGCTGTTTTTGTTAATCCGCCTAAAATCAAACCTAGACCTACTAAAATTTCTCCCCATTGAACTAAAAAGCTAAATAGGTCTGCATTTGGAAGAACAAAGTGTTGAAGGAAATCTGCCCACCAACTTTGTACGGCAGGGTGGTCACCTAATGCTTGAGCAATAGCGCCCTTTAGAAAACCACTTGCGTCAAAAGATTGTCCAAAGACTTTGCCGATTCCAGCAGCGAGCCATGTATATCCTATGTAAAGTCGTAAAAATAATAATATGAAAGCAGCACGTTTATCAGTTCTTAAAAAATTGATAACCATTGAAATCCCTCCAATATTGTATTTACAAGTTTATTATATATCCATTGTGAAAAAATTCACAATGGATATAATGTGAACAAATATATGATTTTTTATTTATAAAAATGCACCTAAAATATTATGAAGTTTATTTTTGAAAATTAAGCAATAAATGAGAGATGGGAGCTATCTATTGTAGCGGATAGCTCCCGTAGTAAACAGTTTTATGTGTATTCTTTAAGTTCATCTGGGCGTTCCTTATTATTTCTCCGGTTTTATATAAGGAACAACTTGTGCAGTAACCCCTACAGAAGCACCGCGAACAAAGTCTTGGTTTTCTAATACCTTAAAGTTTTCCGTTTTCCCAGTTAGCATAACCCCTAAGATTTTCACTTGATCAAATGGTTTGTCCTTGTTTGCTTTTAAAAATTTCTGGATATCTTCGTCATATCCATCGTCATCGTATTGTTTAAGGGAGTCAAAGAACCTTTTGTACGCTTCTTCAGGCTCTTTTTCTGGATCAAATCCGTAAACTTGCATACCGGCAGGACCTTTGCTTTCGTCTTTAATAGGTGAGACCATATATAGCCATACGATATTTAAGTTGTCTGGTATTTTTGTTTGAATTTCTTTTAATGTATAAGGTTGATTGAAAGAGATAGCGACTTCCGCTACATAGTTTTTCATTGTTGAAACGGCACTTAATTCATTTTTGACTCCATTATGATATTCTTTGATAGCCGGATTATAAAATGTAGCAACTTTATTTTTCGTTTGTTTATCATAATTATAAGCCTCTTTACTAGAGCTAGACCAATAAGATCCTGGTATTAACTCGTTGTAATCGATATTAGAGCGAAACCAATCGTAAGAGCTTGTCAGTGTATTCCATCGTACTACGTAACCGTTAATGTTTTTAGAGCGATTAGAGACGATATTGCCGCCAAACATAGAAGAATTACTCGTTACTTGAGAATCAATTTGCACATTCGGTTCTGCAATTGCGTTATGTAAAAAGAGATGTTCGTGCAGCTTCGTAGAACTTTTCGCTGCGAAGTAATTGCCAACCTTGTACATTATAGGAATCAGCATGATTACAACGATAATAGAAGTAATAATGATTTTAAGTAACTGTTTCCTTTTAGCTTTTTTTAATGCATCTTTTAAAGAAGTATCCATTAAGTTTTTCCTCCTACTGTAGAATGAATTGTTTTACGTGCACGATGTAATTTTTGTTTAACACTGTTCACTTGAATATCTAGTATTAGGGCAATTTCTTCATATGAAAAATCATAATAATATTTTAAAAAGAAGGCTTCTTTATATTCTAGTTTTATATATTTTAATAGATAGAAAATCTCATCTTTATTTAAAACAGCATCTAATTCTCGGTCTGTATATTGTAGTTTTGAATAAATCTCTTCAGTTAAATAGATGTTTTGCTGCTCTTTTTTTCTCTTCAAGTCAATGTATTCGTTTAATGCAACCCTAAAAAACCATGGACGTATGTTATTCTCTGTTAGGTCATCTAGCAACGTATATACTTTATAGAAAGTATTTTGGATGATGTCTTCTGCGTCTTCTTTTATAGCCCCTTTCGCTAGTAATAGTTTGAACACTTCCTCCCCTAAATTGATAAGATAGGAGGTCAATATATTTTCTTTTCCCATCATTTTTCCTCCCTATACTTATACAACGGATAGGTAATCATAAATGTATACACTTAAATGAAAGTTTTGTTCTTGATACAAATAGAAAAGGCATATAACAATCATATGTTATATGCCTTTTCTATTATATATTTAGTAATTTATTTAGGTAATGTAAATTTAGCTTTTTTACCTTGTGAAATATCTTTAGCTTCTTTATTTCTCATAGGTCCTAACTCAATCTCAAAGCTTTTGTCTTTCCAAATCTTCTTATACTGCTCTTGATCTAAAATAAATACTTGCAGTAACTCTCCAGATGTTCCCGTTTTGACTGAAGCGTTATAGTCGTAATTTAGTAGCATACCTTCATTAATTGTATATTGTGTACCATCATTCACTCTTAATGTAGAGCTTATAGGAGATAATGAAACGTCTTGAGTATCTTTGTTATCAAGCTTGAATTTCACTGTTAATAGAACAATACCATTTTTGAAATTTGCAAAGCGTGGTGCTTCGACGGAATTTGGTGTGAATTGAGTAAATTGGTATCCGTCTAATGTAACATGAACAGCACCTAATTCTTGGCTGTTATTAATACTTGATTTCTCTTTTAACATTTTTTTATCGCCCATGTTATTAGCTGTAGCTTTATCTTGGTAGAAAGCTTTATCTGTTGCAACCTTTTCAGCACCTTGTTTGTTTAAACTTAATGAAAAGCTTCCAGGGCTTCCAATTGGAGCATCGAATTTTCCTTTATTAGCTTGTGCAGTTGGGACTGAGACTGAGACTGTTGAGAGACTTGAAATTTTTTCTAGATCATCTTTTCCGAATGGATACGCGATATAACCAGAAATAGTTTCTCCTGCTTTTACTAAGTAATCATTCGTTGGAGCAAGCTTAGTTGGTAGCTGATCTTCTTTTGGAATTAAGTCTTTATAGTTACTATATACTTTCTGCGCACCAGTAAATGACATGTCCAATGCTGGCATATAATAAATATCTTTAGCTGAACTATTTTTTACGCTATAGTTCACAAGAATAACTCCGCCCTCTGTTTGACGGTTAAATGGAATGTTAAAGTCCGTATGGAATCCATTTAATTCAACTAATGTATAGCTGTTCATCGATACTGAAACATCTTCAGCTTTATAAACTTGTGGTTCCTTATTTTCAAAAAGAACTTTTGTTTTACCACCTGTTTCTTTTTCCATGTAGGAAATAAGTTTAGAATAATCGCTGGAGCTAGTAGCGGTATTTTCCGTCTTTTTATCTTCAGTTTTCTTGTTTTCGGATTTTTTATCTTCAGGTTTATTTTCTTTCGTCGTATTCGTTTTTTCCGTTTTGCTTTCTTTTGTTGCATTTTCTTTTTGTTCTTTATTTGTCGTATCGCTTTGACCACAGCCGGTTATTACAAAAGCTGCTACGATTACTGCAGAAAATAAAGAAAGTAATTTTTTGGACATGTTTCTTCCCCCTATTTGTTTAAAACTAAACTCTCACATTAGCCCCACATTTTATTATAAGAAAGTTAGTAAATATTTACCAGTCTTTTTCCTGATTATTCTCATTATTAAAATATTGTAATATAATAAATTTGATGGAAGTTTGGAATGGAATATTGGTTTTTATTTTTTTATCATTTAAAATATTACATCATATTGGTATGATAAAAATAGAGATATATGGAAAGGAGACAAGGACTCAATATGTGGATGAACTTGTAATGATTCGAAATTAGATAGATGAATTTTTCTCTCATAAGTGGGGGGGTATTTAGCTATCTGTAAATCATGCAAGGACTGCATATTTGGCTTGTGTATCCCCTTTGTAAGGATAGATACCTATGTGGGGAAATTCATATCTCTTATATAAAATATGCGTCCTTTAAAATTGGAGGAGTATATGATGAATCAATTAAAACATAAAGTAGCAGTTGTTACAGGTGTAAGTCGTTTAGATGGTATAGGCGCAGCAATTTGTAAAGAATTAGCTGAAGCAGGATACGATATATTTTTTACGTATTGGACAGAGTATGATAAAGAGATGCCTTGGGGCGTTGATCAAAGTGAACAAATACAATTACAAGAAGAGTTACTAAAAAACGGTGTGAAAGTATCGAGTATGGAGTTAGATTTAACTCAGAATGATGCACCGAAAGAGCTTATAAATAAAGTTACTGAACAACTAGGCTACCCTCATATATTAATTAATAATGCAGCGTATTCTACGAATAATGATTTCTCTAATTTGACTGCTGAAGAATTAGATAAGCACTACATGGTCAATATTCGTGCGACTACATTATTAAGTAGTCAATTTGCCCGAGGGTTTGATAAGCAATCTGGTGGTAGAATTGTGAATATGACTTCGGGACAATTTCAAGGGCCTATGGTTGGAGAACTAGCGTATGCAACAACGAAGGGGGCTATTGATGCTCTAACTAGTACGTTGTCAGCAGAAGTAGCTCATTTAGGAATAACAGTGAATGCAATTAACCCAGGTCCAACTAATACAGGCTGGATGACTGAAGAGATAAAGCAAGGATTAAAACCGATGTTTCCATTTGGTAGAATTGGTGAACCAAAGGATGCAGCAAGACTTATTAAGTTTTTAGTAAGTGAAGAAGCGGAATGGATTACTGGACAAGTTATTCATTCAGAAGGTGGATTCAAAAGGTAAAAAGAAGGTATCTCACCAGGGTGAGATACCTTCTTTTTTAATCTTTCTTCAATCTTCGTGCAATACCATTCCCTAAAGACTGTAATCCTTGAACGAGGATAATTAAAATAAAGACAGTTGCATACATTACTTCAGGTTCATAGCGTAAATGTCCGAAGCGATATGCTAAGTCCCCTAGCCCACCAGCACCTACAAGGCCAGCCATTGCTGTTGCGCCGATTAAGCCAATCGTTGCAATTGTTAATCCAAGTACAAGGGAGGGACGAGCTTCTTTCACCATGACGTGCCAAATAATTTTTATAGTAGAAACGCCCATCGCTTGATAGGCTTCAATCACACCACGATCTACTTCTAATAATGCGGTCTCCATCAATCTTGCGATATAGGGAGCAGTGAAGACGACAAGCGGTACGATAACACCTTGCACACCAATGGATGTTCCCATTAGAAATTTTGTAAAAGGTAGAATGAAGAATAATAGAATGATAAATGGAAGAGAGCGAATGATATTAATAATTGTATTAAGAATTGGATAAATGATTTTGTTTTCTCGCTGTCCACCAGGTCTCGTTAAAACAAGTGTGACACCAAGTGGCAGTGCAATAAGGATTGAGATGAGTAATGAAATAGATGTCATTTGAAAAGTTTGTATGGTCGCCTCCCATATAACTTTACCCCATTCATCCAAAAAGGACTTGTTTTCCATGGTCTGTTCTACCTCCTTCTACGATGATTCCTTGTTCTTGTAAAAATGATAAAGCACGGTTGATTTCATTTTGTTCCCCTTGCATATGGATGATAAGTTTCCCGTATGCTTCATGTTTTAATTGAGTAATATTACCGGATAAAATATTCGGATATACTTGGAATCGTTTTGTAGCGACAGCTAATGCTGGTTCTCCTGAAGAATTTCCTATAAAAGAAAGAGTTACAATTTCACCAGTAGTTTGAAGTTCTTTTTGTACCTCTTCTGGAATTTTCGCTGCAAATGCGCTATTTACAAATTTCTTCGTTGTTACATGTTGTGGGTTTGTAAAAATATCTTTCACAGTCCCGCTTTCAACTACTGCTCCATGTTCCATAACAGCAACTCGGTCGCATATACGCTGGATGACATTCATTTCATGTGTAATTAATAAAATTGTAATCCCGATTTCCTCATTAATCTTTAATAATAGGTCAAGAATAGAATCAGTTGTTTCTGGATCTAAAGCACTCGTTGCTTCGTCGCTTAATAACACTTCAGGTTCATGTGATAGTGCACGTGCAATGGCAACACGTTGTTTCTGGCCACCAGAAAGTTCACTTGGATAGGCATCCTTTCGATTAAAAAGATCGACAATACGTAAATACTTTTCTACCCTTTTTTCAATTTCTACTTTTGGAATGCCAGCAAGGCGTAAAGGTAGTGCGATATTTTCATAGACGGTAACGGTTTTAAGTAAATTGAACCCTTGAAAAATCATCCCGATTTTTTGTCTCGCTTTTGCTAGTTCTTTTGTAGACAGTGTTGTTAAATCTTGCTCGTTTACAATAATATTTCCTGTTGTTGGTTTTTCTAATAAATTTACACAGCGAATTAATGTACTTTTGCCAGCGCCACTATATCCAATGATTCCAAATACTTCGCCCTTTTTTACTTGGAGGGAAGTAGACTTAAGAGCTTCCACATTCCCCTTTTTTGTTGTAAATACTTTGGATACATTTTTTAATTCAATCATTATCGTCAGCTCCTACCAAGACGGTAAAACAGAACCATCAAATTTTTTATCGATAAATTCTTTTACTTCTTTAGATTGATAAGCTTTCTTTAATTTATTTACAACAGCATCATCTTTATTTTCAGTACGAACAACGACCCAGTTCACATATGGTGAATCTTTTCCTTCGCGGAAGATAGAATCTTTCGCAGGGCTTAATTTTGCACCTAATGCAAAGTTTGTATTAATGGCAGCTGCTTTCACTTCACTTAGTTGTGTTGGTAATTGAGATGCCTCTAATTCAACGATCTTTAAATTTTTTGGATTTTCAATTACATCTTTTGCAGTCGCTTTTTCTGTCGCTTTTGGATCCACTTTTAAAACCCCTGCTTTTTCAAATAGTTTTAAAGCTCGAAGTTCATTCGTTGGATCATTTGGTACAGCAATTGCATCGCCCTCTTTTAATTCTTTTACATCTTTTAAGCTTTTTGAATATACGCCCATAGGGAATGTTACTGTTGAAAATACTTCAGTTAATTTCATATTACGTTCAGCTTTAAATACGTCTAAATATGATTTTGTTTGATAGCTATTTACATCAAGGCTTTTTTCATCGAGGGATACGTTCGGTGCTACATAATCATTAAATACTTTTATATCAATTTCGAGACCGTCTTTCGCTGCTACTTCTTTTACCTTTTCAAAAATTTGTTCATGTGGCCCTCCTGTTACACCGACAGTAATCTTTTTCTCATCTAACGCTTTTACTTCTTTATCTGAACTCCCGCTACATGCGCTTAATAATAATACAGCCCCACTTACAATGCTTAATAATACTTTCTTCATCTATAATTCCTCCTTAAATATACGTTCCAAAATAAAAAGCACCTCTCAAAAATAAGAGAGGTGCCGAATAGACAAAATAGATTCCTCTCTTATCTTCCAAAACGAGAACTCGTTTTGCAGGAATTAGCACCTTAGCTTATACGTTATAAGCTCGGTTGCCGGGCATCATCGGGCCAGTCCCTCCGCCACTCTTGATAAGAGTATGTGTATGTAGTTTTTTTAATATGGTACTAATAGTAAATCTTACAAAAAGAATTGTCAACGTTATTTTCTGAATATATTTTATTTTAAGGTAATCGAAACGTTCCCCTTTTTATGCCCTTTTTCTACATATATATGAGCTTCAGCAATTTCTTCTAATCGGTAAGTTCTATCAATAACAGGCTTTAAATTTTCTGTTTCAGTTAGCTTTTTTAGTAGAAACATATCTTCTTTACTTACCTTTGCCATCATTCCATTAACAGATACATATATTCCATTAGGTGTTAATACTTGTTTACAAAGAGATTTTTTATATTTTCCAACTGCATCAAATATAACATCATAGTATTCCCCCTGCTTAGTAAAATCTTCTTTCGTATAATCGATTACTTTGTCAGCCCCTAAAGATTGAACGAGTTCAAAATTTGAATGACTACAAACAGCCGTAACGGTTGTACCAAAATATTTAGCGAGTTGTATGGCAGCTGTTCCTACTGATCCAGAGGCACCATATATGAGAACTTGTTGCCCCCTTTTTATACGGGCCTTTCTTAGGAAGTGTAGTGCTGAGGTTGCGCCAAAGGGAATAACTGCTGCTTCCTCATACGTTACATTGGTAGGTTTTAATGCAACTAATCCACTTTCATGTACACATGTATATTCTGCATAACCACCGACATTAAGCTCTGTTAATGCAAAAATTTGATCTCCTTTTTTAAATTGAGTTACATCTGTTCCTATTTCTTCGATTTCGCCGGATAACTCTACACCGAGTATAGGCTTTCTCGGTTTTCTAAAACCTAATATGATTCGCATAGGAATCCAAAATAAGAGAGGGCTATTAAACCCACGTATTCTACAATCTCCAGTCGTTACACTCGTTGCGTGAATCTTGACTAATACTTCGTTCTTTTTAGGTATAGGTTTCTCTATATTTTGAAGCTGAAGAACGTTAGGTGGTCCATACTGTGTGCAAATGATCGCCTTCATAATGACCTCCTGAAATGAGTTGTCGTTATTTACATCATATTTAAACTCTTCATGAAACATGTTGCTATATAGCGAATATAGATTGAAATTTATATAGATTTCATAGGAAAAGAGATGATATTATTTTGGGAAAGGGGGGCGGAATTATGAAAAAAATTATTTTTATTTCAAGTTTAGTGCTTGCAATCAGTCTAGGGGTAGGATGTAGTAATGAGAAAACAGCAAAGACGGATGAGCCGAAAAAAGAATCCGTTCAAAAAGAAAAGGAATTAACGGCGAAAGATGTTTTCAAGAAAACGAATGAAGCTTTTAAAGATGAAGAACATGTAACGATGACATATGGTGTAGGGGTAAAAGCTGAGGGAACAGAGATGGATATATTAAAGGCTAAGATGCAATTAGAGCCAAAGACAAAGAATTCTCGTTCTGAAATGAATATTTCCGGTACAGATGTTGTAGTGTATACTGTGGATGGTAAAGTTGCTGGTGAGGTAAAAAACCCTAATACAGGAGAAGTTATAACCGTACCAGAGGAGCAATTAAACGCTGGTGGAATGAAAGCGACTCAAGATATTATAGATAAATTAGAAGTACCGGAAGTAGTTTTAGATAAAATGAAGCTGGAGAAAAGCGGAGATAAATATAAACTGAAATTTACATTAAAAGGGCAAGAAACAGAAAGTATGTTAACTAGCATGGATGAAACGCAGAAGAAAATGTTACAAGCACAAAATGCGAAGATAGAAGAAGTGGATGCAGAATATATCATTACAAAAGATTTTAAATATGAATCAGCAAAGATAGACATGATTATGAGTAGTAATGGCAAGGATAAAGCACATATTATTACGAACGCAAAATATACGTCGTATGAAAAGTTTGACCCAATACAATTGCCAGCAGCAAAGTAACAGTTTTGATAAGGAGGGACCTAAAATAAGGTCCCTCTTTTTTGTATTCTTTCTTCATAGGAAAATAGGTACAATATAAAGAGGAAAAGATGTAGAAGAGGAGAGTGTCATTTGAAAAAAGGAAAGATAGCGGTGGTCATTGTAGCATATACAGTGTTGCTTGCAACGTCTGTACATATATATAAAAAACAACTCGATCATCCTATTATGAGTGATGTAGGTAAATTGCTTCCGACAAAAATAAAACGTGTTGAAAGTGCTACTGATGAGCAATCGTTAATAAAATTAGTGCAAGATGCGAATGTTTCTGGAGAGAAGATTTCTATTGCTGGTATGCAACATAGTCAGGGCGGGCAGACGTATTATCCACATGGTACGATGCTTGATATGAAAGGGTATAATAAAATATTAGAATTTGATCCAGAGAAGAAGCGCATTACAGTTCAAAGTGGTGTCACGTGGAATGATATTCAGAAGAAAGTAAATCCATATGGTCTTGCTGTTCAGGTGATGCAATCGCAAAATATTTTTACGGTTGGCGGTTCATTAAGTGTAAATGTACATGGTCGTGATATTCGTCATGAGGCATTGATTGATACAGTCGAATCATTTCGATTGCTAATGGCAGATGGCACTGTACGTAATGTAAGTAGAGAAGAGAATGCGGATTTATTTCCTTACGTCATTGGCGGTTACGGGTTATTTGGTGTCATTTTAGATGTGACTTTAAAGTTAACAAATGATGAATTATATGAAACGCATACGAAAATGCTAGATTATAAAGAATACACGTCTTATTTCAAAGAAAAAGTGAAAAAAGATGCTAATGTTCGTATGCACTTAGCTCGTATTTCTGTTGCTCCAAATTCATTCTTAAGAGAAATGTATGTGACAGATTATACATTGGCACAAAATCAAAATATGAGGGAAGAGTATAGTGAACTAAAAGAAGAAACTATTATAGCAGCGCCGAAATTTTTACTTGGATTATCACGCTATAGTGATTGGGGAAAGAATACGTTTTGGGATATACAAAGAAGTTATTTCGAACGTACAGATGGAAAGTATGAGACGCGAAATAATGTTATGAGGTCAGATAGTGCCTTTATGGAATATGAAAATCCGAATAGGACAGAGGTGTTACAAGAATATTTTGTACCTATAGATTCTTTCACGGAATACATAGATGATTTACGTAACGTATTAAATGAAGAAGAGTTTAATTTGCTCAATATTACGATTCGTTACGTGGAAAAGAATGAAAATGCAGTTTTATCCTATGCGAAAGGTGATATGTTTGCACTGGTTCTTTTAATTAATCAAGGGCGTTCTGAAAATGAGATAAAGAAAACAGAGGATGTTATTCAGAAGATGATTGATGTTACGTTAAAGCATAACGGTAGTTATTATTTACCGTATTATTCTTATCCAACGAAAGAGCAGTTAAAGAGAGCATATCCTCGTATAGAAGAGTTTCTTCAGAAGAAAAAAGAAGCGGATCCAAAAGAGAGATTTGTGAATTTATTTTATAGGGAGTATACGAAATGACATATAGAAGATTTGTAGCTTCACAAAGCATCATTATGATGGCAGGAAGTATGGTATTTCCTTTTTACATTCTATTGCTTCGGAATGTTGGAAATAGCTTCTCACAGTTTGGCTGGGCATATGGCTTATTTGCCTTAACTTCAGCTCTAGTATATCCGTTAGTTGGAAGAATCTCTGATAGAGTAGGTGATAGAAAGTTACTAATTATATACGCCTGGTCTATGGCAATATTAATGCTTTGTTTTCCTATTGCAACAGAAGTATGGCATGTATACATTCTTCAAATTTTAATGGGTATTTTAGGGGCTGTGCAGCGTAATACGGAGAAGACTTCGTTAGCACGAAAAGTTGTACAAGAAAATGCTGGTTATGAGATTGGAAAATATCATGTGTGGACATCGATTGGAGGAGCAGTAGCAATTATTGCAACAGGATATTTAGTAGATTTCTTTACGATCGGCACGATTTTTTATATTGCATCTATCTTATATGTAGTGAGCGGAGTTGTACTAAGTAGTAAAAAAATATAACAATTCCCATTTTTACCTGAATAACCTTTATTTGTTATACTAAAGGGGAAGACAAAAGAAAAGGGGACATTGCCTTTGATGAAATTTTTAATTTTAGCTATTCTCACTTTGTTTTTGATTCCATGGACAAGAAGAAGCGGTAGTAAACTTCGAGCAGTGGATAAGAAAGGGGATGAGAAGGTTGTAAAGGGTAAGAAATCATCTATTTTAGTTATTCCAGTTTTATTTTGGATAGGTATTGCAATCTATGAATATTTTTGGCTAATTGATGATCGAGCAGATTCAATTCTTACTCATTATTCTGTTGCAGTAGCGATTTTAATTGGGCTTGTTTTATTTTCCCAAGATCAAATAGGTAAATTAGAAGGCACGTTAAAAGGACTTCTAATGTTTGTTTTACTTGCAAGTTACGGCTACTTTGGTTATTTGCACGATATAGTAATCTCGCAAAAGAAATATGATTCTGTTGTAAAGGTAGAGAAAGATATTTCAGAGCCATTTACTGAAAATGATCAGCCATTTACAGTGCCGCCAAAGACAGCGGAGAATAAGATGAAAAAAGTATTTGGGGATATTCCGAAAGTAGCTTATTTTGAGCTAGGAGAATTAACGCCACAAATGGTAAATGGCGAGGCTTTATATGTAGCACCGATTGAAGTTTCAGGATTTTTTAAAGCACGTAAAGCTGAGACAATTCCAGGGTACGTCACGATGTCAGGTACGAATCCTGATGCAGAAGCAAAGCTGCACCTTGGTTATAAAATGAAATACGTGCCAAGCATGTTTTTCGGAAATAATTTAGAGCGTGTGGTAAGGCAAGCAGAACCAAATTTAATCTTTAAAGGAAAACCTAAATTTGAAGTGGATGATAAAGGGAAACCGTATTATACAATGACGTACGGTGAATTTATTTCAGGAAGATCTGGATTTGAGGTAGAGGGCGTTGTAGTAGTAGACGCACAAACAGGTGAAGTGAAAAGATACGATAAAGGAAAGGCACCTAAATTTGTTGATGGCGTATTAAATCACGAGACCGCATCTACATTAAATACGTATTTCGGTAAGTACATTCACGGATTTTGGAATACAAAATTCTCGCAAACGGACATGAAGATTCCGACTGAGTGGGGAACGAAAGAAGGAGTTACACCAATCTTCGGTAAGGATGGAACGTTATATTACTTTACTGATTTCACCTCTCCGAAAGAGGGAGTAGATTCTGCACTAGGTTATTCACTTATCGATGCGCGTACAGGTAAGTTGTATTACTATAACGGAAAAGAAGTAAAGGGAATTATGGATGGTTCGGCTGCTTCGGAAGTCGTGGATAATTCCTTTAAGAGAGAGAAATGGCATGGAACGATGCCGGTTATTTATAACGTGTACGGTAAACCTTCTTGGATTGTACCTGTTATTGATGATGGAGGGTTAGTGCGTGCCCATACGGTTATCTATGCTTCTAATGCGAAAATATTTGCAACAGGTTCGACGCAAAAAGAAGCGCTTGAGAATTATAAAAATGCGCTGAGTGGAAGCGGAGATTCATTTAGACCGACTTCAAATGGAAAAGAGGCGCAAAAAGAAGGCGTTGTACAACGTGTATATAAAGAAAAATCAGGTGAAAATACAATTGTTTATGTACTGTTGGAGAACGAACAAAAAGTGTTTATGATACCTGCGAAAAAGTTCCCATATGCTATGTTTACAGAAGTGGGAGATCCAATTCAAATCACATATTTAGATACAGGAGAGGCGATGTCTTCCGTATCCAAATTTACAAATAGTAATTTGAACAAGTAAAGCGATAGAGATTCTATCGCTTTTTTTACAAAATTAAACAGGAAAATGCGCTATACTTGACGTATGTTTATGTTGTAACTATAATTGTTACGATTTAGTATGTATAGGAAAGGGTGAACGAAAAAAGTGAATGAAGTTAATCAGGAAATATATAAGCCTGTAAAGATGAACAGGTTATGGATGATTCTTGTATTAGGAACACTTACGGCGATTGGACCATTATCTATTGATATGTATTTGCCTTCGTTACCGAAATTAACGGATGACTTGCAAACAGGTGCATCTCTAGCACAGCTTACATTAACAGCTTGTTTGCTTGGGCTTTCAGTAGGACAATTATTTGTTGGCTCAATTAGTGATATTTACGGAAGACGCAAACCTCTTATTATTGCTCTTATTATTTATGTTGCTTCTTCTTTACTTTGTGCTGTTGCGCCATCTATTTGGACTTTAGTGTTATTACGCTTTCTACAAGGAGCTTCAGGATCAGCCGGTATTGTTATATCACGTGCAATGGTACGTGACATGTATTCAGGTTCTGAAATGACGAAATTCTTCTCACTGCTTATGTTAGTAAACGGAGCAGCACCTATTTTGGCACCGATTATTGGGGGACAATTATTACAGTTTACAACGTGGCGCGGTGTCTTTATCGTTCTCGGAGCAATAAGTGTATTTATGTTAATATCAGCTACTTTCGTATTACGTGAAACATTACCTCCTGAAGAAAGAGAAACAGGCGGTTTGTCAGGGACGTTAGCGACGTACGGAAAATTGTTAAAGGACCGTTTGTTTATGGGATATGCATTGTCACAAGGATTAGTAACGGCGGCAATGTTTGCATACATTTCGGGCTCACCATTTGTGTTGCAGAACATATACGGAGCATCACCACAGCAATTTAGTTTATTCTTTGCAATCAACGGTATCGGTATTATTATTGCGAGTCAGGTTACGGGTCGTTTAGCAGGGAAAGTGAATGAGAAGACATTATTTGTCTCTGGTATTGTTATTGCAGCTGTTGGTGGTTTATCTTTACTACTAACAATCTTATTAGGAATAGGGTTAATTGGTGTTTTATGCTCGTTATTCCTTGTCGTATCAAGTGTTGGGGTTGTCTCAACAACTGGGTTCTCATTAGCGATGAGAAATCAAAAACAAGCTGCAGGAACAGCATCAGCTTTATTAGGCTTATTACAGTTCATTTCAGGAGCGCTTGTTGCACCGCTAGTAGGTATAGGTGGAAGCAACACGGCATTACCGATGGGTGTTGTAATAGCTCTTTGTGAAATTGGTGCGGTACTATGCTATTTATTTATGGCTAGAAGAAGTGAAAAGCAGTTTGAACTGCAAGCAAGACAAAATTTAGAGGCTTAACAAAAAAGAACTGATTCAAAGGGAATATTTGAATCAGTTCTTTTTTCATTTCTTTGAAATACCTCATATAGTTTTGTAAGGTGCTGTAGTAAAGCAGTGCAAAAGTTATTTGTATAAAGTGACGATACTGTGACAAACATGTTGGTATATATATTACGATGTCGTCTTAAGTGTAAAAAGTAGGATGTTCTCGGTATAATAACAAGTGGAGATAAAAGAAACTATAATGAGTAGTAGCTGTAGATAAAAGGAGAAGAAGAGATGAAGAAGGTTTTGGGTATTGCTGTAATGGGAAGTATGATTCTTCTAGCAGGATGTAATGGAAATAAGGATACGAAAGAACCGAAAGAAAAGGTAGAGCAATCTACAGAACAAACAGAAGAAATGAAAGAATACCGTGCAGTACATGAAAAATACGATTTGAAAATGAATAAAGAAATTAATAACGCACTGCAGTTATTTGAAGTGGCAAAAGAAAAGGGCGGTAAGGAAATAACGACTGCTACATATAAAGAAGATGTGCAAAAGGTAACAACGAGCATGTTAGAAGATATTGATCATATACGAAAAGAAATTCGTGTTCCGAAGTCGAAAGAGCAAGAACATGAGGTATATGTCGGTTTCTTGAATGAATCGGAACAAGCAATGAAAAAATTACAGAAGTTAGCTAAAGAAGAAGATTCATCGTTGATTCGTGATATAGAAATTAATTTTGCAACAGCATCGACATACTATAAACGTTTTCAAGCAGAAACGAAAAAATAACCTTGCCTATGCAAGGTTATTTTTTCTTCTTGTCATCTCCATCTTCATCCTCGGATACTAATACCTTCTGTTCTTCGTGAAATTCGGAAATAGTTTGCCCGGTAATATTATCGAAAGGGGTATAAAAAGAAGTGATACTTTTCTTTTTGATGAAGAGTTTGTAGAAGCCGATGATGACAAGTATAACGATTGTTAAGGGTAATCCTATAGTAGCTAGAAGTAAGGGGTCCATCTTATAACTCCTTTCATATCTTTTTTTATTATAAGCGAAATACGATATAGATAAATAAAAGTATTAAAAACTGATTTTTCTAAATATATCCAATTTGATTGACTTTTCATTTTTTCAGAATTATAATTCGAAATATACAATTTGAACCAAATAATAATATAGCAATTTACTTATCCAGAGAGGTAGAGGGACTGGCCCTATGACACCTCAGCAGCGGGTTCTGTAATAGGAACACCGTGCTAATTCCAGCAAGCAAGTCTTGAAAGATAAGTGATAGGCCTTTGTTTATTAAGCCTTGATCTTATTTTTTAAGATCAAGGCTTTTTGTATTCTAAAAAGAGAAAGGGAGTAATGGAAAAAGCACGTTCATAAAACTAAGTAAATATATGTGTTTAGGGGGTTATTGGAGTGTATGTAATTAAAAAATTATCAGTTATGGTGTTCACGCTATGGGTTATTACGACGGTGACATTTCTAATTATGCATATTATTCCGGGGGATCCATTTTCATCAGATGCAAAAATCTTTCCTGAAGAAGTGATTCAAAACATGAGAGCGAAGTATCACCTTGATGAACCGTTATGGAATCAATATGTTGCTTATTTAGACGGCGTAGTTCATTTTGATTTTGGTGAATCTGTTCAATCAACCGGGCAAGGTGTATCAGAAATTATAACAACTGGTTTTGGTCCATCAGCAATTATTGGTTTACAAGCACTTATTATTTCATTGCTAGTCGGAATTGCTGCAGGTACATTTGCTGCTCTCTATCATGGGAAGGTAATTGATTACGGTGTAAGTTTACTTGCCATCCTCGGTATTTCTATTCCGAGCTTTATTTTAGCACCACTATTTATACAAGTATTCGCTATTCAATTCGAGCTCTTACCAGTAGCCTCTTGGGGTACATTTGAACATACGGTATTGCCATCCTTTGCATTAGCGTTAGGACCAATAGCAGTGATTACAAGATTTGTTCGCTCTAATATGATTGAAGTTTTGCAGAGTGATTATATTAAGTTAGCGAGAGCGAAAGGTATACCGATTAAGAAAATTATTATAAGACATGCTCTTCGAAATGCAATTGTTCCGGTACTTACATTTGTTGGACCGTTAATGGCGGGACTTTTAACAGGTACTTTCGTTATTGAAAAGATTTTTTCAATTCCTGGTCTCGGAAAATATTTTGTAGATAGTATTTTTAATCGAGATTATCCAGTGATTATGGGAACAACCATTTTTTATAGTGCACTTTTAATTGTATGTATTTTTATTACAGATATTATTCATCGTATTGTTGATCCGCGTATTCGTTCTATTACGTAGGGAGGGAGATGTTTAGATGGGGGCTTATGAAATTAATGACCAGTTATTAACAAATGAAGAGAAAAAAGAATTAACAATAAATAAAGATCAGCAAAAGATTAGCCGAAAGAAAGAAGTGTTTCGTAAGTTTGTATCGAATCCAATCGCAGTTTTAGGATCAGTGACGTTATTACTCATTATTGTTTTTTCACTTGTTGGTGAAAGTTTAACGCCATTTACTGCGAGTGAACAAGTAAAAGAGGCGACAAACTTACCACCTAGTAGTGAGCATTGGTTCGGAACAGATGATTTGGGAAGAGATATATGGGCACGTACTTGGGCTGGCGGGAAAATTTCATTAACAGTTGGATTAGTGGCAGCTGCTCTTGATATAGGACTTGGTGTGCTAATTGGAGGATTTAGTGGATATGTGAGAGGGCGCAATCGCCTTGGGACATTAATTGATGAGTGGATTATACGAGGAATCGAAGTATTATACGGTATCCCGTATTTGTTAATTGTTATTTTACTATTAATTGTTATGAAACCAGGTCTTTTTACCATTATCATCGCCCTTGCATTAACAGGATGGATTGGTATGGCACGTCTCGTTAGGGCGCAAGTCTTATCTTTAAAACAAAGAGAGTTTGTTATTGCAGCGGAGCGATTAGGTACATCACATATGAAAATTATATACGGGCACTTAATTCCGAACTTAACAGGCATTATTATCGTAAATTTATCATTTACAATTCCAGCAGCTATTTTCTCAGAATCATTTTTAAGCTTTATCGGACTAGGAGTGCAATCACCGGCAGCAAGCTGGGGGACGATGACGAATGATGCACTTGGGACATTACTAAGCGGGGAATGGTGGCAGCTATTCTTCCCAGCAATCATGATTGCGCTCATTATGTTCGCATTTAATGCGATTGGTGATGGTTTACAAGATGCAATTGATCCAAAAATCGTAAAACAGAATCGAAAGGAGAAAAAACATGGGACAGCTCTTATCTTTAGAAAACGTAACGTTAGCCGTTGAAAAAGAGAATAGTAAACAAGCAATTGTGAAGCATGTTTCCTTTTCTGTTAGCGAAGGTGAAATAGTTGCACTTGTAGGAGAAAGTGGCTCAGGGAAAAGTGTTACAGCACAATCTATTATCGGCTTAAATCAAGAATCAATTCAAATTGATGATGGAAATATATCTTTTGAATCAAAGGCATTAACGAATCTACAAGAATCAGAATGGAATCAAATTCGTGGGAAAGATATTTCTTTTATCTTTCAAGATCCACTTTCATCTTTAAATCCGACGATGAAGGTGGGAAGGCAAATTACAGAGGTGATTTTGCAACACGAAAAGAAATCGAAAAAAGAAGCAAAAGAAATTGCGATTAACTTATTAAATGATTTAGGGATACATGAAGCAGAGAAACGCTTTGAACAGTACCCACATCAATTAAGCGGAGGTATGAGGCAACGTATTTGTTTAGCAATCGCATTTGCTTGCCACCCAAAACTCGTTATTGCGGATGAACCTACGACAGCATTAGATGTAACAATTCAAAAGCAAATTATGGAGTTATTAAAGGAAAGAAAGGAAAAGCAAAATACGAGTATTTTACTAATTACGCACGATTTAGCACTTGTACGTGAAGTAGCGGATCGAGTAGTTGTGATGTATGGAGGACGTGTTGTTGAAAAAGGAACGATAGAGGAAGTGATAGGTTCCCCTAAACATCCATACACAAAAAGCTTATTACAAGCAATTCCCAATATGGATGATTCCGAAAAAGTATTACGTGCAATAGAAGGGACGACACCTTCCATTGAGACGTTAAATAGCTTTGGTTGTCCTTTTGTAAATCGTTGTCCAGTAGCGATAAAAGAATGTATTCATCGTTTCCCAGAGAGAACAACATATTCCAAGGAGCATAGTTCACATTGCTGGCAACATGTTCTGGAGCATAATAAAGCGAAATCAAAAGAGAAGGTGAATGCTTCATGACGACAGATTTAATTACTGTAAAGCAAGTAACGAAAACGTATGGAAGTAAAAATAAAGAAATCGCAGCGTTAAAAGACATATCACTTGTGATCCCGAAAGGCACAACGCTTGGAATTATTGGAGAAAGTGGTTCAGGAAAAACAACACTTGGTAAGCTCATAGCTGGGATTGAGAGCCCAACGTCTGGTGAAATTGATTATAACGGTCAAGTCGTTCACAAGTTGAAGGCAGCTCATAAACGTGATTTCTTACAGAAAGTACAGTTTATTTTTCAAGATTCCACAGCAGCATTAAATCCGCGCTGGAAAGTACGCGATAGCGTAACGGAAGGTTATATTTCATTCGGTTTAGGTGATAAAGGATTAAAGGATAAAGTAGCAGGTGATGCGCTAGAACGTGTGGGATTAGATAGACGATATATTGATCGCTATCCGCACGAATTTAGCGGAGGACAACGTCAACGAATTGCTATTGCAAGAGCGTTATTGTGTGAGCCAGAAGTATTAATTCTTGATGAACCAATTTCAGCGTTAGATGTTTCATTGCAAATTCAAATTGTACATCTGCTGCAAAAAATCCAAAAGGAACAAGGTTATACATATTTATTCATCGCACACGATTTACCGATGGTTCACTATTTATGTGAAAAAGTAGCTGTCTTATATAAAGGAGAACTTGTTGAATTTGGAACTACGGACGAAGTATTCCGTAATCCACAACATTCTTATACAAAAACACTGTTGGCATCAACACCAAAAATTTCAGGTTAAAGGAGAATGTAGGATGAAGAAGTTTTTACTGTTTGTCATTATGACTGTTTTAGCAATTACTTCTGTCGCTTGCGGTAAGAAAGAGACGCAAAAGGCGAGTGCTGGTAAGGGAGAAGGAGATCGATTAGTAACGAATATTGGTAGCGATCCATATACACTTGATTCCGCTATTGCGACAGATAGTACTTCAGGTTATGTAATTGGACATTTATTCTCAAGCTTATATACGCAAGATAGTGATGGGAAATATCAAAATGAATTAGCAGAGAAAGAAGAAGTAAATGCTGATGGAACTGAGTATACAATTCATTTAAAGAAAGATATTAAATGGTCAGATGGTTCTGCTATTACAGCAAATGATTTTGAATTTGCATGGAAGCGATTATTAAATCCGAAAACGGGTTCTATGAATGCGACAGAAATGTATTTTATTAAAGGGGCAGAGGCATACAATACTGGAAAAGGTGAAGAAGGACAAGTTGGCATTCAAGTCATTGATCCTCAAACATTAAAGGTAACACTTGAGCACCCAGTGTCTTCCATTAAACAAAAATTAGCAAGCTCATTATTCATTCCATTATCTAAAAAATCAATTGATGATAATAATAAATTAAAAACAGATCCAAAAGAGTTAATTACGAACGGACCATTCACATTAAAAGAATGGAAGCACAATCAGGCTATTACAGTACAAAAAAATAAAGAATACTATGATAAAAAGGTAACATTAAAAGAAATTGAGTTTCGTATTATTCCAGATTCTAAAACAGCGTACCAATTATACAAATCAAAAGAATTAGATTTACTAAGTGGTTTACCACAAGAGATGATTGAGAAAGAAAAAGGAAATAAAGAATACAAGCGTGTTGCAGGATTCTCATCTTATATTTATTCGTTTAACGTAGAAAAAGAGCCGTTCACAAATGCAAAGGTACGTAAAGCATTCTCATTAGCAGTTGATCGTAAGTTTATTGTTGAAAAACTGTATAAAAACAATGCACAAGAAGCAAATGCATTCGTTCCAGAAGGAGCAAAAACACAAAGTGGGCGTGATTTCCGTAAAGAAAAAGGTGGTTACGTTAAATTTGATCCAGCAGAAGCGAAAAAATTATTAGAAGAAGGCATGAAAGAACAAGGCTGGTCTACATTACCTGAAGTAACATTAAAGTTCACTACAGATACACAACATAAAAAAGTAGCAGAAGCAATGCAAGAAATGTTTAAGAAAAACCTTGGCGTAGATATTAAATTAGAAAATAAAGAGTGGAAGAGTTATATCGACACATATAAGCAAAGTGATTTCCAATTAGCTTATATGGGATGGGGCGGTTCTCTATTAGACCCAATTACTAAATTAGATTTATATGCAGGTGATGGTCCAAACAATTATGCAAAATGGCATAATAAAGAATTTGATGCTTTAGTGAAGGAAGCAGAAGTTGAACAAAATGAAGATAAGCGTTTTGACTTATTGCATAAAGCGGAAGATATTATGTTTACAGATTCACCATTAATTCCAATTATATTCCCGTCGGATTCCTATTTACAAAAACAAACGGTATCTGGACTTCAATATTATGTTGGATCTAAACCAGATTTAAGATATGCAAAAATAAAGAAGTAGGCAACTGCCTACTTCTTTATTTTATTTCTCTTTTATATTCTTTTTTCGTTCCATCAGAGAAGACAACTTCTAAATCAAATTTTTGATAGTCTTTATCAAGTTTGAACACGTTCACTACTTGATCGATTACTTCTTGGTCAGCAGTATCTTTATCAAATTTTAATTCTTGTAGAAGTGGGCTTAATTTTGTGATAGCCTCGTCTCCTGTTAATTTTACATCTGCTTTATGATCTTCAATTTTTGCTTCCATTTTCTTATCAGCTGCTACATTTTTATAGTCTGCTTCGTAGTCTTTCTTTGTATCTTGGTAGTCTGCCTTTAAATCGAATTCATTGAAGTTTAGTTTTAAATCTGCAGGAGCCTCGTTTTTTGCTTCTTCAGTCGTCTTTTTATTAGAAGTTGTATCTTCTTTTGCAGGAGCTTTACATCCTGTTAATGCAGGTACTAGCATAAGAGCTAATAAAACTGATAGTAGAGTTCTCATTATAAATTCCTCCTTATGTAAATTCGTTCTATACAAGTTTTTCCCAAAATCATGTAATTATGTATGTGTTAAAAATAAATTATTATTCTGTAGTCATAAGGACTAATCCGCAATTTAAATCAAAAACGATTTGTATGTATATGGTAAATTGAAGTTGTGAGGAGGTACTGAAATGCTTTCTAAAACATATCAAACAATCGGCGGATTATTTCCTGCAACATATGCAGCGAATGGCTATTATACAATAATATTTGGAGGAGTTAATTTAGAGAGAAATATTATTTCGTTATTAGTTATTGTATTGGTTACACAATCAGTAGCAGTGATGACTTTAGCCATAAAAGGAATGGTAAAGGGAAGAAGAAGCTCTGTAGTTAAAGAAGCATAAAATAAAAAGGTATCCTCGGTGGGATACCTTTTTATTAGCACTTATTATTTTGCAACTTCTGTCCACTTGTAGTTAAACTCACCACCGAAGTCAGTTGTTACAAGTCCTTTAATAAATCCGCGTTGTAAGTAAGAACGACCTTGTTGGTATAAAGGAGCGACAGCACCGTCTTGTAATAGAATTTTTTCAGCTTGCTTCATTGCTTCCCAGCGAGCTTTTTCATCACCAGCTAAATCTGTTTTTACTTTATGAATTAGCTCATCGTACTCTTTGTTAGAGTATTTATCGAAGTTGTAAGCACTATCTGTTGTAAATAAATCTAAGAATGTAATTGGATCAGCGAAGTCAGGGCCCCAGCCATCAATACCGATTTCATAGTCACCACTTAACAGTAGTTTTAACTGTTGTTTACGTGGTTGTGGTTTTAAATTCACTGTTAATCCATCTAAGTTCTTTTCTAGTTCACCTTTTAAATATTCACCAGTCTTTTTAGCTAAAGCATTATCACTTGTTAGGAGTTCAATTGTTACTTTGTCAGTACCCAGTTCTTGCTTCGCTTTTTTCCAGTTTTCTTTCGCTGTTTTCACATCATCTTTCACTAGATTTCCATTTTCTTTACGGAAGTCGTTGCCATCAGGACTTTTTGCAAATTTCGCAGGAACCATTCCTTCAGCTGCAACAGCGCCGTTATTTAAAATTGTTTCTACGTATGCTTTCTTATTCATTGCTCCGTTAATAGCAAGGCGTGCATGTTGATTTTTTAATGTTTCATTTTTTTGATTGAGTCGTAAAAATTGAATGCCAACTTCAGCGCGTTCTTTGAAGTTTGGATCGCTCTTATATTTATCAACAAACTCCGCAGTTAAAGCAACGCGATCAATTTGTCCTGAATCATATAAATTAACTTCTGTAGACTTATCTTTAACGACATTGAAGTTGATTTCTTCTAATTTCACCGTTTTAGCATCCCAATAGTTAGGATTCTTCTTCAGTTGGAAGCTTTGCTCGTGTTTCCAGTTATCTAATGTGAAGGCACCGTTGTAAATTAAATGATTTGTTTCTAAACCGTATTTATCGCCTTGAGACTTTAAGTACTCTTCATTAATTGGTAAGAATGTTGAGAATGTCGTTAAACTTAAGAAGTAGGGAACAGGACGATCTAGTTGTACTTCTAATGTTTTGTCATCAATAGCTTTGACCCCTAGTTGATCAATCGGCAATTGTTTTTGGTTTATTTGTTTCGCATTCTTTATATCGAAGAATAAGAATGCATATTCAGCTGCTGTATCAGGGTTTACGGCACGTTGCCAAGCGAAGACAAAGTCTTTTGCTGTAACAGGAGTCCCGTTTGACCATTTTGAATCACGCAGATGGAATGTATATTTCGTTTTATCGGGACTAACGTCAACCGACTCAGCGACACCAGGAATCGGTTTATTATCTTCTCCCATTGCATATAACCCTTCAAAAACATTACGCATTACGTTCATGGATTCCCCATCCGTTGCTTTTGCAACATCCATTGTTGGAATTTCTGAAGCAAATGATAAGTTAATTGCCTGTTTATCAGGTGCTTTATCATTTGCTTTCGCTCCGCTTGCGTTATCTTTATTTCCCCCGCAAGCAGTTAGTAATAGACTTGCCCCTAAAACAGATGCAACAACAGGTACAACTTTTTTCTTCATTGTTCGTTCCTCCCTAAATGTGTTGTTCGTAACGTCATAATGTCCATGTCTTAAAGTGTATTTATAGAAGAAGAGAAAACCTATTATAAATGTGTACATGTAGGTAATCAGGTGTTCTATATGTATATACATGTTGAACTATAATCTATCGTTATATGTTTCAACGTAGTAGACGTTATATTATGATGGTGAAATATTTTGTTTCTTTGATTATTTAGAATATTAACACTGGAAAGAACTATATGTCAATAATAAAAAGTTGAGCATTAATTTTTTAAAATAATATATTAAAAAAGCGGATTTCCTCTTATTGAGAATCCGCTTTTAATACATTTTTTCAATAAAATAATTACTATAGATAGAAAAACATCGATTCAGCTTGCCTTTTATCCCGCATTAACGGGCAGTAAGATCCTCACCTCAAAATTCAGCGGAAGCAAAGAAGTTAGGTGGGAGATCAACTGCCCGTAAAAGCCCGATTGGTTGGGGCTGATTAAAGTTTCACTTTATTTTTCAATTTGTGCCCATTTGAAGTTTAATTGACCTGCAAAGTCTACTTGCACAATTCCTTTCACATAAGAACGTTCTAAATAAGATTCGCCTTTCTGGTAAAGAGGAGCGATAACAGAGTCTTTAAATAATATTTTCTCGGATGCTAGTAATGCTTCCCATCGAGCTTTTTCATCACCAGCTAAAGTCGTTTTAACCTTTTCAATTGTTTTATCGAATTCCTTATTAGAGTAATGATCTAAGTTGTATGGATTATTCGTTGTAAACAATTCAAGGAATGTAATTGGATCAGCAAAGTCAGGGCTCCAGCCATCAATACCAATTTCATAGTCACCTTTTAATAAAAGTGAAACTTGTTGTTTACGTGGTTGTGGTTTCACATTTACTGTTAATCCATCTAAATTCTTTTCTAGTTGTCCTTTTAAGAACTCACCAGTTTTCTTATCAAGGTCAGCATCACTTGTTAATAATTCTAATGTTATTTTTTCAGAACCAAGCTCTTGTTTTGCCTTTTTCCATAACTCTTGTGCAGATTTTGTATCAACTTTAGTTAAATCCCCGTTTATAGTACGGAAGTCTTTTCCATCAGGCCCTTTTGCAAAGTTTTTTGGAACGAGACCAAAGGTTGGTGTAGAGCCATCATTTAATAACGTATTTACAAAGGATTTTCGATCAATTGTTTGATCGATTGCTTGGCGTGCAGACACGTTTTGTAGTACTTTGTTTTGTTGATTCATACGTAAAAATTGTACGCCTACGTTCGGGCGTTCTTTAAAGTTCGCATCTTTTTTATATTTATCAACGAAGTCGGATGTTAATTTTATACGGTCTAATTGTTTTGATTCGAATAGGTTTACTTCTGTTGATTTTTCTTTTACGACGTTAAAATTGATTTCCTCTAGTTTGACAGTATCTTTATCCCAATAGGTAGGGTTTTTCTTGAATTTAAAGCTTTGTTCATGCTTCCAATCGCTTAGTGTAAAAGCGCCGTTGTACAAGATTGTATTGTCTTCTAAAGCGTACTTATCACCTTGTTTTTTAAAGAATTCCTCGTTAATTGGTAGAAATGTTGGGAACGCTGTTAAGCTAATAAAATATGGAACAGGGCGTTCTAATTCTACCTCAAATGTATGGTCATCAACTGCTTTTACACCAAGTTGGTCGGCTGGAAGTTCTTTGTTGTTAATTTTTGTTGCATTTTTAATATCAAAGAATAGAAATGCATATTCAGAGGCTGTTGCTGGATCGACAGCTCTTTGCCAAGCGAAGACAAAATCTTTCGCTGTAACAGGAGTACCGTTTGACCATTTTGAATCTCGCAGGTGGAATGTGTATTTCGTTTTATCGCCACTTACTTCATGAGATTTTGCAACACCAGGGACAGGTTTATTACCTTCACCAAGATTATACAAGCCTTCAAATACGTTTCTCATTATTTGGCCAGAATCAGTGTCTGTAGCACGAGCCGTATCCATTGTTCGTATTTCAGTAGGTGAAGATAAGTTTAAAACCTGTTTGCTAGGTGCCTCGTCTTTTGCATTTGCTCCGCTTGCTTCGTTTTTATAACTACCGCAACCAGTTAATAAAATACTTACTCCTACAACTGATGCAATACCGGGTACAAACTTCTTTTTCATTTGATTTTCCTCCTAAATAATTAAGTTTGGATGATGATGAGGGAAATGAAAAATAAAAAATCCCTCTTTTCATATTGAGAAAGAGGGATTTTTACGTACAAGTTATGCACCCGTATATAAACGAAGTCCCTCATTCTATCTTTCAAGCTATAAAGCTTGCAGGAAGTGGCACAGTATTCAAAAATGAACCTGCTGCCGAGGTTTCAAAGGGCCAGTCCCTCCACCTCTCTTGATACAATGAGTAAACGAATAAACTTTATTAATTTTTGTGTTTCTTTGATAATTCAAAATCTTACACCTTGGATGATGAAGTGTCAACTGAATGAAATATAGTTTAAATTTTCAGTTTTCTCAAATGAAAAACCACTGCATATGGCAGTGGTTTTTCTACTAGAAGTTAAAGTTATCTGGATCTGGACCAACGCGACGATCTTCATTTAAAGCTTGAATTGCTTTCATATCATCAGCACTTAATTCAAAGTCGAAGATGTTTGCATTTTCAATAATACGATGTTCTTTAATTGATTTAGGAATTGTTACAACTTCGTTTTGTAAATCCCAGCGTAAAATAATTTGCGCAGTTGATTTATTATATTTTGTCGCAATTTCTTGCAACGTTGGATTATCTAGTAGTTGTCCTTGCATTAACGGTGACCAAGCTTCAAGCTGGATATTATGTTCTTTACAGAAAGCGTGCAACTCTTCTTGTGCTAGACGTGGGTGGTATTCCACTTGATTGACCATTGGCTTAATTTCAGCAATTTCAAATACGTCTTGTAAGTGGTGAATATGGAAATTACTCACGCCAATTGCACGAACACGGCCGTCTTTATAAAGTTTTTCTAACGCTTTCCATGATTCAGTATATTTCCCTTTTACAGGCCAATGTACTAAATATAAATCTAAATACTCTAGTCCTAATTTTTCTAATGTAGTTTCAAATGCTTGAAGTGTTGTTTCATACCCTTGATCGCTATTCCATACTTTTGATGTAATAAATAATTCTTCACGTGAAACACCTGATTCACGGATTGCTTGGCCAACGCCTTCTTCATTTTGATAAATTGCTGCAGTATCTATACTGCGGTAGCCATTTTTAATTGCTGCTTTCACAGACTCGATTACTTCTGAACCATCTTCTACTTTAAAAACACCTAAGCCGAACCAAGGCATTTTTACACCGTTATGTAATGTTGTATAGTCTTTTAAACTTGTTAAACTCATATTATTTCCCCCCTAGCTTTTTTGTTTGTCGCTTCTACTGCTTTTTGAATTGCCTCTGAAAAATTATATTCATATAAAGCTTTGAGACCTTCAGCTGTGGAACCACCTGGCGTTGTTACTTGTTCACGGAGGTTAGCTGGATCTTGTGTTTGTTCAAGCATAGAAGCAGAGCCAGAAATCATTTGAATGACAAGGTGTTTTGCGGTTGCTTCATCGACTCCATAACTTTTTGTTGCTTCAATTAAACTTTCAGCAAAGTAATAAAGGAAGGCTGGTGCACTTCCAGTAACTGCAGTAAGTTGATGAACTTCTTCCTCGGTACAAAGTTGCGAAGTACCAATGCCCCCTAAAAGCAATTGCAGGGTTTCTTGATCAGTCTCGTTTACGAATTGTCCCATCGTGTATAAGGAGATAGACTTACCAATTTCAGCAGCTGTATTTGGCATAATCCAAGCAACAGGCGTTCCTTTAGGAAGTCTTTCTTCTAAATAAGATGGGCCGATGCCGGCAGCTACCGTTACGACAAGTTGATTCGATAGTAAAGGAGATAATTCTGCTAATAATTCTTCATGTGCAGAAGGCGGCATTGCTAAAACAATCGTATCAACAAATGTAACATGCTGCTTCCAATCTGTTGTAGTAGACACATTATATCGCGCTTGTAATTGTTCCAGTTTTTCTACGTTGCTTCGGTTAGAAACGATAATTTCTTCGATGTATTCTTTGCTTGTTTTAAGTAATCCGGAAAATATAGCTTCTGCCATACGACCAGCACCAATAAATAGAATTCGATGTTTAGTTAGCATATCCTCTATTCCTTTCTAGTGGAGATATGTTATAAAAAACGATACCATTTTTAAGAGAATTTTGTAAAAAGAAAAGGCTTATTGTAGATGGAATAGATAATGAAAAGTAGGAAATTAATGGTGAAGGGGAGAGTGATTCCTTATACTAGTGATAGGGAATTTATTACACATCTGGGGAGAGATGATTATGATTAGAAGTCCGCTCTTTTTACTCATTACTAGTATTATTTGTGTATTGGTTGGATTGTATATTCAATCGAGCTATATTGAAATCTTTGCATCGGTCATGGGAATTATTAATGTTTGGCTATTAGCAAGAGAAAAAGTATCCAACTTTTTATTCGGTATGATTACCGTTGCGGTATTTCTGTATATTTTTATTACACAAGGTTTATATGCAATGGCAGTATTGGCAGGTTTTCAATTTATATTTAATGTATATGGTTGGTATCATTGGATTGCACGTAGTGGGGAGGAAGAGGTAAAAGCAACAGTTCGTTTAGATTTGCAAGGTTGGATTTTTTATATAATCTTTATTTTAGTTGCATGGATTGGTTGGGGGTATTATCAAGTCCATTACTTAGAATCAACAAGTCCATATTTAGACGCTTTAAATGCTGTACTAGGATTAGTAGCTCAATTTATGCTAAGTCGAAAAATCCTAGAAAACTGGCATTTATGGATTTTATATAATGTAGTTAGTATTTCAATTTATATCTCCACTGGGTTATATGTTATGCTAATATTAGCTGTTATTAATCTCTTTATATGTGTAGCGGGTTTGCTAGAGTGGAAGAATAATTATAAGGGCCAAAAACATACAAATAATTATATCTAGAAAATAATTAGAATTAAAAACCCCTGAAGCATATGTGCCTCAGGGGTTTACTAATAGATTATAAGTTTATGCTTTTGTCATACCAAGTAATACAGCGCCGCCGATAATTAAAACACTACCTAGTGCAATAAAGATCAATTGACGTTTCGTTTTCTTTTCGCCTAAGAAGACAATCGCACCAAATGTTGAGATAACGATTCCAGTTTGAGATAATGGGAAGCTTGTTGCTACTCCGACACGTGGTAATGAAAGAAGTAAGAATAAGTTTCCAGTTCCCCATAGTAAACCAGATAAAGCGTTACGGATTGCATATTTGTTAAATGGTTTATGTTTAGATGTCAGTACAACCGCACCAACAAACATACCAACTGCTTGTGGTAAAATAGCAGACCAACCATCGATGTTATACCAACGAATAATAATTACATATACAAGATAGCCAAAAGTAGAAACAATTAAAGTAAGAAGTCCCTTTTTCAATTGTCCTGGTGGCTGAGCATTTTCTTTATCATCTAATGATGTGAATACAACACCAACTACGATTAATAGGATTGCAATCGTTCCCAGAATGATCGTTGTAGTAGTAGTCCACTCACGGAAAGCGATAACCCCAAAGATAGAAGTTGCAACAAGTTGCATACCAGTAGAAATTGTTACAGTAGTTGAAACGCCTAGTTTTTCAACTGTTTTTAATTGGTTTACTTGTCCTAAAGCCCAGAATAAACCTGAAATAAAACCAACAATCAAGATTGTCATTGTTAAAGCTGGTTGAGTAAATACATACATAATTGTTGCGAAGAATAGAGCACCGATTGTCATACCTACCGTTTGGCTATATGCACCACCGCCCATTTTTACGCTTACTAATAAGATGTTTCCCCATGCAATTGCAGGAAGAAGCGCTAATAAAATGTCCATTACAAGACTCCCTTCGTTTTGCTATACCAATATAATTACATATCGTTCTAACGATCGGTAATGCCCCACTACTAGAGTAGAAGATTACCGATCGCTAAAACAGGATGAAGAATTCACGATATAAATGCGTTTTCATTTCTTCATTTTTTCAAACACCTCCATATAATAACAGGAAATTGCCTATTTTAGAAAGTAAATTCAAATAGAATGTATATTTAAATAAAATTTAAAATTCAGTTATTTCCCGGTGGTATATTTTTATTTCCTAAGAAATAAAAAAGCAGCTTCAAAAAGAGCTGCCTTAAGAGTTAGTAATTCTTTTATTAATAAGCTGAATACATAGCAAAAATAGGAGGGACATACTAATAGTGATAACTACTAGTGTCCAGGCGAGCTGCATATTACTTGCATCAATCGCCATGTAAATGGCAGTTGGGATAGTTTGTGTTTTACCAGGAATGTTTCCGGCAAACATGAGCGTAGCACCAAACTCACCAAGCGCACGAACAAAGCTCAAAATCATTCCACTTAGTAAGGCAGGAAATGCAAGCGGAAGTGTGACGTGTAGAAAAACTTGATATTCACTTGCACCAAGGTCACGAGCACTTTCTTCAATTTGTACATTCGCGATAGAAAATCCTGTTTTTGCTGATTGGTACATAAGCGGAAATGCAACAACTGTAGAAGCAATGATAGCAGCAGTAGATGTGAACATAATAGATTGCTGAAATATTGATTCTATCCACGTTCCAATAGGACTGTTATTTCCAAAAATGATAATGAGAAAAAAGCCGATTACAGTTGGCGGAAGTACCATTGGTAGTAAGAAAATAGTTTCTAATATTACTTTATATCTCCATGAGGAGCGTGCTAGCGCTCGTCCGATTATCGTTCCTAAAATGGTAACGATAATGGTGGCACATGCAGCTACTCGTAAAGATAGAAAGATTGGTGATAAAATAGTATCAAAGCTCATGGCAATTATGATAGGACTGTAAATCCGTATTTTTTAAAGATAGATTGTGCATCTTTTGACTGCAAATACTCATAAAATGAAGTCGCCTCTTTCTTGTGTTTAGATTCTTTTATAATACCTAAAGGATAGTGAATTGGCTCGTGAGAAGTATCCGCTGCTGTCTCACCAATTTTTACTTTGTTTGAAATAAGAGCATCTGTTTTGTATACAATACCAGCATCAACATTACCTGTTTCTACATATGTTAACACTTGGCGAACATCTTTTGTAAATACGACTTTATTTTGAATGTCATTCCAAAGATTTTCATGTGTGAGAGAAGCTTTTGCGTATTTTCCCGCAGGTACAGATTCAGGTGTACCAAGTGCGATTTTTTTTATTTTTTCATCTTTTAAATCTTGAATTTTTGTAAGAGAACTATCTTTTGGGACGACTAGAACGAGTTCGTTTCCAAGGAGATTTTTCCCCTCTTGTTCATTAATGAACCCTTTTTTAACGAGAGTTTGGAATTTATCTTCGGCTGCTGAGAAGAATAAATCAGCAGGTGCACCTTGTTCGATTTGTTGTTGAAGTGCACCAGAAGCGCCGAAGTTAAAAGAAAGTTTAATATTAGGTTCTTTTTCTTTATATTTTGTTTCAATTTCTTTTAGCGCATCTTGTAAGCTTGCAGCTGCTGATATAGTAAGTTCAACTGTTTTTCCTTCTTTAGCGGTTGATTTCTCTTTCTTCTCTCCGCTTGTACATGCAACACTAAATATAAGAAGAAAAGAAAGGATAAGTGCCCCGATGGATTGTGATGTAAACTTATTCATAAAAAATCCCCTTTCGTTTTGACATAATTAATTATAAATAATTATAACTAATTATAACTAATTATAATTGAATATAATTTGAACGATGTAGTTATTTTTAAAATATAGGAGAAATATTCTTTTCTTTGTTACAATGAAGAAAGAAAGTGAGGAATCGTCTATGGATCATCATTCCTACACAACGGAAGAAGTAGCGAAGCGATTAAAAGTATCAAAATTAACTGTATACGATTTAATTAAAAAAGGAGAACTGCCTTCTTATAGAATTGGTAGACAGATGCGCATTGATGCAGCAGATTTAGAACAATATATTAAGCAAATGAAAACAGGTAACGTACAAGTTACTCCTGTAAAGAATGACAGTAATAGTATCTCGAATACATGTATTATTAGCGGACAAGAACTAACGTTAGACATGTTGGCAAAACGTATAGAAAATCGCCTGCCAAGTTCAACTATATTAAGGGCATATCAAGGTAGTTTAACGAGCCTAGTAAAAATGTATCAAGGAGAAGGAAGTATCGTTAGCTTGCATTTGTTTGATGGCGAAACGGGTACATATAATATTCCTTATGTAAAACGCATTTTAGTAGGACAGCCATGTATTATGATTAACTTATTAGCGAGGAACGTTGGGTTTTATGTGCAAAAGGGGAATCCTAAAAATATAAAAACATGGGCTGATTTATCTCAATCATCTATACGATTTATAAATCGAGAAAAGGGTTCTGGTATTAGGGTGTTAGTCGATGAACAATTGCGCATTCAAAATTTAAATAAAGAACGTATTAGTGGATATGAATGGGAAGAATCGAACCATCTTGGTGTTGCCACGCAAGTCGCGAATGGAAAAGCTGACGTCGGAGTAGGATCAGAAAAGTTTTCGCAAATTGTAAATGTAGACTTTGTTCCAATCATGAAAGAACAGTATGATTTAGTGATTTTGAAGAATAAAGAAAATGAAGAGCTGATCGAAGTTGTGAAAGACATTCTGCAATCGGAAGAATTTCATAATGAACTAAAAGCGATTGGTGGATATGATATGACGAAAACAGGTCAAATTATATATGAAATAAAGTGAAACTTTAATCAGTGGGGGGGCTTCATCCCCCACTGATTATCAGCCCTCACCAATCGGACTTTTATGGGCAGCCCGACCCCCACCTAACTTCTTTGCTTTCGCTGAATTTTGAGGTGGGGGTCTTACTGCCCATTAAAGCGGGACAAACTAAAAAGCTGCTTGTCTATAAGACGAGCAGCTTTTTCTATATATAAAGGGGTTTGGGGAAACAAAGTGTTAAACAAGACCTTTAGCAAGTGTGTAAATGAAAGCTGTAAGAAGAGTCGCTCCACTTGCAAGTCCGATAAAGTCTGATTTGTTAAATGTAATGTTGTTCATTATAATCTCTCCTTATTTGTTTAATGTAGTTGCAACAGCTTTTGCATCGACAAGTGCGGATAGCACCATGCCCATTGTATTTAAAAATTTGTTTGATTTCATTTTGTTCATCATGCGTATCCGCTCCTTTTCGAATTGTTGTTGCCCTGCTTTATATCTTAATTATAGGAAATATGATCGCCTGCAACTATCGAATTAGCTTACGGAAGACTTACACTTTTGTAAGAAAAAAAGACATTCGTGTAAGAATGTCTTTTAAAGCATATTAATGTGGTGGTGCTCTTCGATTGTTTTTAAAAAGCTACGCATTGAATTTGTCATATAGCTATCCTTGCGGCGTATGAAAACCGTTGAAATACTGCCGTATTTTTCAGGGATTGCATGACAATGTACTTTCCCTGCTTTAGAAAGGTGGTGGACAGCAGACTGTGGTACGAGCGTAATTCCAAGGCCCAGTGCAACACTGTTTAATATAGTCTCTAATATATTAAATTCCATAATTCTTTTTGGTAGCAAACCTTCGTCTTTCAGCCATCGTTCTAGTTTGGAACGGTATCCACAACCTTGGTTAAAAACGAGTAGAGGCGTTGTTGTAAATTCTTCTATATGAAAAGCTTTATTTTGTGTTACAAGCATTAATTTCTCTGTACTAACATCATATTGTTCAATAAGGGGATGTTTTATTGGCCCTGATATAAAGGCGCCATCTAGTTGATGATCGAGTACTTCTCTAATTAATTCTTCTGTTAGACCTGCTTGTAATGATAAATCGACGTTCGGATAGCTTTTGTAGTAAGAAGATAAAATGGTAGGTAATGTACTTACTGTTTCGACAGTACCGATTTTTAATATGCCAGAGGGTGTTTCACTATCTAAAAATACTTGTTTTAGCTCCTCAACATCTTGCAAAATTTTATTAACATAAACGAGCATTTTTCTTCCTTCAGCTGTTAAAGTCATGCCTCGTTTATGACGATAAAAGAGCGGTGTTTTCAGCTCGTTCTCCAGTTGTTTAATACGCGTTGTTACATTTGATTGTACGTAATTTAATTCCTTTGCTGCACTACTTACACTACCTTGGTCAGCAACGCTCTGGAAGATTTGTAAATCTCTTAATTCCATAATACGATCCTCCTTGATGTTAACTATCATTATAAATGATAGTTAACATCATTTTGAATCATTTTACGTGATATATTTTTTCTTTTACAATTCTCTTTGTGCAAATAGAAAGAAGTGGGGGATTGCGGTGAGAAAAGGTCAAATGATAATAGGCGCTTTAGCGTGTTTAATTGCAAGTATGTCATGGGGAGCAATGTTTCCAGTTGCTGATCATGCGTTAGAATACATAGATCCATTTTACTTTTCGCTTATTCGCTATGGAGCGGTGGCGATAATGCTGATTATATTGTTGTTAATGAAAGAAGGGAAACAGGCATTTCGTTTAGAAGGAAGAGGAAAGTTACTCGTCTTTTTCGGAACGATGGCGTTTACTGTATATAATGTACTTATATTTTTAGGTCAAATGTTAATGGGAAAATCAGGCGTGATGGTAGCCTCCATTATGGAAGCACTTATGCCGATGATTTCTATTTGTATCCTATGGGGATATAAGCGTGTAAAACCGAAAAAGTATATGATAACGAGCATGATTATCGCTTTTATAGGGGCTGTATTTGTTATTACAAAAGGTGATATGAGTTTCTTTTTAACATTGAAAGATAACATGTTTTCACTAGCATGTATATTTGTTGGAGTTGTGGGCTGGGTTATTTATACGATGGGTGGTCAAACGTGTAGCGATTGGTCAACATTACGTTATTCTACGTTGACGTGTGTATTCGGTACGACTGTTACAGGAATTATAACGATAATTATAACGGCGTTTGGATATGTTTCAGTTCCGAGTATGGGAACGATTTTTATTGTGAAATACGATTTATTATTTATGATGACATTACCAGGGATAGTAGCGTTACTAGCTTGGAATTACGGTGTGAAAATTTTATCGTCCATTAATGGGATTTTATTTATTAATTTTGTGCCAATTACAACCTTAGTTATTATGATGATGCAAGGATATCAAATAACAATGTTTGATATTGTAGGGACTTTACTTGTTATTGTAGCACTTATTCGTAATAATGTTTGTCAGAGGAAAGAAGAAAATATCAACAAGAGAATTTTAGAAGAAGAGCAATTACGTCAAGCTGTTTAATAGGCAATTGGAGGATTTTACATGTTAGAAAGTTTATTGTTTTTCTTTGCCGTCGGAGTTGCTTGTGAGCTTGCAGCAATTAATCGAAATGGTCGTAAGAAGATAAAACAACAAGCTGAAATGATAGAGCTTTTAAAAGAGTTAAAAGAAAGAAACATTTAAAAAGACGACCGGGCATAGACGGTCGTCTTTTTCTATATAAAGGGGAAAGGGGACACAAAGTTATACAAGCGTAGCAGCGTAAATAAAAGCAGTAAGAAGAAGAGAGCCGCTAGCTAATCCTAAAAAATCTAATTTGTTAAAAGTGATGTTATTCATGATGCATTCTCCTTACTTATTTAATGTAGAAGCAACAGCTTTTGCATCGATAAGAGCGGAAAATACCATGCCCATTGTATTTAAAAGATTGTTCGTTTTCAGCTTGTTCATCATATTGATCCGCTCCTTTTCGAATAATGGTTGCCCTGTTTCTGACTTAATTGTATGAAATATCGCAAGAAGTAACTATCGAATTAGCTTACAAGAAAATTACACTTTTGTAAGAATTGAAATTTAACAATTAATACTCATTTTTATTACCAACTCCTATAACTTAGTGTTATAATTGAGGTAAGAAAATGACTATACTTCGGATGTTCAGAAAGGAACGAAACCAATGTATAAACCAATTACATTTTTGTTGAAATATATATTTAAAACAGCTGGGAAAGTAGAAGTGCAAGGAAGAGAAAAGCTACCAGAAGGTGGCCCGTATGTTGTTGCGTGTACACATACAAGTTTTATGGATGTATTAATGTTAGCTACAGGGATGTACCCAACAGAGATTCATTACATGGCCAAAAAAGAATTATTTGAAGGGAAATTCAAAAATTGGTTCTTTAAAAATGTAAATGCATTCCCTGTAGATCGTGCAAATCCAGGACCGAGTACACTTAAAATTCCATCACGCTTATTAAAAGAAGGAAAAGTGGTAGGGATTTTCCCAAGTGGAACGAGATCGACAGAAGATGTTTCGTTAAAAGCTGGTGCTGTGACAATTGCGATGCGTTCTAACGTTCCATTAATACCAGCAGCTTATGTTGGTCCATCAAGTGTAAAAGAATTAATAAAGGGGAAAAAGGCACAATTGATTTTTGGAGATCCGATTCAAATTGATGCTGAAGAACAAATAGATCGGAAAACAGCTATGAAAATGATGACAGACCAATTAAATGAGAAGTTTGAGGAGCTAAAGGAAGCTTTGGAATCAAATCAAAAGTAAGAAAAGACGACCGGGCATAGACGGTCGTCTTTTCTATTACTATTTATAATAAAGTGAAACTTTAATCAGTGGGGGGCTTCATCCCCCACTGATTATTAGTTGAACCAATCGGACTTTTATGGGCAGTTGATCCCCTACCTAACTTCTTTGCTTTCGTTGAATTTTGAGGTGGGGGTCTTACTGCCCATTAAAGTGGGATAAAGGGGAAAGGGGACACAAAATTTATACAAGCGTAGTGGCGTAAATAAAAGCAGTAAGAAGAATCGAGCCACTAGCCAGTCCTAAAAAATCTAATTTGTTAAAAGTGATGTTATTCATAATATATTCTCCTTACTTGTTTAATGTAGAAGCAACAGCTTTTGCATCGATAAGAGCGGAAAATACCATGCTCATTGTATTTAAAAAATTGTTTGATTTCATTTTGTTCATCATATAAATCCGCTCCTTTTCGAATAATGGTTGCCCTGTTTCTGACTTAATTGTATGAAATATCGCAAGAAGTAACTATCGAATTAACTTACAGGGAAATTACACTTTTGTAAGAAAAATGAATGAAGGTGTAATGATGAGGAGGTTTGACATATGTTCATGGAATTTATTAATTTAAAAGTAGAGGTGAATGTATGGCTAATATTAAAGATATTGCAAAGATGGCGGGAGTTTCAGTTACGACTGTTTCGAGAGTATTGAATGATCATCCGTATGTAAGTGAAGAAAAAAGGAAAGCGGTTATAGAGATAGTTGAGAAGTTGAATTACTCACAAAACGCAAATGCTGTTCATTTATCAAAAGGAAAGACGAATATTGTTGGTGTAATTCTCCCTTACATTAATCACCCGAGCTTCGATGCAATGGTAGGGGGAATGATGGAGGGAGCGTTAACTCATAACTACAGGGTGCTACTTTGCCAAACAAACTATAATAAAAAAGAAGAAATGAAAAGTTTACATATGTTAAAAACGAAACAATTAGATGGCCTTATTATTTGTTCACGTGCAAATGATTGGGAAATGATAGAACCGTATGCTTCATACGGCACAATCATTGCTTGTGAAGACAATGATATTTCAAATATCTCAAGTGTATATACAAATCATTCGGCAGCTTTCCAGCTAGGAATGAATCACCTTATTGAAAAAGGTTATAAAAAAATTGGTTATTGCACGGGGAGAAAGCTAGGACCGAGTAGTCAAAAGCGTTTTGATGTGTATAAGCGTCAATTGCAATCTATAGATGAAGAAGTGAATGAAGAATGGATTTTCACAGAATGTTTTACGTTAGAAGATGGTGTGAGAGTGGCTCATAAATTAAAGGAGATGCAGCATCTTCCTGAAGCATTAATAGTAGCAGGAGATGAAGTTGCGATTGGGGTTATGACAGAAGCTGAAAAATTAGGTATTCAAGTTCCTGAGGATTTAGCGATTATTGGCTTTGATAATCAACCTATCTCGCGAGTGTTACAACTTACAACTATTGATCAAAATTTAAAGGAAATAGGTAAAAAAGCCTTTGAAATGTTTTATCGGCAAACAAATGCTGAAAGTTCTAAACAAGAAAAGGTGGAAATTCCATATGAACTTGTGGAGCGATCTACAGTGTAGTTTTAATCCGTTATGTGTATAAGTGCATAACGGATTACTTTTTTGAAATACCTTTGACAGGAAACGCGTTTCATACTTTATAAAGGGGTTAAACCGGTTTGTAACAATCCATGGATTCTTTTCAAAAATAGTATTTGGAGGGAAATGCATGAATGAACTTTTATTAAGTATAAAAAAGTTTCTAGGGAATGACGAAAATGTTTTAGCCTTTGTGGTGGGGGTTTTTGAGAAGGATCATTTCACGTTATGTTATCAACATGGGATTTTTGTTGCGACTACTGGACGTCTCCTGTTTTACGGAAAATTTCCATACTATCCTTCAACATTTAAAGAGTACTCATATTTGCATATAGATAGCATAGTTTTTCGCCCGTATTTCGAATTTATTTGTAATCATGAAACCATCCGAGCTAAGTATATTCAGAAGGGGAATGTAGAGCAATTTGTCCGTATAGTTAGAGCATATGTGAATAATTAATCACCCCTCTGTTTAAACATAATATCCTGGTCTTTATGAGGAAAAATGCTGAATAAAAACAACTTCTAAACCTCTAGGAGATAGTGATACAATGTCAAATGGGGGGAGGGTATGAACTATGGTTAATCAACGTATAAAGGAAATAACACTAATTACAATTGGTTCATTATTATTCGCAATTGGTATTAATTACTTTGCAATTCCAAACCGTCTATCAGAGGGTGGAATTATTGGTTTAACGGTTGTTACGTACTATTTATTTGATTGGTCGCCGGGGATTGTGAATTTTGCTATAAATGCAATTTTACTAGCTGTTGGTTATAAATTTTTTGATAAGAAAACGATGGTTTATACAATTTTAGGGATTGTAGAAACATCTTTGTTTTTATATGTTACGGAACATATTGAGTATCATGTAAATAGTGATACGTTATTAGCGGCACTATTTGCTGGTGTATTTGTCGGTATCGGATTAGGCTGTATGTTCAAAGCTGGAGGTACATCAGGGGGATCGGCAATTTTAGCACGGTTAGCAAATCAATATTTAGGTTGGAGCGTCGGTAAAGGTGTACTTATTATTGATATCGTTGTAATTGCTGGTTCCGTATTTATAATAGGGCAAGAAAAAGCGATGTACACACTTGTTGCAGTATTCATCGGAGCGAAAGTAATTGATTTCATTGTAGAAGGAATGGACACAAAAACGGCTGTTACAATTATTTCAAATCAACCAGAGTTAATACGTGAGGCTATTACGAAAAACATGACACGCGGCGTTACTGTATTAGAAGGGCGCGGCGGATATACTGGTAAAAATAAAGAAGTTTTATATGTTGTTATTAATAAACAAGAGCTTGTTAAGTTAAAGCAAGTTATTAGTCGAGTAGATGACGATGCTTTCGTCGTTATCCATGATGTACGTGATGTACTTGGTGGGGGCTTTAAAGCGAGCTAAAAGGTGAACGAGTAAATTCGTTCACCTTTTTTTAATTCTTACAAAAATGTAAGTGTAATGTAATGAGATTCAATAGTAGATTGTATTCCTTCTTTTTAAAATGGATGTATATATATCCTGCAGAGGAGGAATGTTTATTATGAAGAAAAAAATGATCACTACTATAATAGCGATGATAGTCATAGTAATAATGTTACTACCTACGAAACTTGGACCGGTTATCGATAAATATAATCCATTTTATAAGACGAAAGAATACTATACGGTTGTGAATACAATTGGTCAGCATATTGGCGATGAGTGGTATGAATATGAATTTATTGCATTTGACGAACGTGGAAGAGAACAAAAAATAAAGAAGACTGTTAAGCATATGTTAAAGAGAGATGAAACATTAAAAGTGTACGCAAAAGGACGCTACGGCGAGTCAATTGAAGAAATTGAAGCTGTAAATATTCCTATTAATGCAAAGAGTAAACTTTTAGCGATGAGATAGCGAATTATACCCCCACCTATTTTTTGTCGAAAATAAAAATACTAGGTAGGGGTATTTTGGTGTGTGCAAAAAAAGCCTTAGTCCATATGGACTAAGGCTTTTTTTAATATATAAAGGGGAAGGGGGTACATTGTAGTAGCATGAGTGAAAGGTATAAGAAGAGTAGCTACTAGCAATGTAATTTGGTTATGTGAGTGTTCTTCTTATTTGGCCTACTTGCTAACTTTATTGTACGAGATGTCAGTAAGAGAAACTATCGAATTACATTACACATAGCTTACAAACATGTAAGTCTTCTGTAATGTAATTCGATGGTTAAAAGATAGTGAATTTTATATAGTGTAATTAGAAAGTCTCACTGTATTACTTTCTGTTTGTAATATGAATGAAGAATGAAAAACCAACTACTTTTTAATAGCCTCATCTGTATGGAGATGAGGCCCTTTTTATAAACCTTACAACATTGTAAGGTTTACGTAAGTTAATTCGATAGTAAATTTGTCATATTTTTTGCATAATAAATACAAATAGATAAAAATAATTAGGGATATAGTAAGAAAGGAGAAGAATGGGATGCGTAAAGAAGAAGTAGTGAAGTTTCCAATTAAAGATTTCTGTAGCTACTTTACTGTTGCCGTAGTATGTATTGGGTTATTTGATATCATAACAAACTTAATTGTTAAATAATATAGATGACAAAACAAGAAGGGAGATCCTTTCTTGTTTTTTTTATGGGGGAATAAAGGTGAAGTGGATTGATAGTCATATACATGTTGATCAATATAAGGATGAAGAGAAAAGTAAATTACTTAAAGATGTGGAGCATAGTAAAGAGATAAAGGGGCTTATTGCAGTATCTATGAATTATCAATCATGTAAAGAAACTTTATCTTTAGCAAAACTATATCCTTTTGTACATCCAGCAATAGGTTTTCATCCGGAGCAACCGATTCATAAAGAAGAATGTGAGCAAATTTATAAATTAATTGAAGAGCATGTAGATGATATAGTTGCGATTGGTGAAGTTGGCTTACCGTATTATTTAAGAAAAGAAGATGAGCGCATTGCTATCAATTCGTATATATCAGTGTTACAACGGTTTGTTGAACTAGCTAGTAAATATGATTTACCAATTATATTGCATGCAGTGTATGAAGACGCTGATATTGTATGTGATTTACTGGAGAAATATAAAGTTTCACGTGCACACTTTCATTGGTTTAAAGGAAGTGAAACAACAATGAAACGGATGATAAGGAATGGGTATTACATTTCTATCACGCCAGATGTTTTACATAAGGATAAGATTAGAAAAATTGTTTCGTATTATCCTCTTGAATATATGATGGTAGAAACAGATGGACCGTGGGAATTTCAAGAGGGTGTTATGACACATCCGAGAATGATTCGAGAAGTATTAAAGGAAATTAGTGTTATAAAAAACGTAGCTGTTGATAAGGTTGCAGAAACGATATATGAAAATACGATTCAATTTTATTTGAAAGGATAGAATTGTTATTTTAGCCCTTCTTATTATAGAGAAATAGAAGTTGAATTTATTTATGAACATAATCAATGGGTTATTAATAATATGCCACGTTTTGGTTTAAGTTAAAAAAACCACCAAGCATTTTGCTTGGTGGTTTTGTATTAGGATTCTAATTTTTTCGCACGTCTTAATAATAAGAGAAAGACAATGACGAGGAAACCGAGTATAAGGAAGAATCCATATTGTTTTATATAATCTATTATGTCACTTGCGCTTGTTGGTTTTTCAACGTGAATGCCGTCTTTATTAGTAGTGATATGAATATCTTTCATTTTCACTTCATTCGTTTCTTTTTGTAAATCAATCCATTCTATATTTGGAATACTTTCTAGATCCTTTAGTACTTCTTTTAATGGTTTTACACCTAAGTAAGGATGATAGAATGCACCAATAACTCCATCGGATAATTTGGCAACAGATACAGCATTTGCTTTCATTTTAGCAATAGCGTGTGGTTTATCTTCTTCGATAAATCCAACTGTTTCAGGCATTAATTTCATGCCATGTAAAAATGATGGTGTACTTCTGTATGCCGGAGAGTGCATAGATTTCCAAGTTGTGTCACTTAACTGTAGTTGTCCTACATAAGTTGAAAAGTATCTTGATAATATTTCATATCCTTTTTGAGACATCGTGTAATGAGGTGCTTCAAATGCGACCGGATATAGTTTGGCATCTACAAGTTCTTGAATGCCTTTTTCAATATGATCAGTCGTATATTTTTCTTCAAATTCTTCCCCTTTTTTTACGTATGTATTATATGCCTCTATATTAGGGAAATCATCTTTTGTTTTTGGTTTTTCATGCTTCGGTTGACGAATTGGTTGGTCTGTTTTTACGTCCCAAAATTCAAAACCTTCACCAGTTTCACTATCATAAAATTGGTGAGTATAACCATGCATAATAATTGCTGCACCATCATCTTGCATAGAGCCTAAAAGATCGACTAGTTCGGGTTTATCTTTTAAATGTAGTGTTTTACCTGTTTCTGGATCCGTATATACAGGTATAACAGTGATCATGTATGGCATCTTTTTCTCTTTTAGTAATTCAGCAATTTCTTTTAATTGATTTATATCTGCGGCTGGATGAACGTCCTCCAGACGTAAATAAGCTTCCACTTTATTTGTCGTTGGTTTTTGTCCAAAGTAAGAAAATAGGCTTTCGCCAATATAATAAGATATCCAATCAAAGAGGTTAGAAGTTGCAATATAATAAGAATTATTTTGTTGCACAATTAATGGATAAGTAGTACTTCCTTTTAAAGCATTGGCAAGAATTTTTCCATTTGTATCAAGGTTTTTAATGGATCGTTCTTCTTCTAATGTATTCTTTAGTTTACGTGTTGGATATTCAATTGTATCAGAGTTTATATCTTCATTTTTTAGTGTGATAAATGAAAAACGATTGGATAATTGTTCTATATTTTGACCTAAAACTAGTAGTGGCCCTGAGAAACTTTCTAGAAATTCTTTTGTTTCAGTAGAAAGTTCTTCTTGTTTTTCACCTAAGTAAATAACATGTGTATATGAAGATTTATCAGTTATTTCAGCTAACTGTTTTATGTTTTTGATTGTTATGTTATTAGTAAAATGTCCTACTTGTGTATTAAGTATTTGGGTATCATTTGTAATTTGATCATCGTTCGAACTGTATAAAATAAGGACTTTTGGATTTTCGTTTTTTTGTGCGGAAATAGGGACAGGAATTAATAGTAGTAAACTGAATAAGAGTAGCAACCATTTTTTCATATTATTATTCTCCTAGTTTATATTTGGAATTCAGCTTACAATTATATACAAAAAATGCGTTTCAGTCTATGAAAGTTACATTTTTGCACGTATTTACCAGCTGTTTTTTCACAAAATCAGTCTAAAGCATGATGATAATATGTATAGTTATTTGCTATGATAAAAGAGTAAGAGAATGATAGAATGTGGGTAATTGTAAAGGGAAGAAGGCTGAAAGGGGACAAATTTCAGCGGAGAAAGAGGTAGAGGTAGTGAAGAAATTCTTTGTAGGATTTTTAGTTGTTCTTGGAGTGTACTTATACTTCCAAGGAAAGTCTGAAGGAATGGGGAAATTAGTAAATGAGACAAGCTATGTTGACTCAGAAGAAGCAAAACAGATGAAACAAATTATTATAGAGGAAGCAAAGAAAGTCAATCTTCCAGAATGGATACCTCTTACAATTGCCGAACATGAAAGTCGATTAAATCCAAGAAGTGTTGGAGATAACGGAACTTCATTCGGATTGTTTCAATTGCATCGCGGTGGTGGACTTGCACCGGATCATTTAACTGATGACGAGCTGAAAGATCCACGTACAAATGCGCAAATTGCAATGCCGCATTTAATGAAAGGATATAAGCGCGGGGTGCAAAAAGGTTTGACGGATTTTGCATTATTAAAATATATAGCAAATACATCTGGATGGCCAGGGAATTTAGGGCCAGAGTGGACGGATAATAATATGAAGTATAACATCGGATTAGAAGATGTGTACTATCGAAATAAAGGTGTAATTAAAGAGTAGGTTTTTGATACCTACTCTATTTTTTTGTGGATAATCGCGTCGTTTTGTTTTGTGAAATACGCTGCTAGTTGTATTTTTACGTCTTCTAGTTTGGTGGAAACTTGCGGTATTTTATATCCTACATATAACGGTGAAACGACAAATCTAGGAACAACTTTACAAATGATTTTTCCGTTTAAGTAATAGAAGAATAAGTTATAACTACTACATCCTTTATGGAAATCTGTCAGTATGTAACGTACAGTTTGCTGAATATAATTTGCTAGTTCATCTATGCATCCAATATCTTCAATGATGATATTAAATTCAGTAAAACCGATAATAGGACGATCTGAAATATTGAGTTCAATGTGCTCGTTTTTTTGAACAATTACGCCTTGGAAGTTGTCCTGTTCTACGTTATTGAGGTAGTCTACATATTTCATTCCAATAATCTGCATGTGCGCATGATGCAAACTTCCACCTGAGAATGGACCATGATTTTTGTATAAAATTACAGATGTGAATTCTTTATTTTTCTGTAAATCTAACCAATGTTTAATGGAGAAACGAATTAGCGATTTCATATGTTCTTCTGTATATGTCGCAATATGGTCTTCACAATTATCTGTTTCGATTAGCACCGTTTGAAATGTATCTTTTAATGTAGGAAATTTGTTTTTTAGCCAAATAATTGAGCCCTCAATTGCTAAAATATCCGTTAAATTTTCTCTGTCACAAAAAGGACATGCAGCGCTTCTATTCCGGATGCTTTCTGGTTTTTGTTTGCCAATATCGTTTAAAAAGTATAGTTGTTGTGTATCCATTTGTATATATGCCCCTTTAAAATATGTGTAAAAATCCCGCTTAATACATTCGGGATAAGGAGAAGAAAATCCTTTAAAGGGAATATAAAAAATAAAAGACAAGATATCCTCATTAAGATAGGGTACCTTGTCTTTTATTTTTTCTTTAATAATGTGTATGGATAATATAGATTGTTTTTATTATGCTTCTTTTCTCTATTTTTTATTGTGTATAAGGCAATTGCTGTACTTGCGATTACAAAAATGGCTTTCTTCATATTCACATACCCCTTTTTATTGTTGGTTTAATTCTTGGCTAACTGCTTTTGCATCAACTAGAGCGTGTAAAATCATTTTTACCATGTTCATCATATTCTTTCACTCCTTTTTATAGTTCATTTAGTTCTTTTACAACTGCTTGTCCGTTCACTAATACCTCAAAGATTGCTTTTACGATTTCTTTCATCATGATTGTTTCCTCCTTTTGTTGTCTCTCTTGTTTACATCTTTATTGTATAGGGAGGCATCTTTTCGTACTATCGCTTTCCATTACGTGAACATAACAGTTTTGTAAGATTTGATGTCACTTATTGAAATGTTTAGTCTATCTTCATTATTTTCAGAAAAATGACTATTCAAACATGAAATGGGAAAGTATAATAAAGAAGTAAGTATTAAATTCCGTACGAAAGAGGTGAATGAGATGAAACGTTCTTTAGCTGCACGTGCCAAATTTTTAGATTTTATCTATTTTTGTCGTGCGATTTTTCATGATGTAGTTGTTAACGGGATACGTCTGTCCTTTTTTAACAATTGCATAGTAGCTATAGAACGATAGAAATCTCTTCACCCATTTTTAATAAACGTGTGAAAAGGGAGCTATTTAGCTTCCTTTTTCTATGCCGAAAACCATGGGGAATGTTTCTTTCTCATGGTTTTTTATATTGAAAGGAGTACGGAAAATGACAATTTGTAGTGTAAATAATGTAACGAAATCTTTTGGTGGAAACATCATATTTGAAAATATATCGCTTGAAATAAAGAATGGTGAACGTGTTGGATTAGTTGGTCGTAACGGTAGTGGGAAGACAACAATCTTTCAGCTTTTAACTGGAATGGAAGGTTTGGATGCAGGGGCCATTCATATGAAGAAAGGTACACGTATTGGTCATGTGGCACAAATTTCGAAATTTGATGAGAGTATGACTGTATATGAAGTATTGAGTTCCGCTTTTAAAATAGAAAAGGAATTAGAAAGAGAAATGCGTACTTTAGAAAAACATATGGCGGAAGAACAGGAAACTTCTGTTTTACAAAAATTAATGGAGAGATACGGAATCATCCAAGAAAAGTTTGCGTTTCTTGGTGGTTATGAAATCGAAGCGAACATTATGAAGGTAGCAAATGGTTTACAGGTGACAGAACTATTCCCACGATCATTTGTGGAGATAAGTGGTGGGGAGCAAACAAAAGTAAGCCTTGCATACATGCTGTTGCAGAAACCAGATTTACTTTTATTAGATGAACCAACCAATCATTTAGATTTATTTGCAGTCGAATGGTTAGAGCAATTTTTAAAAGAATACAACGGAACAGTTATGGTTATTTCACATGATCGCTATTTCCTTGATGAAGTTGTAACGAAGATCTTTGATTTAGAAGATGGAGAGATTCACGTGTATCATACAAACTATTCTCGGTTTGTTGAAGAGAAGGAAGAAAGGTTGCTTCAGGAGTTTCAGGCTTATCAAGAACAGCAAAAGAAAATAAAGAAAATGAAAGAAGCAATTAAGCGACTGCGTGAATGGGCAAATCAGGCGAATCCTCCGAATGAAGGATTGCATAAGAGAGCGAGAAGTATGGAACGTGCACTGGAACGTATGGAAAAACTAAAGAAACCTATTTTAGAACGAAAACAAATGGGACTTCAGTTTGAAGGGCAAGAGAGAAGTGGAAAAGATGTTGTTGTAATGAAAGAAGTGAGTAAAGGGTTTGCGGAACATCTTTTATTTAACGAAGCAAACTTACATGTTCGTTTTCAAGAGCGTGCAGCTATCGTTGGTCGTAATGGTACAGGAAAGACAACGCTATTAAAGTTATTATTAGAAGAAATAGAACCAGACGCTGGAGAAATTCGAATTGGAAGTAGTGTGAAAATCGGTTATTTATCCCAGCATGCGTACGGAAATATGAAGAGTAATGTATTGGAGGCTTTCAGGGAATGTGTAGCTGTAACAGAGGGAGAAGCGAGACATATATTAGCTAAATTTTTATTTTATGGTCCAGCGGTGTTTAAGAAAGTAACGCAACTGAGCGGTGGAGAAAAAATGAGGTTAAGACTTGCACAACTTATGTATCAAGATATCAATTTTTTAATTTTAGATGAGCCGACAAATCATCTCGACATTGAATCAAGGGAAGTTTTAGAGGAAGCTCTTGAACAATATAATGGGACAATTTTAGCTGTTTCACATGATCGTTATTTTTTAAATAAGTTATTTGAAAAGACGTATTGGATTGATGAGCGTAAATTATTTGAGTTTGCAGGGAACTATGCATGGGCGCGTCAAAAGTGGGAGGAAAAGTTCGAGACGCAAGTGATAAAGCAGCAACGCCAAGGAAGAAAAAATATTGAAACAGTCCCTGTAAAAAAGAAAGAAGTTAGGAATATTGAGGAGATTGAAACCGAGTTAATGCATGTTGAAGAAGATATATATACGCTTGAGTGTAAGATGGAACAAGTAGTTGATGTTGAAATGCTTGAACAATTGTATGAAGAAAAAACGAAGAAAGAGTTGTTACGAGCGGAGTTATATAATGAGTTAGAGAATATTGTGGAGTGAAAACTAAAAAGCGAATCCCTTTCAGTTTTACTGAAGGGATTCGCTTTTTTATACTGCTGTTTTGCTTTAAGAGATAAATAAAAGTTGTGTTTCACGTGAAACAGCAAATTTAATAAATCTTTGTTTCGTAACTTGCATAGATTGTGAAACATAAATCGTATTAGGAGCTTTTTAGATCGGTTAATTATTTCCCGAGACATAAGTATGTGTAACGGCAAAGCATGATTGAAAACAAAAAACAGAGTTACAGCTTTACACGCTGAACTCTGTTTTCTTTTTGTGTCGTATCTTCCCTTGTTGAAATGATAATAGCGATCCCGAGCATCATAAAAAAAGCTAAAAAGAGGACGAACTTTGGGAAGAACGGGAATAGTAATAGCGCCCCGACTATCATAATTGTTAATAATACGTAGTGAAGGACGTATTGGAATAGGTTGTCCATGTTTTCGCCCCCTTTTTGGTAATTGGTTATTAGTATTCTATGTTTCATACGGAACGAATAGAAGTGAATTTTTAATTTTTTAATACGAAATAAAAAAGAACGGTTGACATGTTTAAAGGAAAGGAATAATCTTGAAATTAATTCATACTATTTTTATAGGAATAATGAATATAGTTGCAGGAAGGAGTCCTATGTTCCTACATCGTTAAAAATTAGGAAGGTAAAGGTGATAGTGCAATGAAAAATGTTTTTAAAGGAGCAATTGCTACATTTTTGAGTGTATCAGTATTACTAGCCGGATGTGGTCAAGAGGAAGCGAGTACAAACGAGGCCAGGAACGTCCCGAAAGTAAAAGATGAATTTATTCAGGCAAGCGACAAAGCAAAAAGTCCCGTAAAAGCAAAAGAAAGAAAAGATACTTTTGTAGTTGGAATGCCGAGTCCTGGAGGGATATTCCTTCCGCACTTTATGGAGAATGGATGGGATGGTAATATAACGCAAGCTATCTTTGCACCTCTTGTTGGACTCGATAAGGAAGGAAAACCAATTCCAATTTTAGCGAAGAAGTGGGATATTTCGGAGGATCAGCTTACATACACGTTCTATTTGAAAGATGGTTTAAAGTTTAGTGATGGATCACCACTAACTGCAGATGACGTAGCATTTACATTAACGCTATTACACGATCCAACTTATAGTGGAGCGACTGATATAAGTCAAACAGCAATAAAGGGTGGGCAAGCGTATAAAGAAGGAAAGGCAACCTTTATTGAGGGAATTCAAGTCATTGATCCGAAAACAATTACGATTACGACTGAAAAGGTAAATGCTCAAACACTATCATTAATCGGTGGAGAAGTTATATCTAAAGCTTATTACGGGAAAGAGTATAAACAAGGGCACCTAGAGTATTTAAAAGAGTTGTATGGAAAACCGATGGGAGCAGGAGCTTATAAGTTAGATAAATATATTCCTGGTCAAGAGGTTCGATTTGTAGCTAATGAAAATTATTTTGAAGGAAAACCGAAGATTGAGCACTTTATTTATAAAATTTCAAAAGGTGATACAAAGCTACAACAATTTCAAGCCGGGGAAGTAGATTATGATGGTTTTACGACAAACACGGAGATGATTGAACAGTTAAAGGATTTAGGTTTTGCCAATATTAATGTATATACAGGAAGCTCTTATGGTTACATTAAAATGAATTATAAGAAACCATACTTTAAAGATAAGCGTGTCCGCCAAGCATTTATTTACGGATTAGAGCGTCAAAAAGTTATTGATACGTATTTCCAAGGTTATGCTTCACTCGTTAATGTACCGATTACGCCAGTTTCTTGGGCGTATACAGAAGAAGGGATTAATAAATATGAGTATAACTTAGAGAAAGCAAAGAAATTATTGGATGAGGCTGGATGGAAAGCTGGTTCAGATGGAATTCGCGAAAAAGATGGCCAAAAATTGAAGGTAAGTTATTTTGCTTCTTCTGCAAGTAAAATAAATGATGTAATGATCCCGGTGATGAAAGAGAATTATAAAAAGCTTGGTGTAGAGTTTAACCCAGAATATATGGACTTTAATACGATGATTTCAAAAGTGATAAAAGGTGATTATGATTTAGCGATGGTATCTACGCCAATGATTGATGATCCGAGTGGAACAATTGAGGAGTTTGTTTCGACAAGTAAACGAAACTATGATGGGTACCATAATCCGAAAGTAGATGAATTAGCGAAGCAGGCACTAGAAACATTAGATATTGAAAAACGAAAAGAAATTTATAAAAAGTTGTACCAGGAGTTGAGTGAAGATCCGCCTGTAATCTTCTTAAATAATAGTAAAGTTGTGTCTGCACATCATGCACGCATTCAAGGGTTACAAGAAGATAACTATAACGGTATTTTGTTAAGTTTACCTAAATTAAAGATAGAATAATAATTTTTGAAAAATTTTAAAAATATTTATTTAGAAAGAATTGACAAAATATAACGGAAGATATAAGCTAATAACCATAAAGTCTACCGGAAAGGTCGGAATAGGATTGTTACCCCTCAAAAACATCTATTTTTTTACGATTAAAACCGACTTTTCCGATTGGCTATAAATGTTGCTGTGGGAGGCATACATAAGGTAATAAGTTCAAAGGGTATCACTATTAAAAAGTTAGGGTGGGGACAATGAAGAAAAAGACAAAAAAATGGGCTGGTGTATTTTCGGTATTACTGAGTAGTTCGCTTGTGTTATCTGCTTGTGGGGGACAGGAAGATACTGCTTCTACAGAACCGGTTAAACAGCAGGATTTAAAAAATATAAAAGTTGAAAAAATTGCGGCTACAGATAAGACGAAAGTACCTGATAAGGCGAAAAATAGAAAAGATACGTTTATTTCTGGTATCTCAAAGCCGGGGGGAGTTTTCCTACCTTACTTTCAAGAGAACGGTTGGGATGGCAATGTGACATCGGTTATTTTCGCCTCTCTTGTTACAACAGATAAACAAGGGAAACCTATACCAGATCTTGCCGAGAAATGGGATGTCTCTTCAGACCAATTAACATATACATTTCATTTACGCAAAGACTTGAAATTTAGTGATGGATCGCCATTAACTGCTGACGATGTAGCATTTACATTATCACTTCTACATGATAAAGCTTATGAAGGTGGCGATGATATTTCACAATATGCAATTAAAGGTGGTAAGGAATATAAAGAAGGAAAAGCGACGTCTATTGAAGGGATTCAAGTTGTTGATCCACAAACAATTAAAGTTACGACTGAAAAAGTTAACTCACAAGCGCTAATTGCTTTAGGTGGTCCAGTATTATCAAAAGCTTATTATGGAAAAGAATATAAGCAAAATACTAGTTTAGATTATTTAAAAGAGTTATATGGGAAACCGATAGCTGCGGGACCATATAAGTTTGAAAAATATATTCCAGGACAGGAAGTTCGTTTTACAGCAAATGAAAATTATTATGCAGGTAAACCAAAAATTCAAAACTTTATTTATAAGATTACTTCACCAGATACAAAATTCCAATTATTCCAAACAGGTGAGATAGATTATACAGGAGTAGGTTACGGGGATGAAATTTTAGAACAAGTGAAGAGTTTGCAGTTTGCAAATGTTGAAATAGAGACGGCTTCTTCATTTAGTTATATAAGAATGAATAGTAAAAAACCGTATTTAAAAGATAAGAAAGTTCGTCAAGCTCTTATTTATGGTTTGGATCGTAAAAAATATGTAGATACAGCTTTCAAAGGATACGGTACAGTAGCTAATGTTCCAATTCATCCAACATCTTGGGCTTATACAGAAGAGGGGATTAATAAGTACGAATATAACTTAGATAAGGCGAAGAAATTATTAGATGAAGCTGGATGGAAAGCTGGTTCAGACGGAATTCGTGAAAAAGATGGTCAAAAGCTTAAATTAACGTATTATGGTGCAAGTTCAGCAAAAGACGGTGATTTGTTTATTCCGATAGCAAAAGAGAACTATAAAGAATTAGGTGTTGAGTTCAATCCTGAATTTATGGATTTCAATACGATGCTGTCAAAAGTGAAAAAAGGCGATTATGATTTAGCTTCAGTTGCAACACCAATTACAACAGATCCAAGTGAAACTGTAAGTGGTTACTCCTCAGAAGGTGATGATAATACCTTAGGTTATAAAAATGAAAAAGTAGATGCATTAATTAAAAAAGGAATTGAAACTGTAGATATTGAGAAACGTAAACCAATTTACAAAGAACTGTACAAAGAACTAAGCGATGATCCGCCAGTAATTTTATTGAATTATCGCAGAGTCATCACAGCTTACAATGGAAACATTAAAGGGATTGATCCTGAGAAGTATGACAGTATTAGTTCGAACTCACCAGTATTATCTATTGAGAAATAACGAGAAGAATGTATAAGTAGAAGACATTTTTTCATTCGGCTAGTAATATGCTGATTCGAAAAAATGTTCTTCTATTTTAAGCATAAGATTGGAGAGAAAAAGGGTGAAAACGTATATCGTTCGTAGGTTGTTACAAATGATTCCTACACTTTTGGGAACGTCAGTTGTTATTTTCTTCCTGTTCGCACTTCTTCCAGGGGATTATATTGATTCGAATCCTAAGATTACACCGCAAAGGGCGGAAGAGCTTCGGGAATTGTACGGATTAAATAAGCCAATTGTTGAACGCTATTTTCACTGGCTAGGTAATGCGTTACAAGGAGACTTTGGTTTTTCGCTTCAATATCAAGAACCTGTAACATCACTATTAAATAAATTTATTTGGAACTCTTTTATTGTAGCAATTGTTGCATTGTTTTTTATTTGGCTAATCGCACTTATTATCGGTGTATTTTCAGCGACGAAGCAACATTCTTTATTCGATAAGCTTGTAACAATTGGTATCTTTGCAGCAATGTCATTTCCTTCATTTTTTATAGGTCTGTTTCTAATTAAGGTGTTCGCAGTAGATCTTAATTTATTGCCAATAGGTGGAATGATTGATGTTGGTAGTAATTCAACTGGATTCGCTTATGTGATAGAAGTTGCAAAGCATATGGTTTTACCGGTATTTATTTTGACTCTTCTTGGTGTGGGCTCATTAACTCGCTACTTTAGAACGAGTATGTTAGAGGTTGTAAGACAAGATTACATACGAACGGCACGAGCAAAAGGGTTAAAAGAGAAGACTGTTATTTATAAACATGCATTAAAAAACGCCATTTTACCGGCTATTACATTGCTTGCGTTTGAGTTACCTGGATTGTTTTCTGGAGCGATTATTATTGAACAAATTTTTAACTGGCCAGGGATTGGCGGTATTCAATTGGAAGCACTAAATTTCCGTGATTATACAGTATTGATGGCATTTACGATGTTTCTTTCTTGTTTAACAATCGTTTCAAACTTTTTCGCAGATATCGTATATGCAGTTGTTGATCCGCGAATTCGGTTGAAGTAAGGGGGGAATGAGATGGAAACTGTTACAGTAATTAAAGAGAAGAAAGAAAAAAATAGAAGAAAAAATGAATCATCGCCATGGCGACAAGCTCTTAAAAAGATAAAAAGAAATAAGATGGCGCTCGTAGGATTGTATGCATTAATTTTTATGTTTATATTTTGTTTTATCGGTCCGTTCTTTTCGCCGTATGCATCAGGAAAAATACAAGTTACGTTAATTAACAAACCACCTAGTTTTTCTCATTGGCTCGGTACAGATCAATTGGGAAGAGATATTTTAACGAGGCTTATGCAAGCGGGACGAATCTCATTAACGATTGGCCTAGCTTCTATGGTTTTATCAGTGATATTAGGAGCTGTATTAGGGGCTATTGCAGGATTTTATCGCGGCATCGTTGATAATATTATTATGCGTCTTGCCGATATTTTAATGTCGATGCCAGGATTACCATTACTTATTATAATGGGAGCGATTTTATCAGAGTGGAAAGTACCATCTGATTATCGTCTATATGTCATTATGATTATTTTAAGTTTAGTAGGTTGGCCGGGGCTTGCGCGTCTTGTAAGAGGTCAAATTTTATCACTTAGAGAGCAAGCGTTTATGCAAGCTGCTGATGTGTTAGGGATAAAAGATTACCGGAAAATTATCTATCACTTAATTCCTAATGTTTTACCAATATTAATTGTTGTATCCACATTAGGCGTTGCAGGTTCTATTTTAGGAGAGTCCGCACTAAGCTACTTAGGTCTCGGCGTTGTCCCACCTACACCATCATGGGGGAATATGATTAGCGCAGCGAACTCATTAATTGATTTTCAAAAGCGCCCATGGTTATGGATTCCGCCTGGTTTTGCAATCTTTATAACAGTTGTATCCATTAATTTACTTGGTGATGCACTTCGTGATGCGTTAGATCCAAAGATGAGACGGTAGGTGAGGGAATATGAGTAAAGCAGTAGTAGAGCTGAAAGATTTACAAACACACTTTCAGACAGAAGAAGGAACAGTAAAAGCTGTGAATCATGTTAGTTTTTCTGTTCGAGAAGGTGAAACTGTTTGTGTTGTAGGTGAATCTGGTTGCGGGAAAAGTGTAACGGCTTTATCTATTATGGGACTTATTGCTGAATCAGGTAGTGTAGTAGGCGGAGACATTTTATATGAAGGAAAAAGTCTTTTAGGAATGAAAGAAAAAGAGCTTCGTAGTTTACGAGGGAATGATATTGCGATGATTTTCCAAGAACCGATGACATCGCTAAATCCAGTCTTTACTGTAGGGGAACAAATTGTAGAGACGTTAAGGGAGCATGAACTGCTTAGTAAAAATGAAGCATATAAGAAGGCGATTGAGTTAATTCGTAAAGTCGGCATAGCTCGTGCGGATGAAATCGTCCATTCTTATCCACACGAACTGAGCGGTGGTATGTTACAACGAATTATGATTGCTGTTGCACTTAGTTGTAATCCTAAGTTATTAATTGCGGATGAACCAACAACGGCTCTTGATGTTACGATTCAAGCTCAAATATTAGATTTATTAAGACAAGTAAAAGAGGAATTTAAAACATCCATTTTATTAATTACACATGATTTAGGCGTTGTAGCAGAAATGGCGGATTACGTTGTCGTTATGTATGGCGGGAAAGTTATTGAAGAAGCACCAGTACTAGAAATATTCCAAAATCCGAAACACCCGTATACGAAAGGTTTGTTAAAATCAAAACCAGTGATGGGAAAACGAATAGATAAACTATATTCTATTCCAGGGCAAGTTCCTAATTTAGTTGGTTTGGATGAGTTTTGCTACTTTAGCGGCCGTTGTGAGCATTGTATGGAAATATGTAAAGAAGAAGCGCCAAGTTTGAATGTACATGATGAGAATCATAAAGTTGCTTGCTGGTTATATGAGGAGCGTGCGAAACAATGAGTGAACCATTATTAGAAGTAAAAAACTTAAAAACATATTTTCCAATTAAAGGCGGCATATTTAGTAGAACGGTTGGACATGTAAAAGCAGTTGATGGAGTAAGTTTTACTATTAATAAAGGTGAAGTATTCGGCCTCGTTGGTGAATCGGGAAGCGGAAAAACGACGATAGGAAAAACAATTTTACGTCTCGTCCAAAAAACGGAAGGGGAAGTGAAGTTTAAAGGGCAAGATGTTCACTCTTTATCTAAGGAAGAATTGAGAAAACATCGTCCTAATATGCAACTTGTCTTCCAAGATCCATTTAGCTCATTAAATCCGAGAATGAGAATTGGGGAAGCGCTTGGTGAACCGATGTTAGCTCACGGATTAGCGACGAAAGAAAATGTTCGTGAAAAAGTGACAGAAGTATTAGAGTTATGTGGCTTAGCCCCATATCATATTGATCGGTACCCTCATGAATTTTCGGGTGGACAACGCCAACGTATCGTTATTGCAAGAGCTATGGTATTAAACCCAGAATTTATTGTAGCTGACGAACCTGTGGCAGCATTAGATGTATCTATTCAAGCACAGATCATTAATTTATTTAGTGAGCTACAGGAGAAAAAGGGATTATCTTATTTGTTCATTTCACATGATTTAAGCGTAGTAGAGCACTTATGTACGAAGATTGGAATTATGTATTTAGGAACGATTGTGGAAACAGCGCCGCGTGATGAGTTATTTACGAATCCACTTCATCCGTATACGAAAGCATTGTTATCCGCTGTTCCAATACCAGATCCAACAGTGAAGCGAGAGAGAATCATACTAGAGGGTGACATTCCAAGTCCAGCGAATCCACCTTCGGGGTGTCGTTTTCATACACGTTGCCCGTTTGCAACAGATATTTGTAAACAAACGGTACCTGAATTTCGTAATGTTGGTGAGGAGCATTTTGTTGCTTGTCATCATGTATAAAAGAGAAGGACTCTTTCAAATAGAAAGAGTCCCTTTTTTATTTACTAGATGAAGTTTGTTTCAATACAAATTGTTCGATTGCATGAGCAACACCATGTTCATTGTTTGTTAATGTTACAACGTCACATAGTTTTTTTACATCTTCTTCAGCGTTTCCCATTGCAACTGATAAACCAGCTGCTTCTAACATGGGTACATCGTTAAAATTGTCACCGATAGCAACTGTATCTTCAATTGGTATATTAAAATGGGCTGCCATTTGTTTCAGTCCATTTCCTTTATGTCCATTCTTGTCCATAATTTCTAAATTAGTAGGAGCAGATGCTGTAACCATAATATCAGTATCTTCTTGTAACATACTTAATAGCTGTGCGCGATGCACTGCGTTAAATGTCAAAATAAAGAATTTAGATATTTCTAATTCTGGATTATTTACAACATCTTCTATTTTTTGGAAATCAGTAATTAAGTTTGATTTCTTTTGTTTTTCTGTAATTCTTTCAAGTTCCTCAAGCGTAACATCTAGTGCATGCTTGTTTTCTTCGAACGCTTGCATAACTTGATCTTGCCATGTATATGGAGAATAAACTCCTTTATTTGTATATAGCTTATAAGGAAAGCCTTCAGATTCTAGTAATTTTGCAAGTTTGTACACTTTGTCGTTTTGTATACAACGCGAGTTAATTACTTCTCCATCCACATAAACAATTGCCCCATTGCTTGCTCCAACTGGAAGAGATAGTTTATACTCTTCCAATAATTTCAAAGCATCCTCTTTTGCACGGCCAGAACAAATCATGACAATATGACCAGCCTCTTTTGCAGTTTGGATAGCTTGTAAGTTCTCTTTGGAGATTTCAAGATTAGATGATAGTAGTGTACCATCCATATCTAATGCGATTAATTTCAAAATGACCACCTCTTTGTTCTTATTATACATAGTTATATAAAGGAAACATATAAACTTATCTTGGAAAGATTGTATTTTATCTCTCATGAACTATCAGTAAGAATTTGATAGATTCCACTTTATTAATGAAAGATTTATCTTACTTTGTAACAAAAGTAGAGGTAGGTATAGGGATGTTTCGTTATATGACTGTAATATTACATGAATGTTACAAATATGGATTTAGTAGAAAATGCATTAAATCAAGGTTTTTGAAGGTGTTTATAAAAAAACGTAAAAAAAGTGTAATAAAATTTACGTAATTATATTGCAACGTAACAATAGTTATGTTACATTAATGTTACAAACGTTACGTTATTAAATTTAATGTAACGTCAACATAAAAACTATGAAATAAACATTTCTTAGAAATTACATATAGATAACTTATTAAAAAGGAGGATACATAATATGAAAGAGCAAGTATTACAAGTAACAAAAGGTGACTTCGTAGGATCAGCAAGTGGAGCGGTAGTATTAACAGCATTAATCGTATTTCTATCAAGCGTGTTAGTATAATAAAAACTTTGTAACAAAAGAAAAAAGAGAGGAGAATGCAAAATGAAAGAGCAAGTATTACAAGTAACAAAAGGTGACTTCGTAGGATCAGCAAGTGGAGCAGTAGTATTAACAGCATTAATCGTATTTCTATCAAGCGTGTTAGTATAATAAAAACTTTGTAACAAAAGAAAAAAGAGAGGAGAATGCAAAATGAAAGAGCAAGTATTACAAGTAACAAAAGGTGACTTCGTAGGATCAGCAAGTGGAGCAGTAGTATTAACAGCATTAATCGTATTCTTATCAAGCGTATTAGTATAATAGAAGTTTTGTAAAAAGAAAAAGAGAGGAGAATGCAAAATGAAAGAGCAAGTATTACAAGTAACAAAAGGTGACTTCGTAGGATCAGCAAGTGGAGCGGTAGTATTAACAGCATTAATCGTATTTCTATCAAGTGTATTAGTATAATAGAAGTTTTACATTATACAAAATGAAAGGAGAATGAGGAATATGAACGGTGAGCAAGTGTTACAAGTAACAAAAACAGATTTATTAGGATCATTAGGTGGAGCGGTAGTATTAACATCATTTATTCTATTCCTTGCAAAAGTATTAGTATGAGACATATAAATACAATCATTCAAAAAAAATAAAGACTCTAGCATATTAGTAAGTAATTAATATGTTGGAGTCTTTTTTATTTTTCTTCTATATATCCCTTCAAGTATGAATAGCCCCCTTTATTTTAAAGAGAAAAAAGTCGAATTTTATATGTAAGAAAAAAAGAGGAATTTGACAGAAAAGATAGAAAATTTTAAAGGTCAGAATTTGTTAGCTTGCTAACTAATTTCTATCAATTAATGTTGGAAGCGTTTTCGGTTGGTTTTAAGTATGAACCATTTAATCTATTTACAGGGGGATGAGGATTTTATGAAACAAAAATCTATGGATACGCTAGCTGCACAAATGGAGGACTTTTTTCCAGTACGTGATGTAGATCATTTGGAGTTTTACGTAGGAAATGCAAAGCAATCAAGTTACTATCTTGCGAGAGCATTCGGATTCAAAATTGTGGCTTACTCTGGATTAGAAACTGGTAATCGTGAAAAAGTATCTTATGTTCTTGTGCAAAAAAATATGCGTTTCGTTGTGTCTGGGGCTTTAAGTAGTGACAATCGTATTGCAGAGTTTGTAAAGACTCATGGTGATGGCGTGAAAGATGTGGCATTACTTGTTGATGATGTTGATAAAGCATACTCAGAAGCGGTGAAACGTGGTGCCGTCGCAATTGCTCCGCCTGTAGAGTTAACAGATGAGAACGGTACATTGAAAAAAGCAGTTATTGGTACGTATGGTGATACAATTCATACGCTTGTAGAGCGTAAAAATTATAAAGGGACATTTATGCCAGGATTCCAAAAGGCTGAGTTTGATATTCCATTTGAAGAGTCAGGTTTAATTGCTGTAGACCATGTAGTTGGTAATGTTGAAAAGATGGAAGAGTGGGTTAGTTATTACGAGAACGTTATGGGCTTTAAACAAATGATCCATTTTGATGATGATGATATTAGTACAGAGTATTCAGCATTAATGTCGAAGGTTATGACAAATGGAAGTCGTATTAAGTTCCCTATTAACGAGCCAGCGGATGGAAAGAGAAAATCACAAATTCAAGAATATCTAGAGTTTTATAATGGAGCAGGTGTACAGCATCTTGCTTTACTAACAAATGACATTGTTAAAACAGTAGAAGCGCTACGTGCAAATGGTGTGGAGTTTTTAGATACACCAGATACTTATTATGATGAGTTAACTGCACGAGTTGGAAAAATTGATGAGGAAATTGATAAGTTGAAAGAATTAAAGATTTTAGTAGATCGCGATGATGAAGGATACTTACTACAAATCTTTACGAAACCAATTGTAGATCGTCCAACTTTATTTATTGAAATCATTCAGCGTAAAGGTTCTCGTGGATTTGGAGAAGGAAACTTTAAAGCGTTATTCGAATCAATTGAAAGAGAACAAGAGCGTCGCGGGAATTTATAAAATTTATATCCACCAGCAATCATTCTTTTGCTGGTGGAAATTTCATTTTCATAAGGAGGAATCATGATGAAATTTGTTACATTTCGTCTTCCTTCAAAAGAAATGCGAGCTGGATGGCTTGAAGGTGACAAAGTAATCGATATGAATCTTGCTAGTGGTGGAAAATTACCTTCTTCTATGTTCGCCTTTTTAGAGAAAGCGGATGAGTATGTAGAAGTGTTGCGTAATATTAATAATCCGGAAAAGGGCATATATTCTTTAGAGGAAGTGCAATTAGCAGCAGCGATTCCTAATCCGAGTAGTATTAGGGATTTTTATGCATTTGAACAGCACGTAAAAACGGCACGTAGCCGAAGAGGGTTAGATGTTGTACCTGAATGGTACGATATTCCGGTTTTTTATTTTACGAACCATCGTGCTGTAATTGGTCCAGATGATGTTGTAATTAGTCCGAAGAAATCTAAAAAACTTGATTATGAGTTAGAGATTGCTTGCGTAATTGGGAAAGAAGGAAGAAATATTTCTCGTGAGCAAGCAGAGGAATACATTTTTGGTTATTGTATTATGAATGATTGGAGTGCAAGGGACTTACAAGCAACAGAAATGAAGGTAGGACTTGGTCCAGCGAAAGGAAAAGATTTTGCAACTTCATTAGGAGCGTACCTTGTTACGAAAGAGGAACTAGATATTTATCGTAATGGTGACCGTTATGAGTTAGAGATGACTGCTCATGTAAATGGAAAGCTATTATCAAAAGGGAACTTCCGAGATATTTACTATACATTTGCTGAAATGATTGAACGTGCTTCGGAAGACGTTACGTTATATCCAGGCGATGTGATTGGTTCTGGAACAGTAGGAACAGGTTGCATTTTAGAACTAGGCACAGAAGAGTGGTTACAAGATGGTGATGTGGTAGAACTTACGATTACTGGTTTAGGTACATTACGTAATACGGTCAAAATAGAAAGGGAAGCAGGTGATGGGCATGTTTTATCGTCACATGGGGGAGCTACCTCATAAACGACATGTACAATTCCGTAAAAAAGATGGGTCGCTTTATCGTGAGCAGGTAATGGGAACAAAAGGTTTTTCTGGTACGCAATCTATTTTGTACCATCATTATATGCCAACGGAAGTAGGGCATGCGGCATTATCTCATTCTTGTCAGTTGCAGTATGAAGAAGATGTTGCTCTTTCTCATCGTCACTTTCGCACGAAAGAAAATAAAAAAAGTGGTGATGCAGTAAGCGGAAGAAACTTTATACTTGGGAATGAGGATTTATTAATCGGAGTAGTGAGCCCAACAGAAAAAATGGACTATTTCTACCGTAATGGTGATGGCGATGAAATGTTGTTTGTCCATTACGGAACAGGAAAAATTGAAACGATGTTTGGAACGATTCATTATCGAAAAGGCGATTATGTAACAATTCCAATTGGAACGATTTATCGTGTTATTCCAGATGAAGGAGAGACTAAGTTTCTTGTTGTAGAGGCAAATAGTCAAATTACAACACCGCGTCGCTATCGTAATGAATATGGACAATTGCTAGAGCATAGTCCGTTTTGTGAGAGAGATATTCGTGGTCCTGAAAAATTAGAGACGTATGATGAAAAAGGTGAGTTTGTCGTAATGACAAAGTCGAGGGGATATATGCATAAACATGTTTTAGGACATCATCCGTTAGATGTTGTTGGTTGGGATGGCTATTTATATCCGTGGGTCTTTAATGTAGAGGACTTTGAACCAATTACAGGTCGTATTCATCAGCCACCTCCAGTACATCAAACGTTCGAGGGTCACAATTTCGTTATTTGTTCTTTTGTACCACGTTTATATGACTATCATCCAGAATCTATTCCGGCACCGTATTATCATAGTAACGTGAATAGTGATGAAGTACTGTACTATGTAGAAGGTAACTTTATGAGCCGAAAAGGTGTGGAGGAAGGGTCTATTACACTTCATCCGAGCGGCATTCCTCACGGGCCACATCCTGGGAAAACAGAGGCGAGTATAGGGAAAAAAGAAACGCTTGAATTAGCTGTTATGATAGATACATTCCGTCCGCTTCGTATTGTAAAACAAGCACATGAAACAGAAGATGAAAAATATATGTATAGCTGGATTGAAGAGGGATCATATACTGTGAAATAAGTAAAAAAAAGGCATGCTCAATAACAGAGCATGCCTTTTTCATGGAATCGACATGTATAATAATACCAAAAAAAGTTATAGAAAGATATATAGAAAGAATGATAAAAATCGTGCATATTCATAAGAGTTTCTACTTATTTCGACAAAAGTATTGACTGGAAAAAGTACTATGAGTAAAATGAAAAAGCGAATTAAAAATTTTCAGAAAATTTAAAACTTGGAGGAGCATGCTATGAAGCAAATTTTTCAAAAGAAGCCTATTGCAAAGTTAATGCAAGAGAGTAAACAAAAGACGTTAGCAAGAACATTGGGCGCACTAGATTTAACGATGCTTGGAATCGGGGCAATTGTTGGAACGGGTATTTTTGTTCTAACGGGCGTGGTAGCAGCGAAACATTCTGGACCAGCTATTATATTATCATTTGCGATAGCCGCGTTAGCCTGTGCCTTTGCTGCATTTTGTTATGCTGAATTTGCTTCTTCAGTTCCTGTCTCAGGCAGTGTGTACACGTACACATATGCGACGATGGGAGAAGTATTCGCATTTTTAATTGGATGGGACTTAATGCTTGAGTATTTACTTGCAACCTCTGCTGTGGCAAATGGTTGGTCCGCGTACTTCCAATCTTTATTAAAGGGATTTGGAATTCATATTCCTACCATTCTTTCCTCAGCCCCTGGTACAGGAAAGGGTGGAATAATTGATTTGCCAGCAGTTCTAATTATTTTAGTGATGACGGTTCTTTTATCTAGGGGTGTTCGTGAAAGTGCACGTGTAAATAATATTATGGTATTTATTAAACTAGCGGTTGTTCTTATTTTTATCTTTGCTGGTTTTAATTATGTGAAACCTGAAAACTGGACGCCTTTTATGCCATTTGGCTTAGATGGTGTAATGGCTGGAGCTGCTACAGTGTTCTTTGCATTTATAGGGTTTGATGCAGTTTCAACGGCAGCAGAAGAAGTGAAACGTCCACAACGTGATTTACCAATTGGTATTATTGCATCTTTATTAATTTGTACGGCTCTTTATATTATCGTTTCGCTTATTTTGACAGGAATTGTTCCATACGGGCAGTTGAATATATCAGATCCAGTCGCTTTTGCACTTCAATTTATTGGACAAGATAGTTTAGCGGGAGTAATTTCAGTAGGCGCAATTACAGGAATCACAACAGTAATGTTAGTTATGATGTATGGGCAAGTACGAGTTTCATATGCAATGAGTAGAGATGGATTGTTGCCGAAACGTCTTGCTAAAGTTCACCCGAAATTTAAAACACCGTTTTTAAATACGTGGACAACGGGAATTATTGCAGCACTTATTTCAGGATTAATAGATTTAAATGTGTTAGCGCATCTTGTAAATATGGGGACATTGTCAGCCTTTGCACTTGTAGCTGTAGCTGTTATTGTAATGAGAAGAACGCATCCTGATTTACCAAGAGCATTTAAGGCGCCGCTTGTACCATTTTTACCAGCGTTAACGGTAATTTTTTGTTTATACTTAATGCTTCAATTATCCGGGACGGCTTGGATTAGTTTTGGTGTATGGATGGTTATTGGTATTGCGGTTTACTTCTTATATAGCCGAAAACATAGTGCTTTAAATAATAGTAAAGAAGAAGACGACGCAGCCAATTTATAAGTAGAAAAATCCATTCTAATTCTGTTAGAATGGATTTTTGATTTTGAAAATTTACATTATTCTGAACTTGTTATAAGATAATTATTGTTGAACAAAAGGGGTGAAATAATGAAAAATACGTGGCGTGAGTTAAGGGAGATGGACCGTAACGTATGGATTCGGTTTATTGGTGAGACGTTAAATGGAATTGCAATGATGATGTTGATGCCTTTTTTTGCATTATATTTAAAAGATAAGGTAGATTCATTATTACAGGTCGGAGTGATTATGGCGCTGTCTCCAATTGCTGCAAGCTTTGGATCAATTATAGGGGGAAGAATTGCTGATATATATGGAAGAAAACCGATTATGATATTTTCGATGGCGAGCAATGCAGTATTCATGCTCGGTTTTTTATTTATAGAAGGATTTATTCCATATGCGATTTTATCTGTTTTTTTAGGATTAAGTAATTCGTTATTTCATCCAGCTGCATCAGCGATGGTTGCGGATGTAACGGCGCCAGAAAAAAGAACAGAAGCATATGGTTTATTGCGAATGGGGCACAATATAGGTGCTGCAATTGGTCCGATAATGGGGGCTTCAGTAGTTATGTTATCGAAGAACCTTGTGTTTATTATTGCCGCATCTACGATGTTATTTTATGCATTGCTTGTATTCGTCCTTATTCAAGAGACAATGCCAAAGAGTACGAATAAAGAAGGTGATACAGAAAAAGAATCAGGAGCAGTGTGGAAAATTGTATTGCGAGATAAGGCACTCATGATTTATTTATTAGCAGGCATCATTATTTCGATGGGATTTTCTCAAACAGAAGGCATGTTGCCACTGCACTTTGACAATGAAATGAAAGGTATTTTTGGAACTAACAATCTATATCCATATTTAATGGCTTTAAATGGACTATTAGTTGTGTTGTTCCAATTTCAAATTTCAAAATGGGTCACAGATAAACCTGTTGGAAAGACGATGTTATATGGTGCATGTTTGTTTGGGATTGGATTATTTTTTATAGGGTGGTTACCGAAGTGGTTTGGAGGACTTGATACAAATGCTACGATTATTTTAATAACGTTACTGTTTGTATATGCCATATATACGTTAGGTGAGATGATTATGTCGCCTGTACAGATGACGTTTGTAGCGAATTTGGCCCCTGAGCATTTAAGAGGGACTTATATGGGGGCTGCAAGTTTGCAGTGGATTACAGGAAGTGCATTCGGCCCACTTCTTGGAGGTTTTTTATTAGACCGATTACTTGGCCACTTTTTATTTACAATTTTAGCTGTCGGTTGTGTAGTTGCAGGTATTGTATATATTTCTTTAGACCGTCTCGTTGAACAAAGGCAAAAAAGCACACTAACCAAACAATCTTCTTAATAATTAGATGACATACACAAAAAGGGGATTTCTACATATTTTAGGTACATAACTAGGTTGGATTGCAATTTTATCCCACTTTAATGGGCAGTAAGACCCCCACCTCAAAATTCAGCGAAAGCAAGGAATTTAGGTGGGGGTCGGGCTGCCCATAAAAGTCCGATTGGTTCAACTAATAATCAGTAGGGGATGAAGCCCCCACTGATTAAAGTTTCACTTTATATATTTATCAAGAAATTTAAGTGGAAAAAGTATAGAAAACCAATAAGTGGTGTCATTTAATTATTTGTGGAAGTTGCATTTTATTTCAAATAGGAACTACCTATTTTTATAAAAAGTGCTAAAATAGAAAAATGAAAACAATTGGTTAGGGTGATTTCAGTGACAAAAATTAAATTAGGTTTATTATATGGTGGAAAATCAGCTGAGCATCAAGTTTCGCTACAAACGGCTCTTGCTGCTATTAAAGCATTAAATCAAGATAAATTCGAGATTCATCCAATTTATATTACAGAACAAGGTCAATGGGTACGCGGTGAGCGTATTGAAGGTGAAGTAACAGATGTTGAAGTTCTAAAAATGAGCGGTGCAGAAAATGCGATTTCTCCGCTATCATTAAGCACAGAAATCATTCCATCTGCAAATGCTGAGGAAAATGCTATCGACGTTATTTTCCCATTACTACATGGACCAAATGGTGAAGATGGAACGGTACAAGGATTATTAGAATTAATGAATATTCCTTATGTAGGAAATGGTGTTCTAGCATCTGCTGCTGGTATGGATAAAGTTGTTATGAAAAACATTTTCGCAGAAGCTGGATTAAAACAAGCGAAATATGCATCATTCATTCGTAGCGGATGGGAAAAAGATCGTGAAACAGCATATGAAAAAGTAGAAGAAGTATTAGGATACCCTTGCTTCGTAAAACCAGCAAACCTTGGTTCAAGTGTTGGGATTAATAAGTGTAAAAATCGTGAAGAACTTGAGAATGCATTTGAAGAGGCATTCCAATTTGACCGTAAAATTATTGTGGAAGAAAATATCGTTGGACGTGAAGTAGAAGTTGGTGTACTAGGTAATGATGAACCGAAATGTTCAGTTGTAGGTGAAATCGTACCTAAAAAAGACTTCTATGATTATAAGTCGAAATACATCGATGGTGATACAGCGTTAATTATTCCAGCTGAAATGACAGAAGAAGAGTCTAATGTTATTAAGAGAGATGCGATTGTTGCATTCCAATCGTTAGATGGTGCTGGCTTAACGCGAGCTGATTTCTTCTTAACGAAAGATGGAGAAGTATACATTAACGAAGTGAATACGATGCCAGGATTTACGCCGTTTAGTATGTTCCCTCTACTATGGCAACATACTGGATTACCGTATCCGGAATTAATTGAAGAGCTAATTCGTTTAGCAATGGAGCGTCACGAAGAAAAACAAAAAATTAAATATACAATCTAACAAAAAAAGGAGGAGGCACTATTCGAAGGAATAGTGCTTCCTCTATGTAAGGAGTGTTTTTATGATAAATCGAACGTTAAAACAAGTAGAACAAATGACAAATGGTACGGGATTAGCAGAGCAGTATGAGGGAATTACTATACAAGGAGTGTCTATTGATACGAGAAAAATCGAAAAAGGAAACTTATATGTTCCGATTCAAGGTGAACGTTTCGATGGACATGCTTTTGTAGATAAAGCTGTTGAAAATGGAGCTGTGGCGACATTATGGATGAAAGATGTAGCAAATCCACCTGAGAATCTTCCGGTTATTTTTGTAGAAGACACGCTATCAGCATTACAAATGTTAGCAAAAAACTATCGCGACCAATTGGATGTTAAAGTGATTGGTGTGACAGGTAGTAACGGTAAAACATCTACAAAAGATATTGTAACAAGTCTTCTTGCGACTAAATTCAAAGTTCAAAAAACAGAAGGAAACTTCAATAATCATATCGGGCTACCTCTTACTATTTTAAACTTAGAAGAAAATACAGAAGTAGCTGTATTAGAAATGGGAATGTCAAGCCGTGGGGAAATTGAATTCTTATCTAAGTTAGCTCGTCCAAATGCAGCTATCATTACGAACATTGGTGAAGCGCATTTAATGGACTTAGGCTCTCGCGAGGCAATTGCTGAAGCGAAATTAGAAATTGTGACAGGATTACAAGAAGGTGGAGTGTTCGTATATAACGGAGATGAGCCATTATTAACGAATCGTGTTCCTGAAATGAATTTAATAGCTGAAACAGTTACGTTTGGTGATGCTAGAGCAAATGATTACTATCCAACGACTGTAACGTTACAAGCAACTGGGACACACTTTAAAATGAATAGAGAAGAAAACATTTCATTCTATCTACCGGTATTAGGGAAACACAATGTGTATAATACGCTTGCTTCTATGGCAATTGCGAAACATTTTGGTGTAACGTGGGAAGAGATGAAAGAAGGTTTAGTAACACTTCAAATGACAGGCATGCGTATGGAAATTGTAAAAACAAATAGTGGATTAACAATTATCAACGATGCTTATAATGCAAGTCCAACAGCTATGGAAGCAGCATTCCACCTAATGAATGGTTTAGATGGATTCTCTAAAAAAATTGTTGTTCTCGGCGATATGTTAGAGCTTGGAGATCAAGAAGTACAGTTTCATTATGAGGTAGGTAAATTAATCGATCCAGCAAAAATCTCCTATGTGTTCACATATGGTAAATTAGGAGCTCAAATTGCTGAAGGAGCGAAAATTAATTTCCCTAACGAACGTGTAAAGGCTTATGATAATAAAGAAGAGTTAGTAAAAGAGTTGCAAGCAGTAGTCGATGCGAAAGATGTTGTATTAATAAAAGCATCTCGCGGTATGAAATTGGAAGAAGTAATTACGATGTTGAAATAATTGGTGTATATAAATAGGGATGATAGCAACGAAAAAAGAAGAAACTTATAATAAGCGCTTACAGTAAATATAAAAAAATAAAAGTGAAGAAAAAACCTCTGAATATGAAAATAAGGTAACAGTTGGGTTTGCTTTTTACACATACAAAACTTATAATTGATAAAGTGTAATAACGTTTAGAAGTATTTTCGTGAAGAATATACGCCCGTTTATATACGTGAGCATTCAGGAAAAGGGCTTTTCCGCAAATTCGGAAAACGCCTTTTTTTAAATGATAAGTATAGGATAGAAAAGGAGAAGTAACATTGACAACATTTCGAGAATTAGGATTAAGTGATTCTTTACTGCAATCTGTTGAAAGTATGGGCTTTGAAGAGGCTACGCCAATTCAAGCTGAAACAATTCCACATGCATTGCAAGGTAAGGATATTATTGGGCAAGCACAAACAGGTACAGGGAAAACAGCAGCATTCGGATTACCACTATTAGATAAAGTGGATACACATAAAGAATCGGTTCAAGGTATTGTTATCGCGCCAACGCGTGAATTAGCAATTCAAGTTGGAGAAGAGCTATACAAAATTGGTAAACATAAACGCGTTCGTATCTTACCAATTTACGGTGGTCAAGATATTAACCGCCAAATTCGTGCTCTAAAAAAACACCCACACATTATTGTTGGTACGCCGGGTCGTATTTTAGATCATATTAACCGTAAAACACTTCGCTTACAAAACGTAGAGACAGTTGTTCTTGATGAAGCGGATGAAATGTTAAACATGGGCTTCATTGAAGATATTGAAGCAATTTTAACAGATGTGCCAGAAACACACCAAACATTACTATTCTCAGCGACAATGCCGGATCCAATCCGTCGTATTGCTGAGCGTTTCATGACTGAGCCTCAACACATTAAAGTAAAAGCAAAAGAAGTAACAATGCCAAACATTCAGCAGTTCTATTTAGAAGTGCAAGAAAAGAAAAAGTTTGATGTATTGACACGCTTATTAGACATTCAATCTCCAGAGCTTGCGATTGTATTCGGTCGTACAAAGCGTCGTGTTGATGAATTATCAGAAGCATTAAATTTACGTGGTTATGCTGCGGAAGGTATCCATGGTGATTTAACTCAGGCGAAACGTATGTCTGTATTACGTAAGTTCAAAGAAGGTTCTATTGAAGTTCTTGTTGCAACAGACGTTGCTGCACGTGGTCTTGATATTTCAGGTGTAACACACGTATACAACTTCGATATTCCACAAGATCCAGAATCATACGTTCACCGTATTGGCCGTACTGGTCGTGCAGGTAAAAAAGGTATTGCAATGCTATTTGTAACACCACGTGAATCTGGACAATTAAAAAATATCGAGCGTACAACAAAACGTAAAATGGACCGCATGGATGCACCAACACTTGATGAGGCACTAGAAGGTCAACAACGTTTAATCGCTGAAAAACTTCAAAACACAATTGAAAATGAAAACTTAGCATACTACAAGCGTATTGCGGAAGAAATGTTAGAAGAGAACGACTCTGTAACAGTAGTAGCTGCTGCTTTAAAAATGATGACAAAAGAGCCAGATACAACTCCAATCGCTTTAACATCAGAACCACCAGTTGTTGCAAGAGGTGGCGGTTCTAAAAAACGCGGCGGTAACGGAGGCGGATACCGTGATGGTAACCGTAATCGTAGTCGTGATGGACGCGGTGGCGATGGTCGTAACCGTGACCGCAATCGTGATGGTCGTAATCGTGACGGTAACCGTGATCGCAATCGTGATGGCGGCAACCGTGGTCGTCGTGGCGAAGGTCAAGGACGCCCAGGATCTTCAAACGGACGCGGCGAAAGAAAACATCATAGCCGTAAGCCACAAGCTTAATAATGAAAAAAGAGAATGCCCTTTGCCGGCATTCTCTTTTTTTATTTTTGTAATTGTACATACTACATAATAACTTATGTAGAAATGAGGTGCCGCATGCTTGTAAGGCTTGGCTATGTCGCGATGAGTGTACATTTGAAAAACGCATCTCCATCTCAAACGATGACGTACGCGCAGTTTCAAAAAATAGATGATCGGGAAGCGGCGATTCGTAAACTTGAAAGAATTGCTAATTCGAATTTGGAAAACTGTTTACGATTATTAAAGCATAATAAAGGACATGACATATCGTTCTTTCGACTTAGTTCCAAGCTGATTCCTTTAGCGAATCATGAGGAGTTGTTAGATTGGAATTATATTCGCCCTTTAAAAGAAAATTTAAAAGTGCTAGGTGATTACGCTATTCGAATGAATATGCGTATTGATTTTCATCCAGATCATTTTGTTGTACTTAATTCACCCGAGGAGAATATTTTTAAACAATCTGTCAAGACATTACAAATGCATAGAAAATTATTAAAAGGTATGGGAATTGAACATAAGCAACGATGTGTAATGCATGTTGGGGGCGGATATAAAGATAAAGAGCTCGCATTAGAGCGTTTTATAGAGAATTGGTCTAACGTCCCAAGAGGTATTCAGGAAATGATTATGTTAGAAAATGATGATACAACTTTTACGCTCGAGGACACATTATATTTAGGAGAAAAGTTGGACATTCCCGTTGTATTTGATTTACATCATCATATGATGAATCATGATCGAGAAGATTGGCATGAAGATTGGGCGCGTGTTGTACATACGTGGAAATCGTCTTTGTTACCGGTGAAAATGCACATTTCTAGTCCTAGAGAGGGAAAAGACCCAAGGGCACATGCAGACTTTATTAATGTAGATACTTTTTTATCTTTTTTAAAAAAGATAAAGGGAAGTGTTCCACAAATTGATTGTATGATTGAAGCGAAGATGAAGGATGAGTCTTTATTTCAACTCATGAGGGATTTAAGTGAACAAACAGATGTGGAAATTATCGATGGTGCGAGCTTTTATATTAAATAAGCTCTGCACCATCGAGTTTTTTTATTAATAAAGAGGTGCAAATACCACCAATGATCAATCCTGTTAAATGGCTGATAGGATTGGCAGAGGGATTGAAGAAAGTGAATAGTAGTAATATACATATAATAATTGAAAAAATAGCGATGTCTCTTGGATTGGAAGAACGATATCGGCTATACAATAGAAATAACTGTGCACCTAGCAATCCGAAAATGCCACCAGATGCCCCGGCATGAATATATTCATGAGGCATAATAAGATAAGAGGACATATTTCCGAGAATGCCAGAAAGGAAAAAAATAATGATGAAAGAAAAGTGGCCTAGTTGTTTTTCAATAGAAGAGCCAAGGATGAATAAACAAATACTATTAAAAAGAAAATGTTGTAAGTCTACATGTACGAGCAGGGAAGTTAGGAGACGCCACCATTCTCCTTTAGCGATATATTCATTAGAAGCTGCCATAGAGAAGAGGGGGAAATCACCTAATATAATCATGATTAATTGTATGAGAAGTAAAGCAATGGTGATTGGTTGTAAGGAAATGCGGGCGGATGGTATTAGCATGTTGTGAGTATCACTCCTTTTGCATCAGAAAGATTCTCTGTTATTCTTACAATATGAAAAAAGAAAGCTAAATAGAAGAAGGGGATTTTGAAATGATTGTAGGGATTGGAATCGATATTATTGAATTGAATCGAATTGAAAAAATGATAGATGGAAAGCTTAAATTTATGGAACGTATTTTAACTGAAAGTGAACGTAATGTTGCTAAGGGGCTGAAGGGAAGCCGCCTTACAGAGTTTGTAGCTGGAAGATTTGCAGCGAAAGAGGCGTATTCAAAAGCGGTAGGAACTGGTATTGGGAAAGAAGTGAGTTTTTTAGATATTGAAGTGAGAAATGATGATAGAGGGAAGCCGATTCTTATTACAAGTACAGAACATATTGTTCATTTATCAATTAGTCATAGTAAGGAATTTGCTGTTGCTCAAGTTGTTTTAGAAAGCTCGTCACGCTAGTCTGCATATTTTATATCTTTGTCTCATATATTTGTGGTAGCGATAAGGAAGGTACATCTTCCATTCATTTATAGGGGCAAAGGGGCTGAAGTGATGAAAAGGCGTCTGTTTTTAGTTCTTGTCGGTTTATTAACCGTTTTTGTGTTGGCCGGTTGTATGGAAAAGAAACAAGATGATGTTGTGAGAGATTTAGAGGCGAAAGTAAAAGGGTTGAAAAGCTATCAAGCTGAAGCGAAATTATCTATTAAAACAGGGAATGAGCCTCAGGAGTATAAGGTAGAGATATGGCATAAGGAACCTTCTTTTTATCGTGTGAATTTGCAGAATGCGAAAAAAGATCAAAGTCAAATTATTTTAAGGAATGAAGAAGGTGTATTTGTATTAACGCCAGCGCTTAATAAGAGTTTCCGTTTCCAAAGTGATTGGCCGCAAAATAGTAGCCAGGCTTATTTATACGAATCTCTTGTGAGGGATATTTTGCAGGATAAGAAAAACCTTACTTTTGAAAAAACAGATAAGTATTATATCTTTAAAACAAAAACAAACTATCAGCATCAAAACATGTTGCCGAGACAAGAGATTACATTGAAGAAAAGTGATTTAACACCAGTTTCGGTGAAGTTAATGGATAATGATCAAAATGTTCTTGTGAAAGTAGATTTCTCTAAAGTGAAATTTGATGCGAAATTTGATAAAGGTGCATTTGATACGAAACAAAATATGTCTAGAGCGCAAGTAGATGTTCAAACGACAGCGAAAGAAGACAAACCATTTGCTATTTTGTATCCGCGTGATACGCCGCAAGGTATGACTTTGAAAGATGAAAAAGAGTTGAAGACAGACAGTGGCAAGCGTGCGATACTCACATACACTGGAAGTAAGAAATCCTTTACTTTAATACAAGAAAAGGCAAAAGTTGCAGAGGCTTCGTCAGCGATAAGTGTGAGCGGGGAATTGGTTGATCTTGGCTTTACAATTGGAGCATTGACGAAAGACTCTTTAACGTGGTCGCATAACGGAGTAGAATATATGCTCGTGTCTAAAGGTTTAGAGCCGAAGGAGCTGTTAATGGTTGCTCGTTCAGTTACAGAGAAGCAAGTGAAGTAAACTTCTTAGACGTGGTGATATATGTGCACCACGTCTTTTCTTAGTTTGAAGGGTGGATTTCATAAAAGAAGCATATAAAAGAATAAGCTTCGCATATCGTGTATAAGGAAGTGTGTTTATGGAAGAAGCGCCATTTTACCGTGACACTTGGGTGGAAGTGGATTTAGATGCCATTTATAACAACGTTACACATATTAAAGAATTTATCCCGAGTGATGTAGAAATTTTTGCCGTTGTTAAAGGGAATGCATATGGGCACGATTATGTACCGGTGGCTAAAACAGCATTAGAAGCGGGGGCGACAAGGTTAGCAGTTGCGTTCTTAGATGAAGCTTTAGTGCTTCGAAGAGCTGGTATTACTGCGCCGATTTTAGTGTTAGGTCCTTCTCCTCCTCGTGATATAAATGTAGCTGCTGAAAATGATGTAGCATTAACTGTTTTTCAAAAGGAATGGGTAGATGAAGCAATCAAACTTTGGGATGGTTCGTCTACGATGAAATACCATATTAATTTCGATAGTGGTATGGGGAGAATTGGAATACGTGAACGTAAAGAATTAAAAGGATTTTTAAAAAGCTTAGAAGGTGCACCATTCTTAGAATTGGAAGGAGTTTATACGCATTTTGCAACGGCAGATGAGGTGGAGACTTCTTACTTTGATAAGCAATATAACACATTTTTGGAGCAGTTAAGTTGGTTGAAAGAATTCGGAGTGGATCCTAAGTTTGTTCATACAGCTAATAGTGCTGCAACGCTACGTTTTCAAGGGATTACATTTAATGCAGTACGAATTGGTATTGCGATGTATGGGTTATCTCCATCTGTAGAAATACGCCCTTTTTTACCGTTTAAATTAGAACCAGCGCTATCATTGCATACGAAAGTTGCTCATATTAAACAGGTGATTAAAGGGGATGGAATTAGTTATAACGTCACTTATCGAACGAAGACGGAAGAATGGATTGCGACCGTTGCAATTGGTTATGCAGATGGCTGGCTTAGAAGATTACAAGGATTTGAAGTGCTTGTAAATGGTAAAAGGGTACCGATTGTAGGGCGAGTAACAATGGATCAATTCATGATTCACCTTCCTTGTAAAGTGCCTCTTGGTACGAAAGTTACACTCATTGGAAGGCAAGGAGATGAATATATTAGCGCTACAGAGGTTGCGGAATATTCAGGGACTATTAATTATGAAATTATTACAACGATTAGTTTCCGTGTGCCGAGAATATTTATACGGAACGGTAAAGTTGTGGAAGTAATCAATTATTTGAATGATATATAGAAGGTAGTATGATTTGCTTCTTGTCATGTGAGAGGACTTTTCGTTGGCTAAGAATAAGTTCGTTTTTTGACGAGAAGCTTTTTACTTATCATTACTTTTAACATAATTTAACGTGGAAACTCTTCCGTTTCTTGTTGTAATGAGATAAAAAATAAAAGAATATGAATGTTTTGTTTGTGAATTGGAAAACATAAGCAAGGAATAAGGAAGTCTTTGCAACAGGCTCCATACAATGGTATTATTACAATAGGTGTCATATATATATTTGGGTGTGTAGTTGACGGTGGAGGTGTATTTTTGTGTCCGAATCAAGTGTAACTACTGAAATCGTGGTTCGGTTGCCAAAGCAAATGGTAACGGAATTGGACGGAATTGGAAAACAAGAGAATAAGAATCGCCATGAACTAATTTGCCAGGCAACACAACTGTTATTGCGTCAACATAAGACGAAGAAACGCTACCAACATGAATCAATGCGACGTGGGTACATTGAAATGGGAAAAATTAATCTTGGTATTGCATCTGAAGCTTTCTTAGCAGAGTATGAAGCAGCTCATACAGTAGAACGCTTAGTTAGCGGGGGGTAATATTTTGATTGTAAAACGCGGCGACGTGTATTTTGCAGACCTTTCCCCAGTTGTTGGTTCTGAGCAAGGAGGCGTTCGTCCGGTTCTTGTCATTCAAAATGACATCGGAAATCGTTTTAGTCCAACGGTGATTGTAGCGGCTATTACTGCACAGATTCAAAAAGCGAAATTACCCACTCATGTGGAAATTGATGCGAAAAAGTACGGTTTTGAGAGAGATTCTGTTATTTTACTTGAGCAGATTCGAACAATCGATAAGCAGCGCTTAACGGACAAAATCACTCACTTAGATGAAGTGATGATGATTCGTGTAGATGAAGCGCTACAAATTAGTTTAGGACTAATAGATTTTTAAATCGGCAGTTTAAGTTGCTCTCTTTGAAGGGCAACTTTTTTTATTATAGAGGAGGTTGCGGTTGTATATGGAAACGGTAGATAATCGACAAGCGTTAATGAAAATGTTAGTGAAGGAATTAGGCTTTACCGAAAAGCAAGTTCGTCATGTTATTCAATTAACAGAAGAAGGTAACACAGTTCCATTTATTGCTCGTTACCGAAAAGAATGGACAGGCTCTTTAGATGAAGTGCAAATTCGTACAATTTTAGAGAGATGGCAATATATAATGCAGCTTGAAGATAGAAAAGAAGAGGTTCTTCGTCTTATTGATGAGAAGGGGAAACTGACAGGAGAATTACGTCAGCAAATTGTGAAAGCTACAAAGTTGCAAGAAGTAGAAGATTTATATCGTCCATATAAAGAGAAGAGAAGAACGAAAGCAACGATTGCGAAAGAAAAAGGACTAGAGCCATTAGCTGAATGGTTATTGTTATATACGAAAGAAGATCCGAATCAGAAGGCAATGGAGTTTATAAATGCCGAGAAAGAAGTGCAATCTGCAGAAGAGGCATTACAAGGTGCTCAAGATATTATTGCAGAAATCGTTTCAGATGAAGCAGCATATCGTAGTTGGATTCGGAATGTTACTTTTAGAAAAGGTGTTATGTCTTCGGCTGTAAAAGATGAAGAGAAAGATGAAAAAAATATATATGAAATGTATTACGATTATGAAGAGCCGTTGCAGAAAGTCGTGCCGCATCGTGTATTAGCGATGAATCGCGGTGAGAAAGAAGATATATTGAGAGTTTCTGTTGTTCCGCCAGTAGATGAGATAGTAACTTTCTTATATAAGAAAGTAATTCGTGATAACGGTTCAAAAAGTGCACAGTATGTAAAGTTAGCAATTGAGGATGGTTATAAACGATTAATTCAATCCTCTATTGAAAGGGAGATTCGAAAAGAATTAACAGAAACAGCTGAGGAACAAGCAATACATATTTTTTCTGAGAACTTACGTAATTTGTTATTACAACCTCCAATGAAAGGAAAGGTTGTGTTAGCTGTAGACCCTGCATATAGAACGGGTTGTAAATTAGCTATCGTAGACGATACGGGGAAAGTTCTATATATTGATGTTATTTATCCGCATCCACCAGTGCGTAAATATGAAGATGCAAAAGCGAAAGTTCTTTCTATTATAGATAAATATCAGGTTGAAATGATTGCGATTGGGAATGGTACAGCTTCTAGAGAATCAGAAGAATTTATAGTTGATGTATTACAACATGTGAAACGAGAAGTCTTCTATATTATTGTGAACGAAGCTGGTGCGAGTGTGTATTCGGCTTCTGATTTAGCCCGTGAGGAATTCCCAGATTTACAGGTTGAAGAAAGAAGTGCGGTTTCTATCGGTAGACGTCTGCAAGATCCACTTGCTGAACTTGTAAAGATTGATCCTAAATCAGTTGGGGTTGGACAATATCAACATGATGTGTCTCAAAAAAGATTAAATGAATCATTAACGTTTGTAGTAGAGACAGCAGTTAACCAAGTCGGTGTGAATGTAAATACAGCTTCCGTTGCGTTGTTGCAATATGTTTCAGGCTTATCAAAAACTGTTGCGAAAAATATTGTAGCAAAGCGTGAAGAAGAAGGGAAATTTACAAAACGAACAGACTTAAAGAAAATACCACGTCTAGGTGCGAAGACATATGAACAATGTATAGGTTTCTTACGTATATTAGAAGGGGCAAATCCGTTAGACCGTACAGGTATTCACCCAGAACAATATAAAAATGTTGAATTGTTATTAAAGAATCTAGGTTTATCAAAAGATGACGTAGGGCAACCACAATTACAAAAGAGTTTAGAAGAAGTAGAGATTTCTAAGTTGTCGCAAGAAACGGGAGTTGGAGAACCAACATTAGTTGATATTATAGATGCACTCATTAGTCCAGAGCGAGACATGAGGGATGAGTTGCCTAAACCGCTTCTGAAAAAAGGGATTTTGAAATTAGAAGATTTAAAACGTGGTATGGAACTGGAAGGAACAGTTCGTAACGTTGTTGATTTCGGTGCTTTCGTTGATGTAGGTGTGAAACAAGATGGGTTAGTACATATTTCTAAACTAAGCAAACAATACGTGAAGCATCCGTTAGATGTTGTATCTGTCGGACAAATCGTCAAAGTATGGGTAGATGATATTGATACGAAAAAAGGTCGCGTTGCATTATCTATGTTGCCGGTTGAATAGTAAGAGAAGAGAGCAGATGAAACTGCTCTTTTTTTATAGGATAAAACGTGTAATGGATTAGGAACTTTGATGTATTTTGCTATAATAAAACCAGCATTCATTTAGTAATTTAATTTGATACCGGTTTTTTTCAAAATATGCGCGTTGCATTTGTTTTTTGAGCCATGTAGGCATAGGAATCCCTCCTTGTTTAATCCTACTCTCATAAATGTAAAGTACTATTGATGAGAGGTTGGTGAGTGGATTTCTATTTTTGCTATGTTTTTAGAAACCACGCTTCTTGAATGAGGAT
>NZ_CP033795.1:4802500-4820000 GCF_003812125.1 Bacillus sp. FDAARGOS_527
TATCGTTTGAGCAATGGAGGGACGCAGAAGGATAGAAGAAGCGTGCGATTGGTTGTGCACGTCCAAGCAGTTAGGCTGATAAGTAGGCAAATCCGCTTATCGTGAAGGCTGAGCTGTGATGGGGAAGCTCCTTATGGAGCGAAGTCTTTGATTCCCCGCTGCCAAGAAAAGCTTCTAGCGAGATAAAAGGTGCCTGTACCGCAAACCGACACAGGTAGGCGAGGAGAGAATCCTAAGGTGTGCGAGAGAACTCTGGTTAAGGAACTCGGCAAAATGACCCCGTAACTTCGGGAGAAGGGGTGCTTTCTTAACGGAAAGCCGCAGTGAATAGGCCCAAGCGACTGTTTAGCAAAAACACAGCTCTCTGCGAAGCCGTAAGGCGAAGTATAGGGGGTGACACCTGCCCGGTGCTGGAAGGTTAAGGAGAGGGGTTAGCGTAAGCGAAGCTCTGAACTGAAGCCCCAGTAAACGGCGGCCGTAACTATAACGGTCCTAAGGTAGCGAAATTCCTTGTCGGGTAAGTTCCGACCCGCACGAAAGGTGTAACGATTTGGGCACTGTCTCAACCAGAGACTCGGTGAAATTATAGTACCTGTGAAGATGCAGGTTACCCGCGACAGGACGGAAAGACCCCGTGGAGCTTTACTGTAGCCTGATATTGAATTTTGGTACAGTTTGTACAGGATAGGCGGGAGCCTTTGAAACCGGAGCGCTAGCTTCGGTGGAGGCGCTGGTGGGATACCGCCCTGACTGTATTGAAATTCTAACCTACGGGTCTTATCGACCCGGGAGACAGTGTCAGGTGGGCAGTTTGACTGGGGCGGTCGCCTCCTAAAGTGTAACGGAGGCGCCCAAAGGTTCCCTCAGAATGGTTGGAAATCATTCGTAGAGTGCAAAGGCATAAGGGAGCTTGACTGCGAGACCTACAAGTCGAGCAGGGACGAAAGTCGGGCTTAGTGATCCGGTGGTTCCGCATGGAAGGGCCATCGCTCAACGGATAAAAGCTACCCCGGGGATAACAGGCTTATCTCCCCCAAGAGTCCACATCGACGGGGAGGTTTGGCACCTCGATGTCGGCTCATCGCATCCTGGGGCTGTAGTCGGTCCCAAGGGTTGGGCTGTTCGCCCATTAAAGCGGTACGCGAGCTGGGTTCAGAACGTCGTGAGACAGTTCGGTCCCTATCCGTCGTGGGCGTAGGAAATTTGAGAGGAGCTGTCCTTAGTACGAGAGGACCGGGATGGACGCACCGCTGGTGTACCAGTTGTTCTGCCAAGGGCATAGCTGGGTAGCTATGTGCGGAAGGGATAAGTGCTGAAAGCATCTAAGCATGAAGCCCCCCTCAAGATGAGATTTCCCATAGCGTAAGCTAGTAAGATCCCTGAAAGATGATCAGGTTGATAGGTTCGAGGTGGAAGCATGGTGACATGTGGAGCTGACGAATACTAATAGATCGAGGACTTAACCATATAATATGTAGCAAATGTTATCTAGTTTTGAAGGAATATGCCTTCATAGTTTGGTGATGATGGCAGAGAGGTCACACCCGTTCCCATACCGAACACGGAAGTTAAGCTCTCTAGCGCCGATGGTAGTTGGGACCTTGTCCCTGTGAGAGTAGGACGTCGCCAAGCTATTTATATCATCGCGGGGTGGAGCAGCACGGTAGCTCGTCGGGCTCATAACCCGAAGGTCGCAGGTTCAAATCCTGTCCCCGCAACCAAATGGTCCCGTGGTGTAGTGGTTAACATGCCTGCCTGTCACGCAGGAGATCGCCGGTTCGACCCCGGTCGGGACCGCCATTTTATATAAAGAAAAGAACGAAACATGTTGTTTCGTATTTTTTTATTTGTTTTAACAAAAAACTAATAAAGACAGTCAAACTATCCTTAGGAAAACTCCTAAGGACTTTTTTATATATTCAAAACCTGTATAATAAATAGCAGAGAACATTGTGAGTAAAGTAGGTGAAGTCTGTGAGTAAATATGAAATAACAACAAAATCATCTGAGGAAACACAAAGATTATCAGAAAAACTTGGTGAACTTGCTCAGGCACAAGATGTAATTATTTTAGAAGGAGATCTAGGGGCTGGTAAGACGACTTTTACAAAGGGACTAGCAAAAGGTCTTGGAGTGAAAAGAGTTGTAAATAGCCCTACCTTTAATATTATTAAAGAATATAAAGGGAGATTACCGCTATATCATATGGACGTGTATCGCTTAGCTGAAAGTGAAGAAGACTTAGGTTTTGATGAGTATTTCTACGGTGAAGGAATTACGGTAGTAGAATGGGCTCATTTAATAGAAGCATATTTACCAAATGAGAAGCTACAAATTAGTTTATTCCATGCTGGAGATGACACAAGAAACATTGTACTCGAGCCAATTGGAGATCGCTATATTAGATTATGTGAGGAGCTATTACAAGATGAAAGTACTAGCAATTGATACTTCAAATTATGTAATGGGTGTATCCCTTATTGAAGAAGGAAACGTAATTGGGGAAATCATTACAAATTTAACAAAAAATCATTCTGTGCGTCTTATGCCAGCTGTAGAACAACTGTTAAAAGAATGCGGTGTAAAACCCAAAGAATTAACTAAAATAGTTGTAGCTGCTGGACCAGGATCATATACAGGTGTTCGTATAGGTGTGACAGCTGCCAAAACATTAGCTTGGTCACTTCAAATACCAATTGTCGGTGTATCAAGTTTAGAAGTAGTGGCTGCAAACGGGGCTAATTTTGATGGATTAATCTGTCCTTTATTCGATGGAAGACGTGGACAAATTTATACTGGCTTATATACATATGAGGGAGAGGATTTAACTTCTATAGAGGAAGACCGAATCATCCTTATTGTAGACTGGTTGCAAATGTTAAAAGATAAAGGAAAGCCTGTTTTATTTATTGGTAACGATGTGAAACTACACAAAGAAACAATTATTGAACATTTAGGCAATCAAGCTGTCTTTGCTCCTGTCACTAAAAATAACCCAAGACCAAGTGAGCTAGCGTTCTTAGGATTACAAAAAGAAGAACAAGATGTACATTCATTTGTTCCTAGTTACCTTCGTTTAGCTGAAGCTGAAACAAAGTGGTTAGAAAGTCAAAACAAGTAGGAGCTTGCAGAGGATGGATATGATATTTAGAAAGATGGAACTTGATGATATTGCTCAAATTGTAGCCATTGAAGAAGCATCTTTTTCAACTCCTTGGACTGCAGATGCCTTTCACCGTGAGTTAACGATGAATGAACATGCACATTATGTTGTGCTAGAAAAAGATGGTCGTGTAATTGGGTATTGTGGATTGTGGATAATTATTGATGAATCACATATAACAAATATAGCTATTTTGCCAGAATACAGAGGTCAAAAGCTAGGAGATGCTTTATTAAAAGAAGTTATTTCCGAGGCGAAAACTCTAGGTGTAAAAACGATGACACTTGAAGTACGTGTATCAAATGAAGTAGCAAAACAGTTATACAGAAAATACGGATTTCAAAATGGTGGAATTCGTAAACGATACTATGCAGACAATCAGGAAGATGGTCTCGTAATGTGGGTGAATATATAATGGAAAAAAATACGATTATACTTGGTATTGAAACAAGTTGTGATGAAACAGCAGTAGCGGTTGTTAAAAATGGAACGGAAATTATTGCGAATGTTGTTGCATCACAAATTGAAAGTCATAAACGTTTTGGCGGAGTTGTACCAGAGATTGCGTCCCGTCATCATGTAGAAGAAATTACAGTTGTATTAGAAGAAGCGTTAAAAGAAGCGAATATCACATTTGATGATATTGATGCAATTGCTGTCACAGAAGGACCTGGTTTAGTAGGAGCGCTTCTAATAGGGGTAAATGCAGCGAAAGCAGTAGCTTTTGCACATGATATCCCTCTAGTTGGCGTTCATCATATCGCTGGCCACATTTATGCGAACCGTTTAGTAAAAGAAGTTCAATTCCCATTACTATCACTTGTTGTATCTGGTGGACATACAGAGCTTGTTTATATGAAAGAACATGGTTCATTTGAAGTAATTGGTGAAACGCGAGATGATGCAGCAGGAGAGGCATATGATAAAGTAGCTCGTACGTTATCTATGCCATATCCAGGTGGTCCTCATATTGATCGACTTGCACATGAAGGAGAACCAACAATTGATTTACCTCGTGCATGGCTAGAACCGGATTCGTATGATTTCAGTTTTAGCGGATTGAAATCAGCAGTTATCAACACTGTGCATAACGCAAAACAACGCGGGATAGAAATTGCACCGGAAGATTTAGCAGCAAGTTTCCAAGAGAGTGTAATTGACGTATTAGTAACGAAAGCATCTCGTGCAGCGGATGCTTATAACGTAAAGCAAGTGCTTCTTGCTGGTGGAGTAGCTGCGAATAAAGGACTGCGTGCACGTTTAGAAGCAGAATTTGCACAAAAAGAAAATGTAGAGCTAATTATTCCTCCTCTATCTTTATGTACAGATAATGCAGCAATGATTGCAGCGGCAGGTACAATTGCATATGAACAAGGAAAACGTGCTACATTAGCTTTAAATGCAAATCCAGGATTAGATATTGAAGCATAGTTATGCACAAAATTAACCACAGCTTGTGGATAAAACCCATATTATCTGTTGATAATATGGGTTTTATTGTGTATATAAAATGTTGATAACTTTTTTGTTAATTGTGGATAATGTGGAAAAGTTATTTTGTTGTTTATTTTATAAAGGTGGATATGTGTATAAGGTTGTGGATAAAATAGGTGAAGTCTGACCTTTGAACCTATCCTTTTTCGGGAAATAAAAACGAAGAAGGTATCTCTAAAAAACATTTTGAAATATGCCCTTATTATAACGGGGGCTAATATTGTCAAACCTTGTCGGCAAATCGATATCTCGTGTCGAATCGTTTATGCAATAGAGGTTGACCATGGCTAGAAGATAAAAAGGATGTCCCATCGTCAAAAATCCCGACTGATGAGACATCCTTCTTATTCATACTCTTATAAATGCAATTCTTCCCATTCTGCCATACAAGCATCAAGTTGTTCTTGTAGTGTTTGCTTTTTCGTTGTAATTTCACTAGCCTTTTCATAATCTGCATATATTTCTGGTAAGCAAAGTTGATCTTCTAACGTAGCAATTTCTTCTTCAAATTGTACAATATTTTGTTCTAGTTCCTCAATTTTTCGAGTACGTTGACGCTCCAACTTTTTGCGCTCTTTTTCTTCGAGATAATTTAATTTTTCTGGAGCTACAGTTTTTTGAACAGGTGTCTGATTTTCTTGCTGTTCTTGTTGTTCAAATTCAGCACGTTCAATCATCTCATTTTTCTTTTCAACGTAGTAATCATAGTCCCCTAAATATTCCTGTGCACCTTCTGTTGATAACTCAACAACGGTCGTCGTTACACGATTAATAAAGTAGCGGTCATGAGATACAAAGAGAAGGGTACCAGGATAATCAATCAAAGCATTCTCCAAAATCTCTTTACTATTTAAATCAAGATGGTTTGTAGGCTCATCGAGAATTAATAAATTCGATTTTTGCATCATAAGTTTTGCGAGAGCTAACCGAGCTTTTTGTCCACCACTAAGAGATGATACTGGTTTTAGTACATCATCTCCTGTGAATAAGAAGTTGCCTAGTATCGTGCGAATTTCTTTTTCAGGTTGCAGTGGATATTCATCCCATAACTCATTTAAAACGCGCTTAGAAGATGTTAAATTGGCTTGTTCTTGATCATAGTAACCAACAGATACATTGGATCCGAAAGAAACATCACCATGTAGTAGTGGTAACTTATTCACAATTGATTTTAATAATGTGGATTTCCCAATTCCATTTGGACCAACTAAAGCAACGCTATCTCCGCGAGTTAAGCGCATTGTTACATGTTCAATAATTGGATCCTTATCATAGCCGATAGTTGCATCCTTTACTTGTAACACATCATTTCCGCTTTGTTTTTCGATATCGAAGTGGAAGGAAGCTGACTTAGAGTCACCTAATGGTCTTGTTAATAGTTCCATACGGTCTAATTGTTTACGACGGCTTTGTGCACGTTTTGTCGTAGATGCACGAGCTATATTTTTTTGAACGAAGTCCTCTAGCTTAGCGATTTCATCTTGTTGTTTTTCATAACGTTTCATTTCTTGCTCGTATAGTGCTGACTTTAAGTCTAAATATTTACTGTAGTTACCAACAAATCGTCTGCTTTCTTTATTCGAAATTTCATATACTTGTGTAACAAGTTTATCTAAGAAATAACGGTCATGGGAAACGATTAGTATTGCGCCAGGATAACCTTGTAAATATTGTTCAAGCCATGTTAATGTTTCGATGTCTAAATGGTTTGTAGGCTCGTCCAAAATAAGTAGGTCTGGTTTCGTTAATAATAATTTACCGAGAGCTAATCGTGTTTTTTGTCCACCGCTTAATGTAGAAATCGTCGTCTGGTGCGTTTCAACTGGGAAGCCAAGACCACTTAAAATCGAACGGATATCTGCTTCGTACTGATAGCCACCTTGATCTTTATAATCTAATTGTAATTGGTCATAATCAGCTAATAATCTTTCATATGTAGCCTCGTTTGAAAAGTTTTCTTCTTTTCCCATCTCTTGCTCTAGCCTTCGAAGTTTTGTCTCCATTTGCTGCAAGTGTGTAAAGACGGTTAGCATTTCATCCCAAATTGTTAAAGACGTTTCTAAACCAGTATTTTGAGCTAAATATCCGATTGAGACATCTTTCGGTTTTATAATTTCGCCACTATCATGAGATAGCTCACCCGCTATTATTTTTAATAATGTAGATTTTCCGGCTCCATTTCGCCCGACTAATGCGATACGATCTTTCGTTTGAACTTCTAATTTTATGTTTGCAAGAATCGTTTCTGCACCGTATAATTTCGAAAGCGCGTTTACTTGTAATAAAATCAATGTTTTCACCTCAAATAATTTCTTAACTTTGCCATGTTTATATTTCTCAATCATACTAAAAATAGTGTATAGTTTAAAATACAGAGAGAATACTTCTTCTTTCTATTATACAAGGAATTTAATAAGTGCTAAACTTCTGTATTTAATTAAAGCATATGAATAAAGATAGGAAGAGAGGAGAGGTTATATGGAGCAGCAGAAAATTCCACAAGCCACTGCTAAGAGATTGCCTCTATACTATCGATTTATCCAAAACTTATCTTTGTCTGGTAAGCAACGTGTTTCATCAGCTGAATTAAGTGAAGCGGTAAAGGTTGATTCCGCAACGATTCGAAGAGATTTCTCATACTTTGGGGCATTAGGGAAAAAAGGATATGGATATAACGTAAATTATTTATTATCATTTTTCCGTGAAACACTCGACCAAGATGATATAACACGTGTAGCGCTTATTGGAGTAGGTAATTTAGGGACCGCTTTCTTACATTATAATTTCACGAAAAACAATAATACAAAGATTGAAATGGCATTTGATGTTAGTGAAGAGAAAGTTGGAACAGAAATCGGAGGCATTCCTGTATATCACTTAGATGAATTAGAAGAAAGATTATCAAATGATATACAAGTGGCAATATTAACAGTACCCGCTACAGTAGCGCAATCTGTAGCCGATAGATTGGCAGAAACAAACGTGCATGGTATTTTGAATTTCACACCAGCACGCTTAAATGTGTCAGAAAATATAAGAATTCATCATATTGATTTAGCAGTAGAGTTACAAACATTAGTTTACTTTTTGAAGAATTATCCACAATAAAACGCAGAGGAAGCGACCTCTGCGTTTTATTATTGTTTTTTCTTTGTGAATTTAACTAAGATAAGGCGAAGTGCCAAATTAAAATCAATCGTTGCCATAACTGCAAATAGTATTGTCCACATATTCCAAATTGTATCTGTTACGTTCGTAATGGCGAAGCGTGTAAAGATACATCCTAGAAGGAAATACAATGCAGCCATGAACAATGGTGAGTTTCTCATACTAAAAATCCTCCGATAAAGCCTTGCATTTTTTCAGCTTCTTTAATCATTTCTTGAATTTGTTCGTTACTCACTAAAACTTGAGCAATTGCAACTAATGTATTCATTGCAACATGAGCTGCGATAGGGACGATAATACGCTTCGTTTTTACATATAAGAAGGCGAATACGAGCCCCATAGCAGTGTATACCAATAAGTGAGTGAAATCAAAATGAATTGCTGCGAATACGAGAGAACTAATGATAGCAGCAATAAAGAAGTTAAACTTCTTATAAAGTGTACCAAATAAAATTTTCCTAAATACGATTTCTTCCAAAATAGGCCCTATTATAGAGATGACGATAAGGAACCAAGGTGTCGTTCTTGCGATATCCATAAGTCTCGCTGTATTTTCAGATCCAGGTTTAATACCTAATACATACATTTCAATCATACCAGCAATACTTTGCGAGAAAAATGCTAAGAAGAACCCGATAAAAATCCAACCAATCGTAGCTGGAACAGAAGAACGCTTTGTATCTAAATGTCTGTCACGAATATCTGTTCTAAGTAACCAAAGTACGATACATAATGCAATAAAGAAGCTAATGATTGCCCAGTGACCAGTTATGAGTTGAAATTTCTCTTCCCTAGTAAATCCCCTGTTGTCATAAAGTCCAGTTTTCAGAAGAAGTGGTAATCCAGCAATTGATGATAACTGCATTAAAATGTATGTAACGATAACCCACCAATATTGTTTTTTCAAATGGTTTAACCATCCTTTCTAACTCTAGTGTATGAGATAAGGTAGGATAACATGTAAAGATGCTACCTACGATATAAACTTTACTTACATTATGTTTTTTTTGTAAATCCTTATTTGAAATTATAATAGAAGACAGGAGAAAGTTGTGTGTGTAGCGAAAACAACTTAGGGTGTCCTTTCATATTGTAACACACGAGTAGTGGAAACAACGATTCATATAGTAAACGTAGAAGAAGAGGAACTCTATATAGAAAAGTTTATAGCGTAATTTGCGAAAAAATTATGATTTTTTTACTTGCAAAAGAAATTGAGATTATTTATTATTATAAGTGTGTTAGCACTCGGGTGACTTGAGTGCTAATAAATAAAATTTACATAACAAAATGAGGAGGTTATTGTTCATGCTAAAGCCATTAGGTGATCGCGTTGTAATTGAGCTTGTTCAAGCGGAAGAAAAAACAGCAAGTGGTATTGTATTACCAGACACAGCAAAAGAAAAACCACAAGAGGGTAAAGTTATTGCAGTAGGTACTGGTCGAGTGCTTGAAAATGGTGAGCGTGTTGCTTTAGAGGTAGCAGCAGGTGATCTTATCATCTTCTCAAAATATGCAGGTACTGAAGTGAAATATGAAGGTACAGACTACTTGATTTTACGTGAAAGTGACATTTTAGCAGTTATCGGTTAATTATATAAATCTTAAAAAATCCAAGGGGGTCAATTATTATGGCAAAAGATATTAAATTTAGTGAAGAAGCACGTCGTTCGATGCTTCGCGGTGTCGACACTCTTGCAAATGCAGTAAAAGTAACGCTTGGACCAAAAGGTCGTAACGTTGTTCTTGAGAAAAAATTCGGTTCACCACTTATTACAAATGACGGTGTAACAATCGCAAAAGAAATTGAATTAGAAGATGCATTCGAAAACATGGGTGCGAAATTAGTAGCAGAAGTTGCTAGCAAAACAAATGATGTAGCTGGTGACGGAACAACAACTGCAACTGTATTAGCACAAGCTATGATTCGTGAAGGTCTTAAAAACGTAACAGCTGGTGCGAACCCGATGGGTCTTCGTAAAGGTATCGAAAAAGCTGTAGTTGCTGCAGTAGAAGAATTAAAAACGATTTCTAAACCAATCGAAGGTAAATCTTCTATCGCACAAGTAGCTGCTATTTCTGCTGCTGACGAAGAAGTAGGTCAATTAATCGCTGAAGCAATGGAGCGCGTTGGTAACGACGGCGTTATTACTTTAGAAGAATCTAAAGGTTTCACAACAGAATTAGACGTAGTAGAAGGTATGCAATTTGATCGTGGATATGCATCTCCTTACATGATTACTGATTCTGACAAAATGGAAGCAGTTCTTGATAACCCATATATCTTAATCACTGACAAAAAGATTTCTAACATCCAAGAAATCTTACCAGTATTAGAGCAAGTGGTACAACAAGGTAAACCGCTTCTTATCATTGCTGAAGATGTAGAAGGCGAAGCGTTAGCTACATTAGTAGTGAACAAACTTCGTGGTACATTCAATGTAGTAGCTGTTAAAGCTCCTGGATTTGGTGACCGTCGTAAAGCAATGCTAGAAGATATCGCAATCTTAACTGGTGGCGAAGTAATCACTGAAGAATTAGGCCGTGACTTAAAATCTGCTACAGTTGAATCTTTAGGACGCGCTGGTAAAGTTGTTGTAACGAAAGAAAACACAACTGTAGTTGAAGGTGTAGGAAGCACAGAACAAATCGAAGCTCGCATCGGTCAAATCCGTGCGCAATTAGAAGAAACAACTTCTGAATTCGATCGTGAAAAATTACAAGAGCGTCTTGCAAAACTTGCAGGTGGCGTAGCAGTAATTAAAGTAGGTGCAGCAACTGAAACTGAGTTAAAAGAGCGTAAACTTCGCATTGAAGATGCACTTAACTCAACTCGTGCAGCAGTAGAAGAAGGTATCGTTGCAGGTGGTGGTACTTCACTTATGAACGTATACACGAAAGTAGCTTCTATCGTAGCTGAAGGCGACGAAGCAACAGGTATCAACATCGTACTTCGTGCACTAGAAGAGCCAGTTCGCCAAATCGCAATCAACGCTGGTCTAGAAGGATCTGTAGTTGTAGAGCGTCTAAAAGGCGAAAAAGTAGGCGTTGGTTTCAACGCAGCTACTGGCGAGTGGGTTAACATGCTTGAAACTGGTATCGTAGATCCAGCTAAAGTAACTCGCTCTGCACTTCAAAACGCAGCATCTGTTGCAGCTATGTTCTTAACAACTGAAGCTGTAGTAGCTGACAAACCAGAACCAAATGCACCAGCAATGCCTGACATGGGCGGCATGGGCATGGGCGGTATGGGCGGAATGATGTAATTCCGTTTGCCCTAAAAAAACATCCATTTCTATATAGAAATGGATGTTTTTTTATGTTTTTTAGAAAAGGAAATGAATTTCTGTAGAATTTTGTCGCTTTCTCTCTTGACCATATTGATACTTCATTGTTAGAATCTAGGAAGATAATATAAAACGATCCTTCATATATCCTCAAAGATATGGTTTGAGAGTCTCTACCAGGTTACCGTAAACAACCTGACTATGAAGGCAGTGTGTCTTATATTTATAAAGAGCGGAGACTATCTTTCTTTATAAAGCCAGACCCCTGCCTTTTCTTTGTTATGAGACTAGAGGCGGAGGACTGGCTTTTTTTATTATATTGGTAATGCTTTTCGCCTAATTGGTGAAAATATTTATATACGAGAACTAACGTTGGGGTGATTATTTTGAAGAAGCAACACGATACAATTATCGTTTTAGATTTTGGAAGTCAATACAATCAGTTAATAGCACGTCGAATTCGTGAGTTCGGTGTATACAGTGAACTTCATCCGCATACAATTACTGCAGAAGAAATTAAAGAAATAAATCCAAAAGGGATTATTTTCTCTGGTGGACCAAATAGTGTATATGGTGAAGGTGCATTACATTGTGATGAAAAAATCTTTGACCTAGGATTACCGATCTTCGGTATTTGTTACGGTATGCAACTTATGACACAAAAATTCGGTGGTAAAGTAGAACGTGCAAACCACCGTGAGTATGGAAAAGCGGTTCTTAAAGTAGAGAACGAATCAAAATTATATGCGAACCTTCCAGAAGAGCAAGTTGTATGGATGAGCCATGGCGACTTAGTAACTGGTTTACCTGAAGGATTCGTAGTAGACGCAACAAGTGAGTCTTGCCCAATTGCTGGTATGAGCAATGAAGCGAAAAACTTATACGGTGTACAATTCCACCCAGAAGTACGTCACTCTGAGCACGGTAACGATTTAATTAAAAACTTCGTATTCGGCGTATGTGGTTGTTCTGAAGGATGGAACATGGAGAACTTTATCGAAGTAGAATTAGAAAAAATTCGTGAAACTGTTGGAGACAAAAAAGTTCTATGCGCACTTAGTGGCGGTGTAGATTCTTCTGTTGTAGCAGTATTAATTCATAAAGCAATCGGCGATCAATTAACTTGTATCTTCGTTGACCACGGCTTACTTCGTAAAGGCGAAGCAGAAGGCGTTATGAAAACATTTAGCGAAGGCTTCCACATGAACGTTATTAAAGTGGATGCAAAAGAACGCTTCATGAACAAGTTAAAAGGTGTAGAAGATCCAGAACAAAAACGTAAAATTATCGGTAACGAATTCATTTACGTATTTGATGATGAAGCTTCTAAATTAGAAGGAATGGACTTCTTAGCACAAGGTACACTGTACACAGATATCGTTGAAAGTGGTACAGCAACTGCACAAACAATTAAATCTCACCATAACGTTGGTGGACTTCCAGAAGACATGCAGTTCAAATTAATTGAGCCTTTAAACACGTTATTTAAAGATGAAGTACGTGTATTAGGATCTGAACTAGGAATTCCTGATGAGATCGTATGGCGTCAACCATTCCCAGGCCCTGGTCTTGGTATTCGTGTACTAGGTGAAATCACAGAAGAGAAATTAGAAATTGTTCGTGAATCTGATGCGATTTTACGTGAAGAAATTATTAAAGCTGGCTTAGATCGCGAAATCTGGCAATACTTCACTGCGCTTCCTGGTATGCGTAGCGTAGGTGTTATGGGTGACGAGCGTACTTACGATTACACAGTAGGTATCCGCGCAGTAACATCTATCGATGGTATGACAGCTGACTGGGCACGTATCCCTTGGGACGTATTAGAGAAAATCTCTGTACGTATCGTAAACGAAGTAAAACACGTTAACCGTATCGTGTATGATGTAACGAGTAAGCCACCAGCAACTATTGAGTGGGAATAGTATTATACAAAAAGATCCATCTATTGCTCATGCATAGATGGATCTTTTGTATTCCTACTATTAATACGAACAAAATTATAAATGTTTACAAAAATGTTCGTTTTTAAATTGACAAAACTACTTCATCGAGTTAATATGAGTATGTAATTCAAACGAAAAGTGAATATTATGCCGTCGTATAATATCGGGGATATGGCCCGAAAGTTTCTACCTAGCTACCGTAAATGGCTTGACTACGAGGCGTTTTTATAAAGGTGAGGGGAATCTTATCTTTATTCATAGAACGCTTCCATGTATATGCAATGGAAGCCTTTTTTATTTTTAATAGATAAAAGAGGGCTAGGGGGATTACGGCGAGTAATCATATAACGGGGGAAACGTAAGATGAAACGCTATTTTCAGTTTGATGAACTCGGCACAAATTATAAAACAGAGTTCATAGCAGGTTTAACGACATTTTTATCTATGGCTTACGTACTATTTGTCAATCCTGCTACGCTGTCACTTGGAAATGTTAAAGGATTACCGGCAGGTACAGGAATGGATCCAGGTGCAGTATTCGTTGCTACAGCATTAGCAGCAGCGATCGGTTCGTTAATTATGGGTATTTTCGCGAAGTATCCAATTGCTTTAGCGCCAGGTATGGGAATTAACGCGTTCTTTGCTTATACAGCAGTGTTAACGATGGGTATTCCATGGCAAACGGCAATTGCTGGAACGTTAATGTCAGGTATTATCTTTATTATTCTTACTGCTTCAGGTATTCGTGAAAAAATCATTAATGCAATTCCATCGGAGTTAAAGTTTGCAGTAGCGGCAGGTATTGGATTATTCATTGCTTTCCTTGGATTCCAAAATGCCGGAATTATCGTGAAAAATGATGCTGTTCTTGTTGGGTTGGGGGACTTAACAAAGGGCACAACGTTACTAGCAATTTTCGGAGTTGTTACGACCATTATCTTCATGATTAAGAAAGTTAATGGTGCAGTATTTTACGGTATGATTCTTACGGCAATCTTAGGAGTAGCAACCGGATTAATTGATACTCCGAAAGCGGTAGTGGGAGCAATACCGAGTTTAGAACCAACGTTCGGTGCGGCGTTAACGCACTTTGGAGATATTTTCACTGTTCAAATGGGGATTGTTATTATAACGTTCTTCTTTATCGATTTCTTTGATACAGCAGGTACGCTTGTAGCGGTTGCGAATCAAGCAGGATTAATGAAGAACAATAAATTACCACGTGCAGGAAAAGCATTATTTGCAGATGCAATTGCAACTGTAATTGGTGCGATCTTAGGTACATCAACAACAACGTCTTATATTGAATCTTCTGCAGGGGTAGCAGCGGGTGGACGTTCTGGATTTACAGCAGTTGTAACAGCAGGATTCTTCTTATTGGCACTATTCTTCTCGCCATTATTAAGTGTTGTAACACCAGCTGTAACAGCGCCAGCGTTAATTATTGTAGGGATCTTGATGGTTTCATCTTTAGGAGAAATTGATTGGAAGAAATTCGAGATTGCAGTACCAGCATTCTTTACAATTATCTCTATGCCACTTACGTATAGTATCGCAACGGGAATTGCGATTGGATTTATCTTCTATCCAATTACAATGGTAGTAAGCGGTCGTCGTAAAGAGATTCATCCGATTATGTATGTTATGGGAGTTTTATTCGTACTATATTTCATCTACGTTCGTAAATAAAAGGGGTTTTTTGAAAGGTCTAGACTTAAGGGGAGTCTAGACCTTTTTTGCGTCTTCAGAAAAACTTAAGGATTTCCGAGCGTTTTTCTTCAGAAGTTTTCCTATAATAGAAGTTAGGGATTAAAAAGTGATGGGGGAGATATTGTGGCAAATGAAACGATACTTGTCGTAGATGATGAAAAAGAAATTAGGAATCTTATTACAATCTATTTAAAGAATGAAGGATATAAAGTATTGCAAGCAGGGGACGGAGAAGAAGGATTACGTTTACTAGAAGAAAATGAAGTACATCTAGTCGTATTAGATATTATGATGCCGAAAGTAGATGGCATTCATATGTGTATGAAAGTAAGGGAAGAAAAAGAAATGCCGATCATTATGCTTTCCGCGAAAACGCAAGATATGGATAAGATTTTAGGGTTAACAACGGGTGCAGATGATTACGTAACGAAACCGTTTAATCCGTTAGAGTTAATCGCAAGAATTAAATCGCAGCTACGCCGTTATATGAAAATGAATGGTTTCGCTATACAAAACGAGGACGAGCTAGAAATTGGAGAGATGAAAATAAACATCTCAACCCATAAAGTTATTGTAGAGGGAGAAGAAGTGAAACTGACCCCGAGGGAATTTTCAATTTTAGAATTGCTAGCACGTAATCCGGGGATGGTCTTTAGCGCGGAGCAAATTTATGAAAAGGTGTGGAACGAAAGATCTTTCCAGTCTGATAATACTGTAATGGTGCATATTAGAAAAGTGCGTGAAAAGATTGAGGAGAATCCAAGGAAACCTAGATATATAAAAACGGTATGGGGAGTGGGGTATAAGATTGAAAAAGATATTTAATCCATTCGCTTATATTAGGAAAATAAGACAATTAATTGAGAAATTAGTAAAGAGCGTACGAAAGAGTATAAGAATTCAACTGATTACTACTTTTGCTGCTTGTGCGTTATTAGGAGTTTTTTTTGCAAAGGGAGCTGCGCCATTTTTTGAGAATGCGAATCGTAAAGCGACTGTCGATTATCGGTCTGGTATGCAACAAATTAATTATCAAGCTCAAAAAGCAGCAAATAGTTCGGTGCATGAAAATAAATTAGAAGCTATATCCAATATGATCGAAACGGAGAATCAAAATTTAGAGCGAGGAAATAGAGCTTTAAAAATATTGGTTACTGACGAAAGTGGTAAAGTTGTATATAAAACGAAGCAGGCACAAGAAGAGCAAATCGATCTGCATAATACGATTCGTAATGCAGCATCATTTGCGATTAACTATTCAAATGGTCAAGATATATTTGAAAATACGAGAAAAGAATTTATAGCTTTTTCACCTATTACAATAGAAAATAAGAATTTATATATGTTCGTTAGTGGAATTCCGGATGGTGTAGTAATGTATGATACGCAAGAAGGCCCATTCCCATTTTTAATTGGTGTACTCGTATTCATTTTCTCTTTCTTCTATATAACAAAGAGAAAGATGAAACAAATTGAAGCGATGGCAGAAGGTGTAAAGGAAATAGAAAAAGGTAACTTAGCGTACCGCATTGAGAAGAAAGGTGAAGATGAGATTGCGTCTTTAACTGAGAATATTAATAATATGGCGGAAGAGCTTATGAATAATATAGAAAAGGAACGTAAATTAGAGAAGCAAAAGAACGAGCTTATTACAAATGTATCTCACGATTTGCGTACACCACTGACTTCTATTATGGGTTACTTGCGATTACTTCGAGATTCTAAATATGAAAATAAAGAGCAACACGATGAATATACGAGAATTGCTTTTGCGAAGTCAGAGCAGTTAAAGAATTTAATAGAAGATTTATTTGAGTATACGAAGTTAACGAATGAACAAGTTGTATTAGAAAAACAAGAAGTATGTGTAAATGAGTTGCTCGAGCAATTAATAGAAGAGTTAGTACCGCAGGCGGAAGAGCATGGACTTACGTTCGTTAAGAAGTTTCCTGAGGAACGTGCCTATGCAGCGATTGATTCGGAAAAGATGGTTCGTGTATTTGATAATTTATTAATGAACGCGATTAAGTATAGTAAAGATGATGGGGAGATAAAAGTTTCTCTTCAAAGGCAGCGCCGGGATATACAAATTGTAATTGCGAATCATAGTGAAGCGTTTACGAGAGAAGAGTTAGCGAGTTTGTTTGAACGTTTTTATAAGAAAGATCAATCTAGAAGTAGAGTAACTGAAGGGTCGGGTCTTGGATTGGCGATTGCGAAAAGTATTGTTGAATTACAAGGTGGTAGTATTCGAGCTGAATATGAGGATGGTATTATTCAGTTTATCGTCTCGTTGCCAATTATAGAAAAATAATAAACGGATAGAATGGTATATGATAAAAAGGCTTATTTTAAAAGAAATAAGCCTTTTTATATTTTTTTAGAAAAACATGTTGACGATTAGAGATTAGAGGTGTAATATAGAACAAGTCGCCGATGACAATAACGTCGAAAGCGACAAACGAAAAAAACTTAGTTGACATTGAAAGATGAAAATGTTAACATAAGGAAGTCGCAAATGAGCGACAGACAAGTTCTTTGAAAACTGAACGAAACAAACAACGTGAAACGTCAATTTTTATTTTAGATGCTAGACAAACTAACTTTATTGGAGAGTTTGATCCTGGCTCAGGATGAACGCTGGCGGCGTGCCTAATACATGCAAGTCGAGCGAATGGATTAAGAGCTTGCTCTTATGAAGTTAGCGGCGGACGGGTGAGTAACACGTGGGT
>NZ_CP033795.1:4822500-4825000 GCF_003812125.1 Bacillus sp. FDAARGOS_527
CCTCATCGGATTACCGAATTCAGTCAAACTCCGAATGCCAATGACTTATCCTTAGGAGTCAGACTGCGAGTGATAAGATCCGTAGTCAAAAGGGAAACAGCCCAGACCGCCAGCTAAGGTCCCAAAGTGTGTATTAAGTGGAAAAGGATGTGGAGTTGCTTAGACAACTAGGATGTTGGCTTAGAAGCAGCCACCATTTAAAGAGTGCGTAATAGCTCACTAGTCGAGTGACTCTGCGCCGAAAATGTACCGGGGCTAAATACACCACCGAAGCTGCGGATTGATACCGAATGGTATCAGTGGTAGGGGAGCGTTCTAAGGACAGTGAAGTCAGACCGGAAGGACTGGTGGAGTGCTTAGAAGTGAGAATGCCGGTATGAGTAGCGAAAGACGGGTGAGAATCCCGTCCACCGAATGCCTAAGGTTTCCTGAGGAAGGCTCGTCCGCTCAGGGTTAGTCAGGACCTAAGCCGAGGCCGACAGGCGTAGGCGATGGACAACAGGTTGATATTCCTGTACCACCTCTTTATCGTTTGAGCAATGGAGGGACGCAGAAGGATAGAAGAAGCGTGCGATTGGTTGTGCACGTCCAAGCAGTTAGGCTGATAAGTAGGCAAATCCGCTTATCGTAAAGGCTGAGCTGTGATGGGGAAGCTCCTTATGGAGCGAAGTCTTTGATTCCCCGCTGCCAAGAAAAGCTTCTAGCGAGATAAAAGGTGCCTGTACCGCAAACCGACACAGGTAGGCGAGGAGAGAATCCTAAGGTGTGCGAGAGAACTCTGGTTAAGGAACTCGGCAAAATGACCCCGTAACTTCGGGAGAAGGGGTGCTTTCTTAACGGAAAGCCGCAGTGAATAGGCCCAAGCGACTGTTTAGCAAAAACACAGCTCTCTGCGAAGCCGTAAGGCGAAGTATAGGGGGTGACACCTGCCCGGTGCTGGAAGGTTAAGGAGAGGGGTTAGCGTAAGCGAAGCTCTGAACTGAAGCCCCAGTAAACGGCGGCCGTAACTATAACGGTCCTAAGGTAGCGAAATTCCTTGTCGGGTAAGTTCCGACCCGCACGAAAGGTGTAACGATTTGGGCACTGTCTCAACCAGAGACTCGGTGAAATTATAGTACCTGTGAAGATGCAGGTTACCCGCGACAGGACGGAAAGACCCCGTGGAGCTTTACTGTAGCCTGATATTGAATTTTGGTACAGTTTGTACAGGATAGGCGGGAGCCTTTGAAACCGGAGCGCTAGCTTCGGTGGAGGCGCTGGTGGGATACCGCCCTGACTGTATTGAAATTCTAACCTACGGGTCTTATCGACCCGGGAGACAGTGTCAGGTGGGCAGTTTGACTGGGGCGGTCGCCTCCTAAAGTGTAACGGAGGCGCCCAAAGGTTCCCTCAGAATGGTTGGAAATCATTCGTAGAGTGCAAAGGCATAAGGGAGCTTGACTGCGAGACCTACAAGTCGAGCAGGGACGAAAGTCGGGCTTAGTGATCCGGTGGTTCCGCATGGAAGGGCCATCGCTCAACGGATAAAAGCTACCCCGGGGATAACAGGCTTATCTCCCCCAAGAGTCCACATCGACGGGGAGGTTTGGCACCTCGATGTCGGCTCATCGCATCCTGGGGCTGTAGTCGGTCCCAAGGGTTGGGCTGTTCGCCCATTAAAGCGGTACGCGAGCTGGGTTCAGAACGTCGTGAGACAGTTCGGTCCCTATCCGTCGTGGGCGTAGGAAATTTGAGAGGAGCTGTCCTTAGTACGAGAGGACCGGGATGGACGCACCGCTGGTGTACCAGTTGTTCTGCCAAGGGCATAGCTGGGTAGCTATGTGCGGAAGGGATAAGTGCTGAAAGCATCTAAGCATGAAGCCCCCCTCAAGATGAGATTTCCCATAGCGTAAGCTAGTAAGATCCCTGAAAGATGATCAGGTTGATAGGTTCGAGGTGGAAGCATGGTGACATGTGGAGCTGACGAATACTAATAGATCGAGGACTTAACCATATAATATGTAGCAATGTTATCTAGTTTTGAAGGAATATGCCTTCATAGTTTGGTGATGATGGCAGAGAGGTCACACCCGTTCCCATACCGAACACGGAAGTTAAGCTCTCTAGCGCCGATGGTAGTTGGGACCTTGTCCCTGTGAGAGTAGGACGTCGCCAAGCAAGCTTAAGACGAGTCAGAATGACTCGTCTTTTTTGTGTTTCTAACTTCTTATCAGTCTCAAGTTATTCTGTTATATTCAATTTCGATATGTAGTTTAAGATTTTCTATTTTTTTTGTGGAAGCAATCTATCGGTATGTTAAAATAGTACAGTTATTTTTTGAAGTACTTTAATATAGGAAGATTTAATTTTTTTAAAGGAGATAACATGAAAAAAGATAGGTATAATTACAGATTTTCCGAATAGGAAAGCCCACTACGGTGCGATAGTACCCTCTTTAGGGGTGGGATGATAGTGAGGTCAAATGCGATGTATAGATAAAATGCCGAAAGTATGTTCTGTA
>NZ_CP033795.1:4830000-4840000 GCF_003812125.1 Bacillus sp. FDAARGOS_527
TGGACAACAGGTTGATATTCCTGTACCACCTCTTTATCGTTTGAGCAATGGAGGGACGCAGAAGGATAGAAGAAGCGTGCGATTGGTTGTGCACGTCCAAGCAGTTAGGCTGATAAGTAGGCAAATCCGCTTATCGTAAAGGCTGAGCTGTGATGGGGAAGCTCCTTATGGAGCGAAGTCTTTGATTCCCCGCTGCCAAGAAAAGCTTCTAGCGAGATAAAAGGTGCCTGTACCGCAAACCGACACAGGTAGGCGAGGAGAGAATCCTAAGGTGTGCGAGAGAACTCTGGTTAAGGAACTCGGCAAAATGACCCCGTAACTTCGGGAGAAGGGGTGCTTTCTTAACGGAAAGCCGCAGTGAATAGGCCCAAGCGACTGTTTAGCAAAAACACAGCTCTCTGCGAAGCCGTAAGGCGAAGTATAGGGGGTGACACCTGCCCGGTGCTGGAAGGTTAAGGAGAGGGGTTAGCGTAAGCGAAGCTCTGAACTGAAGCCCCAGTAAACGGCGGCCGTAACTATAACGGTCCTAAGGTAGCGAAATTCCTTGTCGGGTAAGTTCCGACCCGCACGAAAGGTGTAACGATTTGGGCACTGTCTCAACCAGAGACTCGGTGAAATTATAGTACCTGTGAAGATGCAGGTTACCCGCGACAGGACGGAAAGACCCCGTGGAGCTTTACTGTAGCCTGATATTGAATTTTGGTACAGTTTGTACAGGATAGGCGGGAGCCTTTGAAACCGGAGCGCTAGCTTCGGTGGAGGCGCTGGTGGGATACCGCCCTGACTGTATTGAAATTCTAACCTACGGGTCTTATCGACCCGGGAGACAGTGTCAGGTGGGCAGTTTGACTGGGGCGGTCGCCTCCTAAAATGTAACGGAGGCGCCCAAAGGTTCCCTCAGAATGGTTGGAAATCATTCGTAGAGTGCAAAGGCATAAGGGAGCTTGACTGCGAGACCTACAAGTCGAGCAGGGACGAAAGTCGGGCTTAGTGATCCGGTGGTTCCGCATGGAAGGGCCATCGCTCAACGGATAAAAGCTACCCCGGGGATAACAGGCTTATCTCCCCCAAGAGTCCACATCGACGGGGAGGTTTGGCACCTCGATGTCGGCTCATCGCATCCTGGGGCTGTAGTCGGTCCCAAGGGTTGGGCTGTTCGCCCATTAAAGCGGTACGCGAGCTGGGTTCAGAACGTCGTGAGACAGTTCGGTCCCTATCCGTCGTGGGCGTAGGAAATTTGAGAGGAGCTGTCCTTAGTACGAGAGGACCGGGATGGACGCACCGCTGGTGTACCAGTTGTTCTGCCAAGGGCATAGCTGGGTAGCTATGTGCGGAAGGGATAAGTGCTGAAAGCATCTAAGCATGAAGCCCCCCTCAAGATGAGATTTCCCATAGCGTAAGCTAGTAAGATCCCTGAAAGATGATCAGGTTGATAGGTTCGAGGTGGAAGCATGGTGACATGTGGAGCTGACGAATACTAATAGATCGAGGACTTAACCATATAATATGTAGCAAATGTTATCTAGTTTTGAAGGAATATGCCTTCATAGTTTGGTGATGATGGCAGAGAGGTCACACCCGTTCCCATACCGAACACGGAAGTTAAGCTCTCTAGCGCCGATGGTAGTTGGGACCTTGTCCCTGTGAGAGTAGGACGTCGCCAAGCAAGCTTAAGACGAGTCAGAATGACTCGTCTTTTTTGTATGCTTTCATGCCTCTGTTAATTGCTTGTTTAACTCCTTCTAAATAGGCAAAGCCATGCTTTTTATCTGGTTCTAAGTAAGTACCTTCTGCCCATTCATTCCACGCATTAATAAATAAAAACTCGCTGTTGTAAAGAGAATAGGTGCGCTGGATTTGCTTACTTAAATATATCGTGAACTTCTCAGGAGTAGAGCCTACGAAAATGCTGCTATTTAAATCTTTGCGGCGTGCTGTGTTATCCCAGTCAACAAAGGCACCGGGAAATGTTTTTTTCTCTGAAGGAGATCGCTTTAATATATACATCCACACTTTATCATAATCCCAAGCGTTTATTTGTTTACTAGATTCATATATTATCTTATTTATGTCGGAAGAACTATCGTGAGCAATTGTATAAAAAGGTTCGAATTGAATGCTAGCATCAAATCCATTTATATTAGGAAGTGGAAAGCTGTTTAATGTTTCTGCGAAGTATATACCTTTCAAACCATTTTCTTGTGCGAGTGTATTCCAGTAATTAAGCATTTGCTCACAGTCAGGGATATGCCCAGGACGGTAAATAATGAATAGTGGTTTATCATCTATACGAATATACCTTTCATCTTGGAAAGCTTGTAATAAATAGTCGAAGTGTTCTTTCCAATCCGATAACTCTCCATAATTTTGAGGCATTAATATATGACTATCAAGACCATCCCAAGTTTTTGTCCACGGTTCATTTGCCCAAGAAAGGCAAAATGGAAAATCTGGTTCGCCCGTCTTAAGTACTTCATTAAAGGGTGTCTCCAATAGCCTTTTTCCTTTAAACCAGTAATGGTAATAACAAAAACCATATATGCCGTGTGCTTTAGCGATTTCTGCTTGCCACTTTCTTACGGATGGGTCCGTTAAGTCATAATAAAAGTCTTGATAAGGTTCTCTAGGTTGATAATGTTTTGAAAATAAAGGCCGTGCACTTTTAGTATTTGTCCATTCAGTAAAACCTTTTCCCCACCATCGGTCATTTTCTTTTATTTGATGAAACTGTGGTAAGTAAAAAGCAATAATTTTCAAGGTATATCCCCCTTATGTTCTTCGTAGTTCAAAGTGGTGGGAAGTTACTTTTGATTTTTTGAATCGAGTTTACAGTTTGCTCGATAGAGGAATCTTGGGTGATTTAATATATATGGCTGAGATGAAAAGTAATTTTCATTATAAAATTATGTGCATTACCATGTAAGAAAAGAGTTAATCTTTTTGGAGAACAAATAGGGCTTGGGGTAATCGGTTTGCATCATCAAAAAAGTCCCGTAGCTTTAAATACTTCTCATAGTGATTTTTAATATAAGTTCTAGGTATAACGGTTTCTCCGTAGAAGCTACTATTTCTAACGTCTCCGGCTCCTGTAGGACTGTGGACAAAATTGCCGCTTTCATAATCCGAGATGGCCCGATTTATATCTGGAAAAGCTTGAGATAAAGTTTTATGCCAACCCGTTTGAATAAATTCAGGGTGTTCCTTGAATTGTTGACAGTAATCGAGAAAATAGCGTGCTTGTGTTGTAGCGATGAAGATTCCACCTGGACGAAGAATTCTTGAAAATTCCTTTATCCAATGTTCTGCAGTTTCTTCGGATAAATGTGAGAATACAGAATAAGCGAATATGATGTCCAATGAATTGTCATTAATAAATTCTACAGGAGGTTGTGGATTGGCGGTTTTATATATTCCTCTTCCTAACGTTTCATTGCAAATGTTAATCATTGCTGGATCTACATCAATCCCAAGTAAATTTTCATCGCGAACATCTTTGAAAAAAAAGCGTATAATTCTTCCCCACCCGCAACCAAAGTCTAAAATTTTACGTTCTTTATTCAAGGGAACACCTAAATTTTGGGCATATGTTTTTACATGGCTATAAAACAAATATGCTTCATAAAGAGCATGTTCATAGGAAGCACCTACAAACTGTTGTTGAATTTCTTCAGGAGGGAACATAGGTACTGGGATGCCATTTATCTTTGTTTGTGAACAACTTTGTATAAATAGATTTAGAAGTTCAACATCAGAAAGTGGACTAACAAGGTTATCAAAATCACTTCCTAACTTAAAGTTATTCATTTGTTAACCTCCAAATTATATAGTGCCTAAAAATTATGTTCGTGTTTTTTACTAATAAAAACATGTAGAAATTCAGCATCTAATCCTAGTGATCTATCCTTTTGTAAATAAACAATTGTATACATGTTTGCATGGGTATAAATATATTCAATCATATCTTGCCCCCAATCAAATGTTACTAAAGATCCATTCTCATCAATAGGATTTCCATGATAAATTGGCTCTTCTATATACTCAATTCCTTCTTTATTTATTCTTGCTCTTTGTAAAGTCTTTGGGAGTGTATGATACCAAGGGACAGTAAACACATGAGCGCCACCAGGCTTTAATACACGTTCTATTTCTTTAAAGGCTTTTTTTGGCTCCATTACATGTTCAAAGACATCTTGCGTAATGAACAAATCAAAAGATTCATTTTGGAAATTCATGTCTTCTAAGTTCTCACATCTAATTCCTTGAAAGTATTGACCAAGAGGGTAGTTTTTAAAGTATTGAGAATATGTATAGTTTTTACAGTTTTTTATTAGTAGCTGAGTCGTAATCCCTCCAGGAGAGGATTCGTGGATATGATAGGAACCCCATTTTGGGAAAAATGTATTTAAAACATGGATTAAAGCTCGTTGCCTCGGTATAGAGTGGCATGTAGAACATAAGTAGTGATCTCTAAGCCAATCATTATGCTCTATAAATATAGCTTCTTTCTCGCAAATAACACAGTATCCAGTATTGTGCTTTAAATTACCTTCCACATGACATCACTCCTGTGTGAAAAATACATATGACATACGCCAACAATTAGCGAAATCAAAGAGGGCGGGTGAAAAGTAGGGAACCCACATTAATTAAAGTTTCACTTTATGCTATGCGATACATTCACTTGTATTCATTGGAGAATGATGTATCGACTTAAAATACTCCTTTTATGTAAGGATACATTTCAAAGTCCTGTGCATATATTTCTGTAACTAACTCCATTGTTTCTTTATCATAAAAACTTTCATATGTTGGAAAGCGAGGGAAGGCCGCATCTGTAAGGCTGAGTTCCGCATAGTTTCCTGTATAAATCATCTTATGAGCGCGATGATGATCTGAGCTTGTAAGTAGCGCTAAATAGGATTTAAGTAAATCGTACGTGTGTTCTAACTTGGTGATTTGTGTATTAAAATCTTCTAAAGGAATATAGTGTTGGATAAAATTTTCTTCACCTGGAACGTATTGCTGACTGAAATGTATGTCCATTGCTACGGAATTGGAACCGAATGCTCGAATGTAATATAAAAATTGTTTAAATGATATTCCTTGGTTACTATATTTGTCATTATACAAATACTGGCGGATACTTTCCCATTGAGGGCTAGCATATGGATTGTCAGCAAGTAATAAAAATGAGCTGACAGCCCTTGTATAGGGATTCCGCACAAGTTTACAAACATCTTTTTTTGCTGCTAGAAGACCATTTTGTAACTCTGGTATGTAGTTGGTGCTGTTTTTATACACCCAGAATTCATAGTAATGAATAAAGTCATGGTATTTTTTTGCTTCAGTAAATAATCCAATTTGAAAAAAGAACCAATTAGCTAATGTAGTACATCCGCTTCTGTGGCTCCAGAATAGTATCAGGGGAAAGTCTTTATGGAAATGTGGAATTCGGTCTTTATGTAGAATTACATGATTTAACAGCTCTTGATTTACATTCTTCATAAATTTAATGCTCCTTTTTGAAAGTTTTATTTATGGAGAAGGCTTTACTAATCCAATATATTCATGGAAATGAGTAAATATTATGAGTGTTTTTCGGTCATCTTAGATAAGACAGCAATTCTAAACAGAAAATAAAGATAATGAAAATGTATAAGAGGCATACAATTATAAGAGAAAGAATAATAGAATTGTCCAAGTTCATTTATTTGTATTTACAGGTGTGATAAGTAAAAATCTTATTACTAGAGAGGATATTATGGGGAAGAATAATTATTTAATAGTAGGTGGAAATAGTTTCATTGGTATTAACCTCGCATTAGGTTTATTGAAACAAGGTCAAAACGTAAAAGTATTTTCCAGGCATATAAATAATTTTCCTCAAAATATTATAAATGAGGTTGAATTTATTAAAGGTGATTTAGCAAATGTTGAAGATATATATAAAGCTTTAGTGAATGTGGATATTATTATTTATTTAGCTGCAACGTCTAATGTAACAACTTCAATTGAAGATGTTTTCGGAGATATAAACAGTAGCCTTTTTTTTCTTAATTTCATGGAAAGTGCTAAAAATTTCCCCATTAAAAAAATCGTATTAGCATCTTCTGGAGGCACAGTTTATGGTGAACCAGAATATTTACCTATTGATGAGAAACATCCGTTAAAACCACTTTCTCCTTATGGAATAACAAAAGTGTCGCTTGAAAATTATTTGTACTTTTATAAGAAAAAGTATGGAATGGATTATGTTGTATGTAGATATTCTAATCCGTATGGAAAATATCAGAACCCGTTAAAGAAAGTTGGAGCAATAAATTGTTTTTTGTATCAGCATCTCAGTAATGAAAAGATTAATATATATGGGAATCCACAAGAAATTATTCGAGATTATATTTATATCGATGATTTAGTGGAAGTTACTATACAACTATCGCAATTAAATCACTTGAAATTTTGTGTGTATAATATAGGCAGCGGAAAGGGTCTCTCTTTAAAACGAATTATAGTAGAATTGGAGAAATTAACGGAAAGAAAAGTGGACTTTATCTGCTATAAACAAAAGCAAGAAAACGTTCAAAAAATCATTTTAAATATAGATAGAGTAAGACGAGAATGTAATTGGGAACCGAAAGTGGATTTCAAAAGTGGAATTAGATTAAATAAGCTATGGATTGAAGAGTTCTTATATAGTAAAAAATAATAAGCCATGCCCTACTTCTGTATAAGTAGAGCGTGGTTTATTATTTTATTTCTTTTTTTATTACCCAAAGATCTTGATGTTCCCACCAAAAACCTTCAGTGTATTTTTTGATGATAGGATTATAAGGTAATAATTTAATTTTGTCACATACGTAAGAGGGGCTAACGATCGTTTGCCCGTATTGATGAACATCTAAATCGAGTTGTTCGCTAGAGGGAAGAAACCAATAACCCCGTTCATTTAAAGCGGGAAAGCCGAAGTACTTTTTACTTTGATATCCATGAGTTGTGAAAATGAATAAGCCGCCAGGGGAAACTGCGTTATACAATGTCTGAAGCCAACGAAACCAAGTTGTATCAGGCATATGAGAAAAAAAGGATAGGCCAAAAACGATATTATACGTAGACGATAATTTTATTTGTTCAGGTTCAGGATGAGATAAGATAGATGATGTATGTAATGTGCGTTCAAGAAAAGTAATGGCCTCTTCATGTATATCACAGGCAGTTATACGTAAGTTCGTTTGTAGGTTTAATAAATGACGTGTTACGCAGCCATATCCGGATGCGAATTCTAATAATTTAATTGGAGTATCTACAGGGGGATAAAAGGAAGTCGTTAAATCTAAGAGTGTTTCTGCTGATTTTCTTCCATCTTTAAAATAATAATCTATTGCTTCTTTTTTAGATGGAAAGACTGGATTCGTGACAAGGAATTGAAAGATATGATCCTCTGGGTGGATACTTGCATTTACATTGTAGTTTTGTGCAATTTGAGAAATCAAATCTTTATTTGCCTCTATAAATTCTTTCAAAGAGTAACCCTCCCTTAAATAATAGTAATATCTATAAGAGATACGGATGGTAAAGAAAATATTATAATCAAACTTTCAAATATGCTTTAAGGTACTTTCTATATGCGTACATTTTCTTTTTTGAAATGTCGTCGATAGTAAAGGTATCTTTAATGAAATTCTGCATTTGTACAACTTCACTGTAATGGGAATATGAATCTTCTGTTCTTGTTACGCTATTTGTATGTCGTCTATGATAGTTTAGAGGTTTTGGATTAAAATAAATGTTCCCCTCTTTAAGGAGAGAAACATAGAAAAACCAATCGCCAGCTACTTTAAACTTTTCCAATTGTTTTGCTGTAGTTTTTATATCTATGTTTTTAAAAACTACACTTGAGACATTAGGTATGGTGTTTTTGATAAGTAACGTATCTTGTATTTCATCTATCCCTTTTCGGACATAAGAACGCAGCCATTTGTTCTTATCAATATCGTTTGTGTAATCCAAATAATGATTGGCCAAGATATTCCCTTGTTCATCTATTTGTTTTGATTGTGTGTAACTTAAGGAAACATCACTATCTATATGAAACCCTTGTATTACTTCTTCTAAAAATGTCTGATCACATAAGTCATCGGCCTCAGCAATCCAAATATAATCACCGGTTGCTGCAGAGACACCTTTTATCCATTGATTAAATACAGAACCAGAGTTTTTATCGTTAATAATTTGCTGAACTTTCAGGTGGTGTTTATTTTCGTTTGAGAGCACCTTTTCAAATGTAGATACGCTATTGTCAGTAGAGGCATCGTCTAGGAAAATTAGTTCGTAAAGGGGATAGGTTTGATTTAATATTGATGTAACTCGTTCGGGTAAGTATTTTTCGTAATTATAGTTCGGTATAATGACGCTTATTTTTTTATAATTATGCTCAAGCAAGTTTAATAATTGATAAACGTAATGAAGAAAGTTGAAATCTTTTTCAATAAGTTCTTGGCCAAAGGTCCCTTTCTGTAATCGTAAATCTTCATCCCCGATAAATTCATATATTTTTTCCAGCATCATCGGTAAGTTTAAATAGTCTACTAATGCACCGGTTTGTTCCGTAACAACATCTTCAAAACCTCCAGCGTTTTTAAACCCTATAACAGGGACCTTTGTATCTAATGCTTCTAAAACCACGTTTGGGAAAGGATCTTCTCTTGAAGTTAATAAATATAAGTCAGCCCCAGCGTTATATAAACCGATATCTGGAGTAGGCTCCACTAATGTGAAATGTGCTGTATATCTTGGTGATAGCGTGTTTAAAAAGTGAACATCCGTTCTCCCAACCCAGATAAAATGAATATTTTTATGAATCTTTCTTACTGAGTAAGCAATAAGTGAGAATAAATCTATCCCTTTTCGATGGTCAGCGAAACCTACCCCCAAAATAATTTTGCTATCTAGAGGCAGGTTGTGTTTTTTTCGTAATTCGTTTCTCGCTTTTGCAATGTTGTTCTTATAAGGATTATGGTTAAACAAACCTTGAGGGAGGATGTGGCACTTTTGATGGTCTAATTGGGTGATTGTAAGGAATTTTTCATACACGTACTGTGAAGGAAAGACAATTTTGTAAGCAAATTGGGCAATGTTTCTAGCCTTCCCCACAGCAGAGTATTGTTGTATTAAATGCGGCAATTCATGTATTAATGAAATAACTTTTATATTATGTTTAGCTAGTAATGCAACTATGTCACCACTTATGACGGTACTACATATGGCGATGGTATAGTCTTGTGCTAATAACTTCTTTATTAATGATTCGATCTTTTTGTCCGTTGGGTAATCTTCCTCTAGGCAATAAACAGGACCATACTTTTGAAAATCGTGGATTAAAATGCCCGTTCCAATAGAAATAATTGCGACGGAGTAATGAAAGTTTTCTTTAAGAGCTTTAATAGTATGTAAAGAAAGCAGCTGTGCTCCGTGGAAATGGGCATCATGGGATACATAAATGATTTTCTTATTAACATGCATTTCATAACGCCTCCTAAGTCAATTAGATTTTTAGTAAATGTATGGTGTATTTATAATTCCTAGAGAGAAGTGGTAGGAGATAATTGTGAATGTAATCGAAATGAAAAAGCTACTTTTAATATATATTTGTTTGGCTTGATATTCATTCTTTAGAAAGTAGAAACTGTCGATTATGAAAATGACTGCACTAGTTTATTAATCTTTAGGGAAGGATTATAAAAATACCCTTTATAATTTATAAAATAAAAAGGATAAAAAGTATTGACGATTAGAGTATAGAAGTGTAATATAGAACAAGTCGCCGATGACATTAACGTCGAAAGCGAAAAACGAAATGAAAAACTTAGTTGACATTGAAAGATGAAAATGTTAACATAAGGAAGTCGCAAATGAGCGACTAAGTAGTTCTTTGAAAACTGAACGAAACAAACAACGTGAAACGTCAATTTTTATTTTATGATGCTAGACAAACTAACTTTAT
>NZ_CP033795.1:4842500-4847500 GCF_003812125.1 Bacillus sp. FDAARGOS_527
ATGAGGTGTGGGTAGCGGAGAAATTCCAATCGAACCTGGAGATAGCTGGTTCTCCCCGAAATAGCTTTAGGGCTAGCCTTAAGTGTAAGAGTCTTGGAGGTAGAGCACTGATTGGACTAGGGGTCCTCATCGGATTACCGAATTCAGTCAAACTCCGAATGCCAATGACTTATCCTTAGGAGTCAGACTGCGAGTGATAAGATCCGTAGTCAAAAGGGAAACAGCCCAGACCGCCAGCTAAGGTCCCAAAGTGTGTATTAAGTGGAAAAGGATGTGGAGTTGCTTAGACAACTAGGATGTTGGCTTAGAAGCAGCCACCATTTAAAGAGTGCGTAATAGCTCACTAGTCGAGTGACTCTGCGCCGAAAATGTACCGGGGCTAAATACACCACCGAAGCTGCGGATTGATACCGAATGGTATCAGTGGTAGGGGAGCGTTCTAAGGACAGTGAAGTCAGACCGGAAGGACTGGTGGAGTGCTTAGAAGTGAGAATGCCGGTATGAGTAGCGAAAGACGGGTGAGAATCCCGTCCACCGAATGCCTAAGGTTTCCTGAGGAAGGCTCGTCCGCTCAGGGTTAGTCAGGACCTAAGCCGAGGCCGACAGGCGTAGGCGATGGACAACAGGTTGATATTCCTGTACCACCTCTTTATCGTTTGAGCAATGGAGGGACGCAGAAGGATAGAAGAAGCGTGCGATTGGTTGTGCACGTCCAAGCAGTTAGGCTGATAAGTAGGCAAATCCGCTTATTGTAAAGGCTGAGCTGTGATGGGGAAGCTCCTTATGGAGCGAAGTCTTTGATTCCCCGCTGCCAAGAAAAGCTTCTAGCGAGATAAAAGGTGCCTGTACCGCAAACCGACACAGGTAGGCGAGGAGAGAATCCTAAGGTGTGCGAGAGAACTCTGGTTAAGGAACTCGGCAAAATGACCCCGTAACTTCGGGAGAAGGGGTGCTTTCTTAACGGAAAGCCGCAGTGAATAGGCCCAAGCGACTGTTTAGCAAAAACACAGCTCTCTGCGAAGCCGTAAGGCGAAGTATAGGGGGTGACACCTGCCCGGTGCTGGAAGGTTAAGGAGAGGGGTTAGCGTAAGCGAAGCTCTGAACTGAAGCCCCAGTAAACGGCGGCCGTAACTATAACGGTCCTAAGGTAGCGAAATTCCTTGTCGGGTAAGTTCCGACCCGCACGAAAGGTGTAACGATTTGGGCACTGTCTCAACCAGAGACTCGGTGAAATTATAGTACCTGTGAAGATGCAGGTTACCCGCGACAGGACGGAAAGACCCCGTGGAGCTTTACTGTAGCCTGATATTGAATTTTGGTACAGTTTGTACAGGATAGGCGGGAGCCTTTGAAACCGGAGCGCTAGCTTCGGTGGAGGCGCTGGTGGGATACCGCCCTGACTGTATTGAAATTCTAACCTACGGGTCTTATCGACCCGGGAGACAGTGTCAGGTGGGCAGTTTGACTGGGGCGGTCGCCTCCTAAAGTGTAACGGAGGCGCCCAAAGGTTCCCTCAGAATGGTTGGAAATCATTCGTAGAGTGCAAAGGCATAAGGGAGCTTGACTGCGAGACCTACAAGTCGAGCAGGGACGAAAGTCGGGCTTAGTGATCCGGTGGTTCCGCATGGAAGGGCCATCGCTCAACGGATAAAAGCTACCCCGGGGATAACAGGCTTATCTCCCCCAAGAGTCCACATCGACGGGGAGGTTTGGCACCTCGATGTCGGCTCATCGCATCCTGGGGCTGTAGTCGGTCCCAAGGGTTGGGCTGTTCGCCCATTAAAGCGGTACGCGAGCTGGGTTCAGAACGTCGTGAGACAGTTCGGTCCCTATCCGTCGTGGGCGTAGGAAATTTGAGAGGAGCTGTCCTTAGTACGAGAGGACCGGGATGGACGCACCGCTGGTGTACCAGTTGTTCTGCCAAGGGCATAGCTGGGTAGCTATGTGCGGAAGGGATAAGTGCTGAAAGCATCTAAGCATGAAGCCCCCCTCAAGATGAGATTTCCCATAGCGTAAGCTAGTAAGATCCCTGAAAGATGATCAGGTTGATAGGTTCGAGGTGGAAGCATGGTGACATGTGGAGCTGACGAATACTAATAGATCGAGGACTTAACCATATAATATGTAGCAAATGTTATCTAGTTTTGAAGGAATATGCCTTCAATAGTTTGGTGATGATGGCAGAGAGGTCACACCCGTTCCCATACCGAACACGGAAGTTAAGCTCTCTAGCGCCGATGGTAGTTGGGACCTTGTCCCTGTGAGAGTAGGACGTCGCCAAGCAAGCTTAAGACGAGTCAGAATGACTCGTCTTTTTTGTGTTTAATGAAGTAATCTTGTAATTAATGTCGCCTCTATAAGTACGTTTATCTAACAAGAAACACCTTGATTTAATTATGATTTCACATGTAAATAGTGTACCTTCAGAAAAATATGGTCAAGTTGGTTAAACTGTCTATTTGTTAACAAGAATATATACAAGATAATGCCCTCTGTAGCCTGTTCACCCCTTCTTTTATTTCTTCAGTTGTTAAATGTCCGTACCCTATAATAATTTGATTATGATGTTTTCCTTTTTTAATGGCGTGGTCTTCCACGGGATATACTTTTACTTCGAGTTGTTGAATTTCCTCAAGTAATTCTTTTGTGAATTGAACTTGATTGAATTCAACAATCAAGTGTAATCCTGTAGAATAGCCGAAAATATTGATCTTATTTGAGAATGCTAATTTTAATTGCTGGATAAGGAAGTTTCTTCGATTTTTATAGAGTTTTTTCATCTTCATAATATGCCGTTCCAAATGATCTTCGGTAATAAATTTAGCAAGAACAAGCTGATTTAAAGAAGGTGTATGTAGATCTGAAAACCATTTTACTTTGCGACATTTTTCAATAAGGTGTGAGGGAAGAACTAAGTATCCCATCCTAAGGGCCGGTGATAAAATTTTACTAAATGAACCTATATATATAACACGCTCGGGATCCAATCCTTGTAATGAACTTACGGGTGAGCCTTCATATCGAAATTCACTGTCATAATCATCTTCAATGAGGTAGCAATTTGTTTTTCTTGAGTAGTTAATCAATTGAACCCGTCGTTGAATCGGTAATGTTCCACCTAAAGGAAACTGATGAGAAGGAGTAATAAAGATAAATTTTGGATTTTTATTTACAGGTAGCAAAGATGTATCCATCCCATTATCATCAACTGGTATAGGATAAAGGAAGGCTCCTGAATTTTTAAAAATTGTTTGAATGTCATTGGTAATAGGATCTTCTATTATTACTTCATCACCCGTTGATAAAAGTAATTTAGAAACAAGTGTTAAAGCTTGAGTTGCACCAGAAGTAATCACTAATTGTTCTGGATGACAAAAAACTCCTCTTGTTTTTAATAAATAGCGTGATAAAGCCTTTCTTAATTCGGGACGCCCTTCGGGAATATCGTATCCAAACGTAGAAGGGGGTGCTTCGTGCCATATTGTGTGAGACAAATTTGCCCATCTCTTGCGTGGAAATAAGTCTAATGCTGGTATCCCTGAACGAAAATTAATGATGTTACTGTCTTTGTTTATTTCTTCGCACCAAGATAAAGAATCAATTAGAGTTGATTTTTTACGTTGTTCTAAATAAGTCCCCTCAGCAATGAATGTTCCTGCTCCCTGTCGAGCGACCAAAAAACCTTCGGAAAATAATTGATCATAAGCTTCTAAAATTACATTCCTAGATACGTTTAACTCAGAAGATAATTCCCGTGTTGATGGTAACTTTTCTCCGGACTGTAGCTCTCCATTTAATATTCGCTCACGTATTTGGTAATAAACCTGTCGAATTAAACTAATATCTAACGATCGGTCAATAGGTATCCACAGCATATAAATGCTCCCTTCATCAAAAATTGGTACCATAAAAATTCGGCTAAAATGGTACTAATACGAACCATTTTAGCATGCTATAGTTGGATCAAATAGTTCTAAGGGAGATGAAAATGTGATGACGAAAGAATTTCAAGTAGCTCAGGCATTTAAATCGATTGCACGAAATGAATATATAAAATCCTATGTACAACAATCCACGGAGCTCTATGCGTTATTGTTGCAAGCTGCGAAACGCTTTGTCACCGGAGAAACGAGACATGAGGGGATTGTGACGGCAAAAGAACTAATTACAAAAGGGTATCATACTTCACTGGAGTATATAGGGGAAAATAAGCTAGATATAAAGGAGTGTTATAAGGCAAAAAATGAGTTTTTGAATCTTATTGGGGACGTGGGTGCTCTTCCTATAAAACAAACAGTATCACTTGATTTATCGCATATTGGATTATCTATAGATCCAGAAATATCTTATATTCATTTAATGGAGTTGGCAGAGAAGGCAAATGCACAAGGAACTACCCTTATGATAAGTATGGAAGAATCATCTAAGGCAGAGGACATTCTTTCTATTTATAAAAAAACAACAGAGCAATATCCTAACGTAGGGATAACAATTCAGGCACATTTATATCGCTCGAACAATGATATTCAAGAACTCCTACATTATCCAGGGAAAATACGAGTTGTAAAAGGTGCCTATCAAGAAGTTCCGGATATTGCTATGCCTAGATCAACCGATTTAAATCAGCAGTATCTTCAAATTGTAGAACAATTAATTGAAAACAATCACCCTGTATCTATAGCTACACATGATGAAATTCTTATTAAAGAGATGGAACACCGTCAATATTTTAGTCAATCTAATGTAGAGATAGAAATGTTATATGGAATTCGTCCGGATATGCTAAGTAATTTGAAAAACAAAGGACATAACGCTAGAGTATATTTGACTTATGGGAAAGAGTGGTATTTGTATTTATGTCACCGGATTGCTGAACATCCAGAAAATCTATATCATGCGGTGACAGATATGATACATTTATCTTCAGAGCAGCGGAGTCGGGAATATTGAATATACCTTTTATCTTAAATGTAAAAGTTATTTTGGCTATGGTTATTGCG
>NZ_CP033795.1:4852500-4857500 GCF_003812125.1 Bacillus sp. FDAARGOS_527
CTGGTGGGATACCGCCCTGACTGTATTGAAATTCTAACCTACGGGTCTTATCGACCCGGGAGACAGTGTCAGGTGGGCAGTTTGACTGGGGCGGTCGCCTCCTAAAATGTAACGGAGGCGCCCAAAGGTTCCCTCAGAATGGTTGGAAATCATTCGTAGAGTGCAAAGGCATAAGGGAGCTTGACTGCGAGACCTACAAGTCGAGCAGGGACGAAAGTCGGGCTTAGTGATCCGGTGGTTCCGCATGGAAGGGCCATCGCTCAACGGATAAAAGCTACCCCGGGGATAACAGGCTTATCTCCCCCAAGAGTCCACATCGACGGGGAGGTTTGGCACCTCGATGTCGGCTCATCGCATCCTGGGGCTGTAGTCGGTCCCAAGGGTTGGGCTGTTCGCCCATTAAAGCGGTACGCGAGCTGGGTTCAGAACGTCGTGAGACAGTTCGGTCCCTATCCGTCGTGGGCGTAGGAAATTTGAGAGGAGCTGTCCTTAGTACGAGAGGACCGGGATGGACGCACCGCTGGTGTACCAGTTGTTCTGCCAAGGGCATAGCTGGGTAGCTATGTGCGGAAGGGATAAGTGCTGAAAGCATCTAAGCATGAAGCCCCCCTCAAGATGAGATTTCCCATAGCGTAAGCTAGTAAGATCCCTGAAAGATGATCAGGTTGATAGGTTCGAGGTGGAATCATGGTGACATGTGGAGCTGACGAATACTAATAGATCGAGGACTTAACCATATAATATGTAGCAAATGTTATCTAGTTTTGAAGGAATATGCCTTCATAGTTTGGTGATGATGGCAGAGAGGTCACACCCGTTCCCATACCGAACACGGAAGTTAAGCTCTCTAGCGCCGATGGTAGTTGGGACCTTGTCCCTGTGAGAGTAGGACGTCGCCAAGCAAAAACCTAAGTCGTTTCGACTTAGGTTTTTTTTGTGTTTATTTATATATATCAAATGACATAATCCGTAAATTCAGTAATCTTAATGAGAGAAAAGGGTGAAATAGAGACGTTTTAAAGTCAACTACCCCCAGTGAGACAAAGCCTTTCAGTGGGGGCTTGAACTCGAGCGCTAGGTCTTTTCGTCTATCGCTAGACGGTTTGACGCTCTAGTATTCATGCTACCCTACGATTTGTCACGCAACTTACTAATCTATCTACACCTAAATTGCAATTCAAAGCGTTACTCGTAGTCGTGGATGGTTTCTTCATTTGAGAAACATGCATTTCATATGTATCATGCACCTCAAGAACCGACTTTTTTTGCTTCGGTACAATCTCAATGTAGAAGATTTTTTTATGTCTTAAATTTTTCGGCATACGTATTTTAATGGAACCCAATTTTTTCTGAATGCCACATTCATCGGAACCATCCAATACCTGTTATTATCCACTTTAGGGACTTGATAGATTTCAATGATTCGTTTGTCAGTGGAACGAGAATAATTTGGAAACTTCGGACGCCCTGTGAACTTCTCAGGATTTTTCTTCCATTGTTCCAACGCTTTAAAAAAGCTCTTCATTTCTGCATATAAGGCTCTGCGAATCGCTTGAACAGAATTTGATTGAACGCCCCAATCATTCGTATTGGCTTGCATGGCAGTATCTACTTCTTTTACAGTAGCCATCCTGTTATTGTTTAAGTAACTTTGTTTCATCGTGTACAAGCCAACATTTCGCAACGCTTTTGAGCTATGTGACATGCGCTGAAGTAACCCCCCACTGATTAAAGTTTCAATTTATACAATGTCTTTTCACTTTTAAAGGATTTTATTCATCAAAAAATCTATAATTAAGGTAATTAATATATATTATTGATGGGTGTGGGGGATTATGAAAGAAATATGCATGTTATTAGTGGCTGTTATATTATGGGGGACAGCCATTGCGCCAACAAAGTGGGCGTTAGAATCTATTCAGCCATTTACTTTGTTATTTATTCGCCTTTTCTTCGCTGGTGGAATTTGTTTGCTATTTTCATTTAAACAATTAAAAAAGTCGGTTGTACATAAACAAGTGCCGTGGAAAAGAATGAGTTTACTATCTTTTACTGGTGTAGCTGGTTACTTTATGTTCACATCCTACGGTATTTCTTTAACAAGTGGATTACATGTTAGTATTATTGATGCTGCTTTACCGTTAGTTACAATTCTTTTTTCAGCGATCTTTTTGAAAGAAAAAATTCAGCTTAATTATTGGATCGGTATTGTATTGGGAGCTGCTGGAGTACTTCTTATTACCATCCCATCTAGTAACGGTAATCAAGAAGTATCTTTAATAGGAGATACCCTTATTTTATTAAGCACTTTCTTATTTGCTTTCTATACAGTATTGTTGAAAAGACCAAAACAAGAACAGTATTTATCAAACAAGGTTTTTACAACATTAACTTTAATTATTGGAGCTGTTATTTTATTACCATTTGCAATGATAGAAACTTTTTACTATGGTTTCCCAGAAATCGAAACATGGAAGACTGGATTTAGTGTAATGTATCTTGTTATAGGTGCAACAATTTTAGCGTATTGGTTTTGGAATAGAGCATTAGAGACAGTCTCGGCATCAGTAAGTGGATTATATTTAAATGCCTTACCGTTAATAAGTATTCTTGCTTCAATTGCTTTATTAGATGAGTCTTTAACTTGGAAGATAGTAATAGGAGGAAGTTTAGTCTTAATAGGAGTAGGATGGGCAGATAGACAAAAGATAAGTAAGTTATTAAAGAAGAATAACTTGAATAGTAAGGAATGCTAAGTAACATATTGTATATAGTTTAAATATAAAAAAACACCTAATATATTGAAGTGAACCCGAATAGTGGTACATGAAAAAAACACCTCCTGAATTCGCATACTAAGTATGCAAATTCAATGGAGGTGTTTTTGGTTTGAAAACAAGAGTTCATTACCCAGAAGAAATAAAGTGGAAAGTGATTGAAATGAAAAAGGATGGACATTCCAATCGGACAATTATGGAGAAGCTTGGAATTAAAAATGTTTCTCAAATTAAGACATGGATGAAGTGGTATCGCACCGGTCAAACGTACCGTTTTCAACAACCTGTAGGAAAACAATATTCTTATGGAAAAGGGCCAAAAGAGTTAAATGAATTGGAACAGTTACGCTTAGAAAATAAACATCTAAAAACAAAATTACTTGTATGGGGAAAGTATCTAGAAATCGAAAGGGGCTGAAACCAGAAACTGTAGTTACTTTATGGAACGATTTAAAAACAAAGCTAACGGTAAAAGAATTGTGTAACGTATTAGAATTACCCCGGTCCACATTTTATCGTTGGTTACAACGAACGGAAGATCTAAAAGAGGATATAGAAGAGAAAGTAAAGGATATTTGTCTTAGGCATAGATTCCGGTATGGATATCGAAGAGTGACCGCTACTCTTCGAAAAATGGGACTGTGTGTCAATCATAAAAAAGTATTACGAATCATGAGACAAAATCATATTCTTTCAAAAGTACGTCGAAAGAAAAAGAAATATATCAATGGTGCGGAACCAATGGTAGCCCCTCATCGATTGGAGCGCCAATTCGATGCATCCAGACCAAATGAAAAGTGGTTTACGGATGTAACTTATTTATTATTTGGAGAGCGTACCTTGTATTTATCAACGATTATGGATGCCTTTAATCGTGAAATTATTAGTTGTGTCATCAGCGAGTCGCAAACACTGACATTGGCGATGAAGACATTAAAACAAGCAATGAGAGGGCGAAAAGTAAAAGGTGTCCTTCTTCACTCGGATCAAGGAAGTATTTATACAGCAAAAGAATTTCAAGCGTACGCCAAAGAAAACGGCATTATCACCAGCATGTCCCGGAAAGGAAATTGCCATGATAATGCCGTCATGGAAAGCTTCTTTGGTCATTTGAAAAGTGAAGCTTTCTATTCACAAAAGATAACAAAAGTATCCAACACAACTGTGCGAAAGATTGTGCTAGAATACATTCATTACTACAATTGTGTGCGAATTCAAGAAAAATTAAACCACCTATCCCCTAAAGAATTTAGGGAACAAGTGGTTTAGGTGTTTTGATTAGTGTCCCGTTTTCAGGGTTCACTTCATATATTAGGTGTTTTTTATTTGGCAAAGATAATAGATTGAAATCAGTATAGGTATTCTCTACTATATTTATACGTATTGAAATCATTTTGAAATATTGTTTGAACGAGTTGTATACATTCGGTATCATAAAAACTTTCGAAAGTGGGGTAGCGAGGAAATAAAGGGTCAGTAATATCGGCTTCGCTAAAATTCCCTTTATAAATCATGGCGGGAGTTTGATGATGCCATGATATTGAGAACTCATTTATTGGTGCAGTTTTTAATTCGAAACGCTTTTCTAATGCTTTCATATCCTGATCAAAGTTTTCTAAGTATATATAATTGGTCACATATTCTTCTTCACCAGCTATATATTGTTGTGTGAAATGCGGGTTAATATCATTTCCTTGAGCATCATTAATGAATAGATAGTATAGAAATTGTTTAAATGAGAGGCCTTTGGAGGAGTTTTCATCTTGATATAAAAACTTTCGGATGGGCTTCCATTCGGGATTTTCTATATAGGGAGGTGCGATTAAGGATACGAAAGAGCTCACTGCTCGTCTATAAGGGTTACGAACAAGCTTAAAAGTTTCTTTTTGTTTTTCGCGTAAGGCTATACCTAGTCGAACACTATAGGCAGGTGTACTTTTGTATATGTCATATTCATAATTATGAATGAAAGGACTATAATTTAGAGCTGTCTGTAATAAGTCAATCTGATAAAAAAACCACTTAGCAAGAGAAGTACAACCACTTTTTTGGCTCCAAAATAGAATGATAGGAAAATTCTTATGATAATGTGGGTTTCTTGAATGGGCGTTGATGATATGTAATAAGGAAGGATCGAACAATCTCTACACCCCTTTCAGGTATTTTAATTATATGTATGAAAAATAAAGAGGAATATGAGTAGCTGTTTCATCTTTTCTAAAA
>NZ_CP033795.1:4860000-5110000 GCF_003812125.1 Bacillus sp. FDAARGOS_527
ACAAATAGTCAGAGCCCGTTAACGGGTGATGGCGTGCCTTTTGTAGAATGAACCGGCGAGTTACGATCCCGTGCGAGGTTAAGCTGAAGAGGCGGAGCCGCAGCGAAAGCGAGTCTGAATAGGGCGTTTAGTACGTGGTCGTAGACCCGAAACCAGGTGATCTACCCATGTCCAGGGTGAAGTTCAGGTAACACTGAATGGAGGCCCGAACCCACGCACGTTGAAAAGTGCGGGGATGAGGTGTGGGTAGCGGAGAAATTCCAATCGAACCTGGAGATAGCTGGTTCTCCCCGAAATAGCTTTAGGGCTAGCCTTAAGTGTAAGAGTCTTGGAGGTAGAGCACTGATTGGACTAGGGGTCCTCATCGGATTACCGAATTCAGTCAAACTCCGAATGCCAATGACTTATCCTTAGGAGTCAGACTGCGAGTGATAAGATCCGTAGTCAAAAGGGAAACAGCCCAGACCGCCAGCTAAGGTCCCAAAGTGTGTATTAAGTGGAAAAGGATGTGGAGTTGCTTAGACAACTAGGATGTTGGCTTAGAAGCAGCCACCATTTAAAGAGTGCGTAATAGCTCACTAGTCGAGTGACTCTGCGCCGAAAATGTACCGGGGCTAAATACACCACCGAAGCTGCGGATTGATACCGAATGGTATCAGTGGTAGGGGAGCGTTCTAAGGACAGTGAAGTCAGACCGGAAGGACTGGTGGAGTGCTTAGAAGTGAGAATGCCGGTATGAGTAGCGAAAGACGGGTGAGAATCCCGTCCACCGAATGCCTAAGGTTTCCTGAGGAAGGCTCGTCCGCTCAGGGTTAGTCAGGACCTAAGCCGAGGCCGACAGGCGTAGGCGATGGACAACAGGTTGATATTCCTGTACCACCTCTTTATCGTTTGAGCAATGGAGGGACGCAGAAGGATAGAAGAAGCGTGCGATTGGTTGTGCACGTCCAAGCAGTTAGGCTGATAAGTAGGCAAATCCGCTTATTGTAAAGGCTGAGCTGTGATGGGGAAGCTCCTTATGGAGCGAAGTCTTTGATTCCCCGCTGCCAAGAAAAGCTTCTAGCGAGATAAAAGGTGCCTGTACCGCAAACCGACACAGGTAGGCGAGGAGAGAATCCTAAGGTGTGCGAGAGAACTCTGGTTAAGGAACTCGGCAAAATGACCCCGTAACTTCGGGAGAAGGGGTGCTTTCTTAACGGAAAGCCGCAGTGAATAGGCCCAAGCGACTGTTTAGCAAAAACACAGCTCTCTGCGAAGCCGTAAGGCGAAGTATAGGGGGTGACACCTGCCCGGTGCTGGAAGGTTAAGGAGAGGGGTTAGCGTAAGCGAAGCTCTGAACTGAAGCCCCAGTAAACGGCGGCCGTAACTATAACGGTCCTAAGGTAGCGAAATTCCTTGTCGGGTAAGTTCCGACCCGCACGAAAGGTGTAACGATTTGGGCACTGTCTCAACCAGAGACTCGGTGAAATTATAGTACCTGTGAAGATGCAGGTTACCCGCGACAGGACGGAAAGACCCCGTGGAGCTTTACTGTAGCCTGATATTGAATTTTGGTACAGTTTGTACAGGATAGGCGGGAGCCTTTGAAACCGGAGCGCTAGCTTCGGTGGAGGCGCTGGTGGGATACCGCCCTGACTGTATTGAAATTCTAACCTACGGGTCTTATCGACCCGGGAGACAGTGTCAGGTGGGCAGTTTGACTGGGGCGGTCGCCTCCTAAAGTGTAACGGAGGCGCCCAAAGGTTCCCTCAGAATGGTTGGAAATCATTCGTAGAGTGCAAAGGCATAAGGGAGCTTGACTGCGAGACCTACAAGTCGAGCAGGGACGAAAGTCGGGCTTAGTGATCCGGTGGTTCCGCATGGAAGGGCCATCGCTCAACGGATAAAAGCTACCCCGGGGATAACAGGCTTATCTCCCCCAAGAGTCCACATCGACGGGGAGGTTTGGCACCTCGATGTCGGCTCATCGCATCCTGGGGCTGTAGTCGGTCCCAAGGGTTGGGCTGTTCGCCCATTAAAGCGGTACGCGAGCTGGGTTCAGAACGTCGTGAGACAGTTCGGTCCCTATCCGTCGTGGGCGTAGGAAATTTGAGAGGAGCTGTCCTTAGTACGAGAGGACCGGGATGGACGCACCGCTGGTGTACCAGTTGTTCTGCCAAGGGCATAGCTGGGTAGCTATGTGCGGAAGGGATAAGTGCTGAAAGCATCTAAGCATGAAGCCCCCCTCAAGATGAGATTTCCCATAGCGTAAGCTAGTAAGATCCCTGAAAGATGATCAGGTTGATAGGTTCGAGGTGGAAGCATGGTGACATGTGGAGCTGACGAATACTAATAGATCGAGGACTTAACCATATAATATGTAGCAAATGTTATCTAGTTTTGAAGGAATATGCCTTCATAGTTTGGTGATGATGGCAGAGAGGTCACACCCGTTCCCATACCGAACACGGAAGTTAAGCTCTCTAGCGCCGATGGTAGTTGGGACCTTGTCCCTGTGAGAGTAGGACGTCGCCAAGCAAAAACCTAAGTCGTTTCGACTTAGGTTTTTTTGTGTTTATTTATATATATCAAATGACATAATCCGTAAATTCAGTAATCTTAATGAGAGAAAAGAATGAAAATGAGGCTATTGAGGGTAACTGTTATTTCTTACTACAAGTATATATTTTACATAATGAGAGTAAGAAAAGCGGGATGATATAAGAATGAAAATAAGTATTCAATCATTACAGTAATGAATGCGATACAAAGGAATAGAAACGATATGCTTTATTCCGCATTAACGGGCAGTAAGACCCCCACCTCAAATTTCAGCGGAAGCAAAGAAGCTAGGTGGGGGATCAACTGCCCGTAAAAGCCCGATTGGTGAAGGTTGATTAAAGTTTCACTTTATATAAAAGCATACGGAATTAATATACAAACCGTTATGTATATGATAGATCTCCAGAAATATATATTCTAATTGCTTATCCTTCTTGCATATAGTTACAATTATTCTTTTGAATATAACTAAAACACGAACGTTATTGGTGAGTAATAAAAAAACATTCGATTATTTGTTGACATTGTTTATGAAATATTGTTAATATAGCCATAGAAAGAATAATATATAAGACCTCATATAATCGCGGGGATATGGCCTGCAAGTCTCTACCTAACGACCGTTATTCGTTAGACTATGAGGGAAAGTCACTCGGTATTTTTCTATTCACAAGGGATACGTATGCCTGAGTAGAGCGCTTTCTCTCATAGTAAAAGAGAAACTGTTCTATTTCAGGCTTTTTTTATTTGAATCGGGGGGATTCTAATATGAAATCACTAGTTGGAGTCATAATGGGAAGCACGTCAGACTGGGAAACAATGAAATATGCTTGTGACATTTTAGATGAATTAAATATACCGTATGAGAAAAAAGTTGTATCCGCTCATCGGACTCCGGATTATATGTTTGAATATGCAGAGACGGCTCGTGAACGTGGATTGAAAGTTATTATTGCTGGAGCTGGTGGAGCAGCACATTTACCAGGAATGGTTGCAGCGAAGACGAATCTTCCTGTAATCGGAGTTCCAGTTCAATCAAAAGCGTTAAACGGCTTAGATTCATTATTATCCATCGTCCAAATGCCAGGAGGGGTTCCAGTTGCAACTGTTGCAATTGGTAAGGCTGGTTCAACAAATGCTGGTTTACTTGCTGCACAAATACTTGGATCATTCCATGATGACATATATGATGCATTAGAATTGAGAAGAGAAGCAATTGAAAAAGATGTGCGCGAAGGTAGTGAGCTAGTATGACGAGAATCATTTTACCTGGAAAAACAATCGGTATTATTGGAGGCGGCCAGCTAGGAAGAATGATGGCATTGGCGGCTAAGGAGATGGGATATAAAATTGCTGTTTTAGATCCTACAAAAAACTCACCATGTGCACAAGTTGCTGATATTGAAATTGTTGCATCATATGACGATTTAAAAGCAATTCAGCATTTAGCAGAGATCAGTGATGTTGTCACATATGAATTTGAGAATATTGATTATAGATGTTTACAATGGCTTGAAAAACATGCTTACTTACCGCAAGGCAGTCAGTTGTTAAGTAAAACGCAAAATCGTTTTACAGAAAAGAATGCGATTGAGAAAGCAGGGTTACCAGTAGCAACGTATAGAGTAGTTCAAAATCAAGGTCAGCTTACTGAAGCAATCGCTGAGTTATCATATCCTTCCGTCTTAAAAACGACGACAGGCGGATATGATGGGAAAGGGCAAGTTGTTTTAAGAAGTGAGGCTGACGTTGATACAGCGCGAGAGCTTGCGAATGCGGCAGAGTGTATTTTAGAGAAATGGGTGCCTTTTGAAAAAGAAGTATCAGTTATTGTCATTCGTAGTGTAAGTGGTGAAACGAAAGTATTTCCGGTAGCGGAAAATATTCATGTAAATAACATTTTGCATGAATCCATCGTTCCAGCTCGCATTACAGAAGAACTTTCTCAAAAAGCTATTGCTTATGCAAAAGTGCTTGCGGATGAACTAGAACTTGTGGGAACACTAGCGGTAGAGATGTTTGCTACAGCTGATGGTGAGATTTACATTAATGAATTAGCACCAAGACCTCACAATTCAGGACACTATACACAGGATGCATGTGAAACGAGTCAATTCGGCCAACATATTCGAGCAATCTGTAATTTACCTCTTGGAGAAACAAATTTGTTAAAACCAGTTGTCATGGTAAACATTTTAGGCGAACATATAGAAGGGGTCCTAAGACAAGTGAATAGATTAACCGGGTGCTATTTACACTTGTATGGAAAAGAAGAAGCAAAAGCGCAGCGAAAAATGGGGCATGTTAATATTTTAAATGATAATATTGAAGTCGCTCTAGAAAAAGCGAAGAGTTTGCATATTTGGGACCATCAAGAACAACTGTTGGAGGGAAAAAGATGATTAGTCGTTATACACGCCCAGAAATGGGTGCAATTTGGACGGAAGAGAACAAATTTAAAGCGTGGTTAGAAGTTGAGATTTTAGCTTGTGAAGCATGGGCTGAGCTTGGCGATATTCCGAAAGAAGATGTTAAAAAAATTCGTGAGCATGCATCATTTGATATTGATCGTATTTATGAGATTGAAAAAGAGACACGTCATGACGTAGTTGCATTCACTCGTGCTGTATCAGAAACACCAGCATTAGGCGAGGAACGTAAATGGATTCATTACGGTTTAACATCTACAGACGTAGTAGATACAGCGTTATCTTACATTTTAAAACAAGCGAATGAAATCATATTAAAAGACTTAGAAAACTTTGTAAGTATTTTAGCTAACAAAGCGAAAGAGCATAAATACACGATCATGATGGGAAGAACACACGGTGTTCATGCAGAACCAACAACATTCGGTTTAAAACTTGGTCTTTGGTATGAAGAAATGAAACGTAACGTAGAGCGTTTCAAACAAGCTGCTAATACAGTTCGTGTTGGTAAATTATCTGGTGCGGTTGGTACATATGCAAATATCGATCCATTCGTAGAAAAGTATGTTTGTGAAAACTTAGGATTAGAAGCAGCACCAATTTCAACACAAACATTGCAACGTGATCGCCATGCACATTACATGTCAACACTTGCATTAATCGCAACGTCTATCGAAAAGATGGCAGTTGAGATTCGTGGTTTACAAAAGAGTGAAACACGTGAAGTTGAAGAAGCTTTCGCAAAAGGTCAAAAAGGTTCTTCTGCAATGCCGCATAAGCGTAATCCAATTGGATCTGAAAATATGACTGGTTTAGCTCGTGTTATCCGCGGTTATATGATGACAGCTTATGAGAATGTTCCATTATGGCATGAGCGTGATATTTCTCACTCTTCAGCAGAACGCGTAATTTTACCAGATGCTACAATCGCGTTAAATTACATGCTAAACCGCTTTGGTAATATTGTTAAAAACTTAACTGTATACCCAGAGAATATGAAACGTAATATGACAAGAACATACGGCTTAATTTATTCTCAGCGCGTAATGCTTACGTTAATTGACAAAGGTATGGTGCGTGAAGAAGCTTACGATATCGTACAACCTAAAGCAATGGAAGCTTGGGAAACACAAGTACAATTTAAAGAGCTTGTAGAAGCTGATGAGCGTATTACGAGCAAGTTAACACAAGAAGAAATTAATGAATGCTTCAACTATGAGCATCATATGCAACACGTTGATACAATCTTTGAACGCCTTGGATTAAACGAAGCGTAAAATTTCATATGGCACAGAATAGAGTCATTCTGTGCCATTCTTTATAAAAACATTATTCACATTTTTCAAACTACAGGGGGCTTGCGAAATGCAAAAGCTAGAATTGCTGTATGAAGGTAAGGCAAAAAGAATTTATCGTACAGAATCAGCAGATATGGTTTGGGTAGAGTACAAAGATAGTGCGACTGCTTTCAATGGGGAGAAAAAAGAGACGATTACAGGAAAAGGTCGTTTGAACAATGAGATTACAACTTTATTGTTCAGAAAGTTACAAGAAGTAGGAATTAAAACACACTTTGTTGAGAAGCTATCTGAAACAGAACAACTTGTTAAAAAAGTGAGTATTATTCCTTTAGAAGTTGTCACAAGAAATGTAATTGCAGGAAGTCTTTCAAAACGATTAGGAATGGAAGAGGGAACTGTACTTGCAGAACCAATCGTAGAATTTTACTTCAAAGATGATGATTTAGGAGATCCGCTTGTAACGGAAGATCATATTCGTGTATTAAACGTTGCATCGCCAGAGCAAGTAAGCGTATTACGAGATATGGCTCTACAAATCAATCAAGTGTTGATTGATCATTTCGCAAGCTGTCGTGTAAGATTAGTAGATTTCAAATTAGAGTTTGGTGTAACGGATGAAGGAGAAATCATTTTAGCAGATGAAATTTCACCAGATACTTGCCGTTTATGGGATGAAACGAGCAATGAGAAGTTTGATAAAGACGTATTCCGTCGTGATCTTGGAAATTTAACAGATGCTTATGAAGAGATTTTAAAACGTTTAGGGGGAATTTCACATGTATAAAGTTAAGGTATATGTAACATTAAGAGCAAGCGTATTAGATCCACAAGGAACAGCAGTAAAAGGAGCACTTCATAGCCTTTCATTCACAGAAGTACAAGATGTTCGAATTGGAAAGTACATGGAACTAACAATTGATAAATCGGTAACTGACTTAGATAGCAAGGTAAAGGAAATGTGTGAAAAACTATTAGCAAACGTTGTAATGGAAGACTTCCGTTATGAAGTTGAGGAGGTTGTCGCACAGTGAAATTTGCCGTAATAGTATTTCCAGGTTCGAACTGTGATGTCGATATGTTCCATGCAATTAAAGATGAGCTTGGCGAAGAAGTAGATTATGTTTGGCACGATACAGAGAATTTAGATGAATATGATGCAATTCTACTACCAGGTGGTTTCTCTTATGGTGACTACTTACGCTGCGGTGCTATTTCTCGCTTTGCGAATGCAATGAAAGCAGTACAGAAAGCTGCTGAGCAAGGAAAGCCAATTTTAGGTGTATGTAATGGATTCCAGATTCTTGTTGAATCAGGATTATTACCAGGAGCATTAATGAGAAATGAAAACTTAAAATTTATGTGTCGAACAGTTCAGTTACGTGTTGAAAATAATGAAACAATGTTTACATCACAATATGAAAAAGATGAAGTAATCAATATTCCAATTGCACATGGTGAGGGGAATTACTATTGTGATGAAGAGACTCTTAAACAATTAGAAGAGAATAATCAAATCGCATTCCGTTACGTAGAAAACCCGAACGGAAGCGTTTCAGATATTGCTGGTATTGTAAACGAAAAAGGAAATGTACTGGGTATGATGCCACACCCAGAGCGTGCTGTAGATGAATTACTTGGCGGTGCTGAAGGGTTAAAAGTCTTTCAATCTATCTTAAAACAGTGGAGGGAAACATATGTCGTTAATGCTTGAACCAAATCCAACACAAATTAAAGAAGAGCGCATATATGCGGAAATGGGGCTAACAGACGAAGAGTTCGCCATGGTTGAAAAGATTTTAGGCCGTCTGCCAAATTATACAGAAACAGGATTATTCTCTGTTATGTGGTCTGAACATTGTAGTTATAAAAATTCAAAACCAGTACTTCGAAAATTCCCAACAACAGGTGAGCGAGTCTTGCAAGGGCCTGGGGAAGGTGCTGGAATTGTAGACATCGGTGATAATCAAGCGGTTGTATTTAAAATGGAAAGTCATAACCACCCTTCTGCTATTGAGCCATATCAAGGAGCAGCAACAGGTGTTGGCGGTATTATTCGTGACGTATTCTCTATGGGAGCACGTCCAGTAGCTCTATTAAACTCACTTCGATTTGGAGAATTACAATCACCACGTGTGAAATACTTATTCGAAGAAGTAGTAGCAGGAATTGCGGGATACGGTAACTGTATCGGTATTCCGACTGTTGGCGGCGAAGTACAGTTTGATCCATGTTATGAAGGAAATCCACTTGTAAATGCAATGTGCGTAGGCTTAATTAACCACGAAGACATTAAAAAAGGGCAAGCGCACGGTGCTGGAAACACAGTAATGTACGTAGGAGCATCAACTGGTCGTGATGGTATCCACGGTGCTACATTCGCATCTGAAGAGTTATCTGAAAGCTCAGAAGCGAAGCGTCCAGCAGTTCAAGTAGGAGATCCATTTATGGAGAAACTTCTTATTGAAGCTTGTTTAGAACTTATTCAATCGGATGCACTTGTTGGAATTCAAGATATGGGTGCAGCTGGTTTAACATCATCTTCTGCAGAAATGGCAAGTAAAGCAGGAATGGGTATTGAAATGTACTTAGATGATGTACCACAACGAGAAACAGGAATGACACCATATGAAATGATGCTATCTGAATCACAAGAGCGTATGTTAATTGTTGTGAAAAAAGGTAGAGAGCAAGAGATAGTAGATTTATTTGAGAAGTATGGTCTTGCAGCCGTTACGATGGGGAAAGTAACGGAAGACAAAATGCTTCGTTTATTCCATAAAGGTGAAATGGTAGCTGAAGTACCAGCGGATGCTCTTGCAGAAGAAGCGCCAATTTATCATAAACCATCACAAGAAGCAGCATACTTTGCTGAATTCCAGCAGATGAAAATGGAAACACCAAAAGTAGAAAATTATAAAGAAACGTTATTCGCTCTATTACAACAACCGACGATTGCAAGTAAAGAGTGGGTTTATGATCAATATGATTATCAAGTGCGCACAAGCACAGTTGTTACACCGGGTTCAGATGCAGCAGTTGTACGTGTACGCGGTACAGAAAAAGGATTAGCAATGACGACAGATTGTAACTCTCGCTACATTTATTTAGATCCAGAAATGGGCGGTAAAATTGCAGTAGCAGAGGCAGCACGTAATATCGTATGTTCTGGAGGAGAGCCACTTGCAATTACAGATTGCTTAAACTTCGGTAATCCAGAGAAACCAGAAATCTTCTGGCAAATTGAGAAATCAGTAGATGGTATGAGTGAAGCTTGTCGCACATTACAAACACCAGTTATAGGCGGAAACGTATCAATGTATAACGAACGTAGTGGTGAAGCGGTATATCCAACACCGACAGTTGGGATGGTCGGACTAGTACATGACTTAAAACATGTAACAACACAAGAATTTAAGCAAGCTGGCGATTTAGTTTATATTATCGGAGAGACGAAAGCTGAGTTTGGTGGAAGTGAATTACAGAAAATGCTTCACGGCAAAATTTTCGGCCAATCACCAAGTATCGATCTAGACGTAGAATTAAAACGTCAAAAACAAGTATTAGCAGCAATTCAAGCTGGCCTTGTTCAATCTGCACATGACGTTGCTGAAGGTGGTTTAGCAGTTGCAATTTCAGAAAGTGCAATTGGTGCTAACGGCTTAGGTGCTACTGTGAAATTAGACGGGGAAGCAACAGCGGCATTATTTGCGGAATCGCAATCTCGCTTTGTGATAACTGTAAAACGTGAAAATAAAGAAGCGTTTGAGAAAGCGGTAGAAGCAATTCAAGTTGGAGAAGTAACAAATACAAATGAAGTGACAATTCATAATGAAGAAAATGAAGTATTACTTACAGCAAATGTAGATGAAATGAGAAAGGCTTGGAAAGGGGCAATCCCATGCTTGCTGAAATAAAGGGGTTAAACGAAGAATGTGGCGTTTTCGGAATTTGGGGGCATGAAAATGCGGCACAAGTTTCATACTACGGATTGCACAGTTTACAGCATCGTGGGCAAGAAGGCGCAGGCATTGTCGTAAATAATGGAGAAAAAATCGTCGGTCACAAGGGGTTAGGTTTAATATCGGAAGTGTTTTCAAGAGGAGAGCTAGAAGGATTGAACGGGAAATCAGCAATCGGACACGTACGATACGCGACGGCTGGTGGAAGTGAAGTGGCTAACGTTCAACCATTACTATTCCGTTTTTCTGATCATAGTATGGCATTAGCTCATAACGGGAATTTAATTAATGCAAAAATGCTTCGCCGCGAATTAGAGGCAGAGGGAAGTATTTTTCAAACAAGTTCAGATACAGAAGTACTTTTACACCTTATTAAACGTAGTACGAAAGGTTCGTTAATTGAAAGTGTAAAAGAAGCTCTAAATAAAGTGAAAGGTGCGTTTGCATATCTTTTACTAACTGGAAATGAAATGATTGTTGCGCTAGATCCAAATGGATTCCGTCCCCTTTCAATTGGAAAGATGGGAGATGCTTACGTTGTAGCATCAGAAACATGTGCTTTTGATGTAGTAGGTGCAACATACATTCGTGATGTAGAACCGGGTGAATTACTTATCATTAATGATGAGGGAATTCACGTAGATCGTTTTACAAATGATGTAGAACATGCAATTTGCAGTATGGAATACATTTACTTCGCACGCCCAGATTCAAATATCGCTGGTGTTAATGTCCATGCAGCACGTAAAAACATGGGGAAACGTTTGGCGGCAGAAGCTCCTATTGAAGCTGATGTTGTTACTGGTGTACCAGACTCTAGCATTTCAGCAGCAATTGGTTATGCGGAGGCGACAGGTATTCCATATGAGTTAGGATTAATTAAAAATCGTTACGTTGGACGTACGTTTATTCAACCTTCTCAGGAACTGCGAGAGCAAGGGGTTAAGATGAAGCTTTCAGCAGTAAGAGGTGTAGTTGAAGGAAAACGAGTTGTTATGATTGATGATTCTATCGTACGAGGAACAACGAGTAAACGAATTGTTCGTATGCTTCGCGAGGCTGGAGCGACAGAAGTTCACGTAAGAATAGCTTCACCACCTTTGAAATATCCATGTTTCTATGGCATTGATATTCAAACGAGAAAAGAATTAATTGCAGCAAATCATACGGTAGAAGAAATTCGTGAAATGATCGGTGCAGACTCATTAACATTTTTAAGTGAAGATGGATTAGTAGATGCAATTGGACGTCCATATGAAGGGAAATACGGTGGCCTATGTATGGCGTACTTCAATGGAGATTATCCAACAGCTCTTTATGATTATGAGCAAGAGCTTTTAGAAAGTATGAAATAAGAAGAAAAAAGCTTCTACTTCTTTTTGATGTAGAAGCTAGCTTCTTTCTTAAAACGGCCCGCACAGGATAGGGAGAAATTAAAAGACGAGGTGTAGATAACGATGGCGAATGCATATAAGCAAGCAGGAGTAGATATTGAAGCTGGATATGAAGCGGTATCTCGCATGAAAAAACACGTACAAACAACAATGAGAAAAGAAGTACTAGGCGGTTTAGGCGGTTTTGGAGGTATGTTTGACCTATCAAAATTTGCATTAGAAGAACCTGTATTAGTATCTGGAACAGATGGCGTGGGAACGAAATTGATGCTCGCTTTTATGGCAGATAAACATGACACAATTGGTATTGATGCGGTAGCAATGTGTGTAAATGATATTGTTGTCCAAGGAGCAGAGCCGCTTTTCTTCCTTGATTATATTGCTTGTGGTAAAGCTGAACCTAGTAAAATTGAAAACATCGTCAAAGGTATATCAGAGGGCTGTCGCCAAGCAGGTTGTGCTTTAATTGGTGGAGAAACAGCTGAAATGCCAGGAATGTATTCTACAGAAGAATACGATTTAGCTGGTTTTACAGTTGGGATCGTTGATAAAAAGAAAATTGTAACGGGTGAAAATATTGAAGCTGGTCACGTATTAATTGGCTTAGCATCTAGCGGTATTCATAGTAACGGTTATTCTTTAGTACGAAAAGTATTACTAGAAGATGGAGAACTATCTTTAGATCGCATTTACGGACGCTTAGAGCTACCTCTTGGTGAAGAATTATTAAAACCAACGAAAATTTATGTCAAACCTATTTTAGAACTATTGAAGAAATATGAAGTATACGGTATGGCACATATTACAGGTGGCGGATTCATTGAAAATATTCCACGTATGTTACCAGAAGAAATCGGTGCAGAAATTGAATTAGGATCTTGGGAAATTCAGCCGATTTTTAGTTTACTTCAAGAAGTTGGCAAGCTGGAAGAGAAAGAAATGTTCAATATTTTTAACATGGGTATTGGTATGGTAGTAGCGGTGAAGGAAGAAGATGCAAAAGATGTTGTTCGTCTTCTTGAAGAGCAAGGAGAAACTGCTCGTATTATTGGACGCACTGTACAAGGAGCTGGCGTTACTTTTAATGGAGGCACAGCGCTATGAGTAGATTAGCAGTTTTTGCTTCTGGAAGCGGATCTAACTTTCAATCTCTCGTTAATGCAGTAGAAGAAAAAAGATTGGATGCAGAAATTAGTTTATTAGTATGTGATAAACCAGAAGCACGCGCTGTTGGGCGAGCACATTATCATCATATCCCGTGTTTCGCTTTTTCAGCGAAAGCATATGAGTCAAAAGAAGCGTTTGAAAAAGAGATATTAAAGAAGCTAGAAGAGTATGAAATTGATTATGTTATTTTAGCTGGATATATGCGTTTAATTGGACCAACTTTACTAGAAGCTTACGGCGGAAGGATTATTAATATTCATCCATCACTATTACCGAGTTTTCCAGGGAAAGATGCTGTTGGTCAAGCGTTAGAAGCAGGTGTGAAAGTAACTGGAGTAACGATTCATTATGTAGACGCAGGTATGGATACAGGGCCAATTATTGCACAAGAAGCAGTAGTTGTTTCTGAAGGGGATACGAGAGAAAGCTTACAAAAGAAAATTCAACAAGTTGAACATAAATTATACGTAAATACAGTGAATCAAATTGTTCAATCTACGAAAGAACCAACTGTTAACTAACATACAACCAGGGGTGAAGGGTAAATGAAACAGCGTGCATTAGTAAGTGTTTCAGATAAAACAGGAGTAGTAGAATTTGTTAAAGGTTTACTAGAACAAGGAATCGAAGTTATATCAACAGGCGGTACAAAAAAATTACTAGAAGAAAACGGCTTACAAGTAATCGGTATTTCTGAAGTAACTGGTTTCCCAGAAATTATGGATGGTCGTGTGAAAACATTACATCCAAATATTCATGGTGGTCTATTAGCAGTTCGCGATAATGAAACGCATGTAGCACAAATGAATGAGTTAGGTATAGAGCCAATTGATTTTGTTGTCGTTAACTTATACCCATTCAAAGAAACAATCGCTAAGCCTGATGTAACATTTGCTGATGCAATTGAAAATATTGATATTGGTGGCCCAACAATGATTCGCTCTGCTGCGAAAAATCACAAATTTGTATCGGTAATTGTAGATCCAGTAGATTACGATGTTGTATTAGCAGAACTGGAAGAGAACGGTGAAGTAAAAGAAGAAACGAAACGTAAATTAGCAGCGAAAGTATTCCGCCATACAGCAGCATATGATGCGTTAATCTCTAACTACTTAACAGAGCAAATGGGTGAAGAAAGCCCAGAAACATTAACTGTGACATTTGAGAAAAAGCAAGACTTACGTTATGGCGAGAACCCACATCAAAAGGCAACTTTCTATAAAGCGCCATTTGCAGCAACTTCTTCTGTTGCATACGCAGAACAATTACATGGTAAAGAATTATCATATAACAATATTAATGATGCAGATGCAGCACTTAGCATTGTAAAAGAATTTACAGAACCAGCAGTAGTAGCAGTAAAACATATGAATCCATGTGGTGTTGGAGTAGGAACTGATATTCATGAAGCATACACACGTGCTTATGAAGCGGATCCAGTATCAATCTTTGGAGGGATTATTGCAGCGAATCGTGAGATTGACAAATCTACAGCTGAAAAGTTACATGAAATTTTCTTAGAAATTATTATTGCACCTTCTTTCTCAAAAGAAGCTTTGGAAGTGTTGCAAAGTAAGAAAAACTTACGTTTACTAACTGTAAATATTGAAAAATCGACAAGTGCGAGCAAAAAACTAACTTCTGTACAAGGCGGACTTCTTGTTCAAGAGGAAGATACGTTATCATTAGATGAAAGTACAATTTCAATTCCAACAAAACGTGAACCTTCAGAGCAAGAATGGAAAGATTTAAAACTAGCTTGGAAAGTTGTAAAACATGTGAAGTCAAATGCAATTGTTTTAGCGAAAGATGATATGACAATTGGTGTCGGTGCGGGACAGATGAACCGTGTAGGTTCTGCAAAAATTGCAATTACACAAGCTGGTGAAAAAGCACAAGGTAGCGCGCTTGCATCTGATGCTTTCTTCCCAATGCCAGATACATTAGAAGAAGCAGCAAAAGCAGGAATTACAGCAATCATTCAACCAGGCGGATCGATCCGTGATGAAGATTCTATTAAAGTGGCGGATACGTATGGGATTGCGATGGTGTTCACTGGCGTACGTCATTTCAAACACTAATAGAGGATGTTTAAAAAGTCCGGTTAAGATAACCTTCGCATGTCGTCGTTGCATTGCCAGTGCGGTACTCATGTAGGAAAACTACACTCCGTGTCCTCCTGGCAAATGCGCCTCGACCTGCTCGGTTCTCTTAATCCTCCTTTTTAAACTTTGATTGATATGGATGTTTAAAAGTCCGGTTAAGATAACCTTCGCATGTCGTCGTTGCATTGCCAGTGCGGTACTCATGTAGGGAAACTACACTCCGTGTCCTCCTGGCAAATGCGCCTCGACCTGCTCGGTTCTCTTGATCCTCCTTTTTAAACTTACAGTGATATGAAAACAAACTAGGAGCATAGCTTCTAGTTTGTACTTATTTAAGTATTGGGGGATGAAATATGAATGTTTTAGTAATTGGACGCGGTGGGCGTGAGCATGCTTTAGCTTGGAAGTTTGCACAATCTACAAAAGTGAAAAAGGTGTATGTAGCACCGGGCAATGAAGGTATGCGCGATGTTGCAACACCAGTTGATATTGATGAAAATGATTTTGATGCATTAGTTTTATTTGCTAAAGAGAATAAGGTTGAATTAACTTTCGTTGGACCAGAAATTCCGCTTATGAATGGAATTGTTGATCGTTTTACAGAAGAGGGACTTCGCGTATTTGGTCCGAATAAAGCGGCTGCTGTTATTGAAGGTAGTAAAGCTTTTACGAAAGAATTGATGAAAAAATATAATATTCCAACTGCGGCATATGAAACTTTTACAGATTATGAAGAAGCGGTACAGTACATTCAAAAAGTTGGTGCACCAATTGTTATTAAGGCAGATGGATTAGCTGCTGGTAAAGGTGTAACAGTAGCGATGACGCTTGAAGAAGCATTACAGGCTGTGAAAGAAATGCTACAAGATGTAAAGTTCGGTGAAGCAAGTAAGAAGGTTGTTATTGAAGAGTTTTTAGATGGACAAGAATTTTCATTAATGGCATTTGTGAATGGAACAAATGTGCATCCGATGGTAATCGCGCAAGATCATAAACGAGCTTTTGATGGAGATAAAGGTCCAAATACAGGTGGAATGGGTGCATATTCTCCAGTACCACAAATTCCGGAATCAGCAGTTCAAGAGGCGATAAAAAACGTATTGCATCCAACTGCTAAAGCGATGATCCAAGAAAATCGATCGTTTACAGGGATTTTATATGCGGGACTTATTTTAACAAACGATGGTCCAAAGGTAATAGAGTTTAACGCTCGCTTTGGTGATCCTGAAACGGAAGTTGTATTACCACGCCTAGAAAATGATTTAGTTGATGTATGTAACGCTGTATTAGATGAGAGTGAACTAACGTTACAATGGTCAGAAGAAGCAGTTATTGGCGTTGTACTTGCTTCGAAAGGATATCCAGAATTATATAAAAAAGGTGACATTATTAACGGGCTAGATGCATTGCAAGATGTAATTGTGTTTCATTCAGGTACAGCGATGAAACATGGTGATTTTGTAACAAACGGTGGTCGTGTACTATTTGTTGCTTGTAAGGCGAATAGTTTACAAGAAGCGAAAGATAAGGTGTATAAAGAAATCGGTAAAATTGAGAGTGATGGTCTATTTTACCGAAGTGATATAGGATATCGTGCAATTGGGCATGAGATGATGAGAAGCTAATATGTAAAAAATCTCGCTGAGAAATCAGCGAGATTTTTTATACATCTTTATCTTTTTTCAATTTCCCTTTTTGCTTTGCCATTTCTCGAAGTAAATACTCGATGTGTGCATTGACGCTACGAAACTCATCATTCGCCCATTTTTCGATGACTGCGTGTAATTCAGGATCAATACGTAATGGAAAGCTTTTCTTTTTAGCCATAGTGATTTACAACCTTTTAGTATAGGCTTCCTGTATTAATAACTGGTTGCGCACCTTTATCTGAAACGATGGCAACTAATAGGTTGTTCACCATATTCGCTTTACGCTCGTCATCTAATTCAAGTACGCCTTCTTCATCTAACATATGGATTGAATCTTTTGCCATCTTCACAGCACCTTCAACAATCTCTTTTCTAGCAGCTAATACTGCTTTTGCTTGTTGGCGTTGTAGCATTGCATGGGCAATTTCTGTTGCATAAGCTAAATGTGTTAAACGAGTTTCTAACACTTCTACGCCAGCAATTTCAAGGCGTGCTTCTAATTCACGTTTTAATTCTTCAGAGATTTCTTCAGTATTTCCACGTAACGTAATGCAAGTTTCATCTTGGAAATTATCATAAGGATATTTCGTTGCAACGTGGCGGATTGCCGTTTCGCTTTGAATTTCTACAAATCGATCATAATGTTCAACGCCGAACATCGCTTTTGCAGAATCAACAACTTTATAGACGATAACAGCTGCAATTTCAATTGGATTTCCGTCAACATCATTTACTTTTAATTTCTTACTATTAAAGTTCTCAACACGTAATGATACAGTTTGACGGAACGCGAACGGAATCGTTAAAAATAAACCGTTTTGACGAATTGTTCCTAAATAATTACCGAAAAACGTAATGACTTTTGCTTGATTTGGTTGAACAATACCAATACCTGTAGCAAGAACTGCAGCTAAAATAATAGTTAATGCTGCTCCTATGAAAATTTCTTGCACGAGGAAAAATACACCGATAGCGGCTAAAATCAAAATTCCAATAATCCCAAGAAAACCATTAACATAAAACACTTGTTTTTCTTTCATATGATCGCCTCCTGATATAAAAATGATATCACTTTTATATCATTTTAAGCAAGAGGTGTACACCTAATTTTCTGAATTTTATTGATTATGTATATTTTAATGTTCGAAATAAGAATGTATGTTCTGTTTTGTGGTAAAATAAAGAAGACTTAACCGCCCACTGCAGCAGCTAAGTCCCTTTGAGAGCATCTTGCATCTTGACAAATGATTCAAAGCGGTTTTGCCAGGATTATATCTTCAATCGCTGACTCAATCTCTTTGTCAGAAGCGTCATAACTTCCATTTGACTGTGGTTTGTCGTGCTTGGAAGTTTGATTCGCTTCTTCTTTAGTATGTCCCTTCTCAGCAAAATTCATGCTAGGCATTTTAAATGCCCCCATGTTCATGTATTTTCCGAATTTCCACATTTCAACAATAGGGCAGAAACGAACAATTCCCTCTGCAACTTTCATTGCACCAATCCATAGCAAAATGTTAGACCAAGTGCACCAAGGTTTGCGCACGAGTTTCGTTGCACTACAACCGAAGAGGACAAGTCCGAGTGTAATTCGAATTAGGGCATTTATTGTACCGATATTTTGCTTCATTAGAAAAACACTCCTTTTATGAAAGTTGAAATAGATAATACTATTTCTTTTATTAGTATCCCTTTTGATTTTTCGGATATGTAATCCAACATTTGACGTGGAAAAAGATGTTGGATTGTGCGTGTGTGTAAGTAGCTTTTTTTGTTATAATGAAAGAATGCATAAAAGGAAGTTCAAAATTAAATCCTCTCGTTTAAAAAATGTCGAAGAGGGGATTCCAAACTTAATTCTCCGCTTTAAACAAATATTTAAGGTGAACTAAAAAAATCCTAATGAAAATAAACTGTTATTTTAAACAGAAATATATACAACTTGAGAAAAGAAAGGGTGTTTTCATGTACGATATTTCCGGATGGAAACATGTATTTAAGCTTGATCCGAATAAGGAATTAAGTGACGAACATTTAGAAATGATTTGTGAGTCTGGAACAGATGCTGTTATTGTAGGCGGAAGTGATGGGGTGACAATTGATAATGTACTACACATGCTAGTTAGCATTCGTAGATATGCAGTTCCTTGTGTGTTAGAGGTTTCTAATGTGGAAGCAATTACACCAGGATTCGATTTTTATTATATCCCAAGCGTTTTAAATAGCCGAAAGGTGGAATGGGTAACAGGCGTTCATCATGAGGCTTTGAAAGAATTTGGGGATATTATGGATTGGGACGAAATTTTTATGGAAGGATATTGTGTTTTAAATCCTGAAGCGAAAGTAGCCCAGCTTACAGATGCAAAGTGTGATGTAACAGAAGATGATGTAATTGCATACGCGCGTTTAGCAGACAAGCTATTACGTTTACCGATATTTTATTTAGAATATAGCGGTACGTATGGAGATGTTGAACTTGTTAAAAATGTGAAAGCACAATTGAAACAAGCTAAGTTATATTATGGCGGCGGTATTTCTAATGCTGAACAGGCGAAGGAAATGGCGCAGCATGCTGATACAGTAGTTGTCGGAAATATTATTTATGATGATATAAAAGCAGCGTTAAAAACGGTTAAAGCAGTAAAAGGAGAGTAGGTGCAGGCGTATATGAGTATGACAGATAGATTATTAAATGGTTTAAATCCGCAGCAACAAAAAGCAGTACAAACAACGAACGGACCACTTCTATTAATGGCAGGCGCAGGTAGTGGTAAAACGCGTGTGTTAACACATCGTATTGCGTATTTACTCGGTGAAAAAGGAGTAGCGCCATGGAATGTACTAGCTATTACCTTTACAAATAAAGCCGCTCGTGAAATGCGCGAGCGTATTGATACACTTGTCGGACCAGAAGCTGAAGATATTTGGATTTCTACGTTCCACTCTATGTGTGTACGTATTTTACGACGTGATATCGATCGCATTGGTATTAATCGTAATTTTACAATTTTAGATTCAGGTGATCAGTTAACTGTAGTCAAAAAAATTATGAAAGAGCGCAATATTGATCCGAAGAAATTTGAACCGCGCTCTATTTTAGCTGGTATTAGTAATGCGAAAAATGAATTGTTATCTGCGGATAAATATGCAAAGAAAATTACAATTGCTGATCCATATGAAAAATTAACGAGCGATGTATATACAGAATATCAAAAACGTCTTTTGAAAAATAACTCACTAGACTTTGATGATTTAATTATGACGACGATTCAACTATTTGAACGTGTTCCAGAAGTACTAGAGTTTTATCAGCGCAAATTCCAGTATATTCACGTGGATGAGTATCAAGATACGAACAAAGCGCAGTACCTTCTTGTTAAACATTTAGCAGCACGTTTTAAAAATTTATGTGTTGTAGGTGACTCAGATCAGTCAATTTATCGCTGGCGTGGTGCGGACATTTCCAACATTTTGTCATTCGAAAAAGACTATGAGAATGCGCAAGTTATCCTGTTAGAACAAAATTATCGTTCGTCACAAAATATTTTAAATGCAGCGAATGCGGTTATTGAAAGAAATACGAATCGTAAACCGAAGAAATTATGGACAGATAATGAAGTTGGAAACAAAATTTCGTATTATCGTGCTGCAACCGAAAAGGACGAAGCATACTTTGTTGCGAAAAAAATTCGCGACGATATTCAAATGGGAAAACGAAAATATACTGATTTTGCAGTGTTATATCGTACAAATGCGCAGTCTCGTATGGTCGAGGAGATTTTCCTGAAATCTAATATTCCTTACAAAATTGTCGGCGGTACGAAGTTCTACGACCGTAAAGAGATTAAAGACATTTTGGCGTATTTACGTTTAATTGGGAATCCAGATGATGAGATTAGTTTTGCGCGTATTATTAACGTACCAAAACGCGGAATTGGTGCGACTTCTATCGACAAAATTATTAATTATGGTGTACAAAATGGAATTTCTTTAACTGCTGTATTCGATGAGATTGAGCATGTTGGAGTAAGTGCAAAGGTTACAAAGGCAGTAAAGGAATTCGCAGGTTTATTACACAACTGGGTAAATATGCAAGAGTATTTATCTGTTACAGAATTGGTAGAAGAAGTTATTGAGAAAACAGGCTATCGCGATATGTTGAAAAATGAGCGTACGTTAGAAGCAGAAGGTCGTCTAGAGAACTTAGATGAGTTTTTATCTGTTACGCAAACATTTGAATCTCAAAGTGAAGATAAGAGTCTTGTTGCATTCTTAACAGACTTAGCACTTGTTGCAGATATTGATCGTGTAGATGAAGACCCAACTGCTGGTGAGGAAGTTATTTTAATGACGATGCACTCAGCGAAAGGATTAGAATTCCCAGTTGTCTTTATTGTTGGTCTAGAGGAAGGAATATTCCCGCATACTCGTTCTCTAATGGAAGAAGATGAAATGCAAGAAGAGCGTCGTCTTGCTTATGTAGGTATTACTCGTGCAGAAGAAGAGTTGTATTTATCTAATGCACAAATGCGTACTTTATTTGGTAGAACAAGTATGAATGCCGCATCTCGATTTATTACAGAAATCCCGACAGAACTAGTGGAATCATTAAATGAAACAGCGCCGAAGCGTGAAACTTCATTTGGTGCAAAAGGAAGAACGGCAAGTAGCAGTAAAACGACAACTACAACACGTTCTCGCTCAGCTTTCGCGCGTCCTGCAGCTAAGACGACAGGCGGCGAACAAATTGGCTGGGCAGTAGGCGATAAAGCTTCCCACCAAAAATGGGGAGTCGGTACAGTTGTAAGTGTAAAAGGTGAAGGAGATGCAAAAGAATTAGATATTGCGTTCCCAAGCCCAATTGGTGTTAAACGTTTGTTAGCAAAATTTGCACCTGTGACGAAACAATAGGAAAGGAATGAGGATATGTCAAAAGAGATAGCAAAAAAACGTATAGAAGAATTACGTGATTTGTTAAATACATTTAACTATCAATATCACGTATTAGACAATCCTTCTGTTTCTGATGCGGAGTATGACCGTAATATGCAGGAGCTTATAAAATTAGAAGCAGAGAATCCAGAGTTTATGAGTGAAGATTCTCCCTCCGTTCGCGTTGGGGGAACGGTTCTTGATATATTTGAAAAAGTAACACATAAGTCACCGATGTTAAGTTTAGGAAATGCATTTAACGAAGGGGATTTACGTGATTTTGACCGACGAGTACGTCAAGGAATTGATGATGCGAATGTAAGATATATATGCGAATTAAAAATTGACGGACTTGCTGTTTCACTTCATTATGAAAAAGGACGCTTCATTCAAGGGGCAACACGTGGTGATGGTGTAACAGGTGAAGATATTACCCAAAATTTAAAAACGATTAAAGCAATCCCGCTTCGTTTAAATGAAGAAGTAACGTTAGAGGCACGAGGCGAAGCTTATATGCCGAAGCGTTCATTCGTTAAGTTAAATGAAGAAAAAGAGCAAAATGGTGAAGATGTATTTGCGAATCCGCGTAATGCGGCAGCAGGTTCAATCCGCCAACTTGATCCGAAAATTGCAGCGAAGCGTAACTTATCTATGTTTGTATACGGTCTTGCGAATGTAGAAGAAAAAACAATCCTATCACATAGTGAATCGCTTGATTTCTTAGGTGAACTTGGATTCAAAACAAATCCAAATCGACGCACATGTGAAACAATTGAAGAAGTTATAGCTTATGTAGAAGAATGGCAAGAAAAACGTCCGCATCTTGATTATGAGATTGATGGGATCGTTATAAAAGTAGATGATGTCGCTCTTCAAGAAAGTCTAGGCACTACAGCAAAGAGTCCAAGATGGGCAATTGCTTATAAATTCCCAGCTGAAGAAGTTGTAACAAGATTAACAGGCATTGAATTAAGTGTTGGTCGTACAGGGGTTGTAACACCGACTGCAGAGCTAGAGCCAGTGCGAGTGGCTGGTACGATCGTTCGTCGTGCTTCTTTACATAACGAAGATTTAATTCGTGAAAAAGATATTCGAATTGGTGACTACGTTGTTGTGAAGAAGGCTGGAGATATTATTCCTGAAGTTGTGAATGTTCTTTTCGATAAGCGTACTGGTGAGGAAGAAGAATATCATATGCCAACGCATTGTCCAGCATGTGAGAGTGAACTAGTTCGTTTAGAAGAAGAGGTAGCACTTCGTTGTATAAATCCAACTTGTCCTGCTCAAATTCGAGAAGGGTTAATCCATTTCGTTTCAAGAAATGCAATGAATATTGATGGACTTGGAGAACGTGTCATTACACAACTCTTTGAGGCAGATTATATTCGTACATTTGCTGATTTATATTCGTTGACGAAAGAGCAATTATTACAGCTAGAACGATTCGGAGAAAAATCAGCAACGAATTTAGTACAAGCAATTGAGAATTCTAAAGAAAACTCATTAGAGCGATTATTATTCGGTCTTGGTATTCGCCATGTCGGAGCGAAAGCAGCACGTACATTTGCTGAGCATTTTGAAACGATGGATGCACTTGTGAAAGCGACAGAAGAAGAACTAAAAGCAATTAACGAGATTGGTGAAAAAATGGCTCAATCCGTCGTGGCGTATTTTGATAATGAAGACGTATTAGAGTTATTACAACAATTTAAAGAATACGGCGTGAACATGACATATAAAGGCATGAAAATTGCTGATTTACAAAACGTTGAGTCGTACTTCGCAGGAAAAACTGTCGTTTTAACAGGGAAATTAGAAGTTATGGGACGTAGTGAAGCGAAGAAGAAGATTGAGGCATTAGGTGGAAAAGTAACAGGAAGTGTTAGTAAAAGTACGGATTTAGTTGTTGCAGGTGAAGCGGCAGGTTCGAAATTAGCACAAGCGGAGAAACATAATGTCGAGGTTTGGAATGAAGAGAGGTTCTTACAAGAGCTAAATAAGTAAGAGGTGCAAACTTACCATGAAAAAAATAGCATTAGCGGTATTAAGCCTTGGCCTACTTGTAAGTGGGTGTAGTGCAGGTGCCGACAAAGATGAAAAAGTGGTTGAGAAATCGGGGAAAGCAAAAGAGCAAGCAATCGTCCCGAATTACTCTATTTCGGATGAATATTATAAGACGACTATTCCATTTGAGGGAGGAAACGCACGTGGCTTAGTTGTGCAAGGAGTAAGTAATCGCCTTGATATAGATGAATTTGAAACAGGATTAATGCGTATTGCGAAAGAATCATTTAGTACGAAAGATAATGTTTTAAAAGGCGGAAAGTCCCTAACTACTCAGTATATACAGATGCTTGTTAAAAGAAAACGTACAGATGCAGAACAAAAGGAACTAGAAGATACATTAAAAAAAGATGCGGTTAAATTCCCGAACATAGGGTTAAATCCCGCATTAGGTGCAGGATCCGAATCATTAGAGGCGAAAAATAAAAAAAATCCAATATATATTTCCAATATTTTAGAACATGATTATTATGTGAACAAAGACAAAAAAGATGAGCGTAGTGGCATTGTAGTTGGATTAGCGATGAATTCGGTTCATTATTATGAGGAAGAGCATGGGTATCCGCGTGAGGCTGCAATTTCGAATGAAAAGATGTTAGCTGAAGGGAAAAAAATGGTGCCAGAAATCTTGAAAGTTATGCATCAACAAGATCCTGAGACAAAAAACCTTCCGATAACATTTGCGATTTATCGTCAGGCTCCAAAGTCTTCGCTCGTACCAGGTAACTTTGTTTCTTATGCGAATGTCGAAAAAGGTAGTGAAACGGTTGAGGATTGGAAACAAATTAATGAGAAATATTATTTGTTCCCATCTGAACAAGCGAAAACAGATAATAAACGTGAAGACTTGGCTAGAGTATCAAACTTCAAGGCAAAATTAAGCGATTATTTCCAAGGTGACTATACAGCTGTTATCGGTACTGGTATGTATAGAGACGATGAATTAAGAGAAATAAAGCTTGATATTCCTGTCCAGTTTAATGGGAAAGCAGAAATAATTGGCTTTACACAATATGTAGCCGGGCTTGTTATGGAATACTTCCCGAATTATATGAAAGTACAAGTAACGATTAAATCTGTAGAGCGTCCAGAAGCGATTATTATACGTGAAGCGAAGCAAGATGAACCGTATGTGAAAATTTTAGATTAAGTAGAAGGGCCGTTCCTTTATGGAACGGCTTTTTTTCTTGGGTAATTTTGTTATAATTTAAAATGTTATAAATAATGGGGTAAGGGGTAAAGGGCATGGATGAATTAAGTTTTCAAGTCATTATTTTATTAATTGCATTCGGTTTTTTAGCAGCTTTTATTGATTCAGTTGTTGGCGGTGGAGGGTTAATTTCGCTTCCGGCACTTATGTTTGTTGGTTTACCGCCAGCTTCGGCAATTGCAACCAATAAATTAGCTGCAACGATGGGGACGTTTACGAGTGCGATTTACTTTATTCGATCGGGAAAGGTCGATTTTAAAATTGTAGGAAAGTTAATCCCGTTAACTGTTATAGGAGCAGTAGCAGGTGCTTTAGTAGTAAAGTTTATTCCTCCAGATATTTTACGTCCGTTAGTGCTTGTAATGTTGGTATTTATTGCTATTTATATTATTGCGAAAAAGGATTGGGGAAGTGTGTCTACCTATAAGAAGATGACGAAAAGAAAAACATTAATATTTTTCTTTGTTATTTTAATGATAGGGTTTTACGATGGTTTTTTTGGACCAGGGACGGGATCCTTTTTAATTTTTGCATTTTTATTAATTGGTTTGGATTTTATTCAAGCGGCAGCATCTGGAAAACTTTTGAACTTTGTTAGTAATATCGTATCGTTAATCACTTTTTTATTTTTAGACGTAATTCATTTTGAATACGGTATTATTATGGGGTTATCGATGATTTTTGGCGCTTATTTTGGATCGAAGTTTGCAGTTCAAAAAGGTGTTGGATATGTAAGGACTTTATTTTTGTTAGTAACCATTTTATTGATTAGCAAAAACATTTTGGAATATACTCATATTTTGTAGAGTTATACATTTGTATAACTCTGTTTTTTTATTATATTTTAAAAATTAATTAATTTTTAAAATATAAGTCTAGGAATATTTGAATAAATCTAAATTATCGTGTAGAATAATGTTGTAAAATGTAAACGTTTTTCTAAGGGGAGGCTAAAAATAATGGTAGTAGCATACAAACATGAGCCATTTACAGATTTTTCAGTGGAGGCTAACAAATTAGCGTTTGAAGAAGGTTTAAAGAAAGTAGAATCTTATCTTGGGCAAGACTATCCATTAATTATTGGGGGAGAAAAAATCACTACAGAAGACAAAATTGTTTCTGTAAACCCTGCAAATAAAGAGGAACTTGTTGGTCGTGTTTCAAAAGCAAGCCGTGAGTTAGCTGAAAAAGCAATGCAAGTAGCGGATGAAACATTCCAAACTTGGAGAAAATCAAAGCCAGAAATGCGTGCAGACATTTTATTCCGTGCTGCAGCGATCGTTCGTCGTAGAAAACATGAATTCTCTGCTATTCTTGTAAAAGAAGCAGGTAAACCATGGAATGAGGCAGATGCTGATACAGCAGAAGCAATCGACTTTATGGAATATTATGGTCGTCAAATGTTGAAATTAAAAGACGGAATTCCAGTAGAAAGCCGTCCAATTGAATATAATCGTTTCTCTTACATTCCATTAGGAGTAGGTGTTATCATTTCTCCTTGGAATTTCCCATTCGCAATTATGGCAGGTATGACAACAGCTGCTTTAGTTTCTGGTAACACAGTATTACTAAAACCAGCTAGTACAACTCCTGTAGTAGCAGCGAAATTCATGGAAGTATTAGAAGAAGCTGGCTTACCAGCTGGTGTAGTAAACTTCGTACCAGGTAATGGTTCTGAAGTTGGTGACTACTTAGTAGATCACCCTCGTACACGTTTCATTAGCTTCACTGGATCTCGTGATGTAGGTATCCGTATTTATGAGCGCGCAGCGAAAGTAAACCCAGGCCAAATTTGGTTAAAACGCGTTATCGCTGAAATGGGCGGTAAAGATACAATCGTTGTTGATAAAGAAGCAGATCTTGAATTAGCAGCTAAATCTATCGTTGCATCAGCATTCGGATTCTCAGGACAAAAATGTTCTGCATGTTCTCGTGCAGTAATCCACGAAGATGTATACGATCACGTATTAAATCGTGCTGTTGAATTAACGAAAGAATTAACAGTTGCTAACCCAGCTGTATTAGGTACAAACATGGGTCCTGTTAATGACCAAGCTGCATTTGATAAAGTAATGAGCTATGTTGCAATTGGTAAAGAAGAAGGTAGAATTTTAGCAGGTGGCGAAGGAGACGATTCTAAAGGCTGGTTCATCCAACCAACAATCGTTGCTGACGTTGCAGAAGATGCTCGCTTAATGAAAGAAGAAATCTTCGGACCAGTAGTAGCATTCTGTAAAGCAAAAGACTTTGACCATGCACTTGCAATTGCAAACAATACAGAATACGGTTTAACAGGAGCAGTTATCTCTAACAACCGTGATCATATTGAAAAAGCACGTGAAGACTTCCACGTAGGTAACTTATACTTCAACCGTGGATGTACTGGTGCAATCGTAGGATACCAACCATTCGGTGGCTTTAACATGTCTGGTACAGACTCTAAAGCTGGTGGTCCTGACTACTTAGCGCTTCACATGCAAGCAAAAACTACTTCTGAAACTTTATAAGAAATAGTAGAAGAGATCTTCGCAGTCTGCGAAGATCTCTTTTTTTTGAAAAAATTTTTATATGTGGATTAACATAGTAATCAGTAGAAAAACTAATAAAGTAATAAGGTTTACTTCAGCAAAATGAGGTATATTTATATTTGCTGAATAGATTCTCTTTAAAGATAAGAAAAGTAGGTGAACAAAGTGGGAAAATATCAATTGGATTACAAAGGCCAGGTAGCTGTCGCAAAGTTTCATGAAAAACAGACGCCTGTCAAATTTGATAAAAAGCAGCAAATTGAAAAATTGCGTGCGGAGTATTTGAAAAAGAAACAAAAACAAACAGATAAATAGTAGGAGAAACTAGTTAATTTGAATAAAAAACACTTACCATATATTACTATTTGGTAAGTGGAACTAGCTAAACCCTATTCATATCAAGATAAACATGTAAATAGAAACAAAACAATGAGAAAAGTTGACTTATTAGTCACATTTTTTTGTATTCATTTTAAGGATTTCCTGTATAATACAATTTGAAAGAAAATCTATGGTTTGACAAGAAACACTCTTTTCGGTTTTGCTCACTGAAGAGAGTGTTTTTTTGTAGCTAAAAACTCCTCTGTACTCATTACATTTGCATAGACACCATTTAAACTAGCTAAAATTGTGTTATGAATATAAACGGCTGGTATAGTAGCATTCTTAAAAGAAAGGTCTTTTGTAGCACAAGCATCATGTATAACAGTACATTGCAAGCCGAAATCAAAGGCAGCCCTTACGGTAGCATCAATACACATATGAGTCATCATCCCGCATATGACAACGTGTTCAATAGCTAAACGTTGTAATTGCTTTAGAAGATCAGTTTCGCGAAAACTATTTGGATAATGCTTGAGTATAACCGTTTCTTCTCTAAGTGGGCGTACACTTTCATGAATATGTACACCTTCTGTATTGGGGAGGAAAAAAGTAGCGTCCTCTTTTATTGCTACATGTTGGATATGAAAAATAGGTTCGTTTTTCTTTCTAAAGAGCTGTAGTAGCCGACGGGCATATGCGCTTGCTTCGACTGGATTACGTAATTCCATTTTGCCGTGTGGAAAATAATCATTTTGAATATCAATGAGTAAAAGAGCTGTTTTCATATATTTATCTTCCTCCGATTTCATATTCAAATAATGGTATTCAATTAGTAGAGAAGATTATCCTTTTAAAAAATATGCAAGAGGAGAATTTTACATAACTTTAAAGATTACTATTTTTTCTTGAATTTTTCATCTGAAAATTTTAATAAAGAAATAATTAATATTTTTCTAAAAAATGTATTGACTCTTATTATTCTGAGTTCTATAATGAGAATTAATTAAACGACAATTAAATCGATACATTCTTATCCAGAGAGGTGGAGGGACTGGCCCTACGATACCTCAGCAACGGGTTTTTTTAATACCGTGCTAACTCCAGCAAGCCTATGAAAGGCTTGGAAGATGAGAAGATGTGAACGAGTACATATAAGTGCTCTCCTTCTTATCTTTATGGTTGATAAGAAGGAGAGCACTTTTTATTTTACCTCGAGAGCTCTGCTTCAAGTTTTCACAGCATATAGGAGGGGAAAAAATGATTTCTTTTAACAATGTAAGTAAAGTATATGAAACAGGTGGGCAATCTGTTCATGCGGTGGAGGATGTAACATTATCAGTTGAGAAAGGCGAAATTTTTGGCATTATCGGTTTTAGTGGCGCTGGAAAGAGTACGTTATTACGCCTAGTAAACATGTTAGAGAGACCAACGGCAGGAACGATTTCAATAGATGATAAAGAGATTACATCATTATCGACGAAAGAATTACGGAAGCTAAGACAAAGAATCGGGATGATTTTTCAAAGTTTTAATTTATTTAATTCAAGAACAGTATTTGGGAATATTGCTTATCCATTAAAGTTAGCGAAAGTACCAAAGAATGAGATAAAAGAAAGAGTAAATGAATTGCTGAAGTTTGTAGGGTTAGAAGATAAAGCAAACAATTACCCAGAGCAGCTATCAGGTGGACAAAAGCAGCGTGTTGGTATTGCTAGAGCGCTCGCAACATCACCAGATATTCTTATATGTGACGAAGCAACATCAGCTTTAGATCCAGAAACAACGACAGAAATTTTGAACTTATTAAAGAAAGTAAATCGAGAATACAACTTAACAATTCTTCTTATTACACATGAAATGCATGTTGTGAAAGAAATTTGTCACCGTGTAGCTGTAATGGAGAAAGGAAAAGTTATTGAAGAAGGAAAACTGTTTGATGTTTTCACACAACCAAAAACAAAGACGACTCAAAACTTTGTACGTTCTGTTATTAATGATCATTTACCGGAAAGTGTTTTAGCAAAAATTCAAAATGGTGGTCAGATTTATCGTCTAACATTTACTGGCGAGGAGACAGGACAGCCAGTACTATCATATATCGCAAAAAACTATAATGTCGATGTAAATGTACTGTACGGAAATATTATTGAACTTCAAAATGTGCTATTTGGAAATCTTCTTGTAGAATTGCAAGGTGAACAGAGGGAAATTCAAAAAGCATTACAACATCTAAGACTGCAAGTGCAGCTGAAGGAGGTAGAAGCTCATGCGAGTTGATTGGAGTATATTTTGGCCGCGCATACTAGATGCAACGGGGGATACTCTCTTAATGGTAATTGTAACCCTTATATTTGCTACAATTCTTGGTATACCTCTAGGTTTACTTCTATATGTAACGAGAAAAGGAAACTTTTTAGAAAATAAATGGGTCTTTTCTATTCTTAATATTATCATTAATACAATTCGTCCAATTCCATTCATCATCTTCTTAGTAGCTTTAAGCCCGCTAACAAGAAGTGTTATCGGAACGACAATTGGAACGGCGGCAGCAATTTTCCCAATGACGTTAGTTGCATCAATCGGTATTGCTAGAATGGTTGAAACAAATCTTGTTTCTGTTCCGAAAGGGGTAATCGAAGCAGCTCAAGCGATGGGTGCTTCACCAATTAGAATTGTTTTTGAAATCCTTGTACCAGAAGCGTTAGCACCATTAATTTTAGGTGTTACATTTATGACAGTTGGTTTAATTGAATTTTCTGCAGTTGCTGGGCTTGTCGGTGGTGGCGGTCTTGGTGACTTAGCAATGACATATGGTTATCAACGTTTTGATACATCAGTTATGTTCGTAACGGTCGTTTTACTTATTATTCTCGTACAGTTAGCTCAAAATTTAGGAAACTACTTTGCGAAAGTCTTTTTACGCAGATCATAAAAAGAAAGAGGGGAAAGAAAATGAAGAAAATTTTAGCATTTGCATTATCAGCGATTGTAGGGGTTTCAGCGTTAAGCGGTTGCTCAGATGCAGGAACAAAAGAGAAAACAGTTCGCATTGGTGTAACTGGAACGGATGGAAACGCTTGGGAAATTGTAAAGGAAAAAGCTGAAAAAGAAGGGATTAAAGTTAAACTGGTTGAGTTCTCTGATTACACAACACCAAATAAAGCGTTAGCTGATGGAGATATTGAATTAAACTCATTCCAGCATATTGCTTTCTTAGAGCAATTTAAAAAGGAGCATAAATTAGATATTACAGCTGTTGGTACAACGCAAATTGCACCAATGGGTTTATACTCTGAAAAACATAAGAAAGCAAATGAAATTCCAGATGGTTCTGAAATTGCGATTCCCAATGATCCAACGAACCAAGCACGTGCATTAAAACTTCTTGATGCAGCTGGGTTATTAAAGCTTAAGAAAGACTTTGGCTTATTTGGAGATCCAAGCGGCATTGCTGAAAATCCGAAGAAATTAAAAATTACACCGGTTATCGCACAGCAAACACCTCGTGTATTAAAAGATGTTGCAGCTTCAGTTATTAATAACGGTGTTGCTGGTCAAGCTGGATTAGATCCAGCGAAGGATCCAATTTTCTTAGAAGATCCAAAGAATGAAAATGCGAAGCCATATATTAATATTTTCGCAGCTCGTACGAAAGATAAAGATGATCCAACACTGAAAAAAGTAATTGAACTATATCATTCAAAAGAAGTAACAGAGGCAATTAAGAAAGAAACAAATGATGGTTCCATTTCAGTAGATCTTTCACTTGATGAGCTTGAAAAGATCGTAAAATAATGATTGGGTTTAATGGACTAACAGAAGGAACCCCTCCGCTGTTAGTTCGTTCAACATATAATCTACTTAACAAACAAAACAAACCCTAATTCTGTACCTTCCAATTCTGTATAACATAGAATCCAATGTTTGTTAAGTAGAGTAATGGACCAGGAGTTTTCCTGGTCTTTTTTTATTACTGAAAGCAGTTAGCAAGTAGTAAGGTAATCCAAATTATAATGGGGTAAGAAAATAAGCTGAACACGAGTGTAATTACGAATTGCTTTTTTTGAATTAAGTGTTTTTGGGATGCAAAAAAGAAAATAGAAAAGATAACAATGAAAACAGCTGATATTACGCCTGGATTATAGGAGCGGTAAATAAAAAACAAAATAATATGTTGAACAGAGTTGAAGAAAATTGCCCCTTGTATAAAAATAATCCAGTATATAGAAGGCAAAAAGTTTAGTTGATATAGAAAGACGATAAGTAAGACAAAGAGAGTTAATACAGAAATCGCAATGAAAAATTGTTGACTTGTTATAAAAGTAATTGAAAATTGATTAGCAAGATATTGTGGCATGTGGAAAGATTCTTCAAGGTTATGAATGAGAAATAACAAGGGAATCATCCAAAGCATAATAGTGGAATGTTTTTTAAACAACTTACATCGCTCCAATATAGAGATAGAAAGCCTAAAAAGGCCCTCTATCCAGAGATATTCATTCGATTATAATATTTTTTAAATTATTTTTATGATGCCCTTGTTCTTTCGGATAAGCAGCTAGCTCCTCTTGTAAAATATTTAGTATTTGCTTAGCTGATTGCTGGATGGGTGCAGGTAACTCTTCTAATATATGCATACCCATTTTTATTTTTGTACGAATTACCTTCCTTATTAATTCCTCATGCATGCACGACACCTCCAAAACGAATGTTTAGTACATCATCTTCAAATTTTGCTCCTTGAATAGAAAGGTGTGTTAACGTTTTGGGTAATGTGATGTTTCGTTTAACAGAACCAGCACGAATGATAAGCTCGTCACCTTTTTGATTTAATGCAAGTTCACTTTTGTTAGAGAAGGGAATGGACAGAACGAAAATATACTCATCGCCATCTTTTTTTACATATTGAGTGCGACCGTTAAATTTTACTTCAGTAGGACAATAATCTTCTTTAAATAAAGCATCTCCAACGCGTTCTAACATAGGTAAGCCAACAACTTCTTGTTCAAACATTGGAGCTTCGTAAATAGGAAGTGGATCAAAACTATTTTGAATTAATGTTTTATATTTCTTTTGAGTATCTTTCCAAGCTTGAAAATAAGGATCGATGACAGTGTTAGGGATGACGCGGTTAATCATAATCGCATCTACGTTATAATCGTATAAATTTAAATACGTAAAGCTACGCTGAGCCTCTTTAATGACCATTTTTTCGGGATTTACAACGATGCGGATACTTGTTACGTCTCGGTTTGATAAAATATCTCTCATTTCTCCAAGTTGTTCAAGTGTATTTGTTAATTCGTCCATAATATCATCGGTTGGAAGGGGGACACCAAGAAGTGGTTGAGCTACAGGGCGAACAACTTTTAAAACTTTTCTTTTAATAGGGAAGAGTTTTTCCATCCACCAGCCGAGCATGTCTGGAAAACTGAGCATTGCTAATGTTTCTCCTGTTGGAGCACAATCAATGATAATAACGTCATATGTGTTTTGTTTATAATAATCGAGTACGCGAAGTAAACTAATTAAATCTTCCATACCGGGAAACATCGTTAACTCTTCGGTTGTAATATCATCAGCTGCTTTGGAAGTGAAAAGTAGTGTAATATATTTCTGTAACTTTCCCCAGCCCTTTTCCATTTCATAAATTGTATTAATTTCTTGTGCCCATAGGTTTTCACGAATTTCTAATGGTTCAGAAGATAGTTTTATACCAAATGAATCTCCTAAACTATGAGCTGGGTCTGTGCTCATTACTAAAGTTTTTAATCCTTGTTTTGCGCTTTGAAGTGCAGTTGCCGCTGAAATGCTAGTTTTTCCTACGCCGCCTTTACCTGTATACAAAATAATTCTCATCATTCATATCCCCTTTGTTTCGAATATCGAATATTACGAGTGACGAAATAAATAATTGAATAAAAACCCAACTAGGGTTTTATTCAATCGGAATGTTTTTCATTTTAGGTGTAGAAACCTTTTCTTCTGTTTTTTGTTGTGACGTAGCAATGTGATTCATAATCTTTTGGAAGATTTGTAGTAAAAATGCTTTTTCTTCTTCCGATAATGCTTCGGTCACTAGGTTAAAATAATGGGCTGCATTTTGTTTTACTTCTTGAACGAGCATTACACCGTTTTCTGTTAAACGAATTAATACAATGCGTCGGTCGTTTTCATCACGGTATCTTTCAATATATCCTTTTTTCACAAGGCGATTTACAACACCTGTCGTTGTACTCATCGGTATATCAAGAAGATCAGCAATTTTCGTCATTGTAATATCTGTATTTCGTTCCATCCAAAGTAAACAAAATACTTCTGTTTTAGAAAGTGTTAAATCTAGGCTTACCCATTCTTCAGGATAGAAAAGTTTCTTGGCGTTATCTAGCAGTAAGTCTAAAAAATGTTCATATTGCAACAATTAATTCCACTCCCGTATATTTCGAGGTTCGTAATATTTGTTTTTATTTTATGTAGAATAGAAATAATTGTCAATGATTTTAATTGTTTTTTCAGATTAGGCAGAAAACTTTCTTTAAAATAGTATTCTTTTATGATAGATTTATAAATATAAAACTAGAATTTACATAAAAATCCATCATGGTAAATATACTTATCTATAATGGATGTACTGCTAACGAGGGGGAGAACGATGAGAAGACGTAATACGCAAGCGTTCACGTTTTTAGCATGGACTTCATTTGTTTGTGCGCTTTCAGGTATGCTAATTGGTATTTATACGCTAGATGAAACGCTTAGTGTAAAAGGATACTATTTAATTGGAACATTATTTTTAACGATGTCTTGTTTTGTATTACAAAAAACAATTCGTGATAATGAAGAAGATAACGAGAGATTTCCGAAAAATAAACCGTTAGATAAAGAGTAAATCGTAAAGAAAGGCGTTTGCCTTTCTTTTTTTATGTAAAAATGCTGTAAGTGCCGTGTGTTGACTTGCTTGAAGTACTGAAAATTTGGTATCATCAATAGTATTGTAGATTGAACGATATATTATGGAGGTGGCCTAGCCGTGTCAAGAATTTCCGTTGAGAATGTAAAGCACGTAGCACATTTAGCACGTCTTGCAATTACTGATCAAGAAGCAGAAAAATTTCAAAAACAACTAGATGCAATTGTTACATTTGCAGAACAGTTAAATGAATTAGATACAACAGATGTAAAACCAACAACTCATGTATTAACTATGAAAAATGTTATGCGTGAAGATGTACCAGAAAAAGGTTTACCAGTTGAAGAAGTATTAAAAAATGCACCGGATCACAAAGATAATCAAATCCGTGTTCCAGCAGTATTAGAATAGAGGAGGGGAATTTCGATGTCATTATTTGATCATTCAGTATCAGAGTTACATAAGAAATTAAACAACAAAGAAATTTCCGTTACGGATTTAGTAGAAGAATCTTACAAACGTATTGCGGATGTTGAAGATAACGTAAAAGCTTTTCTTACATTAGATGAAGAAAACGCACGCGCGAAAGCGAAAGAATTAGATGCGAAAATTGGTGCTGAAGATAATGGCTTATTATTCGGTATGCCAATCGGTGTTAAAGATAACATTGTAACTAACGGTCTTCGTACGACTTGTGCAAGCAAAATGTTAGCAAACTTCGATCCAATTTATGATGCGACAGTTGTGCAAAAGCTAAAAGCTGCTGACACAATTACAATCGGTAAATTAAATATGGACGAGTTCGCAATGGGCTCTTCAAACGAAAACTCAGGTTTCTACGCTACGAAAAATCCGTGGAACTTAGATTACGTTCCAGGCGGATCTAGTGGTGGTTCTGCAGCAGCTGTAGCAGCAGGAGAAGTATTATTCTCTCTAGGTTCTGATACGGGTGGTTCTATCCGTCAACCAGCTGCATATTGCGGCGTTGTAGGTTTAAAACCAACTTACGGACGTGTATCTCGTTACGGATTAGTAGCATTTGCATCTTCACTTGACCAAATCGGACCGATTACACGTACAGTAGAAGACAATGCATACTTATTACAAGCTATTTCAGGTCTTGACCGTATGGATGCAACTTCTGCTAACGTTGAAGTAGGAAACTACTTAGCTGGTTTAACAGGCGACGTTAAAGGTTTACGCATTGCTGTACCGAAAGAATACTTAGGAGAAGGTGTTGGCGAAGAAGCTCGTGAGTCAGTACTAGCTGCTTTAAAAGTATTAGAAGGTATGGGCGCAACTTGGGAGGAAGTATCTCTTCCGCACTCTAAATACGCTCTAGCAACGTATTACTTATTATCTTCTTCTGAAGCATCAGCTAACCTTTCACGCTTTGATGGCGTACGTTATGGTGTTCGTTCTGATAATGTGAATAACTTAATGGATCTTTACAAAAACACACGTAGCGAAGGCTTCGGTGATGAAGTAAAACGTCGTATTATGCTTGGTACATTTGCTCTTAGCTCTGGTTACTATGATGCATATTACAAAAAAGCACAACAAGTACGTACATTAATTAAAAACGACTTTGAAAATGTATTTGCTAACTACGATGTTATTATTGGACCAACAACGCCAACTCCGGCATTTAAAGTGGGCGAAAAAGTTGATGATCCAATGACAATGTATGCAAATGACATTTTAACAATCCCAGTAAACTTAGCAGGTGTTCCAGCGATTTCTGTTCCATGTGGATTCGGTGCTAACAACATGCCACTTGGTTTACAAATCATTGGTAAACACTTCGATGAAGCGACAATTTACCGCGTTGCACATGCGTTTGAGCAAGCAACAGACCATCATACAAAAAAAGCAAGTCTGTAAGGAGGCGAGCATAGATGAATTTAGAAACAATTATTGGTTTAGAGGTTCACGTTGAGTTAAAAACAAATTCGAAAATTTTCTCTGCGAGTCCAACAGAATTCGGAGCGGAACCAAATACACAAACAAGTGTAATTGACTTAGGATACCCAGGAGTACTTCCTACTTTAAATAAAGAAGCAGTTAACTTTGCAATGAAAGCTGCAATGGCATTAAACTGTGAAATCGCAACAGAAACGAAGTTTGACCGTAAAAACTATTTCTATCCAGATAATCCGAAAGCTTACCAAATCTCTCAGTTTGATAAGCCAATTGGTGAAAATGGTTGGATTGAAATTGAAGTAGACGGTAAAAAGAAACGTATCGGTATTACACGTCTTCATTTAGAAGAAGATGCTGGTAAATCAACGCATACAGCTGACGGCTCATTAGTAGACTACAACCGTCAAGGTATGCCTTTGATTGAGATCGTATCTGAGCCAGATATGCGTACGCCAGAAGAAGCATATGCATACTTAGAGAAGTTAAAATCAATCATTCAATACACTGGCGTATCTGATTGTAAGATGGAAGAAGGTTCCTTGCGTTGTGATGCGAACATTTCCCTTCGTCCAGTTGGACAAGAGAAGTTCGGTACAAAAGCGGAACTGAAAAACTTAAACTCTTTCACTTACGTACAAAAAGGTCTTGAGTTTGAGCAAGCTCGCCAAGAAAAAGAATTATTATCTGGTGGTATCATCCAACAAGAAACACGTCGTTATGATGAAGCAACGAAGAAAACAATCTTAATGCGTGTGAAAGAAGGATCTGATGATTACCGTTACTTCCCAGAGCCGGACTTAGTTGAACTTTACATCGACGATGAGTGGAAAGAGGCAGTTCGTGCTTCTATTCCAGAACTTCCAGATGCACGTAAAGCTCGCTACGTTGCAGAATTAGGCTTACCGGCTTATGATGCACACGTATTAACATTAACGAAAGAAATGTCTGATTTCTTTGAAGCAACTGTTGCAGATGGTGCTGATGCGAAATTAACATCGAACTGGTTAATGGGTGAAGTGCTTGCGTACTTAAACAAACAACAAAAAGAATTAAAAGACGTTGCATTAACGCCTGCTGGTTTATCTAAAATGGTTCAATTAATTGAAAAAGGTACAATTTCTTCTAAAATTGCGAAGAAAGTATTTAACGAATTAATTGAAAAAGGTGGAGACCCAGAAGAAATCGTTAAAGCGAAAGGCCTTGTTCAAATTTCTGACGAGGGTACACTTCGTAAAGTTGTAACAGAAATTCTTGATAATAATGAGCAATCTATCGAAGACTTTAAAAACGGTAAAGACCGTGCAATTGGCTTCTTAGTTGGTCAAATTATGAAAGCTACAAAAGGACAAGCAAATCCACCGCTTGTTAACAAAATCTTACTTGAAGAGATTAATAAGCGATAATAGTAGTAACTTTTAAAGATTAAGCAGAAAAACACCCGTACATGGGTGTTTTTCTAGGTTAATCAAACGTTTGTTTAAATGAGAGAAAATTATTTAAACAAACGTTTGATTAACTGTCAAAAGTGGAAAAATGTTTGTATAGCAACTATGGTATGATAGTTGCAAAAAGGTGGGAATAATGATAAATCTAGAAATAGAGGTTTTTTCATCTCATGAAATAATAGATAATTATTATTCGTTATATGTAAATTGTTGTGAAGAAATAGATGGACATAAATTTTTTGTCAAATAAAACAAAACCATTGAAATGAATATTTACTTTTGATGGGCTACACGAATCGGGTTCTTACTGCCTGTTTGAGCGAGATAAAAGAAGGATAGGAAGATGAGAGGAGGTAGGCATGGGAATACTGAATAGAAGTTCGGTATGTTCTTTGTCGATACATAAAGAAATTTCCTGTGCTAATAAATGATGAAGCGAGCAAGAATTATTTATAATCCTACTTCTGGGCGTGAGCTATTTAAGAAGAGCTTACCGGAAGTATTACAAAAATTAGAACAAGCTGGATATGAAGCATCTTGTCATGCGACAACGGGTCCTGGAGACGCAACTGTGGCGGCGAGGCAAGCTGTAGAGCGTAAATTTGATGTTGTTATTGCGGCTGGTGGTGACGGTACGTTAAATGAAGTCGTAAACGGTCTAGTTGGTCATGAATTCCGTCCGAAATTTGGAATTATTCCAGTTGGAACGACAAATGACTTTGCACGTGCAATCGGTGTACCTCGTTCTATTGAAGAGGCAGCGGATATTATTTGTGAAGGAAAAACTGTGCCATTAGACCTTGGTAGAGCAAACGATACATATTTTATTAACATCGCTGGTGGCGGTCGTATTACAGAATTAACATATGAAGTACCAAGTAAGCTAAAGACTGTATTAGGACAACTTGCTTATTATTTAAAAGGTATCGAAATGCTACCATCACTCCATCCAACATATGTTGAAATTGAGTATGATGGAAAATTACTACAAGAAGAAATTACGATGTTTTTAATTACGAATACTCGTTCAGTGGGCGGCTTTGAAAAGGTAGCACCATATGCATCGATTAACGATGGCTTATTTGATTTATTAGTGCTGAAAAAAGGTTCGATTGCCGACTTAATTAAAGCTGCAACACAAGCGCAGCGTGGTGAACATATTAACAATCCAAAAGTACTATACACACAAGCGAACCGAATTAAAGTGCATTCACCAGATAAACTAATGATTAATTTAGATGGTGAATATGGTGGAGATGCACCGATGGAATTCGAAAATATGTATCATTGTCTGGAATTATTTGTTCCTGAACATCAAGAGGATGCCCTGTAAAGGCATCCTTTTTTATTTATACATATATGAACGTGTCCAAGGAATGGAATCACTAATCCCTTTTGTAAATACAAATTGATGTAAATCAATGTTACCAGTATAAAACGAAGCTGCACAAGCATTTAAATACAAGCGCCACATACGAATAAATCGCTCATCTTTTGTTTTACGTATTTCATCTAGTGTATTTTCAAAGTTTTCTGCCCAGTGTTGAAGTGTTTTACCGTAATGTCTGCGCAAGCTTTCAACATCAACTATAAAGAAATGCTGATTAGTTATGTTAGTAATTAATTCATTAACGGCGGGGACGTATCCACCAGGAAATATATATTTCTCAATCCAACTATTAGTAGCGCCATCTGTAGGAGAAGTAATGCAGTGAAGAACGGAAATACCACCATCATTGAGTAATGCATTGACCGTTTCAAAGTACTCTGTAATGTGATCTTTCCCGACATGTTCAATCATACCTACACTAACAATTTTATCAAACTTTCGCTCGTGAATATCACGATAATCGAGTAAATTTACTTCAACTAAATCTGTGAGATTTTCTTTTTCGATTCTTTCTAGAGTTTTTGCATATTGTTCTTCACTTAATGTGACTCCCGTTGCTTTCACACCATATTGTTTTGCGGCAGCTGTAATGAGTTCACCCCATCCGCAACCAATGTCTAGCAAAGTATCTCCTTTTTGAAGGTTTAACTTTTTTAAAATATGATTTACTTTATTATGTTGAGCAGCTGTTAAAGAATCGGTTTCATTTTGGAAATATGCACAAGAGTATGTCATTGTTTCATCTAGCCATAATTTATAAAAATCGTTCCCAATATCATAATGATGGGCGATATCTTCTTTATTTTTTCGTTTTGAAAAATTCCATCTGCTTGTAAAGTATTGTAATTTGCTATTACCTAAAAAACTGTCTTTGTTTTTATAAATAGACTCAATCGCTTTTTCAAGGTTACCCTCTATTTCAATATCTCCATTCATATAAGCTTCACCAAATGCGATGGAGGGATCTTTTATTATCTCTTTTTTGGCAAGAGGTTTGTGGAATGTAATATGAAATTGAGGATTCCCTTCACCGTACTGTACAGTGTTTCCATCCCAAAGTGTAATTTGAACAGGATCTAAAAACAGATTTTCTAATGTTTTCTTATAAAATATTTCTTCAACCATATATAAACATCTCCTACTTAAAAAAAGAATTAGGAAACTATCATGATAGTTAATGAGGTTAAGTAATTAGCTAATTTTCAATAAGATGAGAGTAATTTTACGCTTCTGTTACGTAATAGTCAAACAATCCGATTTGTATTGTAAATTGGAAGTTAGTTTGATTTTCATGGTATTTTTACAATTCGTTTATTTTATATCCATACTTTATTGATACACTGGAGGAGATAAGAGACGAGAGGTGGGGTGTTATGGAGAAAGTAAAAGCAATACTATTTGATAAAGATGGGACATTAATGGATTTTCATTCAATTTGGATAAAAGTTGCTGAAGAACTTGTGGCTGAATGTATAAAATTATACCAACTGCCACAATCAATGCAGCCGACTTTATTAAAAGAGATCGGTGTGGATGGGGTATTTGTTCACCCACGTAGCGCAATAGCGGCAGGAACGAGCCTTGATGTGGCAAAGGGGCTTTGTAAGTATATTACGTCATCTAAAGAAGAGGAAATGCATGAATGGGTAAGTGAAAAACTGTTTGCCCTTATGTACGAGCATCGTTCTTACATGAAAATGACGGCGGATTTACCGAGAATTTTACAAGGTTTAAAGGATAGAGGATTTATTTTAGGTGTTGTCACGGCGGATGATTTTGCACCGACAGAATTATTTTTAAAACAGTATCAATTAGAGTCTTTTTTTGATTATGTTGTAGCTTCAGATACATTTCCAGCACAAAAACCAGATAAAAGAATTGTAGAATCCTTTTGTGAGAGGTTTCATTTAGAGGCATGTGAAGTAGCGGTCGTTGGGGATACACCGACTGATTTATATTTAGCGAAAAATGGCGGTGATTGCTATGCAATTGGAGTACTATCTGGTACAGGAGATCGTCAAACATTAGAACCACTTGCTGATTTAGTAGTACAGTCTGTTGGGGACCTTATTTCTAATTCAGGTGAGTTTGTTTGGGAAAAAGGAAAGTCTAATGTGTAAGAAAAATAAGTCTATAAAGACTCTTAATGAGTCTTTATAGACTTATTTTTTATGGCGAAATAGATGAATACTAGAAAAGAATATTGGCATACATTTTGCAATGAAAAGAGAAAACAATGTAAAGAAAAGGATGGGGTACGTAATGAATATAAAAAAATTTGCTAAAGTAAATGAACAAATTCCTGGACCGAAAGCAGCGTCTTTACTAGAACGCCGCCAAAATATAGTACCAAAAGGAGTAAGTAACGGCATCCCAACGTTTGTACAATCTGCAAATGGTGCTCTTGTTACTGATGTTGATGGGAATCAGTACATTGATTTCGCTGGAGCGATAGGAACAATTAACGTAGGACATTGTCACCCAGCTGTTAAAGAAGCGCTCCATAAACAAGTAGATCAATACATTCATACTGGCTTTAATGTCATGATGTATGAGCCATATATTGAATTAGCAGAAAAACTTGCGGCATTAGCGCCGGGAAGTTTTGATAAGCAAGTACTATTTTTAAATAGTGGTGCAGAAGCAGTTGAGAATGCGGTGAAAATCGCTCGTAAATATACAAAAAGACCTGGTATTATTGCATTTTCTAAAGGTTTCCATGGACGCACATTAATGACAATGACGATGACAAGTAAAGTAAAACCATATAAGTTTGGATTTGGTCCATTTGCGCCTGAAGTCTATAAAGCACCATTCCCGTACGAATATCGCCGCCCAGAAGGATTAACGGAAGAGCAGTACGATAACTTTATGATTGAAGAGTTTAAGAATTTCTTCGTATCAGAAGTAGCACCAGAAACGATTGCAGCCGTTGTAATGGAACCTGTTCAAGGGGAAGGTGGATTTATCGTCCCAAGTAAGAAGTTTGTGCAAGAAGTACGCAATATTTGTTCAGAACACGGCATCTTATTTGTAGCGGATGAAATTCAAACTGGATTTAGCCGTACAGGAAAATATTTCGCTATTGATCATTATGATGTCGTTCCGGATTTAATTACGGTATCTAAATCATTAGGTGCTGGTGTACCGATTAGTGGTGTTATTGGGCGCAAAGAAATTATGAATGAGTCTGCACCAGGAGAACTTGGTGGAACGTATGCAGGAAGCCCGCTAGGATGTGCGGCAGCATTAGCAGTACTTGATGTAATAGAAAAAGAGAATTTAAATGATAGAGCGATAGAATTAGGAAAAGTCGTAATGAACCGATTCGAAGAGATGAAAAATAAATATAATTGCATCGGTGATGTGCGCGGTTTAGGAGCAATGTGTGCATTTGAGCTCGTTCAAGATCGTAAGACGAAAGCACCTGATAAAACGTTAACAGCTAATTTATGCGCAGAAGCAAATAAACGCGGCTTACTTCTACTATCAGCAGGAACATACGGTAATGTTATTCGTGTGCTAATGCCATTAGTGATTACAGATGAGCAACTGGAAGAAGGATTAACAATCATTGAAGAATCGTTGCAAGTCTGTTATGAGAAAGCAAATATTGCTCGTGTTTAAAAGTTAAATAATAAAACAGCAAACATTCTAGCTGACTCTATATAAAATGCAGAAAATTCACTTTATAATAAAGGTAGTGAAGTGAATCGACGGATTGGAAGTTAGGGGTGGCTAGGATGGTTGCAGAAAAGGAACGAGTGTTAATGGATTTACAAGATGTATTTGAATATGCGTTTGACGAAATTTTTGTGACTGACGAAAAGGGAATCGTTGTACGTGTAAATAGTACATGTGAAAGGCACTATCAATTGGCTGCAAAAGAGTTAGTAGGTAAACATGTAAAAGAATTGCAGAAAGATGGTATCTTTTATCCATCAGCAACGTTAGAAGTAATTGAAAAAAAGAGGCCAATCGAACTCGTTCAGACGACAAAATCAGGAGAGTATTTACACGTTCGTACAAGGCCTGTTTTTGATGAAGAGGGCAATTTAAGAAGAGTAATTAGTTACTCTCGTGATCTTACAGAACTCTATCAATTACGTCAAAAGGTAGAAGAAATGGATAATCAGTTAAAAACATATAAAAAAGAATTAAGAGAAACATATGAACATGAAGGACTTATTTTTAAAAGTATCGCTATGCAAAAAATAGTCGAGACAATCAAGAAAGTATCCGCGGTAGATAGTACGGTTCTCGTTTTAGGTGAGACAGGAGTAGGAAAGAGTCGATTGGTGCGTCATTTACATGAAGTGAGTAACCGGAAGAATGAAAGTTTCTATGAAATTAACTGTGCGGCATTGCCGACAAATTTAATTGAATCAGAGCTTTTTGGATACTCAGGCGGATCCTTTACAGGTGCGAATCGTGAAGGGAAAAAGGGACTATTAGAATCAGCGCATAAAGGAACGCTATTCTTAGATGAAATTGGCGAAATGCCGCTTGAAACTCAAGCAAAGCTTTTGCAAGTGTTGCAAGAAAAAACGTTTCGCCCTATAGGCGGAAGAGAATTAAAAAAGGTGGATGTTAGAATTGTAGCGGCAACAAATAGAGATTTAAGTATGATGGTGAAACAAGGAACATTTCGGAAAGATTTATATTATCGTCTGAATGTCATTCCCATTGTAATCCCGCCACTACGGGAAAGAACAGAAGACATTTTGCCACTTATTTATCATTATTTACAACACTTTAACGAGAAATATGGTAGAAATGTAAAATTAGCGCCTAGCACATTACAAATGTTTGTTGGTTACCCGTGGGAAGGAAATAATAGAGAGATTGAAAATGTGATTGAGCGAATTGTTATAACTGCCGATGATATCGTTACGATAGAAGATTTACCAATAGCGATGCAAGAATCAACGGTTGAACAGTCCGGTCAAAGTCTCTATAAAATGTTAGAAGAAGTAGAACGGAATATTATTTTGAAAGCATATAAAACATATGGATCGAGTTATAAAGTAGCGGAGTTTTTAAAAATAAGTCAATCTGCTGCGACTAGGAAAATAAAGAAACTTATAGAGGAGGAAGAGAATATTGGATAAAAAAGCGACGTTTGTAAATGTAGAGAAAAAGGCGATGTATATAAATGGTGAGTGGATTACATTGCAAGAGCAAATCGAAGTAAATAATCCAGCAACGAAGGAAATATTTGCGACTGTACCAAAGGGCGGGGTAACAGAGGCAAAGCAAGCTGTTGATGCTGCGCATGAAGCTTTTAAATTATGGTCTAAGTTAACAGCGGCAGATCGTGCAGCGAAATTAAAAAAATGGTTCACACTTATTGAGGAAAATAAAGAAGAGATTGCAGCGATCATGACGAAAGAACAAGGAAAGCCCTTTGCAGAAGCGCTTGGTGAAGTGAATTATGCAAATAGTTTTGTTGAATGGTATGCAGAAGAAGGAAAACGCGTATATGGTGAAATGATTCCTGCTTCTCATCCGAATAAACGTATTTTAGTCATGAAGCAACCAGTTGGTGTTATGGCAGCTATTACGCCTTGGAACTTCCCGGCTGCTATGATTACGAGAAAGGTAGCTCCGGCGCTTGCAGCAGGATGTACAGCGGTTGTAAAACCTGCAAGTCAAACGCCGTTAACTGCGTTAAAATTAGCTGAATTAGCTCATGAAGCAGACATTCCAAAAGGCGTAATAAATATTGTAACAGGTAGTGCGAAAGCAATTGCTGATACGTGGATGGAAGATGGGCGTGTTCGAAAAGTGTCCTTTACAGGATCAACGGAAATTGGGAAAGAGTTAATGGCTAGTGCGGCACAAACGATGAAAAAGGTTTCACTTGAGTTAGGTGGTCACGCACCGTTTATTGTTATGAATGATGCAGACTTAGATAAAGCAGTAGAGGCAGTAATCGGTTCGAAATTCCGTAACGCAGGACAAACGTGTATATGTACAAACCGAGTATTTGTTCAGGAAGAAGTGTATGAAGCGTTTGTAGAGAAGTTTCAAAAGGCAGTAGGGCAGTTAAAAGTAGGGGACGGTTTCAGTGACGGAACGACTGTAGGACCACTTATTGACGAGAATGCAGTTTCAAAAGTACAAGAACATATTGAAGATGCTATTCAAAAAGGTGGAACAGTTTTATATGGTGGCCAAAAGGTTACAGAGCTAGATGGACACTTTATTCAACCAACTGTAATTGGATTAGCGAATGATACGATGCTTTGTATGAATGAAGAAACATTTGGACCAGTTGCACCTGTTGCGAAATTTAAAACGGTTGAAGAAGTAATTGAACGTGCAAACAATACGCCATACGGTTTAGCAGCGTACATTTTCACGAAAGACATTAGCCAAGCATTCCAAATTAGTGAAGCACTAGAGTATGGTATTATCGGTTTAAATGATGGCCTCCCATCAGTTGCACAAGCGCCGTTCGGTGGCTTTAAAGAGAGTGGCATTGGTCGTGAAGGAGGTCATTTCGGTATCGAGGAATATTTAGAAATTAAATATATTTCATTAGGACTATAAGTAGTATACTAGAATCTCTATAAGGTAACAGAGAAGGAGATTCTAGTATGGTATATTGGCTATTATTACTTGTAACAATTATTTTTGAAGTAGCTGGAACAATTGCGATGAAGTTATCAAACGGTTTAACAAAGCTCATTCCAAGTGTACTTATTTTTGTATTTTACGGAATTTGTTTCAGCGTGTTCGCCATCGTTGTAAAAAAGATTCATTTAAGTATTGCTTATGCAATTTGGTCTGGTGTTGGGACGTTACTTATTACGATTATTAGTGTGTACTTTTTTAAAGAGCACATTAGCCTATTCCAAGCATTTTGTATTCTTTTCATCGTGTTAGGAGTAATTGGGCTTAAGGTTTCATCTGCATCATAAAAGGCTATCTTCCAGTGTGGAAGATAGCCTTTTGCTTTTATTAAAACGCCCAATTACCTTTACGGAAGATTGGTTCATGTCTGCCATCAGCTGTAATGCCGTCGATATCAAGCTCAGCTGATCCAATCATGAAATCTTCGTGTGTAATACTAGCGTTTGCGCCATTTTCAGCAAGTTCTTCTTTAGACATCGTTTTTCCGCCAACTAAGTTAAATGCATAAGCATTTCCGATTGCAAGGTGGCAAGATGCGTTTTCATCAAATAGCGTGTTGTAGAATAAAATATTTGTGTTTGAAATTGGTGAATCATGAGGTACTAAAGCTACTTCTCCTAAGAAGTGAGAACCTTCATCTGTTTCTACTAAATGTTTTAAAGCTTCTTCTCCAACTTCAGCTTTATAATCTACGATACGTCCGTTTTCAAATGTTAACGTGAAGTTATCGATAATGTTACCTGCAAATGCTAACGGTTTTGTACTAGATACTTGGCCATTTACACCTGTTTTAAGTGGCATTGTAAACACTTCTTCAGTTGGAATGTTCGCCATAAATGGTACGTTCTTTTCATTTAAGCTACCAGCACCAGCCCATACATGTTTTTCTGGAAGTTCGATCGTTAAATCTGTTCCAGGACCTGTATAGTGAAGAGCTTTATAATGCTTTTCGTTTAAGTAATCAACTTTTGTATGTAATGTTTTATCGTGTTCTTTCCATGCTTCCACAGGATTTTCTAAATCAGCACGAGTAGCTTTGAAAATAGCATCCCATAGTTTTGCTTCTTGTTCTTCTGGTGCAACGTCAGGGAATACTTTCGCAGCCCATTCTTTCGTAGGAACAGAAATGACACACCAGCTTACTTTATCAGCTTGTACGTAATCACGGTATACTTTCATTGCTTCACCAGCTACTTTATGAGCTGTTGCGATACGCGTTGGTTCTACACCTTTTAATAAATCAGGGTTTTCTGCATAAATAGACATAAATGCAGCGCCTTCTTTTGCTAATTTTTCACGAGCGTGTGCTTTCCAAGATGGGAACTCAGCGAATGCTTCTTCAGGAGCTAGATCGAACTTTAAGCGTGTTAACGTCTCATCATTCCAATCCACATATACGTGTTTTGCACCAGATTTATATGCTTTTTCTGTAACGAGGCGTACAAATTGTACAGCTTCAAGAGGTGCGCTAATTGATAATGTTTGTCCTGGTTGAATATTAACACCAACATTGACTGCAAGGGCAGCATATTTCTCTAACGTTTGTTCAAATGACATATGTATAATCTCCTTTAATTTGAAAGATTTCTTACTATATATAATACAAGAAAATTCAAAAAATATATATAAATATAGCGTAAAAAGAGAGCTCAAAATATATTGAGCCCTCATCGTTATTTAATCGAAGAAGCAAACTGTTCTACGGTCGTCGTATGGTGTATGCGAACACGCTTCATTTTTAACAATTCATCGGGTTCACCTTTTGTAATGAATTTTCCGGGTTTTGTTGTCGTCGCAAATTGATAATATTTCTTCGTTTCTGCAACGACTTTATCATCTACATGACCGAATGGATAAGCAACTGCGATAACGGGCTTACCTGTTGTTTTTTCTAACTTTTCTTTTGATCCTTTTAATTCCTCTTCATAGTTTGTAATTTTCGGTAAGTCTGCATGCGTCGTTGTATGAGATTGCACTGAGAAAATGCCGGAATCGACCATTTCTTTTATTTCAGAAGTAGACAGTGATCCTTCTACATCAACGTTATCAACAATCATATATTCTGTTGCCGCCGGTTTAAATGTATCGTCTTTTAGCTTTTGTAAAACATGGAATGCATTCATATTATTTTTCATACCGTCATCAAATGTAACAAAGATAGGTTTATTTACTTTATTAATATCACCCCAACGTTCAAAAGTTAGTAATGTATAGCCGTTGTCTTTTAAATATTTCATTTGGGCTTCAAAGTTAGCAGGTGAGACGAATAAATCTTTAATGCCTTGTCCGTGATAATCATCAATTGCATGATACATAAGAACGGGAACCTTTTGTTCGAAAGTAATAGCAGCTTTTGTGAGTGGAATGGTTTTCCCATCTTCTTTTATTCCTATTGCTTCAATTTGAAATTCACCGCGTTTTCCTTCAAATTCTTTTATGTCAAAAGGAAGTGTAAACTGTTTCTCCTTTTCTTTAGAAGAAAAAGATTTAGTGTGTTCCTTTCCATCAGCAGTACGCCAAATTTTATATTGTACTTCAGTTAAAGCATCTTTTATATCTGTCATATGAATGGTAGTATTTGTAGTTTCGTGTGTAATGGGCTGATAAGAAATTTTACCTTGTTCTTGTACAGTATCTGCTTGTTTCTTAGTTTCTTGAACCTTTTTTTCTTTTTTAGGTTCCTGGTTTACATTGCTAGTATTACAACCTGCTAGAATGGCAGATGTGCATAAAGCGATTGCAACATATTTTCTCATAAAATCACCTTCTATTGTGTATTATGTTATATATTTATATTTAAAATCCCCACCGCTGTAAGAGAGGTGGGGACATACCCTTGTTCATCATAGCATTTGAAGAATATGTATGGAATGAGAAAAGTAACAATAGATAAAAAAACACCTTACTTCAACGACGAGTAAGGTGTTTTTTTATTAAATAAACAATCCAGCGATTGTCGCAGATAAAATAGAAGCAAGTGTTGATGCAAATAGCATTTTCCAACCAAATTTAGAAACAACGCTTCCTTGTTTTTCAGAAAGGGCACGGATTGTACCAACGATTGCACCAATTTGGCTAATACTTGCGAAGCTAATTAAGAATACTGTAACGATTCCAACTGTACGTGGAGATAATGTTGATGCAACACCTTTTAAATCAAGTATTGCTACAAACTCGTTTAATACAATCTTCGTACCCATAATACCACCAGCTGGGATAATATCTTGAGTTGGAATACCCATTAAGAACGCGAATGGAGCAAGTATATAACCGAAGATTTGTTGTAACGTAACAGCATATCCCATTGCACCTGAAGCGGCACTAATTACGTAGTTTACAACTTCCATCACACCGATGAAGGCGATCATTAATGCGGCAACGATACCAGCTACTTTTAAACCGTCAAGTGCACCGTTAATCATTGCACCGATAAAGCTGTCTCCGAATAAAGTACGATCAAATTTCTGAACTACTTCGTCTTCTTTTTTCGTATCAACAGGTGTTAATAACGAACAAACGATTAAGCTTGAGAATAAGTTTAACGGAAGAGCTGCTAGTACATATTTCGCATCTAACATCATTACGTATGATGCTGTAACAGAGGCAGAAACTGAACTCATTGCAGAACAACAAATGATAAACATACGGTTTTTATTGAAATGTTGTAAATCATTTTTAATAACGATTAACGCTTCACTTGAACCAAAGAATACAGAGTTTACTGCGTGGAATGATTCAACGCGTGGTAAACCAGTAATTTTTGAAATGGCACCGCCGACAACGCGAACGATGAATGGTAAAACCCCTAAGTAACTAAAGATAGAAAGTAGTGCTGAGAAAAATACGATAATTAATAGTACGTTTAAGAAAAAGACAAAATCTCTTTGAATCCCATTAAAGAGAAAATCGACACCTGTCGTACCAAGTTTAATTAGTTTGTTGAAAACTTTACCAATGAAAATAATGATTTGTTGACCAATCTTTGTGCCAAACATAAACCAACCGATTAAAATTTGAAAACCAATCATAATAGCAATTGCACGGAAGTTGATTTTACTTTTGTTGTTTGACAAAGCAAAACATAAACCTAAAACGACAAGAATACCGATAATGCTCATTACATATTGCATGTAGTTGCCCCTTTCAGAAGTTCGTATAAAGTTTGTACATAAAACGCTCGTTATATTACTAAAAATAAAACAAGGAGGTTTTATGTCATACGTAAGATGTCTGACCTTTTAGAAAAATAAAAATAAAAAAAGACCCATATGGATTCACTTTCATCTATGAGAGAAAGCTAATCAATATGAGTCCTTTTTGCACATGGGCTAATATTCATTAGTTTTCCCCATAGTCCAGCAATTTAAGGTTGCCGGGTAGAAACTCTCGATCCATATTATCGAGTATATATGAGGTAACATCGTCCGTATTAAATTAGTAGTAGCGTAACATTAACGGAGAACTATCGTCAATAGCTTTTTTTCTTCCAATAGAAATAGACCATATAAGTATGATAAAATGTAACGCAGTGTTATGAAAAAGAGAGGTCGGAAAATGAGTACAAAAATGACGCCACCAGTTGAAAAAAACGAGTTTATAGATGTAGTATTTGAAGATTTAACACATGATGGTGCCGGTGTTGCGAAAGTAAAAGGCTATCCTATTTTCGTTAAAAACGGATTACCAGGTGAAGAAGCACAAATTAAAATTATTAAAGTAAAGAAAAACTTCGCATTCGGTCGTTTAATGAAGCTTCATACAAAGAGCCCATATCGTAAAGATGCAGAATGCCCAGTGTACAATCAGTGCGGCGGTTGTCAGCTTCAGCATTTAACATATGAAGGGCAATTACAAGCGAAAGAAAAACAAGTACGCGACGTTATGCAGCGCATCGGCGGATTAAGTGATGTTCCTGTTCATCCTGTACTTGGCATGAAGAATCCGTGGGTATACCGTAACAAAGCACAAGTACCAATTGGAGAACGTGAAGGTGGACTTGTAGCTGGATTCTATCGTCAAGGAACGCATGACATCATTAATATGGAATCGTGTTTAATTCAAGCAGAAGAAAACGATACATTAATTCAAGAAGTAAAACGTATTTGTGAAAAACACGGGATTTCAGCGTACAATGAAGAGCGTAACAAAGGAACACTTCGCCACGTAATGGCTCGTTACGGACAAGTAACAGGGGAAATTATGCTTGTCTTCATTACTCGTACAGCAGAATTACCAAACAAGAAAGCAATCATTGAAGAAATTGCTGCGAAATTCCCTGAAGTAAAATCGATTGTTCAAAACGTAAACACGAAACGTACAAACGTAATCTTCGGAGACAAAACGACAGTACTGTACGGATCAGAATATATTTATGACTTTATTGGCGATATTAAATTTGCGATTTCAGCACGTTCATTCTATCAAGTAAACCCAGAACAAACGAAAGTGCTGTACGATAAAACGTTAGAATACGCAAAATTAGATGGTAACGAAACAGTAATTGATGCCTATTGCGGAATTGGATCAATCTCTTTATTCCTAGCGCAAAAAGCGAAAAAAGTGTATGGCGTTGAAATCGTCCCAGAAGCGATTGAAGACGCAAAGCGTAACGCAGCACTAAACAACATGACAAACGCTGAATTTGGTGTAGGAGAAGCAGAAGTAGTTATTCCAAAATGGTATAAAGAAGGCGTAATCGCTGACACAATGGTCGTAGATCCACCGCGTAAAGGTTGTGATGAGGCACTATTAAACACAATCATCGACATGAAACCAAAACGCGTTGTATACGTATCATGTAACCCAGCAACATTAGCACGTGACTTAAAAGTACTAGAAGAAGGCGGATATAAAACGCAGGAAGTACAACCTGTTGATATGTTCCCGCATACGACTCATGTAGAGTGTGTAGCTTGGCTTAAGTTGGTATAATAGGAAAGCAGTTGATATAGGAAAATCTATACCATCTGCTTTTTGGTTTATTGAGAGTTTGAAATTGTATTCATAGTGAGAGGATTTGAATTTGAAATGATAGATAATTTTTGGCGTGATTTACCACGACCATTTTTCGTACTTGCACCAATGGAAGATGTGACAGACGTTGTTTTCCGTCACGTAGTAAGTGAAGCTGGTCGTCCAGATGTATTCTTCACAGAGTTCACAAACTCAGATAGCTATTGTCATCCAGAAGGTATGAAAAGCGTACGTGGTCGTTTAATTTTTACAGAAGATGAACAGCCAATGGTGGCACATATTTGGGGAGATAATCCTGAATATTTCCGTGAAATGAGTATTGGTATGGCAGAGTTAGGATTTAAAGGCATCGATATTAATATGGGTTGCCCTGTGCCAAACGTAGCATCAAGAGGAAAAGGTAGTGGCCTTATCTTGCGTCCAGACGTTGCGGCAGAACTTATTCAAGCTGCAAAAGCAGGCGGACTACCTGTCAGCGTAAAAACAAGACTTGGCTTTAAAGAGTTAAGCGAGTGGGAAGATTGGTTAACGCACATTTTCAAACAAGATATTGCAAACCTTTCTATTCACTTACGTACAAGAGAAGAGATGAGCCAAGTAGATGCACACTGGGAGCTAATTCCGGAGATTAAAAAATTACGTGATCGTATTGCACCAAATACGCTCCTAACGATAAACGGAGACATTCCTGACCGTAAAACTGGGCTGGAACTTGCTGAAAAATACGGCATTGATGGCGTAATGATTGGACGAGGAATCTTTAAAAATCCATTTGCTTTCGAAAAAGAACCAAGAGAGCATAGCAGTAAAGAACATCTAGATCTTTTAAGACTACAACTTGATCTTCAAGATCAATATGCAGAAGTATTACCAAGATCCATAACAGGATTACATCGCTTCTTCAAAATTTATGTAAAAGGCTTCCCTGGGGCTGCTGAACTACGAAATCAATTGATGAGCACGAAGTCAACGGATGAAGTACGCGCATTGCTTAATAAGTTTGAGGCGAGTGTTAATGTGGTAGAAGGTAGTGAAACGGTATAACTCCCTGAAGTCGAGGGGGTGGATTATATTTATTTAGTTTTAAGTTCTTTTGTAGATTGCAACGGAAAAAACAGTTTTATAAATGTATTGAACTAACCAACATCTTTGTGTTCCCGCGTATACTCTGTATATATGGAGTTTGTGGCTGGCGTGTAGAGATAGTTTGAATATGCAGATGGAAATCTAGCCCCTGATGGGGGGAGATTTCCATCTGTTTTTTATTTTACATAAGCTGAGTTGTATTATAAGTAAATGAATTTTTTGAGAGTGGAAAATTTTGTGTAGCTTTTAGTAATAACAACGTATTTATCTTGCAATTTAGTAATAAAAATATTAGAGGATTATGCAAATAATTCCTATATTAAATGTATAAAAAACATTATAATAGTGAGAAATATGAAATATTTTGTCGAATTAGTAATAAATGCATAGTAAAATGATAGTATTGATAGGTTTTGGATAAAAGTTTTTGGATATAAATGGATATTTTCAATGAAATGGAGTTCGTTTTTATGTTGAAGGAACAAACGAGGTATTCTCGACTTGCGAATATAACTAAAATGATTAATACAAAGCTGGATTTACGTGAAGTTTTAGAGCAAGTCACAATAGCAATTTCTGAAGAAATCGTTCAATGCGATTCTGTTGGTATTTATTTGCCGCAGGAAGATGGGACTTTTAGAGGGTATGTAGGAAAACCGGAAGTTATTAACGGATGGACGTTGGATATGCATGTCATTGATACAGACATTGACCTGCTGGCGAAAGAAGTAATTGAAACAAAAAAAGCCATCTATATACCTGATACATCAAAGGATAGTCGGCCAGATCCGAGAGCAGTGGAAGGGTTTCGAATTAAATCTTTATTCGTTCTTCCTATCTCTTTTGAAGAAGAATTATTTGGTCTAGTTTTTTTATTTGATTACGGAATTCCTATGAACTTAACAGAGTCAGAAATTCAAACGGTTGAGGCATATGTGAATATGGCGGCTGTTGCGATTCAAAATGCGAACAATTTAACTCATAAGGTAAACCTTATTGCTGAAAAACAGCTCTTGCTGGATGTGACACGGGACTTATCTATGTGTTCCTCCATGCAGGAAAGTCTTGATACTTGTTTTTCCTATTTAGGAAAAGTTTTAGACAATTATAATATCGGGGTTCATTTACTAGAGCCTTTAGCTAAGAAAAAAATTAGACCGGTGAAGTTAAGTAAGGGTTCAGAATGGACAGAAGAAGATTGGATCAAGACACATGATAAGATAAAATTTGATAAAAGTAATGATAGAGTCACGCAAGAGGTCATTGAAACAAAAAAGCCAATCTGGATTCCAGATGTTTATGCAGATCCGCGCCCAAACCATGATGTTTGCCGTAATTTTGGTATGAAGGGACTCTTTATGTTGCCGTTGGTTTCAATGGGAGAGGTATTAGGACAAATATCTGTGGTCAATCTAGGAGATAGTAATTTTAGTTATTCTGAAGGACAAATACAGCTGTCGCAATCTATTGTCGATGCAACTGCTTCCACGCTATCAAACCTTTTATATATGGAAAAACAGGAAGTTATTATCGAAGAGAGGACCTCAGAAATTACGTTTAAAAATAAGGAACTGGAACGAGTAATAACGGAATTGCAGCAGCTTAGTCGTGAGAAAGAATTGATTCTAAATTCTGCCGGAGAAGGAATTTTCGGTTTAGACCTTGATGGAAATATTACCTTTTGTAACCCAGCTGGTGCCTCCATGTTAGGCTATGATATAAAAAATGAATTAATAGGAAAACCATCCAGTATGGTTTTCAACGGAATTGAAAAAGGAAAGAAAAAGCAGGTGGCATCAGGTTGCGATGAGGATTGGAATCTGTACGATAAAACCGAGCAATTTTTTAGAAAAGATCAATCCAGTTTTCCAGTGGAGTATGTAATTTCCTCTATAAAAGAAGGGACCGAGATTGTCGGAGAAGTTATTACTTTTAAAGATGTAACCCAAAGGAAACAAATGGAGGAAGAAATAAAATATCATGCTTATTTTGATAGTTTAACAGATTTACCTAATAGAGTTCTACTAAAGGACAGGCTAACTCAAGGGCTGACATATGCTCAATTACATGCTGAAAAATTAGCAGTTCTGTATTTAGATTTAGACAGGTTTAAGTTTGTGAATGATACGCTCGGGCATAGCTTCGGTGATTTGCTTTTGCGAGAAGTTGCAAATCGATTAAGTGCTTGTGTTCCTAAAAGTGCTACGGTCTCAAGACAGGGCGGGGATGAATTTACTATCTATTTACCGAATATCAAAAGTGAAAAAGAAGTGTTAAAGGTAGTAAATCGTGTCATTGATTCTTTTTCAAGGCCATTTCATTTAGTAGACAATGAAATCTATATGAAAACGAGTATTGGTATTAGTATATTTCCTGATAATGGTGATACGACTGAAATCTTAGTTAAAAATGCAGACACAGCTATGTACAAATCGAAAGAAATATCAGGAAGTAGCTATCATTTCTTCAGTGAAGGAATGGATACGAGAACTTTTGAAAGTATCAAGCTAGAAAATGATTTGTATAAGGCGTTGGAACAAGAAGAACTTGTGATTTATTATCAACCGCAAATAAATGGTAAAACGAATAAGATTGAGGGTGTAGAGGCTTTAATTAGATGGAACCATCAAGAACATGGGATGATACCGCCTGATAAATTTATCCCAATAGCTGAAGAAACTGGATTAATAGTCCCGATAGGTGAATGGGTTCTAAAAGAGGCCTGTAGGCAATTAAAGAAATGGCATGATCAAGGTTCCCCGTTAATTAGTATGTCTGTGAATTTATCTGCACGTCAATTGGAACAAAGTGATTTATTTGCTATGGTCAAAAATGTTTTAGAGGAAGTAGAGCTATCTCCGAAGTATATACAACTAGAACTCACTGAAAATTTAATTGTTAGAAATACGGAATCAACTTTAAAAACAATGAAGAAATTAAAAGGTTTAGGAATCAACCTCGCTATTGATGATTTCGGGACTGGTTATTCATCTTTAGGTTATTTAAAAAAATTGCCTATTTCAACGTTAAAAATTGATAAATCCTTTGTACAGGATATGACAAAAGATGATGCAGCTATTACGAATACTATTATTACGCTGGCTAAGAATTTGAACCTTGATGTTATTGCTGAAGGTGTTGAGACAAAGGAACAGGTCGAATTTTTATCTGCACGAAATTGTTATTTGATGCAAGGGTATTTTTTCAGCCGTCCTATGGCAGCTGAAGACATCGAAAAACTTTTTTAAATAGAGAAATAAATTAAAAATGAATGGAGCATACACATGAAAGCAGCCCGAAATGTATTAGAATATTTAATAGCTAATGAAGTTAAACATATATTTGGTATCCCAGCTGGTTCTGTAAATGCGTTTTTTGACGAACTTTATGATATGCCTGAATTAACACCAGTCGTAGCGAAGCATGAAGGGGCGGCATCCTACATGGCTGCCGCTTATGCTAAATACACAAATCAGCTAAGTGTGTGTATTGGTTGTAGCGGACCAGGTGCCACAAATCTTGTAACAGGTGCTGCTAATGCTATGCGAGAGCATTTACCTGTTTTATTCATTACAGGTGCCGTACCTCTTAGTACGGTAGGTTTGAATGCATCACAAGAATTAGATGTAGAACCAGTCTTCAGGCCTGTTACAAAATATAGCGTTACGGTTAATGATGTAAAGGATGTACTTAAAGAAGTCGCACTAGCAATTGAAATTGCTATATCGGGAGTACCAGGACCTGTACATATTGCGATACCGATTGATATTCAACATGAAAATATAGAAAATGTTGAAATGCCACCACTTCCCAAAAGACTTCCTATTGTTCCTGATCTAGACAAAATAAAAGAAACAGCTAGAGAATTGGTAAAAAGGGAGAAGGGTTATATTTTTACAGGACAGGGAATAAGAAACTCTGTTCAGTTATTAATAGAGGTGGCAGAATTGCTGAATTGGCCAATTATAACAACTCCACAAGCTAAGGGATATATCCCTGAGGAACATCCGCTTTTAGTCGGAGTGTTTGGATTTGCAGGTCATGAGGCTGCCTCTGCATTGATTAATGAAGGGGATGGGAAAGCATTATTAATTGTGGGCTCCAGTTTAGGGGAAACTGCGACAAATAATTATAATGGAAACTTAATAAAAGATCGTTTCTCTGTTCAAATGGATTTTGACCAATCTGTCTTCAATCGGAAGTACAAAGTGGATATTCCAGTACTAGGCGATATCAATTTAAGTTTATTAATGTTAATAGAAGAATTAAAGGCTTTAGGGTTGCAAATGGATCGCGCTGAATTTACCGTTGAAAAGAAGAAAGAGGAAGAGGAAGAGGAAGAGAATATAGAGGAATATAATACGAAAAATGTTCTCCTAAACCTTCAAAAATGTTTACCGTCAACTACTAGATATACCATTGATATTGGTGAATTTATGTCGTATGTTATTCATCACATGAAGGTCATAGATTTTGACTCCTATAATATTAATGTACATTTTGGTGCAATGGGAAGCGGAATTGGTTCTGCGATTGGTTCAAAACTGGCTGAACCGGAGCGTCCGGTTGTATGTATTACTGGTGATGGCTGCTTTTTCATGCACGGGTTGGAAATATTGACGGCGAAGGAATATAATTTACCTATTTTATTTGTTGTGATGAATAATGCTCGTTTAGGAATGGTATATCACGGTCATTCATTACAATTCCGTAGAACTCATCCATCCTTTGAACAGGAATCAATCAATATTAGTGCAATGGCCGCAGCTATGAATATACCAAGCTATAGAGTCAATGAATTACAAGATATCAATCAAGATGTTATAAACAACTTAATGAATGTAAATGGGCCAGCAATTCTAGAGGTTGCCTTAGTCGATAATAATACTCCTCCTATGGGAGATAGAGTTAAATTTTTATCGTCTTTTGGAAAATAAGGTTGTTTTATTCACTAATAAAAAAATCATATAGGGATTTCCTATATGATTTTTTTATAAAGATTGATATGAATTGTGAATTACCTTAAGAATTGCTCCGATGACTTGCCCTTTAAATTCGTCTGGAATTGCTTCTCCAGATGGATTTGAGTAATAGTAACATCCCGCACTTTCATCGCAAGAGAATCCAAAGTTTGTTAATGATTGCTTTAGGTCCTTCGGCAATTCTTCTAATCCAGTTTGTTCAGTGAAATAGTCAGTAGGAAAAACCTTTACATCGACATCACCTAATCCAGTATGAACAACAAATAAGTCTTGTTCATCCCTAATAACCCATTGATCTTTAGAAAATAAAGAAATTCTTGCCCCTTCTAAAGAGGAGATTGCATCTAAGTTAATACCAAAAATTTGATTGATAAGTTGGCGGATTTCTTTTCCTGTGGCCTTTCTTCCGTGATGGGTGAGGGTAGAATCTATGGCCATTATAGCAATGTTCTCAGTCGAAGAACCAGCTCCTGCCATTATCCATTCTTTTGATAGGACAGGTTTAGTTGTTAAATCAAATTTGAAAATGGACATGACAATGTTACAAATCTCGGTACTAGTTATTTTTCCTTGGTGAGAATCAAGATGTTTGTCCATTAATTCTACTTTTTTCACTCGGTCTGCACCTTTTTCTAACATTTACCAAAAACTCCAATCATAAAAGTAAAGTATGTTTTTTATCAATAACATAGAAAGAGCTGAAAAAATTCTTGCCCTTCCGTTAAAAATATAGACTGGATATTCTCCACTTAACTGAAAGCCCTTAAAACGCTGTTATTCTATTATACTAATTAATACCTGTATGTTGTTATAAAAAAATAAGATATATTTTATAGAAAAAAGGGAATTAAAAAGCATTCGAATCTCTGTCTAGATTTAATCCTAACAAGCATGAATCCACCTAAGACTACAAAACCTCCCTTTAAAATGTTAAAGTAGTAACTTGACGACATTCATTTACACATGCTAAAGGCATTATTATATTTAACATTTCAGGAGGAAAAACAATGGCAATGAGCAACAACGATATATTAAAAAGAGTAAGATATGCTTTAGATATAAGAGATATAGATATGGTAGAAATCTTTAAACTTGGCGGTATGGAAGTAACGAAAGAAGACGTAGTTGATATGCTTACAAAAATAAAGAGAGCGCCTCAGCACGAACCTGAAAACCCTGATGTGGAAGAAGATGAGTACGTAAAAACATGCGATATGATGATGTTAGAAGCATTTTTCAATGGATTTATTACTTTAAAAAGAGGGAAGCAAGATCCGAAACCAGGGCAACCGGCACCTGTACAAAGCAAAGAGAGTGCTAACAACCTTCTTCTAAAGAAAATGAAAATCGCACTATCTTTAACGAGTGAAGATGTACTTGATATACTAGATAGCGTAGGCGTTACAGTGACTAAGGGAGAACTAGGCGCTCTATTAAGAAAAAAAGGCCATAAAAATTACAAAGAGTGCGGCGATAGATACGCAAGGAATTTCATTAAGGGATTAGCTGTAAAGTATAGAGGATAATGAGTTCGTCAAAGCGGTAAATGATATAATAGGTAGAGTAGGACATTCGTATCCTACTCTTTTTTATATGTAAAATAATACGTTAGGTGATGAAATGGTACATACATATTTAGGTGAGACGATTCATTTTCATAGAGGACAGACAATTTTAAAGTTTCTCATGATTCTTTGTATCTTTTTACGACTAAAAATTAGGTCCAATCGTTCTCTTGCTTCTCGGCCAGTGGATGATTGTAGGTAGTTATAATATCCAGAATGGGAAACCTCTAAAAGATCACAAAAATACTTAGTCATTTACTTAAATTGATTGTGTTCAATAGTCATATAAATCAACTGATATACTTTATTCGGTTTTAGATTTTCGCTTGCGTTTAGCAGCCTCTTTTCTGTCTCTTCTAGTTTTTTAATAGTCCCACCTGCCCTTCAAGTAACTTGATTTTTGCCCTCTTGCCTTTTTATTACTTCGAATGGTGTAAGCTTTCGTTTTAATGGTCTACCAGACTGAGTTCTACACGAATCAGTTAATCCGATTAAACCATTCTTTTCATAAGTTTTTTTCCATCTGTAGGCGGATTGTTCAATTCGCTTCATTCCTATCACGTTCATACCGAAGCCATTCTCTATAAAAATTTGTCGAGGAAGTTTACCAGCTAAATACTCATCAATAAATCTATTTTTAAAGGATTCAGTATAGGTAATAGCTCGCTCGTTGTATATTTGAATTGTTTTGAAGTCTTTTTATCTCTTTAGTTGACAATATTATTTTACTCATGATGTCTCCTAATCTCCATACCTTGAAATTCAAGTGTTCTAACTATCGGTACCAGTTTAAATTGGAAGAACTCTTTTTTTTTATTAAAGAAATGGTTGTTAATCTTATGAGGAAGAGAATGTATTAGAAGATCGTATCGTTTTTTGTAGCATAAGAGTCTCTGTATAAGTAAGTTTTTGTATAGAAATTTTCTGGCGAACTTAATTTTAGGATGAGAAGTTAAGTTCTCATAGAAATGAACCTTGTAGATAGGACTTGAAATTTATGTAAGTGAATACTTTGAAATTCTGAGAGTGTAAAGAAATTTGATTAAAATAGGTATTTGATAGAACTGACAGTTAAATATATAGTTTAAAACCTATTGTAGTTACAATTTTTATAATTTATTTCTCAATTCAAAACAAAAAAAACAAAAAAAACTGGAAATATAAATTAATTTTAACAATATGAATAATTAGAAAAATGAATTAACATGTAATTAATGGATATTCATATTTTGGACAGAGGAGCTTAATTATGAACACAATGATAATTAATAAGGAGAAAAAATGGTACGAGGAGGGGATGAATAGAATAGATCCTGATTTATATAAAAGGTACATGATTTATTTATATGATTTAGAAAAGTATTCAATTGAGAATCACCCATTTCTAGATGAACTTTCAAAATCATTAAGTTTCACTCCTTTTTCTCCAGAAAAGGCTTTATTTGTTAAAGGAAAACTGGAATTAGGTGAAAATGTTAGGAGGCTAGAGATTGATATTACAGATGTTTGTAATTTTAAATGTCCAGGATGCACCTTTCAATTTAGTCAAATGGATAAACAACTTCCGTTTGAAAAGTTAGATAGCTTTATACAGGAATTAAAGGAAGCAGGGTATACATCTATTACATTAGCGGGTGGAGGAGAACCGAGTATTTATAACTATAACGGGAAGCGGCTCCCTGATGTTACAGAAAGGTTTTTAGAAAATGGAATTGATACGTTTGTTATTACAAATGCCTTTGCTTTAGGAAGTCAAGATGATGTTAGAAGGCTCTTGCTTTCAACAAAAGGGATAAGAATTTCTTATTATAATTTTGTTGCACCGGGAGAACCTGAAAACAAAAATGATATTGTATCTGATAATGTCCGTTTATTATTAAGAACGAAAGAGTTAATGAATATAGATACAGAAATCATCGTTGGGAATTTAGTATCTTGGAATAGCAAAAGGGATTATGAATTTACAATCGAGCTAGCTAAAAGATATAGAACTATTATCACACCTCGACCGATGATTTCAATTAATCGAGATGCTAAAAAAGCTGTGAAAGGTGAAAATCTCAATAAGGTATTAAATAGAGTATTAGAGAATTACATGGGGATAAAGGAACAGATTGATAGTTTGTACAGCCCAGTAGCTGCCAGAGAATTTTTAGAAAGAATTTTGGCTTTTCATTTACCACTACCAAAGCGATGCATTGTTACAGAGTTAGGGCTAGTTGGAAAAATGAGAGCTAATGGTGATTTATACAGATGTGGTCAACTTTCGGCGAGATCCGGCGAGATTGAAAAAAAATATCCTAATGTAGATAAAACAACTTTTTACAATTCGATAGATGATAGTACTGATTATTTGAAAAGTCATATAGATGGTAAAAAGGGATTGGTGTCTTATAATATGTGCCCTGTTTGTAGGGAAACGATTAATAATATTAGATTTAGCAAGTTTCATGAAATCCCTAGTGAATTAAGAAATCCAATTTTACAAGAAGTTAATCAAGCTTTTAGTCATAATAAAAATTTAGCTGGTTTCTGGTAGGAGGAAAAAATGATTAAAGATAGTGCTTTAATAAAGGAAACAAAAGAATGGTTAAATACGGCAGCTTTCCAAATGGAAAACACTGAAAATTCAGATTTAATAACTTTTGTATTTCAAGATGATATGTATGCTGAATTAAATTTAAAGCTATCCAAGTTTATTTATCATTGTCCGGATTTAGGGGGCAAAGTGAATTATGGAATTCATCCAAACTTTAAGAGGGTAGCAAATTATACTGATCAAATTAACATTTACACTTTTTCTAAAACTGAGTGGGAAAGTGGAGAGTTTTTTCTTGAAAATCGGGCTGTAGAAAATGTTTTGTTTTCTAATTTTGAAATAGAAATTACTATCCCATCGAAAGTAACAATAGAAGAAAAATACTTTATTTATAATCAGTATCGTGGATTCTTACATCGATTACCATTTTGTTTTGCCAGTGAAATGTATGATCAGGAATTTAGAGGTATATTAAATTCCTTTGAACTAACTAATGCAGATATATCTGTATTAGATAGATATGAAAATATTTTTTTAAACGCAGATAAAGATTTTGACATAGTCTTTAAAAATAATAGTCATTACAAAAAAGTAGACTGGGTTTAATGAGGGGGAAGAAAAGTATTGGATCGCAAAATATTGGATAGCTTTGTTGCGGCATTTAGAGAGAAAGTTATTTATAGGTTACAAAATGAAATTGACTTAGCATTTATTACAGGAAGTTATGTTAGAAAAAAACAGTTTGATGATGAACCTAACATTAACATTTATCTTGTGTCAAAAGAGGATAATTTTTATAGAGCAAATTATTTGTATGGAAAATTACTTTCTGAATTAATCGCTGCGTGGTCAAATGAAACTTTAGAAGTGTTTGTAGATTTACATCCGTATGCTTTCGGGAAAAGAAATACTACACATATGGTAAAAAATAGAATTAGTATCACAACTAATATGTTCAATGGAAAAGACAAGAAAAATCGTTTGAACCTAACACAAAATATCGGTAATGGTTGGAATACTAGTTTTAAACTCTTATATGGTAATGAGGAAATTTTAAGAGAGCTGAAGAATGAAGTTACCAAGAGTGAATCATGGTGGCTTGAGCGAAAATATGCATTACATTTATATAAAAGCCAAGTTCAAGCCCTGCCATTCATCTATCCTGTTAAAGAGAGCCCATTAATCTTGTTTAGAGAATCACTTCACTATGCAGAGGAAGGTATTCGTGATGGTGTAAGTATTCAATTAGATTCTGAAAGCTTGGCTACAGGGGGGGATTTGCAAATTATTCATGATTGGAGAAACAAATTGGTTCCATTTTATCGAGAGAATTATAATGAGAAAATTTCTAGTATAGTAAGTAAATTCTCGGAACTTAAGTATTCAAAATTTGAAGAGCAGTGCGATTTAGAAAAAGCTGAAGAGTGCTATAAGTGGACTGTGGAATTATTACAAGAACTAATAAAAGTCTGTGAATCTAAATATAAAAATAGAAAGAAGGTTTACTCAGTTGAATAAGAGATATAATGTAGCAATAATAGGCATGGGTATTTTTGGTAAAAACCACCTTGAAGTATTAAAAAAACTAGAAGCAGTAAATATTGTTGGTGTTTACGATAATAACCCAGCACGAAAAGCTCAAATTTCTATTCTTTATCCTGATATTCACTTTTTTGATCATTTTGAAGAAATTTTGAATCATGCGGATATAAATGTTGTTCACGTTACAACAGACGAAAGAACTCATTTTGAAATTGGTAGGGCTGTTTTAGAAGCAAATAAACATTTGTTTATGGAAAAGCCAATTACAGCTAATTATGAAGAAGCAGTGGCACTATGGGGGTTATCACAGGCACGTTCAAAAAAAATAGGGACAGGTCATTTGTTACGACATGAAAAGAAGCATAAAAAATTAAAAGAGAAAATCTTAAATGGTGATATAGGAAAAGTAAAAGCTATCACATTAAAGCGTAATTTTAGCCATGAAATGTTAGATCATTATGGAAGAATTAATGCGTATATTACAGCAATGGTACATGATATTGATTTAGTTCAATTTTTCACAGGAAGTTCCATAGAAAAAGTTGCGGGGATACAAAGTGATCCTACAAAACAATCATATTCGTTTAACACTGCTTATTTAGAGACTCAAAGTGGGGTGTCAGCTCATATAGAAAATATTTGGTTGCTACCAGATTCTTATCCATACGGTATGGATTATGAGGTAACTATTTACGGTCAAAAAGGAGTTCTTCGAACAAAAATTAACCATGATATAGAGATATATAATGAAAAGACTACTTATGAAGAATTGTTCTTAGATGAAGCTCTAAAAGAGGAATTAGAATTTTTTATCGATACTATTACCAATAATAAAGAAGTGACAGAACCAACTATTGAAGAGGCTATTCATAATATTGAAGTTGCTGAGGAATTAATAAAAGTGGCTAATAGAGGAGTAATTCCAATAAGCAGTAATACAACAAAGGATGAGCCCATTTATGGTTAAAGTTAAATTAATGAATGAATTATCAATTCAAGAATTTTTAGATGAAAATGCTTATGAGTATGAAACAGACATATCTAAATTAGAGATTTATAATTATGATGCTTATGTAACGAAAGGTGATGCAAGGTTTATCATTTTTCCTAGCAGTCAGGAACAGTTTTCAAATCTTGTCCAACGTTTAAATAGACATCAAATTCCGTATCTTATTAGAGCTTCAGGGACGAATTATTGCGGATCTGTACAAGCAAGAGAAGAGGATATTATTATCTCTACAATTAAAATACCTTTACATGTAACTAGTGAAACAGAAAGATTATTTACGGTACCTGCAAGTATCCGTTTAAAAGAAATTAATGAACGGATTAGCGGGAATCAAAAATTTTATCCTCCAGATCCCTCTTCTCATAATATCTGTACTATGGGTGGAACGATAGCCATGAATGCTGGTGGTGCAAAATGTTACATGTATGGTGTTACTTCAAATTATATTAGAACATTAAAAATGCTCACGCCTAAATTTGGGGAGGTATTATTAGGGTCAAAATACTTATACGCATTGTCAAATCAGGCCCTAAAGCACATGGTAATCGGTTCTGAAGGAACGTTAGGAGCGTTTACCGAGTCAGTGATAGAAACTCAAAACCAACTTGAGTACCATAAAGATTTAGTTTTGAATTTTTTGGATTATCAGCAAGCAATTGAATTTGTGTTTTATATTATTGAGAATAAACTATTAACTAATTCTATTGATATGTCTACAAATCCATATATCCCAAATAAGTCAAAAGGTGTAGGGGCAAAATTAATTATTGGAATTGAGCATGATGATGAAGAAACAGTTAATCAAAAAATTACCTACTTAAAAGAGGCTGTTAGTAAGTTTAATGGAAGGGTAACTGCTGAGGGAAACTTACATGAATTAAGAATAAAAGTTGTTCAAAATAATGTGAAACACATATTAGAAAATACAAATAAAAAGAAGTATTTTTTATTTGATACAGTAGTACCAAGAAGTAGGTTAAAAGAAATTATTGACTATTTCTTTAGTTTATCACTCAGTTTTGATTTTCCTCTATTAAATACGTATCATGCAGGAGATGGAAATATACATCCCACAGTTTTTTATGATCCTGAGTCTGAAGAAGAAATGGAAAAATTAGAGTTGTTTCTATTTCTTATTATAAAAAAGGCGAAAGAATTGGGAGGAGCTATAAGTGGAGAACATGGTATAGGAATTGAGAAAAAACATTTGCAATATATTTTGTCAGCGAAATATCAAAATAAAATGTATGAAATGATAAAAGATTATTTTGATCCTAATCATCTTATGAATAAAGGGAAAATGTTTAGTAACTTTAATGATAGTCAAAAGTATGTACATCGAATTTCACAGTTAAAAAATACATATCACATAACAGAATGTACTAGTTTAGATTATGTTAAATACGAACCAGTTAAAGAGGATGGTTTGAAGGATGTAAGTGTGAAAGAGCCATTTGAAGAAGTTAATGAAAGGCTCAATAAATCAGAATTAACTATTCCATATTACCCCGTTATAAACTTAAAATACTCTTTGGAAGAGTTAGTTAGATTAAATATCCCGAGTTTTATGGATAACTTTTATAATTTGGACTCCTTAATTAGAGCAGTTGAGTTTGAAGATTCTAAAACTATAGGTGCGAAGACATTAAAAAATGTAGAAGGATATAATCTTGTACCTTTATGTGCATTATTTGATGGGATAAAAGAATATACAATTAAAAATGTATTTTTGGAAGAGTTATATACAAGATTTTATTTTTATAAGATAGATGTAAATTTAGAAGAGCCATTTGAAATTCTAGAGAATGAAAAGGTGAAAAAATATTTAATTGATTATTATGTATGTTCTAACGGTACATTAATATTAATGTTTTCAAAAGCTATTGAACACGAGCAATTCCTCTTATTTGATGTTTTTAAGGGTGAGAATTTAGGTGAGTATAATACATTTACTATTATTTCATTAAAAGAATCCCTGCCATTTTCAATTATTAAATTTAAAAATTGGTTATATATGAATAACGAAAGATGTTTAATTGTATTTGATAAAGAAATAGATGAAATAGAGTTAAATAGTTTGAAACCTTTATCACTTTCTATAAGGAGAATAGAAGATAGAAAAAGCCATTATATCTTTTTGGACGAAAAATTAAGGCAACAAATAAATATACAATCACAAGTTGAAGAGGGGCTTAAAAATGAATTATTTAAACTGTGTTAGGTGCGGTCTATGTTTAAGTAATTGTCCACAGTATATTAATAATAGGAACGAACGTGTGACACCAAGATCGATTATGATTCATCTATCAAATGGAGATAAAGAAGAAGTCAATAATATAGCTCTTACTTGTAAAGACTTTTGTGAAAGTGATTGTGAAGGTTTAGTGATGTGTCCGATGGGAATTGAATTGAAAAAATTTGTTGGTTAGTGAGGAGAGAATAAATGGTAATAGATATTCTAAAGGATATAGTGAAAATTAATACAGCTAATCCCGGTGGGAATACAAAAGACTTAATAAATTATATTATAAAAAAAATAAATAAGTATGATTTTGAATATGAAATATTTAAGACCAGTGAGTCAAAAGTCAATTTAATTATAAAAGTAAGAGGTAAAGTTAATAAAACAGTTGTGTTGAATGGTCATCTTGATACAAAGCCTTATGGAAATATGAATGAATGGAAGTACGATCCATATGCTGCTACTGAAGAGAACAAGCGTATCTATGGTTTAGGTGCATGTGATATGAAGGCAGGAGTAGCTTCTATGATTACTCTTTTATGTACAATAGGGGAAGAAAAATTAATTCCAAGGTGGAATTTAGAATTTCATTTTGTAGATGATGAGGAAAATAATAGTACATATGGAATGAAGAGTTTGTTAAATTCGAATATTTTACAGAGAGATTTGTATGATTTAGCAGTTGTGTGTGAACCTACTGAAAATAGTCTAGTATTAGAATCTTTGGGGAATTCTTGGAAGATAATTAAAGTAAAGGGGAAGAAAGCCCATGCTGGCCATTATGAAGAAGGGGTAAACGCTAACGAAGTATTGGCAAATGTATTAATAAAGGCTCAGAAGAAAATCAGCAAAATGAAAGGAGAAAATCCATCTTTTCCAATGTTCCCTAATATTAATATAGGAATTTTCAAAGGTGGAGATCATCCAGGATCTGTAACGGATTATTCTGAAGCTGTTATAGACATTAGGGTAAGTAAAGAGTTTGAAAAAAAGATGATATTGGAAGAAATAGAAAATGTTCTTGAAGAGTATGATGTGCATTATCAAATCAATGATTACCTTCCAGAGATGTATTCATGGGATTATAAAAATTTATCAACTGAATTTTCAAGTGAGTGTTTAAACATATTAATGGATAAATTTAAAGATACTTTTAAGCAAGTTATAGCAAAAAATAAATTTTATGGTGGCTCCGATGCTGGCTATTATGCCGAAAAATTAGGGGTTCCTACTATTATTTTTGGTCCAGGTAGTTTACAACAGGCTCATCAACCAAATGAATGGGTCAATATTAAAGGTGTTATGGATCATTTTAAGATTTTACAGAAATGGATGATTGATATTGATTGATATTGTTGGGAAGGGAAACATGGCTGCGCATTATCGGGAAATTATATCCGGATATTCGAAATTTAAAAAGTCACCTAATAAGAATATGATTATTGCCATACCATTTTTTTTACACGAGACCTATTTAAGTAGCGCCGAAACCAACAGATTATTAATAGAAAAACCGGCTGTAACTACTAGGAAGGGAATCGAAATTCTAAAAAACAAATGTGTATATGTGGGACATATATTAAGATTTTTTGAGACAACTGAATTTGTAAGGGATTTATTGAATGAAACTCAGGCGGTTGTATATGAAATTGATATTAAACGCTATACCAATAAGAAGAAAAAAGATTGGTGGTATAAATGTAATAATTTTTTGTTTTGGTATGAAGTTATTCATAGTATAGATTTAATAGATTATGTATTCCCTATAAAAAATTTTGAGTGGCGAGAGAAAAGGTTAAATATTAATAATGGGTTATTAATAGGAGTGAAAAGTGGTTTTGTAGTAAATGGTGTAAAGGGTAGATTAAATCATTTTATGGAAAGTAGTTATGAAGAAAACAAATTTACACTAAAGACTTCGATAGGGAATATCGAGATTATTAATTATGAAAGAGTGTACGTTAATGGGAAACTAGAAGTGAATTTAAATTTTGAAGAAGAATTTAATAAAGCTTTAAGAGAACAGGTAAAATCTTTTGTATTTAAAACTCCTAAATTAGAGAGAATAAGTTGGGAAAATCTCGAACATATCTATGAAATAATGCTTGAATTTCAATAAGAGATTTTAAATAAAGGAATTCCTCTTAAGGATAAAGTGAATTCTATATAATAAAAAGGATATAGGTGAAGGGTATGAAAATGAAATTTAGATATATAGTATTTGTTTGCATGAGTATAGCATTAGTAGCGGGAACTAGCTTCTCGATGGAATTAAAAGAAAAAAATATAGTAGAAGAACATCCGCCATACAATAGTCCAAGTAAATTATTAGTAGAAGAACATCCGCCATACAATAGTCCAAGTAAATTATCGAGAGAAAAATATCAATTGTATAATAATCAAAATAATGTATTGATATAAAAAAATATTTTAAGTTCATGGATATAATAAAGAATAAAACACAAAAAAAGTACTTGTTTTTTACAAAACAAGTACTTTTTTTTGTGAGTTTAAATCTGATTATTTAAGTATTCAGTAAAATGTTTTTCAAAAAAATGGAATTGTGGTAAAATTTCTTGAGGGGGGGGTTCCATGCAAGAGAAAACATTGGAGAATTTAGGATCATTTATTCGTTTTAAAAGAATAAAAAAAGATTTTACTCAAGAGGGGTTAGCTCATGGAATATGTTCAGTTACATATTTAAGTAAAATAGAAAATGAAAAAATAATACCTAATCAAGAAATAATAAAGTTATTACTAAAAAGATTAGGTATTGAAATAAATGATAGTTTGAAAATACATGATATGATAAATCGTGTAAATTCGCTAATAGATGAAGGGATTCAATTATTAGAAGAAAAGAAATTTAAAGAGGTTGAGGCAATATTTAAAGAAATTCAGAAAGATAAAGAGATGATTTTAAATACTCCTAATATTATTTATGACTATTACATTTTTAAATTAAGATACCTTGTTGTAATTGATGATCTTGATCAAGCAAAAGTAGTTATTGAACAATTAAATGGTATAAAAGATTTATTAAAGCCTGAGTTGTACTGTTCATTTCTTCACTATGCGGGTATGTATAAATGTAAAAAAGATAAGTATAAAGAAGGATTGCAATTACTACAAGAAGCAGAAATTGTTATGAATCAAATTGGTAAACCTATACCTAGTCTTTTGTACCATATGGCTTTAACTTTTAGTCATTTACAGAATAGCGTTTTAGCAATATATTATACAAATGAAAGCTTAAAAGTTTATTCTAATCAAATGAATTATCAGCGGATAATAGATTGCAAGATGATAATCGGTATTAATTATATAAGAGTAAAGAGATGGGAAGAAGCAGAAAAGGAATTTAATAATATAATGAAAGTAGCATCTGCTATAAATAATAAAGTAGTTATGGCGACAGTGTATCATAATTTAGGTTATTTATATTCCAAAAAAGGAAATCATGATGCAGCGATGCGCAATTTTCAATTAAGCTTAGATTTAAAGGGGACAAAAGATTCCTCGTATTTTACTACAATCTTGTATTTGGTAACATATCTTTATGCCATAAAAAGATTAGAAGAGTGCCAAGCTATATTAGAAAAGGTTTTAAAAGAAAAAAATCTTAAATCCTATGCAATGCTTGAAGTTCAATTGAGAAGTATATGGTTTGAAGTTGTTTTCGAAATAGGGAAAAAAGAAATAAGTGATGTGATTTCTTTTTTTGAAGATGTAGCACTACCATATTTCTTGGGGATAAACAATCAAAAGCATTTAGGCACTTGCTATTATAAATTAGGTAAGTATTATTCTAAAAATCGAAAGTACAAACTTGCTAGTGAATATTTTGAAAAAAGTTGTATATTAAAAGAATCATAATAATTAATGCTACTAAATTTAGATTTAGTAGCATTAATTATTATGATTAACGTGATTCGATGTATTCTTGATTATTTAAGTATTTTCTTAATGCTCTAGGTATATAGATGGATCCATCTTCTTGTTGATGAACTTCAAGTAAGGGGATTAATATTCTTGGTGTCGCGATAGCTGTATTATTTAAAGTATGACAGTATTTTATTTCGCCATTATTATCTTTATATCTAATTTTAGATCTTCGAGATTGAAAGTCCAATAAATTGGATGCAGATTGTGTTTCGCCATAACTGTTTCTGCTAGGCATCCAAGTTTCAATATCATATTTTTTAAAAACACCCTGTCCAATATCCCCTGTACAAACAGAAACAACACGATAAGGAAGCTCGAGCAGCTGTAGAATTTATTCCGCATTTTGAGTGATTTCTTCTAAAATAAGGTTAGACTTTTCAACATTATTTTCACATAGAATAACTTGTTCAACTTTACTAAATTGATGAACTCTATATAATCCTTTTACATCCCTTCCAGCGGCACCTACTTCACTTCTAAAGCAATTTGATATTCCAGCTAATTTGATAGGTTTTTCTATATTAACGAATTCATTTGAATAATAGGAGACGATAGGTACCTCAGAAGTTCCTATTAAATATTTATTACTGTTTGCTAGTTTATAGGTTTGGTCTTGTCCAATTGGAAAAAATCCAGTATTAATAAACATTTCTTCATTAACCATTGCAGGAACTTCTAAAAGAGTGAAGCCTTTTTGAATTAAATGATCAATGGCTAGTTGCTGAACTGCTCTATGTAGAGAAGCTCCCATATTTTTTAAGTAATAATTCCTTGTACCAGCTACTTTCACGCCTCTTTTTATATCAATGATGTCTAATGAATGTCCAAGTTCAATGTGATCTTTGATACTGAAAGTAAACGTAGGTTTTCTTCCGCATTCTTTGACAACAACATTATCTTTGTCAGAAAGACCGATAGGTGTATCGCTTGAAATAATATTAGGTACTAAAAGCATTAGTGTATTGTATTCATTTAATATAGACTCTAAATTTTGTTGATTAGCTTTTAATGACTTATTAATTTCATCTATCTGTAATTTTATACTTTTTATTAGGTGCTGATTATCGCCTTTTAACACAAAATCTTTCATATCATTAGATAATTTCTTTTTTGTGAATCTAGCTAATTCGATATCATGAATTAGCTTTCTCCTTTCAAAATCTAGTTGAATAATTCTCTCGATTGAAATATTAATCCCCTTTTGGTTAGCAATTAAACTTAGATCTTGTTGGTGATTTCTAATAAAATTAATGTCTAACATAATTAAAAACCTCACTTTTTTTACATTGAATTGATCGAATCATTTATGATTTAGGCATTTAAAATTAATAAGTAATATTTAATCAAAACTATAGATGAAAGGTTGTATGGTGTAAAGGATTCTTAATGTATATTTTATACTCAAAAATTGCGAAAAAATTGCGATTTAAGTGCCGATTTTATCAATACCCTCTTCTATTATTAATTTGTATTATAGAACTATACATAATTATTAAGGAGGAAATGTTTTGCCAAATAATAAAAATAAAGAGGTTGAAAATACATTAATAGAACAAGACGGAGATACATTTAGTGTATTATCAACGTTTAAGGAGAAATTATTAACTTTTAAAGGAAAGAATATTATCCTTTACTTTTATCCAAGAAACTTTACGAGTGGTTGCACTAAGTTAGCTTGTAATTTTCGAGATTATAGTTCGGAATTTGTAGATTTAGATACAATTATTATTGGTATTAGCCCTGATTCAGCATTATCACATCAAGAGTTTATTCAATCTTATAAGCTACCTTATATTTTAATAGAAGATGAAAGTATGAAGATCGCAGATATGTATGGGGCGGTTGTTGAAGCAGATGATCGCAAGAAGATTATAAGAAAAACGATTTTTATCAATCGTGATGGAGAAATAGTACAAGAGTGGATTTATGATGATGTCGATGGACATGTTGAAGAAATTCTTCACTTAATAAAAAATTATAAATAGTATGGACTTTTTAAGAGTTGTAAGGTGAAACAATGGAGGGATTAAAATGAATAGGGAGTATTTAATAAAGAAATTAGAAGAACATGCGAATGTAAATCCTATGAAAATAGCAGTAAAATGTAAAGATAAGGAGTTAACATATCAGCAGTTTAATCAAATGACTAATTATGTTGCAAAGAATTTACTTAGAAAAACCGGTGGAGAAAATGTAATTATTCCATTGCGGACAAGGAATAATTTGAATACTTTAATTAGTATATTTGGAATTCTTAAAGCTGGGGCAGCTTGGTTACCTATGGCGAAGGAGATTACGCATGCTAAGTGTCAGGCTATTTTAAGTGAAATTGAGACATCCTTTTTTATTACAGATTTTGAAACTGAAAATTTTGGGAAGAAAATTATTCAAGCTAGTACTTTAATGTCTCAAAATAATTCTAACCTAGAATATGAAAGAGCCCAAGATAATTATAGGGATCAAAATATTTCATATGTACTATATACTTCTGGTACAACGGGCAAACCAAAAGGGTGTTTATTGGAAGACAAAAGTTTAATTCAAAAACTTATAACCCTTGATAATACGTTTCCTTTTAAAGAAAATGATAATTATTTATTTTCGACAAATTACTCTTTTGATGTATCTATCACAGAAATATTTGGTTGGGTATTTGGGGGAGGGGCGATTACTTTATACGATTCTACTATTCCTTCAACTGAATTACCTAAATATATTTTTGAAAAAGAAGTAACCCATGTAGCTTTTTCACCTTCATTTATCAAATTATTCTTTAAAAATCAAGAACATTATTTCCGTAATATCAAATATATGTTTATTGCAGGGGAAAAATTCCCATCTGATTTAGCTCAGAAGTTTAATGAGGCGGCTTTAGATATGCAAGTATACAATTTATATGGGCCGACTGAAACGTCTATATATGCAACTTATTTTAATATTAATCAATTATCAGATGAGGATTTAAATGTTCCAATCGGTTATGCTTTAGATGGCGTGGACATTAAAATTTATAAAAATAATCAATTATTATCCGATGGGGGGATTGGTGAAATCTTAATTGGCGGAGAAGGCTTAGCAAGAGAATATTATAAAAGAAGTGAATTAACTGAAGAGAAATTCTTTTTAATTGATAATAATAGGTACTATAAAAGTGGCGATTTAGGGTATATTCAGGATGGGAAAATTTTTTATTTGGGGCGTGAAGATTCACAAATAAAAATTAATGGAATTAGGGTAGAAGCTGAAGAGATTGAAAGTACATTAAAAAAAATAATGCCTATCGAAGATGCTATTGTTCGCTTAGAAGAATATGAAGGGAAAAAATTCTTAACAGCATATATTAAAACAGATTATTACCTGGATTTTATGGCTTATGAACCTAAACTAAAAGAACAAATTGAGTCATATTTTATCCCTAAAATGTATGTAAGTATAAAGGAATATCCTTTAAATAAAAATAATAAAGTGGACTTTGACAAATTACGTTTTGAATTTATTAATAAATTAGAGCACACTAATATAGACAGTTTTGAGTTTAGTGATGCAGTACAAAATAGCTTAGCAAATATATGGAAAACAATTTTGAAGAGTGAGATTAATGTTAAAGATAATTTCTTTTCCATTGGTGGAGATTCTTTAGATTCAGTAGCGCTTATGATGGAAATTGAGGAAAAATTTGATGTTATTTTATCAAATGAAGAAATTATTAAGAATTCTACATTTTCAAAGATGGCCGGGGTAATTTCGGATAAAATAAATAAGGTTAATATAGAGGCATTTAAAAGATATTGGGGAAAAGTGGAGTTAGGTTTCGAATTTGATATAAAAGAAGAAAATGAAGAAAATCTTTTAATCGTAAATCAAGAAAAAGAGAAATTAGTTTTACAAAAGTATTGTGAAAATCTTGATATAAGTGTGCAACCTGATCGAATTCTTTGCCTAGGGGGTATAAAACAGGAATATAAGTATAAGGAAAACGTAGTTATTCCGGTTTCAGCGCAAGGGACACCAAATGTCTCTACTTTTCCATTATTCAGTAGACAAGAATTTTATTTAAGACGAAATTTTAATTCTATTTTACTTAAGGAATTAGTGGTAATGAGTAAAGACGTTTCAAGAGTACTTGAGACGATTAAACATCTAGTTAATACGCAACTATTGTTAAGGGTAGTAATTGCGGAAAATAAACAATTTGTTGAGAAGAAAACAAATCCAAATATATTTAACGCAATCAATTATTATGATTTGTCAAATTTACCGTATGAGGAATCTATAGAGAGATTAACAGAGATTAAAAAGGATACACTTGAATCTTTGAGTAACCTGGATATCTATAATCACTTTTTATATGAAATTATACTTGTGAGAGAAAATAGTAAAAAACTTAAGGTTATTTTCTTTATGAATCACCATATCGCAGATGCATTTGCGTTAAATGTATTGCAAAGAGAATTTTTTGATTTTTATGATAATGAATCTTTAAATGTAGCAAGTCAGTTGTTTGATTATCGTGATTTTACAGAGGATGTATTAGCTTTATGTAATGAAAAAACTATTTTAGATGTACAAAATAGTGAGTATTATAGAGAACTTAAAAACAATTTTGATGAATTAAAACAAAATTTAGTTATAAATTCTGAGGCGCCTATTTATGAAATTGTGGTAAATAATCAATATAAGGATAGAAATCAAAGAGCGGATTTAGTATTTAATAAAATTGCGAGTATTGTTGAAGAAAACTATGGTAGTACAAAACAATGCTATCAAATTTTAAAAAATTTAAACACATATAATGGTAAAAACTATGAAAATCAATTAGGGGATTATCATGTAAGTATTTTTGTACCATTTGATTCTCAAAATGAAGAAAACCTATTTTCTAAGAGTGAATTATTATTGAAAGATATATATATTGATAAGAAGTGGCATTTAGATTACTTATGTTCTTCAGAAAAATACAAAGATAATGAACAAATGCGGATCTTTCCAGAAATAAATTTAAGTATTAATTATCTAGGGGAGTTTACCTTAGAAGACTTAAATGATTGGAGAAATAAACTAGCAGCATCAAGGGAAATGACAGCTAAATTAAATACAAAAATAAGAATTACGTGTTTTAATTACAAGAATCAGTCATACATTTATATTTTAAACAATGCGGCATTGAATACTAATTATGATACGTGTATTTTCAATGCTAAAAAAGTTATTCTAAATTAAATTGTAAGATAATTCTTTCTTCTTCCTATCGATTTTCCTATCCTTTTAATTTAGGATAGGAAAATCTTATATGAAATAAAAATTTAAAAATAGAATATGCAATTTTAAAGTTAAGGAAGGATATGTATGCAGGAGAAATTATGGTTACATAAAAATTTTTTACTTTTGACATTTGGAAATGTGACATCAAAATTGGGAAGTAAAATTTATGAAGTTATGTTAGCGTGGTGGCTGGTTGAAAAAACAGGCAGTGCTAAATTATTTGGGATGGTAACAGCTGCTGGTTTAATTTCAGTTGTTGTATGCAATATATTTAGTGGTGTTATAGCAGATAGATTTAATAAAAAACATATATTAATTATATCCGATTTAATTAGTGCGATTGTTTGTATCATTGTAGGGCTGTTCGTAATGAATGATGTTTTGCATGTACCGATACTAGTGTTAGCAGCAATTTTGTTAGGGATAACTAATAGCTTATTTACGCCAACATTGAAAGCGATTTTACCCTCTTTAATTGAAAAAGAAATGATAGTTAGTGCTAATTCTATAACTACTGTAATTAGTCAAGTTGTAACGGTGTCAGCTCCCTTGATAGCTGGTATGATGATTAAAGGTTTTTCATTTGGGCTAGGAGTTGCATTTCTTGTTAACGGTATAACTTATTTTGTTTCTGCAATAAGTGAATTGTGTATTAAATATTGTCATAAAGTTGAAAAAACATCGAAAAACATAAAATTTCTTACAGACATAAAAGAGGGTTATTCTTATGTGAAAAATCAAAAGTGGTTATTACATTTAATCTATGTATCTGCTGTAGTGAATCTTTTTATTGCAGCTTATAATACAATTTTGCCCATGTATTTTTTGCATAGTTATTCAGACGATGGCTCACTTTATAGTTATGCACTCGGCGCAGAGGCTGTATTTGCAATTATTGCGGGAATTGTAATATCTAAGAAGAAAAATGATAATCCTACTCCAGCTTCGTTGAAAAAAGAGCTGATCTTTTGTGGAGTACCGATTATTCTACTTCAACTTATTCAAGTAAGTTATATTTCAATCCTACTCGTAGGGTTCTTTGGTTATTATCTTACTAAATTTAATATTTATTTCTTTTCTATTGTTCAAAGAGAAGTCTCTAAGGATAAATTAGGTAGAGTTTTTTCGATTATATTTATGGTTGCTTTATCTATAATGCCATTGGGAAATCTGATTTTTGGATTATTTAGTAATCAAATCATAAGTTTTGTGTTTATTATTACAGGAGCCGGGATAATTATTTCTACATTGTTAATTAAGGTGAATGATTTAGAGGATATTAGTATAGAAAATGATAAGGGCATTGTAATCAACGATTGTAAAATACCCAATAACAACGGTTTTAAATTCCCCAAAAATAACAGATAATCGTTTCGAAACAAACATCAAAGATGGAGTGAAGAAACGGTGCTGAAGATTGGGGAGTTTTTTATGATTAGAGAGTTATTTCAGAAAGGGTGGACGAAAACAGCCATTGCAGAAGCAACAGGCTTCGATCGTAAAACGATCAGCAAATATCTAAAAAGCAATCAGTTGCCGGAACGTAAGGCAAGCGAGCAGCAGAAAGAGAGTAAGCTCGAACCCTATAAGTCCTACATCCTTCAACGAGTCAAAGAAGGAACAACCAACTGTGTCGTACTGTTAGAGGAAATTCAAACGATGGGTTACGAGGGGAAGATGACAATTTTAAGAGACTTTGTTCGTCCTCTTCGTCAACAGCCAAAGAAACAGGCAACCTTACGGTTTGAAACACCACCAGGGAAACAAGCCCAAATGGATTGGGCGTACGTGGGAAAATACTTAGTGAATGGCAATCTGCAAGACATTTATGCATTTGTGATGATATTAGGTTATTCCCGAATGAAGTACGTAGAGTTTACAACCAACATGAATCTCGAAACCCTCATGAAGTGTCATATGAATGCTTTTTCTTACTTTAATGGGGTACCAGAACAAATTCTCTATGATAATATGAAAACCGTTGTAATCAAGCATAGTCCTGTAGAGATTCGTTTCAATCGCAAGTTTGAGGATTTCTTAGCCTACTATGGGATTGTGCCAAAAGCCTGTCGTCCTAAACGTCCGCAAACAAAGGGGAAAGTAGAAAGAACCATTAAGTATTTGAAAGATAACTTCTTTCAGCGAAAACACGAACCAACTTTACATGCATTAAATGAAGCCGTACGTACATGGTTGGATCAGATAGCTAACAAGAAAACCAATCAGACTACTAATGAGTCACCATTTCAACGATTTGAGCAGGAACAGAAGTTCCTGCAGATATGGGGAGTGAAGCCTCTGTTTCCCACTTCACATTGGGAAACCAGAGAAGTCAGTCGGGACTGTGTGGTGTCGTACCGCGGAAAAAGGTATTCAGTTCCTTACCGTTACGCTGGACAAATGGTTAAGATTAAAGAAACACTCGATCATCATTTAGAGATTTACGATGAACGTGAATGTATCGCAAAACATCCGGTTCTTACAGGAAAAGCAACTACTCATATCCGAATGGAACACTATGATGGGCTACATACAAAAGAAAAAGGGCAGAAAGCGAAGAACGTTGAAGATTTGGCGACCGACGGTCTTCACTCTCATACCCCATCTCCAAATGTGGAAAAACGCCCTCTCGCTGCTTACGCAGCACTGGAAGAAGGTGAGTCTGTATGATGAACGAACTCTTATTGGAGCGTTTAAAGAAGCTCGGCTGGCATCATACAGCCAACCAACTTGATAGTTTACTAGAAGACGCTTCTAAGGATAATGTATCATATTCTGAGTTTCTTCACACTATCGTTTTGCATGAAACGGAGCAACAAGATTCTGATCAACTAGAAAAGCGAATGAAACGGGCAAAGCTGCCTTACACCAAAACGATTCATGATTTTGACTTTACATTTCAACCAAGTCTGAGCGAGAAAAGGGTCAAGGAAACCTTAACATGTCGCTTTATTGCCAATGGGGAAAATCGCATATTACTGGGTCCTCCGGGTGTAGGAAAAACTCATTTAGCCGTCTCCTTTGCGATTGAAGCGATTACCCAAGGATATACAGCCCTATTTTTGTCGGCCGACGACTTAGTGGCTCAGTGCCGCAAGGCCAATGATAAAGGGACACTCCAGCGACTCGTAAATCGTTGGAGTCGTCCAGACGTGTTAATTGTAGATGAAGTAGGTTATTTTCCTTTTGATGAACTAACCGCCAATGTTTTCTTCCAGGTTGTTTCAAAGCGATACGAACAAGGAGCAATGATTTTAACATCTAATAAATCGTACCTTGAATGGGGAAAAGTTTTTGGTGACGATGTATTGGCAACGGCTATCTTGGATCGCCTCTTACATCATGCGATTACATTTAACATCAAGGGTGACTCCTACCGTTTGCGAGAAAAGAAAAAAGCAGGAATTTATCCTGCCCAAACAACGATTTAGCCGTTCATAATGGGGAATTTCATTTCGTTGAAATTGGGGAAATTTGAATCGTTGTTGACAGGCATCTTAGTTGTAAAAGAGTAGATTGTTATATTAATTAAAAAAAGATGCTATGAAAGTTCTTATAAGAACTTTCATAGCATCTTTTATCTTATTTTAAATTAGTAATTAGAGTATGATAAATGGTATGTCAACACGAAACTAGACAATTTTTTTAAGGTGTTCCTGCCTGTACTGAACAGGACTCAAATAGTCTAGTGTTCCATGGATTCTAACATTGTTAAACCAGTTTACGTAGTCGTTCAATTCTAAGGTCAATTCTTCTAAACTTGCGAAATGACGACCGCGGACGAACTCTGTTTTAAAGATTTTGTAGGTTGCTTCCGCTACCGCATTATCGTATGGACAGCCTTTTGCACTTAATGAACGCTTGATTTGGAAGGTCTCTAACGTTTCATGAATCAGCTTGTTTTTGAACTCATTTCCTCGGTCTGTATGAAATAAGGTAATCCGATTCAAGTTTGCTTTCACCGTTGCGAAAGCTTGCGAAACAAGCGCGGCATCTTTCTTTTGGCCTGCGCTATGTCCTATGATTTCTCGATTAAAGAGATCAACTAATAAACATACGTAATTCCACTTTTTGTTCACACGGACGTATGTTAAATCACTTACGACTACAGCCAGTTCTTCTTTCTGGTTAAACTGACGATCAAGTTCGTTTGAAATTTTTTCTTCATTACAGCTAACTCTCTGTGGCTTAAATTGTGCAATCGTATAGTTAGATACTAAACCTTGGTTTTGCATGATTCGTCCAATACGACGACGTGAAATCACATATCCTAATTTCTTCAATTCCACTTTTATTTTTCGTGTTCCATAGTTCTGACGGCTCTCTCGGAAGATTTCTTTCACGAGTGGTGACAATTCATCGCCTGTATGTTGTGCTTGTTTTGCCTCATAGTAATACGTTGCTCTTGATAATTGTAGGACATTGCACATTGCTGATATCGAGTATTTATGTATGTTATTCTTCACTACTTTTACTTTCGTCCTAGTATCAGCGCCGCTTGCTTTAAAATGTCATTTTCCATAAGAAGCTGTTTGTTTTGTTTTGTTTTCTCAAAGCTTCCAATTCTAGTTGTTCAGCGGTCTTATTATCTTTCTCTTTAAACGAGCCAGACGTATGATTTTGATTGATCCACCGATCCAATGATGATGGTGTTAATCTGTATTCTTTAATGATGTCTTTCCCTGGTTTACCATTTTGATACAGTTGAACCATTTGGTGTTTAAATTCTGTTGTAAATGTTCTTCTTTCTCTTTTATTTTTCGTCATAGTAGATTCTCCTCAAATATATTAGTTGTAGTCTACTTGACCTTAATTTTTTTGTCTAGTTTAGTGTAGCCTATCCAAAATAACTAGATAAATTTTAAGGCTTGTTATTATTGAGTTCACTCTATTTATAGAAAACATTAAAGATTTGAAGAGATACGCTGGTTAAGTTTATATATTTTGCTTTGATTTTTTTATGTTTAATAATATTTATCAGCTTGTTTTCGTCAGCTTTCTCTATATGCCTCTATAAGTAATAGCTGTTGGTCGTGAATATTACTCACGGGTACAGTGTTAATACTTGTCCCACTATTTTTAGTGTTAGCAACTCCTGCACAAAACATGCTGTATATTCTTACTATAATTCTCCTTCAGCACTTTTATCTTTTGAACAAATTTCAGGTGTACTAAATATGAACTGAATTTACATGCACATTGAAAGAGACGAAAATGAATCGGAAAAATTGGATTCGTCTCTTGAAATTAAGTCTTCTTGTGTTTTTGGTATAGTCTTAAAAAATATTAATTAGAGAAGACTATACAATAAGCCCAATGATACTAAACATGTTAATTTAGAAACTAAAGTATGTCAGAGAATGCACTTCGACTGCCGTATAAATATTCAACATTTCAGGAGGCAAAACAATGGCAATGAGCAACAACGATATATTAAAAAGAGTAAGATATGCTTTAGATATAAGAGATATAGATATGGTAGAAATCTTTAAACTTGGCGGTATGGAAGTAACGAAAGAAGACGTAGTTGATATGCTTACAAAAATAAAGAGAGCGCCTCAGCACGAACCTGAAAACCCTGATGTGGAAGAAGATGAGTACGTAAAAACATGCGATATGATGATGTTAGAAGCATTTTTCAATGGATTTATTACTTTAAAAAGAGGGAAGCAAGATCCGAAACCAGGGCAACCGGCACCTGTACAAAGCAAAGAGAGTGCTAACAACCTTCTTCTAAAGAAAATGAAAATCGCACTATCTTTAACGAGTGAGGATGTACTTGATATATTAGATAGTGTAGGCGTTACAGTGACTAAGGGAGAACTAGGCGCTCTATTAAGAAAAAAAGGTCATAAAAATTACAAAGAGTGCGGCGATAGATACGCAAGGAACTTCATTAAGGGATTAGCTGTAAAGTATAGAGGATAATGATTCCGTTAAAGCGGTAAATGATATAATAGGTAGAGTAGGACGTTCGTATCCTACTCTTTTTATATGTAAAATAATACGTTAGGTGATGAAATGGTACATACTTATTTAGGTGAGACAATTAATTTTCATATAACTTATAAGAAGAAAAAATCAGTGCGTCTTTTTGTAGATTCTTACGGAAATGTAGAAGTACAAGCTCCAAAAGGGACACCTGTTGAATATTTAGTCCAGTTGCTAGAGGAGAAGTGGGATTGGATTCAGACAACACGTAAGGAAATGGCGGAGCGAGCGCGTGGACCACAGGAAAAGGATTATGATCAAGGAGAAGGCTTTTTGTATTTAGGAAGTACGTATCCGATACAAATTTCTCAAGATGCAAATATTACGCAAGACAATGCAGTGTTTGAAGGAGATAAGCTACATATTTATGTGAAAGATCTTAAAGATGAGAAAATACAGCAAGCGTTAAAACGATTTTATTATAAGCAGTGTAAAACCTTAGTAGAGAAGAGCATTAAATTGCATCAAAGTAATTTCAAAACAAAACCACGTTCTATTCGTATTACAGATAGTAGTCGTACTTGGGGTACTTGCGATTCGAATTTACAACTAACATTCAACTGGAAGCTAGCAATGGCACCACAGCGAGTAATTGACTATGTAGTTGTTCATGAAATGTGTCATATGGTTCATTTAAATCACGATCGCTCTTTTTGGCGTCTTGTCGGGAAGATCATGCCCGATTATAAGGAAATGGAGAATTGGTTAGCATTATCTAGTTGGAAGATGACGGTTTAGTGGTGGGCTTTATATAGGTTGCAATTATTGTCAATACTTGACGGTAAGCCGATATATTTCAAAAATCGTTGATATATTTGGAGTTGCAATCGATATGTTCAATAAAGAAAAAGGAGATCAGCAGACATCTCCTTTTTCTTACCTAGCAATTATCGTCCAAATTTCACAACAAAATCTTCGTCTATTTTCTCCAATCCATACCCACGATACCCCTCTGAAAGCAACGTCTGTTGTCCACCAGCATCGCTCATCAGAACGTTCTCAATCTCCGTCCAATCTCTCTCCTTGTCCCCACGCAATTCCTTCACAAAAACATACCGCATACTTCCGCCATACTTCTCCTTCAGTGCAGCAATCTCCATCCCTTGCGCGAACTTATCCTTTAAACTCGGAATGTTAAAAGGGGCAACGGTGCAGCAAACATAGTCGTATTTGCTATCGTCTTTTTGTAATTCGTTCATAATAACTGTCGCTAATATTTTTTGCATCCCATTTCCTCGGCAGTTTGGATGAACATTTGAGATTTCTTGATAGATGACGCGGTGTAGTTTGCTTTCTGCTATACCAATATCAAGTCCTAAATGTTCATCGTCGATAGGAGGGACGAGTAGGGCACGAAATGCGATAAGTTTGTTGTCGATAAAAGCACCGATCATCATGCCATTTCCTTCTAGAATGTATTGAAATTCTTCTAGCGAGAGTGGTTGTAAACGGCTTTTATCTTCTAGTGCTTCAACTACAACGTTCTGTAGTAATAAAATTTGTTCGATGTGCTCTTTGGATAGTAATGTAACATGAAATGGATCGTTATTTTGTTTTAATAATCCTTTGTATAGAACTGTCATGCGTTAGTCCTCCTTTAGCGTACAACGTCTTGAAATACGGTTAGTTCTTGTAGTGTATCTTCGTTTATTTCAATGCCGAGTCCTGGCTTTTCGTTTAAGCGAATAAATGGTACGTCATAGTGTAAGTTTCCGATGTCTTTCGTGAACTTTAATGGACCTGTAAGTTCAACGCTCGTAATGATTTTTTTCGAGAAAGCGACATGGAATCCTGCGGAAGAGGCAACGGATGATTCGACCATGGATCCAACTTGGCATTCAATGCCGGCCATTTCTGCTTGGTGAGCGAGTTTTATAGCGGGATATATGCCGCCGCATTTCATTAGTTTTATATTTACTTTATCAGCCGCGTCTAATTTAATGATTTGGCGCATTTCACGAGAACCTTTTAATCCTTCATCAATCATAAGCGGAAGGTCTGTTTTCGAACGAATGTGAGCCATTGCGTCAATATCGTCCGCGATAACAGGCTGTTCAATCCAGTCGATGTTTACATGACCTAATGAACGAAGTGCTGTTAATGTGTTGGCGCTATTTTTCCACCCTTGGTTTACATCAACGCGAATCGCAATATCATTTCCTACACGTTCACGTACCGCTTCAATTCTTTTTACATCTTCTTTTACATTTGTACCGACTTTCATTTTGAAAGATTGGTAACCTTTCTGAATCATAGAGGCAGCTTCTTCAGCCATTTCTTCTGGATCTGCGATACTTAAGACGTGAGTGACAGGAAATTCTTCATGGTAGCGTCCGCCAATTAATTGATATATAGGTTGATTTAGTTTTTTGCCCATTATATCAAAACAAGCAATATCTATTGCAGCTTTTGCAGTAGGAACACCGTAAATTGTATTGTCCATCATATCGTGTATTTTCTCGATATTCATTGGATTTTGCCCGATAAGAGCAGGAGCAAGTGTATGTTTTAAAGTATGGAAAGTACTTTCCCACGATTCGCCTGTAACGTGATCATCAGCAACGCCTTCACCGTAACCGATAATGCCTTCATCTGTTTCCATTTTGACGATAATAGAAGGCATATGAGAATAAGAACCGTAACTAATAACAAACGGATCGCGAAGCGGTAAACGAATTGCGTAAAGGTGAATAGCTGTAATTTTCATTGAATAAAGACCCCTTCCTGTTTACAATGGTTTTGTACATTTGATATAGTTGACGTTAAATAGTCGTTAATTAATGATAAGGAGTTAGAGAAATGATGATAAAAATTGCGGTTGTCGGTTCAAAAGAGTTTATGGAGACAATTTTACCTATTGCTCATAAACTAGAAGAAATAGAGATTGATCCATATATTTACCTTCATCCGGCGGAATCTTCTGAACTATTAAAGCGTTTAAAGCCTTGTGATGTCATCTTTTTCTCAGGTGCTTTACCTTATTATATGGCAAAAGAAATAAGAGAACAATTACGAATTCCAAGTACGTACTTACAGCAAGACGAGACAACTGTCGCATCTTCAATTCTTTCTATCATGTATCATCAAAGTATTCAACCACATAACATTTCTATCGATTTAGTAGACCGCTCGTTTATTACAAATGTGTTCCATGATATCGGTATAAAAGAAAGTCCACAAGTGTTTGATTATGAGAATATGCTGTGGAGTAAAGATGAAATAAATAGAGTTATCGATTTTCATGTAGCTAAATATCAATCTGGAGAGGCTCATTTAGCTTTAACTAGTATTCATGCTGTTTACGACGAGCTTCAAAAACTAGGTGTTCCTTCAGAGCGAATGATTGATCCAACACAGTCCATTATACATGGGTTAAAAGATGCAAAAATAAAAGCTGAGTTAGCAAAAAGCTATTCAGCTACTGTTGGTGCTTGTATTATTTCTTCTTTAGAATTACGAGATGGTTTGCTTGAGCAATTAGATGTTATTTCAAAAGAACTACGTGGTTCATTTAAAACAATTGATGAAATGACGTTCATTTTATATACGACTCGTGGTGATATTGAATCCATTATAAAAACAAATACGATGAATAATTTATTTGCGAGTATAGAAGGAACGATAGCTATTGGATTTGGTTACGGAAAAACTGTGAAAGAAGCGGAGCAAAATGCTAAAATCGCCCAAGGTTTCGCGAAGAATAATCCAATAGACCACTGTTTTTATATACTAACAAGTGATAAAGAACTATTTGGTCCGTTCCCGAAAGAACAGAGAGTACAAAGTTTGAAAAATGATAATCCGGAACTAATGAAAATAGCGAAGGAAACGAAACTTAGCCCAGCAAATTTATCAAAAATTATTCAATTTAGTCAATCGCATCCGTCATTAAAGTTTACAGCAGCAGATCTTTCTGAATACTTACAAGTGACTCGACGATCAACTGAAAGGTTATTAAAGAAACTAGTTGATTATGGATATGTTCATATTTGCGGCGAGGAAATGCCTTATCAACAAGGGCGTCCTCGCGCAATATATGAACTGAATTTACCGTTATCTTTAAGCTTCTAATTGAGCTTTTTGTTTCTTTAGTAGTTCCGCTTTTTCAATGTCAGATAGTTTCGTAATTGTGAGACCAGTTATACCGTAAATAATCGAGATAATAGGTACGATGAAATTCAATATAGCATAAGGAGCATATTCGAAAGCACCTACGCCGAGTGTTGCGAGTATAAATACACCGCATGTATTCCAAGGTACAAAAACAGAAGTTAATGTTCCTCCATCTTCTAATGCTCTGGATAAATTTTTAGAATGTAGTCCTTTTTCTGTGTATGCATTCGCGTACATTCTTGAAGGAACAACAATCGAAATATATTGTTCAGAGCAAGTAAGATTTGTTGCAAAGCAAGATGCGATAGTTGAAGCGATAAGTCCTTTTGCTGATGTCGCTAATTTTAAAATTTGATTTACAATGGAGCGAAGAATACCTGTATGTTCTAATACTCCTCCGAAAGTCATAGCGACAATTGTCATAGAGACGGTATTCATCATAGAGCTTAAACCACCACGATTAAATAGCTCGTCTACTAGCTTGTTGCCAGTGTCTATGACAAATCCACTTTGGAGTGCAGCGACAGCTGATGAGACAGAACCACCTTGAATAAAGACTTGTGATAAAAATCCTAAAATAATACCTACGAGAATAGCTGGTATAGCAGGAACTTTTTTAGCGACCAATACCATAACAACTACAGGTATGATTAATAGGAAAGGTGAGATAACAAAGTTTTGTTGCAATACTTGTAATGTTTGCTCGATGCTTTTTGCATCGATATTGTTAGCACCGAAGCTTCTTCCTAAGAACGCGTAAACGATAAGAGTAATAATTAAACCTGGAATTGTAGTAAATAACATATGACGAATATGTGTGAATAAATCTGTATTTGTTAATCCTGCGGCTAAGTTTGTTGTGTCTGAAAGCGGTGACATTTTATCGCCGAAATAAGAACCGGAAATGATAGCACCGGCAACCATTGGAGCTGGGATTCCCATACTTAGGCCAATACCCATTCCTGCAACACCAATTGTTCCCATTGTAGACCAAGAGCTACCAATAGCTAATGCAACAATAGAACAAATAATTGTAATTGAAACTAAAAATAGTGATGGTGTTAATAGATTTAAACCGTAATAAATCATTGTTGCGACGATTCCACCACCAATCCAAGCACCGATCGTTAAACCTACTAGAATAATGATAACGATAGCGGGTAATGCGAGGCGAATTCCTTTATACATTGCTTCTTCAATGTCGTTCCATTTGTAACCGTAACGCCAAGCGACGATGGAAGCAACGGTTGTACCGATAATAAGTGGGACGTGAGGGCTTTGTTTTAATACAACAATTGTAACCATCATAACTGCAACTGTAATGATAATAGGGATCATGGCTACACCAAAAGGTATTTCTTTTTTCATAAATGTCCTCCTTGTTATGTATGTATGTTTGTTTGTATTTTTAGAATTGTCGTAAAATAGACGTTTATTAGGTTATGATAACTAAAAATATATGTAAGCGTCAACATAAAAGACAGAAAATAAGTAATATTCTAGTTGTTTGTTTAGTTTGTAATATAGATGTAGAGTAAGCTTTTTTAGTGTTTAAAAATAAATAATTGACTTTTTTCTTAAAATTCAATATGTTCATAAAAACATCTGTTTTTCATAAGTATAATTAACCTGAATGGTTTGGAATTTGGGAAGGAGAATGTAGCTTTGAAAACATTAGAACTACAAGAGCGTTTAACTGAAATTTTTCAGCATTTACATGAAAACCCTGAAGTGAGTTGGAAAGAGTATGAAACGACAGCGTATATTACTAACTTTTTAAAAGAAGAAGGAATTTCATATAAAATATTTGATGATTGCCCAGGGGTGATTGCTGAAATTGGAAGCGGAAATCCAGTTATTGCGATTCGTGCTGATATGGATGCACTTTGGCAAGAAGTGAATGGAGAGTTTAAGGCGAATCATTCGTGTGGTCATGATGCGCATATGACGATTGTAATGGGACTTGTGTTACAATTAAAGAATATGAGGTGGAAAAGTGGCACAGTTAGATTTATTTTTCAGCCGGCAGAAGAAAAAGGGAATGGAGCTTTAAAAATGGTAGAGAAAGGTGCTGTGGATGATGCGGATTTCCTATTCGGTGTTCATTTGCGCCCAATTGAAGAACTATCTTTGAAACAAGCTGCCCCATCAATTCGTCACGGAGCAGCAGGATTTTTAGAGGGTACGATTCACGGAGAAGATGCACATGGAGCACGCCCGCATCAAGGGATAAATGCGATTGATGTTATTTCCATGATTAATATCGGTTTGAAAAACATATGGCTACCACCGCAAAGTTCCTATTCAGTAAAGATGACGAGGTGCCAAGCTGGTGGTGATAATTTAAATATTATTCCGGGTAACGGGCATTTTAGTTTAGATGTCAGAGCGGAGAGTAATACATTATTAGAAGAATTGAAGAAAAAAATAGAGCATGTCATAGAATCAGCTGCATCGATGGGATCGAAAACTTCATATGAGTGGATTGATCTCGCGCCAGGAGCTGAAGTTTCAGAAGAAGCTGAGCGATTTATGCGTAAAGGCATTCTTGAAGTGTATGGGGAAGATAAATGTACGGGACCACTTTATACGACAGGAAGCGATGATTTCCATTATTACACAGTGAAGAGACCACATTTAAAAGCTGTCATGCTTGGATTAGGAGCAGACCTACAACCTGGATTACACCATCCATATATGAAGTTCGATCATAGTTGCATTATGGATGGGGTAGAAATATTAAAACAAACTGTATTGAAAGTGTTAGAAGACAGGGGCTAGGGAGCTTCTGTTTTTTTTTTTTTTTTGTAGAAATTTGTCGTTAAGTCGATATCCTTTGTCGAAACGTCGATATATTGAAAAAATCGTTGATATATTTGAAATTACGATAGATATATTGAGAAAATCGTCGATATAATTTCACGTACCTATTAATTTGATAAAAAATGAGCATCCAGTACATGGTGTATAATAATAAGTACCATTTTTTAATAGGAGAAAACGAATGAACGAACAATATTACGATGCAGTTTTACATATAAAAACAGTCGGTGAGCAAAAAGGGTTTAACAAGTCTATGCATTATCATCGCTATGAACCGACGCCGTATAGCGGATTAGATGAGTTATTGAATCAATATGAAATACGAAGTAGCGACCGAATTGTAGACTTTGGATGCGGAAAAGGGCGATTAAACTTTTATATGCATCATAAATGTGGTGCTTCAGCAGTTGGAATTGAAATGAATGAAGAGTTTTATAAAGAAGCGATGGATAATCGAGATCGTTATGCACGAAAGGTAAGAAACAGCAAAGATAAAATTAGGTTTGAATGCTGTTTAGCGCAGGAATATGAAATTGATTCACGTGATAACCGGTTTTATTTCTTCAACCCATTTTCTGTACAAGTATTTATGAACGTAGTAAATAACATTTTACTTTCTGTAGAAGAAACGGGGAGAGAAGTGGATATTATTTTGTATTATCCTTCTGAGGACTATATTTTCTTCTTAGAAAATCAGACTGCGTTTGAGCTGAAGAAAGAAGTTAGATTGCCAGGTGCTTATGAGAAGAATGGGAATGAGAGATTTTTAATTTATACATTAAGATTATAAAAAAGCAGGTGCCAAGGCACCCGCTTTTTTTACTCACGTTTATATAATTAGTTACGGATTAAGTAATCAAATGCACCTAAAGCTGCGTTTGCACCTGAACCCATAGAGATGATGATTTGTTTGTACGGATTATTTGTACAGTCACCTGCAGCAAACACTCCTGGTACGTTTGTAGCGCCGTGCTTGTCTGTTACGATTTCACCGCGAACGCGCTCAACTGTTTCGCCTAACCAGTCTGTGTTTGGAACAAGACCGATTTGTACGAATACACCTTGTAATTCAACGTGATGAACTTCTTCAGTTTCACGATCGATGTAAGAAATACCGTTTACTTTATCAGTACCAGTAATTTCTTTCGTTTGAACGTTTTTCAGAACAGTTACGTTTGGTAAGCTGTTAAGACGCTCTTGTAATACAGCATCAGCTTTTAATTCCGGCATGAATTCAAGAACAGTTACGTGCTTAACAATACCTGCTAAGTCGATAGCTGCTTCAATACCAGAGTTACCGCCGCCGATAACTGCTACGTCTTTTCCAGTGAATAATGGACCGTCACAGTGTGGGCAGTATGCTACACCTTTATTTTTGAACTCAGCTTCACCTGGTACGCCAACATTACGCCAGCGAGCACCTGTTGAAACGATTACGCTCTTACTTTTCAGAATAGCGCCGTTTTCAAGTTCCACTTCAATAAGTTCTTTTTTCTCTAAACGTTTTGCACGTTGTAGATTCATTACATCGATGTCGTATTCTTTTACGTGCTCTTCAAGGCTTGCTACTAGCTTAGGACCCTCAGTGCGTTTTACGCTGATGAAGTTCTCAATGCCCATAGTATCCATTACTTGACCACCGAAGCGCTCAGCAACGATACCAGTGCGGATGCCTTTACGTGCTGCATAAATTGCTGCACTTGCGCCAGCAGGGCCGCCACCAACAACAAGAACATCGTATGGATCTTTATCAGAAAGCTCTGATGCATCTGGACCGTTACCCATTTTAGCTAAAATTTCTTCAAGTGTCATACGACCGCTTCCGAAAGATTCGCCGTTTAGGTAAACAGTTGGTACTGCCATGATGTCTTTGCTTTCTACTTCCTCTTTGAATGCAGCGCCATCAATCATAGTATGTGTAATACCAGAATTAAGAACGCTCATTACGTTAAGAGCTTGTACAACATCAGGACAGTTATGACAACTTAGGCTGATATAAGATTCAAAATGATATTCGCCTTGAATGTTTTTAATTTGATCGATTAATTTTTGTTCAACTTTTGGAGCGCGTCCACTTACTTGTAGTAAAGCTAACACTAATGAAGTAAATTCGTGTCCTAATGGAATACCAGCGAATACGACACCAGTGTCTTCACCAGGGCGGTTTACGCTAAAGCTTGGTGTTCTCTCTAGTTCAACTTTTTCTACTGTAATCTTAGATGACATAGTAGCTAATTCGTCTACTAAAGCTAACATATCTTTAGATACGTCGTCGTCTCCTGCGCTTACTTTAAGTAAAATATCGTTCTCCATTAACTGAAGGTATTGGGATAGTTGTGTTTTTATATCTGCATCTAGTATCATTTTGATCGAACTCCTTAGATTTTGCCTACAAGGTCAAGGCTTGGTTTAAGTGTTGCAGAACCCTCTTGCCATTTAGCTGGGCAAACTTCACCTGGGTTGTTACGTACGTATTGAGCTGCTTTAATTTTGTTAACAAGAATGCTTGCGTCACGGCCGATACCGTCAGCATTGATTTCCATAGATTGGATAACGCCGTCTGGATCGATGATGAATGTACCACGAGCAGCAAGACCTTCTTCTTCCATTAAAACGTTGAAGTTGCTAGTGATTGTACGAGTTGGGTCACCAATCATGATGTACTCGATTTTGCCGATAGTTTCTGAGCTATCATGCCATGCTTTGTGAGTGAAGTGAGTGTCTGTAGATACAGAGTATACTTCAACGCCTAACTCTTTAAGAGTTGCATATTGGTTTTGTAAGTCTTCAAGTTCAGTTGGGCAAACGAATGTGAAGTCAGCTGGGTAGAAACAAACTACACTCCATTTTCCTTTTAAACTTTCGTCAGTAACTTGGATAAATTCTCCATTATGGTAAGCATTAGCTTTAAACGGTTTTACTTCTGTGCCGATTAATAACATATTAAAATTCCTCCTAAATGTTGGTTTTGAGCATCAAAAAATAGTGTGCTCATAAAATATATTTTTTAATTAACTATAATAATTCTAATTCGATATTAATTATCATATAGAAGTGGTTATTTTGTCAAGCGAATAAACGAACTTTATATCAATTTAATTAATATTTATTCTCAATTAAGGATAACAGGGAATGGAAAGGTAATTTTAAGTTTATAAATTTTCAATGAGTGCTTGAAAGAGTAGTGTGTATGTTAGAGATATGATGTAAGTATCAATTCTTAGGAAGGAAATATTTCTTAGAAGTTGTCTTTTTGAAAAGGAACTGCGTATTTCTATTTTACAAAGAATTGTGTGATAAATAAAATAAAATGAACTAGAATCTTTTTGAACAATTTTTGTCCTCTCAAATATATAATTAGGAAGCATATTGCAATGATATAGAAACATTGACTCAAGATATTAACAAGATATAATAAAACCTAGATATACATTTCAAAAAGAAGAACATATATTATAGGATGAAAGATTTAATCCTATTATTTTTTATAGCTTTTAGAAAACGCTTACAATTAGTGTGGAGGGGAAACCATGTCTAAGTTCACGAAGTATTTTTTAATGGAAGCTAGCGATGTGATTGTATATGTGAAAGAGAAATTATGTAAGTTTGAACATGCAAAGGGGTTACAGTGTAAAGAAATAGGCGATGGTAATTTAAATTATGTATTCCGTGTTTGGGATGAACAGAAGAACATTTCTGTCATTGTAAAGCAAGCTGGGGATACAGCACGTATTTCAGATGAGTTTAAGTTGTCGACGAATCGTATTCGTATAGAATCGGATGTTTTGCAGTTAGAGGAAGAGTTAGCACCTGGACTTGTTCCGAAGGTGTATTTGTTTGATAGTGTGATGAATTGTTGCATAATGGAAGACTTATCGGATCACACAATATTACGTACAGCACTTATACATCATGAAATATTTCCGAGGCTTGCGGATGATTTAACGACCTTTTTGGTAAATACGCTCTTATTAACATCGGACGTTGTAATGAATCATAAAGAGAAGAAGGAACTTGTGAAGAATTATATAAATCCTGAGTTATGTGAGATTACAGAAGAACTCGTATACGCTGAGCCATTTACAAATCATAATAAGCGTAATGAGTTATTTCTGTTAAATGAAGGGTGGATTAGAGAACATATTTATAGTGATAAAGAGCTTCGTATAGAAGTAGCAAAACTTAAGTTTTCTTTTATGACGAATGCACAGGCGCTTATTCACGGTGATTTGCATACTGGTTCTGTTTTTGTAAAAAATGATTCCACAAAGGTAATTGATCCTGAGTTTGCTTTTTATGGACCAATGGGCTATGACATTGGGAATGTAATGGCGAATTTAATGTTTGCTTGGGTAAATGCAGATGCGACAATGTCAACTGGAGCCGAGAAAGATACGTATATGGATTGGTTACAATCGACAATGGTAGAGGTAATTGATCTATTTAAGAAGAAGTTTTTAAATGCTTGGAATATTCATGTGACAGAAATCATGGCGAAGGAGGAAGGCTTTAACGAAGTATATTTACAATCTGTATTAGAGGATACAGCTGCAGTGACAGGTCTTGAGTTAATTCGTCGTATTGTTGGGCTTGCGAAAGTAAAAGATATTACTTGTATTGAGAATGAGGAAGCACGTGCTAGAGCAGAACGCATTTGTCTTCAAGTAGCAAAGAAATTTATTTTACGAGCGAATCAATATAAAACAGGTACAAGCTTTGTAGAAACGTTAAAAGAACAGTCAATGCACTACGCGAAGTAAGGGGAGAAGATGATGGAAGAGCAATTAATACCAATCCAGTGGAAAGATGATGCTTTAGTTTTATTAGATCAAACATTATTACCGAATGAGGTTGTTTATGAATCTTTCAAGACAGCTGAAGGTGTGTGGGATGCCATTCAAGTAATGAAAGTAAGAGGTGCGCCAGCGATTGGTGTTTCAGCAGCTTACGGTGTGTATTTAGGAGCCAAGGAAGTTACTCAAAATACGGTGGAAGAATTGATAGAGGAAGTAAAAAAGGTATGTGCATACTTAGCAACATCAAGACCGACAGCAGTAAACTTATTTTGGGCACTTGAAAGAATGGAGGCAGTCGCGACAGAGAACGCACACTTATCAATCGCCCAGTTGAAAGATAGATTATTAGAAGAGGCAAAAGAGATTCATAGAGAAGATGAAGAAATTAACCGTCACATTGGAGAACATGCACTAACATTATTCCATGATGGAATGGGAGTATTAACACATTGTAATGCAGGTGCGTTAGCGACGACTAAGTATGGTACTGCGACAGCTCCAATGTACTTAGCGAAAGAAAAAGGATGGGACTTGAAAATCTATTCAGATGAGACACGTCCTAGATTACAAGGTTCAACGTTAACAGCATTAGAATTGCAGCGAGCGGGAATTGACGTCACTGTCATTACAGATAATATGGCAGCTATGGTTATGTCACAAGGGAAGATTGATGCGGTAATCGTTGGATGCGACCGTGTGGCAGCAAATGGTGATATAGCAAATAAAATTGGAACATTAGGCGTATCTATTTTAGCGAAATACTACAACATTCCGTTTTATGTAGCGGCACCAACGCCGACAATTGACTTAAAAACACGGACAGGAAAAGAAATTCCGATTGAGGAAAGAGATGCTTCTGAAGTAATTAATCGCTTCGGACAATATTCTGCTCCGAAAGAAAGTAAAGTATATAATCCAGCATTTGATGTCACGCCACATGAAAATGTAACAGCGATTATTACGGAAAAAGGCATTGTAAAAGCACCGTTTACGGAAAACTTAAAAAAGCTATTTCAATAAGTGGATAGATTTAAAAAGTCAGTCATCATAAGCTTCATACTTAGGGGGATGTATATGTTATTACAAAAAGAGAGAGAAGAAATTGTAGCGTATGGAAAGAAAATGATTTCTAGCGGTTTAACAAAGGGGACAGGCGGTAATATTAGTATTTTCAATCGGGAGCAAGGTCTTGTTGCCATTAGCCCAAGTGGTTTAGATTATTATGAAACGAAGCCTGAAGATGTAGTTATATTAAACTTAGATGGCGATGTAGTAGAGGGAGAGAGAAAACCATCAAGCGAACTTGATATGCATCTTATTTATTATAGAAAGCGTGAAGATATAAATGCGCTTGTGCATACACATTCTCCTTATGCAAAGACGATTGCATCATTAGGATGGGAACTGCCCGCAGTATCGTATTTAATTGCTTTCGCAGGCCCAAATGTTCGTTGTGCACCGTATGAAACATTTGGTACGAAGCAATTAGCAGAGGCGGCTTTCGAAGGGATGATTGATCGTCGTGCCGTTTTACTTGCGAACCACGGTTTAATTGCAGGTGCAAATCATATAAAAATGGCATTTACCGTTGCAGAAGAAATTGAGTTTTGTGCGCAAATTTATTATCAAACGAAAAGCATTGGGGAACCGAAGCTATTGCCAGAAGACGAGATGGAGAATTTGGCGAAGAAGTTTGAAGGGTATGGACAGCAGTAGTTAGCTATGGAGTGTTTTGTCTATTGCGATAGATTCGGAAAAGGATCTATTGCAGTAGATTTTTTTATAAATATTAAATCCTTTTAAGGGAATAATTTAATTTAATGATATAATGAGGTAAATATTGTAACTTTTATTAAGGATAGATAAGCATAAAATATAAGTAGTTTAGAAAAGTATATACATATTTTGGGGAGAATAACTGATAAAGTGAAGAGAATGAAGGGATGGATAAGGTTTGGGGAATAGTGAAATGTTAATGAATCAATTATTTCAGGGAATACAGTCTACTAATGATAGTTTGGAAGAAAAGATTATTTTACCGAATTTGACTGGCGGATATGATTTGAAAAGCAGAAGCGGAGAAGTGGTCGCGGAGTATCAGCCGTCTCCTGTTGAAGGTGGTGGCGTTATAATGGATGGTCATGGAGAAACAATTGCTCGTGTTCAAGAGAATGCGTATGATGGAACGACCTTTGATTTTGGAGGTGGACATACCGTTTCTTCTAGCCAAAATATGTATGGTGGGGAAACTTTTCATGATAATGTTGAAGGGATAATAGGGTACTCACAGCCTAATAGTTCGGGTGGCTTAACAATGAATACAGCTACAGGAGAAAAATTATATGATATGAACTCGAATCCACTAGGGGAAGGGATGACAATTGATACAAGTCCAGAATTCATATCCCCGAATATAGATATAGATGTGATTGATACTACTCATTTGGACGCTTTAGATGTAGTGAATAGTGTTGTGGATATAACGGATGCGGGTTCTATTTTGTCTACGTCTGTAGATGGATTAGATATTTTAGATTTGTTGGGGAATCTGTTTTGAGTTATATAAAAGAAAAAGAGCAAGCTGATAATCCAGTAGAGCTGTATTTAGAAACCAAAAAACAATTATATGAGCAACTTACTCATAATGTAGCAGAAGAAATTGAATCTTTTGTCGAGAGAGTAGGAGAGGCACTTTTCCAAAAAATTCATGAAAGTATTGAAAAACGGAATAAAATGCTAGAAGAAGAAGTCTTTAAGCCCTTACAAAATCCAGATAATAAAGAAATGTATTCACAATATATTACCCGTTTTTTTCAATTAACTCAGGTGGGCGAAATTAGAGATGAGCTGAAGAGGATACTGAGTTTTCCATATTTAGGGAAAGTGTATTATGAATTTCTTGAAGAAATATCAAAAAATCAACATGGACATTTATTTAAAAAATTATATTTTACAGGTAATGTTTTTGAGGGGTTAAAGAAAAGAATGAACCTTTCAATGGATACCACGATTAAAAACTTTCAAAATTACTATGAGGCATATGGTCAATATACAGAATTATTAAGAGATATACAAAGTAGGCTTCCAGGGAAAAAATTTGTGCAGCTTGTATCACAAATAATGGCATCGTTAATTATGGGGTTTGGAGGCTCCTTCTTAGTTAAAGGACTTGCAAAATTATTAGACCCAGATGCTTTAAAAATAGTAAACGCGCAAGAGAATGTACGACAAATGTGGGATAAATATAATGAACAGTTGAAGGTGGATCTGGAACAATTAAAAACCCATTATAAGTATGTTCAATTGAGTTTATATGGTGGCGCATTTGTAACTGTTAATAAGCAGCTGAAAAAGAGTGGCATAGAATTTCAAAAGTTATATTTGCAAGATAACGTTTATAAATTGCAATTAATTAAAGGTGAGCAAGGACAGGTAGTAACATGGGCAATAGAAACGATTTCTCATATACAATCTTTATTACAGAAAAAAGAAATTGACAAAGCAGTCCAAGTATCTAACCAGTTTTATCAACACGTTAGCAAGTATCCAATTATGGAACGAACAATTATAAAGAATGGGAAAAGTATTAAATATTATGCGAACTTATTAAAATTTGCAGCGCTTATGTGCAAATCGTTAGAACTATACGAAAAAGAAAAGGATACTTTTATCACCTTTACTGCAGAGTTATTTAAACAATTACCGATGGTAGTTCATGATCATGATCTTAGGAATTTAGGTTTGATGACAAAGATTGAGTTTACAATGAAATTTTTGCATCATGGTTTGAAAGAGAATCAAAAATTAAATCTGATTTTGGACTATGAAATGCGTATGGTTAAACGAAAAGATGAGCATGATTTATATCCTGGTGAAGAATTAAAAGAGTTTAGCTCTTCTCAATACCTTGCTATTTTACTTGCTCGATTTATGAAATCGAAGCGTCAGAAAGTAAATTCTTTTTACCGAATATCACAAAATGAAGAGGTACCATTCGCTGTTATGATTAGTTTGAAAAGATTGTATAAAAAGACACAGGGATGGGATTCTTTCTATAAATATTTACTCGCTTGTACAACTAATGAAAGACTTTCAAAGACCTTCAATAAGGTGAAAGGTGTACTACAGGTTATAAAAAAAGATAAAAGAATCTATATTCCACTTGGCATGGGTATATTGATGCTATTTGGTATAAGTGGAATGTACTTGATGAAAGAGGACAGTAACAGTGCTTGGCATGGAGAGAAAATAGTATGGCGTAGTAATGGAGAGAAGAGTTCTTCTCAAGAAAATACTACTCTTGCAAAAGAATCGGATGCAGATAAGTCAATTCCATCAATATCGGTGAATGATAGCGCTGGTTCTTCTTATAATTTTAAAGTTAAAACAAAGCAAGAACTAAAACAGGTTCTAGAAACAGCTTTAATTGACGGGAATTTGGGACCATTTGGATTGAATGTGATTGGACAAGAACAATCTGCAGTGAAACAAGAATTTGGTACACCTGATGCTTTACAGGAAGCAAAGTGTACAGCTTGTGATGCAGCTAATACTGTTACTTATGGTGATTATAACCTGGATATGTTTCCTTCAAAAGTTAAAAAAATTTGGTTACATATGAATATTCCTGTAAATGAGTTAAAGAGTTGGTTAGGTGAGCCGTATGGAATAGAAGAAGGGATAGATAGTGATGCCCTTGTATACCGCAAGGAGGGCTACGCTATCTATTTCAGTGTCGCTGATGATTTTGTAAAACGCGTTGATATGTATAAAAGTGAATAAAATGCTGGAGATAAAAATACCCTCAAGATTTCATTCTTGAGGGTGTTTTTTACGCCTTCTTAAGCAACAAATACATAAAGTAAGGAGCACCAATTAAAGCGACAACAATACCTGCTGGGATACCGTTAGGTTCAACGATATTTCGTCCAATTGTGTCTGCTAATAGTAATAGCCATCCGCCGATTAAAAGGGCGATAGGCATGAAGATTTGATGCCTTGGACCTACTAAAGATTTCGCGATATGAGGAGCCATCAGTCCGATAAAGCTAATTCCTCCTGTTACGGAAACTGCAGCAGCTGCAAGCGCAACGGCTGCCACTAATAAGTATCTGCGTTCTTTTTCAATTTCAATTCCAACGCCAATTGCGACCGGTTCGTTTAATGCTAGAATGTTTAATCGGTTTGCTTTATAGAAAACGAACGGAATGAATACGATTAACCATGGAAGCATTGCTAAAACGAAGATCCAGTCATCTCCCCAAATGTTACCGGCAATCCATTTGGCGATAAAGTCCACTTTCATACGATCTGCGGATGAAATAAAGACGATCATCATTCCAGATAGTGCAAATGCAAAACCGATACCGGTTAATGTTAATCGCACCGGCTGAAGTCCAGTTGATTTACTATATGAAAACAAGTAGATTAGAACAGCTGTTAGAAATGCTCCAATAAATCCAACGACAGGTAGTAAGTAAAGAAATGAGCCTACATCTATTGGAAAGTATAAAAAGAAAATAGCAACAGCAACACCGGCCCCAGAGTTGATTCCGAGAATACCAGGTTCAGCTAAATCATTTCGGGTAATTCCTTGCAGAATAGCTCCTGATAAAGCGAGAGCCATACCAGCTAATAATGTAATGATAATTCTAGGTAGCCTTAAAGAGTATAAAACAAATTCCTCTTTAAAAGTTCCTTGTCCCATTAGTGTTGGGAGTAGTCGCTCATAAGATAAAGATGCTGAACCGAGCCCCATTCCAATTACAATAGTTGTAATGGTTAGTATAAGTAAAGCGAGTATAATAAGACGTTGTTTTCTTAGAATAGATGGGATCATGAGAACATTTTTCCTCCTTTACGTACAATGAATAGGAAGAATGGTAATCCTACAATTGCGACAATAGCAGCAACTGGTGTTTCGTACGGAGCGTTAATGGTACGTCCAATTGTATCTGCAAGTAGCATAAAGGAAGCACCAGCAATTGCTGACATCGGTATAACAAATCGGTAATCTGGCCCGACAATTGGGCGTACCATGTGAGGTACCATTAAACCGATAAATGCCATATTTCCGACAAGTGCTACAGACGCACCTGCAAGTAAGATGATAATGATAAATAGAATGGTTTTAATAACAATAATTTTTTGACCTAGTCCAATAGCCACTTCTTCACTGAAACTAAGAACTGTCAATTTTTTTGCTAGTAAGATAGCGATAAAGATACTAATTGAAATGACTGGAATAATAACTTTCAATTGGCTCCAAGTAGTTCCAATTACACCTCCAGCAGTCCAAAGTGATACATCTTGTGAAATTTTGAAGTAAATGCCGACTCCTTCTGAAATTGCGAGTAGAAATGCTGAAACGGCAGCACCAGCTAATACAATTCGAAGAGGGGAGAGCCCTCCTTTTTTCACCATACCAATTCCAAATACCATAATTGCACCAACTGCAGCACCGATAAAGCAAGCTAATGTTAAGTAAAGATAGCTGATGGAAGGGTTGAAAGCAAGGGTTAGTGCAAGCGCAGCATTTGCTCCACCAGATAGCCCGAGTAATCCAGGATCTGCAAGTGGATTTCGTGTTAATCCTTGCATAATTGCTCCAGAAACAGCAAGTCCAGCTCCTACAAAAATAGCGGCAACTTCACGGGGCAAACGTATTTCGCGAATAATAGATATTTTATCCCCTTTAGCGGAGGAAGTGAGTGCTGACCATACGTCTTTTATTGAAGTATCTGCAGCACCTAATACCATTGCTACCATAAAAATAAGAAAGAATGCAATTATGCTTAAAATTAATTTGTATGTAAAAGCTATAGAACGTGTATTGTCATGTTCTTTTGTCATTCGTTTCACATCTTTTCTTTTCATAGAATAAAGGAAGAGGAATTCTTAATTTAAGAATTCCTCATGTTTGTATTATTTACCAAGAAAGCTTTTCTTGAAGAAGTCTAGTTGGAAGTCTAATGTAAGTGGATCGTTGAAATAGAATTCCATCATGTTTGCTTCGTATACACGATTATTTTTTACTGCTGGGATGTTTTTATATGATTCTGTCTCTTGGAATGAGTTATCAGTATCTTTGTTTTTACTTACGATTAAGTAATCACCAGCAAACTCAGGTAATACCTCAGTAGATAATGCGTAGTAACCTTCTTTTAATGCTTTTTCTTTTACTTTTTCAGGCATTTTTAATTTCATTTCTTGGTACAGAATTTCTGTTCCGCGGCCCCAGTTCTCGCCGTATACATAAAGCTGTTTGTTGAAGTTTTCTACAACAGAAACTGTAGCATCTTCACCGATTTTTGCTTTAATTTCTTTACCAGCTTCTTGTGCACGTTTCTTGAAGTCATCAACCCAAGTTTTTGCTTCTTTTTCTTTGTTTAATAACTTACCGATTTCTAAATGTTGTGTTAAGTAATCAACTTTTCCGTAAGTGTATGTTACAGTAGGAGCGATTTTCTTTAACTTATCGACATTTTTAATATTTGATAAACCGATGATTAAATCTGGATTTAGTTCAGCGATTTTTTCAACATTTTCATCTGATACTTCAGCAACGTCTTTAAGTTTGCTATCAAAACGTGGGTTTTGTTTAGACCATGAATCTACCCCAACAAGATTTACACCTAATGACATTACGTTACCAGCGAATGATGATAAAACAACAACGCGTTTTGGATTTGCAGGAACTTCTACTTTACCATTTTCAGATTGGTATGTAATGGTTTCTGATTTACTACCTTTTGCATCGTTCTTTTTGTCTGTAGAGCCATTGCTACAAGCGCTCATAACAAGAACGAAAAGAACTGTTAGCGAAATAAATAACTTTTTCATCGTCTGTCTCCTTTAAATAGATGATATGTGTATACGATAATTTGTTTAACTGCAATCTTTTTGAAAGAGTAGTGGTAATACAAAATATTTATTAAAAATTTTGAATGTGAGATGTCACAATATAGTATTAACCATACTAATAAAAGAAGATGTAACCTCAAATTTTCTAATTATTAACAAATTGATAATGATTATCACTATTGATTCATTAAATAATATAATTTTATCTAGTTGTATTGTCAATAGTAATTTTAATTGTAAATTTTGCGGAAACAGGTTATATTTTATTGAGAATGATAATCAATTATTAGTAGCTGAGGAGTGAGCACGAATGAATCGAGAAGAATTGTTTGATGTAACTGTGATAGGCGGAGGACCTGCAGGGCTTTATTCAGCTTTTTATAGTGGACTCAGAGAAATGAAAACGAAAATAATAGAATTTCAACCACAGCTAGGTGGAAAAATACATGTTTATCCAGAGAAGATGATTTGGGATGTAGGTGGACTATTACCAGTTACAGGTGATAAATTAATTGAGCAACTTGTACAACAAGGGTTAACATTTCAGCCGGAAGTTGTATTAAATACAAAAGTAGAATCGATTATTCGTAATAAAGATGGCACTTTTACGTTAAAAGCAAACGATGGAAAAGAACACTTTTCAAAAACAGTTATTGTGGCAACTGGAAGTGGTATATTGAAACCACAAAAGTTATCAATTGAAGGTGCTGAGCGATTTGAAGTATCGAATTTAAATTATACAGTGAAGTCTTTAAAGCGTTTCAAAGATAAAACGATCATTATTTCCGGCGGAGGAAATTCTGCCGTTGATTGGGCAAATGAATTAGAACCAATCGCGAAAAAAGTATATGTAACATATAGAAAAGAAGAATTATCTGGTCATGAAGCACAAGTGAAGCAACTGCTGAACAGCTCAGCTGAGTGTTTCTTTCATACATCGATTACAAAATTAATTGCTGGTGATAGTCATGAAGCGATTGAATATGTAGAATTAACGAATCATGAGACAGGTGAAGTTTCTCATTTACCTATTGATGAAGTTATTATTAATCATGGATATGAACGTGACATTACATTATTAGAAAATAGTGAGTTAGACGTTGCGATTATAGATAATTTTTATATTGCAGGGAATGCAAATAGTGAGTCTTCAGTAGACGGATTATATGCTGCTGGGGATATTTTAAAGCATGAAGGAAAATTACACTTAATTGCGGGAGCATTCCAAGATGCTGGAAATGCTGTGAATAAAGCGAAACAATTTATTCAGCCAGATGCAAGTGAGTATGGAATGGTTTCTTCGCATAATGAGGTATTTAAGAAGAGAAATCGAGAATTGATTAAGCAGATGATGAAATAGTAAAGGAACAAGTATCCCCCCATTTACTTCTCTATTCGAATGATGAGAGAGGTAAATGGGGGTTTTCCTGTTTACTATATTTTCAATCATTATAATGACACCGGTTTCATCAGTTCATGTGACATGAACATTTTATTTGTGAATCTTCCTAGAAAATAATGAATCTATGTTTTGCTGACGCAGAACTGTATTACATTATGCTGTTCCTTTAGCTCGTTCGTTAGGAAATGGCATGTTTAATATAGAAGCAATGTACTGTTTTCCATGCATTCGAGCTAATGATTCTAATATTTGGCGAACACGTTTTGTAAGATGACCTTGTTTTTTTATTTCCTCACAATATGCGTCATAGAAAACGTATTTAGCCCAAAGGAAATCATCTTGTTGGAATAAGAAATGATTTTTGTACCATTCTCCAATTGTATGGTAACAATTGTTTTCCTGTATTGCTACGCTTTGAGAAAGAATACGATCAGATAAAGATGCAGTTAAATGAGAAATTGTGTTTTCTGTTTCAATTTGTAATGTTTTTTCTAACATTGTAATGATGTGACGAGTAGCCATATGTTAACTCTCCTTTGTGTAAATGGGTAATACCATTCTATATTTAAAAAATTCTTACTATATACTATTATACAATATATGGAATGCATCTACCTGCTTTTTAGGTTGCATTTACAAAATCTTTTTTATTTGTTTACAAAAATAAAGTAAGATACAGTATATAGGAAAAAATAATAAAGGAATGAACGAGTTGTATATAACAGTAGAAGAAGCTGCGGAGTATTTAAATTTACCAAAGTCGTATATTGAAGAGTTAATTCAGCAAAAGAAAATTCGTGCACTATTTGATGGAGAGCAATATTTATTAAATAAAGAACAATTCAATACACATTTAGAACAAATGGAGAAATATAAGCAATTAGTGGAAGAAATATTGAACGAACCAATTCCAGAAGATATGGATGTTAAAGACGAAGATTAAACTATGGGAAATCCCTTATGAAGATATGCAGAAATGTATCTTCATAAGGGATTTTTTTGTTTAAAGATATTAAAAGCATAAGGAGTTCTTAGCCTTTCCTCAAATTTTGATAGGTAGTAGTCTACCATGTTAAAAGCATATTTTTTTCTAGCTAGGACAAACATAGAGAACGTAACCTGTACAGATACATATACTATCAGTGCAAAAGCTTATAAATTAATGGAAGGGGTTTTCTCGTGAGTTTATTTCATTGTGATTTTTTGAAAGACTTAATTGGATCTTTTGTGAGAGTAAACAGGGGTGGTCCAGAATCTCAAAAAGGAACAATAATATCAGTATGTCCGGACTACTTCGTATTGCAGAATGAAAAAGGTGAGCTTTATTACTATCAACTTAAACATCTAAAGAGTATCACAAAAAATGCGAAAGAATGTGGATCAAGTGATTGCGAGTGGGAAGATTGCGCCTGTGCAGAAGACTTTGAAGAACTGCTTGAAAGTTTCAAATATTGCTGGGTGAAAATTAATCGCGGTGGTCCAGAGAAAGTGGAAGGCATTTTACAAGATGTTTCTTGTGACTTCGTAACATTAATCGTAAAAGAAGAAATTATCTTAATTGCAATAAAGCATATTAAAAGTGTTAACTATAATGCTTTAGCTTGTGGAGAGAGCGATGAGAGCGACGATAGTAAGGAAAGTAGCAATAATTCAGGTCGTGCTCGTGCACAAAGACAATCAAGTAGAGGAAGATAATAAGAAAGGGGGATACGAAATTGGAGAATGTATTATGTTGTGACCAAATTAAATGTTTAGTTGGTGAGACTGTCAAAGTAAACCTTCGCGGACCAGAAAGTCGAGTTGGTGAGCTTGTATCGTTAGGCAAAGATTATCTAACGTTACAATTACCACATGGTGAATTAGTATATTATCACTTGAAGCATGTGAAGAGTCTAGTTAAGAAAGTAAAAGAAAGTAAATGTGGTGATTGCTATAGTTCATGTTTCTGCTCTGATGAGGATACTTTTCTAGATATATTAAAAGACTTGAAGTATAAGTGGGTAAAAATTAATCGTGGTGGTCCAGAATGTGTGGAAGGTTTGTTAAGTGAGGTACACCATGGCTGCATTACACTAGTAAACTGCGATGAAGTGATTTATGTAGTTAAGTCTCATATTAAGAGTGTGAGTCAAGTAGTTAAATGTAAAAAGAATGAAGATGAATAATGTTTAATAAATAAGAGGGGCATTATGAGGGAAAGAGAAGAACAATTTCTTATTTCAATAGTATGAAAAGGAATTACTTACTATTAAAACAGAACTTTGCCCTGATTATTTTTTTAGAAATGAAAGACAGGAAAGAAGAAATTCATAGGAAGGAGGATATAGATGAATGAGTTAAACAAAAGTATTGGAGAAAATATATATGTTAAATTAATTGGTGAAAAAAGGTTTAAAGGTGTATTAATAGACGTAGGAAATGATATCGTTGTTCTTTACAATGGACAAGACTACGTATATATATCTTTATACCATGTACAATATTATAAATTTTTACGACCACATGATGAAGAAATCTTAAAACCAGATGTGGATTCTGTAATTAAGAGAGAGTCACCTTCAATTTCTTTGAGGAAAGTATTAAGTACTTCTAAAGGGATTTTTACAGAAATTTATGTAGCTGGAAATGCTCCAATACATGGATATGTTACAAGTGTAATGAACGATTATATCGTTTTTTATAGCCCGGTTTATAAAACAGTGTATATATCTTTAAAGCATTTGAAATGGTTAATTCCGTATAAAGAAAATCAAGTGCCTTATGCCCTCAATAAAAATGAACTCCCCGTGAATCCATTAAATATTACGTTAGCTCGAACTTTTGAAGAACAGCTTATTAAAATGGCTGGCAAAATCATGGTGTTCGATTTAGGTGAGGAATCTAATAAAATCGGAAAGATGGCAAAAATTGATGAAGGTCATATTGAAATATTAAAGGCGCGTGATGCGAAAATGTATGTAAATATTCAACATGTAAAATCTGTCCATTGTCCGTAAGTTAATTGAAAGGGCTGGCTTTTTCTTTTATATGTAGAAGAAAAGGTCGAGCCTATTTGTTTAGGTCGATTTGAATATGAGGGAAAAAATGAATTGAATATAAATATGTTAGTATGACTGTTGAAGAGGAAATTTTGTGCGAAATTATAAAAAATATGTACGAGCTATCTTTTGATGTATTCAATTTATTTTTTTGAGGGAGAACTGCTTAACTAATATATTAAAGGGGTTTTGTTGGTGGAGCAGTTTCCAAATTCGTTATCGATTACATTACTTGGCAGTGCTGGTGGAGCAGCAAAAGCAGTTTTAGCGATTTTAAATCAAGCGATAGTAAATGAAAAAGACCCGATTTATGAAGTGATAAAGAATGTTACATTTTATTTGGTTGATATAAAACAAAAAGATAGGACGTATTATGACGAGTTGTTTCCAAATTTGAAAGATCAATTGTTTTTATCCGAAATAGACCTCCAAGATGTAGTGACATTTAAAAAGCATTTAAAAGAAAGTAGTACGAGCGTTGTTATTGATGTTTCGGGGGCAGATACGATCAGAGTATTAAGCTGTTGTAATGAACTTGGAATTTGTTATATTAATTCAGCTTTGGAAAACGAGGCAGTAGATCAGGATGATAGTTTAATCGGCTTTCAGCTTACGGAAAGATATACGAGATTTGAGAAGGAAAAAGATAAATTTACAAATACAAAAGCAATTATAGGCTCAGGTATGAATCCAGGTGTCGTTCAATGGATGGTTGTTGAACTTATGAAGGAACGCCCGAATGAAAAGCCAAGAGCATGCTATATAGTAGAACATGATACGTCATTTTTGAATGATACAGCACTTATAAAGCCTCATACACTGTATGCTTCATGGGCAGTAGAGCGATTTCTAGATGAAGCGATATGGAGTTATCCGATGTATATGAGTCATCATCGTCCTCTTTACTTTTATGAAGATGTATATGCTTCAGAGTATAAAGTAAAGTTGGGAGAGAAAGAGTTTTATGGTTGTTTGATGCCGCATGAGGAAGTTTTAATTTTAGGGAAAAACTTTAACATGGAAGTAGGGTTTCTTTATCGAATTAACGAGTATACAACAAATATAATTAGACAGAATTTAGATAAGGTAGAAGATCTATGGAATTGGAATCGTAAAGTATTTAATCCAGCTGAAGAAGAGATTGCGGGCGAGGATCTAGTCGGTGTATTACTCGTTTATGAAAATAGCGAGACCTATATGTATAACGTGATGAATAGCAGTCAAGTTTTTCATAAATATAAAACGAATGCGACATACTTCCAAGTAGGATGTGGCATTTATGCTGGCTTGTGTAGTTTACTGTTCGATAACTTTAAACAAGGTGCCTATTATGTAGAGGAATTATTACTAAATACAGAAAGTAAGTACGGAGAATATTTGAATTTATATATGAATGATTTTGTAGTTGGTGGAAATGACTTTACGGATGGATTGCTACATGATCGAGTAAGGTGGATATAAATTGTGATGAAAAGGAAGGGGAAATCTCCTTCCTTTTCGCGTTATAAACGTACATATTGTCCTGAAAGTAATTTCCTTATCATTTAATGAGATAATATGTAGAGTTTTTGTATTGATCATGAGGAGTAGCAAGGAAGTATTGCGATTCAAAGTAGCGGAGAGCTAGGAATGAAAGTGGAGATTTTTTTACCGATAGCATAATGCGCTAGAAGAAAATATTTTTCAGAAAAGTGTTCTTGTTGCGTAAATATAAACATTTTATAAAATGTTTCGAGAAGGGTTTTTTTTATAAAATACTTCGTTTATAATGGAGGAAAATATCGACATGAGATTTGTTATTCATGTAACGGTTCGGTAGTGTTAGAAAAAGAAGGGGTGCACGCGCATCCTTTTTTCTATGCAGATATTATGAAAGAGGTGGTATGATGGAATTAACATTAAATTCGACTGTATGCTTGCACACGATTCAATTTCGAAAAGAGCAAAAGAATTATATTGTAAAAGATACAATTACAGGAGAAAAATATGAAATGCCGCCACTTTGGATTGATGCATTGGCAATGATGCGTGACGGTTTTTTATTAGGGGAAATTGAGGAGAAATTAAAAGAAGAGTATCCGGAAGAAGAAATAAATATGCTAGCATTTACGAGGCAACTGTTAGAGCTAGAGCTTGTCGGAATGGTCGATGGGGAAGAAATAGCTTGTACAAAGAAGAAAGAGAAAGATTATTTAGCTTGGTTACGTCCTCGCGTTGAGCAATTCTTTCTTAGTTTAAATAAAAGAAATAGAAGCAAAGGTCAATGATGATCTTTGCTTTTTTGTATAGTTTGCTTAAAAAATTACAGCGAATGCTCTTGCGAAAGCACCATCGCTATTTTTAATTTTTAAAGGAGCTGCTGAGAAAAAGAAACGTTTCGCATTAATGGAATCTAAGTTTGTTAAGTTTTCGATTAAATAAATATTATTCCCAAGTAGTATGTGATGAATCGGTGATGTTTCTGTCGTTACCTCGTCAGGAGAAATGAAATCTAAACCGACAGATTTTACTTTTAATTGAACTAATTCTTCAGCTAATTCTTCGGAAAGATAAAAGGCTTCTTGTTCATACGCTTCTGTATTCCATTTATTAGATAGGTTGGAATGGAAAATGACAATATCACCTTCTTTTATGTCAGCATTGTGTAATACTTCTTTAGGTAGTTTTCGTTCTTGTACATGAGTTACATCAATAAGAACAGCTTCACCTACAAATTGATCTAGGGGCAATTGATCAATAGTCGTTGCGCCTGAAATGAAATGAGCAGGAGCATCACAATGTGTACCAACATGAACGACAGAATGAAAATCTGTAACTTGATATCCTGTCTCTTCAACACTTGTAATGGCTTCTAAATTGATTTTTGGTGTTCCAGGAAATTGAGACATATTGTTTTCAAATGTTTGGGATAGGTCAATTACTTTCACTTTAAATACCTCCAAGTATATATTTTGAAATATAAAAAACTCACCTTTCATAATCAAGAAAGATGAGTTTTGCACACAATAGTTACGTTTTATCTTTCAAAATGCAATGCATTTTGCAGGAATTAGCACCTATTCAGTTTGTATAAACTGAGGTTGCTGGGCTTCAAAGGGCCGGTCCCTCTGCCTCTCTTGATAAAGGTATATTCAATTTAAAGTTCGGAATTTTCGTGATAATAAAATTGTAATTCATTTCCTTTTTCTGTGCAACACAAAATAGGTATTCACCCAAATAAAGTTGCTCGCATATTGTAGCTTATGTAAATAGAATGCTGCGAAGGAGTGAGTGCAGTGACAGGGAATGTATTGAATTATTATGCTGGTGGAAATACAGCTAGAGGATTTCATAATTTATATGAAGAGAATTTAAAAGGACTAAACAGATTATTTATTTTAAAGGGTGGACCTGGAACGGGAAAATCTTCTTTAATTAAGGTAATAGGTCGTGAATGGGTTGAAAAGGGATATGATATTGAATTTTTACATTGTTCTTCTGATAATAAATCGGTTGATGGTGTCATTATCCCGAAGTTAAAAGTAGGAATTGTTGATGGAACATCACCGCATGTTATTGAGCCAAAAATGCCAGGAGTTGTCGAGGAGTATATTAATTTAGGAATTGCTTGGGATTCAGATAAGTTAAGAAAGCAGAAAGTGGAAATTGAACGATTTGTTTCAGAAGCAAGCAAAGCTTTTCAAGCTGCTTACGCTCGTTTTAACGAGGCATTAGTTATACATGATGAGTGGGAGAAAATATATATTAGTAATATTGATTTTAATAAAGCGAACGAACTAACCGAGCAGCTCATTCAGAAATTATTTACAGATAAAGTTGGGAAACAATCGCTTGTGAAACATCGGTTTTTAGGAGCAGCTACACCGAAAGGAGCAGTTGATTTTGTTCCTAATTTAACAGAAGGATTACCACATCGTTATTTTATAAAAGGACGCCCAGGTTCTGGGAAATCAACAATGCTCAAAAAATTAGCTAAGGCAGCAGAAGAAAAAGGATTTGAAGTTGAAGTATATCATTGCGGGTTTGATCCAAATAGTCTTGATATGGTGATCGTAAGAGAATTAGGGTTTGCGATTTTCGATAGCACCGCACCACATGAATATTTTCCAAGCCGCGAAGGTGATGAAATTATAGATATGTATGCCCTTATTGTAACACCAGGGACGGATGAGAAGTATGCGGAGGAAATTCGTGACGTCTCTATTCAATATAAAGCAAAAATGAATGAGGCGATGTCTTTTTTAGCGAAAGCGAAATCAGTTCGTGATAAATTAGAACGAATTTATATTGCTGCTATGGACTTTTCAAAAGTAGATGCATACAAAGAGGAGATTCAAAAAGAGTTTGAACGAATTGCGGTTAGTGTAACTGAAAAGAACAAGTAAAAAATAACGAATTTTGACAGGCTGTCGGAAATTTTCTGACAGCTATTTTAGTATGTAGTAAACTTAGTAATATATTTGTCGAATTTCCAAGGAAATAATCAAAAAATGGAGAGGGTATGAAATGAGAGAGAAAATTAAGTTGGAGTTAGAACGAATTGAGAAAGAAAATGATGTAAAAATTTTATTCGCTGTGGAGTCAGGGAGTCGTGCATGGGGATTTCCATCAAAAGATAGTGATTATGATGTTAGATTCGTTTATATGCACCCGGTAGAATGGTATTTATCCATTCATGATAAACGAGATGTAATTGAGTATCCGATTAGTGATGATTTAGATATAAGCGGATGGGATATTAAAAAAGCGTTACAACTATTTGCAAAGTCAAACCCAGCTTTACTCGAATGAATTCGATCACCCATTTTTTATTCGAAAAACTCTAATTTTCCAGAAAAGCTTCAGCAAATGAGTGAAAAGAATTTTGATCCAAAAGCAACGATATACCATTACCTACATATGGCTTCAAAAAATTATCGTGAATTTTTGCAAGGTGAGAATGTAAAATTGAAAAAGTACTTTTATGTATTGCGTCCTATTTTGGCTTGTAAGTGGCTAGAGGAGAAAATAACTTTGCCTCCTGTAGAATTCGATCGATTAATTACAGAATTATCAATAGAGCGTAGCGTATTAGATGAAATTGAACGGTTGTTAATAAAGAAAAAGGCAGGTACTGAATTAGATGTTGGATTGAAAATTGAGGTGTTGAATCAATTTTTAGAAGAACAAATTCATTACTATCAGCAATACGTAAAAGGAATTGAAAAGGGATTAGGGATCGATATTGAGAGTTTAAATACATTGTTTCGAGATATGTTGTTTGCGGTATACGAAAAAGAGCACAAGTAAGTTTGTGCTCTTTTTATTTTGTAGGAATAAAGAAAACAGATATAGCTGCAAGAAGACCTGCAAATGAGAATAAGTAAAAATTCCATGCTAAGTCATATTGCATTGTCATAATAATACCGACAAGAATAGGACCAGTAATTGCGCCAACTCGGCCAAGTCCAAGTCCCCAGCCTAAGGAAGTAGCTCGGATATGTGATGGGAAGTATTGTGTTACATATGCATTTAATATTTGAGTAATGCCAACTGATCCAATTCCAGCAAGACCAATTAAAAGATAGATGATTGTAACAGATGGTTTAATTGTTAATAGTCCAATACATATAGCTGCCATAAGATAGGAGATGCTAATAACAATTTTAGCTCCTATACGATCGGCGATTGCTCCAGCAAATAATGCACCGATAGCGGCAGTAATATTTAGCATAAGTAGGAATGATAAACTAGATCCAAGAGGGTATCCTGCCTGTCGCATCATCTGAGGTAACCAAGTATTTAAACCGTATATTAAAAACATACCCATTATATAAGTGATCCAAAAGAGCAGCGTTGCTTTTCTGTATTCTTTTGAGAATAAAGTAAGAAATCCATTTCTCTTTCGCATATTAGATGAGGGTTGATGCGTTTCATCTTTCACATAGAATTCAATTTGAAAACGATTAAGGATTTGGTCAACTTCTTTTTGGCGATTACGTGATAATAAAAATTGAATGGATTCAGGTAAATAACGAATAATGAAAGGAATAAGGAGTAGTGGAATCATTCCGATGCCAAACATAGTTCTCCATCCGAAACCTTCTAACATAAACATCGACAAAATAGCGCCTAACACGATCCCTAAAGGATAGCCAGTAAACATAAGAGCATAAATAAAAGATTGTCGCTTTTTTGGTGAATATTCAACAGTAAGTGCTGAAGCTGTTGGAATAACACCACCTAATCCGATTCCTCCGATAAACCGAGATAAACCAAATAATTCGGGAGAAGGAGCAAGTGCAGCTAGGCCCATTGTGATAGAAAAAAGTGCTAAGCAGCATATAAGCGTCCATTTCCGTCCAATTAGATCTGTAATGGTTCCAACTAGAATAGCGCCAATAAACATACCAAATAAAGCATAGCTAGCAATTGTACCAGCATGTGCCGGCGAAAGTGCCCAGCTTTTGTCTTCTAGGAGCTTTGGCAGAACGGCACCGTAAATACCTAAATCATATCCATCAGCTAGAATAGCTAGCCAACAAATAAAAACAACAAGTTTTGTAATAGAGCTCGAAAAGATAGTTTCTGTAGACTCTAGATGAGGTGGAGCTGAAGGTTGCATAGTAATCACCCCTTTTAATTTGTAGATGAGTATATTATTTTATTTGGTGTTAATATTTTCCTTCTTGTATCGGGATTTATATGAAAAGGTTTTATAACAAATAAAGAAGTTCAACAGGATTCCTGTTGAACTTCTTTATTTGTTTACTCATTATCAACTCGTTTTAACGGTTGATCTGCCGGACCTTCAATAACATCTCCCTCAATTGAAAAGCGTGAACCGTGGCAAGGACAGTCCCAAGTACAATCACCATTATTCCATTCAACTTCGCAGCCGAGATGTGTACAAGTTGTATCGACAATATGTAATTTTCCATCTTTGTCCTTATAAGCACCTGCTCGTTTCCCGTTAACATGTACGACAGATCCTTCACCAACTTCGAGATCTTCTGGTTTACGTAATGCAGTTTCAATCTTTCCTTCAATTAAATGTTTCGCAACATCAAGATTTTGGGAGAAGAACGTTTTTATATCTGGATTTGCATGGAAGCCTGATGGTGCATACAGTTCTTTATATGGACTGTCTACTTTTAGAATGGAATCCTTCAGTAAATGAGCGGCAGCAGTTCCAGTTGTCATTCCCCATTTACGATATCCAGTTGCAACAAATATATTTGGATTGCTCTCGTTAATATGTCCAATATAAGGGAGCTTATCTAGCGTAATTAAATCTTGTGCTGACCATCTATAAGGAACTTCATCTATTCCAAACGTTGCTTCCGCAAAAGAATAAAGTACTTCGTAATGAAGCATCGTGTTTATTCCTTGTCCTGTTTTATGACTTTCTCCGCCAATTAAAATTAATTTTTCCCCATTGCTTGTAGTGTAGCGTAAGGAGCGTTTTGGGTCATCAATACTTAAATACATGCCACCTGAATAATCTGTTTTTGTTTTAATAGCAAGAGCATAAGAGCGTTCTGCGTACATTCGCGTAAAGAAAAAGCTATTGGCATCATAAAAAGGAAAGTGTGAACAAGAGACAACATATTCACAAGTAATGCGATGTCCGCCCTTTGTAATGACTTGTGGAGAATCTCCTTTTTCTACATCCATAGCAGTCGTTTGTTCGTAAACTTTTCCGCCCATCTCCACAAACTTTTCTAAAAATGTTTTCAAATAAAGAAGGGGATGAAACTGGGCTTGATTTTTCATGACAAGTGCAGATTGTACTGGAATTGGAATCGGTAGAGATTGAACATAGTCACAAGGTATATTTAATTTTTGATAGGCTTCATATTCTTTCGATAAACTTCTTAATCCCTTATCGGTAGTTGTATATAAATATGAATCTTCATTTGAGAAATTACAGTCGATTTTATATGTTTGCACAGTTTCATTAATAAATTGTAGAGCATGATTATTTGATTCATAGTAAAGCCCGGCTTTTTCCATACCGAAATGATTGATTAATTCATCATAAATAAGATCATGTTGCGCTGTTATCTTTGCTGTTGTATGCCCAGTCGTCCCGTTTAAAATAAGACCAGAATCAAGTAATACAACATCGATGCCTTCTTTTGCAAGTAAATAGGCAGTAGTAATACCTGTAATACCAGCACCGATAACAGCAACTTTTGTCTTTATATTTTCAGATAAAGGGGGAAAAGTCGGGATTTGAGTAGATTCAATCCAATAAGATGATGGGAATTGTGGAAATGTATCGCTTGTCATTAAGGAAACCTCCTGATTTAGAACAATTTTCCTTTTAATATTTCCATATGATATGAAATTCATGTGTGCTGTTTGAGAGGGAGGCTATTTTTATTTAAAAGAAAGATGAAATTATCTTAATATAATTATCAGATGTTGTCGGTATGAAGAGGTAGAAGTTGTGTAAAACTAGATTTAGATGAGTGTATTTGTTGTTTACATAGAGAGTTCTTGAATAAGATAGAGTCTATAGCATGGCAAAGTACGTATATGCATAATGGATGAAACCTTATAAAATCTATGTTTTTTCTTTAGTGAAATAAAGTATAATTATAAAAATATAACCAACTTTTATTACTAGGTCATAAAAGTTATTGACAATGTGGAAATTCTATTGATATGATTTATCATGTGGAAAGGTTGATAGAGAGTAAAAAGAGAAATGTTTTTCATTGATAATAAAAGCGAAAAGTAAGTGACGATAGAGTGAGTATATTTTCCTTATAATAGAGGCTTTTTTAATCACCTAGTAAAATCAATCTGGAAGCAAGAATTGATATATGTAAGTTGCGCAAGGCGCGGCATAAGAAAGGGGCAAAAGGATGAAGGAGCTTCATACGTTTGGGTGGTATGCAGCACGTGTATCACCACATTTGCCGAAAAAGGCATTTAAACCAGTTCCTACTCGTCTGTTTGGTGGACTGGCTTATTTGCTTGTGGCATTGGCGGGGTTAATATCGATTGGTGTATTTGAATTGAATGTGTGGGCTAATCTAGGAATTGCGATCGTTCTTGGATTATGTTTTGCTTCACTTGGGTTTTTAGGGCATGAGATTTTACATGGAACTGTTGTAAGAAAGGCATGGCTTCGTGATTTCTTAGGAGCGATTGCATTTATGCCATTATCAACAGGTCCTAAACTTTGGCGAAAGTGGCATAATGCAACGCATCACGTTCATACACAACATGAAGAGAATGATCCAGATGCATGGCCTACACTTGAGAAGCTTAAAAAGAGTAAGTTTTTGAGCTGGGTATATCGCATGCCTCTTCATGTACGTTCATTCTTTAGTTTTCTGTCACTAACAATTCAATTTACATTGCATTCGACTCGAATGTTCTTTCATTTTATAAAAGAGTTTAAGTCATCCAATCAAAAATCTGTATGGCTTCAACTTCTTTTGCCTTGGACTGTTTGGATTAGTTTATTGTTTATTATGGGACCTGGAAAATGGTTATTTGCATATGTGATTCCATTGTTAATTGCTAACTTTATTGTAATGGCATATATCGCAACAAATCACCGCTTAAATCCAATTGTTCCAGTAAATGATCCGTTAGCAAACTGTTTATCAGTAACAGTGCCGCGTTGGATAGACGTTTTACATTTCAATTTCTCATATCATACAGAACATCATTTGTTCCCTGCTATGAGCTCTAAATACTACCCGTTAGTAAAAGAGAAAATTAAAGAAATGTGGCCGGAACGTTATCATGAGATGCCGATGACAAAAGCTTTGGCAGCGCTATGGAATACACCACGTGTGTATTATCAAGGAAGGGAATTAGTGGATCCGCATAGAGAGCATTTCTATGGTTCTTTAGGAAATGGGCTAGATCCTCATAATATTTCATATCGTGAGGAACATATAGAGGAAGAAGAGAGTATTAAAAAAGTAAATCAGTAAATATATATACAAAATAACAAAAAGCAAGCTACTAAAAGGTAGCTTGCTTTTTGTTATTTTGTAGCTTGATATACTTTTTGCATGTAGTAGTAACTCTTCTTGAGTCGTGATGTGTATTCGACAACATCACCCCATTTTGAATAGTTATACATAGCATATTCGCCATCTTATGCAGTTGTAATGTTTTCAGCTCCAATTTGAACTGTAAATCCAATTGCGTTAATAATTTGTTTCGTAGTTAAACCATCTATTTCTTCGTTTGCATAAATATCACCAATAAATTCTTTTATGTTTGGTGCTTTTGCATTTAATACCATCCAAGGAATTCGAAGCTCAATGGTTTCTTTTGCAGGAGTAGAAAAATCTGCAAGTGAGTTGTAATCAGCACTAGCCGGATTGCTATTTCCCATAGTTAATGCTCCGACATTAAATTTTTCAAATGGCAATTGCTCCTGAGTAAGTGGTAATGTAATTGGCAAACTTAATGCTGTATAAATAGGGGAGAATTGCCCGCTATTTTTTTCAGGTTTTGTATAAGGAACTAGATTTCGTTGGAAACCAAATTCATAAGAGAATACATCATAGTAAGAATCAACAAGTACTTGATTAGATTGTCCGCCGTGCAGATCAATTTTAAAATCAGCGCCTTCTTTCATAGAAAGGCCGTTAAATTCTTTATTTCCTTGTTCAGGTAATATGTTTACTCCAATTGTAATAGGTTCCTCTTCAAGAGGTCTAGCTTTTGGACGATGAATGGATAAGTATAAATAGGACTCATCGTGTGTTACGAAAGTCGTGTAACCATTCTTATCTCCAATTTTTGTTTTTGTTTTCCAATCACTCGTATCACCATCGACATTAATAGTATGGGATTCAAATGATAGCAAACCGAAATGTTGTTCAGGAACTTGTACGTTGTTCCAATGTGGTCGTTCTTCCGTATTATCATATTTAGTTGTATTCCAAGAGAATTTAAACCATTCATCTTGCCAAATGAATACAATACCGCCGGCCAATTTCGCCTGAATAATATCTTCGAAGAGCTCTGCATTACGTTTCCCTTGTTCATCTTCATTCATATGCCCTTGGTCTTTTCCATGTATATTTTTATGAGAAATACCTCGGGATCCTGGGATACCAAATTCTGAAATAACAACAGGCATTTCATGTGAATCATGCAAGTCTTTTAAATAAGCAGCGTAACTATTGGATTGCCCGCGATGGTCTTTGAAATTTGTTTTATCTGGATCGAAATTCAAGAAGTCAGGGTAATAAGGATACACGTGATAAGAGGCAAACGCCCCGCTTGGGTAATTCTTATTAGCAAAGATATGATTTGGATTTATAGATACAGCATCTTCACCGATGAACGGTTCGGCAGGGTGATCTAGTAAATCTGTTGTAACCCAGTTGGAAAAAGCGATAGGCTGAGCGGTCTCATATTTGCTAATAGAATATTGAGCGATATGATTCATTCCTTCAGCTAGCCAAATTTCAAACGGACTGGCGTTCTTCGCTTCGAAATATTTCCCCTTAAATGAAGTTTTATCAGCATGTTTTTTATTTGTTTCGATGACCATGTCAGGATCCCACTCAATCCCCAGAATCCAACCAGCTAAATATTGTGACACATCATAATTATATTCGCCGTAAGCATGTCCTTTTTCAGCAGCGATTGTTGTATTACCATGAATTACATCGGCTGTTCTTTCAATATTTTTAAAGAGTTCATTTTTTGATTTGTAAGCATCTTTTGTTTCTAACAGTTGTTCTTCTTCAACCCATACACCATGGAAGAAATATAAAGGTTGTTTTGCTTGTTGGTTAAATTCAAATAAAGCCTCGTAAAAAGCAGGAGGGTGAATGGTATAAATACGAATCGTATTTGCACCCATTTCGCTAATTTGTTTCAACCATTTTTTATATTCTGCTTTTGTAATTGCAGCATCACCTGGAAATGCCCCTGGTTTTGCCATACCTAGGTTCACACCTTTAATTGTCCAATCTTCCCATTTGCCTCCTGTATAATGCTGAAGGGTTTGCTTATTTCGCTCTGCTTTAAAACCATATGAAATATTATCTGCAGTGCTTTTTAGGAGCGTTGGTTGCAATCGGTGTTTTGTTGCATCTATCCCGAAAATAACTGCTAAAATAATTAGGATGAAGGCAATTCTTCGTAGCCACCAAAAACGTTCTGAAGATTGGTTTTCAAGAGATTTACGTTTCATTTTCCCCCAACCTTTAATTCGGAAAAGACTTTGAAATAGTCCTAAAAATCGGTACCAAACAGTCAGCGGACGATACCAAAATGATTCAGTTAACGACCAGAGAAGTAAGAGTGTGAAATCTTTAATACTATTTTGCTTTTTCATACTCCATTCTTCTAATAAAACAACTCCTACGGATAGGAATGATCCGTATAGTACGGTAGCAGCTAACAGTAAAAATACATATTCTGTGAAAATTTCATCGAATAGTAAATGATATAGTAGTAGTAAATAGCCAAGTATTTCAATAATAGGACCGAGCCATTCTAGTAATAAATAAAACGGCATTGCAATCATACCGAAAGCTTTATATTTTGGACGGAATAAAATATCCTTATGGCGCCATAAGGTTTCACCTAAACCACGGTGCCAACGACTCCGTTGTTTGCGGAAGGTTGTTAAATCATCGGGAGCCTGTGTCCAACAAATTGCGTTTGGATTATAAATGATTTTCTTCTCTTCTCCATCTTGTAAAGCTTTTTTATGGAGGTGAACGACAAGTTCCATATCTTCTCCGACAGTTTTTCGTTGATACCCTCCAACACGAATAACTTCTCCTTTATCGAAAATACCGAATGCACCAGAAATGATAGGAAGAATATTATACTTGCTCCATGCTAAGCGCCCAAATAAGAATCCACGCAAATACTCAATAATTTGCATGAGAGCAAGAGGTTGTTTTGGAAGACGATTTTCGATCATTTGACCATTTTGTATGTAAGAACCATTCACAATACGAACACTTCCGCCAGTTACCATAACTTTCTCTGGAGATTCATAAATTGGTTTCATAGCTTTCATAAGTGCATCACGTTCTAAGAGAGAATCAGCATCTAATGAACAAACATACGGATAGTTTGAAATGTTGATACCTGCATTTAAAGCATCCGCTTTGCCGCCGTTTTCTTTATCGACAACAATAATTTGTTTATTAACAGATGAGCGATATGTTTTTCGAATGGTCTCTGTTTCTAATTGTAATCTAACCACGTTCTGGATTTCATATAGTTGGAAATGATCTTTTAATTGTTCTAACGTATCATCACTTGATCCATCGTTTACAACGATTACCTCAAACTCAGGATATTCTAACGTTAAGAGTGATTGGACACTTGATACGATAGTGACTCCTTCGTTATACGCAGGAACAATAATAGAAACAGGTCGAGTAATACTAGACTGCAAATAATGAAGTAATTCTCTATTTTCATCACGTTCCCGTTTTTTTCTCAAGGTGAATGCAGAAATAAGAAATATAGCGGTATAGAATAAGATAGCAACGCCCATGTAGAGTAAGAAGAGCCATTGTGAAATTTTTAAAAATATATCAAGATAATGCATGTGTTGTCACATCCTTTCGTGCTAGAGCCTCTAATGCACTTTCACGTGCGAAACGATCAGGGTGATGTAAGGCAATTTCAATATATTTTTCTTGCCAGTTTGAATAATATTGAATTGCATATTGGACTTCACGACGTACCCACCAAGATTGATGCCCTGCTTGTTCTAGTAAATAAGGGAAATACATTTCATCTTTAAAGGGGCTTATTACACGAATAAGCATGAGGTGAATTTGCCAACTGTCCTTTTTAAATAAATGTTTAACATGCTCTTTTGTTTCTGCTTTCGGCATTAACTTTGAAATAGCATGTAACGAGCGAATAATAATTTCTTCATCTTCATTCGTTAAGTTTTGAATGAGGAAAAGATAGCAGCTATTCTCTTCCCGTGTACCGATTGCATTTAAAATTTCGTATTGAAATTGTTTAGGTAATGTATGGAAAAACTCAACCCAAACAGAAAAATTTTCAGTTTGAGAAATACTTAAAGCGATCATAGTGATGGGAATAGAGTCATGGACTCTTGTAGCAAGTAAAATTGCTTGCCTTGTGTTTAATGTACTTAATGTAGTAAATGCTTGATGCTGGATAGATCCAGATGTTTGAGTGCAGATAGCTTTTACCTCATTTTCAAACTCTTTTATTTTGAAGAAAGAAATAATATCTAATATATTTTGTTTTTCTATATGAGTGCCGTGAACTAATTTTTCTTTATAATGGGGAAACAAATAGACTTGTAATAAATGATGAATGCGTTGTTTTTCATCAATCCCGGATACGAGCTGTGTAGCTTTAATGCAGAGAGATTCTAGTGCGTGAATATCTGCTGTATGTTCAATTTTGAAATCATGGCATTTATTATGCATGATAAATTCATATAGAAATTTTCTATTTTCTTCTTTCCATTTATGATTTTTTCTTTTGAAATTTCTACTACGTAATTTTAGTGAAATTAAATATATATAAGCTATAAGAATAGCAACTATTAAAAAGATAACTATGGATTGTACAATTGAAACTATAATCAATAGCCTTCATTCCTTCCTTCTAATAAGTGCGCCAAACGAACCTTAAATTCTAAAGGTGAAAACGGCTTTTCAATAAAATCATCAGCACCGGCTTTAAATGCTTCCTCCAGGTGGTGGGCTGTTGATTTAGTAGAGGTCATAAAAATTCGGAAATGTCGACTAGGCAACAATCTCTTTAATCGATTAATAAGTTCTAAACCATCCATTTGTGGCATCATCCAATCCACAATTAGTATGAAGAATGGAAACTGTTCATAGATTTTTTCTGTGAAAAAGTGCTTTCCGCTAGTGAAATGATATACGTTTAGTAAAGTTGTATATTCAGTTTTTATAAATTTTGTTAATAAGTCGTCAGCGGTTACTACTAATAGTGGAGGGGTTTGGCGAGATACTGACATATATTTTTGTAATCTCTTCTGGATTGTTTCAAAAGGTAATTTTGTATGTAACACCTCTTGTACTACGTGATGCATAATTTGTTCATCATCTACGTTCTCATAAAAATAAATGATAGGCTGTTGTATGAAATGAAGAGGAATAGTCTCTTTATATACAACAACACAATCAGCATTATTTATGTTTTCGACAAATTGAATGGAGGTATTATGAAGTACCTCAGGGATAGTGCCAATTATGTAAACTTTAAGTAGCTGCTCATCCTGTTTAAAAGAAAGCATCATTTCTGTGATATGCTCGACTACATCGTAAACAGAACTAGAGTCTTTTAGAGTTGTAGATAATTGTTGTAAATCTTTTTGTAATTGATAGAATCCTAATGTTTCAGCCAGGCTGGTTAGGTTATTTATGTAGCTTGTAAGTTGCTGAAGGTTATAAATTTGATATCTTTGTTTCAGCCAATCTTTATAAATTAAATCTAGCATAGCGACCTCCTTATACTATTTAAGATGTCTATACGTGTACACCCATCTTTACTATATTATGGATAATTTTATGCTGTGTAAAGAGGTAGACTGTGGAAATATGATAAATTTCTTATACATGGAAAAATATTATTGAAGTAAAAAGTATGGAGCAGAAACAAAAAAAGGTTAAGGAAATAGACCTCAACCTGCTAGTTTGCTCAAAGAGAAATTTCTTTTGTTTTCTTTTTGACAGTTTGTATAGAGCTAGTTTCTTTTCGTTGTAGTCGTTTTTCTAAAAGGTTAACAAGGTACGTGAATAGGAGAACAAGAACAAGATAATATAAACCAACAATTATGTATGTATCTAATTGTTGGAAGTTACCTGCAGCAATGGATAAACCTGATCCCCATAATTCGGACAATCCTACATATGCAACGAGGGAAGAGTCCTTTAATCCAATAATAAACTGATTTCCTAAAGGAGGAATAGATTGACGGAATGCTTGCGGTAATACAATACGGCGCATCGCTAAAGGATACGGCATACCTAGAGAGCGAGCAGCTTCCATTTGCCCACGATCGACAGATTGGATAGAGCCTCGGAAAATTTCAGTAATATATGCACCGTTATGGATTGCTAAAGCAATGGCTCCTGCCCAAAAAGGAGTAAAAACAACAACGGATGTAATCCCGAAATAGAGAATGGCGATTTGAACAATTAAAGGTGTACCACGAATAATGGCGATGTATACGTGAGCAATACTATTTAAAACTTTATTGTTAGAGATTCGAAAGAAAGCAAATAGTAATCCAATTAGTGAACCGAGTAATAGGGATGTTAGTGTTAATTGTAATGTGACAATAGTAGCTTTTAAGAGTGTGGGATAGGTAGAGATAAAAATTTCAAACATGCGTTTCACCTCATATTGTATAGATTTTAGTAGAGAATGAAATGCCCCACACAAAGTGGGGCATGATTTATGGAAACTTTGAAGGGCTAAATTACTTCGTTTTTTCCTCTTCACCAAGAATATTACGCCCAAACCATTTTTTACTGATTTTTTCATACGTACCATCTTTAATAATTTCATCTAAAGCTTTATTTACTTTCTCGACCATTTCTTTATCATCTTTACGAATAGCAATTCCCATTTCATCAAGGTTTAGTGGTTTTCCAGCTTCTTTTATATTTGATTTACCTTCTTTGATCATGCGTAAACCAACCATTTGATCTGTAATTACTGCGTCGATACGTCCAGGCTCTAAGTCCATAAGTGCAGTAATATCGCTATCGTATTCTGTAATTTGATCTGTATGTTTTGCAACAAGGTCTTTAAAGGTACTAGCTTTTACAACACCAATTTTCTTACCCTTTAAATCTTCTGGAGAAGAGATAGATGTATTCTTTTTAGCTACAAAAATTTGGGCACCAGAACGATAATAAGGATTTGAGAAATTAACAGCTTTTAAGCGTTCTTCTGTAATTGCCATACTGCCCAGTATTACATCATACTTTTTCGCTTTGAGACCTTGGATTAGCGTTTCCCATGGATTTGTAATAGGGGTTGGTTTCATATTCATTTTTTTCGCAAGTGCTTCACCTAGTTCTACATCAAAACCGACAAGTTTTCCGTCATTTTCTTTATAGTTAAAAGGCTTATATAAGCCACTCATCGCATAACGAAATTCTTTTTCACCATTTGAAGAAGTAGTAGCACTTTCCTTACTACAGGCTCCTAGTATAAAGGATGTGCATAATGTAATACTCGCAACAATGGTTAATAGTTTTCTTTTCATAAAACCCCTCCTATATATTGATCATACGGATGGTTTTAAGTATGTTATTGAAATATTTTATTTAGATGATTAGTTGTGCACCGTATGAATGTATTTCTTTTCGTTTGAAACAGAAGTTATATTATAAAACGTTACGTAAAAATTGTTTCGCTCGTTCATGTGATGGAGCTGAAAAGAATTGTGCTGGCGGAGCATCTTCTACAATTTTTCCATCATCCATAAAAATGACGCGATCAGCTACATCTCTTGCGAAATTCATTTCATGAGTAACAATAACCATGGTCATTCCTTCTTCAGCAAGTTCTTTCATAACTTGCAATACTTCTCCAACAAGTTCAGGGTCTAAAGCTGAGGTAGGTTCATCAAATAGCATAATTTTAGGATTCATAGCAAGAGCTCGTGCAATAGCAATACGCTGTTTTTGACCACCTGATAGGAGATGGGGCGTTACATCTGCTTTATCTTGTAGGCCGACTTTTTGCAGAAGCTGATTTCCGATTTCTTTTGCATTTGCTGCTTCTAATTTTTTTACATGAATAGGTGCTTCTATGATGTTTTCTAGTGAGGTCATATGAGGAAAGAGGTTAAAGTGCTGAAAAACCATACCGACATTTTCGCGGACTTTGTTTAAATTTGAATGCTTTGGATCAATTCGTTCACCTTGTAAGTGAATTTCACCTTCATCGTACATTTCTAAAAAGTTAAGACAGCGAAGTAATGTACTTTTACCGGAACCACTGGCACCAATTAAAACGACAACTTCTTTTTCTTGTACTTCTAAATCAATTCCTTTTAAAACGTCAAGTGAGCCAAATGATTTTACTAGATTTCGAACCTGAATCATACAAAACCCCCAGTCAAAAATATATTTTACAAATGTTGCCCCTTATTTCTGTTATTAGTCACAAATTGTCAGAATCCTTTATTTTTTTCGTGGATTTGATATTAAAGAAAATAATAATTTTTTGAAATCTCTATATCCTTCTATAATGAAAATATGGATAATAATATATAGGTAGTACTTATATTACTTATACAAAGGGGGAAAGAAGAGATGGAAAAAGAAAGGAAGACATTTTCCTTTGGCTTACGTACACAACTTATGCTATTCACTACAGTTTTAGCTTTAATTACATATTCAACAAGTATATTTTTTATTTATGTGATATATGATTATTTTCAAAGTTATGTAAGTCAAACTGCATATAATATTATCGTTATGTTATTAGGAGTAGTATGGTCTGGAATTTTAGCATATGGAGCAGCCATATTTTTAATTAAACCGCTTCGAAAGTTAGAGGAGGCGGCGAGAAAAGCGGCTGAAGGAGACATTCGTGAAGATGTTCCGTTACCGAAGACTGATGATGAAATTAAATCTTTAAGTGTTGCATTTAATATGATGCTTGGGAACTTAAGGGGCATGGTAAAAAATATTGATACAACATTTTCGTATACAAACAATCAAGTACAGCAAATTAGAAAACAAACAGGCGAAGCAACGAAACAAGCACAAGGTGTTTCTGAAACTCTTGCAGAGATTTCTTCTGGCGCTGAGCAATCAGCGGCATCAATTCAAGCGATTGTTTCCGCTGTTGATACAACAACTTCTATTGCAAGTGAAGTAGAAGAGAAAGCTAAACAGTCTGATGAGTTGTCTTCAGAAATGGTTCAAGCTTTAGGGCATAGTACTCGTGTCTTTACGTCTTTAATTAAAGGTATTCAAACATTGGCGAAAGAAAATGAAGATTCAATGCAAAATGTACAGAAGTTAGAGGAAAGAATGAAACAAGTAGAACATATTGTATCTGTTGTGAGTGAGATTGCTAGCCAAACGAATTTATTAGCACTTAATGCTTCTATTGAGGCTGCTCGTGCTGGAGAGCATGGACGGGGCTTTGCCGTTGTAGCTGAAGAAGTACGTAAACTTGCAGATGAAAGTGACCACTCTGCAAGAAATATATCGCAGTTATTACGAAATATGCAAGAGGAAGTACAACAAGTTGCAATGAAAATGACAGAACAAGTGAAAATAGCTAAAGAAGAGGCGAAACGTGGGGAGGCTACGGAATTAATTTTAAAAGAAATGTCATCAAGTGTTATGGAAGTAGCGGATGCAACGAAGCAAATTAGTGGTTATATGAATGAACAAGTGAACCACATTCATCAAACAGGAGCACAAACAAAGGCCGTAGCAGCAATTGCTGAAGAAACGTCAGCTGGTTCACAAGAAGTAGCACGTGTGACGTTGCAACAATCTAAAAATATGATAGCAATCGATCAATTATTAAAGGATCTAGAGAAACAAGCAACAGAATTGAAACAGACAATTGAAAGATTTTCAATGTGAAAAGGAAGAACAGCATTTTTGTTCTTCCTTTTTTATATATGAATAAGGTTTGTAATAAGCGTGGACAAGGAGATGAGAAGAATGAGATTTGCCTTTGTGAGAAATAAATAAAGCATAAGAATAAAGAAACTACATAGAGTTCAATGAAAACAGTTGCAAACTATTCATATTTTGTTATGATAGTGTTACGAAAACGTTTGCATAAAATTCCGATGGGATGCAAAAGGAGAGAATGACTATGAATAAGACATGGTGGAAAGAAGCGGTTGCTTATCAAATTTATCCACGTAGCTTTATGGATTCAAATGGCGATGGTATTGGAGATTTACAAGGTATTATTGCGAAACTGGATTATTTAAAAGATTTAGGAATAGATGTAATTTGGATTTGTCCAATGTATAAGTCACCTAATGATGATAATGGTTATGACATTAGTGATTATCAAGATATTATGGATGAGTTTGGGACGATGGAAGACTTTGATGCTTTACTAGATGAAGTTCATAAACGTGATATGAAGCTTATTATTGATTTAGTTATTAATCATACAAGTGATGAACATCCATGGTTTATTGAGTCTCGTTCATCTAAAGACAATCCGAAGCGTGATTGGTATATTTGGCATGATGGTAAAGATGGTGCAGAACCAAACAACTGGGAAAGTATTTTTAATGGTTCGGCATGGGAGTATGATGAAGTAACAGGACAATATTATTTACACTTATTCTCGCGTAAACAACCAGATTTAAACTGGGAGAATAAAGAAGTTCGAGAAGTGCTATACGATACAGTTAATTGGTGGCTTGATAAAGGAATTGATGGTTTCCGAGTAGATGCAATCAGCCATATTAAAAAAGAAGACGGCTTTAAAGATATGCCAAATCCAAGAGGACTAAAGTATGTTCCATCTTTTGATAAACATATGAATGTGGATGGTATTCAACCTTTATTAGAAGAATTAAAAGAAAATACGTTTTCTAAGTACGATATTATGACTGTTGGTGAAGCGAATGGCGTTAAGATTGAAGATGCTGAGCTTTGGGTTGGAGAAGAGCAAGGTAAGTTCAATATGGTATTCCAATTCGAACATTTAAGTTTATGGGATGCAGAAAAGAAGAAAGATCTTGATGTTGTAGGGCTGAAAAAGGTATTAACGAAATGGCAAAAAGGGTTAGAAAATAAAGGATGGAATGCTTTATATATTGAGAATCACGATAAGCCGCGTATCGTTTCAACTTGGGGAGATGATAAACAATATTGGCGTGAAAGTGCAACGGCTCTAGGCGCAATGTACTTCTTTATGCACGGTACACCGTTTATTTATCAGGGACAAGAAATTGGGATGACAAATGTCCAATTACCAAATGTTGAAGATTACGATGATGTTGCAACTAAAAATTTATATCGTGAGAAAATTGCAGAGGGCGTATCCCATCAAGATATGATGGAAATTATATGGGCTTCTTGCCGCGATAATTCACGTACACCTATGCAGTGGAACGATGAGATGAATGCTGGCTTCACAACAGGTGCACCTTGGTTTAGTATGAATCAAAACTACAAAGAGATTAATGTTGAAAAGCAGAAAAATGAAGAAAACTCTATTTTCAATTTCTATAAGAAAATGATTGCCTTGAAAAAAGAGCACGATGTACTGAATTACGGTACGTACGATTTACTTTTAGAAGATGATCCGCAAATTTATGCATATACTCGTACATTAAACGATGAAAAAATAGTCGTAATTAGTAATATCTCAAAAGAGGAAGCTGTGTATAATGAGGATTTATTTGCACTAGAACGCAAACGTTTGCTTTTAAATAACTATGAAGTTGCGGAACATGAACAAGTAACTTCAATCACGTTAAAGCCTTATGAAACAAGGGTTTATCGTATTTCATAATAAAAAAGGATGCTCTTAGAGCATCTTTTTTTATGAAAAATAATAAATTTCTATTGCAAAGTGAAAACGCTTTTATTAAAATAGATTTATGAAAACGGTTGCGTAAAGATAAAAATGAAGTAACATAAGGAATCGTTTTCACAATAGAAACGGAAATTATAATTTAAATCATTATGTTGTTATAAATAAAGGGGAGGAAGAACAGATGAAAATTACGTCTTTTGATTTTTGGCAAAAGTTCGGGAAAGCGTTATTAGTTGTTGTAGCTGTAATGCCAGCAGCTGGTTTAATGATTTCTATCGGTAAGTTAATTGGAATGTCTGCTGGGGATATTAACGCAGTTCATACAATCGCTCGCGTAATGGAAGACATCGGTTGGGCAATTATTACTAATCTACACATCTTATTCGCAGTAGCAATTGGGGGATCTTGGGCGAAAGATCGCGCAGGTGGCGCATTTGCAGCGCTATTAGCATTCGTCTTAACAAACAGAATTACAGGAGCTATATTTGGCGTAAACGCTGAAATGTTAGCGGATTCAAAAGCGAAAGTTTCTTCAGTATTAGCAGGGAACTTAATTGTAAAAGATTACTTTACTTCTGTACTTGGTGCACCAGCATTAAACATGGGGGTTTTCGTAGGGATTATCACAGGTTTCTTAGGAGCTACTTTATATAACAAATATTATAACTATAACAAACTACCACAAGCATTAGCATTCTTTAACGGAAAACGATTCGTACCATTCGTTGTAATTGTTTGGTCTACAGTAACTGCAATTGTATTATCACTTTTATGGCCATTCATCCAAAGTGGATTAAATGAATTTGGTCGCTGGATTGCAGCTTCAAAAGATAGTGCACCAATTGTTGCACCATTTGTATATGGAACGTTAGAGCGTTTACTATTACCATTCGGTTTACACCATATGTTAACAATTCCGATGAACTATACTGAGCTAGGTGGAACATATACGATGTTAACTGGCTCAAAAATTGGACAAGTTGTAGCAGGACAAGATCCTTTATGGCTTGCATGGATTACAGATTTAAATAACTTATTAGCAAATGGAGATACAAAAGCATATAACGATCTATTAAATAATGTTGTACCAGCTCGTTTCAAAGCTGGACAAGTTATCGGTTCAACAGCAGCATTAATGGGTATTGCTTTCGCGATGTTCCGTAATGTTGATAAAGAAAAACGTGCAAAATATAAACCAATGTTCTTATCAGCAGCATTAGCAGTATTCTTAACAGGTGTAACAGAACCAATTGAATTCATGTTCATGTTTATTGCTCCAGTATTATATGTTGTATATGCAATTACAACAGGACTTGCATTCGCATTAGCAGATTTAATTAACTTACGTGTTCACGCATTCGGATTCATTGAGTTAATTACTCGTACACCGATGATGGTTAATGCAGGATTAACTAGAGATTTAATCAATTTCGTTATCGTTTCATTAGTATTCTTCGGTCTGAACTTTACATTATTCAATTTCTTAATTAAAAAGTTCAACTTACCAACACCAGGACGTGCAGGTAACTATATTGATAATGAAGATGAGGCATCAGAAGGAACAGGAAATGTACAAGATGGTTCATTAGCAACAAAGGTTATTGATTTATTAGGTGGAAAAGAAAATATTGCTGACGTAGATGCTTGTATGACACGTTTACGTGTAACAGTAAAAGATTTAGATGTTGTTGCACCAGAAGCGCAGTGGAAACAAAATGGTGCTTTAGGACTTATCGTAAAAGATAAAGGTGTACAAGCGGTATATGGCCCGAAAGCTGACGTATTAAAGTCAGACATTCAAGATATGTTAGGTGCGTAATAATATGAAATTGCTAACTTTAAACTGTCACTCTTGGCAAGAAGAAAATCAAATAGAAAAGATAAAATATCTTGCTAAAGTCATTCAAGAAGAAGAGTACGATGTTATCGCATTGCAAGAAGTAAGTCAGTCGATAGGAGCTAAAAATGTATGCGGTAACAAGAAAGAAGATAATTTTGGACTTTTACTATTAGAAGAGTTAAAAGCGTTACATGTAAAAGATTACAATATTACTTGGGATTTCTCTCATATTGGTTATGATGTGTATGAAGAAGGATTAGCGATTATAACGAAGCATAATGTTGTAAAAGAAGATACGTTCTTTATTTCAGAAAATAAGGATACAGCGTATTGGAAAACACGCAAAATTGTAAGTGCAACAATTGCTTATAATGGTAAGAACATCACGTTTTACTCTTGCCACCTCGGTTGGTGGAATGATGAAGAAGAATCATTTAAAGATCAAGTGAATCGTTTGATGGAGCGTGTAGATAGCAATGAACTTTCCTTCTTAATGGGTGATTTTAATAATAACGCTCGTTTGCAAGGGGAGGGTTATGAATATATGATGCAAAAAGGTTTGTACGACACATATGGACTAGCAATAGAGAAGGATGAAGGAACAACTGTCCAAGGTGAAATTGCTGGTTGGGATGAAAATAAACATAATTTACGAATCGATCTAATATTGTGTAACCGAAGTGAAAAAGTTTGTTCTTCAAAAGTTATTTTTAATGGTACAAACCGAAATATAATTTCAGATCATTTCGGTGTAGAAGTGCAAGTAGATATATAATAGAAGAAATCCTCACAGATAATAAAAAGCTGTGAGGATTTTTTTAGGAATACAAGTATTTCCAAGAGAAAATACTTGTATTTTTTATGACATTTCCTATATATTTGTTATTATTGAATGTAAAACCGATTTGGTCATTTTGTATTCATACTTTGACTTACTTCGTTATATAATGTAGTAAGTTAAAGTTAATGGGAAAAAATAGTTCGTTTTTGGTTAATCCACGATGTAGAAAGTGATATAATTGCAAAATGTATGTATCATTTTCTAAAGAAGGAAAAATATATAATTAGGTGATAACTTCTATGAAACAAATTTGGCGTATTTATAAGACTGATTTACGGAATGTAGCTAAACATTGGGCTGCAATTGTTATTGTTGTAGGGTTAATGATTTTACCATCGTTATATGCATGGTTTAACATTAAAGCTTCTTGGGATCCATATGGAAATACAAAAGAAGTTCCCATTGCAGTTTCTAACCAAGATGCAGGCTCTAATTTAAGAGGGAAAGATATCAATATCGGGGACGAGATTGTAGATTCTCTTAAGAAAAACAAAAATCTTGGTTGGAAATTTGTAGATGAAAAACAAGCAATTTATGGAGTGGAACGCGGGGATTACTATGCAAGCATTACAATTCCAAAAGACTTCTCTGAAAAAATTGCAACTGTTCTGGATGAAAATCCACAGAAACCAGAACTTGATTACTATGTAAATGAAAAGGTAAATGCGATTGCACCGAAGATTACAGCAAAAGGTGCATCAGGTATTACAGAAGAAATTAGTAAAAACTTTGTTAAAACAGCGAACGGTGAGATTTTTAAAATCTTCAATGACCTTGGAATCGATTTAGAAACAAACTTACCAAGTATTGAGAAAGTAAAAGATCTTGTATTTAAGTTAGAAGCGCAGTTCCCAGAAATGAATACACTTATGGATAAGGCGTTAGATGATGCGACTCGAGCAGAGGATGTCGTGAAAGTAGCGCAGAAAGAATTGCCGGTTGTAGAGAGTGTTATTAATGATGGTCAGGATACACTTAAGAGCTTAGATGCATTCTTTGCGAGAAATGATGAAACATTGAATCGTGCCCCGGGAACTATTAAGAATAATTTAATTGCAATGCAAACAGGTTTGAATGGTGCGGCGGCAATTACGGATTTCTTAAAAAATCCATCTGTTGATTTCAATCTGGCACTTCCAGATCCATCTAAACTTCCAGAGTTACCAAATGTAACTATCCCGCAAATACCAGCGCTTCCAGAATTACCGCAAGTGAATGGTGAGGGATATAAAAACATTGCTAAAAATATTAATCAAACTGTAAATAATGTTTTTAGCTCAATACGTGTTGGAACAACTTATGCACAAGGTGTTATAAACGGGTTGCAAAATGGTAATTTCGACCCGGAAAAAGCGAAACAAGATCTTAATAAGGTTTCTGAGAATCTTCAAGATCGTGCGGATAGTGTTTCATATGTAATTGATGTCTTTACTAAATTTAAAGAGTCGGCATCAACTGATTTTGGAAAAGAATTCTTCCAAAAGAGAATAGAAAGATTAACAAGCCTTAAATCAGCTATCGAAAATGCAAATGGGGGCGTTAAAGATATTGCCAATATTATTGGTACAGGGCAAGAAGTGAAACAAGACGTAAGAGATGCTGCTAATAAAAAGTTAGACGCAATAAATAACTTGGTAAATCAAGCAGAAACAGATTATAATGCAACGTTCGTAGCGGATTTTGAAAAAGCAGTAAGCACAGCTGAACAATTAAAAAACAAGGCTGAAGGTGTAAAAGAAGATGCTCAGCAACTGAGAGGAAATTTAAATCAAGATATAAACAAAGCTAATGAGATTTTAAACAATGGTAGAGAAGCTTATGATAAGGCTGTAAATGATTATAGCAGATTAAAAACGGAGCTTGGCAAAGCAAGAGAAGACTTGAATAATAAAGGGATTAACGGATTAGATTCTACAAAAGTAGCTTTAAATGATATAAGAGGAGAGTTACAAGCTGGAAAGAATTTAGTTAATGATATGATTCCTGTTATGGAAAATACGAATAAAGTTTTAGCGGATGTAAATAGTGATAAGAACACGAATAACATGATTTCTAAATTGAATAAATTAAAAGATGATTTACAAAAAGCAATCGATTTAACTGATAAAGGAATTGACGCTATTAATAAAGGTCAAAAGCCAGCAGCAGATGTTATTGAAAGTATTAACGCAGTATCTAAAAGTACTTCGGCCCAAATAAGTGACATCTTAGCTAAATACGATTCAGAAATCGTTCCAAACTTTAATGAAGCAATTGCTCGTACAAAAGAGATGTCTAAAAACACATCTCAAATTTTAAAAGAAGCAGACAAAAAGCTTCCAGATGTTAAAAAAATACTAGAAGATTCATCAAAAGGCTTAGTAGATGGTAAAAAGAAATTAACAGACATTAAAGCTGAAATGCCAGCTACTGAGAAAAAGATTAAAGAATTGGCAGATAAAATTCGTGATTTTGAATCTGAAGAGGATTTAAAAGACATCATACGCTTATTGAAAAACGATGTTGAGAAGCAAAGTGACTACTTTGCGAATCCAGTAAATTTAAAAGAGAATAAATTATTTGCGATGCCGAACTACGGTTCAGCGATGTCACCATTCTATACAGTGCTTGCATTATGGGTAGGCGCATTATTAATGGTTTCATTATTAACAGTAGAAGTACATGAAGAGGGCGCGAATTATAAGAGCCATGAAATTTACTTCGGACGTTTATTAACATTCTTAACGATAGGTCTTTCACAAGCGTTTATCGTATCGATGGGAGATATATTCTTACTCGGTACGTACGTAGTCGATAAGTTCTGGTTTGTATTATTTAGTTTATTTATTGGTGGGGTCTTCGTTTGTATCGTATACTCACTCGTTTCTATTTTTGGAAACGTTGGGAAATCGATGGCGATCATTTTACTTGTACTGCAAGTAGCAGGATCGGGCGGAACATTCCCAATTCAAATGACACCGAAATTCTTCCAAGCAATTTATCCGTTCTTACCGTTCACATATGCAATTAGTGCAATTCGTGAAACAGTAGGCGGAATGCTGTGGGATATTGTAACGCGAGATTTACTTGTATTAAGTGCTTTCGTAGTAGTTATGATTGTAGCTGCGTTATTATTGAAAACACCAATTAACAAATCGAGCGAAAAATTCGTTGAGAACGCAAAAGGAAGTAAAATCATTCACTAACATAAAAGGTTCCTACCGATAGAGGTAGGAACCTTTTTGTTTAATCAAATTTTAATTTCTTTAATGCTTCTGTTTAGTGATTCTTAAACGAGTCATGTCAATTATGACTGATATATAAGGTGCTTCTTACTGCTCTTCTTGAAAACTGTGGTATATTAAACGGTATATAGTTAGTAAAGGAGTTTGAATAAATGGCAAAGAGTGTAGTAATTGCTGAGAAACCATCAGTTGCACGTGATATAGCAAAAGTATTAAAGTGTACAAAAAAAGGTAATGGATTTTTAGAAGGTGACAAATACATCGTGACTTGGGCTCTTGGGCATTTAGTGACGCTTGCAGATCCTGAGACTTATGATAATAAGTATAAAACATGGACTCTTGAAGATCTTCCAATGCTTCCAGAACGTATGAAATTAGTTGTTATAAAACAAACGGGAAAACAGTTTAATGCTGTGAAACATCAACTTACTCGAAATGATGTTAATGAGCTGATTGTGGCTACCGATGCAGGAAGAGAGGGCGAATTAGTCGCACGTTGGATAATTGAAAAAGCAAAAGTAAATAAACCAATTAAGCGTTTATGGATTTCTTCTGTAACAGACAAAGCAATTAAAGATGGTTTTAATAATTTAAAACCAGGTAAAGCTTATGACAATTTATATGCCTCAGCCGTTGCCCGCTCTGAAGCAGATTGGTATATTGGCTTAAATGCTACCCGTGCATTAACAACAAAATTCAATGCTCAATTAAACTGTGGGCGTGTACAAACTCCAACTGTAGCTATTATTGCTGGTCGTGAGGATGAAATTAAAAACTTTAAGGCTCAAACATACTACGGTATCGAAGCGCAAACAAACGATAGGTTAAAACTAACTTGGCAAGATGCAAATGGTAATAGCCGTAGTTTTAATAAAGAAAAAATCGATGATATTGTAAAAAATCTAGATAAACAAAATGCCACTGTTGTGGAAATTGATAAAAAGCAGAAGAAGTCATTCTCTCCTGGTCTTTACGATTTAACTGAATTGCAACGTGATGCCAATAAAAAGTTTGGTTACTCTGCGAAAGAAACATTAAACATTATGCAGAAATTATATGAACAACATAAAGTGCTAACGTATCCTCGTACAGATTCACGCTACATTTCATCTGATATCGTTGGAACACTTCCAGAGCGTCTAAAAGCATGTGGTGTTGGAGAATACCGTCCTTTAGCACATAAAGTATTACAAAAGCCTATCAAACCTAATAAATCATTTGTTGATGATAGTAAAGTGAGCGATCATCATGCGATTATTCCAACAGAAGGATACGTTAACTTTTCAGCATTCACAGATAAAGAACGCAAAATTTATGATTTAGTTGTAAAACGTTTCTTAGCTGTTTTATTCCCAGCATTCGAATACGAGCAACTAACATTACGTACCAAAGTTGGTAACGAAACGTTCATTGCACGCGGAAAAACGATTTTACATGCTGGTTGGAAGGAAGTATATGAAAATCGATTTGAGGATGATGATGTAACTGATGACGTAAAAGAGCAGCTTTTACCTCGTATCGAAAAAGGCGATACATTAACTGTAAAGTTAATTATGCAAACATCAGGCCAAACGAAAGCACCTGCACGTTTTAACGAAGCGACTTTACTTTCAGCAATGGAAAATCCTACGAAATATATGGATACGCAAAATAAACAACTTGCTGATACGTTAAAATCAACTGGTGGATTAGGTACTGTAGCAACGCGTGCTGATATTATCGACAAGCTATTCAATTCATTTTTAATTGAAAAACGTGGTAAAGATATTCACATTACTTCAAAAGGTCGTCAATTACTTGATTTAGTACCAGAAGAGTTAAAATCACCTACACTAACTGGTGAGTGGGAACAAAAGCTAGAGGCAATTGCAAAGGGGAAACTGAAAAAAGAAGTATTCATTTCCGAAATGAAGAACTATACGAAAGAAATTGTTTCTGAAATTAAATCGAGTGATAAAAAATATAAACATGACAACATTTCAACGAAGTCTTGCCCGGACTGCGGTAAACCAATGTTAGAAGTAAACGGCAAAAAAGGAAAAATGCTCGTATGCCAAGACCGTGAATGCGGTCATCGTAAAAATGTATCTCGTACAACAAACGCTCGTTGCCCACAATGTAAGAAGAAACTAGAATTACGTGGTGAAGGTGCAGGTCAAATCTTTGCATGTAAATGTGGCTATCGCGAGAAGTTATCGACATTCCAAGAGCGACGTAAAAAAGAATCTGGAAACAAAGCGGATAAACGCGACGTTCAAAAGTATATGAAACAACAGAAAAAAGAAGAAGAACCATTAAATAATGCATTCGCAGAAGCATTAAAGAAATTAAAATTTGATTAAAATGAGATCATAAAATTTAATTTAGCAGTTAGTTTAAAAACTCCATTTGGAATAAAGGTTATTCCAAATGGAGTTAATTCTTTAAATTATTTTTTTGATCTTATAAAGGAGTTTAATGTTTTCGGTGATTGTTATATAAGAAATTAATAAAAGTAATATTTAATTCTTCAGAACAAGAGTTATCAAGAGTTAATGAAATTTTTGAAAAATTAGATTTAAGGGATGCTCATAATATTATTCTGGTGGGCGCAAGAAAGAATAATAAATGATCTGCATGAATTGCTTAAGTTAATTTAGAACCAAGACCACATTAAAGTGGTCTTTTTCTTTATCAGCTGAAGTACTCTGTTCTATAAAGAGCGGCCATATAAGAACAAACGAAGGAATGGTATTTCTCCGATTAAGGGAAAAGAATACTTGTAGAAGCTACTTGAGGAGACAACTTAGAGGAATTGTCCACCTTTGTAAAATTAATAAATTACCTAAAATGGAAAAGTTAAAATAATCAATGATTCATGTGCATTTTTAGGAGGAAATATTTAGGTTTTTTCCAGCAGGAATCTCAATTGATGAAAGGTTAATATAATAAATTTAAGAAAATTAATACAAAAATAAGTTAACAAAGGTATTTGCTATTAACAAACATATATCTAATAAATACTATAAAAATCGTTCTGTTTTTATGAATGGAAATTTAAAAGTTACGTTCATTATACCTTGCATTACAAGTTATCGTATGTTATTTTTATGTTTATGTTTAAAGCACTTGTATTAAAAGTTAACAGAAGAGAGGGGAATGAAATGAAAAAATCAACACAAATGTTAAAAGGTGTTTTAGATGGATGTATTTTATCCATTATTCAAGAAGGGGAAATATACGGTTACGAATTAAAGGAAAAATTACATAACTATGGCTTTCACTCTTTTAGTGAAGGGACGATATATCCATTATTATTACGTATGCAAAAAGAAGGATTAGTTACGAGTGTATTAAGGGAATCTACGACTGGTCCAAAAAGAAAGTACTATGCGTTATCAAAAATGGGGGAAAAGGAATTGGATAAATTCAAAGAGCGTTGGGACGATTTAAAATTATTTGTTGAAAATGTAATTAATAAGGAGGGGAAGTAGAATTATATGCAAGAAGTCTGCTCAATTTTTAATCGAACTTAGAATGCTGTTATTGTAACAAAGAGTCACCATATCAAAAAAGAAAATTATACGTTTCGAAACAAATTAATCGGTTACTAATGTGACAAATTGTATACTGTCATGAAGATAATCTTATCTATGTCGGCGTATCCGGTAAAAACTTTGTTATTAATACAACAAGTGCAAATGAAAACGTAGTTTTGAATATAAAGAAGATGAGAATTGGAATAGCAAATTTTAATTTACTTAATCCAATTTATAACCCTAAACAAAAAACAGTTAAATTTGATACATAGGATGTTTAAATTGTACTACTAATTCTATATGCAAATGTACCTTTAGTAAATAATGAGCCTAAACTCGTTTATTTAGTTGTTCTGCCAAATGAAGTTAAACTTAAAATAGCCTTAATAAGACCACTAATGATAATAATAGTTGTATAAGGAGTATTATTTCGAAAAAACATCATAAAAACTTAATAATGACCTAATGATTTTTAATCTTAACAATCGCTGTTGATGTATACATAATATTACGCACTGCAACTACCAAAAAGAACTTGTAGCAGTGCTAATAAGAAGAACATGTCTCAAATTTTTTCTCATTCGAATTGTACTCCAGGATCTGTAATCATTTTAAGTAAAGGCGGTTTTTCTTCGCCAACTTTCTGTTTATTTAAACTCACTTCCTTTATAATACATTTTTATATTAATATAAATGGTTATAAGGGGGAGTTTCACATCCTCTTTATTCTCGAGGATGTGAAATGCCTACTAAAACAATGGGTATGTGTAATAGAGAATAACATTCCTACTACACTAGTAATTTATTCATAACGAAGTGCTTCAATTGGATCTAATTTTGCAGCTTTGTTCGCTGGAATTAATCCGAAAATAACGCCGAGTGTTATTGAGAACAATACGCCGCCTATGACAACTTCCCATGAAACAAGTGGTGGCCACTTTGCAAACGTGGAAACAATATATGCACCACCATAACCAAGCCCAATTCCTATCAGCCCACCAAGAAGCGTTAACATAACTGCTTCAATTAAGAACTGTAATAAAATTTTGCTGCGCGTTGCACCAAGTGCTTTACGTATACCAATTTCACGTGTACGCTCCGTTACAGATACGAGCATGATGTTCATAACACCGATACCACCAACAATTAGTGAAATACCAGCGATACCACCGATGATCATTGTCATAATCCCTGTCATCTTTGAAATGCCTTCTTGAAGTTCTTTTAAATTTAGAACCTCGTATTTACCAGTTGCGTCACTTGGTTTGCGGCTGTTTAAGACATCGGCAGCTTTTTTACCTGCTTTCTCTAAATCATTTACATTTTTGGCTTGAACAGAAATATTTTGAATTTCATCTTTCCCATATAGTATTGGCCATAATGAAATTGGAATTAATATTTCTGATGTTCCCATTCCCATAAACTCACTATCTGATTTGTAGATACCAATAATTTGCATTGGTTGTCCCTTTATTTCAATAATTTTACCTACTGGATTGGCATCCTTAAATACCTTTTCTTCCATTTGTTTACTAATCATGACAACGTTATTACCTTGGTCCACATCTGATTCTTGTAAAGAACGTCCCTTTAACAACTTTACTTTATTTACTGCAAAGTACTCACTATCTAATCCAGTAATACTTACCATTTCTTTTTTATCTTCAATATCAAGTGGTTCCATGCTTGAGTTTGTTGTCACAACATGTGTGATCTCTGAGATTTTTTTTATTTCAAAAATATCTTCTTCAGTTATTTTCGGTGCTTCTACCATTTCCATACCAAAAGGATCATTCATATCTGCACTATAATGAATTTGAACAGTTTGATTACCTGAACCAGCAAATTGAGATTTCAGCATCGATTCCCCGCCCTGTCCGATTGCAACGACAGTAATAATCGAACCTACTCCGATAATAATACCGAGCATCGTAAGAGCAGAACGTAGTTTATGAGCTAAAATAGAAGACAGGGCAATTTTTATACTATCTAGTAAACTCATACCGCACACCTTCTATCTTCTGTAACTTTCCCGTCCCGCAGTACAATGCGGCGGGACGAATACGCTGCTACTTCCTCTTCATGCGTAACCATAACAATCGTCGTGCCTTCTGCATTAAGCTTCGTGAAAATATTCATGACCTGCTCACCAGACTTCGTATCAAGTGCACCAGTCGGTTCATCGGCCATAATGAACGTTGGATTATTTGCAATCGCTCTTGCAATCGCTACACGCTGCTTCTGTCCACCTGATAACTCATTTGGTAAATGATGCACACGATCTGCCAATCCAACTTTACCTAACGCCTCCAAAGCACGCTTGCGACGCTCCGCTTTCTTCACGCCACCATATACGAGCGGAAGCTCAACATTTTCCACTGCTGAAAGACGCGGCAGCAAATTAAAATGCTGAAACACAAAACCAATATATTCATTACGAATTAAAGCAAGTTTTGACTCATCTGCTGTTAGGATATTCACGTCGTTCAGCATATATTCGCCTTCTGTTGGACGATCTAAACAACCGATAATATTCATAAGCGTCGACTTACCAGAACCAGACGGCCCCATAATCGAAACAAATTCACCACTCTGAATCGTTAAACTAATACCGTGCAAAATCGGCACTGCCAATTTTCCTTGATAATACGTTTTAGCAATATGATTTAACGTAATCATTTCTCTTTCACTTCCATTCCGTCATACACATCTTCGGAAGGATTTTTAACCACCTTTTGCCCCACTGTTACGCCTTCTACAATCTCTGTCCAGTCTCCATCAGTAGATCCTTTTTTCACATTTTGTTTACGAAGCTTTCCTTTATCCTCAACATAAACAAATGCATCATCGCCCTTTTCTACAATGCTCTTAGTTGGAACAGCAACCATCTTCTTATTCCCTAAATTTACTTGTAGAGAAACGTGATAACCTGGAGATAAACCATCTTGACTATCAAGACTTGCTTTATATGTATATTGAGACATATTTTGAGTTGCCTCACCTACACCACCGGCTTGAGCCATCTCTGCACTTGTTGGAAACTCACTTACCTCTGTAATCTTACCTGTCCATTTCTTCTTATTATTTGCTTTCGCCGTTACAGTAAATGTTTGATCTTTTTGAATTTGTGACTTCTGAAGCTCAGTTAACGTCCCTTGAATTTGGAACGGATCTTTAGAAGCAATTTGTAAGAATGCTTTCCCCTGACCACCTACCGCTTGAGATGAGCTTTGTGCAGCATCTTTATCTAACTTTTGAACAACACCAGCAAAATTACTATAAATCGTAAGTTCTTTCTGTTGCTTTTTTAATTCTTCTGCTTGCAACTTTCCTTTTTCTTTCTCAAGCTCAGTTGTCTTTTGCTGCATTTCTAGTTCATTTAGTTGCTCTTCCAGTGGATTTATGATTTCTGTAGTAGCACCGCTATCTTTTGTCTTCTTAATTTCTTGCTTCAATGAATCTATTTTCTTCTTGCTTTGATTGTATCGCATATCTGCCATCTTTTGATCAAGCTCAGCTTGTTTCATCTTTAAATTAATTTCCTCATTATCATAAGAGAATAACTTCGTACCTTTTTCTACCTCTTGTCCTTCTTTTACCGTAATATCCTTCACTTTTCCTTTAGTCGAATCTGTGTAGAATCCTTCAATATTTCCTGGTTTCACTTGTCCGGAAATTAACTTCGTATTATTAAGTTTACGTTCTGATACCTTTTCGAAACTTACAGTACCTGTCTTAACCTCGCCTTTCTTCGTACTTTGCATGACAAAAATGTTAATAGCTGCAACAATAGTAATTAAAATAATAACACTAACAATAATCCTTTTCTTCTTATTTGAAGTATGGACTTGATTTTGTAACATAACGTATCTCCTTTACAATAATTTATTTTTAATTTGTATAGTAATTAAATACTATAACAAAATTTGTAAAATAACATAATAAGATAACCATTCCTAATTTCTTACTTATCGTATTAATAATGCGGTTGAAAAGAAATTTCATTCAACTAGAATAGGAAATTTATATTATTTTCTTTCAAACTGATCTAGCGTAATTAAATTGCTTTCTCAGTAAATTAAATAACCAAATATATTTTAATATGAACTTTTTAACTTCGTAAAACTAATTTTATAAATATGCAAATTTACATATTTATAAAATGTTTTTTTATGGTATTATTTTCTAGTACCCGGGGAACAACATAAAAAATAGAATTTGGGATATTTAATTCTTGTATTGTTTTATATAATTAAAAGGATGTAAGGGTTAAATGGATATTTAGGGAGGAAATTTAAATGAAAACAGTAATGATTAGATCACTTATCGGTTGTAGCGCAGCTACTGCATCAACTATTATTGATTATATGGATTGGATTTCTTATGCTTCATTATTAATGTCTCTAACTGGAATTGGTGCTTCTGCATCAGCTGCTGTTTGGGCATATCGTGCTACAATTTTAGGAATGACTAGAATGGGTAAGAGAGCTGCAGCAAACGCACTTTAAAAAGATATTAAGGTGGGGTTGTTTAGCCCCACCCCTAATAAATTTGGACTCCTTTCTTAACAAATAATAAACTTTTAGTTAGGAGAGGAGTCCAAGATGATTAGGAAAATATGAATAATAGAGAAAGTAACAAACGATATGGTATTGCGTCATAAGAAGAATCAATAAATGTTTTTTATAAGAGTGGGGCGTTATTCTTCAAATAGAGTAATAAATATCGTATTACGGCGGAGTAGAAATGTCTAAGAAAAGTATATTCCTTTATATAAAATTAAAATGAACCAATGAATGGAATTTAGATTTAATACAATTAGGCAATGAAATTACTAGATTTGTACCACCAAAATAAAATAATGATAAACTATTAAAAATAAGAAGTAGTGTTCAATTTTAGGGGATGGTCAGTTAACTTTGTTTATTATAAAGGGGATTAAAAATGATCAAATTAAAAAATAAAAGAATAATTAATTTACTATCTTTTTGCCTTCTGGCTTTGGTGATTTTTGCAAACACATTTTTTTCAATTAAAAACTTTGGCGTGATTGAACAATTTGATATAATCCAAAAAAAATTACCTCTATTTACCAATTCGTTTGTTATTGTCTTTTTAACTTCGATACAAGTGATTGTGGGTATTACTGTGGTAATAATAGAAACACTATTTGTTACTTTTATTACAAACTTTATTGCTAATAAAAAATTAAACTTTAGCAACTTTTTATCAGTAATAATTTTTTCAAATATATCTTCTATATTATTAAATATGACGGTTATTTGGATTGTTGGGTTGAATAATTTACAAGACCTTGAATGGCTAGGCTGGTCTCCAGGTTCTCAAATGTTATTATCTGGTTTCGTTTATCTATATTTATCAAATTTAAATGATTCTATCTCAAATAGATTAAAAGTTAAAATAAGTGTAATTATATTCTCAATAACTTATGGTTTGACTTTTATCATTCAAATGCTGATGACTTTTGTGTAATTTAAATAACTTTAGGAAGGTGAGTTAAATGGAAAAAAAATTTAAAACTACAATGAAGATAATATTAGTAATAGCGGTTCTGTCTGGTTTGGTAGCAAGCTTTAGCCTAATAAAAAATATTGTGAAAATATTAGGAAATTGAAGAAGATGAAGTACTTCAAATACAAACGATTAATGAAAAAAAGAAAAGCATTTGCCAATATAGAGCTTTTATTGGGGGATTTTCTAAATAAGTTTGCTGATGGCGATAAAAAGTTATTGCTAACTTTTTTGTATAACGTAAATGTAGTCATTACTTTCGTTTCGATATTAGCACCAATTTTTGTTTACGAGCTAATTTATTATTTTCGTTCATTTATAAACCCTTTTTATATTGCTACTACTTATTTTTTTGTGACAATGTTAATCACAGATATTAATAATGATGATTATGACCCAGAAGAGATGGAGAATGTTTCTCAGTGGATGTATAGTGCTCAAGAAAATAATTTTAAATTACTTATCATAAAAAAACTATTGTTAACATTTGGATTTAAAATTCTTTTTTATTGTTCTTTTATTATCATTTTTATGAGGGAACTCTATTTTAGTTACACAACAATATTTTTATATGAGTTTTTAGTATTAATAACTGTTTTAATTACTATTATTTTGAAATTCTTATGGAGTAATCATCAGATTGTCTTTTTATTTATAAACGGACCAAATAATACGAAAAAGAAAGAACATATAATAAAAGATCGAAATGATTCACAATTTGATAAGTATCAAATTGCTTTATCTAGATCTTGCCAAAATAGAACTTATTATTTACATATCCTATATACTTATATATTTACAATAGCTTCTCTATGTATAATAGGGATTTTAAATTTTTATTTTAATATTAATAAATTCATTATTATTTCTGTTTATTTAGCTTCTGAAAGCGCTATTATAAGTTTTATATCCCAAGGAATCATAAATAGCTCAAAAATGTTACAGGGATCTAATTTAAGTGATTTTTATTATATAAAGAAGTTTGATCAAAAAAATTATTATAATAATTTACTTTCTAAGTTTCTTTCAAGAAAGCTCATAGCAATCCTGATTGGTTATTATCTTGGTGTAATCATTCTTTACGGATTGTCATTATTTACAGCTATCATTATTGTATGTTCAACAATTATCTACTTCTACTCAATAAAAATCATTACAAAAAGAGTCTATCGCTTTAAAAAATTATCAATAGAAGATATAAAAAACAATTTCTTTTTGTATTTCTTTAATCCTATTGAAGATCTTTTAATTTTAGGCTTGCCTTTTATTACCTGCAGTGTTGTAGCTGTTTATTCAATGAGATTAGGAAATATATATCCTATAATGGTTTTCTTCATTGTATATTCTAGTTATTTATTGTTATATAATTTCCTTACAAAAGAGAGGTAAGACATGCTTGAATTGATAAACATAAAAAAAAAATATGGTGAATCAACTTACATTTTTGATGGAATAAACTTGAAAGTAGACAATATGAGTATTGTAGAATTAGTGGGTAAAAATGGTATAGGTAAATCAACGTTATTGAATATAATTGGTGGAATGACGAAATTTGATGGGGAACTCATACTAAATAAATTTTCAGTAAAGGAAAATTTTAAAGAGTATATTGCAGGTGTCTCATTAATTGGTAATACACCTTTCTTATACGATTATTTAACACCCTCTGAAACAATAGATATGGTACTATCTTTCCTAAATAGAGAAAGATTAGATTCATCTTTAGAACATCTCATTCAAGAGATTGGACTCGATAAATATCAAAATACTTATACACGTGAATTATCATTAGGAACTAGACAAAAACTATCATTAATACTAGCTCTTCTAACTTCGCCTAATTTAATTCTCCTTGATGAACCTTTTGTTAATTTTGACATTAGGTCGAGGAAAGTTACTCTAGATTATCTGAAGGATTATATAATTCAACATAAAGCAATTTTAATTTATGCAACTCATTCAACAGATACTGATGTAGCGAATTTTTCAGATAAAAAAATAATTTTAAAAAGAGATGAGCAACTCGATAAAGTAGTTCTGGAGAGTGATAATTGTGAAACCTAAATTATTTAGTATTTGTTTTATTGCTTGTTCAGTTATAGGAAGCTCATTTTTCTTTTTGGGTTTTTTACTACTTCCTAATGAACAGTTTAGTCCCAATTTACAGCCTTCTTTCATTACTATTTTTAGTACTAACTTTGAAATCCATTTTACTACAATCATATTTTCCATTATTAGTTTCGGATTTTTTTCTTTGATTTTTCTGTTCCAACAGTTTTTTTCTTTAGGATTTGCTTTTCATAGTTTGGTAGAAAAAACTTCCTTAAAAACAGCATATTCTTATTTTGCAGGTCATGGAATAGTTGAAATCATAAATATGTTTTTCACTGCAGCAATAGGTTTATTTGTAGCAGTATGCATTGTTAACATGATTAGAAAGAAAGAACTTAATAAGAATTCATTTATCTTATTAGGAAAAAATCTTTTAGTGCTATTAATTATAGATTTACTACTTTTATTAGTTGCCGCATTATTAGAAACATATTTATCTCCGTCATTAGTCGACAAAAGTTATATAATTTAATTACTCAGCCACCCTTTGGTGGCTTTTTTATTTTACTAGCTTCGTATGTTGTTTTTTGTAAATATTGATGGTATCGAATCAGGAAGGTGGTAATATCATTAAAAGAAAAGTTATTTTAAATGCGTATAAAAAAAGCCATAAGGCTGTTATTGCTTTATTTTAATAAATTTTTTACAAATCAGAAATTACACAAAAATACAGAATACCCCAAATTTGTGGAGAGGCTTATCTTAATTAATTGCACTTTATCGTTGATTTCCCTAAGTCTAAATTGTCTCATATAACTTATTTCAAATGCTAAAATGAAGAGTGGCCTCAAAAGTAGTAATCCTTGCATTGATCCTATGTGTAACACACCAAGGAGTATATTATCTTTTGGCGGTCGTAAAAATGAAGCAAACTCTAATAATTAAACGTATCGGCAAAGGATTTTGACGGGATCACTTGCTTGTAGAATAGATAAATTCATTTAAATAGTTTTAAAGTATATACGAATTAATATTTCTTTAATTATATATTGAATCAAATTAGCTATATCACTTGGATTAAATTAGAATATAAAGTGCTTTATATTATCTTCCTTTTTCTTAGTACTATGTACAATTATAAAAAAGTAAATAGCCTTTATTAAACAAAGGATTAGGTATGTTCTAGGATTTTTGTACAGGCATATTTTATAGAGATAACCCAGCGTCTGTCGCTACAATAATTTCATTTACATCTTTTCTAAGTAGCTGACTTTTTACAGCATTAAATTGTTTCCCTGTTTGTTTAATAACTGTTAATTTCAAACGCTCAGGTAGCATCGGTAAATCTTCTAAATTCCACTTTTTATATTTCACATCGTAGCTTTCTGGATCTGCTAATGTAACGAGATGACCTAAAGCCCAAGTTACAATATATTTACTACCTTCAAGGTAGCCGTTTCCCTTTTTATCGCACTTCAGTACACGTGCAATATCTCGTGCAACGGAAGGCTTTTCAGCGATTACAACGCTTTTTGACATATTTAAAACATCCTTTCAAATTTCCATACGTTAACTATAGCATACATCTTCTTGAGATTCAGTTTCGCTCCAGATTTGAACGTTTTTTAATGGGATAACATCTGTTTGAAAGTGAATGATCGTGACAGAACATAATATGCACCATGATGAGACTGTGAGAAATAGATAGTTATTATGCGTATTGTTTTATTAGTTGCTTCTATATTAAATAGAAAAGTAAAGAACTTGTTATTTTACTAGAATAAGAGTAGACTTTGAAGTAGAAGAATACTAAACACATGGGAGTTTGTGGATACAAACTGAGAGTATGACTAGTCCGTCATTGACCATTTGAACCTGTTGGATAATGCCAGCGTAGGGAGAGTGTAAAAGCACATGTTCAGGCACTTTGCGTACGCGCAAAGTGCCTTTTTGTGTATCTCCCATAACTATAGTTAGGAGATGAGAAGGATGAATAGGAAAGAAATTAGTAAAGTAGTGGATTTGGTGAGAGAATCTAATCCGCTCGTTCATAATATTACAAATGTTGTTGTAACAAATTTTACAGCTAACGGTTTGTTAGCGTTAGGGGCATCGCCTGTAATGGCGTATGCAAAAGAAGAAGTGGCAGAAATGGCTAGCATTGCTGGAGCGTTAGTATTAAATATGGGAACACTTCGTCCGGAAGAAGTAGAAGCAATGTTACTTGCCGGTAAATCAGCAAATGTGAACAATGTACCAGTACTGTTTGATCCAGTTGGTGCAGGAGCAACATCGTATCGAACAGAAGTTGCGAGACATATTCCGGCTGAAATTGAATTAGCGATTATTCGCGGAAATGCAGCTGAAATAGCGAACGTTATTAATGAGAGATGGGAAATTAAAGGGGTAGACGCTGGTGCTGGAAATGGTAATGTCGTAAGTATTGCAAAGCAGGCAGCGGATGAATTGAATACAGTTGCGGTAATTACTGGGAAAGAAGATGTTGTTACAGATGGGCAGCGAACGATTGTTATTCGAAATGGCCATCCTATTTTAACGAAAGTTACGGGAACTGGTTGTTTACTAACTTCTGTAATAGGAGCATTTGTAGCGGTAGAAAAGGATTATGTAAAGGCAGCGGTAGCGGCATTAACGTTTTATGGGGTAGCGGCAGAACTGGCAGCCGCTAAGACAGTGGAAAAAGGACCTGGTAGTTTTCAAATTGAATTTTTGAATCAGTTAGCGAATACGACTTCAGGTGATATAGAGAAGTATGGGGAAATTGAGGTTATATAGTAAGGAGGGAAAATAAATGTCACGTATTTCAAAGTCAGAAATGTCTAGGTTGTTATCCGTATATTTTATTATGGGAAGTAACAATTGTACGAAGGATCCACTGCAAGTATTGAGAGAGGCACTTGAAGGTGGTATAACAATTTTTCAATTTCGTGAAAAGGGGGAAGGCGCTTTAACGGAAGAGAAACGCATTTGTTTTGCAAAAGAACTACAAGCAATTTGTAAGGAGTACGGTGTACCGTTCATTGTAAATGATGATGTGGAACTAGCTCTCGAGTTAGATGCAGATGGCGTGCATGTTGGGCAAGATGATGAAGGAATTACCTCTGTTCGTGAAAAAATGGGTGATAAGATTGTTGGTGTATCTACACATACAATTGAAGAAGCACGCTGGGCAATTGAAAATGGGGCTGACTATTTAGGTGTAGGACCTATTTTTCCAACGAGTACGAAAAAAGATACGAAAGCAGTGCAAGGAACGAAAGGTTTAGCTCATTTTAGAGAACAAGGAATTACAATACCGATTGTCGGAATTGGGGGCATTTCAATTGAAAATACCGCTTCGGTTATAGAAGCAGGTGCGGATGGTGTTTCAGTTATTTCAGCGATTAGTTTAGCTGAATCTGCGTATGAAAGTACGAAGAGGCTAGTAGAGGAAGTGAGTAACAGTTTGTAGAAGAAGGCTATGTAGTATTAAAACGCTACATAGCTTTTTATGTTTTGATATCGATAGTTAGAAAAAGGGGGAGGATTGTTTGAAAAGGAAACGGTTTATAGAGTTGCAAAATGAGTTGTTTCGTTTATTCGAAAAAAGAGAATTCGAAGCGATTTATAGATGCATAGATAAAGCAAAAAGGGAGTTTCCTGAAAGAATAGAAAAAACTAGTTTTTGGGAAGTGTGTGCACTTTCGGCAGAAGGTAAGTATGAGGAAGCGATTGTTAGTTTAAACGAAGCTTTAGAAAAGGGGATTTGGTGGAATCCACCTACACTTATGGGGGATGAAGATTTAAAGGGATTACGAGAGAATGCAGCTTTTAAAATGATAGTGAAAAAGTGTGAAGAAATCTTTAAGAAACAGCAGCTAACAGCCGAACCGAAATTATTTACTTATGGAAATAAAGAGGCGAAGATAGGGTTATTTTCTTTGCATTGGAGAGGATCAAATATAAATGATTTTGCACCATATTGGTGTGAAGAAGAAATACTAAATGAGTATATATTAGGTTTTCCCCGGTCCTCACAAATACATGGAATGAAGTCGTATAGCTGGGATAATCATGAAATAGCTATAAAAGACGTTATGAAAACTTTTAATGATTTTGTAAATAAATATAACTTGGAGGACATCATCATCGCGGGAGCTTCTCAAGGGGGAAATATAGCGATAGAGTTAGCGTTAAAGAATATGTCAGCGACTCAAAAATTTATTGCAGTTATACCTGCTATTCGAGATGTTAAGGAAATTGAAAGTATAGTTGTATCAAATGATATAACGAATGTAGAAGGATATATTGTTACGGGAGACAAAGATCCATTTTATGAAAACACACTTCAATTAATGTCTATGTTTGAGGAATATAATGTGGACTGTAAATTAATTGTGAGAGAAGGTTTGGGGCATCTTTTCCCAGCGGATTTTACACAAATATTAAAGAACATAATGGAAGAATGGACAGCTAAAAATATTTAAACAAACGTTTGATTAAAAAAGCACAAACCCTGTAAATTTGTAGGTTTGTGCTTTTTCTTTAAAACATAATTGATATTAAGAGCATTCCAATTCCGATAGAAGTGAATGTTGCGATTAGTCCTGGAATCATAAAGCTATGATTTAAAACATATTTACCAATGCCAGTTGTGCCAGTACGATCAAAGTTAATGGCAGCAACGATTGTTCCGTAGTTTGGAATGAAGAAATATCCATTTACTGCAGGGAACATCGCGATTAGTAGTGCTGGTGGAATACCGAGTGATAATCCAAGTGGCATTAAAGCACGTACTGTTGCGGCTTGGCTATATAGTAAAATAGATAGAATGAATAATGCGATGGCAAATAGCCATGGCGCACTTGTTACTAGATGCTGAATTGATCCTTGAATCATATTTAAGTTTCCGTTAAAGAAAGTATCTCCCATCCAAGCGATACCGAAAATAGCAACAACTGCTGTTGCCCCCGCTTTAAAGACGTTACCAGACACGATGCTTTCTACATTTGGTTTACAGAAAATAATAATAAGAGCTGCAATCGTTAACATAACCATTTCAATTGTGTTTGGCATGGAAAGACGGGCTAACTTCCCATCAACTATCCATCCTGGACGAAGTACTTCAAATGAACCAAGAAGTACGACAAGAAAAGTTCCTACTAGGAAAAGGATAACTGATAATTTAGCGCCTTTTACACCAACAAATTCTTTTTTCTCTTCAATCTTAGGAATCATTCCTTCTTTTAATCGTTTTAAGTATTCAGGGTCTTCATTTAATTCTTTCCCCATTTTGCTAGCAACAAATGCAGCTACCATACAAGCGATAAAAGTAGAAGGGATACTTACTTTTAAAATATCTAATAAAGTGATTTTATAGTCAGCTAACATTGCTAAAAGTGCAACTGTTGCAGCTGATATAGGACTAGCTGTAATTGCTTGTTGGGAAGCAATTACGGCAATTGACATTGGTCGTTCTGGTCTAATTCCAGATTCGCGAGAGACTTCTGCGATAACAGGAAGTACAGAATAAGCAACGTGACCAGTTCCCGCACAAAGTGTGAATAAATAAGTAACAATTGGAGCAAAGAATGTAATGCGTTTTGGATTTTTTCGTAATGCTTTCTCAGCCAGATGAACAAGGTATTCCATTCCTCCAGCGGCTTGGAGTGCACCAGCAGCTGTAATTACTGCTAAAATCATAAGCATGACATCAATAGGAGGAGCTGTAGGTTGTAAGTGGAAGACGAAAACAAGTATTGCCATACCAACGCCACCCATTACCCCTAGACCAACTCCGCCTAGACGTGCGCCAATAAAGATGCAGAGTAGTAACGTAAGAAATTGTAGCCAAAACATGATAAACTACCTCCGAAATTCATTAGTTAAGATATATTCGAATAATTTAATTTAAATGAAAATTAAAATAAATACTCAAAACAATCCCTGTGTTATATACATTTTTTATTATATAACACAAGAAATGTAACATTCACGTACTTTGTTAAATTATTTCGAAAAAATAATACATTAAAACTTTGCATTTGTATCTCTAAATAGGTAGACATTTTAATTTTTATGTTGTAATCTTTGATAGAGAATAATGTAATTCTCATAGAACTCCCATATCGTTCAACTCGTTCAGCGAGAAAGGCAAACTGGTGGAAACATTAGGACGCAAAACTACAGGAGCTAAGGCCGAAAGGCTACGCTAGCCAGTTACCGGACGGATAGGGTTGGTCTTGACCAATGCTTTTTCATTGGTCTTTTTTTATTTGCAAACAAATGAGAAACCTTATCAGTTGTTGATAAGGTTTCTATTTTAATAGTTTTCCTTTATATTAAGTTAATTAAGAAAGGTGATGTGAATGAAAAAATATTGGCACAAGCTATCATTTCTTCAAAAGAATGTATTGTTAACTGTGTTAGTTATTTTGACGCTTGTTGGTACTATGGGAGCGTTAAGTTTTAACATGTTTCAAAATAGCATGATGTCTATATTTGAAAGGCATTCTTTTGAAACAGGAGATACGGTATTACATAAATTAGACGAAGAAATAGTGAGAGATGTTACAAAGGATCCAGTGGCACAAAGAGAAAAGAGAGAGAAGTTAACAGAGAAATTAGATGAAGCAACGGAAGAATTGAATAGCGTTGGACAAATCTATATTGTTGGAGCAAAAGAAAATGAAAAAGGTGAGTTATTAATCGTCGATTTGTCTACAGAGTTAGCAAATGTTGTTGAAGTAAGGCCGGGAGAATATTATAAACAACCAGATCTTTGGATGAAAGCATACGATAAGGTAATGAGCACGAAAAAAGCAAACATGACAGTAGTATATGAAGATCTATTAGGATCATGGGTAACGATATTAGAGCCAATTAAAGATGGAGACGGAAATATTGTGGCAATTGTTGCAGCCGATGTAGATGCTTCTATTGTTCCTATTACAAAGGAAAAATTCATTATACAAGGTTTAATGTTTATTTGTATTTCTGTTTTAATTGCAACTGTTATTCAATTCTTAATCGTACGTAACGCACTTGCTCCATTGCGGGATTTACGTGAAGGATTACGCAGAGTTGGTGAAGGTGATTTAAGTATTAAATTAGAGGAAAGACCAGATGATATTGGTATTATTAATGCGTATTTTAATAATACCATCGAGAAGTTTAAAGGAATTATAGATAAAGTGAAGCAGACAGCAGAACAGGTTTCCTCATCTTCACAAGAATTGTCAGTGAGTACGAAAGAAAATAGCATGGCAGTCCAAGGAATCGTAAGTTCTATAGTTGAGTTAAGGGCTGGCGTTCAATTGCAAGAAACGTCAGTACCAAAGTATTTAGATATTGTATATGAAATGGAAGATAGGATGGAAGAGATAACTAATATTGCAAAACAAATGACGAAAGAGTCTGAAGGTACGAAGCATCATTCAGAAAAAGGAAATGGTATTATTGAACAGACGATGAATCAAATGAACATAATACAAAATGCAGTACAAGATTTATCTTCTATCATTTATTCTTTGGAAGTAAGATCAAAAGAAATTAGTGATATTGTAACTGTAATTACAAGTATTTCAAATCAAGCGAATTCGCTAGCTTTACATGCTACTATTGAAGCTTCACGTGCTGAGGAAACTGGAGAGGGATTTGCCGTTGTTGCTGATGAAGTGCGTAAATTAGCAGAGCAGACGGAAGCATCAGCAAAAGATATAGCAAAATTAATAGGGGAAACACAAGCAGGAACGGAAGAAGCTGTTGTTTCAATGCAAAAAACCTCAAAAGAAGTAGAGTCTGGAATGAAACTTGTTGAAAGTAGTGGTGCTTTCTTTGAAAAAATTTCGAAATCAGCACAAACTGTTACTAATCAAGTTGGAGTTGTTTCTAGCAATTCAAATAATATATTGCAAAATAGCCAAAATATTGTTCGTGTTGTAAATGAACTATCACTTATTGCAAATAAGTATGCGAATAGTAGTAGTAATGTTGAAGAAATCATGAAAGAACAGGAAATGTCTGTACAGGATATTGCTGAATTAGCCAGTTCTTTAAGCTGGCTCTCACAGGAGTTACAAGAGTTAATTGGGGAATTCAAAAGTTAAATGAAATGATTATACATGCTTTTGTTTGTTCAATAAAATAAATCATGCTACAATGAAAACGAATTAAGGACCGGGGAGCCAATTGGCTGAGAGGATGTGAGCAAACATCGACCCTCAACCTGATCTGGATAATGCCAGCGTAGGGAGTTACTTAAAGTGATGTAGCATATGTTATTCTATAATAACTTGCATACAAGGCTTTCCTACGCAGTAGGAAAGCCTTTTCTTGTTTTAAAATTTAATTTCATAAGGGGGATTTTATTATGTCACAACAAGTTACAATTTCGTTTTCAGTAGTACCACAAGCAAAGAACAAAGATGTGTATTCTGTTGTTGATAAAGCGATTGAGGTTGTACAACAATCGGGAGTTCGTTATGAAGTAGGGGCAATGGAAACGACGCTGGAAGGAGAATTAGATGTACTTCTTGATATCATTAAACGTGCACAACAAGCTTGTGTGGACGCTGGAGCAGAAGAAGTGATTACTTCTATTAAAATCCATTATCGTCCAAGCACTGGTGTAACGATAGATGAAAAAGTTTGGAAGTACCGTGATGAATATGCAAAACCAGAAGCAATCTAAAATAATTACAGCAATTTGGCTTATCCTTCTCATTGCGATATGGGAAGGATCTGTTTCAGTATTTAAAATTGAACCGTGGATTTTACCGAAGCCTTCTGCCATTGTTCAAGAATTAATTGGAATGAAAGATTTACTATTACCGAATACGATGCAGACGCTGCAAGAGGTTATAATTGGACTGTTCTTTGCGATTTTAATTGGGACAAGCATTGCAATTCTTATGGACGTTATCCCTTTATTTCGTATTTTAATAAATCCGTTGCTTGTTATTTCGCAAACGATTCCAATCGTTGTACTTGCACCGTTATTTATTATTTGGTTTGGATATGGAATGCTACCGAAAGTAATGGTAGTCATACTCGTTTGTTTCTTCCCGATTGCGCTTAGCATTTTAGAAGGTTTTCAAACGGTAGATAAAAATATGTTGAAGTTGTTGCAAACGATGAAGGCAACGAAATGGCAAGTTTACCAGAAAGTAAAGTTTCCAGCAGTGCTTCCATACTTTTTCTCCGGTTTAAAAATTGCAGTTACATATAGCGTAATGGGAGCGATTATTGGAGAATGGCTCGGTGCCAGTGAAGGATTAGGAGTTATGCTTACAAGGGCTACGAAATCCTTTTTAACAGCCCGAGTATTTGGTGTTGCAGCAATTATTGTAATGGTGACATTATGTCTGTATTTTATCGTGGAGTTTATGGCAAGAATAACAGCACCATGGATATATAGAAAGGACGGCAGAAAATGAAAAAAGGTTTAAAAGTTATGTTGGCTGCCTTATTAGCAGTAGGTGTAGCTGGATGTAATCCGGCGAAGAAAGAAGAAAGTGCAAGTAAAGATCAAAAAGTAAAAGTCGTATTAGATTGGTTTCCGAATACGAATCATACTGGCTTATATGTAGCACAAGCGAAAGATTATTATAAAAAACAAGGCTTAGATGTAGAAATCATTCAGCCTGGTGATAATGTGACGGCGGAGCAAATGATAGCTTCGGGAAAAGCTGACTTCGCAATAAGCGCACAAGAAAATGTAACGTTGGCTCGTGTGGAAGGTATTCCTGTTGTATCTGTAGGTGCGATTATTCAGCATAACACTTCAGCTTTTGCATCGCTTAAGAAAGATAATATGACGTCACCGAAAGATTTTGAAGGGAAACGTTACGGTGGCTGGGGAGGACCAGCGGAAGAAGCGACATTAAAGACAATTATGGATAAGCACCAAGCCGATTTTAATAAAGTTGAAAAAATCATTTTAGGACAAACAGATTTCTTTAAATCAATTGGTCGTGATGCAGACTTTGAATGGATTTATTACGGATGGGATGGAATTGAAGCGAAGCGCCAAGGAAAAGAGTTAAATACGATTATGGTGAAAGACTTAGATCCAGCACTTGATTTCTATAGTCCTGTTATGATTACGAGTGAAAAACATACGAAGCAAGATAAAGACTTTGTGAAAAAGTTTATGAGTGCAACGACAGAGGGTTATAATTTTGCAATTAAAGAACCGAAAGAAGCTGCCGATATTTTAATTAAAGCTGTTCCAGATGTAAATAAAGATTTAGTACAAGAAAGTCAAAAATGGCTAAGTACGAAGTATCAAGATGATGCAAAAGCGTGGGGAGTACAGAAGGAAGAAGTTTGGACGAATTACATGAATTTCTTATATGATAACAAAGTTATTAAGAAGAAAATTGATGTGAAAGATGCCTTTACAAATGAGTTCCTTCCAAGTGAAAAATGAGTGGATTACAAATAAAAGATATTGTGAAATCTTTCGATGGCAAGAATGTATTAGCAAATATTAGTGCTTCTATACGAGAGGGAGAATTTGTTTCTTTTGTAGGACCGAGTGGTTGCGGGAAAAGTACACTATTAAATATGATCGCAAATGTTGAAAATCCAACAAGTGGAAGTGTAACGTATAACGATAAACAAATACAAGAGCAAGATATTGTAAGTTATATGCCGCAACAGGATTTATTACTACCGTGGCGATCAGCTTTACAAAATATCGTTCTTCCGTTAGAAATTGAAGGGAAGCCGAAAAAACAAAGGCTGACAGAAGGAATGGAAGCATTAAAGCAGTTTGAACTAGATGAATATGCAGACCATTATCCAGATGAATTGTCTGGAGGGATGCGTCAAAGAATTAGTTTTCTGCGCACATATTTATGTGAAAAGCCAATTATGCTACTTGATGAGCCTTTTGGTAAATTAGATGCTTTTACAAAAATGGAAGTACATAGCTGGCTTTTACACTCTTGGCACCAAGAGAAGCAAACAATCGTTATGGTTACACACGACTTAGATGAGGCAATCTTGCTTTCGGATCGCGTATTTATTTTATCTCAAAGACCAGCATCAATAGTTGGTGAGGTACAAGTGAAATTACCTAGGCCGAGAACGATGGATATGTTAACATCACTTGAGTTAAAGAAAGATAAGGAAGAAATTTTGAGAGTATTAGCTCCTTATATGAAAAAATAGAAAAAGCCTTTTAACAGTTTTTGGTATGATTACTGTTAAGAGGCTTTTTTATATAGGGGGAGAAAGATGAAAACTATAGAGAAAATAGTAGATGAATTAACGGCAGATAATCTTGAAGAAAGAAAAGCTTTATTAAAAAATCATATTTTATTAATGAAGTATGGTATGGAACATCATGAATTAAAAGAAGAAGAAATGACAGAAATTTTAAAGTGGGTTCAAGGTCGAGATCAATTGAAAAAAGATGTTCCGGAGTTACGTGATTTACATTTAATTAAAAAGTTTCAAGCGGTATTAGATGAATTTATTCATTCCATAATTTCAAATGGTTATGTAGAAGACGCGGTAGAAATTCTAGAGAGTGTATTAAAAAGTATGGGGGCAGTCGCTCATATTGTAAAAATTATGTTTGTCGGCAAAATGAAAGTTAATAGAAATTCCTTGGAAATGGTAGAGGTGTTAAAACGAGAGTGTTACACCTTAATGGAACAGCGTGCTGTTGTCGGTTTACATGCTCAAATTTTTCACGTTTTAGGTTTTGTTCATTCAATTCAGTTTGATTTAGAAGAAAGATCACAGGAACACGGACGAGTTGTGATAGGTCTTTTAACAGATTTTAAAACGGGTGAATTGAAGTCTGTACAACAATTTCAAGCTGAAGACCATATTTCAGAAGTGAAAAGTATGGTGAGTAAAGGATACGGAATAGAATTACAGAGAAGAATTTATATGTGGAAATCGTTAACGCTCATCTTTACAAGTCCATATGCATTAGAAAAGATGTATAAAGAAATTTATGTAGAAAACGATAACATGGGGAAGGAACAAAAAGAAAAGTAGAGAATAGAATATAACAGAGTAGTTTATACTCTTAATATAACAAATGTTAAAGGAGTGAAAGGATAAAATGACTTTATCAACTGTTCTTCAAATGGTTTTAGCTTGATATGGGAGAAGTCTGCCCATTTTTATCGATTAAGCTAAATTGAAGACAGCAGGTAAAGAACCTTAATCCTTTCTTACGATAATATGTAATGGGTAAGGTGTATTCACCTTACCCATTTTTTATATGCACAATTAAATAAGGCTTTATACTGTTGCTCTCTCTATTTAGCTTATGAATCATAAGTAAAGGAGAGAAAATAATGAGTATATTAACGGTAGAAAATTTAAGTCATTCGTATGGTGAGAAAACCATTTTATATAATGCATGTTTTCGAATATTGAAGGGTGAGCATGTTGGGGTAGTAGGGCAAAATGGAATTGGAAAATCAACATTGCTAAGGATTTTAACAGGAGAACTTATACATGATGATGGGAACATTGAATGGTTTCCACATGTGAAGGTAGGTTTCTTGCAGCAGCATATGGATTTAAAAGAAGGGATGACAATTGAGGGATACTTGCAAAGTGCATTTGCTGATTTGTATGCGATTGAATACGAAATGTTAAAAATTGCTGAAGAAATGAATGGAGCAGGAGAAGTAGAAAAACTGTTAGTAAAGTATGGAGAATTACAAACTATATTGGAAAGCTCTAATTTCTATCACATTCATACAGAAGTTGAAGAAGTAGCAATCGGTTTAGGTTTATTTGAAATAGGTTTGAAAAAGGATGTATCGAAGTTAAGTGGGGGACAGCGAACAAAGTTATTACTTGGGAAGCTTCTTTTAGAAAAAGCTGATGTTTTATTACTAGATGAGCCAACAAATTATTTAGATACAGCTCATATAGAATGGTTGCAATCATATTTGAGACTATATGAAAAAGCTTATGTAATCATTTCGCATGACGAATTATTTTTGAACAGTATTACAAATGTTATTTTTCATCTAGAAGGAGGAAAAGTGAAGCGATACGTAGGAAACTATGAAAAGTTTGTGCAAAGTTACCAAGTGCAAAAGAAACAATTACAATCGGCGTATGCGAAACAACAAAAAGAAATCTCTCAGTTAGAAATATTTATTCAAAAAAATAAAATTCAAAAAGCGAAACAGGCTAAAAGTCGAGAGAAAGTATTAGAGAAAATGCAAAGGATTGAAAAGATTCATTCTGTAACTCGATCCCGTTTTGATTTCAGTGTTTATGAGGAACCGGTGAGTCGTATATTGCAAGCTGAGAAACTAAGGATAGGTTATAGTGATCCTTTATGTCCAGAGTTGAATTTACAAGTGAAAAAAGGAGAAAAGATAGCGATTATTGGTCATAATGGAATTGGAAAAACGACGATGTTAAAAACATTATTAGGTCAAATTAAGCCGCTAAGCGGTTCAATTTCTGTTGGAGAACGAGTAAATCCTGCGTACTTTGCCCAGGAAGAGTTTGCTTCAGAAACAACACCCTTAGAGAAAGTTTGGGCAGAGCGACCAGATATGACAAAGAAAGAAGTGCGCCAAGCATTAGCAAAGTGTGGATTGCGAGAAGAACATGTATTAAAACCTATTCGTTTATTAAGCGGCGGAGAACAAACGAAAGTACGTTTATGTGAACTGATCGTAACGAAAAGTAATGTTTTAATTTTAGATGAACCAACTAATCATTTGGATATAGAAACAAAGAAGGCGTTGCAGGAAGCGCTACAACGATATAAAGGAACCGTTTTACTTGTATCACATGAGCCTTCTTTCTATGAAGCATGGATAACAAAAGTGTGGAATATAGAAGAATGGAACGCTGAACAATATGAATAAAGAAAAGGCATTAGCTTGTATAAGCTAATGCCTTTTCTTTGTGATTAACATGATTTTCGAGAACTCTTACATGAGAATTGTATGAAGAAGCACTCTTATGGTGCGCTTATAAGCGTGCTTTTTCTTTTGTTATGTTTATATTTATAATAATACTAGATGCCTTTCCCTAATAGGCGACTATCTTCTTTTATATATATAGATAGTTTGAAATGGAATAAAAATAATTCCTATATGTAAAGGATAATGTGATTACTATAGGAAGACAATAGCACTGAAAGGAAATTCATGTAAAATTCAGATGAACTTCACATGAACTTCATATTAGAAACTAAATATAATTATAATAAGTTATTGTAATTTAATTTGTGATTTTTCATGAAATTAAAAGTTTGAATTTAGGAAAGAGTGCTTAAACCTAAATTCAAACTTTAGTGAAATAATTAAGGGATGTTACCTTTAGTTTTCGCTAATGGATGCATTTACAAGTTCGGCGGGATTACCTGTTCCTGCCCCTCCGATTGTAACCGATCCACCGGGAGGAATTTCACCATTCCATCCTGCATTCGTAATTACGTAATGACTATTTATTTTACTACTAATTTTAGAATCCCAAACTTGCGTTAAATTGCCGTTATAATCAAATTCTAATTTCCAGTTTTTAATAGAGGTCGTTCCACTATTTTTAATTACAATCGAGAAGTTGTAACCACTTCCCCAATTTGAAGTGACTGAAAAGGTAGCATTGCTATTTCCACCAGGAGGTGTTGTGTTAGCATCATCTGTTTTTACAATAATAGAAGTAGGCTGTGATTTATTCCCAGCAGCATCTTTTGCTAGTATTGAAAATTTGTATTCTGTATTAGATTTTAAGTTTTTAATTGTAATGCTATTTGTTGTTGTACTCCACTTCTCTTCTCCAGCAGTAATTTCATATTCCGTAACTCCTACGTTATCAGTAGATGCCGTCCAGTTTAATTGAACTGAGTTTGAATTTTTATTTGTTACAGCAATATTTTTTACGTTTGTTGGTGGCTCAATATCTTTTTGAGTAATAGGTCCACCTAGTAATTCTTTTACTAACGTATCAAGTAATTTTGGTCCACTACAACTATATTTTGGACTTGTGCGACAGTCACCACTAAGCTCCCAAAACATTGCACCACTTAAACCTTTTGTCTTTATATAGCCTGTTTTATATTTCATAGATTCGTTGTCATCATAGCTAATAAATGTACCTGTAGTTGCATTATATAAATAAGGTACTTTCGCCACATCGTTCCATCCGCGAACAAAGCCATTTTTATTAACATAATTAGCTGCTAAATCACCATAATCGTACACACCTGTATCACCGGTAGAATAGTCATCCCAAGTACCTTTAGAAGCGAGCTTTCCATCACTACCTGGTTTACAAGGTTGGTATTGTCCGTTATTTTCTTTTCCACAACTTTTCCACCCGCGTCCGTAAAATGGTACACCTAATACGAGTTTATCTGCTGGAACCCCTTCATTTGTATAAATGTTTATCGCACCATCTACGTAAAAATTCGTATCCGCTGCTGGGTCATTTGGATCTTTGTATAGAGCTGCATTATGGTTAGAAGTAGCTTCCCATCCACCGTGGAAATCATATGTCATAATATTAATCCAATCCAGTATTTGAGAGATTTTCTTTAGCTCTGTATGATCAGCGTAACGTTGGCTTGCACCTGATGCAATTGTTAGTAAATATTGTTTACCATCTTCTGCACCAGCTTTCGTTAATGCATTTCGAACTTCTTGAAGGAGTAGGGTGAAGTTTTGCTTATCTTCAGGACGATAACTACCACCAGGAATCGTTTCTACGCCCGGATATTCCCAATCTAAATCAACGCCGTCAAATCCATATTCGCGTAGGAAATCGACTGTAGATTCAGCGAATACTTTTCTTGTTTTTTCATCAGCGGCCATGTCAGAAAAGCGGTTAGACCAAGTCCAGCCACCAACGGAAATAATTGTTTTTAAGTGAGGATACTTAGCTTTTAATCGTTTTAGTTCGCCGAAATTTCCGCAGCGTGCGTATTTATCACAATCTTCCCAAGTTGTACCTGAGCCAGGATAAGATTTTGTGACATCGGCCCATGGTTCACCGAGTACGAGAGTACCATTAGGGACTTCTTTATTTTGCAGTGGTACACCAGATTCTTTACAGTTCCACGTTTGTTTATTTGGATTATCGGGGTGAGTAGAAGGGTTTCCATGTTTTCCATTCCAGCAAATATCAGCGAAAGCATAGTTTAAATGAGTTAGCTTTGATGCATCAATATCCGCAACTTGATAATTACGTCCGTAAATGCCCCATGAAGGAAAATACCCAACAATTTTTTGACCTTGCTTTTGTGAATCTGCTAATGCGACATTGGGAGTAATAAAGTTTGTGAGAAAAAGAGGTAAGAAGAGTAGTAGGGATAGTAATAGCAGTGTAAATTTTTTTGATTTCATAGTCATTTCTCCTTTCAAAGTAAAAGATATATTTAAAGGCATGCGCCAATAAATCACAATGAATCTAGATAAAAATGATCAGACATCACGAAGTCTATACAAGGAGATGAAGCTGATTAAATCGTAGCAAATGTAAGATTTGGTGTAAACGCTTTATTGAATTCGAAAAGACTTTCTCAATATGAAATGGCTCTAATACAGATTACACATGAAAATAAAATATCGATTAGAGAGGAAAGGGCTTCTTGGAGTTAAATTTGAGAAAAAATTGTATGAGGTCAATTTGTAATAGCGTAGCAAGATAATGAAATTTCATGTAAAATAATAGTAAAAATATGTAAGGGAGGGAGTAATGTGGATGTGTTTTTGAATATTGCCGAAGAAAAAATTCGACAAGCAATACGGAATGGAGACCTTGATCATATTCCGGGAAAAGGAAAACCACTACAATTAGAAGACCTTTCAATGGTACCTCCAGAACTTAGAATGAGTTATAAAATTTTAAAAAACGCGGGCATGATTCCACCAGAAATGGAACTACAAAAAGATATATTAAAAATAGAGGATTTAATTGCTTGCTGTTATGATGAAGAAGAGAGAAAAAAATTAAAAGAAGAGTTAACGGCAAAAACGCTACGTTTTCAGCAAGTAATGGAAAAAAGAAAGATTAAAGATAGTTCAGCATTTCGTATGTATCAAGATAAAGTATTTCATAAACTACGTTAAGAGGGATAAGATGAAAAACTTTGAAACAATAGAAGAATTAGTAACATATATTGAAGAACAACAATTAGTACTTCTGTTTATTAAAACGGAAAATTGTGGTGTTTGTGATGTCATGTTAAGGAAAGTAAATTACGTATTAGAGAATTATGATTACGTAGAGAAAATAGAGATATTACTGCAAGACATGCAAGAGGTTGCAGGGCGATATGCAGTATTTACTGGACCGACAATTTTATTATTTCATAATGGAAAAGAGATTCTTCGTGAATCGCGCTTCATTTCACTTGAAAATCTAGAGAGAACCATTCAATTATTCGAGGAATAGGGGAGGCTTTTATATGGAATTTATTATTGTCATACTATTATTTGTTGTAGTTGGAACAATCTTAACAGCAGTTCGATCAAACAAAAAGAAGGTAAATCTTACAAAACAAAATAACATTCATAATTCATCTAACAACTCATCACCGCTATTTTTCTTTGCTGGATCTGATAATGATAGCTCGCATGATGGAGGTTCACATGATTGTGGAGGGTCTTTTGGTGGAGATAGTGGGGGAAGCTGCGGTGGTGGCGGTGATTGATGAAAATGCGCCTTATATAGGCGTATTTCTTTTTAAACAAACGTTTGATTAGTTGGCTTACATATGCATAAAAACAGTTAAACAAACGTTTGATTAAATACTTTTAACATATTAAGGGGAATGGAAATGAAAAGGGAGCCGAAAGTGAAAAACAAGGGGAAAGTAATGTTATTTTTATTAGCTGCGGGAGGCGTATTTCTTGTTAAATTAGGAGTTAAAATAGGAATTATACACATGATTCGAACGTGGTTTGAGAGTACGTTTTCTTAAATAAGGAATATAGCCTCTTGTAATAGAGGTTTTTAATTTGTTATCATTAGACTGAACGGTCGGTTTAAAGAGGTGTGAATATGAGAAGAAGTGCAGAAGAGATAAAGAAAGAAATTGCATATAAAGCAGAAAGTCTGTTTTCACAGAAGGGCTATGCAGCTACATCTATGGAAGAGATTTGTGAAATTACAGAACGAAGTAAAGGAAGTATTTATTATCACTTTAAAAGTAAAGAAGAATTATTTTTATTTGTGGTAAAACAGCATACGTATGATTGGCTTGAAAAATGGAATGAAAAAGAGAAGTCGTATAGTACGAATACTGAAAAATTATATGGTCTCGCGGAATATCATGTAGAGGACATACAGCAACCAATTTCAAATGCAATAGAGGAATTCTCTATGAGCCAAGTTGTAAGTAAAGAGATTTTGGATGAACTATTAGCTTTAACTAGAGAATCATATGTTATGTTTGAGAAACTAATTGAAGCAGGCATACAGTCTGGAGAGTTTCGTGAAGATAATACGCGCGATCTTATGTATATTGTGCATGGATTATTATCAGGGCTTGGAGTACTTTACTACGAGTTAGATTATAAAGAGTTGAAACGTATTTATAAAAAGGCAATAGATGTATTGTTAAAAGGAATGGCAGCTGAATAATAAGTCAGTTGCTTTTCTATAAAATAAATTAGACCGAACGGTCGGTTTATGAAAGGGGAATGAAAATGAACGCTTTATTTAAAAACCGAGCATTTATGCTCGTTATGGCGTCTGATATTTTACAACAATTTGCAATTTGGATCAGAAATATGGCCCTTCTATATTTCATAATGGAGCGAACGAATAATGATCCAGTTTCCGTTTCATTGTTATCGGTTATGGAATATGCACCTATTTTTATTTTCTCGTTTATCGGTGGTGCGCTAGCTGATCGCTGGAATCCGAAAAGAACAATGGTCGCTGGAGATGTATTAAGTGTAATGTCTATTATAGGAATTGTCCTGTTGTTAAAACTGGATTATTGGCAGGCTATATTTTTTGCAACACTCACTTCCGCGATTGTAGGCCAGTTCTCTCAGCCATCATCTTCGCGTATATTTAAGCGCTACGTAAAGGAAGAACAGGTAGCGAATGCGATTGCATTTAACCAAACATTACAGTCATTATTTATGATTTTTGGACCAGTGGTAGGATCACTTGTGTATACACAACTTGGTTTATTTACGTCACTATATAGCTTAATCATTTTATTTTTGTTATCTGCTATCGCTCTTTCATTTTTACCGAAATGGGTTGAACAAGAGCAAGTGGCGAGAGATTCATTAAAAAATGATATAAAAGAAGGGTGGAAATACGTTCTTCATACGAAAAATTTACGTATGATTACAATTACTTTCACCATTATAGGCTTAGCTGTTGGATTAACAACGCCATTAGAAGTGTTTCTTGTAATAGAACGCCTTGGAATGGAAAAGGAAGCAGTTCAATATTTAGCTGCAGCTGATGGAATAGGTATGTTAATTGGTGGTATTGTTGCTGCGATTTTCGCTTCAAAAGTGAACCCGAAAAAAATGTTCGTATTCGGTATGGGCATATTAGCGATGTCATTTTTAGTAGAAGGGCTATCTACATCATTTTGGATTACTAGTTTCATGAGATTTGGAACAGGTATTTGTTTAGCCTGTGTTAATATCGTTGTCGGTACGCTTATGATTCAACTTGTACCAGAAAATATGGTTGGAAGAGTAAATGGGACGATTTTACCGCTGTTTATGGGAGCTATGCTAATTGGTACTGCTTTAGCTGGAGGATTAAAGGAAATGACATCACTAGTTATTGTGTTTTGTATAGCAATGGCACTTATTTTATTAGCAATAGGGCCAGTTCTACGCATGCAAATAAAGAAAGAAGATGTCACTAATAAAGAGGAACTAACAAATTCGTTAGCGTCGCAATAACTATTGTAAGGGAGCAGAAGTGCTCCCTTTTTCTTTGGCGAACTTTTGACAACTATATGAGCCAATTATATACTGATGATGTAAAAACGATTTTACAGGTTAGGAGAAATGGTGTGAAAAATCAAATCTATGAATTACGCACTGAAAATAATATTTCACAAGGCGCATTAGCTGATAAATGTAAGGTTTCTAGACAAACGATAAATGCAATTGAGAATAATAAATATGATCCAAGCTTAGCGTTAGCTTTTCGTTTAGCGGAAGTATTAGGAACAACTGTTGATAAACTATTTTTGTACAAGCAGTAGGGGGAGTAGTTGTTGGGGAAAGAAAAGATAAGCCTTTTCGTTACTATATTAGTTGCTATAGGTACGTTAGTGTATGCACTTTACTATTGGTTAACTGAACTTCAAGTAAACTGGTATGCACTATTTATTTGTAGCATCGCGTTACATTATCTATTTAAAAGTTTGGCATCACATAGCGTCGAAGGGGATACTGAGGAGAAAGATGATTTAGAAAAACATGTATTAAAAACAAGTGCCAATGTTACATATTATGTACTCGTTGTATTCATTTTTGGCTTGTTTTTCGCATCGGTAGGGTTTAATAGATGGATTGATTTTCATAACATACCGTTATTGTTTGCGTTATGTGCTGCGATAGTTGTAAAGCCGGCTGTTGAGTTTTTAATTGTAAGACGTTATAGATAAAAAAGATCCTCTTCTTGCATGAAGAGGATCTTTTTCTTATAGCGTTTTAGTTTTCGGATTAGGTGGTGTAACGGATGTATTATTTTCAGGGACCTTAGTTAATAAAAATCCACCGATAATAAACAACACAATAATACTAAGAACACCAGCATTTGTTTTTCCTGTTAATTGCGTTGTAACACCGACTAATACTGGACCCATAATCGCGGCGAATTTGCCAAATATATTATAAAATCCAAAAAATTCATTTGCAGATTCTTTAGGTACTAGTTTTGCAAAATAGGAACGACTAAGTGCTTGAATCCCGCCCTGAGAAGTAGCAACTAACATTGCTAAAATCCAGAAATCGAGTGTCGTTTTTAAGAAATAAGCATATATGCAGATAATGATGTAAATAATAATACCGACATATAGCATTTTTTTACCGGTAAATGTCTCAGATAGTTTTCCGTACAATAAAGCGAATGGACAAGCTACAATTTGTGTGACGAATAATATGATTAATAGATTTGTTGCACTAATACCGAGGTCTGTTCCGTAAGCGGTGGACATAGTAATAATTGTATCGACCCCATCAATATAGAAAAAGTAAGCAATTAAGAACATAAAGACCGTTTTATATTCTTTAATATTTTTAAAAGTATCAGCAAGGCGTTTGAAGCTCATTGTAATTGGTCTTGGGTGACGTTCAATATAGTGCGTTTGTTCTACGTTTTTTAGCATTGGAATTGTAAATAATCCCCACCAAAGAGCTGTGATCGCAAATGAAATTTGACTAGCAATGCCGACTGATAAAGGGATAGTTCCTTTTTGAGCAAGAATGATAAGAGCGATACAACCGATAAATGGAATAGTACTCCCAATATAGCCTAAAGCGAAACCTCTTGTAGAAATTCGATCCATTCTATCTTCAGAAGTGACATCTACTAAAAATGCATCATAAAAAATGTTTGCTCCAGCAAAACCGACTAATGCGAGCATATAGCATCCTAGTAATAAGTACCACTGAGATGTTGGAACGACTGCTAGCATACTTGTAAATACGATACCGAGTCCAAAGAAGAATGTGAAAAATCGTTTTTTAAATCCTTTATAATCAGCAACTGTGCCGAGAATAGGAGCAAGTATAGAAATTAAAAGTGTTGCGAACGAGTTTGCATATCCCCAATATGCTGTTGAAGTTGCACCAGATAACCCGGCTTCTTTTGCAGCTGCTTTAAAGTAAATTGGGAATAATGCGGTTGTAATGACGAGCGAATATACGGAGTTCGCCCAATCGTATAATATCCAGCTTTTTTCTTGTCTGGACATTTTTTTCATATAATGTTCCCCCTCAAATTTGTTCTACTAACAGTGTACAAAAATAAAAATTATAAAAAGAGAAACAATGATGAATTTTACATAACTTTTACATATATACACAGTTCTTTACAATTGGAGTAAATCCTCTACAATTGATCCGTCTGTTTCACCTAAGTGTAAACCGAGTAGTCTAGCGATAGTTGGGCCTTCATCAATAAGTCTCATATACGGTATGGTAATGCCGCTTTTTATTCCTTTCCCAGCAGCTATAAAAATTGTTTCATAGTTAGGTTTTGTTGGAGAGTATCCATGCGTACCAAATGTATATTTTTTACTAGGCGTAACATCTTTTTCAGTAATTTCTTTTATAAAATCTCCTGTATAGTTTTCAGTGAAATAATATCCTTCTCGTGCTTCCAACATAAATAAACAATTACCATCTGCACCGCATTCCTTCGCATCCTCATCATGAAGTATAAATTCAATACCGTTTTGTTTATTTTGAAGCAGTTCTTCAAGGAGTAGTTGTACTTCTCGAATTGTATCGGTATCGTTTTTGTCTTTCACATATACATAGGCGGACCCATCGCAACTTTGGCAATAAGCATTCCAGTCTACTAATTTTCCTTTTGAATTTATAGAGATAAGCCCTTTTTGATGAAATAGTACATTTAATTGAATGGCTTTGTTTTCACTTAAAGCGCTATGATCACCAAGAGCGATAATAGTGCTCTCTTCGTATAGTCCACTGTCTTTTAAAGCTTGAATAATTTTCCCTAGTCGCTCATCATGTCTATGAATTGCGGCTATTGTTTCTTTTGATTCAAAGCCGTGATAGTGTCTTTGGGTGTCTAAATCGGTGAAATGTACAAACATGACATTAGGCTTTTTCGTCTGGATTGTATGCACAGCAGAAGCAAGTACGAAATCATCGAGTTCAGGTTGTGACACTCCATTTCGTATATGGCCGAAACGACGATTTAAATCTAATTGATATAGCGGGCTACCGCTAAATAATGAAACTAAAACTTGATTTTGCCACGGTCTATTTGGAAAGATTTCTGGTAAATTGTAATCAATATTTGCTCTGCCGGTAACAGGCCATAGAAGGGCAGCTGTCGTTAAATTTGCTTTATGTGCTTCATCATATAACGTTGTTCCTTGTATTGATTTTCGGTACCAATGCCAATCGGGTGATTCACGTCCAGGTTGAAGTAACGTATTGCTAACAACACCATGTTTATTAGGGTAATTACCAGTTACGATTGTTGAGTGACTTGGGTATGTTACAGAAGGATAAATTGGTTCTACTTTTTCGACAACCGTACCCTTTTTGATTAGAGATTGGAAGTGAGGTAATTTTTGTAGTATAGGAAAATCTAAAGCTGATAAACAGTCGAATGATAAAATGATGACACGATTCGTTAATGCTTTATCCATAAAGTAATCCTCCTAATTATATAAAACCTATTACTATATACTACTATTAATACCTAGTAATAAAAATATGTTTTTAAATAAAATTCATTATTTATTTTCAGAAAAGTTGAACATATAATAAGTATAAGGGAATCTATGGAAGGAGGGAATGGTATGGACTGGTTAGATGGATTTGGTATATTTTACATCATTGGCGGAATCACGATTATCCTTGTATTTGCTATTTCGTATTTACTAAAGAAACGGTTTCCAGACAAGCAGTTCGATATTATATTTGCACTTAGTCTAATACTTCTTTGTTTAGCATCCTTTCCTGTTACAATGATGGTTATTGGTGGATGGGAAGGAATGGGGTATGGGTTTATTGGTTTCTTCGTCCTACTTGGTACACTTATTGGTATGATTGCACATCAACTTTTAAAAATATCACGAAAAAGCTACGTATAAAACTGTAAAAAATGAAAAGAATATATAAAAATAAGAAAATTCACTCTTGTTTTGAAGTGAAATTTATATTATGATATTCAACAAATTTATTTTGTTATAACGATGAAAAAGGACTAGTATATGTTCAACCTTTTTAGCAGAGAGAGAATCCGTCAGGCTGAAAGATTCTTAAAAAGACAACATGGAACCTACCTTTGCGTTCTGCATATGCAGCGGGAATTTCCCGTTATCAAAAAGAGAGCATGCACAATTTTGTGCATGAATCAGGGTGGTAACGCCGGCAAAGCTCGGTCCCTATTTAGGGACGCGGGCTTTTTTGTATTTTCTAGAAGGAGGAAGACTGACTATGGCAAAAGAACAAGTACAAGCGATTACGAAGATGGAAGAGGACTTTGCACAGTGGTACACAGATATTGTAAAAAAAGCAGAACTTGTTGATTATTCAAGTGTAAAAGGATGTATGATTCTACGCCCGTACGGCTATGCCTTATGGGAAAATATGCAGAAAGTTATGGATGAGAAGTTAAAAGCAACCGGTCATGAAAATGTGTATATGCCAATGTTTATCCCAGAGAGCTTATTACAAAAAGAGAAGGATCATGTAGAAGGATTTGCTCCTGAAGTAGCATGGGTGACACATGGGGGGGATGAAAAATTAGCAGAAAGACTTTGTATACGCCCTACATCTGAAACTTTATTCTGTGAGCACTTTTCAAAAATTGTGCAATCCTATAATGATTTGCCAAAGTTATATAATCAGTGGTGTTCAGTAGTTCGTTGGGAAAAGACAACGAGGCCATTTCTTCGCACAACGGAATTCTTATGGCAAGAGGGACATACAATCCATGAAACAGCAGAAGAATCTCAAGCTGAAACGTTAAATATTTTAAATCTATATGCTTCTTTCTGTGAAGACTATTTAGCGATACCGGTAATTAAAGGACAAAAAACAGAAAAAGAAAAATTTGCGGGAGCAAAGGCAACTTATACGATTGAAAGCTTAATGCATGATGGGAAAGCACTTCAAACAGGAACATCCCATAACTTTGGAACGAATTTCTCTGAAGCATTTGATATTAAATTTTTAGATCGTAACGGTAAGTGGCAATATGTACACCAAACATCTTGGGGTGTATCAACGAGAATGATAGGTGGGCTTATTATGGTTCATAGTGATAATAATGGGCTTGTAATGCCTCCTAAAGTCGCACCAGTGCAAGTTGTTATTGTACCGATTGCTCAGCATAAAGAAGGAGTTTTAGCGAAAGCAACAGAGTTACAAGGACATATTCAAAAGGTTGCAAGAGTGAAAATAGATGCTAGTAATAAAACGCCAGGTTGGAAATTTAATGAGTATGAAATGAAGGGTATTCCAATTCGATTAGAAGTTGGCCCTAAAGATATTGAAAAGAATCAAGTTGTACTTGTAAGAAGAGATACGAAAGAAAAAGAATTTATAGCAATGGATCAATTAGAAGAACGCATTCCAGCACTACTTGAGGAAATTCATAACTCTTTATTTAATAAAGCAAAAGTATTTCGTGATGAAAATACGTATAGTGTGACGAAGTTTGAAGAGATGAAAAAAGTAGCTGATGAAAAGCAAGGATTTATTAAGGCGATGTGGTGCGGGGAACTAGCTTGTGAAGAGAAATTAAAAGAAGAAGTCGGAGTATCTTCTCGCTGTATGCCTTTTGAGCAAGAGCATTTAGCTGACGAATGTATTTGTTGTGGTAAAGAAGCGAAACAAATGGTGTATTGGGGAAAAGCGTATTAATGCTCTTTTGGATAGGAAGGATGAAAAGGACTTTAGGCTGCATAATAAAATGCAATCCAAAGTCCTTTTTAGTTTTACAATTTGTTTCATGTATTTTTAAGATGGAAGGATATGTTTTTATTTTGCGTTTTTACGGCGAATGAATAGTAACATACCAATTAGGAATGTTGAAAGTCCCATTAAAATAGATGCAGGATAATGTGTTGCAGTATTCGGTAACTTATCGCCTTGTTTTTTCGCGTTATCTTTTACGTTACCACCTTTGGAACTATTGCCACCTTGAGGGCCATTTCCTCCTTGAGAACTGCTATCGCCTTTAACACGGTTACCTCCATGAGAGTCATTTCCCCCTTGAGAACTGCTATCGCCTTTACCACGATTGCCGCCCGAGCCATTGCCACCCGAGCCATTGCCGCCCGAGCCGTTGTCGCCAGAGCCACTGCCGCCCGAGCCGTTGCCACCAGAACCATTACCGCCGGAACCACTGCCACCCGAGCTGTTGCCACCAGAACCACTGCCATCAGAACCGCTACCGCCGGAACCATTGCCACCAGAACCACTGCCATCAGAACCGCTAGAGCCATTGCCACCCGAGCCGTTGCCACCAGAACCACTGCCATCAGAACTACTGCCACCCGAGCTGTTGCCACCAGAACCACTGCCATCAGAACCGCTAGAGCCATTGCCACCCGAGCCGTTGCCATCAGAACCATTGCCACCAGAACCACTGCCATCAGAACCGCTAGAGCCATTGCCACCCGAGCCGTTGCCATCAGAACCATTGCCACCAGAACCACTGCCATCAGAACCGCTAGAGCCATTGCCACCCGAGCCGTTGCCACCAGAACCACTGCCATCAGAACCGCTACCGCTAGAGCCATTGCCACCAGAACCATTGCCATCAGAGCCGTTGCCGCCAGAACCGTTGCCACCAGAACCACTATCGTCCTGAGAACCACCGTTTCCTGGTGGTTTATTATTATCTTTTGAGTTACCTTCTGCGAAATGATCGTTATTTTGTATAATCGCATTTGTTACTGGAGAGAAGTTTTCTGTTGCTGCATTACCAATATTTAAACCACTAAAAAAAGATAAAGAAAGAGTTGATGCTAAAATAAAAATTTTCTTCATTGATTTCCTCCTGAAAAATTAATATTCCATCTAAAATACATCCCTTTGTAATATTTCATAGGAAAAAGAGTTTTATACAAAAAAATCTATATATAGAAAAAGGTGGTGTATTTCTAAAGAGAGAAAAGAGTTAGTGTAAATTCTTTATAATAGTAGAGTAGTGGGAATTTCACATACATTACAGTAGAGGAAGTGACAGCAGATGAAAGAGTATATTGCATTTGATATTGGTGGTACACACATTAAATATGGAATTGTTTCAGAAACAGGAACAGTACTAAAGCATAAAACAGTTCCAACAGAAATTCATTTGGGCGGAGAACAAATCATTCAAAAACTCATTCTTTTATCAAAAAAATTAATGGGGGAACATAAGGTTTGGGGAATTGGTATTAGTACGGCAGGAATTGTTGACGTTAATAAAGGGATTGTGACGGGAGGTGTGGATCATATTCCGGGCTATAGTATGATTCCTATTATGAATAGATTGCAAGCGGTATTAAAAGTTCCTGTATCCATTGATAATGATGTGAATTGTGCAGCGTTTGGAGAAAAGTGGAATGGTAGTGGAAGAGAGAAAGGAAACTTTATTATGCTCACCCTTGGAACTGGTATTGGAGGAGCAATTTTTATAGATGGAGAGTTATATAGAGGACATTCGTTTAGTGCTGGTGAATGGGGAAATATGTTAATAGAAGGAAAAGCGTTTGAAGAGGTCGCTTCCGTTTCAGGGTTAATTCATCTTGTCCGAAAATATAAAGGAGAAGGTGATTGGAATGGGAAAAGGATTTTCGAACTGTATGATAAAGGAGATAGGGAAGTTACGCAAGTAGTTGAGGTGTTCTTTAAACATTTAGCGATTGGAATTAGTAATCTTGCTTATATTTTTAATCCAGAAACAATTATTATTGGTGGAGGAATTACCGCTAGAGGAAATGAGTTTTTAAAAGAAGTAAAAGAAGAGATCAGTAAATACTTAAATAAGGAGATTTATAGTAATTGTGAGATTGAACTTGCACAAAACGGTAATTGTGCAGGAATGATTGGTTCTATTTACCACTTCTTACATCATCATAAGTAAATTATATGAATGTTTTCATATAACTGAGAATTTATCCTTTTTATCACTAGGTAAATAATGCTACAATATAAGGGAAGAATACAATATTTTCCGATTTGGAAAATGCTTTGTAGAAAGGGAGAAACTGCATGCCTATTATTTTAGAAAAAGGTCAAAAGATCGATTTAACGAAAGGACAACCAAAAGTAGCAAAACTACAGGTTGGCTTAGGCTGGGATCCAATTGGGCAATCAGGTGGGTTTCTGTCTTCATTATTTGGAAGTAAACCAAATGTAGATTGTGATGCATCTGTTGTTATGTTAGAAGGGGATCGTTTTTTAAATAAAAACGATTTAGTTTACTTCGGAAACAAGCTTTCTACTTGTGGTAGTATTATTCATTCAGGAGATAATTTAACAGGTGAAGGCGCTGGTGATGACGAAACAATTTTCGTAGAATTACATAAAGTTCCAAGCCGTATTAATCGTTTAGTATTCGTTGTAAATATTTATGACTGTGTAAATCGTCGTCAAGATTTCGGGATGATTCGTAATGCATATATTCGTATTCAAAACCCGCAAACTGGTGAAGAATTCGCACGCTATAATTTATCGGATAATTATGCTGGCAAAACGACTCTAATTGCAGGTGAAATGTATCGCCACGGAAGTGAATGGAAGTTTTCAGCTGTTGGGGAAGGCACACAAGATAAAAACTTAAGTGAGATTGTATCACGTTATCAATAAAATAAACCGAGGAGGAATTGTGTATGGCATCAATTTCATTGAAAAAAGGACAAAAGGTAGACTTAACAAAAACGAATCCAGGTCTTTCAAAAGTTCTTGTAGGACTTGGTTGGGATACAAATCGTTATGATGGACAAGCTGATTTTGATTTAGATGTTAGTATTTTCTTAGTAGGTGCGAACGGTAAAGTTTCAGGTGCAGAGGATTTCGTTTTCTATAATAATCCAAAAGGCGCAAATGGTGCTGTAGAGCATCTAGGAGATAACCGAACTGGCGAAGGTGAAGGCGATGATGAATCTATCAAAGTAGATTTGAAAAATGTACCTGCACATATCGAACGTATTTGTTTCACAATTACAATTTACGATGGAGAAGGTCGTAGCCAAAACTTTGGTCAAGTTTCTAACTCTTTCGTACGTATTTTAGATGAAGAAAAGAATGCAGAGTTAATTCGTTACGATTTAGGAGAAGATTTCTCTATTGAAACAGCTGTTGTAGTAGGTGAACTATACCGCCATGCAGGTGACTGGAAGTTCAATGCAATCGGAAGTGGATTCCAAGGTGGATTAGCGTCTCTATGTAATAACTTTGGTTTAGACGTAGAGTAATAGAGTTATATATCCATCCGTAAATATGTATTTACGGATGGATATATTCTTTAAGATTAAAATATAGAGGTGAATATAAATGGCTATTCAGTTACAAAAAGGACAAAAGATTGATTTAGGTAAGACGAGTCCTGGTTTAACAAAAGCGGTAATTGGTCTTGGCTGGGATATTAAATCTTACGACGGTGGATCAGATTTCGATTTAGATGCATCAGCATTCCTATTAGATGCGAACGGAAAATGTACAAAGGAAACTGATTTTATCTTCTATAATAATTTACAGTCTCCTTGTGGATCTGTTCTACATACAGGAGATAACCGCACAGGTGAAGGTGAAGGTGACGATGAACAACTTGTTGTGGACTTAAAGAAAGTTCCAGCAGATGTGCACAAAATTGCTATTACAGTTACAATTTATGATGCAGAAGGCCGTAGTCAAAACTTTGGACAAGTAGGGAATGCGTTCGTTCGTTTAGCGAATGAAGAAACGAATGAAGAAGTTCTTCGTTTTGATTTAGGGGAAGATTTCTCCATCGAAACAGCAGTTGTCTTTTGTGAATTATACCGTCATAATGGACAGTGGAAGTTTAATGCAGTAGGAAGCGGATTCCAAGGTGGCTTAGGTGCGCTTGTAAGAGCGTATGGCTTGGATGCATAGGAAGGAAACGATATTCGTTTCCTTTTTTTGACCTTTCTATAAATCTAGCAAAGAATAGGGGATAAAGGTAAGATGAGTATTTTGCAAGGAATCCTTGATACGTATGCTCAATTTTTCGACTTGGACATGTGGATTAAAGTGTTGCAGGATCCAGTATCTTGGGGATTAATAGGTACACTTGTTGTACTTGAAGGATTGTTATCTGCTGATAACGCACTTGTATTAGCGGTAATGGTAAAACACCTTCCGGAAGAAAAACGTAAAAAAGCATTATTCTATGGACTTATTGGAGCTTATGTATTTCGATTTATCGCAATTGGAATTGGAATGTTCTTAATTAAATTAGCATGGGTAAAAGTGTTAGGTGCACTTTACTTAGCATGGCTTTCAGTTAAATACTTTATTGATAAACGAAAAGGTAATGCAGAAGAAGAGGAAGCTCATGGTATGAACCAAAACAGTGTTCTCTTCAGAATGTTTGGTGTCTTCTGGGGAACAGTTGCGATGGTTGAATTAATGGATATCGCATTCTCTGTAGATAGCGTACTTGCTGCATTTGGTGTATCAAATGAAGTTTGGATTCTATTATTAGGTGGAATGCTCGGTATTTTAATGATGCGCGGTATCGCTGGTGTATTCTTAAAATTGTTAGAGCGTATTCCAGAACTTGAAACGACAGCATATATTTTAATCTTAATTATCGCAGCAAAAATGTTATTGTCTGTCATTCATATTGAAATAAGCCATACAGTGTTCTTCATTATTTTAGTTGTAGCATTTGGAGCAACATTTATACTTCACTACATGAAGAATTCTGGACAAGCTAAAGAAGAAGTTGCAGCTACTAAAGAAGACAATAAATAATTGAAATGGGTTTGCTCGTTTTACGAGCGCCCATTTTTTATAGACAGAAATAGTTTATAATAGAAGAAAGACTTAGAAAAAGTAAATGTTTTTGGAGGTGAACTGTTGTGTTTTCACGTTTTACACTTCAACCATATGCATTAAAAGATGAATCAGATTTAAAGCAATTTGAAACGCTTTTAGAAAAACGTCCACAATATGAGCTGACAGAGAATGAGATGAAATTTAGTTATATAGCATGTCGAATCCTTGGCGTTCCTAATGATGTAGATGAATATTTCAATGAACTATTTGATTATAGTGAAGCGAAAGGAATTGAAGTTTTACATGAACAAAATTTAAATAAAGTAATCGATTCGGAAAAACTTCGTCACATTCAAGAAGTGTTCGGATTACATCAAGAAGCACCAAATGGCCTAACAGTAAATAGGCTAGTGGCACACTTATCTGGGAAACAACTTTTGCCGAAAGTAGATAATCCTGATTTACAACATTATATACATACGACATTTATTTCTGTATTGAAATTATATGAGAAACAACATAATCAATCTTTAAAGACAGAAGGCTTCCGTCGTTTCTTAATCGACATGATTAAATTAAGCGAAAATTACGTAGCGAAGTGGTTCTCTACGACTAACTATAAGAAACAAATGCCGCGTATTGTTTGGTACGGTGATGCACAGGAAAGCCGTATATATTTCTTATACTTTCTTATTATGCTCGGCTGCGATGTACTTTATTATCACCCAGAAGGAAAAGATGGATTTGAGAATGTTGATGAGGAAGGAAGAAGTTTTATTGTGTCTCATCCAAGTCGCATTTCTCTTGAGCCATTTCCAGATCGCCGCCGCGAGCGTGTTGCAACAGTGGCATATCAAGCTTCAAAAGAAATTGAACAAGTACTTCACCACGATAATTCATTATTATACAAGCCGTGGCAATTCCGTTCCTATACACCTGTAGCTCGTACGTTAAAAACAACATACGATGAACTATTTTTAATTACGAAAGAAAAGGCGTTTGTACGCCCGACATTCTTTGTTGAAAATAAACACATTTATATTCCATCCCTATTTGCGAAAATATCAGGTGTTTCAAAGAATGATAAAGAGTATTTTCAACGATTAAAGGCTGTTACATCATTTGATAACAGTTTATTAATTAATACATTTCCGTTTACGAAAGAACAAAAAGCAAATTTCCAATACCATTATCGAGATGCATTAGACCGCGGGGGAAAATTGCATCCAGATTTAATTATGAACAGTCATTGGTGGCCGCACAAACGATTGCCAGAAGGATTACAACATGGTATTGCAGAAGCGATTATCCATACGTGTGAAAGTGAAATGTGTAAACCAATTGCAAAAGAGACGAAACAAGATGTAGCGCTATATGTTTTCGCGCAACTTTCTCAAATACCACCGAATATTTTAGAACAGCTTGAGAAATTTGATTATTCACAAGATGTACCGAAAATTGTTATATTTAATAATGAGAAGAGTGGAGAGTTAACTCGTTCTGATGCTGTTTTATTACTATTTTTAAATCAAATTGGAGTAGATGTATTCCATTTCAATCCAACGGGAAGAAACGATATTGAACCGTATATTGAAGCGGGGGCATTTGATTCACATTGGCTTGAAGAGGTTAATTTCGATCTTGAATTTCATGGTTCATCAGCCTATAAAAATTTATCACAAACAATAAAAGGACTATTTCGTCCATTTTTATAAGGAAAGGGAGAATACCATATGAATAACCCAGTCGTACTAGATTCGAAAACAGAATTAAATGAGCAAACAGCACAAGATGTTCGCTTGCAACTTAGACAAGATGCGGATGTACAACGTATTTATAATGCGGTAGATATTAAAGATCAATTAGAATTAATTGAACTTGGAAAAGAACCTTCTATGGAAATTTCACGTTTTGCTGATCAAATTTTACATACGATGTCATTATCAAAGATAGAAGATTCTGGTGAATTATTAAAACAGCTTGGTAAAATTATGGACCGATTCGATAGCAAAGACTTTGCGGAAGAGAAAAGCGGTTTCTTCTCACGTATGTTCAAAAAAGCGGATAAAATGATTGAACAAATCTTTAGCAAATATCAAACGATGGGCCGTGAAATTGATAAAGTGTATGTGGAAATTACGAAGTATCAAGATGAAATGAAAAAATCAATTGGTACGTTAGATGGTTTATATGAGCAAAACTTAAAATATTATTTAGACTTAGAAAAATACGTAGTAGCAGGAGAAATGTTATTAGAGCGTTTAAATACAGAGTTAGTTCCGATGTATGAAGAGCGTGTACGTAATAATGATCAATTAGCAGGTATTGAATTAGAATCGCTTAAAAACTCTGTTGAAATTTTAGAACAGCGTATTGATGATTTAGAAAAGGCACGTATGGTTGCGTTACTGACAGCACCACAAATTCGTATGATTCAACGTGGTAATAATAAATTAATTGGTAAAATCAATACAGCATTTATTACGACGATTCCGATTTTTAAAAATGGTATTATTCAAGCGGTAAATGCGAAGCGTCAAAAGCTTGTTGCAGATTCTATGGCTGAACTGGATCGCCGCACAAATGAATTACTTAAGAAAAATGCACAAAATATCGCAACGCAAAGTGTGGAAGTAGCGAGATTATCAGGTTCTTCTAGTATTAAGATGGAAACACTTGAGGAAACTTGGAACATTATTTCAAGAGGTATGCAAGAAACACAACAAATTGAAGAGCAAAACAAACGTGAGCGTGAAGAAAGTCGCAAACGTATGGCTACATTAACTGAGAACATTAAAAAAGAATTACAAGGATAAAGTGAAACTTTAATCAGTGGGGTTTTGTTCATTCCCGCTGATTATTAGTCTTCACCGATCGGATGTTTACTGCCCGGTGAATAGTGGGATAAATGAAAAGGCAATGAGGAATAGTCCTCATTGCCTTTTAGTTTTTCTTCACTAATTTAATGATTTCATTCACAACAAGCGGAATGATACTTAATAAGAGAACAAATCCCCAATCTCGCAGCGTTAATGCATGCACACCGAATATATTTGCAAGGGGCGGGATGGAGATGATACAAACTTGCATAAGAACACCGATAAGAAGGGAGAAGACTAAATATTTATTTGTAAAAATCCCAATTGAAAAAATTGATTTCGTTCTTGAACGCAAGTTAAATGAATGAACGAGCTGAGAAAAACTAAGAACGACAAATGCCATCGTTTGAGCGTGTAATAGAGCATCCTCATCAATTCGCTCTGGGAAAAGAGGGAATAAATTTGTATCTCCAGTATAGAACTTTGCTCCGGCGATAAAGGCTATTAGCGTTAAAAGTCCAATGACAACCCCATTGAAAATAAGGAAAGGAACGCTACCACTAAATAAGCTTTCTTTCGCATGTCGCGGTTTTTCCTTCATCACATCAGGATCTTCAGGATCAACCCCAAGTGATAATGCAGGCAGCGTATCTGTAATTAAATTTACCCACAAAATGTGAATAGGTCGTAGTGGTGTTGCCCAGCCGAGTAAAATGGCTAAAAATAAAGTAATAATTTCTCCGAAGTTACAAGAGAGTAGGAAGAGAATTGATTTTTTTATGTTACGATAAATGTTTCTACCTTCCTCAACAGCTTTCACGATAGATGAGAAATTATCATCTGTTAATACGACATCCGCTGCCCCTTTTGCAACATCTGTTCCTGTAATGCCCATCGCTACGCCAACATCTGCTTGTTTTAAAGATGGAGCGTCATTGACGCCATCACCAGTCATAGAAACGATATTGCCTTTTGCACGTAATGCTTTTACGATCTTTACTTTATGTTCTGGAGAGACTCTAGCGAATACATGTAAGCGATCAATTTTGTTTGCTAGTTCTGTATCTGAAATGTTGTCTAATTCAGTTCCAATCATAATTTCAGATATTTCTTCAGCGATGCCAAGTTCTTTAGCAATTGCAAAGGCGGTATCTTTATGGTCACCAGTAATCATAACTGTGCGAATACCGGCTTTTTTACATTCTGTAATTGAATCTTTTACTTCAGTTCGCGGTGGATCAATCATACCGACAAGACCAATAAAGATGAGATTTTCTTCGAGATGATCTATATCCACATCGTTTGAATTGTATTGTTTAAATGCGAATGAAAGTACTCTTAAAGCTTCTTGAGACATTGACCCAGCGGCTTCTAATATTTGATCTTTATCAGCATCTGTTAGAACCTCGATTTTACCGTTTTTAAATATGTGGGTACATCGAGGTAAGAGTTTATCGATAGCACCTTTCGTCATGCTATAGTAGCTTTCATCATATGTATGCACGGTTGACATCATTTTACGATCTGAATCAAAAGGTAGCTCATTTACACGTTCATGTATTTTTTCTAAATGATCTTTTTGCATATTAAAGGTGCTCCCGGCAACGAGAAGAGCAATTTCAGTCGGGTCTCCCGTTTGTGAGTCATTATTGTAAGATGCATCATTACATAGCACCATATTTTCTAACAATAGACGTTGCACATCATTATTTACGTTTAAATTTTCTAATTGATCGTATGTGTTATCACTATAAAAGTGAGTAACGGTCATTTTATTTTGTGTTAACGTACCTGTTTTATCTGAACAAATAATTGTGACAGAACCGAGAGCTTCAACAGCTGGTAGTTTCCGAATGATAACATTTTGTTTAATCATACGCTGCACACCAATTGCAAGAACGATGGAAACGATAGCTGGCAAACCTTCTGGAATAGCTGCAACGGCTAAACTAATTGCAGTCATAAACATTTCTAGTGTATCTCGTCCTTGTAAAAAGCCGATGAGAAACATCACGATACAAATAGCTACAGCAACAAAGCCTAAATACTTTCCGACTTGAGCTAAGCTTTTTTGAAGTGGTGTCATATCATCGTCTGCTTCATGTAACAAGGTAGCAATCTTACCAATTTGTGAGTTCATTCCAGTTTCAACAGCAACACCGACGCCTCGTCCATATGTAACAAGAGTAGACATAAAGGCCATATTCTTTTGATCACCGAGTGGTACTTGTTCATCACTTTGCATGGAAGGGTGGTAGATTGCATCTTTATCAACAGGGACAGATTCACCAGTTAGAGCAGATTCTTCAACTTTTAAATTTGCGGTTTCGATCAGGCGTAAATCGCATGGGATATATCGTCCGGCGTCGAGCATAACGATATCACCTGGAACGACGTGCTCAGATGGAATTTCTTTTAGTTCACCATTTCGCTTGACGATAGCTTTAGGTGTCGCCATCTTTTTCAATGCCTCTAAAGCTTGTTCTGCTTTCGATTCTTGGACGACACCGATAACAGCATTTAAAACTACAACGAGCGCAATAATACTTGCATCAGCCCATTCACCTACAAAGGCTGAAATAAGGGCAGCAATAATAAGGACATATACGAGGACGTCATTAATTTGGGCGAAAATACGTTGCCATAAAGTGCGTTTTTGTTTTGTAGCTAATTCATTAAAACCGTATTGCTTTAAACGTTCACTGGCAATTTCTTCTGTTAAACCGTGTTGTTCATTTGTTTCTAAGTCAATTAATGTTTGGTCTTTCGTCTTACTGTACCAATTGCTCATAAGTAAGCACCTCCAGTAAAAACAGTTAGCAATGGTAGTGTTGCTATTATTTGTGAGTAGTATGTATGGAGAAAAAATCTAAGGTGAGGTTCTACTTCTATTGTACAATATTTTACAGTTGATTGAGGGAAAGAGAAGAGTTGTCATGAATTTGTTGGAAGTAAAAAAGAGCCTCATAAACGAGGCTCCTTTACTTTTTAATTAATGTACCTAATTCTTCTGTAATAGCTTGCATTTCACTAATGCTGAATGTTTCACGTTTCATAACATGCTCATAAATGTCACGTAAGTCTTCGTACATTTCTTCATTAAAGCTAGCAGCTCTCATCGCTCCAGCATTAACCATACGTAATTTTTCTTTAATAGCTTCAACCATATATTCAACGTTTTCTTCTGACTTTACGGATAAATCCACCGAAGTGTCCCCCTTTAAAATAACATAAGGCTATCTTAACATTTTTTATCATTTTCGTTAATGAATCTTTTCAATCCTATTAAATTAGTAGGGATTTCCTTTATATTCACTAATTGGTTGTTTATACTATAAGTATATATAAAGAAATGCACCAAGAAAGGAAGAAACAAAAATATGGTTCAAGTATTGTTTGTTTGTCTTGGGAATATTTGCCGTTCTCCGATGGCAGAAGCGATTTTTCGAGATCTTGTCGTAAAAGAGGAACTCGAAGAGAAAATTGTCATTGATTCTGCAGGAACTGGAGATTGGCATGTTGGCCATCCGCCACATAAAGGAACACAAAAAATTTTAAAAGAAAATGCAGTCACTTTTGAAGGAATTAAAGCAAGGCAAGTAGAAAAAGAAGACTTAACAAAGTTTGATTATATTATTGCCATGGACAACAAGAATATAGCAGATTTAAAAAGTTTAGGTAAAACTGGAGGCTATATTGGTAGGCTGTCCGATTTTGTTCCAGACGGTGGCTGGACAGACGTTCCCGACCCTTACTATACAGGGAATTTCCAAGAAGTATATGACCTTGTAACAGAAGGGTGTGCAAAGCTATTAGCTTTCATTCGAAAAGAACAAGGAATATGAGGAAACTTAGAAAGAAATACTTTCTAACATAAGAAATGAAAGGGTGAAGGAATATGGCAAAGAAAAATAATATTGCTCGAAACATTGCGATTGGTGTAGCTGCAGGTGTAGCTGTATCTATGTTGAAGAAAGAAAACCGTGAAAAAGTAAAAAATACTGCAGAAAAAGCAAAAACAAAGATGATTGAAATTGGTGAAAATGCAAAAATCAAAGAAAAAGTGCAAACTGTTACAGATAAAGGACGCGAACTTGCTGATTTAAATGTAGTGAAAGCAAAAGTAGCAGAAATTAAAAAATTGACGCCGTCTGTTGTAGAGACGTTAAAAGAAACGAAAGAAATTTTTAGTAAGAAAAAGGTTGAGCCAGCAGAGAAGCCAGAAACGATTGAAATTCAAGCTGTTTCTCCAAAAGTAGATGAACTGAAAGCAGAAGAAGAGCCGGTAGTTGCTGAAGATGGCGGTATGAAAGAAGCGCGTGAACTATTTATGAAAGACTCCAATGTAGAGGAAAAAAAAACTGAAGCGTACATTGAGTTGAAGCAAGATAAAGAAGAGAAGAAAAGCGTTTAACCATATATGAGAAAAATTTTAGAAAAGGTGAGAAGAAATCGTACTTATTCGTTTGGTAAAGATTTATATGACCGAACGATGCGCGATGATGTAGCGGGCTTGGCAGCACAGCTCGCTTATTTCTTCTTGCTTGCGATTTTTCCTGGGCTTGTTTTCTTAATTACGCTTCTTGGATTCATTGACCTTCAAACAGAAAGTGTGCTCAACTTATTAGAACCGTACGTACCCGAAGATGCAATGTCTTTAATTGAAGTAAACGTGGATAAAGTTGTAAATGAGCAAAATGGTGGTTTATTATCATTTGGTTTATTATCAATGCTATGGTTTGCTTCAAATGGTGTAAATGCGGTGATGAATGCTTTTAACCGTGCGTATGATGTAACAGAAACACGTTCTTTTATTAAAACGAGGGCGTTATCAATTGTATTTACATTAGCGATTATTTTTATGATTGTGTTTGCACTAATTGTTCCAGTGTTTGGACAAGTCATTGGGGCAGCTGTATTTAAAGCAATTGGTTTATCGGATAGTTTTTCTTACGTGTGGAGTATTACGCGTTTAGTAGCGAGTTTCTTCGTGTTATTTGCATTGTTTAGTTTTTTATATACATTTGCACCAGATCGAAAATTAAAAAGAAGAGAAGTCATTTCAGGAGCAACATTTGCTACTGTAGGATGGATTGTGGTATCGTACTCATTTGCTTATTATGTTGATAAGTTTGCGAATTACGCCAATACATATGGTGGTCTCGGTGGTATTATTATTTTAATGTTATGGTTTTACTTAACTGGATGGGTAATTTTACTTGGCGGTGAAATTAATGGTTTACTCCATCATTATAGAACGGGTGACAATAATTCCCGTAATGAAAAGTGAGCTCTTGTTCCATAATAATAGGGAACAGGGGGGATATTTCATGAGTAATAATAAAAAGAATCACAACAATAAAAATAACAATAAACAAAAGAGTAGTTCGCATCCAAAGCATAAAACGAGTGGTAGTGCAAACGGGCATAATAGCTACCATTAGAAAAAACGGGTCCTTTATGAGGGACCCGTTTTAATTGTTTCCTTTTAATAATCGTAAGCCATTTAAAATAACAAGAATCGTACTTCCCTCATGCCCGATAACACCGAATGGAAGAGCTAAAAATTGCATGAAGTTTGAACAAATCAGCATTGCAATTACAGCTAGTGAAAAGATTACGTTTTGCTTTACAATACGGTTCATTCGTTTTGATAAACGGATTGCTTGTGAAAGGCGAGATAATTCGTTCTTCATAAGTACAACGTCTGCCGTTTCTAAAGCTACGTCTGTTCCTTCACCCATTGCTACACCAATGCTAGCAGTAGCGAGTGCAGGGGCATCATTTATACCATCTCCGACCATTGCTACTGTCCCGTATTTTTCTTTTAGCTTTTTAATCGTTTCCACTTTTGTTTCTGGTAAGCATGATGCGTAATATTCCTTTATATTACTTTCAGAGGCAATTGCTTTTGCTGTTTCTTCATTATCACCAGTAATCATAATTGCTTCGACACCGATGCTTTGTAATTCGCGAATAGCAGCTATCGTTTCTTGGCGAAGTGTATCTTTTAAAGCGATAAGTCCAAGGATACCATCTTCGTCACTAATATAAACGACAGTTTTACCTTCTTTTTCAAGGGAAGCAGAAATACCATTATGAAATGTCTTTGTTTCTTCACCGATAAAATCAGCTTTACCTATTTTATAAGCTTTGTTTTCGAATGTTCCTTTTAGCCCAAAACCAGTTACATCTTCAACGTTTTCTGGTTTTTTTAATGTAATGTCATACGCATGTTGTGCATACTTCACAATAGATTCAGCTAAAGGATGTGTAGAGTGACTTTCAATTGCTGCTGTAATAGAAAGTACTTCTTTTTCTGTCATATTTTCTCGAACATATACATCTGTTACAGTAGGTTTTCCTTCTGTTAATGTTCCTGTTTTATCAAAAGCAATTGCTTTTACTGAAGCGAGACGCTCTAAATGTATGCCACCTTTAAAGAGAATTCCGTTTCTTGCGCCGTTAGAAATAGCAGATAACGTTGCTGGTGTAATGGCAGCAACGAGTGCACAAGGAGATGCGACTACAAGTAAGATCATAGCGCGATAAAACGTTTCATTCCAGCTCCAATCTAGTAAGAAATGAGGGACGAACATCATAAGCGCAACAACGAGTAGTACACCTTTTACATATGTTCCTTCAAACTTTTCGATGAATAGCTGTGATGGTGATTTTTCACTTTGTGCACTTTGAACGAGACGAATAATCTTTTGGAATAATGTTTGATCGCTCGGCTTCGTAATTGTAACTTCGATAGCGCCGCGTAAATTTACAGTACCAGCAAATACTTCATCACCATATTTTTTTTCATTTGGAATAGGTTCACCAGTAATCGCTGCCTCATCGATATTTGTTTCACCGCTATGAATCGTACCGTCAGCAGGAACGCGCTCCCCTGGTTTAATTAGAATAATGTCGTTAATTTGTAATCGTCCAACAGGAACACGTTCTTCAGTTCCATTTGAAATACGTAATGCTTCTTCAGGTTGTAGATCAAGAAGCGCTGAAATTTCTTTTTGACTTTTACTTAATGTATAAGATTCCATAGCACCGCTTAGTGCGAAGATAAAGATTAAAATCGCGCCTTCTGCCCAGTAGCCAATAATTGCAGCGCCGATAGCAGCAAGGAGCATAAGCATTTCGACATTTAGCTCTTTCTCCTCAATTGTATCTTCAATACCTTCTTTTGCTTTTGCATATCCACCAACTATATAAGCAAGGATATAGCAAGTAATGCCTATATTCATTACATCGTTCTTTGTGAATAACCAACCAGCTAAAATGAAAATACCAGATGCGATTGCAAATATAAGTTCATAATGTTTCTTTAATGTATCCCATAAAGAGGGATGAGAAATAGACTTTTGTACTTGTAATGTTTTTACTTCTGAGTTCATTACTACTCGCTCCTTCCAAATTCTTATTGAGAAAAATAATCAAAATCGAAACCCCTATAAAACGACGAAAGCTGCCATCCATAATGGATAGCAGCATTTCTGTTGAATCTGTTTTTAACAGTTATTATGTTGTAATTATTCTATAGTATAGCATATGTTTTCGTTAGATGATATGTTTTTGTTTGCATATAAACTGAAAACTTGTGTTTTCACACTTCCTTTGGTATATATGAATATTGTTCGTAAAAAAGATCGGAAAGGAAGACAACAAGTGAAGACAGAGAAATTTTTTACCCATCCGATTGGCGTATTTATTGCTGCAATAGTAGCGACTTTTTTATGGGGAAGCGCATTCCCTTTTATTAAATTAAGTTATGCTGAACTTGGAATTCAGCCACAAGAAGTTGGGGAGCAAATATTATTTGCTGGTTATCGTTTCTTCTTATCTGGGGTTATGCTTTTATTCTTCTTTAAAGCGTTAGGAAAAGATATGAGCTTCAAAAAAGGAACGGGGAAGCAGTTAGTACAAATTGGCTTATTTCAAACATTTCTTCAATATATATGTTTTTATATTGGAATGAGTTATAGTTCTGGCATTGAAGGAGCTATAATTTCAGGAACATCATCATTCTTTCAAATTTTACTTGCGCACTTCTTATATAAAGACGATGCGCTCAATATGAAAAAAATAATTGGAGTCTCTATCGGATTTTGTGGTGTCGTTTTAGTAAATGTACCGAGTGATGGTAGTTTGTCATTCCATTTCGGAATTGGTAGTTTATTACTTCTGATTGCAGCAATGTTGTACTCGTATGGGAATATATTGGCGAAAGAAGGTAGTAAAACATTAGATGTTGGCTATATGACAGCATACCAAATGATTTTTGGTTCTATCGGGCTATTATGTATAGGGGGTTTGCAAGTTGGAGTTATGCCATTTACATTTAGTATACATGCAATACTAATGCTTATCTACTTATCTTTCTTATCCGCAGCAGGCTTTTGTATTTGGAATACGATTATGAAGTACAACAAAGTTGGAAAAGTATCAATGTACATGTTCTTTATACCCGTATTTGGTGTGTTATTATCGAGCATGATTTTAGGAGAAGCAATTCATTCATTTGTATTATTTGGTTTAGCATGTGTAGCCGCGGGAATTATCGTGGTGAATCGTACGCCAGCTAAGCAGAAAATGGAGCAAGAAAAACAAGTAGCATAAATAACAGGAAACTGATTACAATGGAAGAACAGTACTGTTCTTCTTTTTTTATGTAGAAAAAGGATAATAGACTAGGTATAACGAAAAAAGATACAAAAAGCATTTATTGGGGAGAACGTGTTATGAATCTACTTTACATGGTGTTAATTGCACAAATCATTCTTTTTTTAATTGGTGTAATTTATGCAATAGGACAGACAAAAAAGAAAAGAAATAATATGCCGTTACCTTTAGCGGTGCGTCTTATTCTTAGTTTTTCTTTAACAGCAAGTGCAATTTGGATATGGTTACAAGATCCATCAGTAGATTATAGTACGTGGGTTGCACTAGGTATGACGTTATCAACTGTAGGGGATTTATTTATGGCAGGTTTAATTCCAATTGGTCACAGGCTAATTGGAGGGATGATTACTTTCGCGCTTGCACATTGTTTTTATGTAAAAGCATTTTTGCAAACAGGCATTTCATGGAATGGTTTTTGGATTGGTTTACTCGTATACGGACTCTTTCTCATTATAGGATGGTTCTTTTTTATTCGAAATGAGAAACAAGATAAATTGTTTACGATAGGGGCGCTAATTTACGGATTGTGGGTTGGAGGAATGGCTTGCTTTGCATTCGCCTTATACTATGAGAATACAGGAATATGGTGGATACCAGCTTTTGGTGGTTTACTATTTGTGATTTCTGATTTTATTATTGGCGTGACAGATATTGGAGGGCGCAAATTAAAGTATGAACCACTTTGGATTTGGTTTACATATGTAGCGGCTCAAATGTGTATTGTATATGTGGGAATATAAAAAGATACTCTTCGAATAGTGGATAGACTATTTGAAGAGTATCTTTTTTGTTACTATGCTACAATGTTTTTTTGTTGTAGAGCAGAAAGGCTGTATTCATCTGCTGCTTTATAACCTTGGGATAATAAATCATTGATGTAAAGCTTGTTGTAAATAAAGCAGAAGACTAAGTTAGAGAATCCGAATGTAAACATACTAGCGACTAAAATAATTAAAAACCATTTCCAGTCTCCACGGAATATAGCAGGGAAGAAACCAAAGAAAAATACAGTCCAACTAAAACCAATTTTTGCTTGTTTAATTTGACCGGTATTTTCATTTTTAAGCATAACTTTCATAGAAAAAGTCCTCCTAAGTAACTAAAAATATAATGATAAATGCAAGGTATAGTATATCAAAATAATACATTCTTGAATATTATTATTTGTATTTTTGTAATATTATAATTTCTTAATTCAGAATCTTGTGGAAAATATACAGTTGAAGTCTTTATAATAAAAGTAAAAAGACGATGAGATGGTGGAATGATGCAAAAGAAAAAACGTTTGCGTGAATTCTTTGGAACAATTGCAATTGCTTGTTTGCTCGTGCTTTTGGCGAAAATTTTCGTATTTTTTCCTACGACTGTAAAAGGGGCGTCTATGAAGCCAACGTTACAAGATGGGGATAAGGTGATTGTGAATAAGTTGGCAAAGCAATTTGAAAGTTATGGGAGAGAAGATATTATTGTTGTAAAGACAGATAATTTTTATGTGAAAAGGGTTATTGGTTTGCCTGGCGATGTTATTGAGGTGAGAAATGATCAATTATATGTGAATCATGAAGTGATAGAGGAAGCGTATTTGTATAGTAATAAAAAACAAGCTGAAAAAAAACTTATGAATTTAACGGAGGACTTTGGACCGATTACAGTTCCTAAAAATAAGATTTTTGTTATGGGAGATAATCGCTTAATAAGCAGAGATAGTAGAAATGGTTTAGGACTCATTGATAAAGCTGATGTATTAGGAGAATTAGCAGCAATTTATTATCCATTTGAACATATGAAAATAATGAATTAAAGTAAAAAACCAAGCAAATTTCAGTTTGCTTGGTTTTTTATGTTAAATCGTAGGAGACTCATTAAATTCATAGACGTCTTCATTGTTTTTGTGCGTACTTAAAACGAATTTGTGCTGCAATAGTTGCAGTTTAAAGAATGCTAACGGATCGTGATAAGTTTCTGGATTGCTTCTTAACGTTGCTAATGTTTGTTCGTCTTCCTGTATTTCAAGTTGAGCGGATTCTACATTTTGTTTCAATATGCTAAGTGGATCTTTAAAGAACATCATGATATCTCGTTCTAATGCGCCTTCAAATACTTCAAATTGAAGGAAGAATTGTTTTGAGATTATTTGAGCAATTTCCGTATAGTCTTCCGTTTCAATGTATTGTTTATATTTATTTGCAAGCATAGATTGATTTTTTTGCATGTTACCAAATAGTTTTCCTGCACTCTTTAAGAAAAATTGTGTCGGTGTAAAGCGTAATAAAATATTGATGTTCGATACTGTAATTCTATTTGTCATACGTACAACATCTCGATGCCAATCATCTAGTAATTTGAAATCGCAAGGAAGTTTCATACGTTCTTCTTTATATAATTTATTAAAGGTTTCACTCATTTCATCTAAATACGATTGAGCTTGAATAAATTCATTATGCGCTGTTTCAATCCACTCTTGAATAAACCCAGTAAATTTAGGGAGAAGCACTTGCTGTACATGTTTTTGAATTCGTTCGTTCATCGCAGTATTTAATTCTTCATGAACTAATTTGAAATCACTATCTTCTTGAACAAGGTCAGAGCAGCTCTGTAATAATTCAGGAATTTGAGAATGGATATCTCTTGTGATTTCTTCTTTCGTTAAAAGATAAGATTCTGTAATAGAACGAATTTTATCTTTTTCAAGAGCAGTAAGATTGTTAATAAATCCGTTTAGTTTTACTGAGATATGTTTATTCCAGCGTACTGATTTGACTAATGTATTTTCTAATTCCACACGTTCATTTACAAGGTATGCGATTGTCTTTTGAGTAAACCATATTAGTTTTTCGATACGTTCTTGTTCTATATCGCGTTCTGCTAGATTAGAAAGAATAGACTCTGTCACGTCCCCAAGTTGTTGGCTCCCCTCTTGTGAAGGAGAGTATGGGAAGAACTGCGCATTTGGGAAATGGACTTTCATCTTACTCATTAGTTTTTCATTCGTATCCGCACTATTTGTATGTAATACGAAATGAATTTGTAAGTTTGGTACTTGTTCACGTAAATAAAGTAATGTATCAAGTTCTTCACCATGTAACGATGAAGCAGAATTTAATACGTAAATAAGGCTATCTGCGGCTTGTAAGTATTCAAAATATGAGCTGTTTTTATCCACTTGTCCTCGAACAGATGGTGTAACAAGAAATGCAAATTTATTCTTTCTCAAAAATCTACTTGGTAATTTAATTTCTATACATTTGTTCTCAAGTTCTGATTGTTCAGGTGTAGCCATTATTTGATGGAATTCATCAAAGTTCGGTATATTGTGCACATCTAACGCAGTGAATTCTGTTATTTCAGTTTGGCTATCATCTTTAAATAGAATAGGAGTTGTTATAGTTTCAGTTAAGATGTTCTCTCCTAATATTGAATTGACGAATGATAATTTATCATAGTCACTAGTTCCCGAAATTAGTAATTTTGTAACATTTAAATCACATAGTTCATGAACGAGTAACGTAAATTGATGACTTAAATCTACATCATTTTTTTCAGCCCATACAGCAATTGTTTCGAATAAATGAGAAACAGTTTCCATATTCACATTTGTTTCAGCTGTTGAATTAGAGAGTAGGGCTCCCGCACTTTTTACGAGTAATGACTCTAAAGTTGTAGGTGAAACTTCATTCCACGCTAACACTGCAGCAGAGACGAATAGGGCGTCTTTTGCTCTCGTTAAACTAAACCAATTTGTTAATAAGTCAGGTACAAGTCCTTGCATTTCATGCATGAAATGTTCACCAGTAATTAATTCAAAGTACGTATCTTGATAGCGTTCAACAATTTCATGCCAATCGTCATTGTTGTCTGTCTCAATATGTAAGAATAAATGATTGATTGTTTGAATCCAAGGTAGATGTGATTTTTCATTTTGATAGCTGTTCCAAAGAGCGATAACAAGTTCCTTAAATTGGACTTGATCAATTGCATATAAAGCTTTTAAAGATTCATAGAAATATTCTGGTTTGATTTGTTTCGTAAATCCTTGATTCACATAATTAATTAAAGTATCGAACCAGTGTAATGATTTTGTTCGAATTCCTTCTTGAACGGCAAGTTCGATGGCATTATTCCAATCTTCTTGTTTTTCATAGAACGAGCGAGCAATTGAAGTAATATTTGGATAGTCAGGTTGAAATGCAACAGCTTCACTAATCGTTTTAAATGCTAGACCTAAACGATCTTGTTCGATATAAAGAGAAAGAAGTTGTAAGGAAACTTCCATTGTAAGAGTTGTATCTTCCGTTTGGATAGATTGATACATTTCTTCTGCTTTTGGTAAGAATCCTAGTTCAAAATAAGCATCTGCAATATTTTTGGTTGCCCAAAGTGCAAGCTCGTTATTTACTTTCTCCCATTTAAATATCGCTGCTTCAAAGTCTTTATTTTGGTAATAAAATTCACCTTGAGCAAAGCGAATATTAGAAATGTTGGAGAATTCATTTGTAGATTCATTTATATATGCTTCACCGAGTACTTCTGATACTGGAGTAGAAGTTTCTTCTGTTAAAAATGTTTTATAGTAAACCTTTTGGATAAATTGATTTTCAATGGTCATGTTCGTTCCCCCTGTATAATTTAGAAAAATGATGTTGTATGTAAAGGGTGCATGTTCTTTTAATAGGTAGAAGTTGCATTATATCGACCAAACTGTGTTTTTGCTAGGTATATCATTTTTCCTGAGAGTTAAACCGTTGCGAAAAGTAACTTTCCTTTATTGTAACAAAAAAACAAGCATATGAATTTTTATTTTTTAATCATGGTATTTGTGGATAGTAAGATTAGTCCTTCAAGAGGAGATGGATATAAGGAAAGAAGGCGGGAGTCTAGCACATGATTGATGTGTACTAAGAATGAGCGAGGTCACTGATTAATAGTTCAATTTCTGCCTGCTAAAGGAATGGATAGAAGTAGAGTTCATTATAAAAACAATGTATAGTGAATATGTATACCATGTTTGTCTGAAAGATAGAAAGGGCACAATGTGGAATAACGATCGTGTATAGGATGTGTCTTCCGAATGGAACAACATATTGGCGAGTTAATCGCACATTATGGGTATTTTGGAATTATTATAGCTTTAGCTGGCGGGATTGTTGGATTACCGATACCAGACGAGTTTTTATTGACCTTCGTTGGTTATAACGTTTCAAAAGGCGTTATGTCAGGAACTGCTGCGTTTTTAAGTGGGATGGCTGGTGCGATGTTAGGCATTACATTAAGCTACATATTAGGTTTAAAACTTGGACTCCCTGTTTTAAAAAAATATGGACCGAAAATTAGAATTAAAGAACATCACATTGAAAAAACACATATTTTATTTGAAAAATATGGCCCATTTCTTTTAATAGTTGGTTATTTTATCCCAGGAGTACGTCATTTAACAGCGTATTTTGCTGGGATGTCGAATTTAACACTTTGGCGTTTTTGTTTGTACGCTTACGGTGGTGCACTTATTTGGATCAGTGTTTTTATTGGACTTGGCTGGAAGTTAGGAGAGAAGTGGCGTTTCGTTGAGTATAGTTTGCATCATTATGGAATATGGATTTTATCCATTTCAGTAGTTGTTACATGTGTCGTATGGTTTTACATAAAGAAAAAGAAAAACCGCGAGTAGCGGTTTTTTAGCTGAAAGCGATAAATAGTACACCAGCTGTAATAAAGACAACACCAATACCAGTCATAAAGTTTAATTTTTCGCCGAGTATAATCATAGCGAGAATGATAGAAAATACGACGCTTAATTTATCGACAGGAGCTACTTGTGAAACCTTTCCTGTTTTAAGGGCAAGAAAATAAAATAGCCATGACGAAGCACCTGCAACCCCACTTAATGTGATAAAGAGCAGTGCTTTTTTATTTAGAAGTACGTCGCCAATATTTTGAAATTTACCTTGTATAATAATAACGCCTACCATAAATAATGCCATGATAATAGAACGAACCGTCGTAGCAACATTGGCATCGATTCCATCTAAACCGATTTTACCGAAAATAGATACAAGGGCAGCAGCAATTGCTGATAATAGTGCGAATAAGAGCCATGAACTCATAGTAAAATTCCTCCAATCGTACATTATTATACATGAAAATCATTCTCACGTATAAAGTGAATGGGATTTTACCGCCTCGCAAAGAGCTGGATAGATAACGAAATAATCCCCACCTTATATTTTTCATAAGGTGGGGATTATTATACTACTCTGCAATTTCCTCATATAAAAAGTACGTTACATTATAAATATGTTCTACTTCATCGTCTGTCATAAATAATAATTCGTCACGCTCAATCCCTTTTTTCTTTTCGATAAACTCAATCATGTTTTTGCGTTCTTCTCTTTTCATCAATTTTATTTCTCCTCTCAATCTGTTTTAATACAGTTTATTTAAGTTACTGCTATTATATAACAGAATCTTTAGAAAGTTCCACCTATTTTATTGTTTTTTTCAGAAGAACTTTTCGACAAAACAAGCCCACATAAAGGTGGGCTTGTTTCACTTTATAGTCGTAAAAACTCGGGCTCCGTCGTACCGGCACCATCGATGTAATAAATTGTATCGGGGTTGATTTTAATTAGTACATAATTAGGGTCTTCAGGACCGAGTAACCAACGCTTTAAGCTATTATTCCAAAACTTGTTTTTTAATGTGGAGTCTTCCTCGATGGAGGCTAAGCCTTCCACTTCAATATAATCTTCATCTAATTTTTTTCCTTCACGACCAAGTAGAACATGTACATTTGGATTGTTTTTAATATCTGTTATCTTTTTTGATTGTCGATCTGTTGCAACATACAGTACAAAATCTTCGTGGAAAAACATCATAAAGGCGCTATGAGGTTTCTCATTTCGTACTGTAGATAATACACCGGTACGTTGACCTTGAATAATAGTTGCGATTTTTTCTTTTAAGTGCATAATTTTAACCCCTTTTCATAATTTATAATTCTGTCTGTTTCAACAAGGTAATTTAAATATCTTTCATACTGTTTTCTTCAATCCGATTTTTTAAACGCAATTGTGATGAAATCGGACAAGTTAGGAGAAGAATAATAATAATATCGAGGAGAAATACATACGATGGAAGGATGGAAAGCATGTTTAATAAAATATTTCTTATCGTGGCGCTTATAGGTGTACCACTGTCTGTACTTGGGAAAACACTTCATTGGCCTCAAACAATTATGTTTGCTGTGTATTGTATTACGATTATCGCATTAGCGGGTTTTATGGGGAGAGCGACAGAAAGTTTGGCAATTGTATCTGGTCCTAGAATAGGTGGATTATTAAATGCTACTTTCGGTAATGCCGTTGAACTAATCATTTCAATTTTTGCCCTTCAGGCAGGATTAATTGAAGTTGTGTTAGCTTCTTTAACGGGTTCTGTACTTGGAAATTTATTATTAGTAGGAGGGCTATCCTTCTTTGTGGGAGGGCTTAAATATAAGAGACAAAGTTTTAATGTATATGATGCAAGGCATAATTCGGCTTTATTAATCTTTGCTGTAGTAGTAGCATTTGTTATTCCAGAGATTTTTTCAATGAAGATGGACGCTGGAAAGACGTATCAGTTAAGTATAGGTGTCTCGATTATTATGATTATTATGTACCTTGCTGCATTGCTATTTAAGTTAGTTACGCACCGTGGTGTATATCAGCATAAAAGTGATGAAGTCGCTCATGAGGAAGAACCAGAGTGGTCGAAAGGGAAAGCATTACTCATTTTAGCGATAGCAACAATTGCGGTAGCTTATGTGTCAGAGGCGCTCGTGCATACATTTGAGACAGTTGCAAAATCATTTGGTTGGTCAGAATTGTTTATAGGTGTTATTATCGTTGCGATTGTTGGAAATGCAGCAGAACATGCATCTGCAATTATTATGGCGTATAAAAATAAAGTAAATATTGCAGTTGAGATTGCGATAGGTTCTACATTACAAATTGCCATGTTTGTTGCTCCTGTATTAGTACTGCTTTCTATGTTTTTCACGCAAAGGATGCCTTTAGTATTTACAATACCAGAACTTGTTTCTATGATTACAGCTGTTTTCTTAACGATTGCGATTTCAAATGATGGAGATACAAACTGGTTTGAAGGCGGTACTTTATTAGCTGCGTATGTCATTATGGGAATTGGTTTTTATTTATTATGAAAAATAGGCATAACAATTGTGCTCAGAGAAAACAATAAACGAAGTAGTATATATACCTTTATGTAGGAAGGAGCCAGACAGGTGAAACGAGTATACAGCATATGTCTTTCAACTATGGTCTCGTTTATTTTATTATTTCCTAACAGTGGCTTTGCAAAGACAACAGTAGAAACAAAAATGCCTTCATCTGTTTTAAATATTTCTAAAGACAATACGTTTCCAAATGATGCGCAAGATTTACCGCGTTTACAGCCGAGTAAGTTTGCTCAAGAATTATTAAAAACAGCAAATATTAAAATTGAAAATCCGGACTTAATTCGAATGTTTAATGAAACAACAATTTCGAATGCGCCGCTTGCGGTAGGGTACCGAGCAAAGATTTATTTAGGGCAATGGGCTTTACATTATGAATCGATTGATACATCGGTTAATTGGGAATATAAACAAGTAAATCGCAATGTGTACGATAATCGCGGAGGAGATCGCCTATATCCACTACGCTATAAGCAAGAAACACAAAAGACGGTTGAAGGTGATTTAACAGCAGATATGAAAGATGCTGCAGATGTGAAAAAAATGATGCTTCTCAAAGCACTTGAAAAAGTACAATTGCCACTTTCATTTAAAACGACTATTGGTTATGGTACAGGGCATGAGCGTGTGTATAATATTAGTCCGAGTCAACTTGGATATTTATATGCTTATACACCAGCAGTAAATGAAAAAGGGAAAGTAACATTTGGAGAAGTATATCTCGTATTAAAAGGAAATCAAAAAAGGCTTGTTGTAAAAAATATTACTTCTCAAGGAATTGGAGCCGCTATCCCAATTCATGATCATTTATATTTTAAATTCATTTCTTCTTCTCATTCGCAATAAGATAAAAAACGTCAGCTTATAAGCTGACGTTTTTTTATAATGTAATATTTGCTGTTTTTGATAAGAAATCTTCGGTTGGATAGTAGCTGTTTTTTACAAGAACATTCGGTCCAAGACATTTTACTGCTGGACAGTGACAGCTTAATGATTTTGCTGTTTTTGAAGCGCTCCATTTTTCATACGCTTCTTGTAACGTATTTGTTTGAATGTTACCTAGAAGTGGAACATCACCAAAGTCCGTTACAATAATATTTCCATCAAAAATATTTACATTTAAACGAGAACGGCCATCTGGATCGTTACGAACAGTTACATTTTTGCTCTTTTGTAATTTTTTAAATGTGGCAATGTCTCGCTCATCATCGCTACAAGCATAGAAAGGTAAAGTTCCAAATAACATCCATACATTTTCATCGCGAATTTCTAGTAAATGCTCAATTGCATCACGAATTTCAGCTTTTGTTAAAATCTCTAGATTACTCGCGAAGTCACTTGGATACATTGGGTGAACCTCATGACGTTTACATCCCATTTCATCAACGATTTGACGATGAATATGCTCAATGTGTGGTAGAGTTCGTTTATTCAACATCGTTTCGGCTGATACGAGTACACCTGCATCTGATAGAGCTTTACTATTTGTGATCATACGTTCAAATAATTTTGCACGCTGTTCATACGTAGGTTTACGCTCCATCATTGCAAATCCGCCTTCAACGAAGTCGTCAATTGTTCCCCAGTTATGAGATATATGCAATACGTCTAAATAGGGAATAATTTGTTCGTAACGTGCTAAATCTATAGTTAAGTTTGAGTTGATTTGAGTGCGAACACCTCGTTCGTGGGCGTATTTTAAGAGTGGTGTTACATAGTTGTCGACGGATTTTTTTGAAAGCATAGGTTCTCCGCCAGTAATACTTAAAGAACGTAAATGAGGAATCTCATCTAATCGTTTTAATAAAAGATCCATCGGAAGCGGATTCGGGTCTTTCGGCTGTAACGTGTAACCAACAGCGCAATGCTCACAGCGCATATTGCATAACGTCGTCGTTGTAAATTCAACATTTGTTAATAGTAGTTTGCCGTACTCTTCAAGGTCCATATACGCTTCCCATGGATCGTAAGAAGGAGTAATCGGCTTCATTTTTTGTGATATCGTCATATGAAATACTCCTTTGACTATTGAAATAACAATTTGTCCATTCTCTATAATAGAAGAATATGTGCTTTTTATAAAGCGAAACTTTTTAGAGGAAAAAGAGAGAGGGCTTACATTATAGCGAATAACCGTGACAAAATTGATGAAATTACATACCCATTGTAATCATTTTTGCGGTATAATAAAAGCAACTCGAATTAAAAGGAGAGTGCCTTCATGGGAAAAGCAATTCAAGATAAAGATACACAATTAGTATATTTAAAAGAACGTTTAAATATGTTCATTGAAGTAATTGATACAATTGAACCTGAAGAAGTAGAATTAGAAGATGTAGATCGTCTTCTTGCAATGTTAGATGAATTAGAATTAAAATGTGAGCAATTTAAAAAAGACGAATAATATATTAAAAAGGCTGCCAATTCCAATTTGGTAGCCTTTTTCTGTGCGGATAATAGAAGGACGATAGAAAAAGAGGTATAATCAAGTTGTGAAAAATTTCATTTATGCTTGAATAGCTTGAAACAAATAAAAAGCTAAAGAGCATAACAATGAAATTTTCAGCTCATAACGTTTTGGTAGCGTTCACAATTGAGGGGGAAGTAACAATGGAAAAGCTTCAAGAAAGCATGTATCAACTAATTGTTGAAACGTCAACGAACTTACCGAAAGATGTTCGTCGTGCGATTCAACAAGCGAAAGAGCGAGAAAATGCAGGGACTCGTTCTGCGATGGCACTTGGCACAATTACAAATAATATTAAAATGGCTGATGATAACATCTCACCAATTTGCCAAGATACAGGGATGCCAACGTTTAAAATTTATACACCAGTTGGTCTGAATCAATTAAAGTTGAAGGAAGCTATCTATAATGCGCTTGAGCGGGCGACAAAAGATGGTAAACTTCGTCCAAATTCTGTTGATTCTCTTTTTGGAGACAATAGTGGAAATAATTTAGGACCAGGTACACCAGTTATTAAGTTTGAGCAATGGGAAAAAGATTATATTGATGCACGTTTAATCCTAAAAGGTGGTGGCTGTGAGAATAAAAACATTCAGTATAGCTTACCATGTGAATTAGAAGGACTTGGACGAGCTGGCCGTGATTTAGAAGGGATTCGTAAATGCCTTCTTCATGCAGTATATCAAGCACAAGGTCAAGGATGTAGTGCAGGTGTAATTGGTGTTGGTATCGGGGGAGACCGCACATCAGGTTACGAATTAGCAAAAAATCAATTATTCCGTACATTAGATGATGTCAATCCAATTCCAGAGTTACAACAACTTGAAGAGTACGTATTAGAAAATGCGAATAAGCTTGGCATTGGTACGATGGGATTTGGCGGAGAAACAACTTTACTTGGCTGTAAAATTGGCGTGTATAACCGTCTGCCAGCTAGCTTCTACGTATCTGTGGCGTATAATTGCTGGGCATATCGTCGCCTTGGTGTAACAATCCATCCTGAAACAGGTGAAATTATGGATTGGTTATATCAAGAAGGTGACGATACACTGAAGCAAGAAGCACAAGAAAAAACAGAGCAACGTGAGATTGTATTACAAGCGCCAATTACAGAAGAGCAAATTCGTGAACTTCGCGTTGGTGATGTTGTAACAATTAATGGCATGATGTATACAGGTCGTGACGCAATCCATAAGCATTTAATGGATAACGATTGTCCAGTAGATCTAAATGGGCAAATTATTTACCACTGTGGTCCAGTTGTTGTGAAAGATGAAAATGACAATTGGCAAATTAAAGCGGCAGGTCCAACGACAAGTATTCGTGAAGAACCGTACCAAGGCGATATTATGAAGAAATTCGGTATTCGCGCTGTTATTGGAAAAGGCGGTATGGGTGCGAAAACATTAGCGGCTTTAGAAGAACACGGCGGTGTATATTTAAACGCAATCGGTGGTGCAGCGCAATATTATGCTGAATGTATTAAAGAAGTGAAAGATGTTGATTTCTTACAATTTGGTATTCCAGAGGCAATGTGGCATTTACGTATCGATGGATTTAAAGCAGTTGTAACAATGGATTCCCACGGTAATAGCTTACATGCAGATGTTGATAAAACATCACTTGAAAAATTAGCTAGCTTTAAAGAGCCAGTATTTAAGTAAATAAAAAATGCATCTCGAATGATTCGAGATGTATTTTTTTGGTATATATAGAAAAACATGTTCAGCATGAAAGAATGCAAGGCAACAGAAACTACAAGTACGATTATATATGGAAAGGAGACTATTTATGAAATATAAATGGTTATATATCGGTCTCATTTTTTCAATTATGATGGCACTTGTTCCAGTTTCGGCACTAGCTTATACAAATACCCCACATAACTGGGGAATCCCGCGTCCTAAAAATGAAACAGTACCAGATGCAGGAAAGTTATATACAGATTTATTACAAAAAAATGGTGGTTTTTATTTAGGAGATACGAAGAAAAAAGATATTTATTTAACATTTGATAATGGATATGAGAATGGATACACAGGGAAAATCTTAGATGTATTAAAAGAGAAAAAAGTACCAGCAACTTTCTTTGTAACGGGGCATTACATTAAAACACAAAAAGATTTATTGTTAAGAATGAAGGATGAAGGACATATTATTGGAAACCATTCTTGGAGTCATCCTGATTTTACAGCGGTAAATGATGAGAAACTTCGTGAAGAATTAACGAGTGTAACGGAAGAAATTAAAAAAGTAACTGGGCAAAAAGAAGTGAAATATGTACGTCCTCCGCGCGGCGTATTTAGTGAAAGAACGTTAGCTCTTACGAAAGAAATGGGCTATTATAATGTATTTTGGTCACTTGCATTTTTGGATTGGAAAGTAGATCAGCAAAGAGGATGGCAATATGCGCATAATAATGTTATGACGATGATTCATCCAGGATCTATTTTATTACTTCATGCAATATCAAAAGATAATGCAGAAGCACTTGCAAAAATCATTGATGATTTGCGCGAGAAAGGGTATCATTTTAAAAGTCTAGATGACTTAGTAAAAAGCAATCAACCGTAAGCATGTATGCTTGCGGTTTTCTCATGCTATAATGATGTGTAAAAAGGATGGGGAAACGTATGTGGAGCGAACATGTTACGTTAGAGTATCCGTATCATTTTGAAGAAGTATTAAAACGTTTATCTTTTGATCCTCTTAACGTCATTCAATTAGATGAGAAAGTTATTTATGTCCCGCTTTGTATAGACGAGGAACAGATTGTTGTTCGCCTGCAAGGGATTGGTACTGTTCAAAATCCACAGTTTTGGATTTCTAGTCAGACAGGAGATCCAGAGAAAGTCATGAAACGAATGAGGGCCATTTTTCATTGGAATGAACCGTTTCAAGATATACAAAATCATTTTTTAAACACATCATTACGTCCACTATTTGAAACATATGCTTATACTCCAATTATTTTAGAATTTGATTATTTTGCTTGTCTTCTTCGCTGTATCATTCATCAACAAATAAATTTGAAATTTGCTACTGCGTTAACAGAACAGTTTGTGAAACGATATGGAGCAGAGAAGAACGGTGTATTCTTTTTCCCCACTCCAGAAATAGTAGCAAATATTTCAATAGAGGAATTGAGAGAGCAGAAGTTTAGTCAGCGAAAGGCTGAATATATAGTAGGATTAGGTCGAAGCATTGCTAGCGGTACATTAAATTTAGCGAGTATAGAAACCAAGGCGGAAGAAGAGGTTTCAGCACAATTGTTACCAATTAGGGGGATTGGTACATGGACAGTGCAAAATTTTTTAATGTTCGGGCTTGGACGGAAAAATATGTTTCCGAAAGCGGATATTGGGATTCAGCGTGCAGTACAAGGTGTATTTCAATTAGAGGATAAACCTGATGATGCATTTTTAGAAAAAGTGAAACAAGAGTGTGAACCATACTGCAGTTATGCAGCGTTATATTTATGGAAAAGTATAGAGTAGAGGTGTAATAATGATACAAAAGCAACATGAGAGTAAGTTGGAAGTTGGTCAAACGTTTCCTGTGACAATTAAACGTCTTGGGATTAACGGAGAAGGCGTTGGTTATTTTAAGAGACAAGTTGTCTTTATTCCAGGAGCATTACCAGGAGAAGAAGTTGTTGCAGAAACGACGAAAATTCAGCGTGGCTTCGCTGAAGCGAAAGTGAAAAAAGTTCGTAAAGCTTCACCACATCGCGTGAAAGCACCATGTCCGGTATATGAAGAGTGCGGCGGTTGTCAGCTGCAACATTTAGACTATAAAGAACAATTAAATCAAAAACGTGATATCGTTGTACAAGCATTTGAGAAGTATATGAACAACAGTTTGGAAGAGAAAATTCGTCCGACGCTTGGTATGGAAAATCCATGGCATTATCGTAATAAGAGTCAATTGCAAGTGGGACGTAAAGACGAAAAGGTTATTACAGGGCTATATAAACAAAACTCACATCAGTTAATTGATATTGCTCATTGTATGATTCAACATAAAGCAACGAATGAAGCGACAAAAGTTGTAAGACGTATTTTAGAAAAATTAAATGTTTCTATTTACAATGAGAAAAAACAAAAAGGTTTAGTACGTACAATTGTGACACGTACTGCAGTTCAAACAGGGGAAGTACAAGTTACACTGATTACAACAAAAGAAGAGTTGCCAAATAAAGAACAATTTATTACAGAAGTACAAAAACAGATGCCAGCTGTTAAATCAATTATGCAAAATGTAAACTGGCGTAAAACATCTGTTATTTTTGGTGATAAAACATTTAAATTAGCTGGAAAAGAAGTAATTCAAGAAACACTTGGTGATTTATCATTTGAATTATCTGCACGTGCATTCTTCCAGTTGAATCCAGAACAAACGGTTGTATTATATAATGAAGCGAAAAAAGCCGCTGCTTTAACAGGCAATGAGAAAATTGTAGATGCGTATTGTGGTGTTGGTACAATCGGACTTTGGCTTGCAAATGATGCAGCGGAAGTACGTGGTATGGATGTAATTCCAGAAGCAATTGCAGATGCAAGAAAAAATGCGAAGCATCACGGATTTACAAATACGAAATATGAAGCAGGTAAAGCTGAACAATGGTTACCGAAATGGGTAAAAGAAGGATGGCGTCCAGATGTAATTGTTGTCGATCCACCTCGTACAGGTTGCGATGATAAATTACTGGAAACAATTTTAAAAGTGAAGCCGAAACAAGTTGTTTACGTATCTTGTAACCCTTCTTCATTAGCACGTGATGTACAAGCGTTAATGAAGAGCTATGAAGTGGAATATGTACAACCAGTTGATATGTTCCCGCATACAGCTCATGTTGAGAATGTAGTGAAGCTTGTTAGAAAGTAAAGTGTATTTATATTCCCTCACGATATGAGGGAATATTTTCTATGAAGGAGAATGAAATGAACAATTATAAATTAACGATTCAGTACGATGGTGCACGTTTTAAAGGATGGCAACGTCTCGGTAATAACGATAATACGATTCAAGGAAAAATCGAAAGTGTCATTTCTGAAATGGTCGGAAAAGAAATTGAAATTATCGGTTGTAGTAGAACAGACGCTGGTGTACATGCTTTGAATCAAGTTGCTAACTTTCAAAGTGATGAGAAGTTAGTGGAACATAAAGTGAAAAAATATTTAAATCAATATTTACCTAATGATATTAGTATTACGAATGTAGAAGAAGTACATGATCGCTTCCATGCTCGTTACAATTCTAAAGCAAAAACATATCTGTATAAAATTTGGAATGAAGAGCATACGAACCCATTTATGCGTAAATACAGCATGCATGTGAATAAAAAATTAAATGTGAAAAGCATGAAAGAGGCTGCGAAACATTTAGTTGGTTCACATGACTTTACTGCTTTTTCAAACGCGAAATCAAAGAAAAAGTCTATGGTGCGAGAAGTATATACACTTGATGTGATGGAAGAGGCAGGATTTGTACAAATTAGAGTGAGTGGTAACGGATTCCTTCATAACATGGTACGAAAAATTGTTGGAGCATTAATTGAAGTTGGATTAGGACAATTAGATGCAGAAGCAATTCCACACATTTTAGAGGCGAAACAACGCAATCAAATTAATTGTCTTGCTGAGGCGAGTGGTTTGTATTTGGAGAATGTGGAGTTTTAATGGCAAATAAAAAAATCGGGCTAAGTAGCTCGATTTTTTTAGTATTACGAAGATTTTTCGTTTTTTATACGTAGTTTCAAATTCCAAAAAGCAGCAAGCATAATAGCCGCAAAGGAGCCGCTAATTGCTGCGAATAGCTTTGCATAAGGATAGGCATTCATATCAATGAGTAACATCATACATACAATGGTAGGGAAGAAGGCTAAGTATTGTAATAACTTTAATTTGTTATCATTACTCATATATATCGTTCCTTTCTAGTATGTTATATGTTTATTGTAACATATTTTCCCATTTCTAGCACTTGGAGAAACATTCACCTCATATGTGTAAATGCAATTTTTTAATTCGATATTGTAAGTTTTGTCTACTTAACCCTAAAAACTTTGCAGCTTGTGAAATATTACCGTGATACTCTTTCAAAATTTGATTGATGTAGTTCTTTTCCATTTCTTCTATTGTGTGCTTTAACGTTTTTGGCGCATCAGTATCGTTATTAGTTAGGAGAGGTTGCATATTGAATTCTTTTTTTATTCGTTCGCGAAAGCGATTGGGAAGATGAAACGCTGTAATGATATGTTCATCTTCAACTAAATTCATTGAACCTTCAATGACATGTTCCAATTCTCGTACATTTCCAGGCCAATCATATGCATACAGGAATTCTCTTACATGTATATCTAAATCTGTTACGCCGAGTCCAAATTGAATGTTGTACTTTTCGATAAAGTGCTGAACAAGAGCAGGAATATCTTCTTTTCGTTCACGTAAAGGTGGGAGACATAAAGTAACGACGCTTAATCGGTAATATAAGTCTTCCCGCAATCGATTGTGTGTCATAGCTTCAAGTGGGTCTTCATTAATAGTTGCTATAATACGAACATCAATTTCTTTTTCTTGTGTGCCTCCGATTCTTCGTATTGTTTTTTCTTGTATAGCTCGCAGTAACTTCGCTTGAAGTGCTGGACTTAACGAATTAATCTCATCTAATAACAAAGTTCCTCCGTTTGCTTCTTCAAATAAACCAGCTTTATCAATAGCTCCTGTAAATGCACTGCGGTTCGTACCAAATAATAAGCTTTCCATGAGTGTATCAGGTATAGCGGCACAGTTTTGTGAAATAAATGGTTTGCCTGAACGCTGGCTTTTATTATGGATACTTTGTGCAAATAGTTCTTTACCGGTCCCTGTTTCTCCTACGAGAAGTATAGAAGAGGATGTACGAATTACTCTCTTAGCTTCTGTAATGACGGATTGAATAGCGCTAGAATTACCGATTATGTGATCAAAGGTAAACTTATTATTTTGTTTTCGAGAAAAGCTTGTTTTCATTGTTTGTTTGAAATGATTCATCTCTGTTGAAATTTCAATAGCACCTTTAATTTTTCCATTTTCTATTATAGGGAACGTATCGTTAATCGTCGTAATTTCTTGCCCTTTATTGTTAAAATACGTTTGTTTTATATTTTTGTTTGTTTTTCCTAATTTTAATGCTTCTATAAGAGTACTATTTTTATTTTCTTCAAATACGAATACTTCTAAAGGACTTTTATATAGCACATCTGAGCGCTCCATTGATTCAATTTCCATCATTTTGCGGTTATAGATAATCGTCTTACTTTCCTCATTAATAATATGAATCCCGATATCGAGTTCATTGAGTAAAGTTTCATATAGCATATTCATTTCAATGATCTGTTTTAAATTAATTTCTTCTGTACGCATAGATTATCTTCTCCTCATTTCACCCTATGAAGACTGACTTTTTATAATTTTATTAAAATTCTTATAAAACCGCAAAATTTTTTTGCTATTTTCCTTTTAAAACTTCTTAAATGATAGAAAAATTTTGCGGTTATGAAGTATTTTTTGTGAGAAACCTTCATTTTAAATAGGAATTGGAGATTGGTACGCATTTTGCATAAATAATAATTGAAATTTTTAAAGGAGGGATATGCAACGTTTCAGTACCAACTAATAAGAAGGAGGAGTTTATAAGGTGAAGACGGTTATAGAAGGCGTGTATAGTCCTTGTTACGGGAAAGTAGAGAAGTTATTTGTTACGGAAAGTTCTTACGTATATGAGTGGGAGAAATTAGCGTTAATTGAAACGATAGATAAACAGAAAGTAGAAATTAAGGTAGGAATAAGTGGATATATTGAATCATTAGAAGTAGTAGAAGGACAAGCTATCGCTGATCAAAAGTTATTAATAACAATGAGGGATGATCTTTTAATAACAGGTAGTGATTAATAGCATGATATGTATTTGGCACTCTTTAATAATTTATTTTACGATGAAGAATTTTTGAAACGCTTACATTTAATAGGTTTACAAAGTGAAAAGGGGGGGATTTATATGATGAATCAAAACCAAGGATTAAAAAGAGAATTGAAAAGCAGGCACATATTTATGATTGCACTTGGAGGAGTTATTGGTACCGGTCTTTTTTTAGGATCTGGGTATACAATTCATGAAGCTGGTCCTGGAGGAGCGATTGTAGCGTATCTTGTCGGAGGATTTGTTATGTATTTAACGATGCTCTGTCTTGGAGAGTTAGCTGTTGCAATGCCTGACGCAGGATCTTATCAAACGTATGCTACGAAGCACATTTCCCCTGCAGCTGGTTATGTAGTCGGATGGATGTCATGGTTAAACTGGTCAGCTACGATAGGGATTGAACTAATTGCAGTTAGTATTTTAATGAAACGATGGTTTCCAGATGTATCGTCATGGATTTGGTGCGTAGTGTTTGCGGTACTGCTTTTTGCTATCAACGCGTTATCTTCAAGGAGTTTTGCAGAAGTTGAATTTTGGTTTGCAAGTATTAAAGTAATTACAATCATTGCATTTATTATTTTGGGCGGGGCAGCAATGTTTGGTCTCCTAGATATGAAAGGAAATGAACCAGCACCGATGTTCTCTAGCTTTACTGATTATGGTGGATTGTTCCCAAATGGATTATCCGCTATTTTAATTACCATGATTGCAGTTAATTTTTCCTTCCAAGGAACAGAACTAGTCGGTATTGCAGCAGGTGAGAGTGAAAATCCAGAGAAAACGATCCCGAAGGCAATTAATAACACAGTTTGGCGTATACTCGTGTTCTTTGTATTATCTATTTTCATTCTTGCAGGATTATTCCCTTGGCAACAGGCGGGAGTAATAGAAAGTCCATTCGTAGTTGTATTTGATAAAATTGGTATTCCTTATGCAGCCGATATTATCAATTTCGTTATTATTACAGCGGTTCTATCCGTTGCGAATTCAGGATTATATGCAACTTCTCGTATGCTATGGTCTATGTCTAATCAAGGAATGATTAGTCCGATTTTTGGTAAGTTATCTAAAAATGGTGTTCCTATTTATGCATTGATTGTAAGTACAATTGTAGGTTGCCTTTCATTACTATCAGGCATTTATGCGGAAGATACAGTTTATTTATGGCTACTTTCTATTGCCGGGTTCGGAGCGATATTAGTTTGGGCATCTATTGCTCTATCTAACTTATTAGCTAGAAGGTCATATATAAAGCAGGGTGGGGATGTGAAAGAATTGAAATTTAAAACACCACTTTATCCATTCGTACCACTGCTTGCATTAGTATTAAATGTAACAGTAATTGTTGGTATGGCCTTTATTCCAGAACAAAGAATGGCGTTATATTGTGGAATTCCATTTATGATTGTTTGCTTACTGTTTTACCGTGCGACAAGAAATAAGGCACGTAAAGTAGAACATATTGAAAAGACAGATACAACAGAAGTAGAAAGTTTATAATATTGAGTAATTTAGAGACTGTAAAATTGTAAACAGTCTCTTTTTTTGTGAAAATAAAGCTGGAAACATATTATGTATGCAAAGGGGGATTAGCGATGAATCAAGAAGTTTCACAGCTATTAGAACAGATTGATTTACGAAAAGATGAGTTACTAGAGCTTACAAAAACCTTAATTCGTTTTGAAACACCAGCACCACCGGCGAGAAACACAAATGAGGCGCAAGAATTTGTTGCAGAGTTTTTAAGAAAACGAAATTTTAGTGTTGATAAATGGGATGTATATCCGAATGATCCGAACGTTGTTGGGGTGAAAAAAGGGATAGAAAGTGACACACATAAAAATCTTATTATTAATGGACATATGGATGTAGCTGAAGTGACAGCAGATGAGGCGTGGGAAACGAATCCGTTTGAGCCATTTATAAAAGATGGTTGGTTAGTTGGACGTGGTGCGGCAGATATGAAAGGGGGACTGGCTGGGGCACTATTTGCTATTCAGCTATTACAAGAAGCTGGTATTGAATTACCTGGAGATCTAATCTTTCAATCCGTAATTGGGGAAGAAGTGGGAGAAGCAGGTACACTTCAATGCTGCAAAAGAGGGTATGATGCTGATTTTGCAGTCGTAGTGGATACGAGTGATTTACATATGCAAGGACAGGGCGGCGTAATTACTGGATGGATTACTGTGAAAAGCCCGCAAACGTTTCATGATGCAACACGTAGGCAAATGATCCATGCAGGGGGTTGTTTATTCGGAGCGAGCGCGATTGAAAAAATGATGAAAATTGTGCAAAGTTTACAAGAATTAGAGCGTCACTGGGCAGTCATGAAAACATATGAAGGCTATCCATCTGGAACAACAACAATTAATCCAGCTGTTATTGAAGGCGGAAGACATGCAGCATTTATTGCGGATGAGTGCCAGTTATGGATAACAGTACACTTTTATCCGAATGAAACACATGAACAAATAATAAAAGAAATTGAAGAGTATATTGGGAAAGTGGCAGCTGCCGATCCATGGCTAAGTGAAAATCCACCACAATTTAAGTGGGGCGGAGAATCAATGATTGTGGATCGTGGCGAAATTTTCCCTTCTTTAGAAATAGATAGTGAACATGCAGCTGTAAAAACGCTTAGCTCAGTACACGAATCAATTCTTTCTAAAAATGCAATTTTAGATATGTCTGCAACGGTAACGGATGGTGGTTGGTTTAGTGAATTTCATATTCCGGCCGTTATTTACGGACCAGGTACATTAGAGGAAGCTCATTCAATAAATGAGAAAGTAGAAATAGAACAGTTAATTGAATTTACAAAAGTAATAACAGCATTTATATATGAATGGTGTCATACGAAAAAATAGATTAGTATGTTGAAATCGTACAGGTATGTATACTTGTACGATTTTTTAGTGAACTATTTCAGAGTTGGATAGAAACAACTGAAATAGTTCTTTATTTTTCTATGTCTTTCGTTTTAGCGCGATTAATTTCTCTTTTGCTAATTCAACAGCAATTGCATCATCTAAATAACCAATTGGAAAGAGATAGTCGGGAATAATATCTGTCGATAAAATGAAATACAGTAATGCGCCGCCAAGAACTGCACGCTCTTCTTTTGAAATCGTTTCATTGCAAAATTGTTGATACATATCCGTTAATTGTTCAATGAAAGGACCAGCACTATCAATTTGTTCTAACTTGCTTGCAAAACTTTCATGAATACGTTTTTCACCCTCTGTTGTTTGCGCATATCGTTCATAGTTTTCAAGTTCTTGTTTTACGCGGGTTGTTGTGTAGTCGAAATCGAATAAGTTAGAGGATTGCAGCGTTTGCTGAATTGTATCAAGAGATGTGTACATATCCGTCTTTTCTTTATTAATGTGAGGAGAATCCGGATACATTTCATCAAATAACAATTGGGGTGGAACTTGCAGACATTCTGCGAATTTTTGTAGGTGTTTTTGTTTTGGCGGTTGTTTACCATTCATAATTCTTGAGATTGTTGCGGGATCAATATTTGTAAGCATTCCGAGTTGACGCATAGATAAGGCACGTTCTTTTAAAAGTTTTTTTATTAATCTACTAAGCCGCTCATTTGGATTTTCTTTAGGCATAGCGAAGGCACTCCTTTTTATTGTTGAAAAAATGTTGAGTATTTATTACATGTATATGAAACAGACAGGCACAGTTGCTCAACATTTTCATAAGATGCATTGAAAAGTGAGAAAAAGGGGTGGCTATTTATGAGTACGGCAGGTCTATTTTCAATTTTTTTAATTGGGATTGCTTCTAATTTAGATAATGCAGGTGTTGGGATTGCATATGGCATTCGTAAAATTAGAATTTCGTGGTTCAACAATTTTATCATCGCATTTTTTGGTTTTTTATTTACTTTATTAGCTGGATTTTTTGGGAACTGGATTGCGTTATTTATTTCAGAGTTTACAGCAAACTTGATTGGAGCAATCGTTTTAGGGATAATCGGTGTGTTTATTTTGTGCCAGCCTTTCTTGGGGCAAAGAAATACCGTAGGCTCTAAAGATGGTAATGTACTTATGGGGATTTTACGTGATCCAGAAAAAGCAGATTTTGATGGTTCTAAAACAATTAGTTTTTCAGAAGCAATTGTTTTAGGGATTGCGTTGTCTATTAATAATATTGCAGGTGGATTTGATGCTGGAGTAACAAACTTGAACCTTTGGCTTACAGCAACTATTTCTGGGGTGTTTAGTTTTATTTGCATAAGTGGTTTTGCGTATGTAGGAAAACGATATTTAGCAGAATACTTAGGGAAATGGGCTACGGTTATTGCGGGCGTGTTATTAATTCTTATCGGGATAGATCAGTTGTTGTAAGGAGAGTAGAAAACAAGGTTCGAGTATTTCCTTGGAAATACAGCAAGGGATTGCATATATCGACGTACTTTTCTCCATACTAATACGGATTTCTTTTAAGAAAGGGGGATTTGTATGGGACGCGGGAAAGCATTTGATCATAAGAAAAAAGGGCATGATCACCAACCACCTAAAGGTGCGTTCATTCATAAAGATGTAAATGAACATACTTTGGAAGAGGAAGAGCTACCAGTAAATATTGAAGCGTATAAAAATAGTTTGAAAAAACATTAAAAGCACTGAAGTGAACCCGAATAGTGGTACATGAAAAAAACACCTCCTGAATTCGCATACTAAGTATGCAAATTCAATGGAGGTGTTTTTCGTTTGAAGACAAGAGTTCATTACCCAGAAGAAACAAAGTGGAAAGTGATTGAAATGAAGAAAGACGGCTATTCAAATCGTACAATTATGGAGAAACTCGGAATTAAAAATGTTTCCCAAATTAAGACATGGATGAAATGGTATCGTACAGATCAAACGTATCGTTTTCAACAACCTGTAGGAAAACAATATTCTTATGGAAAAGGACCAAAAGAGCTCAGTGAATTAGAACAGCTACGTTTAGAAAATAAACATCTAAAAACAAAATTACTTGTATGGGGAAAGTATCTGGAAATCGAAAGGGGCTGAAACCAGAAACTGTAGTTACTTTATGGGAAAATGTAAAAACAAAAATAACGGTAAAAGAATTGTGTAACGTATTAGAATTACCCCGTTCCACATTTTATCGTTGGTTACAACGAACGGAAGATTTGAAAGATGGTATAGAAGAGAAAATAAAGGACGTTTGTCTTAGGCATAAATTCCGGTATGGATATCGAAGAGTGACCGCTACTCTTCGAAAAATGGGACTGTGTGTCAATCATAAAAAAGTATTACGAATCATGAGACAAAATCACATTCTTTCAAAAGTACGTCGAAAGAAAAAGAAATATATCAATGGTGCGGAGCCAATGGTAGCCCCTCATCGATTGGAGCGCCAATTCGATGCATCCAGACCAAATGAAAAATGGTTTACGGATGTGACGTATCTCTTATTTGGAGAGCGTACTTTGTATTTATCAACGATTATGGATGCCTTTAATCGTGAAATTATTAGTTGTGTCATCAGCGAATCACAAACACTGACATTAGCGATGAAGACATTAAAACAAGCAATGAGAGGGCGAAAAGTAAAAGATGTCCTTCTTCACTCAGATCAAGGAAGTATTTATACAGCAAAAGAATTTCAAGCGTATGCCAAAGAAAACGGCATTATCACCAGCATGTCCCGGAGAGGAAATTGCCATGATAATGCCGTCATGGAAAGCTTCTTTGGTCATTTAAAAAGTGAAGCTTTCTATTCACAAAAGATAACAAAAGTATCCAACACAACTGTGCGAAAGATTGTGCTAGAATACATTCATTACTACAATTGTGTGCGAATTCAAGAAAAATTAAACCACCTATCCCCTAAAGAATTTAGGGAACAAGTGGTTTAGGTGTTTTGATTGGTGTCCCGTTTTCGGGGGTCACTTCACACCTACATAGGTGCTTTTTTTAACGTATATCTTCAATTAATTGTTCCGATTCTTCATGCATACTGTACTCACTTAATACTTGGATACAAAGCCACTTTAATTCTTCAATTGTATGTTCAAGTTCTTCAGGAAGCACATGATGAATGTCTTCAAGTCCCATTCCGAAATGAATAAGTTCCAGTACTTGATCATCGATGTTCCGATCCATTAATAGTTCAAGTACTTCTAAATTGAATATGTATCGGTGAGCTTCATCGAGTGAAACGACTTTTAACTTCAAGCTTTCTACAATACTCAATATAAAAAGAAGAATTGTTTTTTCAAGAACAGGTTGTTTTCCCATTTGAAATATTAGTTTCATCTTTCACACCTCCACATATAGCGCTAGGTTGTACTATATTATTCAGGAGGGGGGAGCAAATATGCATGATATAGAGAAACTTTCAGTACGGTTTTTATAAGGAGATTGATGGCTGATAAAGTTGAGATTTTTTATGAAATAAAAAAATCCTGCTAGTATAGCAGGATAACTCTCAATTAAAAAATGCTCCAGCCTTCTTGAGCAGAAAGAAGTTCAAGAATTTTAAAACCAGCGATACTATTTCCGTTTGCATCTAAGGCTGGTCCGAAAATACCAATTCCCATTTCGCCTTTTACGCAGCCGAAAATGCCACCAGCTACACCGCTTTTTGCGGGGATACCAACCCGAATCGCAAATTCACCAGACTCGTTATACATACCGCATGTAACCATAAATGTTTTACAAATCTTTGTAATATGCTTAGGGATAATTTGTTTTTTCTTATATGGATCATATCCATCCATCGCAAAAATTAAACCGATACGTGCTAAATCGATACAGTTTACCTCAACTGCACATTGACGAGTGTATAAATCCATCAGTTCTTCGATGTCACAATCGATAATTCCGTTTTGTTTCATGTAGTAACAAAGTGAACGATTTAAGTAAGCTGTCTCTAATTCTGAATTGGCAACTTTAGAAGAATAATTAATAGTAGGATTATCTGTTATTTCACGTACGAAATGAAGAATGCGCTCCATTTTTTCTTCATTATCTTTTCCTGCTAACATGCTTGTAATAGCTAGTGCTCCTGCATTAATCATTGGATTAAGTGGTTTAGAAGGACTTGTCGTTTCTAACTTAATAATAGAGTTAAATGGATCACCAGTTGGTTCCATTCCAACTTTAGAAAATACATATTCTTCACCACGATCTAAAAGGGCAAGTGCAAGTGTAATTACTTTTGAAATACTTTGAAGAGTGAATAGTGTTTGTGAGTTGCCAGCATGAATGTATTCTGTTTCTTTATGAAAAATGGCAATCCCTAAATCATCTGGATTGGCATTTCCTAGTTCGGGGATATAAGTAGCAAGCTTTCCTTTTTTCGTATATGGTTTTACTTGTTCTAACAACTGTTGTAAGTTGTTTGTTTCAATGCACTGCATAGTACCAACGCTCCTATTTCGAATTAACTAAGTTTACTTTTCCCGATATGCTCGGAAATAAATAATAACATGAAAAAGTGGAATGATAAAACGAAAGTTGCATGTTCTATATTGGGCCGTTCGTTTCGAGTATTCTGTAGTAAAAAAGGAGAATTTTCCTTTTATATAACAGTTTGGAAATAGGAGATTTATCCATAAAAAATTCAAAAATAAAAACTACACATCTATACAACTATATGTTATTATGGTTATGTAAATAGAAAGCGTTTTCTAAGGCGTACTTATAATGATAACGATTTCATAAATTGAATTAGGGGGAATTAAAATGTTGCAGTTTCTACAACGTATTGGTAAAGCGTTAATGCTTCCAATCGCAGTACTACCAGCAGCAGGATTATTGCTTCGTTTAGGGCAACCAGATGTATTTGATATTCCTGTTATGGCACAGGCTGGCGCAGCAGTTTTTGATAATTTAGCACTTATTTTTGCAATTGGTATTGCAATCGGTCTTTCAGTTGATGGTAGTGGTGCAGCAGGTCTTGCAGGTGCAATTGGTTATCTAGTTATGAAAAACAGTATTGATGCACTGAGCAAAGGGTATTCTACTGCTGAATTACAAGATAAATTAGGCAAAGTCCAAGATTTAATAGGTAATAGCGCTAATGTTGATCCATCTAAGCTTGCAGATACAATGACACAAGTATCTAAGGCGGCCGAATTATCGACTAAAGTGGATATGAAAGTTTTAGGTGGCATTATTGTTGGTGTTATAGCAGGACTTCTTTATAATAAATTCCATAAAATTAAACTTCCAGAATGGTTAGGGTTCTTTGCTGGAAAACGTTTCGTTCCGATTGTTACATCGGTAGTAATGCTAATACTAGGAATTTTATTTGCACAAATTTGGCCAACAATTCAAAATGGCATTGATGCATTAGCTCACGGAATTGTTAATTTAGGTGCAATTGGTTCAGGATTGTTTGGTTTATTAAACCGTCTATTAATCCCAATCGGTTTACACCACGTAATGAACACATATTTCTGGTTCGTATTTGGGGACTTTACAAATGCAGCAGGTAATGTTGTGAATGGTGATATTGCTCGTTTCCTTGCGGGTGATAAAACAGCAGGTATGTTCATGACAGGTTTCTTCCCAGTTATGATGTTCGGTTTACCAGCAGCATGTTTCGCAATGATTGCGGCTGCTAAACCAGAAAAACGTAAAATGGTTACAGGTATGTTAGGTGGTCTAGCATTAACTTCATTCTTAACTGGTATTACAGAGCCAATTGAATTCTCATTCATGTTCTTATCACCAGTATTATATGGTATTCACGCTGTATTAACAGGTCTGTCTCTATTCATTACAACAACACTTGGCATTCACGATGGTTTCTCATTTAGTGCTGGGGCAATCGATTACTTCTTAAACTTCGGTATTGCAACAAAACCAGTATTATTAGCAGGTATCGGTTTAATTTACGCAGCAATTTACTTTGTAGTATTCTACTTCTTAATTAAGAAGTTCGATCTAAAAACTCCTGGTCGTGAAGAAGAAGAGGAACTAGCTGAAGGTGAAGAAGCTCCAGTTGCAGGTTCAATTGGTGAAACTTACGTATTAGCTTTAGGTGGAAAAGAAAACTTAACAGTTATTGATAACTGTGCAACACGTCTACGCTTACAAGTGAAAGATGCTGGTCAAGTAAACGAAGCAGCATTAAAACGTGCTGGTGCAAAAGGTGTTATGAAATTAAGTAACACGAGTGTCCAAGTTATCGTAGGTACAAATGTTGAATCTGTTGCCGATGATATGAAAAAACACGTATAAATAATTAGATAAGAGGATATCCAAAAAGATTGATAATATCAGTTTTTTAGAGGATATCCTCTTTTTTTATGTTAAAAATTTAACGGGAATCTTACTTTTGTAAATTTTCTTTTTCTTTTTTATACATATAGGTTGGTAATATGTGCAGTGCGTGATAAAGTAGGGATGACGTCGAATGGAATGTCGAAAATCTATGAAAAAGATTCGGAATGAATCTTGTGTAGTGGAATTAAATTATCGGTAAATAAGGGGAAAAAAGCAATCATGGATCAAGAAAAAAATAATGCGAATGGGAAGTCACGTCGGCCGATTGTATACATAAAAAGAACAATCATTCTCGTCTTACTATTTTCACTTGTATATTTCATGTATACAAAAATTGTTGCGCATAATAAGAAAGAAGAAACTTTAAAAGCAGCGGCAGAACTGAAGAAACAAGAAGAGCTAAAAAAGAAAGAAGAAAAAAAGAAGCAAGAAGCACAAAAACAAAAAGAGCAGGAAGAACAAGTAAAGCAAGTACAAGCTGCAGAACAGCCTGCTGAGGGACCACCTCAAGAAATTAATGAAAACGCTCAATTAGATCAATATTTGCAAAAAACAGGATTTAGCGGGACAGCGGTTATTGTGAAGAACGGAAAGGTTCTTTTGAATAAAGGATATGGTATGGCGAACAAAGAGAAACAAGTACCGAATAATTCAGAGACAACTTTTTATATTGGTTCTATTTCAAAGGCGTTCGTAGCGACTGCTATTATGCAATTAAAGGATCAAAATAAATTAAACGTAGAGGATACGGTTGCAAAGTATATTCCAGATTTCCCTCAAGGTAATGGTATACAGTTAAAACATTTACTAACACATACATCAGGAATTCCAGAGTATGAACAGGGAACAGAGGATATTTCGCATGAAGAATTGATAAAACGAATAGGAAAGCAAAAGCGTATTGGAAGTCCAGGGGAGAAATGGAAATATTCCGATTCGAACTATTCGATACTTGCCTACATCGCTGAGAAGGTAAGTGGACAACCGTTAGAAGAGTATATTAAACAACATATTTTTGCTACTGCTGGTATGAAACATTCTGGTTTTGGTAGAGAGCTAGAACAAACAAGATTTCCATCGACAGGTTATAAAATAGTAAATAATAATATGACAACACCTAATATTCCAAGTATGTCACAACTTTATGGTTGTGGTGATATATATACAAGTGCCCATGATTTATATTTATTTAATGAAGCGCTCTTCTCTGGAAAGTTAATTTCTAAAGAGAGTTATAATCAAATGTTTACAGCCGTGAAAAAGGATTATGGATTTGGTTGGTATGTAGACCCGGGGAGTTATTCGAATCACGGTGTAATGCCAGGCTGGAACTGTTTAAATGGATTTAGTAAAAATGGTAGTGTGTATGTTGTTTTATTATCTAACATTCAAAACAACATTAAATCCTTTGGTAAAGTGAATAATGACATTTATACGATGTTACGAAATATTGAAGTGTAAGAGACTATCTTTTTAGGTAGTCTTTTTTTATGTGATTAGAACATATTGTTTCGTTGAAAAATGTATGTCTTACCTATCACAAAAAAAGCCTGCTCTGTATACATTAAGATGTATGGATATATTTTTATACTTTAAAAATAATAGGAGGAGAAGTGTATGTGTCTGTTCAAAAAATATTGGCATAAATTATCGAGATTGTTTAATAGACAATTAGGTTATTTTTTAGATGACAAGTTACTGCCTGCTGTGGAACGACTTTTGTTTTCGCAAAACTTCGCGAGGTTTATTCAAAGAAACTCCAAGCAAGCTACAGAAGAGTTTATTAAATCAAGTCAATTTCAATCAATTATTTGTAACATTTTAAAAGAATGTAATACATCACCTTTTAAAGAAATTGCAGAGCAGTATTTAGGTAAAAATGTTGAAATTACTGTGACAGTTGGACAGTTAGCAGGTGTAATTGTAGCAGTTGGTGATGATTTTTTAACACTGCAAGAAGGAATAGGAACAGAAATTTTATTACCATTTACAAGTATTATATCAATTAAAGAAGCGTAAGAAAGGAGACTTATATATGTTATTTACTGAAGAATTACGTAACCATGTTGGTGAGCTAGTGCAAGTTGTGACAGCGGTCGAAATTGTTGCGGGTATTTTGTTATCTGTGACAGACGGGGCAGTAAGTGTTCGTACTTCTCCTTCTTATGGACCACCGGAAGATGTAGTTGTACGTATTCCTATCATTTCTTATGTTCGCTTGGAAGGGTAAGCGTGGTACAAGTATGAGGGTATCAGTTATTATTCCGGCGCATAATGAAGCGAGTACTTTATCACAAGTCTTAGTAGAAGTGGAGAAATTGAAACCATATGAAATTATCGTAGTAGATAATGGATCGACAGATGGAACAAAAGAAATAGCCTTACAACATCATTGCCATGTCATTTATTATAAATATTCTCTTGGTAATGATGTTGGACGGGCAATTGGTGCAAGAGAAGCGAAAGGCGACATTGTTTTGTTTTTAGATGGTGACATTGTCATTGATCATAGAGAGCTACAGCGTTTCATAAAGGGAATTCAGCAAGGTCACCAAATTGTTGTGAATAATTTAACATGGTCCGTTTATTTAAAGATGAGACCGCATTATACGACAGTTGGAAAATTTATGTTGAATCGTTATTTGAATAAAAAAGAGCTTGTTGTTGGATCTTTAATCGCAATTCCACATGCAATGAGTAGGGAAGTTATTCAGAAGTTTGGTTGGTGGAATTTAGCGGATCCAGCACTGTTTCAAGCGATGGCGATGTCTAGAGGAGTAGATATTGTCGATATGGCTTCAGTCGATGTCATTCATACAAATAAAGTTCGTCCTGTTCATACTGGTACATCACCCGGTTCTCCTTATCCGAAAGCGACTAGCCGTATTATGGGGGATCATTTACGTGCTTTGCAATACGTAATCGAAATATATGGTAAGCGTGGCGGCTTTTCGGAAGGAAAGAGGGATAGAGAATTTATAGGAAAGTATAAACCAATTTTATTACAAAGAGAAAAAGCAAAATATAGTGCGATTATCCCAGTATCAGAAGAAAAGACGACTATAAGATCTGTTATACAAGAAGTGAAAAAAGCAGGTATAGATGAAATTATAGTTGTTGCGAATGGAGCGGACGTTGAGACAGTTAAACAAGCAAAGCTAGAGAATGTCATTGTTATTGAATTTGAGGAAGCGCTCGGACATAATGTAGCCCGAGCGATAGGAGCTATGCATGCTATGGCCGATATTTGTTTATTTGTCGATGGTGATTTTGTTATTCCAGGGGAAAAACTAATTCCATTTTTACATGCTATCGAAGATGGAAATGATGTGGCATTGAATGATTTACAGTGTTTATTAGATATGTTTCATCCGGCAGACCCAATTAGCATGGGAAAATATTTTGTGAATTTGGTAGCGAAACGACCAGATTTATGGAATAACTCATTAACGGCAGTACCACATGCTATGCATAAAAAGGTAATAGAGAAAATCGGATATGATTCTCTTATCATTCCACCACTAGCTCAAATGAAAGCTATTTTGGAGGGATTTTCTATTACAGCGGTAGACTTTGTAGATGTCATAAAAACAAATCGAGTACGCCCAGAGCAACATGGATTTGTAAATGGGCGTATTCCAGCATTTGATCGTATTTTCGGTGATCAACTTGAGGCGATTGCATATTTATTGCAATCCACAGACGAACGCGGGAGTTTTACAGATGGAGAGCGGAATAGAAATATAATTCAACAATTGAGAAAGGAAGAAGAGAATACAGATGAATGTTAGTAGTACAGTTGCCATTATCGGATTAGGATATGTTGGTCTTCCTTTGGCAGTTCATTTTGCAGAGAGAGGACATACAGTGCTTGGATTAGATAAAGATGCTAGAAAAATAGAATCAATTATACAGGGAGAAAGTTATATTCCAGATGTTTCTTCTAAATCGTTACAAAGTTTATTGACTAGAAAAAAATTAATAGTAAATACACCGGATCAAGGTGTTGCTGATTTTCAAAATAGTGATTACGTTATTGTCACTGTCCCAACTCCAATTAATGAACAAAGAGAACCAGACTTAAGTGCCCTCATTTCAGCTTCGCATTATATACAACAACACCTTCAAAAAGGACAAACCTTCATTTTCGAAAGTTCCACATATCCAGGTACACTCGAGGAAGTTATCATTCCGATTATTTCTCAAACAGGAAAAAAGGTAGGAGAAGATTTCTATATTGGATATTCTCCTGAGAGAATTGATCCAGCTAATAGTCAATATTCAGTTCAAACGATTCCAAAAGTCATTAGTGGACAAACAGAAATGTGTAAACAAAAAGTACAGGCTTTGTATAGCACTATATTTGATGTAGTTGTTCCAGTTAGCTCTCCAAAAGTAGCAGAAATGTGTAAGCTATTTGAAAATATTCAGCGCTTAGTCAATATTTCATTAGTAAATGAGTTAAATACACTATGTGAAAGTTTAGGAATTGATTTTTATGAGGCACTTGAAGCGGCATCTACAAAACCATTTGGATTTACCCCATATTGGCCAGGACCAGGAATAGGGGGACACTGTATTCCGGTAGATCCTTTATATTTCCAGTGGAGAATAAAAAAGAATGGAGCAATGAGTCAATTAATTGAGGCGGCACATGTAATTAATGAGGAAATGCCAGAAAAAATGGTCCGGAAAGTAAAAGGTGTGGTGCAATCACCTGCAACGATTTTAATTGTAGGGATTGCATATAAAAAAGATGTAAATGACTTAAGAGAATCACCGGCGTTGCCAATTATTGAATTGTTAATAAAAGCAGGATATGAGATAGCGTATCACGATCCATATATTTCTTCTGCAAAATTTGGAGATAAGGTGTATCAATCTGTTTCTTTGGATGAACAAGTCGTTAAACAAGCGGATTGTATTTTAATTTTAACAGACCACTCTAATATCGATTGGAAGGTTTTTAAAGGGATAAAGCAAGTCGTAGATACACGTGGAATTATAAAGAAGGTGAGTGTATGAGTAAGAAATGTTTAATCACAGGTGGAGCAGGATTTATTGGATCGCATTTAGCTGAAGAGCTGGTGAAAAGAGGTTATGATGTCACTATCGTTGATAACTTCTATAAAGGGAAAAATAAATATCATAATGAGTTAATGAAAGAAATTCGGGTTATTCCAATAAGTGTTTTAGATAAAAATTCTATTTATGAATTAGTAAATCAACATGATGTAGTGTTTCATTTAGCAGCAATTTTAGGTGTGAAAACGACAATGGAAAAGAGTATAGAGCTTATTGAAACGAATTTTGATGGAACGAGAAACATTTTACAAGCAGCGCTAAAAGGAAAGAAGAAAGTAGTTTTTGCGTCTACTTCAGAAGTATATGGTAAGGCAAAGCCGCCCTTTTCTGAAGAAGGAGATCGATTATACGGTGCAACCTCTAAAATACGTTGGAGTTATGCAATTTGTAAAACGTTAGAAGAAACATTATGTTTAGGATACGCTTTAGAAGGTTTACCTGTAACGATTGTTCGTTATTTTAATATTTATGGTCCAAGAGCGAAAGATGGTCCGTATGCAGGGGTAATCCCACGATTTATCCGCGCAGCACTGCAAGGAGAAGACATTCTCGTATATGGAGATGGAAAGCAGACACGTTGTTTTACGTATGTAAGTGATGCGGTAGAGGCAACGATTCGAGCAATGGATGAGAAGGTAAATGGTGAGATTATTAATATAGGTTCTGAGAATGAAAAGAGTATAAAAGAAGTAGCAGCAGTAATAAAAAAATTAACGAATTCTTCTTCAAAAATTGTTCAAGTTCCTTTCGAAGAGGTATATCCACATGGCTTTGAAGAAATTCCAAATAGAAGACCAGATGTAACGAAATTAAGAGAACTTGTTCAATTTCAAGCAAAAGTAACGTGGGAACAAGGGTTGAAAGAAACTATTAAATGGTTTCGTGAAGAAAACAATGGCTAAGTCACTATCGATTATTATACCTGTATGTAATGAAGTGGATACGATTTCAGACGTTATTCAATCGGCAAAAGGATTAAATCCAGTAGAGATTATTGTAGTAGCAAACGGTTGTAACGATGGTACAGAAGAGGTTGCTGATCGTTTAGGGTGTAAAGTAATCAAGTATACAGAGCTACTGGGGAATGATGTGGGCCGTGCAGTTGGCGCAAAACACGCGATAGGTGATGTATTACTATTTATAGATGGAGATTTTGTTATTCAAACTTCAAAGTTACAATTATTCCTAAATCCAATTTTACATGATCAGGCCGACATCGTTTTAAATAATTTGGATGCATTATTTTTAAAGAAACAAAAACCGCACTCAGTGACAGTGTGGCGCCAAATATTAAATGCAATGTTAGAGAGTGAGGAGTTAAAAATTGACTCTTTATTATCTGTACCTCATGCATTGACGAAAGAAGTTGTTCAAAGCATTGGGTATGAATGTTTTGTTAATCCTATTGTCGCTCATTTACGTCTTGTTCAAAGCAAATGGAGAATTAGTCGACATTGTGCAATTGACGTTATTACACCAAATAAATTTCGGCCGACCGAGCATGCTGCGTATGGCACGGGTCTTTCTCATTCTGAAAAACGGATGATAGGTGACCATATAGAAGCTGTAGCGGAGCGAATAGTAGGTAGCGATGAGCGCGGAGGGTATTATGATGGAAATAGGAAAAGAGATAGTGTCTATCATACTTTAGATTTTGAAGATTTTTATCAAGGATGGGGCGTTACATCGAATTTGTATAAGGGAAAGCAATTATCGGTCATTATTCCTGTACAAGATGAAGAGAAAACAATTGGAAACGTTATAGAAGAACTTCGCAAAATTGAACCTTTTGAAATTATCGTTGTTGTAAATGGTTCGTCTGATCAAACAGCAACGATTGCAAAAGAAAAGGGAGCAACGACAATCGTATATAAAGAAGCACTCGGAAATGATGTGGGGCGCTCACTTGGAACGTATTTCGCAAAAGGAGAAATTGTATTATTTATAGACGGCGATTTTGTTATTCCAGCGAGTGAGTTATATCCTTTTGCGAAAGCTATTGCAGATGGAACAGATGTTGCATTAAATGATCTAAATCATTATTTAGATTTAAGAGTACCGCTTCATCTTGTAACTGCATTTAAATATGCATTAAATTTAGCTTGTGATAGAAAAGATCTAGGCGTAGGCTCTCTTATCGCTGTACCGAATGCATTTAGTCGTAAGTGTTTGAAAGAAATTGGATATAGATCTTTACTGGCACCGTGTGTAGCTCAAGTGAAAGCTATTCTTTCAGGATTTGAAGTTGCATGTGTAAGTCGTGTTGAAGTCGATAAGATGAACCGTATTCGACCCAGTGAACATTTTGCTAAAATAGGTCATCCACCAGCTGTACTTCGAATTATTGGTGATCATATAGAAGGGTTAGAGCAATTAATTGTATTAACAGGTAGTCGTGGTGGATTCCATGATGGAAATAGAAAAAGAGATATTTTATAGGTAACAAAAAAGTGTACAACATATGTACACTTTTTTGTTCTGTTATAAAAACTATAACAGATTAGGAGATAAGAGTATTACAGCTCTACAATGGGTATTGTTTTTATATTACAAAATAGGACTCGTATATAAGAATACCAAAAAAATACAATTAAGGAAAGGGTTAATTTTAAAGACTTTAAAATGAAGTTAACACTATGTATATAGTAGTTTGCTCAACATTTCACAAACATGTCACAACTATTTCGTTCACTTTCGTAAAAAAGTAGTATTCTAAGTGTGTAAGCTGTTATATAAAAAATCTTAGTCCTGTACTAATCAAAAATGGAGGAGATTAGGATGACTCAAGTATTAGAAAATGTTAAAAATGCATGGGAAAACTTTAAAGGTGAAAAATGGAAAGCAGAGATTGATGTTCGCGATTTCATTTTAAATAATGTAAACGTTTACGAGGGAGACGAATCTTTCTTAGCGGGAGCAACTGAAGCAACGAAACAACTTTGGGATCAAGTAATGGATTTAACAACGAAAGAACGTGAAAACGGTGGCGTTCTTGATATGGATACAAAAATTGTTTCTTCTATTACATCACATGAACCAGGATATTTAAATAAAGAGACTGAAAAAGTAGTCGGTTTCCAAACTGATAAACCATTTAAACGTTCTTTACAACCGTATGGTGGTATTCGTATGGCGGAACAAGCTTGTGAATCTTATGGATACGAAATGGATAAAGAGCTTAGTCGTATTTTTAGAGATTGGAGAAAAACTCATAACCAAGGTGTATTTGATGCTTATACACCAGAAATGAGAGCTGCTCGTAAATCAGGTGTTATTACGGGTCTTCCGGATGCATACGGACGTGGACGTATTATCGGTGACTACCGCCGCGTAGCATTATATGGAGTAGATCATTTAATTGAAGCGAAGAAAGCAGATTTAAATTTAACTGGCGGTGTAATGAGTGAAGATACAATGCGTTTACGCGAAGAGTTATCTGAACAAATACGTGCACTTCAAGAGTTAAAACAAATGGCTGCTTCTCATGGCTTTGATATTTCTAAGCCAGCAACAACTGCTCAAGAAGCATTCCAATGGTTATACTTCGCATATCTTGCAGCAATTAAAGAGCAAAACGGAGCTGCAATGAGTCTTGGACGTACTTCTACATTCTTAGATATTTATATTGAAAGAGATTTAGCAAATGGTACTTTAACAGAAGAAGACGTACAAGAAATTGTGGATCACTTCATTATGAAATTACGTCTTGTGAAATTTGCAAGAACACCTGATTATAATGAATTATTCTCTGGTGACCCAACTTGGGTAACTGAGTCTATCGGCGGTATGGCATTAGATGGCCGTCCATTAGTAACAAAGAACTCATTCCGTTTCTTGCATACACTAGATAATTTAGGACCAGCTCCAGAACCAAACTTAACAGTTCTTTGGTCTAAACAATTACCACAGAACTTTAAAAACTACTGTGCGAAAATGTCTATTAAAACATCAGCAATTCAATATGAAAATGATGACATTATGCGTGCTGACTACGGCGATGACTACGGGATTGCTTGTTGTGTATCTGCAATGAGAATCGGTAAACAAATGCAGTTCTTCGGTGCACGTGCAAACTTAGCAAAAGCATTGCTATATGCGATTAACGGTGGTAAAGATGAAAAATCTAAAGCACAAGTTGGTCCTGAGTACGCACCGATTACTTCTGAAGTATTAGATTATGAAGAAGTTATGCATAAGTTTGATATGACAATGGAATGGTTAGCGGGTCTATATTTAAACACATTAAATGTTATTCACTACATGCACGATAAATATAGCTATGAACGTATTGAAATGGCACTTCACGATACAAATGTTCTTCGTACAATGGCAACAGGTATCGCGGGTCTATCTGTAGTAGCAGACTCTTTAAGTGCAATTAAATACGCAAAAGTAAAACCAATTCGCGATGAAAACGGAATTGCAGTTGACTTTGAAATTGAAGGAGATTTCCCTAAATACGGTAACAATGATGACCGTGTAGATGAAATTGCTGTAAATCTTGTGAAAACATTTATGAATAAACTTCGTAAACATAAAACATATAGAAATTCTGTTCATACAATGTCAATCTTAACAATCACATCTAACGTTGTATACGGTAAGAAAACTGGTAACACTCCAGATGGTCGCCGTACTGGAGAACCATTTGCACCAGGTGCGAACCCGATGCATGGACGTGATACAAAAGGTGCGTTAGCTTCATTATTATCTGTAGCTAAATTACCATATGAAGATGCACAAGATGGCATTTCTAATACATTCTCTATTATTCCAAAAGCACTTGGTAAAGAGGATGAAGTACAAGTACGTAACTTAGTATCAATGCTTGATGGTTATGCAGTAAAAGAAGGACATCACTTAAATATTAACGTATTTAACCGTGAAACATTAATGGATGCAATGGAACATCCTGAGAAATATCCACAATTAACAATTCGCGTATCTGGTTACGCTGTAAACTTTATTAAATTAACTCGTGAACAACAAATCGATGTAATTAACCGTACAATGCATGAAAGCATGTAAATGAAAAAAGTGTCCCTCTGCATTTTATAAATAGCAGAGGGAGGCTGTTTCAATAAAGGAGGAAGTAACATGGTAAAAGGAAGAATTCATTCTGTAGAGTCTTGTGGTACTGTTGATGGCCCAGGAATTCGTTATGTCATATTTACACAAGGGTGTTTATTACGTTGTCAATATTGTCATAATGCTGATACGTGGGAGATCGGTAAAGGAAAAGAAATAACAGTCGAAGAAGTAATGCAGGATGTGACATGTTACCTTCCTTTTATTGAAGCTTCCGGAGGCGGTATAACAGTTAGTGGTGGGGAACCATTATTACAACTAGATTTCTTAATTGAATTATTTAAGAAGTGTAAGGAAATTGGAATTCATACAACAATTGACTCTTCGGGTGGTTGTTATTCTGAAGAACCAGAATTCCAAAATAAGCTAGATATTTTAATGGAGTACACAGATTTAGTTTTATTGGATTTGAAACATATTGATTCAAAGAAACATCGTAAATTAACAGGAAAACCAAATGAACATATTTTACAATTTGCTCGTTATTTATCGGATAAAAATAAACCGATTTGGGTACGACACGTATTAGTTCCTGGTATTACTGATAATGAGGAGGATCTACAAAAACTATCTAGTTTTATTCAAAGTCTGTCTAATGTTCAGAAAGTTGAAGTGCTACCATACCATAAGCTTGGTGTATATAAATGGGAGGCACTTGGGCATAAGTATCCACTCGCAAATGTAGAACCGCCTACTGAAAAAAATGTAGAAGAAGCAAGACATATTTTACAAGCAGTCTAATCCAAATGTTGGGTTAGGCTTTTTGCTTTCTTTACAATAAAACCTAGAGTATATATGGAGAAAAGAGTATACTGAAAATAGAATATCCATATTTTTGTAAGGAATAAGTGGAGAAATTTACATAATTGTAAAGGGAAATCAAAATAGTAAAAAGAATTAAGAAGTAAAAGAGTGAGTATCATGGAATAGAGAACATTTGTAAGTTATTGCGAAAGCTCTTATAGGAAAGTATAATGTAAAGATATGAGCACAGATAGGATTAAGGGGTCAATCTTATATGCTTTGCATATCCACGACAGGTACATAGCTGAAAGAGAAATATTAGAGTCTGTTTATGTAATTTTTAAGGAAAATGTTTTTCCTATTGTCGTATATGCAATATGGAGAAACAATAAGCTAGGAGTGGATTTGTTTGATAAAAAACCCCAAGGTTTTAATATTAACTGCACATTACGGAAACGGTCATGTGCAAGTAGCGAAAACATTAGAACAAACATTTCGCCAAAAAGGAATTAAAGATGTAATTGTATGCGATTTGTTCGGAGAATCACATCCGGTTATAACCGATATTACAAAATATTTATATTTAAAAAGTTATACAATAGGAAAAGAATTGTACCGCTTGTTTTATTATGGCGTGGAAAAAATTTATGATAAAAAAATAGCATCTTGGTATGCTAATTTTGGAAGAAAACGTTTGAAATTACTTTTACAAGCGGAGAAACCGGATATTGTTATTAATACGTTTCCGATTATAGCTGTACCAGAATTAAAAAAGCAAACAGGTATTTCAATTCCTGTGTATAACGTATTAACGGATTTCTGTGTGCACAAAATATGGATTCATCGGGAAGTAGATCGTTATTTTGTAGCAACTGATCACGTAAAAAAAGTTATGGTTGATATTGGTGTGCCTGCGGAGCAAATTGTTGAAACTGGAATTCCGATTCGTAGTAGTTTTGAGTTAAAGATCAATTCAGATATTATATATAATAAATATCAGTTATGTAAGAATAAAAAGATTTTACTAATTGTAGCAGGTGCTCATGGAGTATTAGGAAGTGTAAAAGAACTATGCCAATCATTTATGTCAGTACCTGATTTACAAGTAGTTGTTGTTTGTGGGAAAAATGAAGCGTTAAAACAGGATTTGTTAGGGTTACAGGAAAAAAATCCTGATGCATTAAAAGTATTTGGTTATGTAGAAAATATTGATGAACTATTCCGTGTTACTTCTTGTATGATTACAAAGCCAGGCGGTATTACGTTAAGTGAAGCGGCAGCATTGCAAGTACCTGTCATTTTATATAAGCCTGTTCCAGGACAAGAAAATGAAAATGCGATGTACTTTGAAAGAAAAGGGGCTGCAGTTGTCATTCGTGATGATAGTGAGGTTTTTGCAAAAACAGAGGCGTTATTACAAGATGATATGAGGCTTCTTCAAATGAAAGAAGCGATGAAAAGCATTTATCGTCCAGAGCCAGCTGATCATATTGTGGATACAATTTTGGCAGAAAACCATGTAGAACCGAATCATATACCTATTAAATCACCTGCTCTTGCACAATCATTTACTTAATATGAAACCCTCTTTTGTATGTTTAAAGAGGGTTCTTTATTATTTTCGAAGATAAAGACTTATCCACATGAAGAGTGCGCTTTCATTAAACAGTAAAGTCGGAATATTAACAACTATATCCACATTATCCACAATTTTTAGAAAAATATCCACAATTCTAACATTTGATGTGCGTTACGATATATAAACTGGTGAAAGGTTTGCCTAATTTATTCACAATTCTATAAATTATGTGGATAACGTTATCCACATAAAAAAGGTTCCTTATTTATAAGGAACCTTTTTCCTACTCTATCACGTAGAAAAAATATGTAATGAGAATGAATAATTAGGGGGGGGAGAACTTCTAATTATTCATTCTCACTTTAAATACTTTTCGAGCGATAACCCGCTGCGCGATCTGCTTTACGAAATTCTCGTTGGTAGAGAACTTCTTGTGTACTAGATAATGCGTTTTTTGCTTTATCACGTTTCTTTTTATCCATTACAAATCACCTCGTGTCCTAAAGTCACTATTTATCGTTTCCAAAGACATGGGGTGATATACGTATATATCAAAATGTTAATGGTTAATTATTATTTCTGAAAATTTAGATTATGCTTCTTTTAAGTGATGAGAATCTTGGAACGTTGTATCTCGCATTGTAGCAAGTGTATATTGATCTTTTGGAATTTCATATAAGTTATATACTTCTTCATTTGCGTTAATTTCATCATAAACGGCCTTTCTTGTTTCGTTTGCTAGGTTTACATATTGTAATTTTTCTGCAGCTTTAATAGAACGAATATTTATTTTGCGAATACGCATAAAGATCGTTTCAATATCTAACTCGTAGAAAAGTTCGCTAAAAAATGAATCTTTTGCCAATTTATTGTAGCCTTTTCCGTGATAAGGTTTGCCAAGCCATGTTCCAAGGAATCCGGCTTTTTCTTGCACATCAAATAAAGTAATTGTTCCGATAGGGTTACCCCATTCATCTAAAATTGTGCGTGAAATTAATTCCCCACGCTCTTCAGCTTCAATCGTTTGTTTCGTTAAAAATAAATATTCCTCATAAGAATAAGCCTTTTGACGCACAAAAGGGAAGACAGCTGGATCCACCATTAACTCGTATAGAACGTGGCTGTCGTGTAAGTCGCGTTTTTTCAACATACTAACTCCTCCTCACACGAGGGTAGCATGACGAAAAAACACCCCACCCTCGAAATTTTTATATCAATCTTTAAAAAATTTCGGGGTGGGAATCGAACCCACTAGAACCAGTTTCTAACGCTGGTGGCGCACCATTTGCCTTCCCCATTCATCAATTTGAAAATGATAATCACGACACAAATTGATTATGGTTTCATTCAGTTTATAATCGTATAATACTTTATCTAGTCAAAAAAATAAACTAGTTTTTTTTATTTTTTTTGTAAATTATTTTTCCATCAATCATAGTTAGTACAGGCTTGGCTAAATAATGGAAAGGATGATGGGTCCAGAGCACAAGATCAGCGTCTTTTCCAGCCTCAATGCTTCCAATTCTATCCTCTAAACGTAAATTTCGCGCTGGAAATATAGTGATTCCTTCTAGTGCAGTTTTTTCGTCTAACCCTTCCCTTACTGCGACAGCAGCACAAACATTTAAATATTGAATGGGTGTATAGGGGTGATCTGTTGTGATGGAAACTTCCACTCCATTTTTTGATAATATATGGTAAGTATCCCATGTTTTATTTTTTAGTTCGATTTTAGAACGGCGTGTAAGCGTGGGGCCAACTGAAACCTTCAAATTGTGTTTTGAAAGTTCTTCAACAATAAAGTGTCCTTCTGTACAATGTTCAATACGTAAATCAAGATTGAACTCTGTTGCAAAGCGTAGAGCGGAACTAATATCATCTGCTCGGTGAGCGTGGATACGTACGGGTATTTCACGGCGTAATGCTTTTAAAATAGGAAGCATTCGAAAATCTGCTTCATGCCCGTAGTGCTGTGCTTCATAAAATGATTCCCGAAGTAATCCCATAATTCCCATACGCGTAATGGACTCTTTTGTGCCATTACTATGGACTTTTTTAGGATTTTCGCCAAAGGCAATCTTTAAGCCAGCAGGTTCTTGAATGATCATATGATCAATACAAGTTCCGGCTGTTTTTATTACACAAGTCGTACCACCGATAATGTTTTGACTTCCTGGCATAACGTGAACAGTTGTAATTCCATTTTGTACCGCATCTTGAAATGCAATATCCAAAGGGTGGATTCCGTCTAAAGAACGAATATGGGGTGTTGAAACTTCAGACGTTTCATTTGCATCATTGCCAGCCCAACCAGTACCTTCATCATAGAGACCAAGATGGGTATGGACATCAATAAATCCAGGTAAGAGATGAAGAGCACGTGCGTCTATAACTGTCATATCTTGAGTAGGTTGAATGGAAGGCTTGACCTCAGCAATTTTTTCTCCTATAACGAGTACATCCCCTTGAAATTTTTGGGATGTAATAGGATAGACAATGGCTTGTTTGAGCAATATTTTCATAGGTACCTCATTTCTGTTACTTTATAATGTTAATGGAATGTAAGGGAAAGTAACTGAAAGATTATTTGTGTAATAATGCTCCGGATGCTAGAAAATAAAAGTTTTGAAAGGGCCCTCTGTAAAACTGTGTTTTAGAAGTACTACATTGTATGCGAAAGTATATTTTGTAATGCATGGTCTATTGACGGAAATGTGTATTGATACCCATACTCAATTGCTTTACTAGGTAATACATGTTGCCCTTCTAGTACAAGTATGCTCATCTCACCTAATAAAGCATGAAGCATAAATGAAGGGACAGGTAACCAATGAGGTTTTTTTATTATAGTTGCAATGATTTCTCCAAATTCCTTCATTCTTATAGGATCAGGAGCTGTAATGTTAAGAGGTCCATCAATTTCTTCTTTGTGTATGATGAAATCAATCATGGAAGCGACATCGTCTATATGAATCCATGATAACCATTGATTTCCAGATCCAACTGTACCTCCGATATAGAATTGATAGGGAAGTAGCATTTTTGGAAGGGCTCCTCCGTCTGGACCTAATACGACTCCGAATCTTGCATAGATTGTCCGTATTCCGAGAGCACGTGCTTTAGATGCTTCTTGTTCCCATGAATATACTGTATTTGCTAAAAAGTCATTTCCAGGAGTCACATGCTGTTCTGTAAAAGACTCGGTTTCAGACGTTCCATAGTATCCAATTGCACTTGCGTTAATAAATGTGTGTGGTTTTGTAGGGAGTGCCTGCAATTGTTTAATGAGTCCTTTTGTTGTTTGAATTCTACTGTTTAAAATGACTTTCTTTTGTTTCTTTGTCCATCTACTATTAATAGACTCTCCAGCTAGATTAATAACTACATCAATAGAAGAGAGGGGGAAGGTTTGTAAATCTGGTGTCCATTGTACATACTGAAGGTTAGGATCGGAAGTTTCAGCAGTTTTTTTTCGTGAGAGAATGTAAACAGTATATCCTTTTTGAATAAAAAAGGTAGAAAGGTATTTACCTATAAAGCCGGTACCACCAGAAATTGCGATTTTCACAATTATTTCCTCCTCATTATATATATTCTTGAAAAGCAAAAACGTTCCTTGACTATGTTAAAATAATAGAGAGGTGAGAGTATGGCTGTCATTACAAAAATAGAAGTGCAAAAACGATCGAAAGAACGGTTTAATATTTATATCGATAAAGGTCAAGGTGAAGAATACGGATTTAGTGTCAATGAAGTAATCTTAATAAAACATGGATTACAAAAAGGCTTAGAAATTGATGAAATAGCGTTAGGAAATATTTTGTACAATGAAGAGGTACAAAAAGCATATTTACAAGCAATCTCCTATTTATCCTATCAAATGAGAACGAAACTAGAAATAGAAGATTTTTTACGAAAAAAAGAAGTTGGACAAGCCATCATCTCTGAGGTCGTTTCGAAATTATTACATGACCGATATATTAATGATAAAGAGTATGCTATTTTATATACGAGAACGCAAAGTAATGTGAATCGAAAAGGTCCAACGGTTATTAAAAGAGAGTTGTTAAATAAAGGTGTTCAGGATTTAATTATTACGCATAGTTTACAAGAATATCCGAAGGAAAAGCAAATTGAGAATGCTTTAATTCTTATAGAAAAGAAGAAGAAATCTTATCAAAAGCATTCCTTTTTACAAATGAAGCTAAAGTTAGACGAAATGCTGGTTCGTAAAGGATATTCTAGAGATGTGATTCAAATTTGTTTAGAAGAATTGAAAGACGAAAAAGATGACGAAAAGCAACGAGAAGCGTTACACTATCATGGGAATAAATACTATGAAAAATATAAGAAGTATGATGGATGGACATTTGAAAATAAGATGAAACAAGCGTTATATCGCAAAGGATTCTCTATCGATGAGATAGAGATATTTTTGCAAATGAAACGCGAAGAGGGATGAGGGAATAAAATGAATATGCCAAAACGCTACAGTGAAATGACACCATATGAGCTAAGGGAAGAAATTGGGGTTTTGAAAGAGCAAGCAATAAAAGCTGAGCAACTTGGAATTGTAAATGAGTTCGATGTATTAATGCGAAAGATAGCAATGGCTCGCGCTTATATGACTGACATAAACAAATTCCATATTGGTGAAACGTATGAATTAGTAGAAGAACCTGGTATATTATTTGAAATTACGTATTTCAATGGGGTATTTGCTTGGGGACATAAGCAAAATGATAATGAAGAGATCGGAATACCGATTTCTTTATTACAAGAAAAATGAAAACCAGAGAGCGAATATCTCTCTGGTTTTCATCTTTGGTAGGCGTTACAGGAGATAGGAGATTCTAAAATTGGCGTTTTTTACATTCATTCGCCAAGATAATGAGAGACTGGGTTTGTTGCGTCTGTCCGTTAACTTGCGCTTTTGCATGTTTCGGACGAGTCCACGTATGGTTAAATAATTCAGAACGACTATCTAAGCGATCACGGTAGCTCATCTTTATCACCTCGTGTAGGAAGTTGAATTACTTTGTACTACTCTTCCTGCTGATTTGCAGCACGCATACGTTCTTGTGGGTGCGTGTTAATTGTGCCGTTAGGTCGCTTCGAAGCGAAGCGTGATTTCGCTTTCGGTTGACCGTCGATTTTGCTGTTGTTTTTTGACTCAGACCAAAATTCGGCTTGTTTACCCATTGCGAACGCCCTCCTCATCATCAGTTGATACCTCTTGAAGAAGTATCAATTATAGAATGTGCAAAATAGAAGAAACTATCCTTTAGAAATGAAGGGATAATTAGGTAAAGGAGATTAGAACATGAATGATATTTATGAAGCATTAACGAAAGAACTATTAGACAAAAATGACAAACTTTCTTACGCGCAAGCTCGTGCGTGGGTTGAATTACTGTGGGAAGATTTTCAAACAACTTATGCAAAATCAGGTCGTTATCAAGGAGAAGAAATGACTGAACAAGTGGTGCGATCATGGATTAATAATCATGGAGGACGCCTTCATGAAATGCGTACAAATAATCCGAAATATAGCCATCTAATCAATCAAGAAGATCATTTGAAACATTAAAAAAAGCGACTGAAGTCGCTTTTTTTAATGTGGAAGTAACTCCAGTTTTTTTCGAAGTTTTTCTTCACTAAAAATCCATCCTGTATAGGAACTAATAATATTTAAATTATGATCGAGTTGAACGATTGCAACGAATGGATAATAGTCTTTACTGCGATATCGCAAATCAATGAATCGAACTTCATAATAATGATCATAATCGAAAATGTCCCAGCGATATACAGGGGAGAAAGATAAAAATGCTGAGATGTTTTCATCTTGTTTAGCTGCGCGCATAATAGCATTATCTGGGAACGGTACCCGATCAAACTTATCATATACCATGATGTTACCACGATGCCATCTAGCAACGTAGTAATAATTGGTTGTAACGATTGCTAAATGATAATGATAAAATCGATAAGAAGGAGAAATAATTATCTTCTCAACATGTTTGAAACGTTTTTGTACAACGCTTCTTATATTTCTATGCATCATAATCCGTCCGATGTAGTAAACAATCATTAATATATACGCTGCTAAGGCAGTATATCCTTTATGGGAACCTACGAGCATACAAGCAATTGCGAGTATATGGATAAAGAAAATGACGGTATCAAATGTATTAATGATGCCGAGCGCTACCCATTTTTTTGTGAAGGGCCGTAATGCTTGTGTACCGTAGGCATTAAAAATATCTACAAAGACATGAAGAAAGACGGCAATAAAGGACCAAAGTAGTAGATGCAAATATGGAGCGTCTGAAAAGAAGGCGAAAGAGATGCCACTTATAAGGAATGACCAAAGAATCACTGCAGGAATGGAATGAGTAATCCCGCGATGATTTCTTATATATTTAGCGTTATTACGCAATTTTAAAACTGTATCGATATCAGGAATATTAGAACCAGCAATTGTAGCGAGCATAACTGCTTGTGGCCCAATATCACTTTGTGCTATGGCTGGATCTAACGTGGCCAAGCTGCCTAGAGTAACGCCCATAACAAGGTGAGTGGCTGTGTCCATAGAAATCCACCTCCGTTTTTTATTAATGTAACTCTTTTTATTCGATACCTCAAGTCCTTTGCCTTCTATTTCCTATGTCATCTTACTTAAATTTTTTCCTAAAATCTTTATAATAGTACTTATATGCAAAAAAATGAGGGGGATCAAGTTTGACACTTGAAATATTAAATAATTTTAACATAGAGCAGTTTCAAAATGATTTAATTGGTTGGTTTGAAAAAGAGCAACGCGACTTACCGTGGCGTAAAAATAAAGATCCATACCGTGTTTGGGTTTCGGAAATTATGTTGCAGCAAACTAGAGTGGAAGCTGTAAAACCATATTACGCGAATTTTATGGGGAAGTTTCCTACTCTAGAAGCTTTGGCAAATGCTGATGATGAAGAAGTGTTAAAAGCATGGGAAGGTTTAGGCTATTATTCTAGAGCGCGAAATTTACATGCAGCCGTAAAAGAAGTAAAAGAAGTATATGGCGGGATTGTGCCAAGTGATATAAAGAAGATTGAGAAATTAAAGGGAGTCGGTCCCTATACAAAAGGTGCTATTTTAAGTATCGCATATGGTATACCAGAGCCGGCAGTTGACGGAAATGTTATGCGTGTATTATCTCGCATTTTATCAGTATGGGATGACATTGCAAAACCAAAAACGAGAAAAGTGTTTGAAGAGATTGTGCGTGAAATTATTTCGGCTGAAAATCCATCTTATTTTAATCAAGGTTTGATGGAATTAGGAGCACTGATTTGTATTCCTAAAAATCCAGCATGCTTACTTTGTCCTGTACGTGAGCATTGCAGGGGATATGCTGAAGGTGTTCAAAAGGAATTACCAGTAAAAAGTAAAGCGAAAGCCCCTACGATGGTACCGATCGTTGCAGGAGTACTTCAAACTGAAGATGGTCGTTACGTCATTAATAAACGTCCAAGTACCGGTTTATTAGCTAACATGTGGGAGTTTCCGAATATTGAACTTGGCGAAGGGATTCGAAGTCAGAAAGAACAGCTTACAGATTATATGAAAGAAAAATTTGAGCTCTCGATTTCTATTGATGAATACGCAATGAATGTACAACATACATTTACACATCGCACATGGGATATATTCGTATTTTACGGAAAAGTAACTGGTGATATCGTTGAAACAGATACATTGAAATTTGTATCGAAAGAAGCATTTGAGCAGTTACCTTTCTCTAAATCTCATCGTACGATTTATGAGAATTGTGTTGAGAAAATTACAATGCAATAAAGTGAAACTTTAATCAGTGGGGGTTTTCTTTATCCCCCACTGATTATCAGCCCTCACCAATCGGACTTTTATGGGCAGCCCGACCCCCACCTCACTTCTTTGCTTTCGCTGCATTTTGAGGTGGGGGTCTTACTGCCCATTAAAGCGGGATAAACAAAAAAGTGTTCCCTAGATTGGGAACACTTTTTTAATCGTAAGAAATTTTTGTCCCATGAGTCCAACTAGCATCACCTTCTTGTAAGCCGCCTCTTGATTCAATTTCTATTACAATTTCTTTGTAGATACTTTGACCTTCTGCATTTAAATACGGCAGAATCTGTTGTAATGAATGATGAAAATAAGCCAATTCATCTTCTTTCCACTCACTTTTTGAAACCATCGTTAGTTCAGTCATATCGCGTCCTACATACATATTCCCACCTCCATTTTCTATAGTTTGAATGAGTAACAAGAGATATATGCGGAATTTTTTCAAAAGAAAATTACGGATAGCTTCTAGTTGAATTGGTTACATTATTGATTGTGGAGGTGAGAAAGATGAGTAAAAAACAACAAGGTTATAACAAGGCAACTTCTGGTGCTAGCATTCAAAGTACAAATGCTAGTTATGGTACAGAGTTTTCAACTGAAACAGATGTGCAAGCAGTAAAACAAGCAAACGCACAATCAGAAGCGAAGAAAGCACAAGCTTCTGGTGCACAAAGTGCAAACGCTAGTTATGGTACTGAATTTGCAACTGAAACAGACGTGCATGCTGTGAAAAAACAAAATGCACAATCAGCTGCAAAACAATCACAATCTTCTAGTTCAAATCAGTAATGAAAGAAAAACACTTCTCTAATTCGAGAGAAGTGTTTTCTTTGTGCTTTGGTCATGGGAATGAAAATAAAACGAACGACATAACTTCTAATAAGTCAACAAATGTAGTCAAAGGAGAAGGAAGTTAAAGATTAGAAATATGTAATGAGGAATAATAAATGATAAATAAGTCCAAAAGGGGGTAAGTAATGAACGATTTTGATAAGTTGGTAGGAGAGCAATTGGAAACGATGGATGAGTTGTTGAAGTTACAAGCTCACCTAGAGAAGTATCAGCAAATTGAAATGAGCGAAAAGGATACGTGCGATAAAAAGGAATTACATTTTATCCGCCAAGAAATATATAGAACAGAATTAGCGCTCAAGCTATTACATGAGAAATTTGAAGAGCAAACAAATAGTGTGATTCAATCTTTTGAAACTGAAAAAATGATTTCAAATTTAGGATAAGGTATATTGTTGCCTTTAGGTGAAAGGTCCTTCTGTACATGGAAATGAGGAAGGACTTTTTTTATTCTCATTTCTTCCTTTATAAAATGTTAAGTGAAGATCCTTGTTTCTTAATAGGATTAAGGATATCGTATTCAGTGTAAAATATAGAGTCTTATCGCTTTAGTTTTAAAATTTCGACAAAAAAGTTATAATAGAAAAAAAGTGAATGCAGTTCAAAGGGCATTTGCAGTTGAAGGAAGGGAGCATATATGGGATTTCCCAAAGAAGGAGAAAAAGTACAAATACATAGTTATAAACATAATGGCTCCATTCATAGAATGTGGGAAGAGACAACGATTTTAAAAGGGACACAAAGTCTTGTGATCGGAGCAAATGATCGTACAGTAGTGACAGAATCAGATGGCCGAACATGGATTACTCGTGAACCAGCAATTTGTTATTTTCATGCAAACTATTGGTTTAATGTAATTGGAATGTTAAGGGAAGAGGGCGTATATTATTATTGTAATTTAAGCTCACCTTTTGCATATGATTCTGAAGCGTTAAAGTATATTGATTATGATTTAGATATTAAAGTGTATCCAGATATGACATATACACTTTTAGATGAAGATGAATATGAAAAACATAGTCAAATTATGCAATATCCACCTGTAATTGATACGATTTTAAAACGAAATGTAGCACAACTAACACAATGGATTCATCAAAGAAAAGGGCCATTCGCACCAGACTTTGTAGATATGTGGTATGAGAGATATTTAATGTACAGAAATTAAAACAAACCTGCAGGGGATTTCCCCGCAGGTTTGTCCTATTAGAGGGGGGATTATGTGCAAGGTATAAAAAGATATTTGCAATTTGTTAAACCATATCGATGGCTTATTGCTATTACGATTATGATTGGTCTAGTTAAATTCGGCATCCCGCTCATTATGCCGTGGTTATTAAAGTATATTATTGATGATGTCATTCAGGGCGGAGGGTCACTTCAAGATAAGACGTCCCAACTAGTAACAGCGATTGGGATTGCTTTTTTTATTTTTGCAGTGTTAAGACCACCGATTGAATATTATCGTCAATATTTTGCACAGCGTATCGCAAATACAATACTATATGATTTGCGAAAACATATTTTTGGTCATTTACAAAAGTTGAGTTTACGTTATTATTCGAATACAAAAACAGGGGAGATTATTTCGCGCGTCATTCATGATGTAGAACAAACGAAGGATTTTGTAATTACTGGTTTGATGAATGTTTGGTTAGACACGGCAACAATTGCTATCGCTATCATTGTTATGTTTTCTATGAATATAAAATTGACATTTGTTGCGCTATTAATTTTACCTATTTATGTAGTGGCAGTGAAATATTTTTTCGGGCGTCTTCGAAAATTGACGAAAGAGCGTTCACAAGCGTTAGCAACGATGCAAGGGTATTTACATGAACGTATTCAAGGGATGCAAGTGACACGTAGCTTTGCATTAGAAGAGTATGAAGGGAAGCAATTTGAAAAAAGAAATAATGAATTTTTGACGAAAGCGTTAACACATACGAGTTGGACGGCGAGAACATTTTCGGCAGTAAATACGTTAACAGATTTAGGGCCGTTACTCGTGATCGGTTTTGCGGCGTATGAAGTGATTCAGGGGCAGTTAACCTTAGGAACTATGGTTGCCTTTGTTGGATATATGGATAGTTTGTATAGTCCACTTCGCCGCCTTGTTAATTCCTCTACGACATTAACACAGTCTTTTGCATCGATGGATCGGGTGTTTGAACTGTTAGACGAAAAATACGATATTGTGAATGTACAAGGTGCGGTACAAACGAAAAAATTAAATGGTGAAGTGATATTTGATAATGTATCTTTTCGTTACAACTCGGATGAAAAAGAGGTATTACATAACCTTTCGTTAACTATATTGCCAGGAGAGAAGGTAGCACTTGTAGGAGCGAGTGGGGGAGGGAAGTCATCTCTTGCTAGTTTAATCCCGCGTTTCTATGATGTCTCTTCAGGCACAGTTTATGTAGATGGGATAGATGTTAGAAAGTATGATATGAGAAATTTACGTAGTCATATTGGAATTGTACTGCAAGATAATTTGTTATTTAGCGATACAATCGGGGCAAATATTTTATATGGGAATCCGAAAGCTACAGAGGAAGAAGTAATTGCAGCTGCCAAAGCTGCGCAAATTCATGATTTTATTATTGAGTTACCTGATGGTTATGATACTGTCGTCGGGGAACGCGGTGTGAAGTTATCTGGTGGGCAAAGGCAACGTGTAGCGATTGCACGCGTGTTTTTAAAGAATCCATCGTTACTTATATTAGATGAAGCGACTTCCGCTTTGGATCTAGAAAATGAACGATATATTCAAGAGGCGCTTCAAACGTTAGCTGCTGATCGAACGACGATCATAATTGCACATCGATTGGCGACGATTACGCATGTGGATACGATTATTTACATTGAAGATGGTGAAATTAAAGAAACAGGATCTCATGAAGAATTAATGAAAAAAAGAGGATATTACCACAATTTATATCAACTTCAACATATAACAGAAACAGCTCCTTTAGCGTAAAAGGAGCTGTTTTTTATTCGTCTTCTTTTTTATCATCGATTTTGAGTTCTGCTTCTGGTTTATGGTATGTGTAGAAGCTATCCACAAGTAAATCTAAATGCTCTACTTCTTCACTATAGTTAATAATAGCAGAAATAAGAGGGAAGAGATGTAGCCATGTTTTATATGCCTCTTCATCATCCTTGTTTTGATATTCCATAAAGATATCAATTAATTCCTGTTTACCTGTTTCAACTTCATCAAGCATTTCAACAGATTGTTGTTTTTTTGCTTTACCAATAAATTTTAATAAAACTTGTTCATGATAATGTGTTAATGAATCAAGTTCGTTCTGAATAGATTCCTGGAATTCTTCTGGCATATAGCGCAGTTCGTTTTCAGTACGATGTAATGATTTTAACGTACTTAAAGCACGACTTGTTGTCGCTAACATTTGTCTGAATAAAACAAGCTTACGAATTTTTGCGAACTTTACTTTTTTCGTATAGCTTCTTTCTTCTTTATACAGCAAATAGTAATGGTTTAGTTTGATCATTTTTTCTTTCATACGATCAATATCAGTTTTTAATGTTGTAAAATCAGAAGCTTGCCTGCTATTCATTCGAATCCATTTTACAATTTCTTCTGTATTATCAACGATGCGATGATATAACTTTGTTTCGTATTTTGGCGGCATAAACACTAAATTTACAAGTGAAGCCGCAATAATTCCAACCATAATCGTCGCAAATCGAAGTAAGGCAAAACTAAAGAAATCTTCACCTTGATACTCCATAATAGCGATAACTGTTACTAAAGCAATTGATATTGTGTTTTCTAATCGTAATTGCAATGTAAGAGCAATTACTAATATACATGTTAATCCAATAATAAAAGGATTATGTCCAAAAGCAGTAGCGAATGCGATAGCGAATACCGCACCAATGACGTTTGCTTGAATTTGTTCAAGTGCAGTTAAATACGAACGGTATACAGACGGTTGAACAGCGAAGATAGCTGAGATTCCCGCAAATACTGGACTCGGTAAGTTAAGTAAAATACAAGCAAATAAAGCTAATGTGATGGCAATACCCGTTTTTAAAATGCGAGCACCAAGTTTCATACCCTTAATAAGATCCTTTCTCTTGTCATAATGAATGTACAACATGATACTATACATTCATTACAATATGTTAGCAAGTGATATTTTAGTGACGTTAATAAGAAATTAAGATTCATTTTATACTTTTTCCTAATTCTTTTTAAACATCAATTTTTAGTAAAAAAACCTGCTGAATTTCAGCAGGTTTCAAATTGTTACTATAGATTACTATGAGAAGTGTACTTCGTCAATTTTTTTCTTGAAGATGAAAATTAGGCATATCACTCTGTTGAGATAGATGGATCAGCCTGCTCTTTTTTCGGGATGATTTCAAAAAACTGTTGCTGCATATCATCGAATAACGGTGTCAATAAAGCAACTTCCTCGTATTGCTCATGTTCATTTAATACACGGATATAATCTAGTAATAACTCGGTCACATCTTGCACACCATTTTTACTAAGTGGTTGTAATGTAACATTTGCTCCTTTTGCGATTCTTCTTTTTAAGGCCTGTTCTGTTAAACCTAAGCTTGAATCATGGCGTAAATAAACAACACCGCCAGTCATACCAGCGCAAATCCATGGACCAGGATCTCCTAAAACAAGCGCGCGCCCATTTGTCATATATTCAAAAGCGAAACCTTTAATATTAGAGTATGCTCCTATATTCCCTTGTTCTTTTTCGCGGAGTGGCTTTATCATGCGTCCGCCAATTATCATGTCTGCTCCAGAGAGGCGAATGCCAGCGCGAGCATCAGCGTTACCTTGAACGTATAGCGCCCCTTTTTGTGCACCGTATCCAAAACCTTTTCCGACAGAACCGTTATAATATAGACCATCTTTTCCTTTTGCTTTCGTTATATAAATACCACCACCAAAGGAGGTTTTACCAATACCATCTTGTGCGCCGCCGTTTACGTGTATAAATAAGTTCTCACTATTGTAAGCACCTAATCCATTTCCAGGAATCGAGCCATTCGTATACTTTAATGTAAGTGGTTCAAGCTTCGTGTCTTCATATAATTTACTACGAACGCGATAACAAGATTCTAGACCACCCATAACGCGTTGCTCTACGCCAACGCCTACTAATTCTTTTGAATGAGGAGAATGAATTGTTTCAAATTGTTTTTCTAGTACGTGTTCTGTTTTTGTACCAGATGGATGTTCTATCGTTTGTAGTAAATTACATAAGTTTAATAAATTTTTGCCTCGAACTTGTTCTAATAAATCGGAACGCCCGACAATTTCTTGTAAATTTGTATAGCCGAGATTTCCTGTTAATCGTTTTAGTTCTTCGCCAAAAGTAGTGAATAAATGTAATAATCCAGCCACGGCGCTTTCTAATTCACGCGGGACGAAGCGGCGTAATCCGTGTTCTTTCGCTTGAGCTTCAGATTCAATCTGTGTTGCGATTCCAACGTGGCAAGTATCTAGATGACATCCGCGGCAAGTTGTACAGCCAATTGCAATCATGGATAATGTACCAAATCCAATGCGGTTTGCTCCAAGGAGCATAATTTTCAAGGCATCATTCACACTTCGAATACCACCATCAGCCCAAATTTCTACTTTATGTCTCATATTTGCTTCTAATAAAGCATTGTGAGCGGCTTTCACACCAATTTCTACAGGAAGCCCTACATGTTGCAATGCGTGAATACGTGCGGCACCTGTACCACCATCAAATCCGCTAATGTTAATAAAATCAGCACCAGCTTTAGCAATACCGACAGCAATTGTTCCAATGTTAGGGACGACAGGAACTTTTACAGCTACTTTTGCAAGTTGATTAGCCGTTTTAATTTCTGTAATCATTTGAGCTAAATCTTCAATGGAATAAATATCATGATTGTTAGAAGGTGAAATTAAATCAGAGCCAATTGTAGCATTACGCGCTTCAGCGATTTTGGCTGTTACTTTTGAACCTGGCAAATGTCCACCTTCACCAGGCTTGGCACCTTGCCCAATTTTTATTTCAATTAAGTTTGATGAATTGAGTAGTTCGGCGTTTACGCCAAATCGTCCGGACGCGATTTGTTGTCCACGTGTATGTGGATATTTTCCAATCATATCTTTAATTTCGCCGCCTTCACCGTTCAAACTAATCATATTTAGCTGATCGGCTGCTTCTGCATATGCACGAAAGGCAATTTCATTTTGAGAACCGAATGACATGGAACTAATAATAAATGGTAAATCATGATTTTGAATACTGATGGACACTTCTTCAGCCGCAACGACATGTTTTGTTTCTTTCGTTTGAACAAGATGTCTAATTGCGATTGGGTTATTTTCTTCTAATTCACTTAATTTTTCACGGTAATCATCATAAGAGTTTCCCTTTGCAACATCGCCGATTGCTTTCCAAATTCGCGGGAATATATGAAAAGATTTTCGCATTCTAACTTTAGGATTGTTATAATCGTTCGCTCGCATTTGTGCATCTTCAGCAAGTGATTCAAGAGAAAAAGCTAAATCATTTGAACCTAAGAAATTTGTAATTTGCAATATATTTGCGATTTCTTCATGTAACCCGATAGAAGAATAGAGGCGACCGTAACCACGCAATTCATGAATTCCAATTGTTGAAATGACTTTTTCCAGTCCTTTATTAAGTGCATGATATAAATTCGTAATTGGTGTTTTTGTCCCATCATTTACGGTTGCAAATAGTAAATATGGATTGATACTATCTGCTCCTAATCCATACAGTGTGACGATATCGTGTAAGGAGCGAAGGGCACCAGAACGTATAACGAGAGAGCAGTTTCGGCGTAATTTATTTTCGCTTAATACTTGATGTACTTTCGCGGTAACTAAATGAGGATCAATCCATAATCGTCCATTTAGGTGAGCATCAGCATCGTCTATTAATAATAGGGAAGCTCCATCGTTCACGGCTGTTATCGCTTCAGAGCTAATTCGACTTAAGGCACATTGTAAAGTTTCTGCCTGACTGAATGTAGCAGAGATTGTAGCGATAGAGCTATGAGTATTGAATAGTTGTATAAGTTGCTCGTACGTAATTGTGTGTAATTCTTCTACAATAGATTGTGCTACACTTCCTTCTAAAATGATTGGGGAAAGCATCTCAACTACAAATGGCTGTTTAGCATCAGCCAATAAACTTGGACGTTTGCCAAGTATCGTTCGTGTGGAGAAGTGTTCAACTTCTCGATCGCGATCGATTGCTGGATTTGTAACAACAGCTACACTTTCCTTAATGAAGTCAGCGATATTTCGTCTATCAGTATCAAGTGCAGCGAGTGGTGAGTCATGCCCAAGTGAGCGAATTGGTTCAACACCTTTTGTTGCCATCTGTTCAAGAAGCTGAATATGTTCACGATCCCATCCGAAAGCAACGTATTGTTTTGTGTCAACTTGCATAGAATCACATAATCCTTGGATTTCTTTCGTTTCAGGGGTAGATAAGTTTAAATGATAATCTTTAGTATCCACTCGTTTTTTAAAACGGTCATATACTTGAGCTTGGTATTTGTCATATTCATAAAGAACAAGCTCATCTTGTTCATTCCACTTTAGTCCGACTTTTTCCCCTGGAGCGAGTGGTTTTGGTTCTGCTACATATTCAGTTGGGGATACAACTCCAGGTTCAGAAGAGAAAATATAAGAGCTTTCTGTCTCTACTTTCCATACTGGTCGTAGCCCAAGGGAATCCACGCTGAAAACAGCTTCATCTTTATAACGTGAAATGATGCCGGCTGGACCTTGTGCAAAATGGCCCCATGCTTCACGTATATACGTATATAAATCTTGTAAATGTGGTTCATAAAGTTTAATTTCATTAATAATTGGCGGGAATAGTATATCCATTGCTTCAAATAAACTGTAGTTGTATTGAACAAGTAGAGTTTCTAAGGTGCGGTTTAAATCTTGGGAGTCACTGCCCCCAGCAGTAAGTGGAACGTGAATCATTTCAGCTTGATCGCGTAATTTTGCAATTGTGTTAATTTCACCATTATGTCCGAGGATACTAAATGGTTGTACACGAAAGAAGTTAGATAATGTATTAGTAGAATAGCGATTATGTCCTAGTGTCATAGTTGAAGCAATAAGTGGGTGTTGTAAATCATTGTAATAGGCAACAAGTGTATCCCCAGCACCGAGAACTTTATATACAACGTGATCACGACTTAAGGAAGCAACATGAATCGCTTCATTTTCTTCTATTTTTATCGTTACTGTAAATAATGTTTGCTCAATATTTGTAACTTCATTTTCTGCGATAAGAGCAACTTGCCAAAATAAAGGTTCTTCTTGTTTACCAAGTGGACCGAGTGCATCGGAGTTTATTACATCATCACTTTCGAAAAGAATTGCAAAGTTTTCGTTGTTTAGTTGTGTACGAATATGATTTTTTAAATTAACTATATTTTCGTTTTTGTTTAGAAAAAAATGTCCAACGATAAAGTGGGGATGATCCACGATCGTTGGATTATATCCGCTACTTTTTAATTTTTCATTCCAAAGTGATTTTGGTACATCAATGTGAATACCGATTCCATCGCCTTCGCCATTAATGAAACCAGCTCTATGATTCATTTTGACGAGCGATTGTATGCAAAGGTCAATATTTTCTTTTGTAGGAATTTTTCGTTTCTCCATAACGGAAACGATTCCACACGCATCGTGTTCCGCATTTTTGTAATCTCGAAATAAAGACGGTGTCCATGTGTTTGTTTTATTGAGCATCCGTCAATCCCCCCTCTTATGAAAGTTTGAATAATCTTACTATTTGAGGCGTGAGCAGCCTTGTATACAAAGATAGTAAGGATATAAAATAAAATTAAACAGATAATTATGAATAATTATACTATTAATGAGGGATTTATGAAATAGAAAAAAGGAAAAAAGAAAGGTGTGCTTTCTTTTTTCCTTTTAATGGCAGGGTTATTTATTGTTTGCTAAAGCAGCAAATGCTCTACCTACAGCTTCAATTGTATATTCAATATCTTCTTTTGTATGTTCTGTCGTTAAGAACCATGCCTCGTATTTAGAAGGTGCTAAGTTAATTCCTTCTTGCAGCATAAGCTTGAAGAATTTACCGAACATTTCTCCGTCTGTATCTTGTGCTGCATCGTAATCTTCAATTGTATTTGTTGTGAAGTATACAGTTAAAGCGCCTTTTAGGCGGTTTAATGTAATATCGATATTATGTTTTTCAGCCTGCTCTAAAATTCCTTTTTCAAGCATTGCACCAAGTTCATCTAATTTTTCATAAAGCCCTTCTTGTTGAAGAACTTCTAGACAAGCAATACCAGATGCCATAGAAGCAGGATTTCCTGCCATTGTACCAGCTTGATATGCAGGTCCAAGAGGGGCAACTTGTTCCATAATTTCTTTCTTACCACCGTAAGCACCGATTGGAAGTCCGCCGCCAATAACTTTACCAAGCGCTGTTAAGTCTGGTGTTACGCCAAGTAAGTCTTGAGCACCACCGTACATGAAGCGGAAAGCAGTAATAACTTCATCATAAATTACTAGTGCACCAGCTTCGTGAACAAGTTCATTCACTTTCTCAAGGAAGCCAGGTTTTGGCTCTACAATACCGAAGTTTCCAACGATTGGTTCTACAAGAATAGCTGCTACTTCATGTCCCCATTTATCTAATGCTTCTTTTAAAGTTTCTACATTATTAAATGGAACGGTAATAACTTCTTGAGCGATACTTTGTGGTACACCCGCTGAGTCAGGAGTTCCTAGTGTAGAAGGGCCAGATCCAGCTGCTACAAGTACTAAATCAGAATGACCGTGGTAACAACCAGCGAATTTCATAATTTTTGTGCGGCCTGTGTAAGCGCGAGCGACACGAATTGTTGTCATTACAGCTTCAGTACCAGAGTTTACGAAGCGAACTTTATCTAATGCAGGCATTGCTTCTTTTAACATTTTTGCAAATTTTACTTCTAGCGCTGTTGGAGTTCCGTAAAGTACACCATTTTCAGCAGCTGTTGTAATTGCTTTTGTAATGTGCGGGTGAGCATGTCCAGTAATAATAGGACCGTATGCTGCTAAATAATCGATATATTTATTTCCGTCTACATCCCAGAAATAAGCACCTTTTCCACGTTCCATAGCAACAGGAGCGCCGCCACCAACTGCTTTAAAAGAACGAGAAGGACTATTAACACCGCCAACGATATGTTCTAAAGCTTCTTTATGTAATGCTTCTGATTTTGTGAATTTCACTACCATTCATCTCCTTACAAAAATCTATGTATTATTCTAACATGTTTTTCGAAAAGACGTATTGTTTGTGATAGAGAAGGCAGTTGGGTAAACTATTCGTTGTGACATTTAGGAAGGGGGTCCGGTTATGAAATCGGTAATTGAGGTACAAGGGTTACGTAAAGAATTTACAGCCTATTCAAGTCGTCCGGGTTTAAAGGGTGCATTTCGCGATTTATTAAATCGTAATTATAAAATAGTACCAGCAGTAAATGATGTATCTTTTACTGTGAAACAAGGTGAAATGGTTGGATATATCGGTGAGAACGGTGCCGGTAAATCAACGACAATTAAAATGCTTACGGGAATTTTGACTCCGACATCAGGAGACATTTTAGTAAATGGGATGAACCCACATAAGCAGAGGGAAGAATTTGTAAGAACAATTGGTGTTGTTTTCGGTCAACGCTCGCAACTGTGGTGGGATATTGCCGTGCAAGAATCGTTTCGTTTATTAAAAAAAGTGTACGGTGTATCAGACGCTCAGTATAAAGAACATATGGAGCACGTGATCGAAACGTTAGATATTGGTCCTTTATTAGATAAGCCAGTTCGAAAGCTATCTTTAGGTCAAAGAATGCGTTGTGAATTAGCGGCAGCATTAATTCATAATCCGCCGTTATTATTTTTAGATGAACCAACAATTGGGTTAGATGTACTTGTGAAATTGAAAATACGTGAATTTTTAAAAGAAATGAATGAACGTTATAAAACAACGATTTTATTAACAACTCATGATATTACTGATATTGAAGCTTTATGTGAGCGCGTTATCATGCTGGATGAAGGCAATATTATGTATGACGGTTCTTTAAATAATCTTCGTACGCAGTGGGGAGCAGAGAAAGAAATACATTTTCAGTTTGTCGCACCAGTTTCTTATCAGGATTTATCAATGGTTATGCCAGATAGTCATGTCGTTTGGTCGAAAGCGAAAGAGGAAAACGCGTGGATTGCCAAAATACCGAATGAAGAAGTTATTATTTCAATGCTTATTTCTAAAGTGGTACAAGCCTTTCAAATTAAAGATTTAAAAATTAACGAAGTGTCTACAGAGGAAATTATTCGTAACATTTATGAGGAAGGTATTAAACATGGGTAAGTACATTGAAATGATTCGAATTCGCTTTTTAATGATGCTTGCGTATCGTACAAACTACTATAGCGGGATTTTAATTTATACAATTAATATCGGCGCATATTATTTTTTGTGGCAAGCAATTTATAGCGGAAAAGAGAATATTGAAAGTTTATCTATTTCGCAAATGACTACGTATATCGCAATTGCGTGGATGGCACGTGCTTTTTATTTTAATAATATAGACAGGGAAATTGCGATGGAGATTCAAGAAGGACGTGTAGCGGTAGAACTGATACGTCCATATAACTATTTAGGGATGAAAGTGATGCAAGGTCTTGGTGAAGGAATATTTCGCTTTGCCTTCTTTTCAATTCCGGGTATGGTCATCGTTACCTTATTATTTTCATTGCAAATTACAACGAACTTTCAAACGTGGTTATATTTCTTCTTATCTTTAATATTTAGTTTTATTATTAATACACAAATTAATTTAATGACGGGAATGCTCACATTCTTCTTGTTTAATAATAGCGGAATTATGTATGCAAAACGTGTTGTTATTGATTTGTTTTCAGGTCTATTATTACCAATTAGCTTTTATCCGTTATGGGCCCAAAAGGCAATGATGTTTTTACCGTTTCAGGCTATTAGTTATATTCCGAGTATGATTTTCTCAGAAGGTATACAAGGAAGTAAATTGTATGAGGCATTATTATTCCAAGTAATTTGGGCCATTGTACTTATTATTCCGATTGTACTCATGTGGAGAACGGCGAGAAAACGTCTAATTGTACAAGGGGGATGATGAGATGATATATATAAAACTATTTTTGCAATATGCAAGTCAATATATAAAAACAAAATTGGAGTATCGGGGCGATTTTATCGTTGGGTTACTTTCTGATTTATCACTACAGGCTGTTAATTTAATCTTTATTCTTGTTGTGTTTGGACATACGCAAGCATTAAAAGGTTGGAGTAGAGAAGAAGTCATCTTTATTTATGGTTTCTTTTTAGTGCCGTTTGCCATTTTCTCAGCTTTCTTTAACATATGGGACTTTAATGATCGTTACATTATTAAAGGAGAAATGGATCGCATATTAACGAGACCGATTCATAGTTTATTTCAAATTATTTTAGAAAGAATGGAGCTTGAATCTTTAATTGGAGCGATTACGGGAATGATTGTAATGGGCTACGCAGCAGTGGAGTTGCAATTATCTTTTTACTGGTACGATATCTTCTTATTCTTGTTGATGGTAGGAGGGGGCGCACTTGTATACGGAGGGATATTTGTTACGCTTGCAAGTCTTGGTTTTTGGTCGGACGCGAAAAGTTCGATTATGCCGCTAATGTATAACATAGGGAATTATGGCCGCTATCCTGTTAATATTTATAACCGTGTGATTCGCTTCATTTTAACGTTTGTCCTACCATTTGCGTTTGTCGGAGTGTATCCAGCAGCGTACTTTTTAAGAAAAACAGAGTGGAATAGCTATGCATTTGCAACACCGCTCGTTGGTGTTATCTGTTTTACGATTGCAATTACTCTTTGGAATCAAGGGGTAAAAAGGTACCGTGGTGCAGGGAATTAATTATAAAAGCTTGTTTGTTTCTAAGGGATAAATCTAATGGCTGTCTCATACATATAAAATGAGGTGGAGGACATGTTATGGGGATTTATTCTATTAATTGCAGCAATTGCTATTTTGAGGAGTGTCCAATTATTATGGAGTTCCTATTCGGATTCAACGCGTTTTTTTTCGCTGTATAATTTAGCTACATTATTTTGGATTTATACAACAGTATTGATTGCATTTGGATTAAGTTACGTTGTATTAGAGGAAATGGGTTTTGCAGTTTTGAAAGAGGATGGAGAAAGTTTAAACGCTCACTCTTTTCAACTGGTTGAAATTTGTTTATATTTTAGCGCAGTTACTTTATTGTCTGTTGGATATGGTGACATATCTCCGATTGGAATTGGGCGATGGATTGCGATTGGAGAAGCGCTAATTGGATATACATTACCGTTTGCTTTCGTAATGAGGTCTGTAACAGACAATGAAAAATAAGGAAGCATTTGTTATAGTAAAAGAAAAGAGTAGGAGTGATAACAATGATCACAGTAGGAGAAATGGCTCCAGAATTTACATTAGAGGGAAGTAACGGGGAACAAGTTCGCTTGGCTGATTTTCGTGGTAAAAATGTAGTTCTATATTTTTATCCGAAAGATATGACTCCAGGGTGTACAACTGAAGCATGTGATTTTCGAGATGCATATGGATTATTTCAAGAGAAGGACACAATTATTCTTGGTGTAAGCCCTGATTCAGCGAACAGACATCTGAAGTTCATTGAGAAGCATGAACTTCCATTTGTACTTTTAGTAGATGAAGATCATAAGGTAGCGGAATTGTATGATGTTTGGAAGTTGAAAAAGAACTTTGGGAAAGAGTACATGGGAATTGAGCGCTCTACATTCCTTATTAATAAAGACGGTGAGCTTGTAAAAGAGTGGCGTAAAGTGAAAGTGAAGGGACATATTGAAGATGTTCTTTCTTATATAAAGTAAATCCATTGTGGAGATAAAATATATAGAAGTAAGGCGAGTGTCTATACATATTTTATTGTCTTACATAAAGTGAAGTGTAGGGCATACCTCCTCAGATGATAGTATTCCAAGTGCGATTATGTC
>NZ_CP033795.1:5115000-5277296 GCF_003812125.1 Bacillus sp. FDAARGOS_527
CTTTCTTAACGGAAAGCCGCAGTGAATAGGCCCAAGCGACTGTTTAGCAAAAACACAGCTCTCTGCGAAGCCGTAAGGCGAAGTATAGGGGGTGACACCTGCCCGGTGCTGGAAGGTTAAGGAGAGGGGTTAGCGTAAGCGAAGCTCTGAACTGAAGCCCCAGTAAACGGCGGCCGTAACTATAACGGTCCTAAGGTAGCGAAATTCCTTGTCGGGTAAGTTCCGACCCGCACGAAAGGTGTAACGATTTGGGCACTGTCTCAACCAGAGACTCGGTGAAATTATAGTACCTGTGAAGATGCAGGTTACCCGCGACAGGACGGAAAGACCCCGTGGAGCTTTACTGTAGCCTGATATTGAATTTTGGTACAGTTTGTACAGGATAGGCGGGAGCCTTTGAAACCGGAGCGCTAGCTTCGGTGGAGGCGCTGGTGGGATACCGCCCTGACTGTATTGAAATTCTAACCTACGGGTCTTATCGACCCGGGAGACAGTGTCAGGTGGGCAGTTTGACTGGGGCGGTCGCCTCCTAAAGTGTAACGGAGGCGCCCAAAGGTTCCCTCAGAATGGTTGGAAATCATTCGTAGAGTGCAAAGGCATAAGGGAGCTTGACTGCGAGACCTACAAGTCGAGCAGGGACGAAAGTCGGGCTTAGTGATCCGGTGGTTCCGCATGGAAGGGCCATCGCTCAACGGATAAAAGCTACCCCGGGGATAACAGGCTTATCTCCCCCAAGAGTCCACATCGACGGGGAGGTTTGGCACCTCGATGTCGGCTCATCGCATCCTGGGGCTGTAGTCGGTCCCAAGGGTTGGGCTGTTCGCCCATTAAAGCGGTACGCGAGCTGGGTTCAGAACGTCGTGAGACAGTTCGGTCCCTATCCGTCGTGGGCGTAGGAAATTTGAGAGGAGCTGTCCTTAGTACGAGAGGACCGGGATGGACGCACCGCTGGTGTACCAGTTGTTCTGCCAAGGGCATAGCTGGGTAGCTATGTGCGGAAGGGATAAGTGCTGAAAGCATCTAAGCATGAAGCCCCCCTCAAGATGAGATTTCCCATAGCGTAAGCTAGTAAGATCCCTGAAAGATGATCAGGTTGATAGGTTCGAGGTGGAAGCATGGTGACATGTGGAGCTGACGAATACTAATAGATCGAGGACTTAACCATATAATATGTAGCAATGTTATCTAGTTTTGAGAGAACATAAAAAACTTGTTGACTTTTAAAGAAAATAAGTTATAATAATGATTGTCTCAAAAGAATAATGTCTGGTAATGATGGCAGAGAGGTCACACCCGTTCCCATACCGAACACGGAAGTTAAGCTCTCTAGCGCCGATGGTAGTTGGGACCTTGTCCCTGTGAGAGTAGGACGTTGCCAGGCAATATTATTCCGCAGTAGCTCAGCGGTAGAGCTATCGGCTGTTAACCGATCGGTCGTAGGTTCGATTCCTACCTGCGGAGCCATTGGAGAGCTGTCCGAGTTGGCCGAAGGAGCACGATTGGAAATCGTGTATACGTCACAAGCGTATCAAGGGTTCGAATCCCTTGCTCTCCGCCATAGGATTTATAATATTTGGCCCGTTGGTCAAGTGGTTAAGACACCGCCCTTTCACGGCGGTAACACGGGTTCGAATCCCGTACGGGTCACCACTTTTGGAGGATTAGCTCAGCTGGGAGAGCACCTGCCTTACAAGCAGGGGGTCGGCGGTTCGATCCCGTCATCCTCCACCATATAAACTATATGAATAATATTATCGCGGGGTGGAGCAGCACGGTAGCTCGTCGGGCTCATAACCCGAAGGTCGCAGGTTCAAATCCTGTCCCCGCAACCAAATGGTCCCGTGGTGTAGTGGTTAACATGCCTGCCTGTCACGCAGGAGATCGCCGGTTCGACCCCGGTCGGGACCGCCATTTTAATAAGGCTCGGTAGCTCAGTCGGTAGAGCAGAGGACTGAAAATCCTCGTGTCGGCGGTTCGATTCCGTCCCGAGCCACCATTTACTTTAATAAAATACGCCGGCTTAGCTCAATTGGTAGAGCAACTGACTTGTAATCAGTAGGTTGGGGGTTCAAGTCCTCTAGCCGGCACCATGTAAGTTTCGGAGGGGTAGCGAAGTGGCTAAACGCGGCGGACTGTAAATCCGCTCCTTCGGGTTCGGCAGTTCGAATCTGCCCCCCTCCACCATTTACATAGGGGCATAGTTTAAAGGTAGAACTGAGGTCTCCAAAACCTCCAGTGTGGGTTCGATTCCTACTGCCCCTGCCAAATATATTTACACAACATGGCGGTTGTGGCGAAGTGGTTAACGCACCGGATTGTGGCTCCGGCATTCGTGGGTTCGATTCCCATCAGTCGCCCCATTTTTATTTTAAAAATTATAAATAATCTAATGGATACTTACATATAATTAAGTAAGAATTCGATGGGCTATAGCCAAGCGGTAAGGCAACGGACTTTGACTCCGTCATGCGCTGGTTCGAATCCAGCTAGCCCAGCCATTTTTGCGGAAGTAGTTCAGTGGTAGAATACAACCTTGCCAAGGTTGGGGTCGCGGGTTCGAATCCCGTCTTCCGCTCCAGAAAAATTTTATATGGCGGCATAGCCAAGTGGTAAGGCAGAGGTCTGCAAAACCTTTATCACCGGTTCAAATCCGGTTGCCGCCTTTTCTTTTGTGCCGATGTGGCGGAATTGGCAGACGCGCACGACTCAAAATCGTGTTCCTTCGGGAGTGTCGGTTCGACCCCGACCATCGGTATCACGAACGGCGTAATAAAAAGACTCTACACCAAATGTGTAGAGTCTTTTTATATTTTCATCACACTACAAAATAAGCATAAATAGTGTGTTGGTGAAATGGTAGGATTTTTTTTGCTAAATTATGTTATGTGCTTCTAAAATTCGTAATAAATGTAGGAATTCATGTATAATATAACTTGTCGAAAGAACAAAATGATAGTAATTTATATTATGTCTGTAATATGAATCAAAAATGAACTTTTTATATTTCTTTTAAAAATGTGTTGAACACACATGATATTTCATATTAATATTTTTATGTAGATTTAAAACGGGAAAGAGAGTGGAAAGTATGGGTCGTAAATGGAATAATATTAAAGATAAAAAAGCATCAAAAGATGCAAATACTAGCCGTATATACGCGAAATTTGGACGTGAAATTTATGTAGCGGCAAAACAAGGCGAGCCAGATCCGGAATCAAACCAAGCGCTTAGAGTTGTATTAGAACGTGCGAAAACATACAATGTTCCAAGAACAATTATCGATCGTGCAGTTGAAAAAGCAAAAGGTGGTTCAGAAGAAAATTATGACGAGCTTCGTTATGAAGGATTCGGACCAAATGGAGCTATGGTAATTGTAGATACACTTACAAACAACGTAAACCGTACTGCAGCAGATGTACGAGCTGCATTTAGCAAAAACGGTGGTAACATGGGTGTAAACGGTTCTGTAGCTTACATGTTTGATGCAACAGCTGTTATCGGCCTTGAAGGGAAAACATCAGATGAAGTTCTTGAGATTTTAATGGAAGCAGATGTAGATGTACGTGACATCCTTGAAGAAGAAGATGCTGTTATCGTGTATGCTGAACCAGATCAATTCCATGCAGTACAATCTGCTCTTAAAGATGCGGGTGTTGAAGAATTTACAGTTGCCGAATTAACAATGCTTGCACAAAACGATGTAACACTTCCTGAAGATGCACAAGCACAATTTGAAAAAATGGTTGATGCATTAGAAGATTTAGAAGATGTACAACAAGTTTATCACAACGTAGACTTAGGAGAATAATACGATAAAAGCCCCTGTTCGTTTAACGAATAGGGGCTTTTTTAATAAAGGTATTTTATTGTAAACAGGGAATATGCTTATAGGGATATATGAAATATTCATTATTACTAGGAGGCTTAACCTGGAACAAAAAACACCAAAACATATCGTTGCTGTAGCAGGCTATTTAACAAATGAAAAAGATGAAGTGTTATTAGCAAAGGTACACTGGCGAGCTGATACGTGGGAGTTACCAGGAGGACAGGTAGAAGAAGGGGAAGCACTCGATCAAGCTGTTTGTAGGGAAATGCTTGAGGAGACGGGTTTAACTGTGAAGCCGCTTGGAGTTACAGGAGTTTATTATAATGCTTCCATGAACATTTTAGCTGTCGTTTTTAAAGTAGCATATGTAAGCGGTGAAATAAAAATTCAACATGAAGAAATACAAGAGGCTAAATTTGTAGCTTTAAACGAAGAGAACATAAATGAGTATATAACGCGTCCTCATATGAAATCCAGAACGCTTGATGCGATGAGAGCAACCCATTTCATTCCGTATGAAACGTGGGAAGTGCAGCCGTATAACTTAATAGGAAGATTGTAAAGAAAAGAGTAGCCGATTTGAGATACAGTCAAATCACTACTCTTTTTTGTATACTGTTTAAGAAAAAGGTCAAAATAATAATAGCGTTAGTATTGATTTAAAGAACATTTGTTCTGTATAATATATGATATATTATGTACATTTAGATTACTAGATACTCAAAAGTATATATATTGGTAGATGATATAATGAAAATAGGGCGCTTTAATAGAGAAAGTATAATAGCCTTAAGATCTAATCTGCTATTGATTTAGCATAATCTATATTCAATATTTCAGATGAATAGTAGATAAAAAAGGACTGTGATACAATACTTTTTTATCCCGCTATTTGCCGGGCAGCCAGATTGGTGGGGGTCTGATGAAAGTTTCAATTTATACCTTACAATGATGTAAGGTACGTGTAAGAGAAATCGATGGGATATTTTTTTACAACAAGGTATTCTTAAAGTAAGAGTTATACGCTATGTGGAAAAGAGGTGTTTAAGATGAAAGAACGAGTATTATCTAGGGTGAACTATCATCAAAAAGTTGCATTAAATCCAATGACTAAGTTTTTTTATAAAGCCATTATTTTATTATTATTGTTAAGTTTTACGTTATTATTCATTGGAAATGTAATGATTGAGAAAAGTGATATTAGTAAATTACATGTACCGGCTAAGTTAGAGGTACCAGAATCATTGACACATGCATTTATTGCGACAGAAGATAAAAGGTTTTATCATCATAACGGTTTAGATTATATAGCGATTGTCAGAGCGTCTGTTGAAAATATAAAAGCTGGTGGTGTTGTGCAAGGCGGAAGCACAATTACACAGCAGTTATCTAAAAATGCTTTTTTAACGAATGAACGTACATTTTCTCGTAAGTGGAAAGAGATTTTCTATACGAAAAAAATTGAACGTACATTTACGAAGGATGAAATTTTAAAATTGTATGTAAGCAATATTTATTACGGAGAAGGAGCATGGGGAATTGAAAAAGCAGCAAACCTATACTTCGGTAAAAAGGTAAGCCAATTAACGTTGGCTGAAAGTGCAATGATGGCTGCTGTAGTAAAGGCACCTGCTTATTACTCACCTGCACAAAATTATGATAAGGCCGTAGAGAGACGAAATGTCGTTTTGAGATTGATGGAGAAAGAAGGCTATATCAATCATGATGAGTATGTGCAAGCAGTTAGTGAGAAGTTAGTAATTCGGCATGATATAAAAACAGAGCAGTCAATGTTAAATAGTGCTCGTGAAAAAGCAGTAAGCTAAAGGAAGTTCCTACATAGGAGCTTCTTTTTTTGAATAAATTGTGACAAATTGTGACACAATATCGTCACAATTATTGTGTTTTTGTAATTTATGTGAGCGTGTTCATTGCGTGATGTATATAAGTGTTGATATTATGTGTATTGTGTACAATGCTGTATACAGAATATGAATTTAAAGAGGAATGTATATGAAATCAAATAAACTCATGGCCCTTGGTATAGTTTTTTCTATTGCAGTATTGATTGTAATCGGAACGATTGCGTATAGCATCATAAATGACAAAAAAGATAAAGGGAATGAGATGTTTGCTTATTCCACACAACAATCTTTAGGGAAAGATGATGCTCCGGTTAAGGTAGTTGAATTTGGAGACTTCAAATGTCCCGCTTGTCGTACTTGGGATGTAACAGTATTGCCACGATTAAAAGAAGAGTATATTGATAAAGGTAAAGTGCAGTTATACTTTATTAATTTTCCGTTTATTGGGAAAGACTCTGATTTAGGTGCAGCAGCTGGTGAAGCAATTTATAAACAAGATAAAGATTCATTCTGGACTTTCTATGATGAGATTTATCAAAGTCAAAAGAAAGATACCGAAGAATGGATTACAGAAGAATTACTTCTTAACATTGTGAAAGAGAAGCTTCCGAAAGTTGATGTAGATCAATTTAAGAAAGATTTACACAGTAAAGAAATAAAAGAAAAAGTACGTAAAGATTCAGATCGTGCTCAAAAATTAAAAGTTCAAGGTGCTCCTTCAGTATATATAAACGGAAATCTTGCAAATCCTGATTTCGATAGTATGAAGAAGGCGATTGATAAAGAATTGAAAAAGTGATGAGCTACTCATCACTTTTTCGACTTTTTTCGATAAAATTCTTGCTTCCGCTTTTTTTACATGCTATACTACTTTACATAAGTTATTCTAATATCTTATATGTATTTCATATTTGCGGGTGTAGTTTAGTGGTAAAACAAGAGCCTTCCAAGCTCTGGTCGAGAGTTCGATTCTCTTCACCCGCTCCAAATTTTATTAAATGTTTTTCTATAAATTGTGATCAACGCAGTGTTTCGTTTCCGAGATAAACGAGGCATTGCGTTTTTTAATGTTTGGAAAACGTAATTGTATGCGAAAATAGAAGTAAAGAATAGTATTCCAAAAGTGAATTGCTAACTAATAGATCGTTACATAAAGGATGGATTCATCTGAGGAGGAAATAACAGTAAATAAGAATCTATAAAAAACTATAAAAATTTACAATTACAGGTTTTATATTTTACAGAATTCAACCTATAATATTTTCAGGTGATGAAAAGGGGGAAAAGGATGAAAACAACACGTACTTGTAAAATCAATTCTATTACAAAAGAACAAACGGAAGCTTTAATTACTTTGATCCGTACGTTCGAAAGTGCAAAACGATATAGTTTTAATCGTTTGATTGAGGGCGAAAACGAGAAAGAATTGATAAAAAAACTACAACCTAAATATTTATTAAATAAACGTTTTTGTGAAGATGCAATTTTACAAGTGCAAACGATCCTTTTCTCTCAAAAAGAACTTCTTCCTGTTTACCTAGAAAACAATCAAAAAAAGTTAGAAAAGACGTTACAAAAAATAGATGATTATGAACGCGGCAAAAAAAGACCTAAACAAGTTTCATTAGAAACTTGTTTAATTGGTTTAAGAAAACGAAAACAAAAATTAGAACAAAGAATTGAAACGTATGCAAAACATATTAAAAATAAAACATTACCTCCTATTATTTTTGGTGGGCGGAAAAATTTCTATGAAAGAATGAAAAACAAGATATCCAATCAAGAATGGAAAGATTTACGTACAAGGCAATTATATTCTCGCGGAGATAAAAGTAAAAAAGGGAATTTGAACATGCGCATTACAGTTGATGATTGTGGGCAAGGATGGTTAGAAATTGCAAATCCATTAGGACGAACAAATGGAAAAACAAAGAGCCCCCGAATCAAAGTTCCGATTATGATTCCATATCGTTTTTATCATCAAATTACAAATGTCGTTATGGGAAAGCAAATCGGTGTAAATTCAAAAGGAAAACCGATTATAGAGCATCAAAAATATAGTGTAGAAATCATTCGTAAACAAAATGAATTTTATGTAAATATTACGTTTGATGAAACAGAAATAGGTCGTGTACTAGATTTCAAGGAAACACCACAATCAGATGTAATTGCAGGAATTGATGTAAATCCGGACCGCATTGCAGTTAGTTTATGTACAAAACAAGGTAATTTTAAAGGTTCAAAAATTTTTTATCTACACAATCTGAATACATTTTCAACAAACAAACGCGCAACGATAATTGGACAAATCGTACAACAAATTAAAACATGGTTATTGGAAAACAATGTAGGTGGAATTGTTTTAGAAGATTTAAAGTTTCAACAATCTCATGATACTGATAAATACAGTAATCGTAATTTCTATCAATTTACGTATAAAAAGATGTTGAACAGTTTAATTCGTATGGCTCTTCGTAACGGATTTTCTGTTAAAACAGTAAACCCCGCTTATACAAGTGTGATCGGAAAATTAAAATATAGTAAAAATTTCGGTATTAGCGTTCATGAAGCAGCCGCATTCACGATCGCAAGACGTGGATTAGAATTGCAAGAACAATTACCACAAGAAATTATATTATTATTAAAAAACCAAATTACAACAAAACTGCGTATTCTTGTTGCTTCCATGGAAGAAAGTAAAAAGAATACGCAAAAAGTATATAAAAAATGGTTACAAACAATTCAAACGTGGAAAGAATATCATAATTGGAAATTGTGGAGCATTCTTCACAAAACTGTTTATATGAACAATCAACAATTCGTATTTAAAATTTAAATGAGAAGGGGGGGACTGGTTTATTTCTTATAACCTCTTGCATACTACTGACTTGGATGAATGGTAGTATGCAAGGACAGATCGTTCCTAACAGGAACCTGCCGTCATTCTTTCACAATAGGTGGATGAAAAGGTCACAACCCTTACGGACAGGAAAAAGGTGAGATTCCTTTTCGGTAGTTGGCATTTGACTTGGTTCGCCAACAATTTATAGATTTTTATAAGAATTTCAAACCAGGCGATTAGGAATGGATTTTGAACAATTAAAGCAAGATGTAATTGCGTATAGTAAAACAATTGGTATAGATAAAATAGGCTTTGCTAGTGCTTCACCATTTGAGGAATTAAAGCAGCGCTTAATCCAGCAGCAACAATTAAATTATCAATCTGGATTTGAAGAGCCTGATATAGAAAAGAGAACGAACCCACAGCTTCTATTACCTGGTGCAAAATCAATTATTGCGATTGCATTAGCGTATCCTTCAAAATTAAAAAATGCACCATTAAGTAAGCGTGGAGAACGCCGCGGGATTTTTTGTCGTGCTTCTTGGGGACAAGATTATCATCTCGTTTTACGAGATCGTTTGCAGAAATTAGAAGCATATTTAATCGAAAAACTTCCCGATATAGAAGTTAAGTCAATGGTTGATACGGGTGAATTAAGTGATCGAGCTGTTTCAGAGCGTGCTGGTATTGGATGGAGCGGTAAGAACTGCTCTATTATTACACCTGAATTTGGTTCGTATGTATATTTAGGAGAAATGATTACAAACGTTCCATTCCCACCAGATCAGCCGATAGAAGATCAATGCGGGAGCTGTACAAAGTGTATTGATATTTGTCCTACAGGTGCTTTAATACAAGGAGGACAGTTAGATTCGAAGAAGTGTATAGCATTTTTAACACAGACGAAAGGATTCCTACCAGAAGAGTATCGCGACAAAATAGGTAATCGTATTTATGGATGTGATACGTGTCAGACAGTTTGTCCGAAAAATAAAGGAATGGATTTTCATAATCACCCTGAGATGGAACCAGATCCTGAGTTAGTTAAACCGTTATTAACACCGCTTTTAACAATTAGCAATCGTGATTTTAAAGAGAAATATGGAATTATGTCTGGTTCATGGAGAGGTAAAAAACCGTTGCAACGAAATGCGATTTTGGCACTTGCACATTTTAAAGAAGCATCAGCAATTCCAGATTTAATAGGTGTTATGAAAGATGATCCAAGACCAGTGCTTCGCGGGACGGCAGCGTGGGCGCTTGGGAAAATTGGTGGAGACGGTGTGGGCGAAGCTATTGAAAAAGCGATGCAACGTGAGAAAGACGAAGAGGTTCTTCATGAAATGAATCGCGGACTTGAACTGTTAGCGCAGAAAAAAGAGTAGATAATATCTCCCTTTTTCATATTGTAATATGGGAGGGAGACGAAATGGTTGTAAAAATAAATATTGAAAAGCAAGTCCAACACTTTTTAGCATATATAACAGAGAAACGAACAAATGTAGATGGTATTGCTGAAGATTTATTACAAATAGCAAAGAGAAAGAAACAATTATTTCAAAAGCGTAATGCAGAGATAGTAAAAGCAACTGCGGATGTTTCTTTTATGAGGCAATTAAATAATAGCAATCATCAAGAAATTGATTATCAAATACATTTTAAATATTTAATTAAGCATAAAGAATTATTTTATATTGAAGAGGAACAATTAAAACGAAGAGTTTGTTTAAATAATAGCCGGATAATAGGTGATTATGCTATTGAAGTGCCAGAAGCAGTTGGAATGAGTGAGACATTAGAAAGGGAAGTTACAAAAGAGAAGTACGGTTCCTATCAGTACAACCGTTTAGAGGCAGTTAAATATGCAGAGCGTTGGTGGGATGATCGAAACCCTGCATATCGTAATTTCCCTGATAATTGTACGAATTTTATTTCTCAATGTCTTCATACTGGAGAAGTACCAATGAATGGATATCCTAATATTCGTAAAGGATGGTGGCAAAGGGAGAATCAGTGGAGTTGGAGCTGGGCTGTTGCACACTCTTTTTATTGGTATTTGTCAGGTGCTACATCAGGACTTCGAGCTGAAGCTGTAGAAAGGCCAGAGGACCTTATTCTTGGTGATGTCATCGCTTATGATTTCGAGGATGATGGTAGGTGGAACCATACGACGATTGTAGTAGCAAAAGACGCAGATGGTATGCCACTTGTAAATGCACATTCAGCGAATAGCCGTCGGCGTTATTGGAACTATGAAGATTCTAGTAAATATACACCACAAATGAAATATAAATTCTTTCATATTATTAATGGGTAGAGATTTTTCGCTCAAGTGGTATAATACGTAGTAGACAAAAAACAGAGGTGAATATCGCGTGGGAGTACATGTTGTTTTATATCAACCAGAAATTCCAGCAAATACAGGGAATATTGCTCGTACTTGTGCAGCAACTGGAACAGAATTACATTTGATTAGACCGCTTGGATTTTCAACGGATGATAAAATGTTAAAGCGTGCAGGATTAGATTATTGGCAGCACGTGAAAATTACGTATTATGATTCAATTGAAGAGTTTTATGAGAAAAATAAAGACGGTGAATTCTTCTATTTAACAAAGTATGGCGAGAAAGCTCATACAGCGTTTGATTATAGCAAACGTGAGAAGGATTACTATTTTGTATTTGGAAGAGAAACGAACGGCTTACCAGCTAATGTAATCGAAGAAAATTTCGATCATTGTTTACGTATTCCAATGACTGATAAAGTGCGTTCATTAAATTTATCTAATACAGCAGCTATTTTAATTTATGAAGCATTCCGTCAACAAAATTATCCAGGATTAGATTTAGAAATTGTTTATTAAAAGTCGCCATATGGCGACTTTTTTTCTAAAAATAAAAATAATATGTAATCATACATTTAAAAAAGGATACATATTCATATAAAATGGGATATATGAATAAAAATAGATCAGACGGGTTGAGATAAATATGAAGGAACAATATAGTAATCAAAATACCTTTTTAAGTATGATAGATATGGATTTAATAAGAAGAGGATTATTACATGCTATTCAAGATTTAGTATTTATTGTTAAAGTTATTGATGATGAAACATTTACATATATTTATGTAAATAAGTTAGGTATGGATTATGCGAAGCTAAGTGAAGAATGTTATGGAAAAACTTTTGCAGAAGTATTACCGGAAGATACGGCGGAAATATTGCAAGTGCAATATGCAAAAGTAGCGAGCGAAGCGAAAGCACATACCTTTTGTGATGTAGTTAGTTTACCAACTGGTAATTTACATTATGAATCTTCACTTAATCCTGTATTTGATGAAGAAGGAGTATGTCAGTTTATTATTTGTATTACAAGGGATATCACAGCTCAAATAGAGGAGAAGATGGAGATAGAGGAAAAACAAATGCTGTTTAAGTCATTACTAGAATATAATAATGACTCCATCATATCTATAGATTCTATAGGAAGAATTACATATGCAAATCCAGCAACGTATGAAATATTTGGATACCGATTTGAAGAATTAAATAATAAGTTTATTTTTGAATTTATTAATAAAGAATATGAAAAAGATTTTCAAATTATATTTAAAGAAGCCATGCAAGGAAGGGCAAAGCAAATTGTTTCAAAGAAATATGTTCATAAAGAAGGGTACGAGCTCTATATTTCCTTGAGAACTATCCCGATTATTGTAAATGGTGAAATTGTTGGAGTATATATTGTTACAAGGGATGTTACAAAGCAAATATTAAATGAAATGAGAACGGAATATTTAGCTTATTATGATCAGCTAACAGGATTAATGAATAGAATTTCATGTACAAATAAGTTAAATGATTTTTTAAATGAGAAGGTAGCTTTTGCGTTTATCTTTATAGATTTAGATGAATTTCACCTTATTAATGATACGTTTGGTCATAAAGAAGGAGATAAAGTGTTACAAAAAGTTACAGAATGTTTAAGCAGTTTTCAAATACCCGGTATACACTTATTTAGAGAACACGATGATCAATTTGTTATGTTAATAGAAAATATAACGAAAGAACGTGTAGAGGGAGTTTCCAAAAACATACTGAAAAGGATTAGTGAACATTTTGTAATCGAAGAAGAGGACGTGTATTTAAGTGCTTCAATCGGAATTGTAATGGCTCCAACAGATGGAGAAGATGAAAAGATATTATTCCAAAGAGTTGATGCTGCTTTGGAAAAAGCAAAAGAAAAAGGAAAAGGGCATTATCATTTTTATTGCAGTGGGTTAGATTGTGAGCGTGAACAAAGATTTATAATAGAAAACCAATTACATCGTGCTATAGAAAAAAATGAATTCTTCTTATATTATCAGCCGCAAATTAATATTGAAACGAAAAAAATAGCTAGTATGGAGGCTTTAATAAGGTGGGAGAATAAAGAATTAGGATTTGTCTCTCCCAATCAATTTATTCCGCTAGCAGAAAGAACAGGATTTATTATTAAGCTTGATGAATGGGTAGTAAATGAAGTGTGTCGACAAATACGCGAATGGTTAAATAAAGGATATGAAGTTGTCCCAATTGCAGTTAATATTTCAGCCAGGCATTTTCGCTCTATTACATTAATAGAGATGATTACACGAGCTTTACATAAGTACAATGTACCAGCTCATTTATTAGCGATAGAGGTTACAGAAGGAGCCCTTATACATAAAGATATATCGAAAAGAGTATTGCTACAATTAAAAGAACAAAATTTAAAGAACAAAATTTAAAGATTCATTTAGATGATTTTGGTACAGGGTATTCATCTTTGAGTTATTTAAAAACGTATCCAATTGATACTTTGAAAATTGATCGTTCTTTTATGGAAGGTATACATGTAGATGAACGCGATACGAATATTACGGCTGCAATTATTCATCTAGCTCATACGTTGGAATTGAATGTAATTGCAGAAGGGGTAGAAAAAGCGGAACAAATACAATTTTTGAAGGAAAAGAATGTGAAGTTTGTACAAGGTTATTATTATAGCCGCCCTTTATCAAAATATGATGTGGAAAATGTGTATTATAAATAATCGATAAAAAAAGTGATGTGCTAAGAAGCACATCACTTTTTATGTGTACCGGGTTTATCATTGTAACCAGATGTAAAAATAGCTGTAAGAAATGTGAGTGATACACCTAAAATTAATAATAATTTCATACTAATATCCTCCTATTTTTTCAGTTTACGAATCTGAAATATGAATCGAAATGTATGTAATGTTCTTGGAAGAAAAGAATTTATTTAAAATGAATAGAGGTGTAAAAACTTTAATACCTATATTATACAGAATTTTCTTTGAATTTTGGAGAGAATTTTATAACACTACTGTATATTTCATTTTGATTTAAAGAATGTTTAAGGACATCCTAGCATACCTTTTATAATAATCCGATTGAACAAGGAGATGGGGGAGGAGCTATAATGGATATTCTAAAAAAAATTGAACAGCATCGAGAAGCAGAAGAACGCTTACAATGGGAAGGTACGTTTGCGGAGTATTTGGAGCTTGTGAAGGAAAGACCATGGGTGGCTCAAACAGCACACTCTCGCATTTACAATATGATAAAAGATGCTGGAATTGAAGAAGTTGATGGTAGAAGAAAGTATAACTTCTTTAGTAATCAGCTATTTGGGTTAGAGGATGCTTTAGAACGTCTTGTAGAGGAATATTTTCATCCGTCTGCAAAACGATTAGATGTTAGAAAACGTATTTTATTATTAATGGGTCCTGTTAGTGGAGGTAAATCAACATTAGTTACGATGTTGAAACGAGGATTAGAAACATATTCAAGAACAGATCGAGGAGCAATTTTTGCAATTAAAGGGTGCCCAATGCATGAAGATCCACTTCATTTAATTCCGCATCATTTACGAGATGATTTCTTTGATGAGTATGGAGTAAGAATTGAAGGGAATTTATCACCACTCAACGTTATGCGCCTAGAGCAAGAATATGGTGGGAGAATTGAAGATGTAGTTGTGGAGCGTATTTTCTTCTCTGAAGATCGCCGAACTGGTATTGGTACATTTAGCCCTTCTGATCCTAAATCACAAGATATTGCAGATTTAACAGGTAGCTTGGACTTTTCTACAATTGCAGAATATGGTTCAGAATCAGATCCACGAGCGTATCGCTTCGATGGAGAATTGAATAAGGCAAACCGTGGGATGATGGAATTCCAAGAGATGTTAAAATGCGACGAGAAGTTCTTATGGCATTTATTATCGCTTACGCAAGAAGGGAATTTCAAAGCGGGAAGATTTGCGCTTATTTCAGCAGATGAATTAATTGTAGCGCATACGAATGAAACAGAGTATCGCTCTTTCATAGCAAATAAGAAAAATGAAGCATTACACTCAAGAATTATTGTAATGCCAGTTCCATATAATTTACGAGTGAGTGAAGAAGAACATATTTATGAAAAAATGATTCGTGAAAGTGACGTGTCCGATGTGCACATTGCACCGCATACACTTCGGGTTGCAGCAATGTTTACGATTTTAACTCGTTTAAAAGATCCGAAGCGTCCAGATATTGATTTAATTAAAAAGATGCGTTTGTATGATGGAGAAACGGTAGAAGGTTATAATGCGATTGATGTAGAGGAGTTGCAACGCGAATATCAAGATGAAGGTATGAAAGGTATTGATCCTCGTTACGTTATTAACCGCATTTCTTCTACAATTATTCGAAAAGAGGTACCATCTATTAATGCTCTAGATGTGCTTAGATCTTTAAAAGATGGATTGGATCAGCATCCATCGATTAGTAATGAAGACCGAGAGCGCTATATGAACTTCATTTCATTAGCAAGAAAAGAATATGATGAAATTGCTAAAAAAGAAGTACAAAAAGCGTTTGTTTATTCGTATGAAGAATCCGCTAAGACACTTATGGATAATTACTTAGACAACGTTGAGGCGTACTGCAATAAGTCGAAATTACGTGATCCGTTAACAGGTGAAGAAATGAGCCCAGATGAAAAGTTAATGCGCTCGATTGAGGAGCAAATTGGAATTTCAGAAAATGCTAAAAAAGCATTCCGGGAAGAAATATTAATTCGCATCTCTGCTTATGCACGTAAAGGAAAACGCTTCGACTATAATTCGCACGAACGTCTTCGTGAAGCGATTCAGAAGAAGCTATTTGCTGATTTAAAAGATATAGTGAAAATTACAACATCAACGAAAACACCAGACGAAAATCAGCTGAAGAAAATTAATGATGTTGTTGCACGTTTAATTGATGAGCACGGCTATAATTCTTCTTCAGCAAATGAATTATTACGCTATGTAGGTAGTCTGCTAAACCGATAGTTTGATAACAAAACGCTGTCTCTTGTATTTTGCGGGACAGCGTTTTATTATCCAGTCATATGTGTAAAGTGTCATACCTTGTCCAAATGTAATAAATTAAGATGCAATTTTATGAATTTATTGTCAATTATTTTTACAATATGCATATGATAGAGTAACCAACCATTCATACGAAAAAAGCCAACACAATACAATATGTTGCAAAGTGTAAATGTGTGCAACTATGCATTGTGTTTCTTTCTTATCAAAGGCTGAATGATTCTTTTCTAGTATGTGAGTGGCAAAATTTTGTTTAGGATGCTCGGAGTATTATATGAAAAACGTTATATATGTTTATGGGATGATTTTCGATGGGCAGTTACCTTTCATTCTAGCTGGTACAGTATAAAACAAAATTTCTAGTTTGCTGTTCATATAGGAAGACAATTACAGTAAGGAGGGAAAGAAATGGGTGAAGAAAACCAACCAAATTATACGATTTCACAGGAAAACTGGTCCCTCCATCGCAAAGGATATGACGACCAACAACGCCATCAAGAGAAAGTACAAGAGGCAATTAAGAATAATTTACCCGATCTTGTAACAGAAGAAAGCATTGTTATGTCTAATGGTAAGGACGTTGTAAAAATACCGATTCGTTCTTTAGATGAATATAAGATTAGGTACAATTATGATAAAAACAAACACGTTGGGCAAGGAAATGGTGACAGCAAAGTTGGTGATGTCGTTGCGAGAGATGGATCAGGTGGTCAAAAGCAAAAAGGACCAGGAAAAGGGCAAGGAGCAGGGGATGCGGCTGGAGAAGATTATTATGAAGCTGAAGTCTCTATTTTGGAATTAGAGCAAGCATTTTTCAAAGAATTAGAATTACCTAATTTAAAGAGAAAAGAAATGGATGAAAACAAGATTGAACATGTTGAATTTAATGATATTAGAAAAACGGGATTATGGGGCAACATCGATAAGAAAAGAACGATGATATCCGCATATAAACGAAATGCGATGCGTGGTAAAGCATCTTTTCATCCAATTCATCAAGAAGATTTAAAGTTCCGTACTTGGAATGAAGTATTAAAGCCAGATTCAAAAGCTGTTGTATTAGCGATGATGGATACGAGTGGATCGATGGGAATATGGGAGAAATATATGGCACGGAGCTTCTTTTTCTGGATGACGAGATTTCTACGTACAAAGTATGAAACAGTAGATATTGAATTTATTGCCCATCATACAGAGGCAAAAGTAGTTCCAGAAGAAGAGTTTTTCTCAAAAGGAGAAAGTGGTGGAACAATTTGTTCTTCTGTATACAAAAAAGCACTCGAGCTAATTGATAATAAATACTCACCAGACCGCTATAATATTTATCCATTCCATTTTTCAGACGGTGATAATTTAACATCAGATAATGCTAGATGTGTAAAACTTGTTGAAGAATTAATGAAGAAGTGTAATATGTTTGGATATGGGGAAGTGAATCAGTACAACCGCCACAGTACCCTCATGTCAGCCTATAAAAATATTAAAGATGAAAACTTCAGATATTATATTTTAAAGCAAAAAGCAGACGTATTTCATGCGATGAAGAGCTTCTTTAAAGAAGAATCAGGAGAGAAAATGGCATAACCCCTTTTTGAGGGGTTATTTTTTGTAAACTTTTTATTTTTTTAGTTGACAATGATAATGAAAATCATTATCATTTATTCGAGAAATGATTACATTTTAATTTATATATTTTGGAGGAGATGTCAAGTTGAAAAGAAATAAAAGAAAACATATAAATGCAATGATTATAGCGGCGACGTTATCACTTCCGTTTGCTGTTTATTCAACACCTGCTTTAGCGGCAGTAGCAATTGAGGCGAATAAAACGGGACAAGGTTTAGAAGATGGTACATATGACGCTGTTATTAAAGCGTATAAAGATAAAACAAATGAAGAGTCTATGGCAGCTGTTTATATAAAAAATCCGAAATTAACAGTTGAGAACGGAAAGAAAATTGTAACAGCAACGTTAAGTGATAGTGATTTCTTTCAATACTTGAAAACAGAGGATATACATACTCCAGGTGTGTTTCATGATGTGAAAGTAATATCAGAAGATAAAAAGAAAAATGGAACGAAAGTGATTCAGTTTGAAGTAGGGGAATTAGGGAAGAGATATAATATGCAGATGCATATTTATATTCCGACAATGGCTTATGACAATAAGTATCAAGTACAGTTTGAAGTAAACACATTAAATTTAGAAAATAATGTTCCAGAAGAACAAAAGGAAAATGAAGAGGATAAATTGGATCAACAAGATAAAAACGGAAATGTAGTATTAGATAAGCAATTACAAAAGCATATTAATAAATATAACTTGAATAGAGAAAATTTAGATACCCCAATAACTAAGGAAGATTTATTAAAAGTTAAATCTTTAATAGTCGTTGAAGCCAAAAGTAAAGGAATAAAAGACGTAAGCGGTCTAGAATATATGAAGAACTTAGAAAACTTAACGTTGGAAGAAGTTAAGTTAGAAAATATAAAATTTATCTCGAATTTGAGGCAATTGAAATCATTAAGTATAACCTATGGCGAACTTGAAGATATTGGACCTTTGGCTGAGTTAGAACATATTGAGAGTTTAAGCTTGAGAAATAATAAAATTTCAGATTTAAGCCCACTAAGTCAAATGAAGAAGATTAAATTGCTAGATTTAAATAGTAATTATATAAAAGATATTAAACCATTATTTACAGCGAAATCTTTAAGGACTTTGACTGTAGCAAATAATCAAATTAGTAATGCTAATCTTGCTGGGATTGAGCAACTGAAGAATGTGAAGAGTTTATCTTTAAGTAACAATGGACTTACTAATATTGAACATATTACACCAATGAAAAAATTAGTAGAGTTAGACCTTTCTAAAAATGAATTAGAAAACATCGAACCTTTATCAAGAATGTCTACTGTACAATCACTTAATTTAGAAGAAAACTATATTTCAGATATAACACCACTTAGTCAATTAACAGGTTTATATGATTTAAAGCTAGCGTCAAATGAAATTCGTGATGTTAGACCGGTTCAAGAGTTAGGAAAAAGAATGTACATTGACGTTCAAAGACAAAAAATCTTTTTAGATGATGTAGAAAAAGATAAGGAAGTTAAAATACCTATCTATAATTTACAAGGAGAGCCACTCGATACTATTCAATTAAAGAATGGAGATGGAATAGTTAATAATGGTTCTGTTAAATGGAGTACTACCGGTGAAAAAACATACGAATTTATATTAGATATAAAGCCAGAAGAAAATCGTATTAAGTTTAATGGAATAGTAATTCAAAATGTTGTTGAAAGGTTAGATGAAATAAAAGAGGATAATGAACAAAAGGAAAATGTAATTCTCGATAAAACTTTACAACAACATATTAATAAAGAGAATTTAGGTAGAGAGAATTTAAACACTCCCATCACCAAAGAAGATTTATTACAGATTAAAAAATTAGAGATCCTTAAAGAAAAAGGAAATGAGATAAAAGATATAACAGGTTTAGAGTACATGACGAACTTAGAAAATCTCACTTTAGAAGGAGTAGGTCTGAAAAATATTGAGTTCATCTCAAACTTGAAACAATTGAATAATGTGAATGTATCTCATAATCAAATTGAAGATATAACACCACTATCTTCATTGGAAAATTTACAGTGGTTAAATCTTGAAGACAATCATATTAAAGATGTAACGGTTATTGGTTCCATGCTAAACCTATTTAGCTTAAATCTAGCTGGGAATGAGATTCGTGATGTAAGGCCGTTAATACAATTAGGCCAGTGGGGAACAATTGATGTTAGAAGGCAAAAGGTCATTTTGGATGATGCAGAAATAAATAAAGAAGTGAAGATACCTGTATATGATTTAGAAGGGGAACGAATTGAAAAGATTACGTTAAAGAGTGCAGGTGGAATGCTTACTGATGAGGGAATCATTTGGAGTACTCTAGGAGAAAAAATATATGAATTTGACTTGGATGCAGATCATTATGAGACGGGCATATTATATAGTGGCATCGTCATGCAGAATATAGTAGAAAAATTAATACCGAAAGAAGAAGTAAAAGAGCCGGAAAAAGAAGTTGAAGAAACAAAAGAAGAAGTGAAAGAAACGATAAAAGAAGTTGAAGAAGAGCAAGAAGAAGTAAAAGAGCCGGAAAAAGAAGTTGAAGAAACAAAAGAAGAAGTGAAAGAAACGATAAAAGAAGTTGAAGAAGAGCAAGAAGAAGTAAAAGAGCCGGAAAAAGAAGTTGAAGAAACAAAAGAAGAAGTGAAAGAAACGATAAAAGAAGTTGAAGAAGAGCAAGAGGAAGTAAAAGAGTCAATAAAAGAAGTTGAAGAAGAGCAAGAGGAAGTAAAAGAGCCAATAAAAGAAGTTGAAGAGGTAAAAGAAGAAGTGGACGAGCCAACAACAGGAGTTGAAGAGGCGAAAGCTGAGATAAAAGGAACAGGAAAAGAAATTGAAGGTTCAAAAGACGCAGTAAATCAATCCACAGTAGTCCAAGAACAAAACGTGAATAATCAAGTTGTGAAAGAAAATAAACCAGTTGTTAATAAGCAAGAAGAAAGTAAGAAATCATTAGGAGCAACAGGTGGACAAGAGAATACATCAACATTACTTTCAGGCATAGCGTTAGTTCTTTCAGCGATGAGTATGTTTGTATTTAGAAAGAGATTATTTAAGAAATAAAAAAACGTTTTATCTTATTATAACGTAAGATGATTATATGAGTTTTTGAGAAGACATTATCATGGCGATTTCATTTTGAAATATGCTTATGGTGATGTCTTTTTTAGAAGGAGATAAATGGAAAAGGTGTCGGAGAGCGGTTATTACAAGCTGCAATTCAATATATTTTCTCGTTCCAAGGGATGAGAGAGATAGAACTATGTTTGAATACGAATAATGATCGTGCGATGAAGTTGTACAAGAAAGTAGGTTTTGAAGAGAAGGCATGTTTACAACACTATATAATAGAGTAAAAACCCATTCATATGAAAATGATATTTCATATGAATGGGTTTTATTCATTTACTTTTTTCCGCATTCATCACAGATTTAGAAGTAATTTGAGGCGCTAATTGTTACATAACTTTTTTTATTTTTTTCGGAACTTCTTTCGTTTGCGAATTAATATCTTCTTTTCGTAGCTCTTTAAAGAGTGAAGTAACCATAAGGACGACTACGATAGAAAATGGTAGTGCTGCGATGATCGCTGCAATTTGCAGTGCATTTAATCCTCCAGCTTGTAATAAAATAGCTGCGATGATCGCGATTGTTAATCCCCATATAAGTTTTAAACTATTTTTTGGTGATAAGCTTCCGTTACTCGTTTGCATAGAAACGACAAATGTTGCCGAGTCAGCAGAAGTAACGAAAAATGTGGCTACTAAAATTAACCCGATAATTGTTAAAAATGTAGAGAACGGTAGATGTGAAATAACAGCAAATAATCCAATCTCTGTACCATTTTTTGCGATTTCATCAGCTATACCAAGCGATTGGAACATTTCCATATGGATAGCGGTACCGCCAAATACTGCAAACCAAAATGTGCAGATGAGAGTTGGGACTAATACAACTCCAAAAATAAATTCTTTTATTGTGCGTCCTTTAGAAATACGGGCGATGAATGTACCGACGAATGGAGACCAAGAGATCCACCATCCCCAATAGAAAATAGTCCAGTTTTCAATCCAAGAAGAAGATTTTTCATTAAATGCTCCTAAATTTAATCCCATACTAGGTAAAGCTCCAATATAAGAACCGAGTGTAGATGTGAAATATTTCATAATAAATACAGTTGGTCCTAAAAGTAAAAAGGAAATGAGTAAAATACCTGCAAGAGAGAAATTTAAGTTACTCAAATATTTAATCCCACGATCTAAGCCAGTTTGTGCACTTGTTAAATATAAAACAGCGAAGATGGCGATAAGTATGAGCTGTGTAAATAAAGTGTTATGAATAGAAGGGAATAAATAGCTTAATCCTCCGGCGATTTGTTGAGCACCAATCCCAACAGATGGTACAATACCGAATACTGTGGCTAAAACAGCTAAAATATCGACTGTTTTTCCGATAGGAGAATTTTTCGATCGATTAAATAATGGAGTAACTGTAGCCCCAATTGTGCTACCTTTTTGTTTGCGGAATGTGAAATATGCAATTGTTAAAGCAACCATTGCGTATAGTGACCATGGAAAGAGACCCCAGTGGAAAAACGAATATTGCATAGCGAGCTTGGCACTTTCCTCTGTACCTGCTTTTCCTGTTAGTGGATCTGTAAAGTGTGAAATCGGTTCAGCGATTCCATAAAAGAGGAGTCCAATTCCCATTCCTGCCCCAAATAACATGGATAGCCAAGATGGATAACTATACTTTGGTTTTTCTCCATCTTTACCAAGACGAATAGAACCGTACTTAGAAAATGCTAAATAAGCGGCTAAAATAATCATTGCGGTCATAAGTAGAGAGTAAAACCATCCAAATTTATTGAGGATAAATGAATTTAAAGAAGATGTAACGCTTTGTAAATCATAGCCTTGTATCCAACTTGCCGGGGTAATTCCCCATATGATGAATAATGTTGTTAGCAAGATGGAGATATAAAATACACTGTTCTCTTTTTTTATCATAGAATCCCACCCTTGTTTAATAAAGTTAACAATTATATTAATCATAACAATTAAAGGGTTAATTGTCAAAAAATTCGATTTTTAACGTGTGTAAAAGGACTGTTTAATCGCTAAAGATTCATAACTATTGGCGGCTAGATAGTGGGGAGATTGTTCACGATATGTACAAAATGTAAGAAGAAATAATATGAAATATTGCATTTTATATTGTTGTATCTAGATTTTATGTTAAATTCTTGGATGGAATATTAAAATAGGGGGCAAGGATATGAACAAGAAATCAAAGATTAATAAAGTTATGCTTAGCATTAGTACAATGGCTCTATCATTAGGGGCGCTTCAAGCTCCTGCATCAGCAGAAGAAAAAGTACCGTATAACGTGTTGAAAACGAAACCAGTTGGAATTGAAAAACCAGTAGATGAGATTGGGCACGTTTCTAAAGCGGAGGAAACATTATCGTTTCAAGAACGTTTAAAAGTAGGAGACTTTTCACAGCGACCAGCATCTATTCCGAACAAAGCGGCAGTAAAGCAAGTTAAGGAAAGTTATTCAATGGCTGATTTAAACAAAATGAATGATCAAGAATTAGTTGAAACGTTAGGCTGTATTAAGTGGCACCAAATTACAGATTTATTCCAGTTTAATGAAGATGCAAAAGCTTTTTATAAAGATAAGGGGAAAATGCAAGTCATTATAGATGAATTAGCTCATCGAGGTAGTACGTTTACGAGAGATGATTCAAAAGGAATTCAAACGTTTACGGAAGTGCTACGTTCAGCTTTTTATCTGGCATTTTATAATAACGAATTAAGTGAATTAAATGAAAGAAGTTTCCAGGACAAATGTTTACCTGCTTTAAAATCTATCGCAAAAAATCCAAACTTTAAGCTTGGTACAGCTGAACAAGATACAGTCGTATCTGCATACGGTAAATTAATTAGTAATGCGTCAAGCGATGTTGAAACAGTTCAATACGCATCGAATATTTTAAAGCAATATAATGATAATTTTAATACGTATGTAAATGATCGAATGAAGGGACAAGCAATATACGATATTATGCAAGGGATTGACTATGATATACAGTCTTACTTAATTGAGGCTCGTAAAGAAGCGAATGAAACGATGTGGTATGGAAAAGTAGATGGGTTTATTAATGAAATAAATCGTATTGCTCTTCTAAATGAAGTAACACCAGAAAATAAGTGGCTCGTTAATAATGGAATTTACTTTGCGAGTCGTTTCGGGAAGTTTCATAGCAATCCAAATAAAGGATTAGAAGTTGTGACACAGGCAATGCATATGTATCCACGTTTAAGTGAGCCGTATTTTGTCGCAGTAGAACAAATTACAACAAATTATAACGGAAAAGATTATAGCGGGAATACAGTAGATTTAGAGAAAATACGTAAAGAAGGAAAAGAGCAGTACTTACCAAAAACGTATACATTTGATGATGGATCTATCGTATTTAAAACAGGAGATAAAGTATCGGAAGAAAAAATTAAGAGACTATACTGGGCTGCAAAGGAAGTAAAAGCGCAGTATCATCGTGTAATTGGGAATGATAAAGCGTTAGAGCCGGGCAATGCAGATGATATATTAACGATCGTAATTTATAACAGTCCAGAAGAGTACCAATTAAATAGACAACTGTATGGATATGAAACGAACAACGGTGGAATTTATATTGAAGAAACAGGAACATTCTTTACATATGAACGCACGCCAGAACAAAGTATTTATAGTTTAGAAGAATTATTCCGCCATGAGTTTACCCATTATCTTCAAGGGAGATATGAAGTGCCAGGTTTATTCGGAAGAGGAGATATGTATCAAAATGAAAGGTTAACTTGGTTCCAAGAAGGAAATGCAGAGTTTTTCGCAGGGTCTACTCGAACAAATAATGTAGTACCGAGAAAGAGCATCATTAGTGGATTATCATCTGATCCTGCAAGTCGTTATACAGCAGAGCGTACATTATTTGCTAAATACGGTTCTTGGGATTTCTATAATTACTCGTTCGCATTGCAGTCTTACTTATATACGCATCAGTTTGAAACATTTGATAAAATTCAAGATTTGATTCGTGCGAATGACGTGAAAAATTATGATGCATATCGTGAAAATCTAAGTAAAGATCCTAAGTTAAATAAAGAGTATCAAGAGTATATGCAGCAGCTAATCGATAATCAAGATAAATATAATGTACCGGCAGTAGCGGATGATTATTTAGCTGAACATGCCCCAAAATCATTAACAGCAGTAGAGAAAGAAATGACTGAAACGTTGCCGATGAAAGATGCAAAAATGACAAAACATAGCTCCCAATTCTTTAATACATTTACATTAGAAGGTACGTATACAGGTAGTGTAACAAAAGGTGAGTCAGAAGATTGGAACGCAATGAGTAAGAAAGTAAATGAAGTTTTGGAACAACTTGCGCAAAAAGAATGGAGTGGCTACAAAACTGTTACAGCATATTTCGTCAATTATCGTGTAAATAGCTCAAATGAATTTGAATATGATGTAGTCTTCCACGGTATCGCAAAAGATGACGGAGAAAATAAAGCTCCAACGGTTAATATAAATGGCCCTTATAATGGACTTGTAAAAGAAGGTATTCAATTTAAAAGTGACGGCTCAAAAGATGAAGATGGAAAAATCGTTTCATATTTATGGGATTTTGGAGATGGAAGAACAAGTACAGAAGTAAATCCAGTACATGTATATGAAAGAGAAGGTTCATATAAAGTAGCGTTAATAGTAAAAGATGATAAAGGGAAAGAGAGCAAAAGCGAAACAACGGTTACGGTTAAAGATGGAAGTTTAACAGAATCAGAACCAAATAATCGCCCGGAGGAAGCAAATCGTATTGGACTAAACACTACGATAAAAGGTAGCCTTATCGGCGGGGATCACACTGATGTTTATACATTTAATGTAGCATCAGCGAAAGATATCGATATTTCCGTTTTAAATGAGTATGGAATCGGGATGACATGGGTACTTCACCATGAATCAGATATGCAAAATTATGCTGCTTACGGTCAAGCAAATGGCAATCATATAGAGGCAAACTTTAATGCAAAACCAGGTGAATATTACTTGTATGTATATAAATATGATAATGGCGATGGAACTTACAAATTATCAGTAAAATAAGTGCTTTTCCAATGTATGTTTAACTTTACTTTTTGTGGAAAATAGTATATTATATAGATATATAATATATCGGTTATTTACTAGGAGGAGCCTGTCACAATAGGCTTCTCCTGTTCTTTTTTAGGGGACCTGTCTTACAGGCTTTTCTTTAAAATTTAAATAACTGAAAATTAAGAACAATAATCTTTGAAAGAGGTGGGGCATACACATAACAAAAAAGGGATTGTTTAAGAGAGGGGGATAAGAAATGGTTTTGTTTGGTTATCCACTTGAGACAATTTATTTATACGGATTTATTATTGCTACTATACTCACTGTGATTTATATCTTTTTTGGGGATATATTTGAATCCATATTTAGTTTTGGAGGCGGATCTGTATCCGTTGTTACTTTATTACTTAGTTTTTTCGCTATGTTATGTGGACTTAGTTATATAGGAGAATATTTATTTTCCTTTAATAGTATTCTTATTTTCGTGGCTGCATTTGCTATATCCTTTATTGGTGTATTCATAATGAAAATATTAATTTTAAAACCGATTGCAGAAGCAGAACAAAATACTGTGCAACGTATGGATGAATTCATTGGTTGCAAGGGAGAAGTCATTACGACAATTCCTACAGAAGGATTTGGTGAAGTATTAATATCCTCTCAATTTGGAAGTAATGCAATTCCAGCTAAAACAATTGGGAAAAAAGATATTTCACAAGGAACTGAAGTTATTATTGAGGGAGTCCAAGATGGTGTTTTGCTTGTACAAAACATCGCTTATTCTTTAAAAAAACCAAAATTATAAGGGGGAATTCACATGACGATTCCATTAATTATTGGTGGAGTTTTACTCGCAATTTTAATTCTACTCATTTTAGTATTCATTACGAAGTATCGAACAGTTGGACCAGATGAAGCGTTAATTGTTACAGGGAACTGGCTTGGTGGTGGGAAAAATGTAGTTACCACTGATGATGGAAAGAAGATTAAGATTATTCGCGGTGGCGGTACATTCGTAGTGCCAATCATGCAAAGAGCAGAACCTTTAAGCTTACTAAATTACAAGTTAGAAGTGGGCACACGCGATACGTATACGAAGCAAGGTGTTCCAGTTACAGTAAATGGTGTTTCTATTATTAAAGTAGGTTCTACAATTGAAGAAGTATCGACAGCAGCTGAGCAATATTTAGGAAAAGAAACAGAAGAGTTAAAAGTAGAAGCGAAAGAAGTTTTAGAAGGTCATTTACGTGCGATTTTATCTTCTATGACAGTAGAAGATGCGTATAGTAATAGAGAGCAATTTGCTCAAAAGGTGCATGAAGTAGCTTCTACAGATTTAAAGAAAATGGGTCTTCGTATCGTTTCCTTTACAATTAAAGAAATTATGGATAAGAACGGTTACTTAGATGCACTTGGTCAGCCGCAAATTGCGACGGTTAAGCGTGATGCAACAATTGCAAATGCAGAGCGTGAAAAGGAAGCGCGTATTGAAAAAGCTCGTGCTGAGAAAGAAGCGAAAGAGGCTGAATACCAACGTGATGCCCAAATCGCTGAAGCTGAAAAACATAAAGAATTAAAAGTACAATCTTATAAGAGAGAGCAAGAACAAGCTCGTGCAGATGCAGATCTTTCTTACGAATTACAACAGGCGAAAGCGCAACAAGGTGTTACAGAAGAGCAAATGCGCGTTAAAATCATTGAGCGTGAGAAACAAATTGAATTAGAAGAAAAAGAGATTGCGCGTCGTGAAAAGCAATACGATGCAGAAGTAAAGAAAAAAGCAGATGCAGATCGCTATGCTGTTGAGCAATCAGCGGAAGCAGAAAAAGTAAAACAAATGAAAAAGGCAGATGCGGATCAATATAAGATTGAAGCTGAAGCGAGAGCACGTGCGGAAGAAGTACGCGTGGAAGGTTTAGCGAAGGCGGAAATCGAAAAAGCGCAAGGTCAAGCAAAAGCGGAAGTACAAAAAGCACAAGGTACGGCGGAAGCAGATGTTATTAGGTTAAAAGGTTTAGCAGAAGCAGAAGCGAAACAAAAAATTGCAGAGGCATTTGAGTTATATGGCCAAGCGGCAATTATGGATATGGTACTTAAAATGCTTCCAAGTTATGCGAAGGAAGTTGCCAGTCCACTTAGCAACATTGATAAAATTACAGTTGTCGATACAGGCGGCGGTGGTAAAAATAGCGGCGCCGGAAAAGTTGCAGGTTATGCGACTGATTTAATGGCAACGATGCAAGAAACATTAAAAGCTTCTTCTGGCATTGATTTAAAAGAGTTATTAGAAGGATTTGCTGGAAAAGGAGCAGTACAACAATTATCAAACGATAAACCTGTTGTATCAGTAGCAGAAAATGAGAAAAAAGAAGTAGCAAAAGATAAAGAATAGTATAGTGGGTGGAACCTCTAGTAAGTGAGATACTAGAGGTTCTTCTGTGAATTGTTCGAATAATTTACATTTTAATATATTGTTTTAATTATTTAATTTATATAGAATGAAAAAGGTATGTATTAATTCTTTAATAGAAAAAGAGATAAAGAGTTGATACATTTTAATCGTATAATTTATATAAAGAAATTAAATGTAAGGTAATTACATTTAAAACGGTATGGAGGGGTAGAAATATGCTTCAAGGGAAATTAAGGAGAAGTAGTTTAAAAGCAAAGTTACTTGTGTCATTTGTTATCATTTTAGTTCTTCCAAGTATTGTAATTGGTTGGACGTCTTATCAACAAGCGAAGACAAATTTTAACGAAACAATTTTACAATCAGCGGAAGATAACGTAAAGATTTTAAATAATGTTATTAATAAAGAGATAGACAGTAAAAAGGTAGACGCAGTATATTTTACAAAGTTATTTAACGGAGTAAGTTACGGAACTGATCAGCTTCAAAATGTGCAAAATAAATTAGAAGAATATAATAAATTACATCCAGAAATAGAAGCAATTTATACGGGGGCTAGTACGGGACAATTTATTCAATCACCGTCTATTCAAATGCCAGATGGGTATAATCCTACCGAAAGAGATTGGTATAAAGAAGCAGCGAAAAAAAGCGGAGAAGTGGTTATCACAGCCCCATATAAGTCAAGTACAACAGGGAATATTGTTATTACAATAGCAAAACAAAATGAGGATAAGAGCGGTGTTCTCGGTATTGATTTAATTATTAATGATATTGTAAATACTTCAAAAATGGTCAATATCGGCAAAAAAGGATATGTAGCAATCTTCGACCAATCTAAACATGTAATAGCACATCCGACGATGAAACCGGGTGACAAAATAGAAGAAAAACTGGAGAAGGAATTGTACAAACAGGAAACAGGTGATTTTAAATTCAAACTCGATGGTGATGATCGCAATATTACCTTTATAACAAATAAGCAGACTGGATGGAAAATAGCAGGAATTATGCCTTCAAAAGAAATTATTGAAGCAGCTAATCCTATTTTCTATAAAACGCTAACTGTTATTGGTATTTCATTAATAATTGGTGGGATTTTAATTTACTTCATAATTGCTTCTATCATTAGTCCGTTAAAACAACTTGTTATATCATCGAAAAAGATTAGTGAAGGCGATTTAACAGAAACAATTACAGTTCATTCTAAAGATGAAATTGGACAGCTAGGAGAAAGTTTTAACGAGATGGCGACATCATTACATCAGGTCATTTCTAATATAAATACTTCAGCAAGTCACGTGGCGGCATCTTCAGAAGAATTAACAGCTAGTATGAAGCAGACAAGTGAAGCGACGGAACAAATTACACAAGCAATAGAGCAAGTGTCGAGCGGGGCTGAAATACAAACGAAAGAAGTTGAAGAAGGTGCAACATTATTAGAAGAAGTTACAGAAGGAATTCAGCGTGTTGCAGATAGTTCTTCATTAGTATCCACAGCATCTATGTATACGAAGAAAAAGGCTGAAGATGGTGGAAAGTTAGTTGAACAAACTGTGAATCAAATGCAATTAATCCATGAGTCTGTTTCACAATCAGATAAAGTTATTGTTTTGTTAGATGATAAATCAAAACAAATTGGAGCAATCCTTGAGGTGATTCAACATATTGCAGAGCAGACCAATTTATTAGCATTAAATGCTGCAATTGAGGCTGCAAGGGCTGGAGAGCAAGGAAGAGGATTTGCAATTGTAGCAGATGAAGTACGAAAATTAGCTGAGCAATCAGGACAGTCTTCTACGGAAATTGGAAAACTAGTGAAAGAAATCCAATTTGATATCAAGGAAACGGTAAGTTCTATGAAGCTAGTTGGGACAGAAGTACAATCAGGGCTTGTAGTTGCAAATGAAACGAAGCAAAGCTTTGCTGAAATATTGAAATCTACGGATGATACAGTAGTACAAATTGATAACATGGTAGGTGTAGCGAAGCAAATGACGGTAGATGCAAGACAAGTAAGTGCATCTATTAATGAAATTGCAGCTACAATTGAAGAAAATGCAGCAAGCGTTCAAAATATTGCTGGTTCCTCTGAAGAACAATTAGCTTCAGTAGATGAAATAAATGCAGCAGCAGTCCATTTATCACAAATGGCAGAAGAATTACAAGAGATGATTGGTAAGTTTAAAGTGTAATAACGAATGTTAAGAAACGGGGTAATAATTTTACTTCGTTTCTTTTTTTATGAAGAGAAAAAGAAAGAAATATAGAGTAACCGTGTTATGATTAAGTATAACTAAAAAGACTGTATATTCTTTAAATTCTATCTTTAATCATGTTAGGGGAATGGTTTTGAAATTTAAAAAATTAAAACTCCAACCGAGAATCACATTAACTATTAGTACACTTATTCTTGTTGTACTTATGCTAACGAGTTATTTATTTTATTACATATTATCTGAAACGGTAGAAGAGCAAATTGGCAAAAGAGCTTTGCATGTTGCGAAAACAGTTGCTGCTATACCAGAAATCAAGGAAGCTTTTCAAACAGAAAATCCAGCTTCTATTATTCAACCGATTGCGGAAAAAATTCGAATTGATACAGATGCTGATTTTATTGTAGTTGGAAATAAAGAAGGGATTCGTTATGCACATCCTAGGAAAGATAAAATAGGAGAAGCAATGGTTGGCGGAGATAACAAAGGAGTTTTATTAGAAGGGAAATCTTACGTTTCGAAAGCAACTGGATCATTAGGCCCTTCATTACGTGGAAAAGTTCCAATCCGTAATCAGGAAAATGAAATCATTGGTGTGGTATCTGTTGGATTTTCAATGGATGATATTCATGGAGCGGTAGAAGTGTATGGAAAGCGTGTGTTTTGGATTACAATAATAGGTCTATTAATTGGAGTAATCGGCTCTATATATTTAGCTGGCAGTATAAAAAGAATGATGTTTGGGATGGAGCCAGAAGAAATTTCATCTTTATATGAAGAGCATAGTACAGTGATTCAATCTGTACGTGAGGGGATTATTGTCATTGATCAACATGGCATAATTAGTTTAGTTAATCAAGCAGCCTATGATATTCTTTCGCTAGATGAACAACGAAATATTATTGGAGAATTTATTTTAGATGTAATTCCTAATTCAACGATATTAGATGTACTTCAAACTGGTGAAGAACAGTTTGACCGCCAATTAAATATAAAAGGGCAGGCTGTTATTGCGAACCGTCTACCTATTAAAGTAAAGAATAAAGTAACTGGCGTTGTATCGAGCTTACGTTTGAAATCTGAAATGGATCAGTTAACAGCAGAATTATCTCAGACAAAGCAATATACAGAGGCATTACGAGCGCAAACGCATGAATATAACAATTTGTTGTATACGCTTTCAGGTCTTATCCAGCTAGAATTATATGAAGATGCTTTGGAGCTTATTCATAAGGAAACAGCGGTATATCAAGATTTTGTTCAATTTATTATGAAACGAATTCAAAATCCATGGTTAGGTGGGATTTTAATTGGATTCTATAATAGAGCAAGAGAGTTGAAGATTGATTTTATGCTAGATAGAGAGAGTAGCTTAGACAAATTAAGCCCGCATATTGAGAGTAATTATGTCGTTTCTATTTTAGGAAATTTAATTACGAATGCATTTGAAGCGATTGAAAGAAATGAAGAATATGATAAGAAAGTAAGAATGTTTGTAACTGATATCGGAGAAGAAATAGTCATTGAAGTGGAAGACTCAGGACAAGGGATTCATGATGAGGTCATTACTAGCATATTCTATAAAGGCTTCTCGACGAAAGAAGGCGAGAAGCGAGGATATGGATTAGCAAAGGTGAAAGAGTTAGTAGAAGATTTAAATGGAAGTATCGCAATTGAAAAAGGGGATTTAGGTGGTGCATTGTTTATTATTGCATTACCAAAAGAGAGAGGCGAATTGTAATGGGTGAGGAGATTGAAGTATTGATTGTAGAAGATGATATTCGAATTGCAGACATTCATCGTCGTTTTACTGAAAAGATTGAGGGATTTAAGGTAATTGGAACAGCGACGACTGGGGAACAAGCGAAAGAATGGCTAGATCTTGTGAAGCCACAGCTCGTTTTATTAGACGTGTACCTACCTGATATGCAAGGAACGGAACTTGTCACATATATTAGACATAATTTACATGATACAGATATTATTATGATTACAGCTGCATCGGAAACAGATGTAGTGAGGCACGCCCTGCGAGGTGGAGTAACAGATTATATCGTAAAGCCACTTATGTTTGATCGATTTAAAACAAGTTTGGAAAATTATCAAAAAAAGCTTTTACAGCTAAAGAAAAATAATCAGTTATCTATAGAACAAATTGAACATTTATGGTCTCAAAGAGGCGTAAAGGGAAATGAAATAGAATATGCCCCGAAAGGGATAGACCCTTTAACTTTAGCAAAAATAAAAAAGCATATGTTAACAGTAAATGAAGAAGGTATTACTGCGGAAGTGCTAAGCGCAATGGTCGGAGTAAGTAGGTCAACAGCGAGGCGTTATTTAGAATATTTAATATCAGGAAAGAAAGTTCATGCGGAGCTTATATATGGGAGTGTAGGGAGACCAGAAAGAAGATATTTTCTTGTTTCTTCATAATAAAAAACAGTAGAGGATATATGTCCGCTACTGTTTTTTATTTTATATTGGAATAATCCCAATTACAATTCCAGTAATCAACATGACCATTGTCGTTCCAACTGCCCACAATAAAGTAAAACGTTGATGTTCACCAAAATCAACTTTGGCCATTCCGACTAATAAATAAGTGGATGCGACAAGGGGGCTTAATAAGTGAACAGGTTGCCCGAGTAAGGAAGCGCGTCCCATTTCAGCTGCACTAATTCCGTAAGTGGCAGCAGCTTTCGTTAAAATAGGTAGTACACCGAAATAAAATGCATCATTGGACATGAAAAATGTGAATGGCATACTAAGAAGAGCTGTAATAATTGGTAGTTGTGGTCCAAGAGCGTCTGGTATAAGAGTTACTACACTTTTAGCCATTGCATCTACCATTTTTGTTCCTGATAAAATTCCAGTGAAAATCCCAGCGGCAAATACGAGAGAAACAACCGCTAATACGTTTCCTGCGTGAGAAGCAATACGCTCTTTCTGTTGCTCTAAGTTCGGATAGTTAATCATAACAGCAATAGCGAAAGCGATTGTAAATAAAACAGGTAACGGCATAACTTCTAGTATGAGACAGACAAGTAAGGTAGCAGTTAATAAAAAGTTAATCCATAGAAGTTTAGGGCGCTTATGAACAGCAGCTTCTACTGTTGCAGCTTGCTCATCTGTTGTTTGCATTTGTTTTAAATATTGTATATCCATAATTCCTAAACGTTTTCTTTCTTTTTTTCCAAGATAGTAAGCAACGAAAACTACCCAAAGTGCACCAGCAATCATTCCTGGTATAAGTGGTGTAAAGAGCTCTGATGCGTCTAGTCCAAGTGCACTCATAACACGAGCTGTCGGTCCACCCCATGGTGTAAGATTTGTCACCCCTGCACCTAACATAACAACCCCAGCTAATATAAGTGGATTCATCCCAAGGCGTTTATATAGTGGATACATTGCGGAAACAGTAATCATATAGGTTGTCGTTCCATCCCCATCTAATGAAACGATAATAGTAAGAATTGCTGTGCCAACAACAATTTTTAAAGGATCCCCTTTTACAAATTTCAAAATCCTACTAATGACAGGATCGAATAAACCGCTATCAATCATAATTCCAAAATATAAAATAGCAAACATAAGCATAATACCAGTAGGTGCTAGTTTTTGAATTCCCTCTAACATCATAGGTCCCATGTCTGCATAAAATCCTCCAATTAAAGCGAAAGTAATTGGAATTAATATTAATGCTACTAGTGCTGACATACGTTTTGTCATAATTAAAAACATAAAGACAAATACCATTGCAAATCCAAGTAGTGCTAACATGTAATCTCCCCCTCAAAAATGATTACGCTTTCAAAATAAAATAAAAATTCAGAAAAAGGTTTTTTGTTTATCATAAAAGCATCTATTTGAATGGTAAATAATTTGAAAAATAACATCATTAGAAGCATAATTTTTATTTTGGTCATTTTGTTCACGGTAGTTAATTTGAATTTTTAAAAAGTAAGCTGCTCTCCATAAGAATGGTAGAATAAGATGAAAATATTGAAGTGTGAAATAGGGAGTAGATTTTATATGAAAACAAGAATGGAAGAGATTTGTAGTTCTTATGAAGGAAAAGTAGAAGAGATTTTTGTTAATGAATCTTCTTACGTATATGAGTGGGAAAAATTAATGATGATCCGAAAAAATAACGGTGAGCTTGAAAAGGTTGCAGTCGGTATCAGTGGAAATATAAGATTAGTAAATGTAGTTGTTGGGCAGCAAATTCATACAGATACATTATTAGTTAGATTAGAAGATGATTTATTAATTACAGGCTGTGAATGATGAGAGATGTGTAGATATGACTACACATCTTTTTTGTTCTATATATTACAAAAGACACATTGTTTTTTCACAAATCGCACACAAGTTTTTGATATGCTCCTTGTAGAAGATAGGGTTAGGGGGGAAATAATACAATGAGAACAAGGTATGTGATGTTTGCTATATGCTTATTCTTTGTCTTTACAATTGTAGGATGTGGTAAGAAACAAGCAGAGGCTGTGGCAATTGATGAGAAGCATGATAAGTGTGATATTTGCCAAATTGGGGTAATGGATAATCAATTTGCAACAGAAATCATTTTAGAAAATGGAAAAGCATTAAAGTTTGATGATATCGGTTGTATGTATAAATGGATGGAGATTAATTCAGGTGAAAAGACGAAAGAAAAATTTGTTCGAGATTATGATTCGAAAGATTGGGTTTCGTTAGAAGACGCTACTTATGTATATGATAAAACAATTACAACACCAATGGCTTATAATGTCATTTCATTTAAAAACAAAAAAGATGCAGAGAGCTTTGTATCTAACTATAAGGGGAAAGTTCTCTCGTATAAAGAGCTAGCAGAGCATAAATGGGAAATGAATAAAGAAATGATGGGGAACACGAAAAAGGGAAATCAAGGTGGGCATCATTAATACTAGAAAAAGTGTAAAATTTTTAGAAGAACGGTTACAATGGAATGTAGTGACCTAAAGCAATCATCTATGTACTTTTTAGAAATGTATACAAATGCGGTAAAATCGTGCTAAACTAATTGCTTCATAATGTTAATGATGAGGCCAGCAGGCGTATCATGCCAATAGGTTGAGAAACATAGTATAAGTTTAAGATAATCCGATTAAAGAAGGAATATAAAGGGCTTATGGATAAATGTACTCAAGAAGAGTTATTGTATGTGATGGAGGAATGGTTAAGAAAACATTATCTTTCATAGGAGCTGTAGTTGTGAGAAAACAAAAAATTTTATTATGTATGTTATTAGGACTTTTAATGACGGTAGTAGCTTGCGATAAGCAAGAAGAGCCAGAATCGAAACCGGTTCATGTGAAAAATGAAAAGAAAAAAGAGAAGCATAAAGAACAGGAAGAATCTAAAGAAGAAAAAAGTATAAATTTAATGGACAAACAGTTGCTACTTTCTGCCACTCTTGGAGATACAGAAACAGCTATGAAGTTGATCCAAGATGGAGCGAATATAAATGTAGAAGGTGACAACGGAGAAACACCTGTCCTTGCAGCAACGTACCAAAATCATGTAGAGACAGTGAAAGCATTAATTGGTGCAGGTGCTAATATTGAAATTAAAGATGAGAAACAAAGTAATCCACTTCTTTATGCGAGTAGAGAAGGCTATACGGATATTGTAAAAGTATTAATTAATGCAGGAGTTAATACGAAAGAAACGACTAAGTCAGGTGGAACAGCACTTATTTCTGCATCTGAGCGTGGCCATGTAGAGGTCGTAAAAGAATTGTTAGAGCATACAGATATTGATGTCAATTATAAAAATGCTCGTGGTGGAACAGCTTTAGTAGAAGCAATTGTATTAGGAAATGGTAGTGAAAATCATAAGAAAGTAATTCAAATGCTTATTGACCACGGGGCAGATGTAAATATGGCCAATAAGGAAAATATTACGCCACTGCAATATGCTGAAAAAAGAGGTTTTAAAGATATTGCAAATATGTTGAGGGTAGCTGGAGCGAATGAAGTAGTACAGCCACAACCGCAACCGGTAGAATAACAAGTATGAAATAATCCCATTTAGATAGACAGAATGAAGAAGTCATTGAGTATGATGGATTCAGTAATGTGTATGTAAATGGGATTTTTGTTTTGGGCATGAAAAATAGATTATGAATGGTATATGGAGTAACTAAGGAGAATATAAATGAGGCTCTCAGAACTTGATTTAATAGCAATTTAGGTAGAGGTTTTATTTGTTCATAATTAAGTAGGAAAAATGAAATATGTAAATGAACAAGGAAATCCGAAAGCACCACGCTGTTTTCTTGGCAGAACTCGTGAAGGGAGTATAACGAGATATCATTGTGATCTGGATGATGAAACGGTAGGTAAGATTGAGAAATTAATTCGAGAACCTTCAAATCATATAGAGATAGCAAAGATTATCCATGTATTAAATGAAGAAAGAACAGTAAAAAATATTTGGATGGGCCCTGCTTTCATGTTCTCTAATAATTTACATAAGCCAACTAGAACAATACAGATAACAGAGAAGAATAAAGAGCTTTTGCGAGAAAATTTTCCTAATCTAATAGAACAGATGGAGTGGAGGCAACCTTACTTTGCAATTGTAAAAAATGAAAAGGTAGTTTCTATATGTTGCAGTGCTAGGAGTACACCTGTAGCTGCTGAGGCGAGTGTGGAAACTTTAGCGGAGTTTCAAGGGAATGGGTATGGTACTGATGTTGTTACAGCCTGGGCGATATCAATACAAGAAGAAAACTGCATTTCACTTTATAGTACTTCTTGGGATAATTATGCCTCACAAGAAGTTGCGAGAAAACTAAAATTGATTAACTATGGAATGAATTTGCATATTACTTAAATTTTAAAGATAGTTGTTTGCTGTTGGGGGTTATTCGTATATCTAGATTAATGTTAAGAAAATATGGTGAATATTAACATTCGATTAACAGCTAATTAACAATCTATCAAAACTGACTTAATAAATGCATACTATAGTAAAGGTAACAAAATAACTAGGGTAGAGAACATTTGAGAACACCCGCTTACATATAACGTGCCACTTTCTTAGGTGTGCTCTATTCCCTAGAGTTCAAATAAGGAGAAAGGTGTTCTATGTAAGTAGGTGTTTTTAGTTTGGATAAAAACAGAAAAGCTAGGTGGAATGAATGTTTAAAGAACCTTATATTGCGATGATAAAGGATTGGAAAGGATACAACACATACAAAAAATTACCGAAAACAGTTTTTCTTATGACGGGTTCAATGCTGGAGTTACCAGAGCGTGTATATGAATTACAGAAACATGGACATGATGTCTTTCTTCATTGTGATTTTATACAAGGTTTAAATACGAATACAGAGGAAGCACTTTTGTATATTCAAGACGTTATCGGAGCACAAGGTATTATTTCAACAAAAGGATCGACAATTCGAAATGCCAATAAAATTGGATTAAAAACGATCCAACGTATTTTTATTGTCGATACTTTATCTCTTACAAAATCAATTGAAAATTGTAAAACGACTAAACCGAATGCAGTAGAGATTATGCCTGGTATTATGCCTTCCATTATTAAGCAGTTAGCGGAGGAAATAGAATTTCCTATCATTGCAGGCGGACTGATTCAAACACGAGAAGATGCGGAAATTGCTATTCGTGCAGGCGCAAGTGCAATTTCAACGAGTCATTATGAAGTATGGATACAAGAAGAAAAAAGGAGTGCAACTTTGTGATTGAATTGAAAAATGTTTCAAAGGTATATAAAAATGCAGAAGAGACAGCGGTTAAGGGGGTATCGGTTCACATTAAAAAGGGTGAGTTTTTTGTTTTAGTTGGGCCTTCAGGATGTGGGAAAAGCACATTATTACGAATGATCGCTGGCCTAGAAGAAATTTCTTCGGGGGATTTAATTATTAATGAACGTGTTGCAAATGATTTAGAGCCGAAAGATCGTAATCTATCAATGGTATTTCAAAATTATGCACTATACCCACACTTATCTGTAGAAGAAAATATTTTATTTGGACTTAAGGTAAGGAAAGTACAAAAAGAAGAGCGGCAAAAGAGATTAATGGAAGCTATTGAAATGGTAGGGCTGAAAGAGTATGTGAAAATGAAACCAGGTCAATTATCAGGTGGACAAAGACAGCGTGTTGCGCTTGCTAGAGCGATTGTGAGCCAAGCACCGATTTGTTTAATGGATGAACCACTTTCGAATTTAGACGCGAAATTACGTGCGCAAATGAGAATTGAAATTAGAGAAATTCAGCAGCGTTTAGGAATTACAATGATTTACGTTACTCATGATCAAATAGAGGCGATGACTATGGGAGATCGCATCATGGTTTTAAATAAAGGAAGCATACAGCAAGTTGGAACACCGCTTGACATCTATAACGAACCAGCAAATGAATTTGTTGCAAGTTTTATAGGGTCTCCTTCGATGAATATAAATGATGGAGAAGTAAACAAAGAAAAAGGTGTATTACATATAGGGCAATTGCAAATTCCGTTATCTATTGGACAGTTAAAGCAATTACCAGAAGGAATAATTCGCATAGGCATGCGTCCTGAGCATATTGCCCTGTCTGAGGAAGGACAAGAAGTTACATTGCAATCTGTAGAAGTATTAGGCAACGAATCTATATTAAACTTCGCAATAAATGGAACAACTTGGAGTGCAAAAGTCATTGGACAGCTAATCCTGAACAAAGGTGACAAAGTAAAATTATTATTCTCACAAGATAAGTTATGCTTCTTTCATCAAAATACGAATGAACGATTAAAAGTGGTAGCTGAAGAAGAGTTGAAAGTGGTGGCGAAATAATGATTGAAGTAGGCAAGTTACCAGCCCAAGCAAAGGTGGCAAAAAAGAAGAATTTATGGAGTAGAACGAAAGATTTAAGAATAGGATTATTATTTTTAGCGCCATCTATTTTATTGTTCTCGATTTTTCTTTTTTATCCATTATTTAGGACGATTTACTATAGCTTTTATTTAACAGATATACACGGAGAAGCTAATCTTTTCGTTGGCTTAGAAAATTATCAATACTTATTTTCTGATCCTGCTTTCTACAAAAGCATAAAGTCAACTTTATTATTTGTTGTATATACAGTGCCTACGAGTATTATACTCGCTTTATTTCTTGCATTGATTGCAAATGGAAAAGTAAGAGGTATTGGGGTATTCCGTGTGTTATTTTCTTCCACAATGGGAATATCAGTAGCTGCTAGTGCAGTGATTTGGTTATTTTTATTTCATCCAAGTGTCGGGTTATTCAATAATATATTAGCTTCTATGAATCTTCCTGCAATTGCATGGTTAACGAGTCCGGACTGGGCACTATTCTCTGTATCAGTTACAACGGTTTGGGTGAATACAGGATTTGCATTTTTAGTTATATTAGGTGGTTTACAAAACATTGATACGTCTTTATATGAGAGTGCATCTATAGATGGTGCTAGCTATTTATATAAGCTTCGTCGTGTTACATTACCGATGTTATCACCAACTTTATTCTTTATCGTGACAGTAACGTTAATTAGTGCGTTCCAAAGCTTCGGACAAATTGATATTTTAACGCACGGTGGACCAAATGATGCAACAAATTTAATTGTATATTCGATTTATAAAGAGGCATTTGTGAATCATCAATTTGGAACAGCAAGTGCACAAGCGATGGTATTATTTATTTTCATTTTCATTGCTACATTACTTCAATTCAAGTTTGCTGAGAGAAAGGTGCATTATAAATGATCGTTAAACAGTGGAAACAAAATTTCCTATTATATATGCTGCTCATAATTAGTGCAGTAATGGTATTTTTTCCTGTGCTGTATGCGTTTTTAATAAGCTTTATGACACCAGACGATATTCAAATGAGAAGGATATTTCCAACTCAATTTACTTTTGATAATTTCATTAATATTTTTCAGAAAGTACCACTTTTTACATATTTATATAACAGCTTAGTTGTATCGACAGTTGTTATGATTGGACAACTTATCGTGTCAAGCTTAGCGGCGTATGCTTTCGTCTTTCTTCAGTTTAAGGGAAGAAATCTTATTTTTTTCCTGTTTATTTCAACGATGCTTATTCCGTGGGAAGCGACGATGGTACCTAACTTTTTAACGATTCAAAACTTTGGCTGGATCAATAGTTTCGCTGGGATGACAGTGCCGTTTTTTGCAACAGCTTTCGGTATTTTCTTGTTACGCCAACATTTTATGACACTTCCGAATGAACTGAAAGAAGCTGCTTTTATTGAAGGGATTGGAAATGTAAAATTTTTGTTCAGCGTTGTAATTCCGTATTGTAAAACGAGTTTTATTACGCTTGGCGTATATAGTTTTTTAACAACATGGAATATGTACTTATGGCCACTTTTAGTGACCACTGATGAAAAGGTAAGAACAGTTCAAATTGGTGTGAAGCAGCTTCAATCTCAAGAAGTTGCAACTGATTGGGGAAGCGTAATGGCTGGCGTTACGGTTATCGTTATACCAACATTGATTCTATTATTTTTAGGACAAAAGCAATTACAACAAGGATTAACAAAAGGTGCAATTAAATAACTAAGAGAAGGTGAGATTAAAATGAGTCTAGTTAAAAAAGGTGCTGCTCTATTAATGGTAGCAACAATGGCATTATCTAGTGCTGCTTGTTCAAATAGTAAAACAGAGGGAAAACCTGAAGCACAGGCAAAAGTAGCACCAGTTGAAAAAAATGGTGATAAAACTGTAATTCGTTTTTGGCACGCGATGGGTGGAAAAACACAAGGGGTATTAGAGGGACTTGTTGCGGACTATAATAAGTCACAAAATAAATACGAGATAAAGCCAGAGTTCCAAGGGACATATGAAGAGTCTTTAACGAAATTTAGAACGATGTCTGCTACGAAAGAAGCGCCAGCTCTTGTTCAGTCGAGTGAAATTACAACAAAATATATGATTGATAGTAAAAAGATTACGCCAATTGATAGTTGGATAAAAAAAGATAAGTACGATACTTCAAAGCTGGAAAAAGCAATTACAAATTATTATTCAGTTGATGGAAAAATGTATTCTATGCCATTTAATTCATCTACACCAGTATTAATTTATAATAAAGATGCTTTCGCAAAGGCGGGCTTAGATCCAGAGAAAGCTCCAAAAACATATGCGGAATTGCAAGAAGCAGCGAAAAAGTTAACGGTTAAAGAAGGCGGAAATGTAAAACAATATGGATTTTCAATGCTGAATTATGGTTGGTTCTTTGAAGAATTGTTAGCGACACAAGGCGCTTTATATGTAGATAATGAAAATGGTCGTAAAGATGCTGCAAAGAAAGCTGTATTTAACGGTAAAGAAGGACAGAAAGTATTTGGGATGCTAGATGAGTTAAATAAAGCTGGTGCACTAGGAAAGTATGGAGCAAGTTGGGATGATATTCGTGCCGCGTTCCAGTCTGGACAAGTTGCTATGTATTTAGATTCTTCAGCTGGTGTTCGCGACTTAATTGATGCATCTAAGTTTAATGTAGGCGTGTCATATATTCCATATCCAGAGGATTCGAAACAAAATGGTGTTGTTATTGGCGGAGCATCATTATGGATGACGAATATGGTTTCAGAAGAAACACAACAAGGTGCTTGGGACTTTATGAAATATTTAACGAAGTCAGACGTACAAGCAAAATGGCATACTGCAACAGGTTATTTCTCTATTAATCCAGATGCATATAATGAACCATTAGTAAAAGAGCAATATGAAAAATATCCACAGTTAAAAGTAACAGTAGATCAATTGCAAGCGACGAAACAATCTCCAGCAACACAAGGTGCTTTAATTAGTGTATTCCCAGAATCACGAGATGCAGTTGTAAAAGCATTAGAAGCAATGTATGACGGAAAGAATAGTAAAGAAGCGTTAGATGAAGCTGCCAAAGCGACAGATAGAGCAATTAGCATTTCAGCTCGTACGAGTCAAAAATAAGAGAAAGCCGTATCCGAAAAAGGATACGGCTTTCTTTAGGAGATAAGGGATCAAAAAAATGAAGAAGTCTTATCTCTTTTATATGAGTAAAGGGTCTAGAATGAATCTTGTCCTTTTCATTATTTGTTTAACTCCATTGCAACTTGTTTACCATTTACGAAAACCTCTGCCACTGCTACTAAAACTTCCATCACTTTTTTCATTTCTCATCTCTCCTTGTTTTTTGTTTCATTTCTTACTTTTAGTATAAGGAAATATAGCAATTGCAACTATCGAATTGAATGACAAGAGACTTACATTGTTGTAAGGATAATCGTTGTATCTGTAATAAATACGGTTTTAAAATACAATTCTGAAGTTTCTGTCGTTTTGAATTATAATTAGAAAGAGGGGTGATAATATGAAAAGAATTCTTGTTATTAGTGATATTCATGGCGAAATAGAAAAGTTCGAACAGTTATTAGAAGAAGCTCAATACGATGCAAAAAAGGATCAACTAATTTTATTAGGGGATTATGTAGATCGTGGTCCAAATGCACGTGCAGTAATTGAAAGGGTAAAAGAGTTAAAAGAAGATGGAGCCCTCGTTCTAAAGGGAAATCATGAAGATATGATGATTAAGGCGTTAACGACTGATGAGGAACGTTCATGGAACCATTGGGTAAAAAGAAACGGTGGAGATAAGACTTTATACAGCTATGGATTTGTAGAAGAAGATATTGTAGTTAATGAGGAAGACTTCCAAAAACCAATTTTACAATCGCATGTTTTAGAAGAACATGTAAAGTTTATTCAAGAATTAGATCATTACATTGAAACAGAAAAGTATATATTTGTACATGCTGGTGTTGAGCCATTGAAACGGGTTTCTGAATGTGAACCATATACGTTAATGTGGATCCGTAATGAGTTTCATAATGGATATAGCGGTGAAAAGGTTGTTGTATTTGGTCATACGGAAACAAAAACGCTTCACGGTAGTGAGAATTGCGGCGTGTATTTTGGTAGTAATCGAATTATTGGAATTGATGGCGGTGCTGTATATGGCGGCCAGCTAAATTGTTTAGAATTGCCGAGTAAAAAGGTGTACGTAATAAAAAGTTGAAAGAGATAAGGAGAATCTTATTTCTTTCAACTTTTTATTAAGCAAAATTTAAGGAAGAGTTTTTATAATTAATCTTTAAAATTCTATATCAAGAAAAAGTGTAGAAAGAACGAATTAAAAATGAAGTTACAAAATATAATGATATTCTTTTGTTAGGAAAAGCAGGAATGTGATTATAAATAGAATTGAATGATATGGTGGAAGGTGAGAATATGCGCTTACTCGTAGTAGAAGATAATGCTTCCTTATTAGAGTCTATTGTCCAAATATTACGCGACGAATTTGAAGTAGATACAGCATTGAATGGAGAAGAGGGGTTATTTCTAGCGTTACAAAATATATATGATGCAATTTTGCTTGATGTGATGATGCCAGAGATGGATGGTTTTGAAGTAATTCAAAGAATACGTGATGAAAAGATTGAAACACCAATCCTGTTTTTAACAGCGAGAGATTCTTTAGAAGATCGGGTGAAGGGATTGGACTTTGGTGGAGATGACTATATCGTTAAGCCATTTCAGGCTCCAGAGTTAAAAGCGAGAATTCGTGCTTTACTACGCAGAAGTGGTAATTTAACAACAAAGCAGACTATTCGATATAAAGGGATTGAACTGTTCGGAAAAGATAAAGATGTTCAAGTAGATGGACAAAGTATGAAGCTAACATTAAAACAATATGAGCTTCTAGAGTACCTTGTTCAAAATAGCGGAAAGATTTTAATGAGGGAACAAATTTTTGATCGTGTTTGGGGATTTGATTCAGATACGACAGTGGCAATTGTAGAAGTGTATGTACATCATTTACGTAAAAAATTAGAGCCATTCGGTTATCAGAAAGATATTCAAACCGTTCGAGGTATTGGATATATATTAAAAGAACAATGAAAAAGGGAAGTATGTTTCAGAAGACGCGCATTCGATTGACTATATTGAATTCATTAGTATTTATCATTTTGATAGGCGTATTAGGTAGTATCATTTATTCTTACACATATAAGCGTATTTATAGTGGAGTAAATGAATCGATAGAAAAAGCCGTTCAACATAGAAAGAATGCAGATGATAAAAAACTACCTAAAAAAATTAGGGGATATCCTCCAATTGGGGATCCAAGGATAATGGAGTTAACTTGGATAGGAAACACAGTGGAGATAGGTGTTGAAAACGGTAAACGTCGTATTATCTTTGAAGACAATTTGGAAAAGTTTTCGCCAAAGAAATTAGGGATTTTGCAAGATATAGAAGTGCAAGGACTATATTTTAGGACGTTTGTATTTCAACAAGATGGAAAAATAGTTCAAATCGTACGCGATATAACAGCTGAAGAAGAAATGTTAAATACTTTATTTCTAATTCTTACTATAGGTTGTAGCATAGGAAGCCTCTGTGCAATCGGTATCGGCTTTTTCCTAGCTGGTAGGGCACTCGTACCTATTCAAAATTCATGGGAAAAACAGCAGCAATTCGTTTCTGATGCGTCACATGAACTAAGGACACCGCTTGCAGTTATTCAATCAAAAACGGATGTTTTATTCCAGTCACCATCCGCTACGATAGAAGAAAAAGCGATGGATATTTCTACAATTTCAAAAGAATGTAGGCGGTTATCAAAACTCGTTAGTAATTTATTATTGCTAGCACGCTCTGATTCTAATCAAATTGAGATGGATAAGAAAACATTTGAACTCGATAAATTGTTAGAAGAAATAGTAGCTCCATATAAGGAGATTGCTTCTTATCAAGAAAAAGAAATGATATTAAAAGTAGAACGTGGCGTATCTTTTATGGGTGATAGAGAGCGGATTCATCAAATGATGGTCATACTGTTAGATAATGCGATGAAGTATACGAACGAAGGCGGTCATATTCAAATCAATTGCACGCAAACGAGTAGTTCAATTCGTATACAGGTGAAAGATGACGGGATAGGAGTGAAAGAAGAAGATATTCCGAAATTATTTGATCGTTTTTATCAAGGGGATAAAGCAAGAAGTACGTCAGAAGGAGCTGGATTAGGTCTTTCAATCGCAAATTGGATTGTAGAGAAACATTACGGAAAAATATCAGTAGAGAGCAAATGGGAAGAGGGCACTTGTTTTGAAGTGATTTTCCCTAAACACCAAAGAATATAAGTGAGAAGACGATCTTGTTTTTACAAGGTCGTCTTTTTTTAAGGGAAAGTTAAGAAACTATTTTTAACATGTATTCTATACGGAAAGTTCGCCGCATGAAGAAGCGATTATAAAAAGGTGTTTGAGCAGATTATATCAATCAGAATGTTATTTCGATTATGTGTAGTATTAAAAAATTTATGGGCATGATGGAAAAGAAGTTGTAAGAGGGAGGAAGTAATTTTGAAAAAGAAAATGATGATGGTATTCACTATTGGAGTAATGAGTTTAAGTATATTAGGGGGTGCCTCTCCTTCTGAAACATCAAAGGGAAAGACAGATTACAAGCAGCGCAGCAAAGAACAATTAAACAACGGAAAGATACATGCTGTGCATACAGAAGAAAAGGCGGAGAATTTAGGGATTGAAACGGCAGGGAAAGAACAAATTACGCTAGAAAAAGAAATCCATGAGACGGAAGTAGGAAGGGAAGCAGAACAGTTAGGAATTTCGATTGAAGGAAAAGACGTTGGAACTCTTTCAGAAGAAATCTATGAAACAAAAGTGAAGCAAGAAGCGTTAAAGCTAGGCCTATCAATAGAAAACACATCAATTGTAAATTTGATTACTCAAATTAATACGATTAAAATTAGCGATGAAGCGGATAAATTAGGTATTTCAACAAATGGAAAAGAAATAGAGGACATTGCGGAAGAAATCTATGGAACGAAAGTAAGAGAGGAAGCAGGGAAGTTAGGTATTTCACAAAAAGGAAAAGAGATAGAAGAGTTAGCACAAGAAGTATACGAACAAAAAGTGCAAGAAGAGGCAAAAAAATATCATATTGATTTATATGGTAAAGATATATATCAAGTATTAAGTGAAATTAATGAACAAAAGGTGTTACAAATGGCAGATGAGCTTAATATCGATAAAACGAATATGAATGCTCAAGAACTAGCAGAAAAAATAAAAAAAGATCAGCCTGAAAAAGGAAAAGAACTAAATTTTGTACCGGTGATTCGCACGGATGCTGACGCGTTTTATTCTTATTTAACAAACTAAGAAAGGCGTGAGAGTGATACGAAGGTTTAAGTGGTATATATGTATAGCATTACTAGCTATAGCAGTATGGAATGTATATACAAATGGAATTACAAAGTATATGGAAAAGTTAACATTCTTCAATATACAAAGTGAAAAAGAAGCGGAGTTTAGTAATAATGGTGAAAAGGTCATCTTATCAAATGTACCTTTCATTCAGCAGTTACCAGAGTTAGATAGAGGCTGTGAAGTGACGAGCTTAGCGATGATGTTACAATACGCAGGTATTACAGTGGATAAGATGAAATTAGCAAACGAAATAAAGAAAGTTGATTTTATGAACGATGGTGTACGTGGGAATCCGAATGAAGGATTTGTAGGAAATATTTATACCTTTTCTGAATCAGGATATGGTGTATATCATGGACCACTTTTTCAATTAGCGAAAAAGTATTTACCTAACAAAGCTGTGGACTTAACAGGGAAGAGTATAGAAGAGCTTTATAAGAGTGTAAAATCAGGACAACCGGTAGTCATGATTACGAATGCAACATTTGCGCCATTAGATAAAGATGAATTTACTACATGGGAAACAAATAGTGGAGATGTTTCTATTACGTATAATGAACATTGTGTAGTACTTATTGGATATGATAAGGAATTTGTATATATTCGAGATCCTCTAAGTGATAGTTTAGATGTAAAAGTACCGAGAGAAAGTTTTGAAAAGGCATGGGTGCAAATGGGGAGTCAGGCGATTAGTTACATATAAGATGGGTAAATAAAAGGAAGGAGGCTGAAACAGCCTCCTTCCTTTTATTTATTTTCTGTGGCATTGATTACAAACTGATCATAATATTTTTCATTCACGTATATATTTAATACCCATAATCCAGATGAAGGTAGTGACATAGTGAGTGGGAGTTCGGTTGTAGTAGAATCAATTGTATTTGAAGTAGTCCAAGTTGGTTTAGAAGTTTCTTGTTGAAAGAGTACGGGTGTTGGCGTTACTGACCCTTGTTTTAGTGCAATAATAGAGAGTTTTCCAGTTGGCCTTTCAGAATCTAAAAAGTACCACATTATTTCATTTTGTTCATTTGAGATAATAGAGGTATCAGCCATTGCGATTTTTCCTTCGATGCCTTTTAAAGGTATTTTTCCATCTACGAAGGATGGAGCTTCTTCCCAATTCACATCTTTTAAAACACTAAGATGAAAGAAGGAAGGTGCATTAACTTGATTGGATGATGTTGCGACAGCTTCTTTTTTAGGTACTTCGGAATCGGGTTGAGCTTGCGAGCATCCAGTGATGAGAAAGGAGAAAAGTAGCATAGTTCCAATTTTTTTCATGGTGTCACACTCCTAATTTTTACTGTTAGTGTAATTGTATTTGCTAGAAAGCGGGACAATTCCTTTAAAGTATAAAAAGAGGTCGTAAGTTTTGTACGACCTCTTTTGACATTTTTTATATTTGTTCAGTTGAAAAGGTTAGTTCTCGTTCTTTTTGAGGCATCGTTAAGAAAATAACAGAAAGAATGATACATACGCCGCCTAGTAATTGATACGCTCCAAATGATTCATTTAGCCAAGCGATTGAAACGATAGCTGCTACAAGTGGTTCAATGCTAGATAAAATGCTCGTTTCTGTTGCTGCTAAATATTTCAGACTACCGATATAAAGAAGGAAAGAAAGAGTGCCACTTATAATGATAAGGATAAGCATAGAAAAAGTTTTTGGTGTAAAGGTTTGTGAAAGTTGACTCCATCCAAACGAGCGATTAAAAATAAGCAGGGCGATGCCGCCGATTAGCATCCCCCAGCCAATTACTATGGTTGTTCCGCATTCTTTAATAAGAGAAGCTGGATGGAGGGTATAAAATGCAAATCCAATTGCTGTTAATAGGCCAAAAATAATGGCTTCTTTCGATAAAACAATATTTTCAATTGAACCGTTTGTAATAATAAAGTACGTTCCCGTGAGTGCAGTTATAATTGCGAGTAGTTGCATAGAAGCAGGGAATTTTCTTTGTCCAAATGCGACATAAATGGTAATAAGAACAGGACCTAGAAATTGAAATAATGTCGCTGTGACCGCGTTACTAATATGAACTGTTTCGATAAAGGCATATTGCGCACCGAGCATGCCGAGAATAGAGAAAATAATAAGTTGTATAGAATGTCTAGAGTGTTTCCAAATTTGAAATATGTTTTGTTTCTTTATAAGTAAAAAAGATAAAATAAATAATCCCGCAAGCAACAAGCGAATTGTTAAAAAATCAATTGATGATACGTTAGTATGTTGAAATAGCCACTGAATCATCGGGCCAGATAATCCCCATAAGGTAGCTCCTGTAATAATCATAATGAGTCCAATCCGTCTACTATTGTTCATAATCATGCATCTCCTCTCGAGTATTTGATTTTTTATGTGTGACATGATAAAAGGAATTATATATAACTTCTGGTACTGTAAAAAGTATCAGATTTTAGTTTTATTAAGGGGTCAGATATTATGTTAGAATTAACGCCTAATTTAAATATGAATAGTAAAAAGGCATTGTACGTGCAATTGTATGAGTATATAAAAAAAGAGATTAAGGATGGAACGATTCCGGCTTTTACAAAATTACCTGCAAAAAGAAAACTGGCGAGTTATTTACAAGTGAGTAAGAATACAGTAGAAGCGGCTTACGAGCAATTACTTGCAGAAGGTTACATTGAGTCGATATCAAGAAAAGGTTATTTTGTATGTAAATTTGAACAAATGATGGATGTAGAAGGAAGCGAAGCGAAAGTAGAAGAAGTATCGTTTCGGGAGGAGAACTATACATTTGATTTCACACAAACAGGGGTTGATACAAAAACTTTTCCGTTCACTATGTACCGCAAGCTTATAAATGATGTATGGCAGCCGCGTAATAATGATTTACTTTTTCTTGGACACCCTCAAGGAGAATTAAGCTTACGAGAGGAAATTGCGAACTATTTGTATGAATCTAGAGGTGTACGTTGTTCAGCTAGTCAAATTGTATTAGGTGCGGGAACACAAATATTAGTGAAGTTACTTTTTCAATTGTTGAAGGGAAGTAATTACGCTGTTGAAAATCCAGGGTACCATAGGAAAATGGTCGTTTTTGAACAGGGAGAAAAGAAGGTTCAAATGTTGTCTTTAGATAGGGACGGCATTTGTATGGCAGATTTAGAAAATAGCACTGCAAATGTTGTATTTGTAACTCCTTCTCATCAGTTTCCATATGGAATGATTATGCCTATTACGAGAAGGACGCAGCTTTTACAATGGGCAAAGAAAGAAGAAGATAGGTATATTATTGAAGATGATTACGATAGTGAATTTCGTTATTCAGGAAAGCCAATTCCGGCACTACAAGGGTTAGATACAGATGGGAAAGTTATTTATATGGGGACGTTATCAAAAGCTTTGTTGCCCTCATTACGGATGAGCTATATAGTATTACCGAAGAATTTAATTAAAAAGTATCAAAAACAATATTTATTTTATACACAAAGTGTTTCAAGAATGGATCAAGAAGTGATTAGAAAGTTTTTACATGAAGGTTATTGGGAAAAACATATTCATAAAATGCGTGTCGTCTACCGGAAAAAGAGGGATCGACTTGTTTTTGAAATAGAGAAGTATTTCTCTAATCATGTTGAAGTGATAGGAGAAGATTCGGGATTACACATTTTATTAAAAGTACATAATGGAATGCGAGAAGAAGAACTCATTCAAGAAGCTGCAAAATATAGTATTAAAATATATCCTGTTTCTACGTACTATAAAGACGGTACTGCACCTGAAAATGTCGTTTTACTTGGGTTTGCGATCTTATCAGAAGAAGAAATTGCGAAAGCGATTCAACTATTAAATACAGCGTGGTTTAGAAAAAAGTAAAAAAACATCCTCATACATGAGAGGATGTTTTTTATTATTTATTTTCGTCTAAGAATAAGACCATATGCTCTTCGTCCCAATATTGTCCGTTATATTTTAATGAACGTTCTTGTACACCGAATGTTTTAAATCCTAATGATTCATAAAGTTTTTTTGCTCCATCGTTGCCAACAACAACATCAAGCATAACTTGTTCCACCTCTAAAGATTTAGCAAGCTCAAGACATTCTTTAATAAGTGCTTTCCCTGCTCCAAGTCCGCGTGCTTTTGGAGATACATATACAGAACCGATTTTAGCTTTATGTTCTTGTTTTACATATGGTTTCGTTTCCAGCGTTGCAACCCCGATTAATTTTCCATCTTTAAATGCACCTAGCGTATAGTTTTCATCTTGTGCTAATTTTTGTGCTTTATATTCAATCGCACACTCTTTATTAATAATATCTTCATAAGAAGAGCTGAAAGCCTCAGGGTTTTGCTTTAATCCTTCTACACGAAGTTCTAAGTAAATTTCCGCTTCGTCTTTTGTTAATACATGGATATCCAATTATATCACCCTCCAAATCTTTGACAAATGTATCTTTATTTTATATTGAAATAAGAATAATTTCAAAAGCTTAGCTTATATAAGCTGATTTTATGAACAAAATAACACCAGTAGTTTTTACTACTACTGGTGTTTTCACACACATATTATTCAAAAGGTAGCTCGATTATAAAGTTTGTTCCTACGTCTAATTTGCTTGTTACTAGAATGGAACCGTTATGCAATTCTACAATTTCTTTCGCAACAGCTAGCCCGATACCTTTTCCTCCAGTAGCTCTCGTTCTGGATTTATCAACACGATAAAAACGATCGAAAATATGCGGAATATCTTCCTCAGGAATACCTTCACCTTCATCTTGTACACTTATTGTAAAAGAATTTGTTTCTGTGAGTACGCGTATCGTAATAGTGGTGTTTTCTAGCGAATGTTGATAAGCATTGTGTAATAAATTTAACATAACTTGTTCCATACGTCTTTCGTCTATGCAAACTTCTAAATCGTCTTTGCAATATACATGGAGTTGCATTTGTTTGTTAGTTAATGTTGTTTTTGTTTTTTCAACCATTCGCTCTAAAAAAGGCCTAAGAAGCACTTTTTGTTTTTTTATAACAAATTGGTGTTGTTCTAATTGTACAAGCATAAATAAATCTTGAACGAGATCAGTTACACTATCTGTTTCATCCTCAATGATTTGTAAGTATTCTTCTCGCTCTTCTTTCGTTAAAGTGTCTCTCTTTGCCACTTTCGCATAACCTTTCATATAGGTTAATGGAGTTAATAATTCATGAGCAACACTAGCGAGAAACTCACCTCTTTCTTTTTTCATATAAGTCAGTTCACTGGATAAATCTTCAATCGTTTTTGCTAAGCTTCCAAGTTCATCATTCCGTTTAATACCTAATTGAATTGGCTTATTTAATTTTGACATTTTTTCTGTTGCCCTCTTCATTTTGATGAGCGGTTCTGTAATAACACGAGAAAAAATAAAGACAGAAATAGTCGTTAAAATAATCGTCAAAACACTAATAATAAGAAATTGCTTCATGAGTTTAAGTAACATGTTTTCTAAGAAAGATGTTTTTAATAACATATATAACTTTCCTTGAAACTTTGTTGTGTTAAGTGGGCTTACTGTGGTGATGAATTTTGATTTTTTCCAGTTTCTTCCAACGATTAATCCGCTTTCTGGGACAGATTCTGTTTTACAAGTAAGTTGTTTTTGCATTTCTTTTGTTACGGGTTCTGAGGTGGAAATAATTTTGCCGTTATGGTCAGTAATAATAATAGCTATATCGGAGTTAGAAATTGATTCCGATTCAACTAAGTGTGCAGCCGCATTCGCAATATCGAACTCGGGGTACACGGGGCGTTTAGGATTTTTATTATGTTCAGTGTGTTGCATTTCTTTATAATATTCATCCCGTCTCTCGCGGTTTTTAATTTTTTTACTATAGCGATTACCTTTTTCTAAAAGAGTGAGTGTTTCCTCTTCAATGCGCATTTTAGAAATACTTTTGTAAAAAGATACGAAAGCAATTGTTTCAATGCATAAAGCTAATATTAAAAAGTATGTCCCGATTTTAAGTGAAAGTTTACTCATTTTCTCACCATACCTTATTCATAATAAAGGGTCAGTGGTATACTAGTTTCCACTGACCGAAGTAATTATTCACTTTTCCATTTATATCCGACCTTATAAACAGTTTCTAAGTAATTTTCAACTGGAAATCCTTTTTTACGTAATTTATCACGGATATTGCGAATATGTGAATCGATTGTTCTATATTCAATGTCTGTTTCATAACCCCAAATTTTTTCGATTAAATCATCTCGGCTATAAGCACGGTTTGTATTTTGTAAAAATAGTCCAAGTAACGAAAATTCGATAGGAGTCAGTGAGATTTTTTCATCATACACTGTGACAGTATGTTTCGTTTTATCCCACTCAATACCATTGAAGCTAACAAATCCATCTTTCTTTGTACGGCGTAATATAGCCTCAATTCGTGCAACTAATACATGCTCATCAAATGGTTTTGTAATATAGTCATCTGCGCCGATCGTAAGGCCTTTTACCATATCGTAATTTTGATTACGAGCTGTTAGCATAATGATTGGAACGTTGGAAATTTGACGGATTTGATAGCAAGTATCCCATCCATCCATATTTGGCATCATTACATCTAACAAAACAATATCGAAGTCTTTTTGTTCTATTAACTTTAGTGCTTCAAGGCCAGAGGTAGCTTTCATACAAAAATAGCCACGAGGACTTAAGAACAGATCTAATAATCGTAACATACGTTCTTCATCGTCTACTAATAAAATTTTTACCATAATCTTGTGCACCCCAAACTGTTCATTCTACTTGTATAGTTTACATGAAAATGATAAAAAACTCTTTTTATGTGATTGAGTGGAAGAGTGATTTCTCGCTCAGAGTAATTGACATAAAAAATGCACTGGTTTTGCACAACTATTTTTTATAATAGAAAACGTAGCGACACAAAATACCCTATGTTGCGACATAACGTCATGTCATTTTATTTATAAAATGACAATTCCATTCTATTGTGTATGTGAGATAGAGAGGGTTTTCGTATTCACCTCGCATCGGATAAGAAAAATTTCCTATCTCACACTTTTTTTAAAAGGAGATCATACACATGAATCCAAAAGAAGAAATTTCAAAAAAAGAAAAGCAAGATCGTAATACGGTTGTTATGTGCGTTGCCGTATCTATGGTTATTATTATAAGTTGTGTAAATAAAATTTTGGGGATTTTATAATATAAAAAAGCTTATTGCTTCTTAAGAAGCAATAAGCTTTTTTCGTTGTTAGGGGGAGTATTTTTATATAATAAACCAAGGTAAAATTGCTAATCCAGAAGTTACAATTGCTGTAGTAAATATTAAAAGCATAGCTCGTTTGTTTTGTTTCATGTCACATTCTCCTCTACATATCAAGTACATGCGATCAGCGTGGGATGTAGTTCCCCACTGAGTAAAGTTTCACTTTATATTTTTAGTATAATGAATGGAAAGGTTTGGTACGATCGATAAAGGTGACATGAAGATTACATTGTTGTAATGAAAAAAGCATCTTTCTTAATAAAAAGATGCTTTTGGAAAACTAGATTGAAGTATTAATCATTTAAGAATAGAACCATATGTTCTTCGTCCCAATATTGACCGTTATGTTTTAATGAACGCTCTTGTACGCCGTAAGTTTGGAAACCTAATGACTCATATAATTTTTTTGCTGCATCGTTACCAACTACAACATCGAGCATAAGTTGTTCTACATGTAATTTATCGGCATTTTCAATAATTGCTTTAATAAGAGCTCGTCCTGCTCCAAGGCCACGTGCTTTAGGGGAAACAAAAACGGAACCGATTTTTGCTTTATGTTCTTGTTTAATGAAAGGCTTTGTTTCTAAAGTAGCAATGCCGATTAAATCGTTATCTTTGAAGACCCCTAGAGTATACTTATCCGGATTGCTTAATCGTTTTGCCATAGCAGCTACAGGATCCTCATGTTTAAGAACATCTTCATAAGAAGAGCTAAAAGCTTCCGGGTTCTTCGTTAAACCTTCCATACAAACTTTTAAATATATTTCTGCGTCCTCTGTCGTTAATAAGCGAATTTCCATCGTTGTAACCTCCTTGGTCGATTTTAAATCAAATAAATCCATTACATATATAAGAATGTGTATGCGTTTTGTTAGCAGTCTCTTTTAATGTGTAAAAGAATGAAAAGATATATGCTACAATGTTTTGTTTTTTAATATGTAATGAAATTATATATTAACTTTATTAACTATTCAAGCGTTTAATATATTACATTTTCATAACTAAAATAACTCCTCGATTGAGGAGTTATTTTAGTTATTCGATCGATAACCATCAATTCGATGTGGATGCGTGTAAATATTACAAGAGTCATTTCTAATAAATCCTACGACAGTAATGCCTAAATCGTGAGCGAGTTGCAATGCTAGTTTTGTTGGAGCGGATTTAGATAGAACAATTTCACATCCGATTTTTGAAACTTTGAGTAAAATTTCGGATGAAATACGCCCGCTAAATGCAATGATTTTTCCTTTAACAGATATATCGTTGCGTAAACAATGTCCATATATTTTATCTAATGCATTATGTCTTCCAATATCCATTCTTGATAGGAGGATATTGTTTCGATCACATAGCGCGGTATTGTGAACACCGCCGGTTTGGCGAAAGGTAGTAGAAGATTGTTGTAAAGTATTCATTAAGTAAAAGCATTCTTCAGGAGTAATTTTTATATGTATATCATGTAAATCTTTTGCTTTTGCTGCATCGTTAGCGAAAATAAAACCTTGTCTACCTTTTCCGCAGCAGGAAGTGATGTATCGTTTATTATATAAATTTTGATAGAGCGGATTTATTTTTGATGATGTTACATGGACAATTCCGTTATCTTTTTGAACCCATAGTTCTTCAATATCTTTATAGGAAGAAATAATCCCCTCAGAAATTAAAAAACCAATTACCATATCTTCAATATAATTTGGTGTACATACGACTGTTACATATTCTTCACCATTCAATTTAATAGTAATAGGAGATTCTGTAACAATCTCATCAGTTTGTTTTGAAAATGTACCAGAGTGATAGCGTACAATTGTATAACTCTCTTGCGTAGGTCCCATATGAAATTCCCCTTTTATATGTATTTTCTCCCACATTCATCATAAAACATTGAAAAAATAAAAACATCTATTAGAAGGAAGGTATCAGATTATTTTGGTTATTATTGTATATATACGATATAATAGAAATGTAGAATAGTGAAATTTTCAAGCTTTCGTAGTGATACCTTATAAACATCTAGAATCGACTTCATAAGAAAAGTATTTAGGCAGGGCGTTTCAAAAATATGTACAACACATTTGTGAAAACGGATTCACAAATGTGTTGTACAGTTGGTTGTAAGGAGAGGGGAAACTATGGCAGAACAGACAGTCCGTGTAACCGTGGATGGTAAAGAATTTTCAGCATCAGGTGAAAAGACGATACTACAATTATTTAACGAGAGTAATTTGGAACATCCTCAAATTTGTCATGTACCAGAAGTAGATCCAATTCAAACTTGTGATACGTGTATTGTAGAAGTAGATGGGAAGTTAATGCGTGCTTGTTCAACGCAAATAGAGAATGGTATGCATATTGAAAGACAGTCACAGCGTGCGAAAGAGGCGCAGACTGAGGCGATGGATCGAATATTAGAGAATCATTTATTGTATTGTACCGTATGTGATAACAATAACGGTAATTGTAAGGTTCATAATACAGTACATATGATGGGAATTGAAGAACAGAAATATCCGTATGAGCCGAAAGTAAGTGCTTGTGAAGTGGATATGTCACATCCGTTTTATCGGTATGATCCAAATCAATGTATTGCTTGTGGACAGTGTGTAGAAGTATGTCAAAACCTACAGGTTAATGAAACGATATCGATAGACTGGAGCTTAGATCGTCCGCGTGTTATATGGGATCATGGTGTAAGTATAAATGACTCATCTTGTGTAAGTTGTGGGCAGTGTGTAACAGTATGTCCATGTAATGCGTTAATGGAAAAATCAATGTTAGGTGAAGCTGGATTCATGACAGGATTAAAATCAGATGTGTTAGATCCGATGATTGATTTTGTAAAGGATGTAGAGCCTGGATATAGTAGTATTTTAGCAGTTTCAGAAGTAGAGGCTGCGATGCGTAAGACGAAAGTGAATAAAACAAAAACTGTTTGTACATTTTGTGGTGTCGGTTGTTCATTCGAAGTATGGACGAAAGATCGCCATATATTAAAAGTGCAACCTGTTTCTGATGCACCGGTTAATGGCATTTCCACATGTGTAAAAGGTAAATTTGGATGGGACTTTGTAAATAGTGAAGATCGCATTACGAAGCCATTAATTCGCCAAGGAGATATGTTTGTTGAAGCTTCATGGGAAGAAGCGTTAGAAGTTGTGGCTTCTAACATGCAACATATTAAATCAGAATACGGCAGCGATGCATTTGGATTTATTTCTTCTTCGAAAGTAACGAATGAAGAAAATTATCTTATGCAAAAACTAGCTCGTCAAATATATGGAACAAATAATGTAGATAACTGCTCGCGTTATTGCCAATCTCCAGCAACTGATGGTTTATTTAAAACTGTCGGTATGGGCGGCGATGCTGGAACAGTGAAAGATATAGCTGAAGCAGGCCTTGTCATTATCGTTGGTGCGAATCCAACAGAAGGACATCCTGTACTCGCGACGCGTGTAAAACGTGCTCATAAATTACACGAGCAAAAACTGATTGTAGCAGATCTTCGTAAACATGAAATGGCAGAGCGTGCGGATTTATTTATTCATCCGCGCCAAGGTACAGATTACGTATGGCTTGCTGGTATTACGAAATATATTATTGATCAAGATTGGCATGATAAAAAGTTCATAGCTGAAAATGTGAAGAACTTTGATGAATATAGCACAATGTTAGAAAAGTATACGCTTGATTATACAGAAGAAATTACGGGAATTTCGAAAGAAAACCTGAAAGAAATGGCTCGTATGGTATATGAAGCAGATGGAACTTGTATACTTTGGGGAATGGGTGTAACGCAAAATACAGGAGGAAGTACAACATCTGCTGCCATTTCCAATTTACTGCTTGTTACGGGGAACTATCGTCGTCCTGGTGCAGGCGCATATCCATTACGAGGTCATAATAATGTACAAGGTGCTTGTGATATGGCGACATTACCAAACTGGCTTCCAGGTTATCAAGCAGTATCGGATGATACGCTTCGTGCTAAGTTTGAAAAAGCATACGGCACAACGATTCCGAAAGCACCAGGATTAAATAATATCGCAATGTTACTTGCGGCAGAAGAAGGAAAACTACGTGGTATGTATGTCATGGGGGAAGAAATGGCTTTAGTCGATTCCAATGCGAACCATGTGCAACATATTTTAGCGAATTTAGACTTCCTCGTTGTTCAAGATATGTTCTTATCAAAAACAGCTCGTTTTGCTGATGTTATTTTACCAGCGGCACCAAGCTTAGAAAAAGAAGGAACGTTTACGAATACAGAGCGACGTATTCAAAGATTATATGAAGTATTAAAACCACTAGGTGATTCAAAACCGGATTGGTGGATTTTACAAAAAGTTGCTCGTGCACTCGGCGGGGATTGGAATTACGAAAGTCCAAGTGAAATTATGGACGAAATCGCATCGCTTGCACCGTTATACTCTCAAGCAACGTACGATCGTCTAGAAGGCTGGAATAGTTTATGTTGGGGTAGTCATGATGGTAGTGATACACCGCTATTATATGTAGACGGATTTAACTTCCCAGATAAACTAGCTCGTTTATCATTAGATGAATGGGTACCACCAGTTGTAGCGCCAGATGAGTATGATTTACTTTTAAATAATGGACGTATGCTAGAACATTTCCATGAAGGGAATATGACGAATAAGTCGGCTGGTATTTTATCTAAAGTATCTGAAGTGTTCGTTGAAATTTCACCTGAGCTTGCTATAGAGCGCAATGTGAAAGATGGTGGTCTTGTAGAATTAGCATCACCATTTGGCAAAATTAAAGTACAAGCGCTTATTACTGAGCGTGTAACGGGGAAAGAGCTATACTTACCGATGCATGCAACGATAAATGAAGAAGCGATCAATATTTTAACTGGGACGGCAACAGACCTTTATACGTGTACACCGGCGTACAAACAAACGATGGTGAAAATGCGTGTATTACGTGAAAAAGGAAATCGTCCGTTACCATCTTCAAACCCGCGAGATAAAAAGCGTAATCCGCAAAATGGTGTTGAAATCGAGCAAAAATGGCAAAGAAAACAATACGTATCACTCGTGGACTAGGGGGCGGAGATAGTGGCGAAAGAGATTACTTTAATTAAAAAGAAAGTTGTAACAGAGGAAGAACAGAAACAGCAAGTAGCAGATGAACTTCTAAATGAGCTATCTAATAATCGTGAAGCAGTAGAAGAAACGATGCAGCTGTTAGCGCAGTTACAGAAGGCTGGAATATTAGATGCGGCGATTAGTTTACTTGCTGCTAAGGAAGATGTTTCAAAAATCGCTGTGGAGCAATTAAATCGTGAACCAGTTAAAAATGCACTTAACAACATGATGGGGGCGGGGGAAGCATTATCTTCAGTTGATCCGGAAGTAACGAAACAAATTACATCCAGCTTAGTTACGGGATTACAATTTGCAACAGATGAATTAAATAGTGGTAAAAAAACAAAAGTGATGGATTTCTTTAAAGTGTTAAAAGATCCAGATATCAATAGAGCCATTACATTTGGTTTTAGCTTCTTGAAAGCATTTGGACAAGGGTTAGAGAAAAAATAGAGTAGATGAAAAAAGTGATGGGGAGTAACCATCACTTTTTTCATTGTATGTATAAGAGTGTTCATGTTAAGCGGAATATATTATTATTAAAAAGATGGGTTAGAAATGGAAATATGGAATCCATCTCAAATATCGTTTTAGAATGTGGAGGAATATATGCAACACCGTAAAAGACTATCTATACCAGGGGTAATGGGACATTCCTTTCAAACAGTTAAATTTGCTTTTTGGAATGTATTAACCTTTCAACTTGCTTATAAATTATTAGCAGCGATTGTATTCGTCCCGCTATTTGGGATCATTTTTAATAAGTTGTTGTATTTTGGTGGGTATGCAAATGCGACGAATGATGAGTTATTAGCGTTTTTAAAGACACCATACGGCATTTTGGCAATCGTAATTTTATCATTGTTAGCGCTGTTTCTTATCTTTACGGAATTTGCGGTGCTTATTATTATTTCGTACTTTGCTCATAAAAGGCAAAAGGTGAGATTACGTCCAATTTTGTATAAAACAGTAACGTATTTACCTACTCTTTTCACATATTGCTTACCGGGATTTATTTTATATGCTGTCGTATTATTACCTCTTTTAAATATGGGATATGAAACAGCATTAATCCCGCAAATTCAAATTCCTAACTTCATTACAGGAGAACTGTTTAAGACAACGATGGGACAAGTGGGTTATTACACATTCTTTGCTGTAGTTGCGTATTTGAACCTTCGCTGGATTTTTGTTCTACCTATTGTTGTTTTAGAACAAAAGCCATTTCGTGTGGCAGCACGTAAAAGTGCAAAGTTAGTAAAAGAAAGCTTTTTTAAAGTACTATTCTTTTTAGTAGGATTTTTTATTTCGATAGGAATTGTCTATGTCCTATTTTTAGGAATATATTTATTATGTTTATGGGGTGTTTATGAATTTACAAACCCAAAAGGGACATTTGCATTATTAGCGGAATCAACAATGTCTGTATTTCTAACGAGTACATTGTATTTATTTAGCTTTATCGTGACACCATTTTATATTATGGCGATTACGAGATTGTATCTACAAAAGGTTCCAGTTGAAGATGTTTTATTAGAAGAAGGTTTAGATTATTCGAAAACGAAAGCAGATAAATGTTTCTTCCAAAAACATCGTTGGAAATTTATTGGTGTATATATTGTAGGAATTATTACGGCGGGAATGGTTGTTGCCTTCATTGTGACCTTTATTACAAATACATATAAAGAACCAATTATTATGGCTCATCGCGGTTATATTTCAAAAGGTGTAGAGAATACAAAAGAAGCTTTGCAAGGCGCTATTGATGCGAAAGCAGACTACGCTGAAATTGATGTTCTGCAAACAAAAGACGGTGAATTAGCAGTTATACATGATTTGAAGTTGAAACGCCTTGCTAATGCTAATGTTCACGTGTCAGATTTAACGATGGACGAGTTAAGACAACTTACTCTGAGTCAAGATGGGTTTTCAGGACAAATAAGTACACTTGATGAGATTATTAAGCTGGCAAAAGGCAAAATCAAACTCAATATTGAAGTGAAGCTTCATGGGGGCGAAAAAGATTTTGTAAACAAAGTATTAAAAACGATTAAAGATAATGAATTTGAAAAGCAATGTGTCATTCAAACGTTACACTATCCGCTTATAAAAGAATTTAAGCGTGCAAATCCAAATATAAAAGTAGGATATATATTGTATGCAAGTAGAGCTCACTTAAAGAATGTGAAGGCTGATTTTTATGTAGCAGAAGAATACATGCTAAATAAGAAATTAGTAAAAGAAGCAAGGAAGTTAAACAAGCCAATTTACGTATGGACGGTAAATGATATGGAAAGTTTAAAGGGATATTATAAGTTAAACGTAGATGGTATCATTACCGATTATCCTGAATCGGCACGTGAAACAATTAAGATGTTAAAAGAGCAAGAAGAGGAAGAAAGTGATCTGTTTGATAAAATTACTGAAACAACAGATGATTTATTTTCCAAGTTATTTATAAGTTATCCAGCTGCTAGTTAAATGCTAGCAGCTGTTTTTTTAGGGAAAGAATATATCCCTAAAGTATTGTTTAAACTTATAACTGTATATGTATACGGCATCATTGGTATTTCTTACATTGTTATATTATTGTCAAATAATAAATGATTGCTGCTTATTTTAAAGGAGTATAATAAAAATAGAGTGATAGATAATGGGATGAAACGAGAATCCTAATAGAATCAATGTTTTATATATTTACACTATTCTAAATATATAAACTTTAAAAATATGGTATGTTAGCGTTTTCATAACTTTTAAGTTATGCTAGAATAAGGACATAAGTTATTAATTATTACAAAAAGAAAAAAGACTTTCTTTTTTCTGTTAATTATAAGGGGGCATTTCATTATGCGTATTGGGGTACCAGCAGAAATTAAAAACAACGAAAACCGTGTGGCAATGACACCAGCAGGTGTTGTACATTTAATTCGTAACAATCACGAAGTATTCATTCAAAAGGGTGCAGGTTTAGGATCTGGTTTCACAGATGCTCAGTATGTTGAAGCGGGAGCGAAAATTGTTGATACAGCTGAAGAGGCTTGGAACATGGAAATGGTTATGAAAGTTAAGGAACCAATTGAAAGCGAATACAAACACTTCAGCGAAGGTTTAATTTTATTCACATACTTACACTTAGCTCCAGAACCAGAATTAACAAAAGCATTAATCGAAAAGAAAGTTGTTTCTATTGCATATGAAACAGTACAATTAGAAAACCGTTCTCTACCATTACTTGCACCTATGAGTGAAGTAGCTGGTCGTATGGCTGCACAAATTGGTGCACAATTCCTTGAGAAGAACAAAGGCGGTAAAGGAATTTTACTTGCAGGTGTTCCAGGGGTTAAACGTGGTAAAGTAACAATCATCGGTGGTGGACAAGCTGGTACAAATGCTGCTAAAATTGCAGTTGGACTAGGTGCGGATGTAACAATCATCGACTTAAGTGCAGAACGTCTTCGTCAATTAGATGACATTTTCGGAAACCAAGTAAAAACTTTAATGTCTAATCCGTACAATATTGCAGAAGCTGTAAAAGAGTCTGATCTTGTAATCGGTGCAGTATTAATCCCAGGTGCAAAAGCGCCAAAACTTGTAACAGAAGAAATGATTAAATCAATGGAACCAGGTTCTGTTGTTGTAGATATCGCGATTGACCAAGGTGGTATTTTCGAAACAACTGACCGTATTACAACTCATGATAACCCAACTTACGAAAAACACGGCGTTGTTCATTATGCAGTTGCAAACATGCCAGGTGCGGTTCCACGTACATCAACTCTTGCATTAACAAACGTAACAGTACCATACGCAGTACAAATTGCTAACAAAGGCTACAAAGAAGCTTGCTTAGGCAACTCTGCATTACTAAAAGGTATTAACACATTAGATGGCTATGTAACATTCGAAGCAGTTGCAGAAGCTCACGGTGTAGAGTACAAAGGTGCTAAAGAATTATTAGAAGCAGAAACAGTATCTTGCTAATAAAAGCATTATACAAAACAAAATCGAACAATATATAAAACAACATGATAAGAGCTAAGAGATAATACCTCTTAGCTCTTCTTGGCAAAAGGGGGCATACATCGTGGCCAACCTATTTAAAAAGAAATCCGTTACGCAATTGTTAGGGGAAAGTAAAAGTAAAACTTTAACGAAAACGCTAGGGGCATTTGACCTAACAATGCTAGGGATTGGTGCGATAATCGGTACAGGAGTACTAGTATTAACAGGATTAGTAGCAGCAAGAGATGCTGGTCCAGCAGTTATTTTTTCATTCATGATTGCAGCGATTGTTTGTGGATTTGCAGCATTATGTTATGCAGAAGTTGCATCTACACTTCCGGTTTCAGGTAGTGTGTACACATATTCATATGCGACAATTGGTGAGTTTATTGCCCACCTAATGGGATGGACATTACTATCTGTATATGTCGTAACAACTGCCGCAGTAGCTGGTGGATGGACGGGTTATTTTAATAACTTAGTGAGTGGATTTGGATTAGAAATTCCAACAGAGCTGTTAAAGATTCCATCACAAGGTGGAATGGTGAATTTACCAGCAGTAGTCATTACATTAGTTTTAACTTGGTTACTATCAAGAGGTACGAAAGAAAGTAAGCGTGTGAATAACATAATGGTATTAATTAAAATTGGTATTGTTATTTTATTCATTGCAGTTGGTGCGTTTTACGTACAACCAGAAAACTGGACACCATTTGCACCATACGGCATTAGCGGAATCTTTGCCGGAGGAGCAGCAGTATTCTTCGCTTTCTTAGGATTTGATGCATTAGCAACTTCTGCTGAAGAAGTAAAAAATCCACAACGTGATTTACCGATTGGTATTATTGCTTCGTTAGTTATTTGTACAATTATTTATGTTGTAGTTTGTCTCGTTATGACAGGTATGGTTTCTTATAAAGAATTAGATGTACCAGAAGCTATGGCATATGTATTAGAAGTTGTAGGACAAGATAAAGTAGCTGGTGTAATCGCAGTTGGAGCTGTAATTGGTATTATGGCTGTAATCTTTGCTTACATTTATGCAACGACACGTGTATTCTTCGCGATGAGCCGTGATGGTTTATTACCAAAATCATTTGCGAAAATTAATAAGAAGACAGAAGCACCAGTATTCTCAACTTGGTTAACGGGTATTGGTAGTGCATTAATTGCTGGATTTATCGATTTAAAAGAATTGTCGAATTTAGCGAATATTGGAGCGTTGTTAACATTTGCGATGGTAGGTGTGTCAGTTATTATTCTTCGTAAAACACATCCGAACTTAAAACGTGGCTTTGTGGTACCACTTGTACCAACGCTACCGATTATTTCAATCGCATGTTGTCTATTCTTAATGTTTAACCTACCATTAACAACATGGATTTACTTCGGTATTTGGTTAGCAATTGGAGTAGTTGTATACTTTGTTTATTCGAAAAAACATAGTCATTTAAAAGACGATGGAAGTTCGCAGGATAATTTAGAACAAGCTAATTAAAAGCTTAATTAAAAGGGATATAAGTATAGTAAGCCTTGTGCGTCTAGGGAGCGCGCAAGGCTTTTTCTTTTGTACAAAGTGTACATCTTTTTTTGTATGAGAATGTAATTGATGCGGAAAATATATGTAGATCTTTTTAAAATATGAACGAAATGTTCAAAAAAATGTATTAGATTTCATTGACACATATGAGTAGGCGCTCATATAATAAAGGTATAAGATATATGAACAGTTGTTCATATGTTCAATTAAAGAGGTGAGCTATAATGGCTGAAAATAAAGTAGAAACACCGCAGGAAACTTGTTCTCAAACGGTAATTCATGAGGAAATCGTGGATCAAGTGAAGCAAACAATTCCGACTGATGAAAGTTTAAGTAAAGTAGCAGAATTATTTAAAGTATTAGGTGATCGTACACGTACGAGAATATTACATGCGTTATTTGAAGCTGAAATGTGTGTTTGTGATTTAGCGTATTTATTAGGAATGACACAATCATCTATTTCACATCAGCTTCGTGTATTAAAGCAAGCGAAACTTGTAAAGAATCGTAAAGAAGGAAAGGTCGTTTATTATTCGTTAGCTGACCAGCACGTAATTCATATCTTCGAGCAAGCGTTTGAACACGTAAACGAGGAAGAATAAAAAGAACGCGAGGAGGGAGAACGATGGCTGAAGCATTAGTGAAAAAGAAACTGATGTTAGAAGGTTTAGATTGTGCGAACTGTGCAATGAAAATCGAAAAAGGTGTTGGAAATATAGAAGGAGTAAATTCTTGCTCTGTAAATTTTGCAACAAAAACAATGGTTTTAGAGACAGAACAAAATAAAGAAAACGAAGTTGTTACAGAAGCAAAACAACTCGTTACAAAATTAGAACCGCACATTAAAGTGCAAGAAGAAAAAAGCACAAAAGTAGCAAAAGAAGTATTTATATTAGAAGGTTTAGATTGCGCAAATTGTGCGATGAAGATTGAAAATAAAGTGAAAGAAATGCCGACTGTTTCAACAGCAACTGTTGATTTCGTATCAAAGAAATTACGAGTTGAGGTAGCGAATAAAAGAGAATTAGAAGCGACTGTAGCCAATATAACAAATGTCGTTCAAAAGTTAGAACCAGATGTGAAAGTTCTTCGTGAAGAAAAGGGTGGTCATGACCATGGACATAGTCATGATCATGGTGAAGCAAATGTGAAAAAGATGGTAGGACGATTAGTGGTCGGCGGAATTTTGACAGCAATTGCTGCATTAGCTAGCTTACCACAAATGATCACAATTCCGTTATTCGTCCTTGCGTATGTATTAATCGGTGGAGATATTGTTTGGAGAGCGGTAAGAAACATAACTCGTGGCCAAGTGTTTGATGAGAACTTCTTAATGGCAATTGCCACACTAGGAGCTTTCGCGATTCAACAATACCCAGAAGCGGTTGCAGTAATGTTATTCTATCAAGTAGGGGAACTATTCCAAAGTATTGCGGTAAACCGTTCTCGAAAATCAATTACTTCATTAATGGATATTCGTCCTGATTACGCGAATGTAAAGGTTGGTAATGAAACGAAACAAGTATCGCCAGAAGATGTACAAATCGGTGATTATATTATCGTGAAACCTGGTGAGAAAGTACCATTAGACGGAAAAGTAGTTGAAGGAACATCAATGGTAGATACTTCAGCATTGACTGGTGAATCTGTACCACGTGAAGTTGAAGCTGGAAATGATGTACTAAGTGGTTTTGTGAACCAAAATGGTGTATTAACAATTGAGGTTACAAAAGAATTTGGTGAATCAACCGTATCAAAAATTTTAGATTTAGTTCAAAATGCAAGCAGTAAAAAAGCGCCAACAGAAAACTTTATTACGAAGTTCGCGCGTTACTACACTCCAGTTGTAGTAATTACAGCAGCGATCATGGCGTTTATTCCACCACTTATTTTAGAAGGAGCTACATTCTCTGATTGGATTTATAGAGCGTTAGTGTTCCTAGTAATCTCTTGTCCATGTGCGTTAGTTGTATCTATTCCTCTTGGATTCTTTGGAGGTATCGGTGGTGCATCTAAAAGTGGTGTGTTAGTAAAAGGAAGTAACTATTTAGAAGCTTTAAATGATGTGAAATATATTGTTTTTGATAAAACAGGCACATTAACAAAAGGTGTCTTCAAAGTTACAAAAATGGAACCGAGCGAAGGTATTACAAATGAAGAATTATTAGAGTATGCAGCATTTGCTGAAGTATATTCTAACCATCCAATTGCACAATCGATTCGAAATGCATATGGAAAATCAGTTGATGAAAAAATGATCGATGATTATAACGAAATTTCTGGTCACGGTACAGTCGTAAAAGTACAAGGAAAAGAAATTTTTGCAGGTAATGCTAAATTAATGAGAAAAGAGAACATTACATTTAAGCAACCAGAAACGGTAGGTACATTAGTTCACGTTGCTGTAGATGGAAAATATGCAGGTTATATTGTTATCTCTGATGAGGTAAAAGAAGATTCAAAACAAGCAATTCAAAAGTTAAAAGAACTAGGTATTAAGAAGACAGTCATGTTAACTGGTGATGCAAAATCAGTTGGTGAAGCTGTTGGTAAGGAATTAGGTTTAGATGAAGTTCACGCAGAACTATTACCGCAACAAAAAGTAGAAGAGATTGAAAAAATTGATGCAGCGAAGCATGGAAAAGAAAAAGTCGCTTTCGTTGGTGATGGTATTAATGATACACCGGTATTAGCGAGAGCCGATGTTGGTATTGCGATGGGTGGTTTAGGATCAGATGCAGCAATTGAAGCGGCAGATATTGTTATTATGACTGATGAGCCATCAAAAATTGCAACAGCTGTAAACATTGCAAAACGTACACGACGCATTGTGTGGCAAAATATTATCTTTGCATTAGGGGTAAAAGGATTAGTTTTACTACTTGGTGCTTTCGGTATTGCAACAATGTGGGAAGCTGTTTTCTCAGATGTTGGTGTGACACTACTGGCAGTGTTAAATGCAATGCGTGTACTACGAGTGAAAGATTTATAAAAAAAGAGGGCGCAACCTGCGTCCTCTTTTTTAGGTTATTCTGTTGAAATTGACTCAATAAAATAATAACAAATATTATTTTATAAATAAATAACTTAATATTTAAATTTACAAATAAAAAATATTTGTCTTATTATTTTAATATATTTTCCACAAAGATACATATAGTATTGAAAAAACAGAGAAGGAGCAGCTTCTCTGTTTTATTTTTGTATCTTTTTTTCAACTTGTTCTCGAACAGTTTGAATGTAATTCATTTTATGATCCCAGCATTCTTGACTTAAATCGACAGGGTATTCTTCAGGGTTTAAAGTTCGCATATATTCTTCCCAAAATAGAGAGAGGCTCTGTTCATTATATTTTTGAATATCTAATATACTTGGTAGTTCATATGTTCTTTCACCGTTAACGAAAATGTCTTTATGCAGTTCACGGGCTTCAAAGTTTGTTACGAATTTACTTATATATGTGTGAACTGGATGGAACATTTTTAAGCGCTCTTCTTTTCCTGGTTCTTCAGAATCTAAAGCAATATAATCGCCTTCAGCATGATCGTTCACTCGATTGATAATGCGATAAATTCGTTTTAGTCCTGGAGTAGTAATTTTTTCAGGGTTAGATGAAATTTTAATTGTATCATTTAACTTTCCATCAGTATCTTCAATCGCAACGAGTTTATAAACAGCCCCTAATGCTGGTTGCTCAAAGGACGTAATCAATTTTGTCCCAACGCCCCATACATCAATTTTTGCTCCTTGAGATTTTAAATGCATAATGGTGTATTCATCTAAATCGCTAGAAGCAATAATTTTTGTATTTGTAAACCCGGCTTCATCTAGTAGTTTTCTTGCCTTTTTAGATAAATAAGCCATATCACCACTATCAAGGCGAATGCCATAAAAATCGATACGATCCCCAAACTCTTTCGCGACGCGAATTGCATTTGGAACACCAGATTTTAATGTGTCATATGTATCAACGAGAAAGACGCATTTTTTATGTGTCTCAGCATATTTCTTAAACGCGACATATTCATCACGATATGCTTGAACGAAAGAGTGAGCGTGTGTGCCAGCTACAGGTATTCCGAAGCGTTTCCCAGCCCGTACGTTACTTGTAGATGAGAAACCACCAATAAAGGCAGCTCGTGTGCCCCAAAGGGCTGCATCGAACTCGTGGGCACGTCTTGTGCCGAACTCTAAAAGTTCATCGTTATTTGCAGCGTGCTTCATACGAGCTGCTTTTGTTGCAATTAATGTTTGGTAATTCACAATGTTTAACAGGGCAGTTTCAATAATTTGTGCTTCGCCAAGCGGTGCATCAACACGTAATAAAGGCTCGTTATTAAAGACAACTTCACCTTCTTGCATACTACGAACCGTACCAGTGAATTTCATGTTTTGTAAATAATGAAGGAATTCTTCTTCAAATTGCAATTCTGCTAAATAAGCGATATCGCTTTCGGTAAAGCTGAAGTTTTCTATGTACTCTACAATTTTTTCAAGACCGGCAAAAACAGCATAACCGTTCTCGAATGGAAGCTTTCGAAAGTATAAATCAAACACCGAGCGGCGATTGTGAATACCATCTTTCCAATATGTATAAGCCATATTAATTTGATATAAATCTGTATGTAAGGCATAGCTATCGTCTTTATAATAAGTCATCGCGAAAACACCTCCATAATTTGGTTATAGTATACCAATTTTTCACCGCTTGTAGCAAAGAATGGATATGAAGGTGTAGTCAAGAGGGAAAAAAATGAAATAATGCATATTTTTTAGAAAATTAACATTTATCAATTTATATTTCTCAAGATTTTATGTATTATTAGAGTAATGGGGGTAAATGAGAATGGAGGAGGACAATGCAACAAACATTAGAAAAAATAGGCAAACAAGTCTTTTACAAACGGCTACAGCAAAAAATGACACAAGAAGAATTATGTCAGGGCATTTGTTCTGTCTCATACTTAAGTAAAATCGAAAATGGAAAGATCGAAGCATCAGAAGAGATTCTACAATTGCTCTGCGCAAGATTAGAAATTGCCGTGACGGATTTGAGAGATGTAGAAGAAGATGTGAAGGGGAAGTTGGATGAATGGTTGAATGCATTAGTTCATTTGGACAAGCCACAAGTAGAACGCATATATGAAGAGCTGCAAGGTGAAATGAAGCATGTTTTGGATTTTGAAATTATAAATTATTATAAGTTACTTTATACGCGGTATTTAATGATGAAGCGAGATTTACCTGCTGTAGAGGAAGAATTGGATAAGTTGAAAAAGGTGTATAAGAAATACTCACCTTTCCAGAAGATGTTATATACGTATAATAAGGCATTGTTATATTCTGTGCAGTACAAATATACACAGGCATTGGAATACTTGCTAAAGACAGAAGCGATGGCGAAAGAGTTAGGTTATTATGAAACAGGAATATATTATAATTTAGCGCTAACTTATAGTCAGATGGAAATAGACCACATGACATTATACTTTGCTAACGTGGCATTAGAAGGCTTTAAAAGTGAATATAAATTCAGAAATATAATTAATTGCAAGTTTTTAATTGCTTTTAGTTACACTAGAAAAAAACAATATAACGAAGCTATGGAAATTTATAATCATATCATAAGGGAAGCGACTTCTTTTGCTGATAAAGATAATATTCTATCTATTGCTTTGAATAATATTGGTTACCTGTATTATCGTCAAAAAAATTATACTAAGGCAAAAGAGTACTATATAGAATGCCTAAAGTATAAAAAAGAAGAGGATATGAACTATATTGATGCTATGTATGAGCTTTCGTTACAGTGTATTCAATTAGGAGAAATCGAGGAAGCAGCTAAATGGATTGAAAAAGGCATCATTGCTGCAAGAAAAGATGATAGATATAAAGGGATGCTATATTTATTATTAAGTTTACGATACAAGCATTTTGAAGAAAGGGATGTTTATAAAAAATTTCTAGAAATAGAAGTAGTTCCTTTCTTTAAAGCAGAGGAAAATATAAAAGATTTAAAGAAAATATACTTAGAACTAGCTGAATACTTAGAAGAATGTTCAGATTTTAAAGAAAGTAATCGCTACTATAAGTTAGCGATAAATTTATTAGAAGAGTAAGGAGGAGAAATAATATGAAAAAGTTAATTGCAGGAACATTTGTAGTTATGGCGATTGCGGCGGTGGTATTGGATATTCAGTATGCATGGAAGCCAGATACTCTTGGTCAAGAAGCTAAAACAGTTCAACAAATTAATTCATAATTAAAAACCCCTTTCCAACCGGAAAGGGGTTTTTTCAATATTTGTTCCTCAAAATTCTACAAAACTTGAGAAAATAATTATTTGAATTTTTAGTATATTAATAGTGGAAACATAATGCTAATATGAAACTACTCTTTTTCAAAAAATAATTTATTAGGGGGAAGGTTCATGAAAAAGAAAAGTTTAGCGTTAGTGTTAGCGACAGGAATGGCAGTTACAACGTTTGGAGGGACAGGCTCTGCATTTGCGGATTCTAAAAATGTGCTCTCTACTAAGAAGTACAATGAGACAGTACAGTCACCGGAGTTTATTTCTGGGGATTTAACTGGAGCAACTGGTAAGCAAGCAGAATCTGTTGTGTTTGATTATTTAAACGCAGCAAAAGGTGATTATAAGTTAGGGGAAAAGAGTGCGCAAGATTCTTTCAAAGTGAAACAAGTGAAGAAAGATGCTGTAACTGATTCAACAGTATTACGTTTGCAACAAGTATACGAAGGAGTACCTGTATGGGGTTCTACGCAAGTAGCTCACGTAAGTAAAGATGGTTCTTTAAAAGTATTGTCTGGAACAGTTGCACCTGATTTAGACAAAAAAGAAAAGTTAAAAAATAAAAATAAGATCGAAGGCACAAAAGCGATTGAAATTGCGCAAAAAGATTTAGGGGTTACACCTAAATATGAGGTAGAACCAAAAGCGGATTTATATGTATATCAAAACGGTGAGGAAACAACATATGCATACGTTGTAAATCTAAACTTCTTAGATCCAAGCCCAGGAAACTACTACTATTTCATTGAAGCAGAAAGCGGTAAAGTATTAAATAAGTTTAATACAATCGATCATGTGACGAATGATGATAAGTCACCAGTTAAGCAAGAGGCTCCTAAGCAAGATGCAAAAGCAGTTGTAAAGCCTGTAACAGGAACAAATAAAGTAGGAACGGGTAAAGGGGTATTAGGAGATACGAAGTCGCTTAATACAACGTTATCTGGATCATCTTACTACTTACAAGATAATACACGCGGAGCAACAATTTTCACATATGATGCGAAAAACCGCTCGACATTACCAGGAACATTATGGGCAGATGCAGATAATGTTTTCAATGCAGCGTATGATGCAGCGGCAGTAGATGCTCATTACTATGCAGGTAAAACATATGATTACTATAAAGCTACATTTAATAGAAACTCTATTAATGATGCAGGAGCACCGTTAAAATCAACAGTCCATTACGGAAGCAATTATAATAATGCATTCTGGAACGGATCACAAATGGTATACGGAGATGGTGATGGTGTAACGTTCACTTCATTATCTGGTGGTATTGATGTTATTGGTCACGAATTAACGCATGCTGTTACGGAAAATAGCTCGAATTTAATTTATCAAAATGAATCAGGCGCATTAAATGAAGCGATTTCTGATATCTTTGGTACTTTAGTAGAATTCTATGATAACCGTAACCCAGATTGGGAGATTGGTGAAGATATTTACACGCCTGGTAAAGCAGGAGATGCACTTCGTTCTATGAGTGATCCAGCGAAATATGGTGATCCAGACCATTATTCTAAGCGTTACACTGGTTCAAGTGATAACGGTGGGGTTCATACAAACAGTGGCATTATTAATAAACAAGCTTATTTATTAGCGAATGGCGGTACGCATTACGGTGTAACTGTAACTGGTATTGGTAAAGATAAGTTAGGTGCAATTTATTACCGTGCAAACACACAATATTTCACGCAATCTACTACATTTAGCCAAGCTCGTGCTGGTGCAGTACAAGCTGCAGCTGATTTATATGGTGCAAATTCTGCGGAAGTAGCAGCAGTTAAGCAATCATTTAGTGCTGTTGGTATTAACTAAGGATTTTAAGGATAGCTATTAAGAAAATACCTCAAAAATAAAGAAGGAGCCTATGCTCCTTCTTTATTTTTTTCTCCATTTTTTCCACAAATAATATAATCCGATACAACCTGCGATTGTCACAATCCACTTCGCTTCATTTGTTCCGTTCATAACATGATAGGCCGAATATACTTCGATTAACAAAGCCGGTATTTTCCCTATCGTACTGGCAATACTGAAGGATAGTAATGACATTTTGCCTAGAGCGGCAAATAAAGTCACGATACTTGATGGGATGAAAGGTATGAATCGAAACGATAGAACGAGTAGAAAGGCCTCTCTACCTTCTACATAAAGTAGGCGTTCTACCTTTGGGTACTTATTTACTTTACTGTGAGTGAATTTCTGAAGGCCTATACGATAAATATAAAACGAGATAATAGCCCCTAATGCCTCACCTGCGATCGAAATAAGGGTTCCATTTGTTACACCAAAGAGCTGTATGTTAATAGCGGTCAAAAAAATACTAGGGATAACACCTAAAAGGCTAATGACTATGTTGATTAAGATACTAAGTGGAATTGCGATTGAATAATAGTCTGTTAAGAAGTTTTGAATTGTTTCAGCCATTGTTTAAAATCCTTTATCTTTTTTTGCATTACACCATATTTCCATTGTGTAGGCAAGTACAAATTTACATAATGTAGAAAAACGTTAAAAAACACCATTATTATACCTTATATGGGTATTAGGTATATGAAGAAAGGGGTATATTTTACTTTTTAAAAAAATGCAAATAAAACCTTTATTTAAAAGGTTAATAGATAGTTTTAGGAGGAGGTTTAACTTGGGAAATAATCATAAAAACATAGGGGTATGTTTATGTAAGGGGCGAAAATAGCGGTTTTATGAAAAACGGGTGGTAATATGGCAAAATAGATGAGGAATTTAAAAAATGTTGTATGTTTTTTCGGTGTGAAATTGACTTTTAGTGAAGTTATGATAATAATCATGAAAGAGGTGATATGATGAAACGAATAAGTAGTCTTTTCTTGAGTAGTTTATTGGCATTAATACTGATCTTAAGTGGATGTGCAGGAAAAGAACAAAAAACAGAGAAACAAACAGGGAATCAATCGACATCAGTAGAAAAAATTAGTGATAATATTTTAGACGAAATGGAAGGGCCACCTAAAAATGGTCACACGATTGAAAGACATGTAGGCAAATCAGAAGAGGATTTGAAGAATCGCTTGAAGACAGATAAAGTATCCGCAGCAAGTACATACTATGACAAGGAAACAGCGACGAAAGCTGTAAAAGATAGTTTGAAGCAGCATGATAAGGAAATTCAAGATTGGTTAAAAAATTCTAAAGAGGCTCGTCTCGTATTAAATACAACACATTCATTCCCGGTTGGAAAAACGGTAATAAAGAAAAATATGAATGTAAAAGACAAGTTAGTAAAAACTGTTACTGTTTTAGCGAGAGATAAGTCAGGAGATTTAGGATATAAGATCATTACTTCTTATCCATCTGATAAATAAGAAGGGGGAGTAAATATGTATACGACATTACAATATTTTTTAAAATCGTATTGTACGTTAAGTATCCATGAAGATGAAATAGTAGGCGTGATGGAAGAGTTTATAGAGCAAGAAGACGAAGAAATTGTTTTGAAATTACGCGATGAATTATTATATATGAAGAAAAAGGATGCTTGGGAAGAGGCGTGCGTATTAGTTGCGAAGCAAGGAAATCGTATGTGGTCGTTAGAAGAAACGAAAGACCATCTTGCAACCTTTTTATTATTATTGGAAAAGAAAAAGGCGTGAGTAGATCACGCCTTTTTTGTTTTTGAAATTTTTTCGTTTGATAGTATCTTATTGTTTTGGAGCGCTTTTATATACGCTTTTTGAAATTTGTCCATTAGATATTACTTCACCGTTTTGTGTTACTTTTTTATATGTAACTGCTGTTATTTTATCATTAGTCCTACTAATTACTTGAGAAGAAACCTCAACATTTTTACCAGTATTTGTACCGAAAATGCGTGTAGTAATACTACCTCCATTTGAAAACGCTTGAATATAAATATGATTGCCTGTATTGTTTTTAAATTTTAAATCTGGACCATAATCTGCTACTGCTGCATCTTGCCCAAGTGGTAAATAATTTACTGGCATAGAATGATTACTTCGAGAAACAATTCCCAAATCTGCTCTTAAAGCTGCGCTATATAAAGTACTACTCACTTGGCAAACGCCTCCGCCTGCACTTTGTATAACCTTACCTTGTGAATATACGGCTGCGGATTTATAACCGTGAGCAGCATCCGTTACACCAACGCGGCCATTAAAACTAAATGTTTCATCAGGTGCGACAATAACGCCACTTAAAGTATTAGCTGACTTATTTACGTTAAAGGATTGATTCCCGTTACGACCAGCCATTGGAGTCGAATATTCAGCGATTACTTCTTTAATCCCCATTTTCTGTATATCTTCTGTAGAACGTTCAGGTTTTAATAGTGTAACTGGCAACGTAATGTCAGATGTACCAGAAGTAATGGCCTGCTGCGTTAAATCAGTTAACTTTCCTTTATCGATTTTTTCTCCATTTTGACTTTGGCTAATATTTACTGTAGTGCCTTCAATACTTAATTCTGCATTAACAGGATTTTTTAATGTTTCATTATATTTATCCTTCATAAAGCTTTCATAAGCAGTTGTATTTAATTGGGGTGTTAATTTATAGTCACGTTTTAATTCACCGTTTTCAGCCTGCTTCCGCATTTTGTAACGATTCATTGCATTTCCTTCTTGTTCTTTAAAGATTTTGTCGATAACATCTTTTTCTTTATAATTTATTCCTAAATCTTTCCATGTGTAAGTTTGTTTATCATTTTGGAATATGTAAGTAAGTGATTTTTGATCTAACTCAGTTATCTTTTGATTAATAATAGCTTGAATATCTTTTTTATTTTTTCCATCGAGAGAAATACCTTCAAATGTAGTATTGGGTAATGCAGTAGTATCTAATTGATTATTCAGTTTGGATACATATTGATATCCACCAATACCGCCTACACAAAGTAATATGCCTCCAGTAATTGCAGAACCGATCAGTATTTTACTTAGCTTCATTTATTTCCCCCCAGAAATTTTTGTATAAATATATGTATTACATTTTTTGTATAAAAATGATGAAAATAACATTATATACGTACTAGTATACTATTATTTTCACTGTGTGTGTAATGTTTTTATAAAATATGTTACACTGTTGTAATAATTGTCTCTTTTTGTCACAATATGTACGATAAATATGTTGAAAATTATAATAAAAAGGCTGTCTAGAAAGTTCTAGCAGCCTTTTTATTATAATTTTTTATGTTCATTTTTATTCGTAACACCGAGATGTTCTTGTAGTGTTGTCGAAATATTATCGACGCTTTTTTCGTTTGGAACGTAATAATAAATACCACCTATATATTTATCAGTACCTTCTACTTGCATTTTATCCATTTTTAAATTGGAATCCATTGAATTTTTTGCAATTGTCATCATATCATCAAAAGTTAAATTTGTTTTTAAGTCTTTATCAACAGCGTCTAATAAACCACCGATTTTATTAATGGAATTCAGAGATAGTGCCTTTTCAGCAATAGCTTCTAAAACAAGCTGTTGTCGTTGACCGCGCATATAATCACTATCGATATGACGAGTTCTCGCTAGTGCCAGTGCTTCTTCTCCATTTAAATGTTGACGTCCCTTTTTAAGGTGAATTGCATCTGCTTCATCTTTACTATTTTGTTCTGTGAACTCCACTGGAACATCTACAGTAATCCCACCAAGGGAATCAACAATTTTGATAAAGGATTTAAAGTTGAATTTTACATAGTAATCAACTGGAACATCTAAAAAGTTCTCTACCGTATCAATTGTGCTATCTACACCACCGAATACGTGCGCATGTGTAATTTTATCGTATTTATCACGTGATTTAATATAGACACGTGAATCACGTGGAATACTGACAAGCTTAACAGATTTATCGTTTTTATTAATGGTTGCAAGTAATAGTGCATCTGTACGAGTTGCTTTCCCATAATTCTTGTCTCTAATATCACTTTCATCAACACCCATAATAAGTACGGAAATGTTGTCAGTCATAGGTTTAACGGCTTTTTCACGTTTGCTGGATTTGTCTCCGCGACCAAGTTCAGAATAGGCATTATTTAAAATTGATTTTGCTTTACTGTATATATGGAAGGAGTAGCCTCCTGCTCCAAGTGCTATAACCAGTAATGGAATAAGAAGGAACCAAAGTAGACGTTTTTTCTTTGAGCGTCCCTTTTGGGCTCGAGTATCTTTGTGCATATCGGATTTCATCATTTTTTCTCCTTTAAAACTATCAAAGTGTATACATCTAGAAGCGCATTCAAACACATAAAAAATATTGTACGCTAAATAAAAGCGATTGTACATGTATAAAAAATAGATGTCTTGATTATTTATAAAGACATCTATTCGTTATTGTATACAAAAGATAGGGATAAGAAAATGATAAAATTTTACCTAATTACAACATAATGCTTACGATAATTGCAGATAAAATGCTAACGAGAGTTGCTCCGTATAGTAATTTAAGGCCAAATCTAGCAACGACGTTTCCTTGTTCTTCGTTTAATCCTTTTACCGCACCTGAAATAATGCCGATAGAAGAAAAGTTAGCAAAAGAGACGAGGAAGACAGAAATAATACCAACTGTACGAGGAGAAAGGCTATTAGAAATTTTACTAAGATCCATCATGGCTACAAATTCATTCGTTACAAGCTTCGTTGCCATAATGCTACCAGCTGTGACAATTTCAGTACTTGGTACACCGATAAGAAACGCAATTGGTGCAAAGACGTAGCCGATTAATTGCTGGAAAGTAATGCCGAATATAATGAGGAATAGGTCATTAATACAGCTCATTAATGCGACAAATCCAATGAGCATAGCACCGACAACGATAGCTACTCGAAAGCCATCTAGAATGTACTCTCCAAGCATTTCAAAAAAGCTTTGCTTTTCGCCTTTTATTTCTAAAATATCTTCATCATCTTTCACGTCGTAGGGGTTAATAATCAGTACGATAATAAAACCGCTAAATAAATTGAGAACGAGTGCGGTTACCACATATTTAGGTTCGATCATTGTCATATAGGCACCTACGATAGACATAGATACAGTTGACATAGCAGATGCACAAAGTGTATAAAGACGGTGTTTTGGAATTTGAGCTAATTGTTTTTTGACCGTAATAAAAACTTCTGATTGGCCGACAATGGCAGATGCGATAGCATTATAAGATTCTAATTTCCCAAGACCATTTATTTTGCTGAGGAAGTAACCGATCCAACGAATGAAAAATGGTAGTATTTTGAAATGTTGCAGTATACCAATTAAGACGGAAATGAAGACAATTGGTAATAAGACAGTAAGGAAAAAGGGCATTTCACCTTTATTGGCAAGGCCGCCAAATACGAAGTTTATACCATCAGCAGCATACTCGAGTAGCTTTGTAAACAGACTGGAAATGATCCGAATAAGTATGAGACCAATTTCTGTATTTAATAACAAATAGGTTAAAATTAACTGTATAATAAGCATGATGAAAATAGGTTTAAATTTAATATGTTTCTTATTGTTACTAGCAATATAAGCAAGGAAGAAAACAACGATAAGTCCCACGAAAAAAGTAATAAATTTCATAGTAAGCCCCCTAAAAGAGATATTCTGCTATATATGTTTTTCATTTCAAGGGAGAATATGCATCTTTGGTAAAGAAAGGAATAGAGAGCATGAATATATGTAGAGTGCACCACGTTGCAATTATTTGTTCGAATTATGAAGTGTCAAAGGATTTTTATAATCGAATATTAGGTTTTAAAGCGATAAATGAAGTATATAGGAAGGAACGAGATTCTTATAAGTTAGATTTATGTGTAGGAGAAGAGTATCAAATTGAATTATTTTCATTTCCAAGTCCGCCTGAGCGCCCGAGTTTCCCAGAAGCGGCTGGACTTAGACATTTAGCATTTGCTGTTACAAATATAGAAGAGGCTGTGAAGCATTTACGCCAATGTGGTGTTAAGACGGAATCAATCCGTATTGATGAAATAACGGAGAAGAAATTTGTCTTTTTCCAAGACCCTGATGGTTTACCTTTAGAATTGTATGAGGTTTGAAATTGGTGAATTTTATATAGGGTTGCTTTTGAGTAAATGAAGAAACTAAAGTGAAACTTCTTTTTTAAAGGAGGTGTCACTTTAGCTAAGAAGGCTAAAGGATATATGTGGATATTTTAAAATTACTGATGGTAGTCATTCTTATTGCATTAACAGGTTTTTTTGTAGCTGTTGAGTTTGCAATTATTAAGGTGCGTAGCAGTCGTATTGACCAACTCGTTAGTGAGAAACGACGAGGAGCATTGGCAGCAAAAAAAGTAACTTCAAATTTAGATGAATATTTATCAGCATGTCAGTTAGGTATTACAATTACCGCTTTAGGGCTTGGGTGGTTAGGAGAGCCGACCATAAAACATTTACTCGAGCCGTTGTTTTTAAAACTGCATTTATCTCCTGCAATTTCCAGCACAGTTTCATTTATTATTGCCTTTGCAGTGATTACGTTTTTACATGTTGTCATTGGTGAACTTGCTCCGAAGACGTTCGCTATACAAAGAGCAGAGCAAGTTAGCTTATTATTATCAAAGCCACTTATTTATTTTTACCGAGTTATGTATCCGTTTATTTGGGCTTTAAATGGTTCAGCAAGGCTTGTAACAGGTTTATTCGGATTACATCCGGCTTCTGAACATGAAGTAGCTCATTCGGAGGAAGAATTACGGTTAATCTTATCTGAGAGTTATGAGAGCGGAGAGATTAATCAAAGGGAATTTAAATATGTAAATAATATTTTTGAATTTGATAATAGAGTGGCAAAGGAAATTATGGTGCCTCGTACGGAAGTTGTGGGTTTATATGAGGACGAACCATTTGAAACACATATTAAAATAATCGCACAAGAAAAATATACGAGGTATCCTGTATTTGGTGAAGATAAAGATGAAATCATTGGAATGGTTAATGTAAAGGATTTATTTATTCGTTATATGGATGGTAATCGGGACGAGGAGTGCTCGATTATGCCATATACAAGGCCGGTCATTGAAGTGCTAGAAAATATTCCAATTCATGATTTACTATTACAAATGCAAAGAAAACACATTCCATTAGCTGTGTTGTATGATGAATATGGCGGTACAGCGGGGATTGTTACGTTAGAAGATATTTTAGAAGAAATTGTTGGAGAAATCCGAGATGAATACGATGAAGATGAACACCCGCCTATAGAGCATATAAGTGAAGGGTGTAAAATCGTAGAGGGAAAAGTGCTTATTAGTGAAGTAAATGATTTATTTGGCATACACTTAATCGCTGATGATGTAGATACAATTGGTGGGTGGATTATGGTACAAAAGCAAATCGTTGCTGAAGGAGATATTATTGAAAAACACGGCTTTTCTTTTAAAGTTCTGGAAAAAGATATGCATCAAATTAAACGAGTGGAAATAAAGAAGGGGGAAGAATGATTTTCTATAAAAGGTATATATAGAAAAATAAATGTTTGCGCTTTCAAAAAAGGTGCTATATAGTGAAGGTGGACACTGAAAAATTCTTCTGAATGATACTCGTATTTTTAGAGGGCGAATTTTTTAAATAGGGATTTAGAATGAAAAGTATAGGTGATGAAAATGATAGCAACGAAGGATATACGTATAGAAAAAGATTTTTTAGGTGAAAAGGAAGTACCAAGTAGAGCTTATTACGGTGTACAAACATTACGCGCTGTAGAAAACTTCCCGATTACAGGATATCGCATCCATCCGTCACTCATTACGGCAATGGCAATTGTGAAAAAAGCGGCGGCACTTGCAAATATGGATACTGGTTACTTAGCCAAAGACATTGGGCACGAAATTGCAGAGGCAGCGCAAGAAATTGTTGATGGAAAATTCCATGATCAATTTATCGTAGATCCAATTCAGGGCGGTGCTGGAACTTCTATTAATATGAATACGAATGAAGTAATTGCTAATCGAGCGTTAGAACGTATGGGATATGAAAAAGGCGAGTATGCAAAAATTAGCCCAAATACGCATGTAAACATGGCTCAATCGACGAATGATGCGTTTCCAACGGGAATTCATATTGCAACTCTTATGATGTTAGAAGAACTTCTTATTACAATGGAAGAACTTCATGCTGCTTTCCGTGCAAAAGCAAAAGAGTTCGATCACGTCATTAAAATGGGACGTACACATTTACAAGACGCTGTTCCGATTCGTCTTGGACAAGAATTTGAAGCATATAGCCGCGTGCTTGCGCGTGATATAAAAAGAATTAAACAATCCCGCCAACATTTATATGAAGTGAACATGGGAGCGACAGCTGTTGGTACGGGATTAAATGCAAATCCTACGTACATTGAACAAGTGGTGAAACACTTACGAACATTTAGCGGATTCCCACTTGTTGGTGCAGAGCATTTAGTTGATGCAACGCAAAATACAGATGCATACACAGAAGTATCTGCAGCATTAAAAGTATGTATGATGAATATGTCTAAAATTGCGAATGACCTTCGTATTATGGCATCTGGTCCACGTGTTGGATTGGCGGAAATTCAATTACCAGCTCGTCAGCCAGGTTCATCTATTATGCCAGGTAAAGTAAATCCTGTTATGGCAGAAGTAATTAATCAAGTCGCTTTCCAAGTAATTGGTAATGATCATACAATTTGCTTAGCGTCAGAAGCAGGACAACTGGAGCTCAACGTAATGGAGCCTGTGCTTGTATTTAATTTAATTCAATCTATTAGTATTATGAATAACGGATTCCGTGTATTCCGTGAATATTGTATTAAAGGAATTACAGCAAATGAAGAATTGCTGAAGCAATATGTTGAGAAAAGTGTTGGCATTATCACAGCAGTTAATCCTCATATTGGTTATGAAGTAGCATCTCGTATTGCACGTGAAGCAATTGAAACAGGAAAATCTGTTCGGGAGTTATGTTTAGAACATGGTGTACTGACAGAAGAAGAATTGGATATTATTTTAGATCCATTCGAAATGACGCATCCTGAAATTGCTGGAGCTTCTTTATTAAAGAATAAGAAGATGTAATGTGAAAAAACACCGATCCATTTGGATCGGTGTTTTATTTTTAAAAGATATTAAATACAGCGTTCAATTGAAGTAAGCTAATGATAGCTAAGAAGATTAAACTGTATTTCATTGCTGTTTTAAATAGGGCAGATTCTTTACCAACTAGTCCAACTGCGGCACAAGCAACTGCTACAGATTGTGGTGAAACCATTTTTGCCATTGTACCACCTACTACGTTTAATGCAACAAGAGTAGAAGGAACGATGTTTAATTGATCTGCAGTTACTGCTTGAAGCGGTGCGAATAATGAACCACTTGATACTACTGAACCTGTAATAAATACGCCAATCCATCCTAAGATTGGAGAAAGAACTGGGAATGCATTACCAGTAGAAGAGAATGCAAGTCCAAGTGTAGATGACATACCAGAGTAGTTTTCCACGTAAGCTAAAGCGATAACGCTACAGATTGTATACACTGGAGCTTTTAGTTCTTTTATTGTTTCAACCATTAATTCTTTAACCATTTTACCTTTTACGCGGTACACGATAAGTGAAACGATAATCGCTAATACGATTGCAGTAGTTGTAGATGAGAATACATCAAATTTGAAAACAGCTGCGAAAGGTGTATCAGCTTTTGTAATTGGTGTAGTTTTCATAACAGCGTTATGAAGACCAGGGAATTGAATGTTAAATACTAGGTTTGCTAGTGCGCCATCCGGAGCAAATAGAGCTTTAATTGGTTTTAAATTAAAGATTGTTACGAATGCAGTTAAGAATACGAATGGAGACCAAGCATATAAAATTTGATTGAATGTATGTGATACTTTTTCTTCTTGTTTTTCTTCTTTAGTAGAAGATTTTGGCTGCCAAACACGTAAGAATAATGCAAGAGAGATCATACTTACAACGGCTGCGAAAATATTAGTAAGTTCTGCACCTAAGAAGTAAGTTACAACGAACTGAGTAATTGCGAAAGAAACACCACTTACAAGAATACCTTGCCAAGTTTCTTTAATACCTTTCATTCCATCGACCATTGAAACAAGTAAGAAAGGTAATACAATACTGATGAATGGTAAGATAAGAACAGTTTGACGACCGATAGTTAATGCATCTAGCTCAGTTAATTGTGCTGGTACTGTAACTGGGATACCCATAGCACCCATAGCACCACCAGCGATATTTGCTACTAAACAAATACCTGCTGCTTTTAATGGATTAAAGCCCATACCTACAAGTAGTGCAGCTGTAATAGCAACTGGAACCCCTAGACCAGCTGCGCCTTCTAAGAAAGCACCGAAAGAATAAGCGATTAATAATACTTGTAAGCGTTGATCATTTGTAATGCTTGAAATACTATCACGAATGATGTTGAATTGCTCTGTTTTAACAGTTAATTTGTAAAGGAAAATTGCTGCGATAACAATAGTACAAATTGGATAAAATCCAGATAAAATACCGAATCCGGCAGATGCTAAAGCTACTGTTGCTGGCATTTTATAAACGAATATAGCAAGAATAATAGCGACAATCACACTGTAAAGACCAGCGATATAACTTTTCATTTTCAGTCCCATTAAACAAATGATGAAGCAGAAAATTGGAAGTGCTGCGATTAGAGCAGATAACCAAATATTGTTTAATGGGTCATAAATTTGTGTCCAAGTACTCATAATAATGACAACTCCTATCTATTTTATGTGAAGAAATTCACATTATTTGTGAAACTATTCACAATCAACTTACATGCTTAGTATATTCTCCTTCAACACTATTGTCAACGTAAAAAAGTATAATTATTCCATAATAGTGTTAAAAGAAATGCTTTGTTCATAAAGTCGACAAAAAGCCCACTCAAATCTATTCGAGTGGGTGAGATAAATTATTTGCATATTCTTTTCTTGTAGTTGTTTATACATTATTGATGCTACAGTTCTATAGTAGAGACCGTCTTTGTATCGAATATAGAGTTGCAGAATGTACCGTTTGTCCTATTTGATCAAGTCAGGAGTGGGACAGTAAATGTACTTAATAGGAAGTGTTCCATCATAGTTCAAGCGATTGAATATTAATTAAAAAGTAATAAGTTAATATTTAATGTTACGGCAGCTCTTTTTACTGAAAATTCCTTTTAGCGTAACAAAGAGGTTAAATATAACCCAAATACGTTACGATAGGTTATCAATTATAGACGGTATTTTACAATATCATTACTGCACGTTGCAATGAGGTGAAAATATAACAAAAAGCCTGATAAAACAACATTTGCAAGCAAAGTATTTGCAGCCCGTTGTTTTGCTTTTTCGTTATATCATATAGTATAATATTCAAAATCAGCAAGGAATTTTTCCTGAGTTCTTTGTTGGTTAAGGTGGAAAAAATTTTCAGCTTTATAGGTTGATAAAGTTATGTCGTAACAGGAAATATAAGAACAGATATATAAATAAATAAAAAGAAAATAAAAACGAAAATGAGGGGAACTTTATGAGCCAAAATCAATTCGAATGTCATATTTCAGAAGAAGATGTACAAATGTTAAGAGCGTTAGCGCATCCGTTGCGTCTACGCCTAGTAATGGAACTAATGCAACGTGGAACATGTAATGTAACACAATTACAGGAAGTGTTAGAAATTCCGCAATCAACAGTTTCGCAACATTTAACGAAATTAAAACAAAATAAAGTAGTACGCTTTGAACGACGAGGACTAGAAGTGTATTATCAAATTCATAATGATAAAGTAAGTGAAGTAGTAAAAACATTATTTTCTTAAAATTTGAATATTATGGAAAAAGACGTATGGGACATACGTCTTTTTTTATTTGTCAGAAAGGTGACATGAGAGAAAATGTTGGAATGTAAGGAAGAAAAGGCTATTAATTAACATGCTGCTATATGGAATATATTCTAAAGGGAAAAGAAAAGATAGAAAGGAGTGTAGCAAGTAAAAGGAGGAATGGTAGTATGGATGTAAAACGTGTGAAACAAATTTTATCTTCTTCAAGTAGAATTGACGTTACATATGAGGGCGTACCAGTATGGATTGAGAGCTGTGACGAGCAGAGTGGGGTTGCTCAAGTGTATGATGTATCTAATCCTGGAGAAAGCGTTCACGTGAACGTGACGGCTTTAGAGGAGAAGTAATAGAAAAGACGCTTCTACATTTAGAAGCGTCTTCTTATTTATTCCATCATATGTGCAATTTTCTTAGAGAACATAAGAAGTACTAATCCGAGTACGATTACGATAATACCGATACTTGCGAATACTTCTAAATATCCTAAAGATTGAGTGAAAGCAGCTAATTGTCCTGCTAGTAAGTTTGCGAAACCAGTACCAGCTAACCATACACCCATTAATAATGATGCTAATTTAACAGGAGCGATTGCACTTACCATAGATAATCCGATTGGTGATAAGAATAATTCACCAATTGTATGGAACATGTAAGTGAATACAATGAATAGTAAGTTTGCTTTCATTGTAATGTTACCTTCGTCGCTACCAGTTTTTAATACAGCTAAAGTTAGAACTAAATATCCAATCCCTAGTAAAATCATACCAAATGCCATTTTTGTTGGGATTTTTAAATCACCATTTTTTGTTTTCGAAAGTTTAATCCATAATGCAGAAACAGGTAATGCTAGTAAGATAATGAATAGTGGGTTTACAGATTGGAACCAAGGTGTTGGAATTGTAAATCCACCAATTGTACGATCCACAAACTTATCTGTGTAAAGTGTTAAAGAACTACCTGCTTGCTCAAATCCTGCCCAGAAGAATACTACGAAACAAGTTAAAATTAAAATTGCAGCAGTACGTTTTTTCTCTTGTGTTGTTAAAGGTTTTTTCTCGATTGCTTTTGCATTTTTTTCTTTAGATTTTTTCCCTACAACAGTTGTTCCGATAGACCCTAAGTAACGAGGTGCTAAGAAATTAAAGGCAAGTTGTCCAATAATCATACCGATACAAGCTGTTAAGAAACCGTATCTATAATCTGCGAAGTAACCGCAAATGAAAGGAGCGATAAGAGCACCTAAGTTAATTCCCATGTAGAAGATAGTGAAGGCACTATCACGACGAGAATCGTTTTCGCTATATAATTGACCTAATAAAGTCGAAATATTTGGTTTGAAGAATCCGTTACCAATAACTAATAATCCTAATCCTAAAAATAGTCCAGTTTTTGTGTTCATTGAGAATAGTACAAAGTTACCAATTGCCATGATAATACCACCAATAGTAATGGCATGGCGCTTCGTAATGAAATGGTCAGTTAACCAACCACCGATAATCGGTGTGAAGTATACTAACATTGTGAAAATACCGTAAATTTGAACTGCAACTGCTTTATCAAATCCTAAACCGCCGCTTACTAAGCTCGTTGTTAAATAAAGAACTAATAAGCCACGCATTCCGTAATAACTAAATCTTTCCCATGCTTCTGTAAAGAACAACAAGTATAACCCTGGTGGATGTTTTTTTGGTGATTGTTGCTCTCCAGCTTTGTCTAATTTTAAAGCTGCATCCATGTTTGTTTCCCCCTAATCCTGTATAACGGATATTTATGTAATCATTTTAATTTACAAAATATTTAGAAGTCAATAGAATTATATGGAAATAGAAAGAAAATTTCTAAAAAAGTTCTATTTTACTTCGACCGTTACTGTATTTTGCCCTGAAAACGAGATGATAAGCGTTTTCAAATGTAATAATTGAATTCTAAAAGAAAATAAAATAGTGATTAATCAGAAAATTTAGATTAAAATATTTATTCTGATATAGAGAAAATATATTTTATTTACTTTTATAATATAACATATTGGGAATAAAAATACAAAATGAAATAATGTGACATTTAAGTGAATTGAAAAATAACCAGCTCCATAGAAGGGGAGCTGGCTAAGGGAATATTATTTAACAAAGCGTTTTTCGATATCATCTAATAGTAAGTTAGCAGCCATTACGCCACCAGCTGTATTCCAAATCACATCATCAACTTTGTATGCTTTACCATTTTTTACTGCATTTAAGTTTTTAAATAGCGGATCATTGATATATTCTTTTTCTAATTCAGAGCCTTTTTTCTCATTTCCTTTATCGAATGTGAAGTAGAATAATACATCGCCATCCATTGCAGAAATACGTTCTTTAGATACGTTACGCTCTGCGAAGTCATCTTTATTTTGATCGCCAGGACGTTTAAATCCAAGTTCTTTTAAAATAACACCAGAGAATGTATCACCATGATAAATACGAACATCACCAGGCATGAAGCGAACCATAGAGATTTCTTGGTTTACTTTATCGCCTAGTTTAGCTTTTAAATCTTTCATACTTTTATCGTAATCAGCTAAAACCTTTTCGCCTTCTTTTTCTTTATTTAATGCTTTCGCATAAAACTTGAAGTTATCTTTCCATTCACCGCGTAATGTTTCAGAGAACACAGTAGGTGCAATTGCTTTTAGTTGCTCGTACACTTTTTCGTGACGCATTTTGTTACCGATAATTAAGTCTGGTTTTAAAGAAGCGATAGTTTCTACGTTCACTTGTCCTTCATCACCAACAACTTTTACATCTTTCATTTTATCTTTAATATGTGGATACCACGGATCACCAGTCCAAGATTTTACAGCCCCAACTGGTTTCACACCTAGCTCAAGTAAAGCTTCAGTTCCTTCGTTTGTTAAAATAACTACACGTTTTGGATTAGCAGGAACTTCTGTTTTACCCATTGCATGTTCAACTGTAATCATTTCTTTTTTTGTATCTTCTTTTGTATCTTCTTTCGTATTTGATTTTCCACAAGCACTTAAAAGTAGTGAAAAGGCTAATAAAAATACAAATACTGTAAACGATTTCTTTCGCATGAAATTCATTATGTACCCCCTACATAGTGAGAATTTTTTTCAATAGCAAGCATGATATTAAGCCTTTATCTTTTGATTGTCAATATATACGGGTGAAAATAATTCTCATTTCCGTTGACAATGAGAATTAAGTTGAAATACACTTACAACGTATCATTATACATTGAAGGGGAAACGCTGCATGTTATTAAAAACAAATCGAGCAAAATGGATTGGATTATTTGTTGGAATCATTGCAGTCATTACTTGTATTTGGGGAAGTATTATTTTCGGATATACAAATACGAGTTGGAATTTAGCGTTAGATGCTTTTTTCCATTTTAATGGGTCCAATGAACATATTATTATTCAAAATGTGCGTCTACCAAGAGCATTAATTGCAGCGAGTGTTGGTGCTAGTTTAGCCATTGCAGGTTGTCTTATGCAAACTTTAACGAAGAATCCACTTGCTTCTCCAGATTTTATTGGGTTAAATTCAGGTGCTGCTTTCTTCATAGTTGTAGCAATTGTTATTTTTTCCGTGACATCATTATCAGCTTTCACGTGGATTGCCTTTTTAGGAGCGGCAATTGCAGCTGTACTTGTATTCGCTTCTAGTTCTTTAGGAAAAGAGGGGACAACGCCTCTTAAGTTAACATTAGCAGGTGTCGCAATTAGTGCGTTATTTTCATCATTAACACAAGGATTACTTGTTTTAAATGAAAAGGCGCTTGAAGAAGTATTATTTTGGCTTGCCGGATCTGTGCAAGGAAGAAAGTTAGAAATTTTACAATCTGTATTCCCGTATTTATTAATAGGATGGATTGCATCTATTATGATGGCAGGGAAAGTAAATACATTAATGATGGGGGAAGACGTTGCAAAAGGACTTGGTCAAAGAACGATTTTAATGAAATCATTCATACTACTTATTATTGTCCTGTTATCTGGTGGTTCAGTTGCGGTCGCTGGTCCGATTGGATTTATTGGTATTGTTACTCCGCATTTTGCCAGATTTCTTGTTGGAGTAGATCACAGGTGGAGAGTACCGTATAGTGGCTTGTTAGGTGCAATACTATTAATCTTAGCTGATATAGCAGCAAGATATGTCATTATGCCACAAGAAGTACCGGTAGGGGTTATGACAGCATTTATCGGAGCCCCATTCTTTATTTATATTGCACGTAAGAGAGGGCTTAGCAAATGAAGAAGTATATTCCGTTTCGTATAGGAAAAGGCGAGCTCTCGTTTTTAATGTATAAACGAGCTTGTCTCGTCTTATTCAGTTTACTAGTTGTTTTAATAGGATTATTTTTTGCGAGTGCAGGTATGGGAGACATGAAAATTGCTCCTTATGATGTATGGCAAGCGATTACTGGAAATGGCGATGCGATGTCCAATATGGTTGTAAATAAGTTTCGTATGCCGCGTATTTTAATTGCCATTCTTGTAGGAATCGCACTTGCTGTAGCAGGATGTATTTTACAAGGTCTCGTTCGAAATCCACTTGCTTCTCCGGATATCATTGGGATTACAGGTGGTGCAAGTGTTGCAGTTGTACTGTTTTTAGCTATATTTAGTGATAAAAATAATGCGCTAACCGTTAGCATTCATTATATGCCGTTAGCAGCCTTTGTTGGGGCAACAATTGTAGCGCTTTTTGTATATTTATTTGCATGGAGAAATGACGGGTTATCGCCGATTAGTCTTGTTTTAATTGGTGTTGGGTTTTGGGCATTAACGAAAGCGGCAACGACTTTGTTTATGTTGTTAGCGCCAATTTACCAAGCGAGTCAAGCGAATGTATGGATTACAGGTACTGTTTACGGTTCTTCATGGCAAAATGTTATGGTACTTGCACCGTGGGTTCTCACTTTAACGGTAATATCATTTATAGCTGCTAGACATTTAAATGCGCAAGAGCTAGGGGATGATATTGCGGTAGGACTTGGTGTTCCTTTAACGAAGTCACGCGTATTCATGTTATTACTGAGTACAGCTTTAATTGGTGGAGCAGTTGCCTTTGCTGGAGGAATTGGATTTGTCGGTTTAATGGCACCTCATATTTCACGAAGACTAGTTGGTTCTTTATACGGTGCATTACTCCCAGTTGCGGCGATTGTTGGTGCAATTTTAGTACTTGCTGCAGATTTAATTGGGCGTACAGTTTTCACCCCACTTGAAATTCCAGCAGGAGTATTTACATCAGCAATTGGTGCACCTTATTTTATTTATTTACTTTATAAAAGTCGGAATTCATAAAGGGAGATGAATATGCAAAAAGCATTGGAGACGAAACGTTTGACGTTGTCTTATGGTGAAACGATTATTATTGATGAGTTGAATTTAGAAATTCCAAAAGGCGAAATTACAATCTTTATCGGTTCTAACGGTTGCGGAAAATCAACTTTATTACGTTCACTAGCTAGATTATTAAAGCCAACAACTGGTGACATTTTGTTAGATAATCAAGCCATTCAAAGTATGCAAACGAAGCAAATTGCTCGTCAAATGGCAATTTTACCGCAAGGACCGCAAGCACCTGAAGGGCTTACAGTATTGCAACTTGTAAAGCAAGGACGTTATCCATATCAAACATGGCTGAAACAGTGGTCAGAAAAAGACGAGGAAATGGTACAGAAGGCACTTGCAGCAACAGGGATGACAGAATTTGCTGAGCGTGATGTGCATGCTCTTTCAGGTGGACAACGACAACGTGCTTGGATTGCAATGACGCTTGCACAAGATACAGATATTATTTTACTGGATGAGCCTACTACCTATTTAGATATGACTCACCAAATTGAAGTGCTTGATTTATTATTCGAATTAAATGAAACAGAACAAAGAACAATTGTCATGGTATTACACGATTTAAATTTAGCATGTCGTTATGCAGACAATATTGTAGCCATTCAAGATAAACAAATATATGCACAAGGTAAGCCAGAAGAAGTAGTAGATGAGAAGCTAGTACGTGATGTATTCCGAATGGAGTGTCAAATCAGTACAGATCCATTATTTGGGACGCCACTTTGTATTCCGCATGGAAAAGGAAGACGTGTACGTAAAGAGGTTGCTCAGGCAATAAGATAATGAAAAAGACGATGAGAGGTTCATCGTCTTTTTTATTTTCGGCAAGAGAATAAGAGAAAGAGGGGAATACGTAAACGACGTTCATATTCTTCCGCGCTTTGAAAATAAGTTTGATCTGGTGTAGCTTCTTTTAAATTTGTAATTGTAAATCCAGCTTGTTGTAATAGTGTAAAATATTCTTCCATTGTACGATGATATTTAATAACTTCTTGATCAATCCAACGTTCAACGCGTTTACCCATTTTAAAATAATCATCGACGAGCCAGTTCGTTCTTTTCCCGCTCGTTTGTAAGCTTTCAAATGAAGAGGTAATAATAGGATGTTGAACGCTAAAAGTAAAGGTTCCATTTGTTTTTAAAGTTTCGTACACATTTTGAAAAATGATAGGAAGATGTTCAATATAATGTAAGGCGAGTCTAGATGTTACTAAATCAAAAGTAGCAGGGGGGTATGTGTAGTCTTTGAGGTTTAAAAAATGGACGATCCCATTTTTATCTTCTAGTTGTTTTTTAGCTTTTTTATACATAAGTTCGGAGCCTTCAATACCAGTGTAAGAGTGGCAGTCTTTTTCTAATAATTCCTTGCCAAATTTTGCGTCACCGCAGCCTAAATCGAGAATTCGTTTTCCTTTCACATCACCAATGAGTTGAAAAAAGGCTGGCTTTTCAAGTGATTCATTTGGGCTATTTTCTCGGTATCTTCGTTTCATATATTGTTCAAAAAATGCTTCGTTATTATATACATTAGATTCAGTAAATGCCATGATTGAAGCCCCCTTACATATTTTTTTTATTCTACCAAATATGAAAAGTAAATGATAGATTTCTTGTAATGAATCATATATAATCTAGAATTGTAAGCGGTTACTTTAAACTATTTTTCTATAATAAATTCTGAAAACGTGTTAAGCTAGTAGAGGGATTATTAGAACTATTAAGACAATAATTCGCTTACATGAACGATGGGAGGCTTCACGATGTCTAGTAAAACACTTGCAAAATTTTTAGAAGAAAATTTAGAGGATTTAAAATCAAAGGGGCTTTATAACGTAATTGATCCGCTTGAGAGTTCAAATGGACCGATCATTACAATTGGCGGAAAAGAATATATTAACTTATCTTCAAACAACTATCTTGGATTAGCAACAGATAGCCGTTTGCAAGAAGCAGCAATTGGTGCAATTCATAAGTACGGCGTTGGAGCAGGAGCGGTTCGTACAATTAACGGCACTTTAGATTTGCATATTAAATTAGAAGAAACAATTGCAAAGTTTAAACATACAGAAGCAGCAATCGCTTACCAATCAGGATTTAACTGTAATATGGCAGCGATTTCAGCCGTTATGGATAAAAATGATGCGATTCTTTCAGACGAGTTAAACCATGCTTCTATTATTGATGGTAGTCGTCTATCAAAGGCAAAAATTATTGTTTATAAACATTCTGATATGGAAGATTTACGCCAAAAAGCAATCGCGGCGAAAGAATCAGGTCTTTACAATAAATTAATGGTAATTACAGACGGTGTCTTCTCAATGGATGGAGATGTTGCAAAACTACCAGAAATTGTTGAGATTGCAGAAGAATTAGATTTAATGACATACGTAGATGATGCACACGGTTCAGGTGTACTGGGTAAAGGTGCAGGAACTGTAAAGCACTTCGGTCTGTCTGATAAAGTTGATTTCCAAATTGGTACATTATCAAAAGCAATTGGGGTAATTGGTGGATATGTAGCAGGGAAACAAAACTTAATTGACTGGTTAAAAGTTCGTTCACGTCCATTCTTATTCTCTACAGCATTAACACCAGCTGATGCTGCAGCTTGCATGAGATCAATTGAAATCTTAATGGAAAGCACAGAGTTACATGATCGTCTGTGGGAAAATGGTCGCTATTTAAAACAAGGATTAAAAGAACTTGGCTTTAACATCGGAGAAAGTGAAACGCCAATTACACCTTGTATTATTGGGGATGAAGTGTTAACACAAGAATTTAGTAAACGTCTAAATGAAGAAGGCGTATACGCAAAATCTATCGTGTTCCCAACTGTAGCAAAAGGAACCGGACGCGTTCGTAATATGCCTACAGCAGCTCATACGAAAGAAATGTTAGATGAAGCAATTCGTAAGTATGAAAAAGTAGGGAAAGAAATGGGCATCATTTAAGTAACGACATCTTTTGAATAGCTTGCAAATGAGGAGTGGGGAAAATGAAAAAAATTCTAGTAACCGGTTCTTTAGGGCAGATTGGTTCTGAACTAGTAATGAAACTTCGTGATGTATACGGCGCATCAAATGTTATTGCAACAGATATTCGTGAAACAGATAGTGAAGTAGTAACGTCTGGTCCTTTTGAAACGTTAGATGTAACAGATGGACAAAAACTACATGATATTGCAAAGCGTAATGAAGTAGATACAATTATTCATTTAGCAGCTTTACTTTCAGCAACGGCGGAAAAAAATCCGCTATTTGCATGGAATTTAAATATGGGCGGACTTGTAAATGCATTAGAAGCAGCTCGTGAATTAAACTGTAAGTTTTTCACACCAAGTTCTATCGGTGCATTCGGTCCATCAACGCCGAAAGATAATACGCCACAAGATACAATTCAGCGTCCTACTACGATGTATGGGGTAAACAAAGTAGCAGGAGAATTACTATGTGATTATTATCATCAAAAGTTTGGTGTTGATACGCGCGGTGTACGTTTCCCAGGTTTAATTTCTTACGTAGCTCCTCCAGGAGGCGGAACAACTGACTATGCAGTTGAAATTTATTATGAGGCGATTAAAAAAGGCACATACACCTCATACATTGCAGAAGGAACATACATGGATATGATGTATATGCCAGATGCTTTACAAGCGATCATTTCATTAATGGAAGCTGATCCAAGTAAACTTGTGCATAGAAACGCGTTCAATATTACAGCAATGAGCTTTGAGCCAGAGCAAATCGCAGCAGCAATTCGTAAACACATCCCGACGTTTACAATGGATTACGCTGTAGATCCTGCTCGTCAAACAATCGCTGATAGCTGGCCAAACTCTATTGATGCAACAGCAGCGATGAAAGAGTGGGGCTTTAAAGCAGAATACGATTTAGACAAAATGACAACGGACATGTTGGCTAAGTTAAAAAAAAAGCTCACAGCTGAGTTAGTGATGAATTAATAAAAAGGGTCGATTCTTAGGAATTGACCCTTTTTGTTTGTGTTTTGGGAATATACAAATAATTGCAAATGTGATAGAATGAGTTAATTTGTGTGTAAAGGGGAGACAGGGAATGGAGAAATGGGAGTTAGCAAAGGAAATTTACAATACGTCACGTTTAACGGGAACATTTAAGCTTCGATCAGGACAAGTATCAAATCAATACTTTGATAAGTACTTATTTGAATCTAATCCAGTACTGCTAGTAGAAATTGCTAAGCAATTGAAAGAGCTCATTCCTCCTGAGACAGAAGTGCTGGCAGGTTTAGAGATGGGAGGAATCCCAGTAGCAACAGCATTATCTTTACAAACAGGTATACCAGTTGTATTTGTGAGAAAAGAAGCGAAGAAGTACGGTACATGCAAGTTAGCAGAAGGCGTTGATATTGCTGGGAAAAATGTTTGTGTTGTTGAAGATGTTATTACGACAGGTGGTCAAATACTATTAAGCACGAAAGATTTAAGAGAACTAGGCGTGAATGTACATCATGTTTTAGGCGTAATTGAACGAACAAAAGAGGGAAGAGAAAACTTATTAGAAGATGGCTTACAACTACATTCTTTATTTACAATGGATGAGTTAATTGAAGGAGAAAAGCAACATGCAAAGAGTTGATGTCGTATATGCACTAATACATGACGAAGAAACAGATAAAATATTAATGGTACATAATGTAGAATAAAATGTTTGGTCATTGCCGGGTGGGGCTGTTGAAAAGGGTGAAACGTTAGAGAAAGCTCTAGTAAGGGAAGTAAACGAAGAGACAGGTTTAACGGCTATGGCAGGTGGACTTGTTGCGATTAACGAAAAATTCTTTGAAGAATCAGGGAATCATGCACTATTATTTACATTCCGAGCGAGTGTAGTAAAAGGGGAACTTATGGCAGAAGATGAAGAGGAAATTTCCGCAATAGAGTGGGTGGATCGATCAATCGCAAATGAACGATTCCCATTCTACGATGGAGGATTCGATTCATTATTAGCAGTAGCCATTCCATACAAGTTTCAGCCAGAAACAAAGTGATTGAAAGAAAAAAACAGGAGCGCAAAGCTCCTGTTTTTCTATTCAATCGTCTTCAGTAATAACTTTTTCAATAGTGGTTTAATCTTCAGACGTAAATCTTCAGCGTGATTTGCAACTAAGAAGTGATGGTTATAAATGTTCTTCATTAATTGATAAGTTGCTTCTTTCGCTTCGCCTTCTTCGATGAAAATTCCGATTACTTCCATACCACTTTTACGAGCAAGTTTGACAGCTTCATGCGTATCTAAAATACCGTCTTGTTGGTAGTCTAGCGCAGAAGGTTCACCGTCTGTGAAGACAAGTAAGAATTTATGTTTTTCTGGTCCTTTTGCAAGCTTTTCAGAAACGATACGAATAATATATCCGTCGCGGTTATCTTCTTCTTCGCGAAGCTGCATAATTTCTGGACCAACGTTTGGTAACGTTGAGTTTTTATACGTTACAACTTCATGGATAACGTTCGGCTTATCTTCAGGTTTAGCACTAGAAGCATCTTCCCAAAATCCGCTAATAGCGTGCGGGATTTTTAAAGATTTCAACGCTTCATGGAATAGGACCACACTCTTTTTCGTTTCTTCCATTTTGTTATACATAGAACCAGAGCAGTCTACTAATAGTTGGAATGCAACGTCGAGCTCTTGTGATTCTTGCCCTTTTTTATAAAACATGCGAGGCTGCTTTTCAGTATAAATACGAAGGAATTTCTTACGAAGTCTTCCGTAATATTTATCACTATTTGCATTCGTTTTATTTTCAATCGTTTTTTCGATAATTTTCTTTAATTCTTTTACATCTTTATTAACGACTGATTTGATAGCTTGGTAATCCTTTTTCTCATCAGGATTTGGTTTACGTGCTTCTTTAAATGTATGAGAAGCGCCAGTGTTATATTTACCATATGCACCATCATTTTGACTAGAAGCGTGAGAAGCTCTTGCTTCTTTTGTGTCAGCACCATCAAAGTTAGATTGTGTACTTTTTTGAGAAGTACCTTGTACAGAGCCAAGTGCTTGGTCGCCATCTTCTGATTCGCGAGCAGTGTCACCCATCATATTTGTTTTTGTTCCGCTTTCTAATTCAAAGCGTAAAAAGTTCTCGTTTTCATTGTTTTTATTTTCACGGTGCCATGTTGAGAAGCTTTCATCCATTTTGTTTTTATTTTCATCGTCATCTATGAGCTGCGTATCATCGTTTGCTAAATCTTCGACGCGACAGTTTTTTTCATCTGCAATGACAGATAAATAAAGCGGTGCATGCCCGAAATAGTTGTTCAGCATATCACTTTCAAGAAGCTCCTCTAAGCGATAGCGAATTTTCTCAACGATATACATAATATCTTCCGTATTACGAGCTTGGAATGTTTCATGCAAAATAGCTTCAATTTGCTCGAAATATTCATTATTAAACATTTCATATTTATCGCTCGTTAATGAAAGATAGCATAGACAAAATAGACGATCACCGTGATAGTTACGAACACGATTGATTTCATTTTGTGAGCTAAAGTAATTGCGATACATTTCTTTTCTTCTTTTAAAAACATGCTTTGTGCCAGGGCGTAAGTTTTTTACGATTTCCTCAACACGTAAATCTTCTAATAGAACAAATAATTGTGTTAAAAACTTTTTTAAGGGTGATTCTTGCAATTCAATTGCATAAGAACGAATTAAAGTCATGTCCGAGTAATGTTTATTACCAAGTGCTTTTAAAAACACTTCGCTTTTTAATCCGATTACTGTATCCTCTTCTTTTCGATCATCCCAAAAGTGACTAATGACAACCTTTTTTTCAATTTCGTCGTAGTATGCTTTATAGCCATACTCAAGGTAGGCATCATCTTCTTTGAGAAGGGCATACATTAAGTTTTCCATTTGTAGAAACAGCGACGCATCAATTTTTTTGTCACTAAAAATTTGTCTCATGAATTATCCCTCAAAGAAATAACTTTCTGCTAATTCACGGACAGTCATTTGTTCTGTTTCATCGTTTAATTTTGCGATAATACTACGTTCAATTGCACGCATAACGGGAATATATACACCTAAATCACATGCATCGATAATGCCACGAATACTTGCTGCTTCTTCACTTACGCGGCCATCACGAGCTAAAGGCATAAGATCGCTTGCAAATGCAACGAACTTTTCAATTGTTGTAACATCTTTTAGTTTTGATTCTGCTAATAATAGTTCTTTTAATGTATCACCTTGGATGTAGGGAACTTCAATAATAACGAAACGGTTTTTTAACGCTTCGTTTAGTTCACTTGTTCCAACGTAGCCTTCATTAATTGCTGCGATTACACGATACTCATCATCACCGTATACAACTTCTTGTGTAAATGGATTTGTAATCATTTTACGGTAATCTAATGCACCGTGAAGAAGTGGTAACGTTTCAGGTTTTGCCATATTGATTTCATCAATATATAGGAAATGGCCGTTCTTCATTGCTTTCATAAGAGGACCGTTAACGAATGTAACTTCAGATGCGCCATCTTTCGTTTGTAGTGTGTTGTATCCTAAAATACCTTCTACATCTAAATCGACAGAACAGTTAATACTATGCATTGGTTTTTGGAATAAAGAAGAAAGTGTTTCAGCTAGTACGGTTTTACCACTACCAGTCGGCCCTTTTAATAGAATATTTTTGCCAAGAAGAAGTGCTGTAATGGCATCTTCGATAATGCTATTATCAGATGCTTTATATATTTTTGTACCGATTAAATGTGCATTTTCACCAGCTTCTTGTTTATTCTTTTCGTGAATTGTAGAAAGCTGCTGTTTTAAATCAGCATGTATATGAAATTGTTCTAACATGTATGTCCCACCTAACATTATTTTCATAAAGTAATACATCTTATGATAACTTGTTTTAATATGGTATGCAAAGAAAAGGAGAGGGGACAAATATAAAAGAAAAAGCAATCAATTGTACATTGATTACTTATAGTAAAGGAGAAATGAGCCTCATAAAAGACTCTAATATTCGTTTTTTGATACTTCTTTTTTGGAAAGCGTTCCATTTAATTTCAGTGGAATGCTTAAAGTCTTCTTCAAAATCACGTTTAATATTATGAACAGTTTCTGATTCATACAGTACGCTAATAATTTCATAATTCAATTCAAAGCTTCGTACATCCATATTTGCTGTTCCGATTGTTGCAATTTTATCATCAACAAGTACAATTTTTGCATGCATAAAGCCATCTTTATAACTATAAATGGAGGCACCAGCTTTTAAAAGTGGAGTGAAGTAGGACTGAGATGCTTGGTCACTAATAATACTATCACTTTTACCAGGATATAAAATGCGTACATCTATGCCAGATATTGCACTTAAACGTAATAATGTTAAAGTTTCTTGATCTGGAATAAAGTATGGTGTAGCAATCCAAATAGATTTTTTTGCCGAGCCCATAACAGCTAATAATGTATTGCGAATGCTCTTATCATCTGAGCTTGGCCCGCTTGCTACAATTTGCACGGCACCTTCTGCACTTGAAATTTCTTTACCTGGGAAGTATTGTCTATTCATAAATTGATCCCAAGAATAGGTTTTCAAACCACTAGATGCATAGAGCCAGTCCTCTAGAAAAATTGCTTGTAATTTATATAACGCTTTTCCTTCGAGTTTTAAATGACTATCACGCCAAACGGGAAACTTTTTTGAACGGCCAAGATATTCATCACCGACGTTAAGTCCTCCAGTAAAACCGATTTCTCCATCTACAATGACGATTTTACGGTGGTTACGATAATTGACGGTTTCAAGTAACCAAGCTGAAAAAATAGGATCAAATTCAACAATTTCAATCCCAGCTTCTTTCATAGGTTTTAAAAAGCGTCTTCTTAACGTATTACTTCCTAATCCATCATAAAGGAAGCGTACAATAACACCAGCTTTTGCTTTGTTTATTAAAGCATCCCGAACTTTTGTACCAATCTCATCAGATTTATAAATATAGTATTGAATATGTATATGATGTTTTGCTTGCTCGATAGCTTGCAAAATTGCTGAAAATGTTTGATCTCCGTTTGTTAAAAGTTTGGTAGTTGTTCTATCTGCGGCAGGCCCGCCTCCAAATTTTTGTACAACTTCTGTTAAATGGGTAGAGCGTTCACTTAATGGGACTTTGAGTGATAACTCTAGTCGTCTTCCTTCTAATATTTCACGGAATAATTTTCTTTGTTCTTCTGAACGATGGAGATGCTTTTTTCTTCTCCAACGGCTACGCCCGAAAATAGAGTATAAAAGTACACCTACAACGGGAAGAAGTGCTAATACTAAAAACCACGCTAAGGTACTTTGAGGAGACCTATTTTCGATAAAAATAACGAATGAAATTCCTACAATTGTGATGGACCAGAGAACGCCGACAAATGTATATAACGAAATATACGATGTATTTAATAGGAAAAGAACGATAGATACAATTGTAAATATTAATAGTAATTGGACAATAGGTTTCTTCATTTCTATATAATTCCTCTAATCTTTCTTCAATATAGACTTCCTAAATAGCGGATGTAATGTGACATTTTTATCCCACTTTAATGGGCAGTAAGCCCCCCACTGATTAAAGTTTCACTTTATTATAAAGTGTTTTCTGTTTTTTACAAAATGTAGGTATTTCCCCATACTTTCCGCATTTGTCCTACATACAGTGTATTGTTACGTTTTTAAAGAGAAAAGGAAGGTGAATAAAATGTATGGTCGTCCAATTGGAGGATTTGGTCACGGTGGTGGTTTCGGTCACGGAGGTTTTCATGGTGGTTTTGGACATTCACCATTTTTTGGTGGAGGTTTCTTTCCAGGGTTTGTAGCGGGAGCATTACTCAGCCCTGGATTTGGTTATGGCGGATATGGTTATCCGTATTACTCGGATTATTCTTATTATACAGGTTACCAACAAGATCCATATTATTCTTACAATACCTATTAAGATGAGAAAATGGAAAAGGAGAGGGGAAATATGAATTATATAGAAAATAACGGATTGTATTATCGTAATCATCATCATGGAGGGCACCATCATAACGGCGGACATCACCACCATGGTGGGCACAATCACCATGATCATCATCACCATCACGGAGGTGGATGGGGCTGGGGTGGCGGCTCATGGGGCGGTGGATTTTTCCCTGGAAGTTTTGCTGGAGGTGTGTTAGGTGGGCTTACAGCAGGTGCATTAACGGGTGCAGCAGGTGGAGGCTACTATCCAGCGCCGTACCCAGTAACTTATCCAGCGCCATATCCAGTGCTATATCCAACACCATATCCGGGGTATCAACAAACAACATATCCGTATTAAATAAAAAAAGAGGCTATCCTCTTTTTTTGTTTAATAAAGTATTTATTTATAAAATACTTCCAAAATTAAGGTGAAAATATGTTAATATTTTGTTATTATAATTCAAAAAACATATATAATAATTTTAATTTATCCCGCATTAAAGGGTAGTAAGCCCCCCACCTCAAAATTCAGCGGAAGCAAGGAAGTTAGGCGGAGATCAACACTCCCCACTGATTAAAGTTTCACTTTATATATATGTTCTTGAAGAGTTGTATAGAGTTAGCTATAAGAAACTGCTACGTATAATTGAAAAGGTATTATATTGCTTTTTATTACAAATAATATTATGTTATTTTAATCGACATATTTCAAAACGTGATGTATGTAAAGGATGATTATTAGGAAATGAAATATCTCTATTTCTATGAAAAGAAACAAGTTGTGTTTTAGTCAGATAGGAAGCAAGGAGAGATGCGCATGCTAGAACAAAGAGGTCATGCATTATATGAATCTTCATTGCGAGATTTAAAGTTAGCATTAGATGAGTCTTCAATTGTTGCGATTACAGACCGAAAGGGTCTTATTACATATGTAAATGATAAGTTTTGTGAAATCTCCAAATATACACGAGAAGAGTTAATAGGGAAAGATCATCGTATTTTAAATTCAGGACATCATCCGAAAACATTTTTTCAAATGCTATGGAAGCGTATTTTGAGCGGTAAAGTATGGAGAGGTGAGATTCGAAATCAAGCAAAAGATGGTACATATTATTGGGTTAAAACAACAATTGTTCCATTTTTAAATGAAAAAGGAGAGCCATATCAATTTATTGCGATCCGAAATGATATTAGTAGTAGGAAAGAAGCAGAACAGAGGTTGCGGTTAAGTGAAAGTCGTTATAGGGAGCTTGCGTATCATGATGCTTTAACGAGTTTACCGAACCGTTTACAATTAATAACGACTGTTAACGAATTGATTGCAGATAAAAAAGAGTTTGGTATGATTTATTTTGATTTGGATCGTTTTAAATTAGTAAACGATACGCTAGGTCATATGATAGGAGATTTACTTTTAAGCGAAGTTGCTTCACGGTTGCATTATGTGCTAGGAGAGAAAGATGTTCTGGCTAGGCTGGGTGGCGACGAATTTGTGTTGTTAACAAACAATCATACACAAGATGAGATGAGGCAGCTAGCGACATCTGTATTGTCATGCTTTCAGGCACCATTTATGCTTGAAGGTCATGAAGTATACATTTCAGCTAGTCTAGGACTGTGCTCATATCCTCAAGATGGACAAGATGTAGAAACCCTATTGAAGAATTCAGATTTAGCTATGTATAGTGCGAAAGAACAGGGAAGAAATGCAGCGTGTTTCTTTACAGATGAGTTACGTGCGAAAATAAATCGTAGAATGAAAATTGAATTTGCTTTGCAAAAGGCAATTCGTGATGAAGAGTTAGATGTGGCACTGCAGCCTATTATTGATTTGAAAACGAAGAAATATACTGGTATTGAAGCTTTAGCGCGTTGTTCGACAGAAGAAGGACCTATTTCACCAGGCGAATTTATCCCAGTAGCTGAAGAATCTGGACTTATTATAAAATTAGGAGACTGGGTATTAGAAAAGTCATGTCGCTTGTTTAAAACATTGCCAGAGTATGAAGAAGGACTAAAGTTATCTGTGAATTTATCCATACAACAATTAATGCAAAAGCGTTTTATTTTATCTGTACGTAGCATTTTAAGGAGAACTGGATTTCCCGCAAATCGTTTAATTTTAGAAATAACGGAAAGCATTGCTGTTCGTCATTTTGATTATATTATTGCTACATTACAAGAATTAAGAAATATGGGTATTTTAATTGCTTTAGATGATTTCGGAACGGGTTATTCTTCCTTATATTATTTAAAACAACTACCGCTGGATATAGTAAAAATTGATCGTAATTTTATTCGTGAATTTCATTATGATCATGCACAGCCAGAGCGAACGATTGTAAAATCTGTTATTGAAATTGCCCATAGCTTACATTTAGCAGTAGTTGCTGAAGGGGTAGAGACAGTAGAGCAAGAAAGCTTATTAAAATCGATGGGCTGTGATTATGTACAAGGATTTTATTATGCAAAACCTTTATCTGTAGCAGAGTTAAAGGAAAAGTTAATTATAGACTTCTAATAAAAAAGAGAAGCCAGAAGCTTCTCCTTTTTTAATTCATTTTTTGTGAGTCTTTCATTAGTACAGGATAAAGAATAAGACCTAATACGAACAATCCGATTCCTAAGAAGAACGTTTTTAAATCAGCAGTTCCCGTTTTGATAACCCAAATAGAATATATGAATGCTAATGTAGTAATGATGCCGTCCTTTATTCGAGAGCCAGGCATTATATCATACGTTTCTCCTGTAATAACTAATTTGAATTGGTACAGCGTAGAAACAAGGTATGGAATTAAATAAGCTAATGTTGCTACAACGATAGCGAAATTATAAGCTTCTGATACGGTACCAGAAATCGTTGAGAATAAGAAAATTTGCGTCATCACATTTGTAATAAATAATGATTTTGAAGGACTACCTTTTTTATTTGTTTTCGCGAAAAATTTAGGGAAAAGCCCATTTTTTGCTGCCTGATAAGGAACCTCTGAACTAACAACGATCCAGCCAACTGTAGATCCAAATAAAGATACAAGTGCAAGTAAAGCCATTATATATGCGCCTTTATTGCCAATTGCTAAATTTAATGCGTCTACTAATGGTTTTTGAGAGTCTTTTAAAGCATCTTGAGAGAGAGCTCCCATTGTAAGTAGCGTAATTGACATGTAAATAAGAAGAGCGATAATTAATCCGAAAATGGTAGCTTTTTTTACATCCCGCTGAGATTTTGCACGATTAGAAAGCATGACAGCCGATTCAATACCGATAAATGCCCAAAGTGTTGCAATAGCAGCTGAATTGATTTGTCCACCTAACGAAATGGATTGTCCTGCTTCATTCATAAATGTTTGCCCGTCTCCGAAATTAGAGGCATTGAAAATGAATAATGTGATTACAATAAACATTGTAAATCCGATAATTTTTGCAATAGTAGCAAGAAGATTCATATTTCCAGCACGATCAATATTTTGAGAAAGAATATATTGAATTCCCCATAACATAAGGCTACATACGAGGAACGTTAATCCTTTTCCAAGTTCTAGTGAAAATCCGTTCGTTGAAAAGAGAATTTGCTTACTTTGTAAAACTGGAAAGAATGTTGATAAATATCCAGCAAAGGAAATAATAACGGATGCTGTTGCAGCCCAGTTCGCAGCCCAATATCCCCATGCCATACTATAGCCTGCAACTTTACCCGCTTTTTTTGAAGGGAACATCGCTTGAGCATAGCTTTGTGGCCCCGCTTTTAATTCTGGTTTTCGGATTGCTAAATTTCCAAATACGAGTGCAATCATAAATACACCAAGTCCTGTAATACTCCATGCAAGTGTAGAACCCATTGGACCTGATACTTGTGCTAAATTTGCTGGGAGCATAAATACGCCACCGCCAACCATATTCCCGATAACAAAAGCTGTTAAAACCCATAATCCCCATTTTTTCGTTTCCATTTTTGTTAACTCCTTTGTAGTAATATTTGCTTAAACATCATTTTTTACTAGCTTTTTGGCAATAAAAAAAGAGCCATGTAGATAAAAAATACCTACATGGCTCTTCGCCAAAGCGTAGGTACAACGGGAATAACCCTTGTACCTACGCGTAATTTTTCCGCTAGGTTTCAAGGGTTACGTATGATGATGATGTTTTTGTGCAAATGTAACTACAATTGTTGTATAAGTAAGCATAGTTCTTTGCTCCCTTTCTCCTCTGATTTTGAAGTTAGTATACTACATGTTTTTTTGAATGAAAAGAAAAATATAAAAATTTTTATAAAAATACGTTTTAGAGATTAAATATTTACCTTTATTTTTCCTATACTGGAAAATAAGTGAGAGATTGGCAGAAGAGTGTAGCATGGTATAATACATATAGAACTAGAAGGTGACAAGGGGCTATTGTAGATGATGAGTAAGTATGAACAAATTTATACAGAAATCAGTAATTCTATTGATAATAGGCAATTAAAAGAGGGATGCAAAATCCCATCAGAAACTGAATTAATGAAGCAATATGAAGCGAGCCGCGGTACTGTAAGAAAAGCTGTAGATTTATTACAAGAACGTGGATATGTTCAAAAAATACACGGAAAAGGTGTTTTTGTTTTAAAGCGAAAAAACATTGAATTCAACTTTGGTGGTATTGTAAGTTTCCAAGAAGAAAATGAACGTTTAGGACGCCATTGTATTACAGAAGTCGTGGAAATGGAGAAAGTAAAAGCGACAAAAGAGGTTGCAAAGCTATTAAATGTGAAAGAGAAGACAGAAATAGATCATATTAAACGCGTACGAAATATTGATGGAGAAAAAGTAATTTTGGATATCAATCATTTTGTATCGGAATATATCCCTGGATTAACGAGTGAAATTGCAGCGGAATCTATTTATAAATACATTGAGAAAGAACTAGGTCTTCATATTAGTTACTCACAGAGGGTAATTGAAGTGCAACCATGTACAGAGGACGATAGAAAGTATTTAGATTTAAATGGAACAGACTATGTTGTCGTTGTGAAAAACTTTACGCACTTTTATGATGGAAGTCAGTTCGAATATACAGAATCACGCCACCGCTTAGATATTTTTCATTTTTCGGATGTGGCGCGGAGAAAATAAGGAGATGGAACGCAATAACGTTTCATCTCTTTTTTTATAAAAATTTTCAAACTCGTATATATGAGTGTTGACTAACTTATATATACGAGTTAATATGTAATTGTAAACGGTATCAAAAAAAGAAAAGAGGGACGGGAATATGGGGAAAGACTATCGTAAAACAGCAGAGGAAGTGTTGCAGTATATTGGTGGGAAAGACAATATTGAACAAGCTGCACATTGTGTGACGAGACTCCGTATCGCTTTAAAAGATGAAAGTAAAATAGATAATGATAAATTACAGTCTGTTTCATTAGTGAAGGGAGCGTTTCATAACGCTGGGATATTTCAAATTGTAATCGGTCCAGGGGATGTAGATCGTGTTTACGCTGAATTGATAACGCTTGCAGGTATGAAAGAATCGACTGTAGCTGACGTAAAAGATTCTGGAAATCAGAAGTTAAATCCAGCTCAAAAGTTTGTAAAAATATTTTCTGATGTATTTATGCCGATATTACCAGCGATCGTAACAGCTGGTTTACTAATGGGTATTAACAATCTATTAGGCGCAAAGGACTTATTTTTTGATGGGAAAAATTTATTAGATGTGTATCCGAACTTAGGTGGGCTTTGGGATTTAATTAATATGATGGCGAATACAGCATTCGTATTCTTACCAGCACTTGTCGGTTGGTCAGCAACGAAGCGTTTTGGTGGTAGTCCGATATTAGGGATTGTTATGGGATTAATGCTTGTGCATCCAGCATTATTAAACGCGTGGGATTACGGAAAAGCAGCAACTGGTTTAGACGGACAAAAGATTGAGTACTTCGATATTTTAGGATTATTTCAAATTGAAAAGGTAGGGTATCAAGGTCAAATCTTGCCAGTTTTAGTAGCAGCATTTGTATTAAGTAAAGTGGAAATCTTCTTAAAGAAACATGTACCAAATGCAATTCAATTGTTAGTTGTACCAATTACAACGATTGTCGTAACAGGTGTGTTAGCATTAGGGATTATTGGTCCAGTTACACGTCATATTGGAGATTTATTAACAGTTGGATTAGTAGGTGTATATGAAACAGTACCGGTAGTTGGAGCAGTATTGTTTGGAGCATTATATGCACCACTTGTAATTACAGGTATGCATCATATGTTTATTGCTATCGATTTACAATTAATTGCACAACACGGTGGTACATTCATTTGGCCAATGATTGCCCTTTCTAACATTGCGCAAGGTAGTGCGGCACTTGCGATGTTCTGGATTTCTAAAAATCAAAATGATAAAAGTATGGCATCTACATCAGCAATCTCGGCATATTTCGGTATTACAGAGCCAGCTATGTTTGGTGTAAACTTACGAAATAAATTCCCGTTCTATGCAGCGATTATAGGATCGGCTGTGGCAGCAATATTTATTACGTTAAATGGTGTATTAGCACCTGCTATCGGAATTGGCGGATTACCAGCATTTATTTCTATCATTCCGAAATCGATTCCAATGTTTATTGTCGGAATGATTATCGCAGTTGTAATTCCATTTGCGTTAACGTGGTTATTTGCAAAACGAGTAAAACAGAAGTAGGAGGAAGTTAAACATGAAGGATTGGCATAAAAGTGTAGTTTATCAAATTTATCCGAAGAGCTTTAATAGCTATTACAATAAAGAAACCGGTGATATAAAAGGGGTTACAGAAAAACTAGATTACTTAAAAGAACTCGGAGTAGATTATATTTGGTTAACACCGATATACCAATCGCCACAAAATGATAATGGATACGATGTAAGTGATTACTACAATATTGATCCATCTTACGGAACGATGGAAGAGTTTGAAGAGCTTTTAGAAGAAGCGAAAGCACGTAACATTGAAATTATGCTTGATATCGTTGTAAATCATAGTTCGACGGAGCATAAGTGGTTTAAAGAAGCGAAGGAAGATAAAAACAGTCCATATCGTAATTACTATATTTGGCGTGATGAAAAAAATAATTGGCAATCTAAGTTTGGTGGGTCTGCTTGGAAATATGATGAAAAGACAGAGCAATATTATTTACATCTATTTGATGAGACACAAGCGGATTTAAACTGGGAAAATGAAAAACTTCGTGAAGAAGTATATGATATGATGCGCTTTTGGCTTGATAAAGGGGTAACTGGATTCCGATTAGATGTTATTAATTTAATTTCAAAAGATCAACAGTTCTTAAATGATGACGGAAGTACGGCGACAAGTGATGGCCGTAAATATTATACAGATGGCCCGCGTGTTCATGAATATTTACAAGAAATGAACCGAAATGTTTTTGAAGGGAAAGATGTAATTACAGTTGGAGAAATGTCATCTACGACAATTGATAATTGTATTAAATATTCAAACCCTGAGCGTAATGAATTAAGTATGACGTTTAGTTTCCATCATTTAAAAGTAGATTATCCGAATGGAGATAAGTGGACGAAAGCGAATTTTGATTTCATTAAATTAAAAGAGATTATGTCTAATTGGCAAATTGAAATGCAAAAGGGTGGAGGATGGAATGCATTATTCTGGTGTAATCATGACCAGCCTCGTATTGTGTCACGCTTTGGTGATGATAGAGAGTACCGAAATGAATCTGCGAAAATGTTAGCGACAGCGATGCATATGTTGCAGGGTACACCTTATATTTATCAAGGTGAGGAAATCGGTATGACGAATCCTAAATTCGAGTCTATTGAGCAATATCGCGATGTTGAATCGTTAAATATATATGATATAAAGCTGGAAGAAGGATTATCAAAAGAAGAGATTATCGGGATTTTAAAACAAAAATCTCGTGACAACTCCCGTACTCCAATGCAGTGGAATGAAGAGATGAACAGTGGCTTTACAACAAGTACACCTTGGATTTCAGTGGCTGAAAACTTTAAAGAAATAAACGTAGAGAAGGCATTAGAAGATAAAGAGTCTGTATTTTATCATTATAAAAAGTTAATAGAACTTAGAAAAACGTATGATGTAATTACAGAAGGAGAATATGCTATTTTGGATAAAAATGATCCTAAGATTTGGGCATATACTCGTACTACAGAAAGTGAAGTGCTGCTTGTTATAAATAACTTCTATGGAGAAGAAATAACGTACTCTGTACCAGCGCACGTTCAATTAGATGGAATGAAACAAGAAATACTACTGTCGAATTATACAGATGCTAGCAAGGATATTACAAAACTTAACTTAAGACCATATGAATCAATTGTTTATCGATATACGAAATAAAAAGGTTGTATGCCCGAGCGGCATACAACCTTTTATTTTAGGACACCACTATACAAAATATTTACCTCTACCTCAGGTTTGAATTTTACTTTTGCATAATCTTTATTCCAATTTTTTTTCTTCCATAAGCCAGGATGATAAGCAATAAGATGTCTTCCAATACCGAAAGCATCACAATTTGCTTTTTGTAGTTTGTTTGTTATTTTTTTCGCTTCTTTCGTAAGCTGTTTAGATAGTTCTTTATTTAGTTTTTCTCTGTCAGCCATTGTATACAGATTATCTCGCGGGGATTCAAGCGCTATAACTTTTAATTGAAGCTTAATGTGAGCATAAACATTTCCTTTTTTATCTGTTGTTATTTTTAAATCGCGTTTTAATTTCCGATTGCTCACTTCCATTGTTAAATAGTCAGATGTCTTCTCAGATTCATCGCTAGTAAGTTTTTGAGTTATACGGGCACTTGTTCCCATTTTTCCGGTTAATAACACGAATAAAACAGATTGTTTCAAAGGTAAATGCTCAGTTAATTTATCATTGTTAAATAAAGCTAACCCGTTTGTAATTACTTCTTTTCCTTTTATTTTTATAGAAGGGAGGGTAAAGTCTTTACCGGGATCTAACATTTTTGTAGCAGCTGTTTCTAAAGTTTCTTTTGGAAATACACTCATATCTTCTAAGCTTTTCACTTTTTTCTTTAGAAAATCTCCAATTAGTAAATTTCCTACTTTCTTTTTTTCTAGTATCTCGGATGTTTCACCATCTACTGCAATAAGTTTTACTAAAGCAGTTGGGTTTGTTGGGTCCCGAAAGCTGACATCTAAATAGGGTAGTATACCTTTTTTAAAAATTTTGGTTCCTAGTAATTGAACACCATATTTAAAATAACGAATATTTCCAGTCACATTTTTTTTCAGTGCATCGCTTGTATCTCTTATGTTATGCCCAGTTGCTGAATGTATTTCATTCTCGAATGAAGATTGTTCTCCACTTGAACTTTTTACGAGCTCAATTGTTTGCTGGAGTTTATTCTCTTCTGTAATATCAGATCCAATACTATAAGCTAACCTTGCGTCCCTTAATGGTTCTTGATCCCAGCAGCCAGAAAGGAATGCACTAGTACATAATACAAAAAGTAATTTAACTCTTTTTTTGAACATACTGTTCTCCTTTCTTATTTCTTATTACCGAATAAAGTAGAAATAAAAGAGGGAGGACAACGATGAAAATATAGGTGAACTTATCTGTGAAAGTTGCAATTACTTTTAATTCTTCAGGTGTATCGATAAATAAGGCTACACTAAAAGCAATAATACCAACGATTGGAACGGCCTTTTTATGATTACCAAGATTGAATATATGTCCAATTCCTATAGAAGCAGCGCAGTAATAACTAGCGATAGAAGCTACAACGGTTATCATCCAAATTGGTATGAATAGTAAATCAGTTCGGTCTATAATCCCGATATGCAAGGAGCGTAATAAGTAAGCAACTGGTTCTGGAATAAGCTCAATTTGCTTTGGGCTAAATACGATAAAGCAAATCCAAACAGTAAAAGTATAAAAAAGAGTTACAAATCCATTGGCGATAGAAATTGCCTTTAGTTTTGCGACAGAACTGCCATTTACTTTTGGAAAAGCGATAAGAATGATTTCAAAACCATACATGGCTGTAATTGTTTCCTTGGACGCTTGAATTATATTCCACCAGCCGGCTTCTGTAATGGGAAAAATATAAGAGAAATCAGCTCGGGAAAGCCCTAGGGCAATTAAAAGGGCCATTGGAATAATGAGGATAGAGGCCATGACATAAAATCGTACGATCACTTTAAAAGTGTTATAAGCTACATAACAACAAGCTATTGTAAATAGCATGAGAATGGCAGACCAAGGAGTAGCTTGTAAAATCCATACTTTAATGACATTACAAGCATTCAACATAACCGTCATACCAATAAGAGTAAAGTAAAAAACATAAGCAAAACCTAATAGTTTTCCAAACTTATTACCAAATAGCATACAAACACTTTCATACATATCTGCATCAGGGAATCGTTTTAAGAAAAGCCACATAAGTAAAATAATAAGCTGAATCGCAAGCCCGGCGATGAGCGCGGAAATCCATCCACCACCTTTTGCTATTGGGTGAAGACGGTTAGGCAGGGAAAGTATACCCACTCCAATTTGGCATTGAATAACGAAAAAGGTAAATTGAACTAGCGAAATTTTACTTTGCGTGTTTGTCACCGTCCTCATCCTCTCTCGTTACATGTTGGCGCTGCATTTTTTTCGGTTTTGGATCATGTGGTCGTTCCCAAAATGACCAAATTGGTAGTCTTACAAAAGAATCTTTCATATCTTTAATCCGCATTGGTGCAACAGGAGAAAGATATGGTGTATGAAAAGAATGAAGCTGACATAAATGAACGAAAGTTATAATGAGACCGAATGATATTCCTACATATCCGAATAGGGCAGCAAGAAGCATTAATGGAAAACGAAGAATTCGAACAGCTGAACTCATATCGTTTGATGGAACGAGAAAAGATGAGATAGCAGTTAAAGCTACAACGATAATCATCGTATAAGAAACAAGTCCAGCTTTTACAATTGCATCACCAATTACTAAACCGCCTACAATACCGATTGTTTGTCCAACTCTGCTCGGCAAACGAATACCAGCTTCCCGTAATAACTCGAAAATTAGCTCCATTAAGAGAGCTTCAAAAATAGGAGGAAGTGGTACTTTCTCTAATGAAGCTTTAATTGTATACACAAGTTCGAGCGGCAATACATCAGGATGAAAGGCTACAGTTGCGATATATATAGCTGGTAAGAGAAAAGCAATCAAAAAACTCACTAAGCGAATCATTCGGACGAAAGAACCGACAATCCAGCGGTTATTATAATCGTCTGGTGATTGATAGAAGGCAAATAACGTAACAGGAACGATAAGCGCTGTTGGATCTCCATCAGATAAAATAGCAACTCGTCCTTCCATTAAATTTGCTGCGACTCTATCTGGCCGCTCTGTATTTAATTGCTGCGGAAATGGCGAGAAAGATGTATCTTCTATAAATTCTTGTATGTATCCTGGTGACATAAGTGCATCCGTTTTAATCGTTTCTAATCTTCTTTTCACTTCTGTAATTAAATCGTCATTCGCTATATTTTGCATATAAGCAATTGCCACTTTCGTGTGCATTTCTTCACCGATTGTAAAATACTTAACAACTAAATTTGGACTCTTAATGAGTTTACGAATAGAGGTTAAATTAGTTGCTAGATCCTCTACAAAACCAGTATGTGGTCCACGTACAATGCCTTCATTATCAGGTTCTGCTATATCTCTCTTTAACGATAAAGTTGTTTCAAAAATACAAAAACTGTCGACTTGTTCATGAAAATATAATGATTTTCCTTGTAATAAAAGTTGCACACCGTAATTTAAATTTGTTTCTTTTTTCATATTTAATGTGGCAAAAGCTTTATCTAAAGACAAATCCGACCGAGTTAATAAAGGCTCAAGAGCTAATTGATGGATTAAATTGGGGTCTGCTAAAGATTCGATATATAAGATTGTTCCTTTTCCGTTTTGAAAAGGAAGATCTAATTTTTTTATATCGTCTGAATGGGAAAGTTTGTTTTCAATGTAATTAATGTTCTCCGGAAGTGATGGAAACATATGCTTTTTGTTATTATCTTGTTGTGAACTTTCCTGTTCGGTCATAATTTCCACCTCTTTTAAAGTGCAATTGTTTCTGTTAATTTTTGTCGTTTGTGAGAAATTTATGCTTGAATTATTTTTTTAAAAAGAGGGTTGAAAGTTACGTTACATTGTCTTTTGTACATTATTCAATTTCATAGCAGTACTTCTCACATTTATGTCGAATTAAGAAGATATATAGGAGGGATACATATGGAAATAGCTGTAGAACGTGTTTTTACAAAAGAAATTTTAGCAAGAGCAGCAAAGACATTTCATGTAACAGTGGAAGAAAAGCCGCTTGGAGATTTTGAGAATTATATTTTTAAGGCGAAGGGTGATAATGATGAAGACTATGTATTACGTTTAACGCATTCGTCGCATCGCTCTAAAAAAGAAGTCGAGGCTGAACTAGATTTTTTACGATATGTTGCAGAGAACGGAGCAAAGGTAGCAGGCCCCCTGTACTCAACGTTTCAAAATCTTGTAGAAGAAATCGGAGCAGAGGATGAAACTTTCTTTTTCGTTTCCTTATTTACATATGCAAAAGGTGAGCAAGTAAAAGGAGAGGAATCACCATATTGGGGAGAGGCTTACTTTGAAGCATGGGGAAAAGCGATTGGACAACTGCATCGTCTAACAATGAACTATCCTAAAACAGATCATCGTGATACGTGGGAAGAAGATGAGAGTGGGATTGTTAATGAATTAGAGGATAATCAAGTGAAAGAGATTGCAGCGGTATTAATGGATGAAATTAAGGCTCTTCCAGTTGAAAGAGAAACGTTCGGTCTTATGCACGGTGATATTCATCCAGGTAATTTTCATTATGATGGTAAAGAGCTAACAATCTTTGATTTTGATGATGCGGCTTATAATTACTTTATACATGATTTAGCGATGGTTCTATACTACTCTGTTCTATTTACACCGTGGACAGTGGAAGAGAAGACGACGTTCGCTCGTAAACAGTTACAAGTGTTAAGAAAGGGATACGAATATGAGCATAGGCTAGCTGATAGTTGGTATGAATCGTTACCACTATTTTTACGTTTACGTGATATAGGTTTATATGGAACACTTCAAAAGAAGTTTAAAGGGAAAGATATGCCTGATAACTTCTTGAAATTATCAGAAGAGCTATACGAAAGAATTATAAAAAGAGAAGCAATTGTGAATATATAATACATTTAGTTCAAAACAAAGTATATAAAACAAATATATACTTTGTTTTTTTATACAAAAATATGTTTACTTTATTAAAATAATATTGTCCTAGATTCAGTATACACTTATAATTTTATATATATTCTGAATATTATTTATAAATAAGGAGGGGGAATGGTGGAAGCTTTCGTAAATTGGTTAAATAATATTGTTTGGAGTCCAGCACTTGTTTATTTATGTTTAGGAGTAGGTTTATATTTTTCCATTCGAACGAAGTTTTTACAAGTAAGACATGTAGGAGAAATGGTGAAGCTGACATTTCAAGGAGAAAAATCAGAAGCTGGTGTTTCTTCATTCCAAGCGTTAGCACTTTCGTTATCAGGACGTGTTGGAACAGGAAATATCGCTGGGGTAGCAACAGCGGTTGCATTCGGTGGACCAGGAGCTGTATTTTGGATGTGGGCAGTAGCCTTTTTAGGTGCAGGATCAGCTTATGTAGAATCAACACTCGCGCAAATATATAAGACGAAACATCAAGGGCAGTTTCGTGGTGGACCTGCTTATTACATCGAAAAAGGTCTAGGAGTTAAATGGTATGCTTTAGTATTCGTTGCAGCGACAATTCTTGCAACGGGGCTTTTACTGCCAGGTGTGCAAGCAAATAGTATTGCCGTAAGTTTAGAAACAGCTTTTGGAATTAACACTACCGTATCAGGGGCTATATTAGTTGTCGTATTAGCTCTTATCATTTTCGGTGGAGTAAAGCGAATTGTTAACGTAGCGCAAGTTGTCGTACCGTTTATGGCAATAGGCTATATTTTAGTAGCTTGCGTCATTGTTGCTATGAATATTGAAAAATTGCCAGAAGCATTTATGTTAATTATAAGAAGTGCGTTTGCATTAGAAGCAGCATTTGGTGGTATTATCGGTTTAGCAATTTCTTGGGGAGTAAAACGTGGTATTTATTCTAATGAAGCAGGGCAAGGAACTGGGCCACATGCAGCGGCAGCAGCTGAAGTATCACATCCAGCTAAGCAAGGCTTAGTGCAAGCATTTTCCGTTTACATTGATACATTATTTGTTTGTTCAGCAACAGCATTTATGATGATTATTACAGGCATGTATAACGTATTTGATGCAAGCGGAAAAAACTTTATCGTAAATAAATTAAATGGTGCACAGCCAGGACCGGGATATACACAGGCAGCAGTAGAATCTGTTTTCCCTGGATTTGGAAACGGTTTCGTTGCAATCTCGTTACTATTCTTTGCATTTACAACAATTATGGCGTATTACTACATTGCAGAAACGAATATCGCGTACTTAAATCGTGATAAAGACCGTCCTTGGATGTCTATGGTATTAAAATTTGTATTTTTAGGAGCTGTATTCTACGGTTGTATAAAAACAGCAGCAACGGCTTGGGCTTTAGGTGATATCGGTGTAGGGATTATGGCATGGGTAAATATCATTGCGATTTTATTGTTACAAAAACCTGCATTAGTTGCATTAAAGGATTATGAAAAGCAGAAGAAAGAAGGAAAAGATCCAGTATTCGATCCAGGGCCATTGGGAATTAAAAATGCTGATTTCTGGGAACATGAATACGGAAAAGATAAGAAAGAAGAAGTATCTTAACTTAATAGAATAGAAATGAAAAAGCAAAGGGAAAATGCCTTTGCTTTTTTTTTATGGACAAAATGAGGCTAGAAGTTATTTTTTTGCCTATTTTTGAATATAAAAAGAATGTACATGCTTTGTTAGGGGAAGGGGGGAGTATGTTGATAGAGTTTCGTAACGTAAATAAATATTATGGCAACTTTCAAGTTTTAAAAGATATTAATGTGCAAGTGAAAAAAGGTGAAGTGGTAGTAGTTGTTGGACCTTCAGGATCAGGAAAAAGCACGTTGCTTCGGTGTATAAATCAGCTAGAGACAATTACAGATGGAGAGTTAATTGTACAAAATACGGAGGTACACAATGCGAAAACAGATATGAATGAATTACGCCGAAATATTGGAATGGTCTTTCAACATTTTTATTTATATCCACATAAAACGGTTCTGCAAAATATTACACTAGCACCTATTAAAGTAAATAAAATTTCAAAAGAGGAAGCTGAGAAAACGGCGATGTTTTATTTAGAGAAAGTAGGAATCCCGGAGAAGGCCAGTGTATATCCACATCAATTATCTGGTGGACAACAGCAACGGGTGGCAATTGCTAGAGGACTTGCGATGCAGCCGGAAATTATGCTATTCGATGAGCCTACGTCTGCTCTTGATCCGGAGATGATCGGGGAAGTACTTGATGTTATGAAAACGCTAGCTAAAGAAGGGATGACGATGGTCGTTGTCACGCATGAAATGGGATTTGCACGGGAGGTAGCCGATCGGATTTTATTTATGGATGATGGCAAGATTATTGAGGATACAACACCGGCGCAATTTTTTGCAAGTCCTGAACAAGAAAGAGCACGTTTATTTTTAAGCCGAGTGTTAAATCATTAAAGGAGGAATTTTATGCTTAAAATGAAAAAGTTGTTCACCTTAATTGTATTTTCATGTTTATTCGTACTTGTCGTTGCTGGGTGCGGAAGTAAAAAAGATGAGGCGAAAGAAACGAATACGAAGCAAGGCGGGGCCGTTGAGCAAATTAAGAAGCGAGGGAAACTAGTAGTTGGGGTGAAGAATGATACGAACTTATTTGGATTGAAAAACCCTTCAACAGGGCAGGTAGAAGGATTTGATGTTGATGTTGCAAAGGCGCTTGCGAAAAAAATTCTCGGAGATGAAAAGAAACTAGAATTAAAAGAAGTAACGTCTAAAACGCGTATTCCACTACTGAAAAACGGTGACATCGATGCAATTATCGCAACAATGACAATTACGGAAGAACGTAAAAAAGAGGTCGATTTTTCAGATGTATATTTTAAAGCAGGGCAATCGTTACTCGTGAAAAAAGGGAGCGATATTAAAAGTATTGATGATGTGAAAAAGGGCGTAAAAGTGTTAGCAGTAAAAGGTTCAACATCGACAAATAACATTCGTCAAAAGTCACCGGAAGCGACTGTATTAGAATTTGAAAATTACAGTGAGGCATTTACGGCGTTAAAAGCAGGAAAAGGTGATGTTTTGACGACAGATAATGCAATTCTTTACGGTATGGCAAAACAAGATTCAAATTATGAAGTTGTAGGGAAAATTTTTACGGATGAACCGTACGGAATCGCAGTGCAAAAAGGTGCAGATGATTTAACGAAAGAGATTAATAGCTTGCTAAAAGATATGAAAGCGAATGGAGAATACGATAAATTGTATGAGAAATGGATTGGGCAAAAACAAGAGAAGTAAAGTGAAACTTTAATTAGTGGGGCTTTATTCCTATTGAAGAGTAAGAGTGAGAGGATGAGGGATGCTCATCCTCTTCTTGTAAAGAAAGAGGGGAGAATATGTGCCTGATTTTTCTATATTAACGAATAACATTGATATGTATTTAGAAGGGTTTAAGTATACAGTTATGTCTAGTGTAATTGCATTAATAGGAAGCTTTATTTTAGGAGTGATTTTGGCGGTAATGCGTATTGCACCGATTCGCATTTTAAATTGGTTGGGAGCTGCTATTGTAGAATTTGTAAGAAATATTCCGCTCGTATTAATTGCATTTATATTCTATTTCGCTTTACCTGTAGTAGGAATTACTTTAAATGGTTTTGTAGCAGGAACGGTTACGCTTACCGTATATACTGCAGCGTTTATTGCGGAAGTCATTCGCGCTGGTATTTTATCCGTTGCAAAAGGTCAAATGGAAGCAGCACGTTCCTCAGGATTAACGTATGTACAGGGAATGTATTATATTGTTTTACCCCAGGCGATGAAAATCGTAATCCCTCCTTTAGGAAATCAATTTCTCAATTTAGTAAAAAACTCTTCCATACTCGGAATTATCGCTGGTATGGATTTAATGTATCAAGGAGATTTAATTTCAACGAAGACATTTGTTACGTTCGATGTCTATATATTTGTCGGGATGTTTTATTTAATATTAACAATTCCGCTCAGTATGCTAGTGCGTTATTTAGAAAAACGCTTAGCAAAGGAGGCGGTGTAAATGGATTTTAAGGGAGCAATTACAGGAGATCATATCCTCTTTTTATTAAAAGGATTACTTATAACGTTAGAGGTAGCGCTCGTAGCAATTGTACTTAGCTTTATTATTGGTAGTGTAATAGGGATTGTACGGTACACAAAAATCCCTGTCTTCTCACAAATACTAGGTTTTATCGTTGAAGTAATTCGGAATTTACCGTTACTTTTAATTATATTTTTTACGTATTTTGCACTGCCTGAAGTGGGCTTGAAATTAGAAATTATAACAGCCGTAATTGTCGCTTTAACAATATTTGAAGCTGCAATGATATCTGAAATTGTTCGAAGTGGTCTATTATCTATCGAAAAAGGGCAAATCGAAGCAGCGAGGTCTTCCGGATTAACGTATGTTCAAGCGCTGTGGTCTATTATTTTGCCACAAGCATTAAGAAGAATGGTCCCGCCGCTTGTTAGTCAGTTTATTTCATTACTGAAAGATACGTCGCTCGCAGTTGCTATATCATTACCAGAGCTTATGCATAATGCTCAAATTATTAGCGGACAAAATGTAAATTATATGATTCCGACATTTATAGTAGTAGCTTGTATGTATTTTATCGTAAATTATAGTTTATCAATTTTATCGAGAAGGTTAGAACTTCGGTGACTCTTACAATATATGTAAGGGTTTTTTCCTTGTTTATCCTTATTTTCCTCTAAATAGAATCTAAATCTTACGATAATTCGATTTTTTATATTATTTTATCAGAAAAGTTTTAATTTTATATAGAAAATGTAATCGCTTTCGTGTATATTTTTATTATCAGAAAATTTTAACAAGATATAGGGGTATTGGTAGGGGGAGGATTTAGATGCAGCAACCAACGAATGAGAAATTACATCGTACGATGAAGAGTAGACATTTATTTATGATCGCACTAGGTGGTGTAATCGGAACTGGTTTTTTCTTAGGTTCAGGTTACACCATTAATCAGGCTGGACCAGGGGGAGCCATCCTTTCATATTTAGTAGGCGGATTTATTATGTATTTAACAATGCTTTGTCTTGGAGAGTTAACGGTAGCAATGCCAGTTTCAGGTTCTTTCCAAAAGTATGCGACGAAGTTTATTGGACCAGGAACGGGCTTTATGATCGGCTGGCTATATTGGCTTGGCTGGGCAGTAACAGTAGGACTAGAGTTAACGTCAATCGGTTTAATGATGAAAAGATGGTTTCCGAATGTTGATGTTTGGGTATGGTGTCTCGTATTCGGCGTTATTTTATATGCTTCAAACGCAATTTCGGCGAAAAGTTATGCTGAATTAGAATTTTGGTTCTCTAGTATTAAAGTAATTACAATTCTTGCATTTGTTGTTCTTGGTGGTAGTGCATTATTAGGATTTATATCATATGACGGAAAAGAAGCAGCACCTCTTTTCTCTAACTTTGTAAGCGATGGTGGATTATTCCCGAATGGACTAGCTGCCGTATTACTTACAATGATTACAGTTAACTTCTCGTTCCAAGGAACAGAGTTAATCGGAATTGCAGCGGGAGAAAGTGAAAATCCAGAAAAAACAATTCCACGTGCAATCCGTAATACAGTATGGCGCATTATGTTATTCTTCATTTTAACAATGACGATTTTAGTAGGATTAATTTCTTGGAAAGAAGCAGGCGTAATTGAAAGCCCATTCGTAGTCGTATTTGATAAAATTGGTATTCCATACGCAGCTGATATTATGAACTTTGTTATTATTACTGCGTTATTATCTGTAGCGAACTCTGGATTATATGCAGCGACGCGTATACTATGGTCACTTGCAAATGAAGGAATGGCACCAAAGTCTTTCCAGAAAGTAAATAAGCGTGGTATTCCAATTACAGCGCTAGTTGTAACAATTGCTGTAGCTGCTTTATCTTTATTAACAAGTTTCCTTGCAGAAGATACAGTATACATGTACTTATTATCGATAGCTGGTTTATCAGCTGTATCAAGTTGGATTATTATTGCCTTGTCGCAACTGCGCTTTAGAAGTCAGTATATAAAAGGCGGAGGAAAGTTAGAGGATTTAAAATATAAAACACCATTATATCCAATTGTTCCTATTTTAGCTTTAATTACAAATAGTATCGTTGTTATTAGTTTAGCGTTTATTCCAGAACAAAGAATGGCGTTATATTGTGGTATTCCATTTATCATTTTCTGCTATATATATTATTATATTAGTAAGAAACGGCAGAAACCGATGAAAGTGGAGATGGAAAAAACAAATGAAACTAACAATCAAACAAGATGATATTGAGGCAGATTTATCGTATGGTCAATTAGCGATTGGAAAAGAAAATGGGTATTCACCGTTACAATTACTTGTTTCTTCTATCGCAGGATGCAGTGCAATTGTCTTTCGAACAATTTTAGAAAAAAAACGTATTACATACGATACGTTTACAATTGAAACGGAAATTGGTAGAAGTGAAGCATTATCAAAACCAGTTGAAAGTGTTCATTTGCACTATAAAATTAAAGCACACAATATTACAGAAGAGCAGTTGGACAAGGCGCTGCAGCTTGCAGTGAAAAATTGCACAATTGTTCAGTCTGTAAAGGATGGTATAAAAGTTACGGAAACGATTGAACTAATAAAATGAAACATAAAAACGTGAGAATATGGCTCTCACGTTTTTATGTTTTAGAGAGAGGAGAAAGTGTAATGGATTGTTTAGGATGTAAATTAGCAAACGAAGAGGAAAAAATATATAGAGTATACGAAGATGAGTATGTAACATGTTTTTTAGATCATGAACCTTTCTATCCAGGCCATACTTTAATTGTACCGAAGCAGCATGTTGTAGAAGTAGATGAATTAGATGATGTTGTAGCAAAATCCATTATGGATGCTTCTAAGCTTATTGCAAAAGCGATTAAGGCATTATATAAACCAGATGGAGTTACAGTTTGTCAAAATGGTGGAGTATTTAACGAGTTAACACATTACCATATGCATGTCGTACCAAGATATAAAGAGCGCTCGTTTGCTGAGTTTTATATGGTACAATCGGGAGAAAAACAGAATCATAACTTTGAAGAGACAAAGCGTTTGTTAAAAGAAGCGATAGAGCAAATACTACATATTGAAAAGGTGTAAAAGAATTTTTCTTAGAGATACAGTCAGGAAAATTCTAATATTAAAAAGCCCAATTTCTCAGTTAAAATAGAGAAATTGGGCTTTTGTTTATTCTATTATTAAATTTTACCTATAAAAAGATTTTGCAGTGTCACAAAGTATAGCGCTCATTCGTTATATAGAGTGAGAGGAGGAATTATATGAAAGTTACAAACAACGATTATGAAAAGATGGAAGAGCTATATGAGTTGTATGAACAAAAAGTTTATTATGTAGCGTATTCTATTTTAAATAATATTCAGCAGGCCGAAGATTCGGTTCAAGAGACGTTTATTACTCTTTATAAGAACTTGGAAAAGCTCCATAGCTTGAGTACTGAAGAGCTTAAACGCTACATTTTGAGGGTTGCGAAAAACAAGGCGATTGATAGCTACCGGAAAAATAGACGACATGAAACATTTTTAGAAGAATATGAAAGAGAATCAATAGAAGCAGTAGATGAAAATATTGAAGAGTGGGAAAAACGTAAAATGTCTGAGGTTCAAATTGATACATTGCTAACAGAATTAAGTGAATCTAACAGACAGGTGTTTAAGTATAAAGTCTTCTATAACTTAACGTATCAAGAAATTTCAAGTGTTATGGGAATAACGGAGGCTAATGTCCGCAAGCAGTTTGAGCGTGCTCGAAAACGAGTTCAAAATATGATAGGAGGTATACAACATGACGAATTCAAAGAACTCCAAAGAAATGTATGAACTTGCTGAAAAAATTGCTTTAGATGATTTTGATAAACTCGAAGAACGACATGAATTTTCACATACATATACGCGTAAAAAGAAATTGTTTATGGAGGAAATGAAGCTGAAAAATGGACAACCACAGAAAAAGCGTAAAAAACATCGTATGTTAATCGCTGCTGCTTGCTTATTGATTGGTATGCCGACAACCGTTTTTGGTGCAGTGAAAGTCTATAATATGATTGTCCAAAAACAAAATTACGAAGTAAATGTTTCGGTAACAAACAAGGACTCAAAAAAGAGTGATAAGTGGTATAAGCTGAAAATAGGTAAATTACCAGAAAATATGGAAGCAATTGATGACTCTGCTATGAAATATTCCTTTAAAGATAACTACGCAATGGGTGGATTTTCATTCGTTCTTTGGAGAGTAGGAGGGAATTCAGATTTTCCAACTCTGTACTCGAAAAGTTATGAAGAAAAAGAGATAAATGGTAAGAAGGCAGTAATTGTCCATAGAGAAAATGGTAATAAAGATTTAATGTTTAATAGAGTAATTTTTCTCTATTTTGAGGAAGAAGGAATTATGTTACAAAGTTATATTGGAAATGATATAAACGAAGAACAAATGATAGATGTGCTAGGGAGCATTTCACTTGAGCCCACGTCAAAAGAAAAGTCATCATATATAAGCGATTATGATAAAAAGTATTTTAGCCAAGAAAGTAAAACAACTAAGGTAATTCCTTTGAAGAAGGATAGCAAACGACTATTTCATATAGGGCAAAAGGTTCCAGTAACGATATCTATGGATAACAGTCAAATTGAATATGTGATAGAGAAAGTTGAAGTTTTTGATTCAATTAAAGATTTTAAGCAAGAAAACTTTAATGAAATGGGATTAGGAAGACTAAGCGAGAATCAAGCTTTGGATCAAGCAGGACAATTGATACCGTATAGAAGGGATAAATATAAAATTGGAAATGGTAAAGATTCGATTGATCAATTAGTAGAATCAAAATTAGTTCACCCTAAATTCGTTTATCTGACAACAACAGTTAAAAATATAGGTAAACAGAAGACAGAAGAAATTTATATGCATCCATCCATACAAGTGCTTCAAGGTAAAGGAAATGCATGGAAGTATGCTGGGAAAGATGGAATCGCAGAAAAAAATATTATGACAGGCGAAGTTGATTATTTAGAGCCTCATGGAGATGGAAAAAGCTTCTACAATATTGGTAGTATCCAACCAGGACAAACGGTGAAGGTTAACTTAGGTTATTTTGTAGATGAGGATAAACTAGATTCAATCTTTTTGGATGCTTTCCATTACAGAGGGAATGGTGGCACTGAAAATATGAATGCGGAATATCGTTGGTGGATTGATATTCGTCAATAGTAACAAAGAGACTAAAAAGCTGCTTATATTTAGCAGCTTTTTTCGTCTTCATACATATGTAAAATTTCTTTCGCACGTATACGTAAACCATCTATTAATTCTTTCGGTTCTAACACTTGTGCATCTTTTCCAAGCCTATAAAATAAAGGGGTAATAAAGTTTATTTCACCTTTATCAATTGTTGAATGTATATATCCTGTTCCGTCCTCATTTACTACAACGAATTCTTCAAGGTAAGGCACGCTTTTACATTGGCGCACACCTTCTGTCGTTAATAAAACATGTAACTGGATAGGAATGTTTATGACGTTAGAGCTAGAGTCAAACCATTCTTCTAAATTCATGAACGTACTTTCACTTTCTTCTGTTGATAATATAGAAAGAATACGATCAACGCGATACAGTAATACTTTTTTTCTACTGAAGTCATAGGATGGTAAGTACCATAGCCCGTCATGAGCATATACACCGATAGGATGAACATGTTTTGTTTTTATCCCCGATTTAGATTCATATTGAAAGTGTAAATTTTTATTTTCAATAGCCGCGGTTAATACTTCGTTTAAAAGAGGGGTATCAATTGTACGCTTCGGATTCCAAAAAGCGATATAAGAACGTATTTTATCAACTTTCGTTTTCGCATCATGTTGTAGGGAGCTATACAGTTTATGTGTAACGGAATTGATTTCTGTGTTAAAAGGCAAGTCTCGATAGTAACTTAAAGATTGAAAAGCAAAAAAGATGGAGACTGCTTCTTCTTCCGTAAATAAGATAGGTGGAATGACTCTATTCGTTAATACTTTATAGCCGCCGTTACGACCTTGTTCTGCGTAAATGGGCAACCCCATATCACTTAAATCTAAAATGTATCTATGGACAGTACGAACGGAGATATTAAATTCATCAGCTATTTCTTGCGCTGTAAATGTCTTTTTGGCAGAAGCAAATATAAGAATATCTAATAAGCGTTTAGCTTTTGACAAATGTATCACCTTTTTTCTTTTTAACGTGACATAAATTGTCATGTTTTATTGTTAGTATATTGTTTACATCATATGTTATCAAGATGAGATACAAGGAGGAAAAGATATGTCACGTGAAATCGTTTTATTTATTGCGGCGAGCTTAGATGGATATATTGCGAAAGAAAATGATGATTTAGAGTGGTTAATGGAAACGGAAGGAGAGGGAGATAACGGTTATACAGAAATGTATGAAACAATTGATACGATAATCATGGGAAAAAGAACGTACGATTATGTAGTAGAGCATATGGAAACATTCCCGTATGTAGATAAAAAATGTTATGTTTTCTCTAACTCAGAAAAAGGTTCAAACGAACACGTGGAGTTTGTAAATGAAGATGTAGTGGAGTTTACAAAAAGGTTGAAAGAGCAAGAAGGATCTAAAATATGGATGGTCGGTGGAGGGAGTCTACTGAGAGAGTTCTTTAAGAATAATCTAATTGATGAATATGTTGTTACGATTACACCACATATATTAGGTTCTGGAGTTCCGTTATTTCAAGACAAGAACCCGGAAATTCATTTAACTTTAACGTATACGAAACGTTTTGGACAATTTGTAAATTTATATTATAAAGTGAAACTTTAATCAGTGGGGGGCTTCATCCCACTGATTATTAGTTGAACCAATCGGACTTTTAGGGGCAGTTGATCCCCCACCTAAATTCTTTGCTTTCGCTGAATTTTGAGTTGGGGGTCTTACTGCCCATTAAAGCGGGATAAAGTAAAATGATAAAGAAACACGACTACTGATGGTAGTCGTGTTTCTTTACAGATGGTAATGAAATGATAAAGCAAGACCCGTGATCGACTTCGCTCGTTACAGTAATATTCCCACCGTGCAGCTCTACAATTTCTTTCACGATAGATAATCCTAAACCAGTTCCGCCTGTAGCTCGTGATCTCGCTTTATCAACTCGATAAAAGCGGTCGAAAATGTGAGGGAGGTCTTCAAGCGGAATACCTTCACCTTCATCTTCAATTGTAATGGAAATACTTTTATGTTCTTCAGTAACAGAAATGTGGATAAGAGAATACTCTTTTGAATGTCTATAAGCGTTATTTAAAATATTCACCACAACTTGTTCGAATCGTTGTTCATCTAAGTTTACTAGCAGTGTAGGAGGACAAGAGAAAGAAACTTTAATGTACCTTTCTTTATACATGGCGTTTACTTTTTCACATATACGCGTAAGGAAGGTGTGTAAATGCACTTCCTTTACTTGAATAGAAAAGTTATGTTGTTCCATTTGTGCAAGGGAGAACAAATCTTGAACTAAGTTTGTGATGTAATCAGACTCATCTTTTATAATAGATAAATACCGCAAACGTTGCTCAGGAGATGTTGCTTCTTTTGAAGCAATGTCAGCATAACCTCTTACGTATGTTAATGGTGTTCGTAATTCATGAGCAACACTTGCCAGAAATTCACTTCGCTCTGTTTTCATATAATGTAAATCATTTGCGAGTGTTTGAATAGATGATGCTAGTTCACCAATTTCATCATTTCGAGTAGTCGTTAATGAAACTGATAAATCTCCTTTACTCATTTTTTCAGTGGCATGTTTCATGTGTAACAATGGTTTTGTTAACAAACGTGATAATAGAAAGATGGTGATGGCTGTTAATAGAAAAGTAATGCCTCCAGCAATAATAAATTGTCTTGTTAGTCCATTCACCATTTCTTCTATTGATGCCGTTCCAAGAAACATATATACGTAGCCTTCCGTTTTTCCTGCGACTATAATTGGACTAACCGTACATATATAATTAGATGTTTTCCAGTGATTCTCTATAATTGCTCCGTCATGATCTGTCCGCGTTTGCATCTTTTCAATATGCTTTTTTATAGTAGTATTTATTTCATTGGATTTAGCTAGTACTTCCTTATTTGCATTTGTAATAACAACAGTGGTTTCGGCTTCGGATTCCATTAGTGCAACATGAGAGATTGTTTGCTTATCAAAATACTTTTCAAGGACATCTCTGTGACTATTTCCGCGCTTTAATAAAGCTGTCATTTCTTCATTTACTCTATTGTTGACAAGACTATAATAAAGCGAGACAAATAGAACACTTTCGATTAAAAGTGTAACAATCAAAAAATAAAATCCGAGCTGAATAGAAATTCGCTTCATTGCTTTGCTCCTTAATCTAGAGTATCAACCCATCGATAGCCAACTCCGTACACAGTTTTTAAATGATCATCAATAGGGAAATTTACTTTTCGTAATTTATCACGCAAATTACGAATATGTGAATCGACAGTTCTATCTTCTGTATTTGTATTTAATCCCCAAATTCGTTCAATGAGCTGATCACGGTTCAATACGTAGTTCACATGACGTAAAAATAATCCGAGTAAAGAGAATTCAATTGGTGTAAGAAGAAGTTCTTCGTTATAGACAGAAACGAAATGCTTTGCCTCATCCCATAAAATGCCGTGATATTGGATTTGCGTTCGTTGATTCGTTCGCCTTAAAACAGCTTCAATTCTTGCGAAAAGCTCTTCTTCATGGAAAGGTTTCGTTACGTAATCATCTGCTCCGATTTTTAATCCTTGGACGACATCTATCGTTTGATCACGAGCTGTTACCATAATGATAGGAACGTTACTAAATGAGCGGATTTTTTTACACGTTTCCCATCCGTCCATCGTTGGCATCATAATATCGAGTAAAACAAATTTAAAGTTTTGATTTTCTATATGTGAAATTGCTTCTTCTCCGGATCGTGCACATATGCAGTTATATCCAGTGGGAGTAAGATAAAGTGTTAATAATTCAAGCATTCTCGGTTCATCGTCTACGAGCAGTATATCAATCATAGAGAGCCCTCCATATGTAATCTTTGCTTAAATTGTAATGCAAAATCATGAAGAAATGGTGCAGATTATAATGCGTCTGCATAATTTCTTCAGAATTGCTTGTTATTGTAAAGTTGAAATTCCATTTTAGGTAATGATATTGGCTCGAAAATGATTCATACGGAGGCGGTATAGTGAAAAAAATGACCCGAGTTTTTGGGATAACAATAATTACAGCAGTTGGTCTTGCGGCATGTGGACAAACAAATACAGATCATAAAAATCATGAATCTAAAGAAGAGAAGAAAACAGAGCAGAAGGAAATGAAAATGAATCAGGAAGTAACTGCACCGAAAGAAATGAATCAAGGTGCATCAAATGATTTATTAACAACAAGTTTAAAAAATGTAACGAGATTAAACACAAATGATCCTCTGCAAATGGCAGTATTAACTTCGCAGACGATATGGCCAGCAACACATAAAGAGAATCAGCCAGGCGCTGTTATTTTAGTACCAGTAAACGAGTGGCAATTAGGTATTGCAAGTGCAGACCTTATTCATCATCCGAATAACGGACCAATTCTATTTATAGAAAAAGAAAAGGTACCCGAGATGACGTTAAAAGAAATAAAACGGCTAAATCCGCTCGGAACGAAAGATGGAACACAAATTATGGTGATGGGGGATGTCGGTGCATCTATCCTTGAGCAATTAAAAGATTATAAAGTAAAGCAAATAAAAGAAACGGATCCAGCTACATTTGCTAAAGATGTGGATAAAGAATATGCTGATATAACAGGAAGCTATCCAAATAGTGTTATTATCGGTTCGTCTGAAGAAGAAGGACGTTTATATACAACACCAGCTGTAAACTGGATTTCTCATATGCCAGAACCGCTTTTATATACAGAGAAAGATAAGGTGCCAAAAGCGACGATAGAGGCATTAAAGATGAGAAAAGATAAAGCGAATATATATGTATTAGGACCAGAAAAAATCATTTCAAAAGAAGTGGAAAAAGAGTTAAGCAAATACGGGAAAGTAACGCGTATTAGTGGAGAGAATCCAGTAGAAAATTCTATTGCATTTGCAAAGTTTAAAGATGAAAAAACAAAATTTGGATGGGGGTTCACAAAACCAGGACACGGTGTATCATTTGTTTCAAGCAAAACACCAGACTTAGCCGTTGCAGGAGCACCTTTTTCACATATGGGTAAACACGCACCTGTTATCTTATTAGAGGAAGGAAAAGCTTCACAACCAGTGTATGATTTCCTTGCTACTATTCAACCGAAGTTTAAAAATGACCCAACGCTTGGACCGTATAACCACGGCTTCTTATTAGGAAGTACGAGTGATATTTCATTTGAAACACAAGGAATATTAGATGAGAGGTTAGAGATTGTGCAAGAAAGTGGTCAAGGGCACGGTGGACATTAATGAAATGAGAGAAGACGCTGCTAAGGTAGCGTCTTTTTCTTTAGGAAACTTTTACATAGCAAAAATCTCTCTACTCGTTATATAATAGCCTTCGTGCAGTCGGCTTAGATTTTCTTATGGAGAAAATCAAATGAGAAAAGAGTAGAGGAGTGGTATTTTGTTTCAAACGATAAAAAATGATTGGTTTTCTAATGTGAGAGGGGACGTTTTATCAGGAATTGTCGTTGCTTTAGCATTAATTCCTGAAGCGATAGCTTTCTCTGTTATTGCAGGTGTGGATCCGACCGTTGGGTTATACGCAGCCTTTTGTATTGCTGTTACCATTTCATTTGTTGGTGGAAGAACTGGGATGATTTCAGCTGCAACAGGTGCAATGGCATTATTAATGGTAACGCTTGTTAAAGATCATGGTTTGCAATATTTATTTGCTACCACAATATTAACAGGTATTGTCCAAATTATTTTTGGCGTGTTCAAACTGAGCTCATTTATGAAGTTTGTTCCGAAATCTGTTATGAGTGGTTTTTTAAATTCACTTGGGATTTTAGTTTTTACAGCGCAATTGCCGCATTTTAAAAATGCAACTTGGCAAATGTATGCACTTGTCGCATTAGGACTTGTAATTATATATGTATTTCCACGTATTACGACGGCTGTACCGTCTACACTTATTTCCATTATTATTGTGACGAGTATTGCAATTATGAGCGGATTACAGTTGAAAACAGTAGGGGATATGGGAAGCTTACCGAAAGAATTACCGTTCTTTAGCATTCCTGACGTGCCTTTTACGCTTGAGACATTAGGGATTATTTTACCGTACGCAGTTATGCTTGCAATTATCGGTTTACTAGAGTCATTATTAACAGCTTCAGTTTTAGATGATATGACGCATACGGAAAGTAATAAACATAAGGAAGCGCGTGGGCAAGGTATTGCAAATATTGTCGCTGGTTTCTTCGGAGGAATGGCAGGATGTGCAATGATCGGACAATCTGTCATTAATATTAAATCAGGCGGACGAGGTCGTTTATCAACATTTGTAGCGGGCGGATTTTTAATCGTATTACTATTTGTTTTAGGTGATTATGTTGTTCATATTCCGATGGCAGCTTTAGTTGCGGTTATGATTATGGTTTCAATCGGAACATTTGATTGGAACTCTGTAACAACGATTCATAAAGTACCAAAAGGGAATGCATTTGTTATGATCGTAACAGTTGTGGTTGTCTTAATTACACATAATTTAGCATTAGGTGTAATTATCGGAACAGTAATTAGTGCGGTTTTATTTGCATTCAATATGGCAAAGATTCACGTGAAACATTTATATATTGAAAATAAGAAAATATACGAAATTCACGGCCAACTTTTCTTTGCATCTACGGCAGATTTTATAAAACATTTTTCATTTGAGGAAGATGTAAAAGAAATTGAATTGAATTTTACGCACGCACACGTATGGGATGATTCAGCAGTGGCATCAATTGATAAAGTTATCATGAAGTATGAACAAAGTGGCGTGAAAGTAAGTATAACGGGATTAAATGAACGTAGTGCAAAACTTGTTACAAATTTAGCTAATTATAATAAAAGAATTGCTAGTTAGAAGCCTCCTTTTTAGGGGGCTTTATTATATAATACGAGTAGGATAACGAAAAGGGGATTCAGCATATGTATAAACAAATTATATTAGCATGTGATGGTTCTGAACATGCACTTCGAGCGGCAGAGCACGCGACACATATTGCAAAATTTAACGAAGAAACAAATGTTGAAGTGGTGTACGTTGTAGATAATAGAACGGCAAAATCAGATATTATACAAGGTCAAACAGATTTAGAAACAGTATCAGCTAGCCGAAAAGATAAATTAAAAGAGATTGAAGGTTTATTAAAGAAAGAGAACATTTCTTATAAAATTACGATATTACATGGCGATCCAGGAGATACGATTGTTCAATATGTAAATACAGGAGATATAGATCTTGTTATAGCTGGGAGTAGAGGGCTAAATACACTGCAAGAGATGGTGCTTGGTAGTGTGAGTCATAAAATAGCAAAGCGTGTGAAATGTCCGGTGATGATTATTAAATAAAATTGAGTGAGATATTCTGTAGTGTAAGCAGGGCCTTGATATAATTCAAGGTCTTTTTTTACGTATAAAGGGGGGAAAGAGAGGGCATAATAGATACATAAGTTTTAAGAAATGTTAACTTACAAATTTGTAAGTTTGTTGTCAGAAAAATCGATGTTATGAAAATTATTCCATTGGTAAAATAAAAATAACGAAGGGGAGATAGGGAGGATGAAAAAGATGAAAGCACTTCAAAATTTATCATATAGCCAAGGTGTCAGTCTTATTTGTTTAGGGGGATTTGCTGCATCTGTTACGTTAGCCGTTGTAATAAAGATGATTCATCAAATCTTTTGATTTTAGAGTGGGGAAGGAATTGGTTGTTATGAATAGTCAGAAAAGGATTGTAAATAAAAAATAGCTCTTAGCAGTAAGTAAATGCTAAGAGCTATTTTTATGATTATTTTTCTACTTCTGGTTTTTCACTTGTTACAGTAACGTCTTTCCATTGTGAAGTAATTTGGTTCACTTCGGCATTGACATTAAAATCTTTCACGCGCTTATTAACACCTGTTAAATCGAATGTGTAATGAATTGGAATCATCGGTGCTTCGTCATGAATTAATTTTTGCCATTTATCGTATACTTCTTTACGATATTTTTCATCAGTAGCTTTTTCTGATAATCCAGCGTCTAATAATTTAGTATTTTCATCATTTACCCAGCGTTGATAGTTAAATCCAGCATTTTTACCCCATAGACCAGAAAGGTCAGGATCAGAACCAGTGTTCCAAGCACCAGAGAAAATATCAACCTTTGGATCATCTTTTTTAATCATTTCACGCATAGCATTAAATTCATGTAAGCGTCCATCAACAAGTTCTACTTTTAAGCCAATATCTTTCCAAGATTGAATATAGAATTTAGCCAGTGGTTCACTTGTTTCGCTACCGTTACTAGCTAGGAAGTTAATTTTAAATTCATTACCTTTTGGATCCTCGCGGAATCCGTCACCATTTTTGTCTTTATAGCCAGCTTCATCTAATAGTTTTTTCGCTTTATCTACATCTAAGTTATATGCGCCAGCATTGTTATTATGGTACTTTGGCATAGATGGTGGAATTGGAGAGTTAGCTGGAACACGAAGTCCGTGATATACTTTTTCTCCTAATTTTTCTCTATCAATTGCATAAGCCATTGCTTGACGTAAACGAACATCTTTGAACTTATCGTTATCCATTACAGCTTCATTCTTTGCTTTGTCCATATGTCCAAATTTAAATCCGATATAAGTGTAAGCCAGCGCAGTTTTTCCTACTAGTTGTGTATTTTTTAATTTACTTACGTTTGGATATTGATCAGCAGTAATTGATGCAATATCAATGTCACCTTTTTTCAGAGATGCACTAACAATAGATGGATTTACAACTTTTAATGTTACATTTTTTAGTTTAGGTTTGCCAGCCCAGTAATCATCGAAGCGCTCATACTCAACTGATTCACCAGGAACGATTTTCTTCACTTTAAATGGTCCGAATCCAATTGGATTTTGACGAATCTTATCAGATTCAGCTAGTTTTTCAATCGGTACATCGCCTAAATATTTTTTAGGTGTAGGATATGTCCAAATACCAGTTTTCAGTGAAGGGTTTACTTCTTTATAAGTAATCGAAATTGTTTTTGGATCGACTACTTTAATACCAGAGATTTTTTCAGCTTTTCCAGTGTGATATTCTTCCATACCTTCAATCATTTGCATTTGTGTATCGTAACGGATACCTGTATATTTACTATTACCAATAATCAAGTAAGAATATTCTAAATCCTCAGCGGTTACAGGGTTACCATCGTGCCATTTTACATTATCTTTAATCTTAATAGTAATTGTTTTTTTATCTTCAGAAATTGTATACGTTGCAGCACCGTCATTTGTGATTTCCCAGTTTTTATCTGAAGCTAATAAACCTTCATCAAAGAAATCCATAATTTCTGAATCTGGAGCAACTTCATACAATACCCTACTTAAAACACCAGCAAAAGGTGAATTTGAAACGAGTCCATATGTTAATGATCCGTCTTTAATTTCTTTACCATCATTTTTTACAGCAGCACTAAATTTATTTGTTTCTACTTTTTTCGTGTTTGCCTTTTTGCTACCGCTATCAGCACCCCCACATGCAGATAGTAATAATGTTGAAGCAGCAAGTGTACTTAATACTTTGTACAATTTTGGTTTGTTCATAATTTCTCCACCCCTTAACCTTTTCTTTGTCTCGCATCAGCCGCACGCTTTAACGCTTGACCAATAAAATTTATACACAGCATCAACACTAAAATCATGATTGATGCGGGTAACCAAATCCACCATTTTTCTTGCAATACATCCGGGTTTGTTGCATAACTTACAAGTGTACCAAGACTCGGTGTACTTTCTGGTAGACCAAAACCTAAGTAAGTTAAACTAGATTCAATCCCGATGTTACCAGCAAGATTTAATGTAATATTTACGATAATAATAGAACTTAAATTAGGTAATATTTGTTGGAAGATAATCTTCCAATTTGGTGTTCCTAACGTTTTGGATGCGGATACGTAATCAAGTTCTTTCTCAGTTAATACTTTAGAGCGTATAAGCCTTGCTTTTCCGACCCATAAGAAAGCGGTCATTATGAGAATAAATGTAGTAATATTGAAAGTTGGAACGAGTGAGATAAATACGATAACAATCATTAAGAATGGTAAAATCATCATAAAGTCGATAAAACGCATGATAATGTTATCGACAACTCCTCCAAAATAGCCAGCAATTAGTCCCATCGTAAGACCGATAAGAGTTGATAAAAGAGTGATAGCTAAACCAACTGTAAAGGAATTACGTGTACCAATAATTAATTGTCCGAAAATATCACGGCCTCCATAATCAGTTCCTAGCCAATGTTCAGCAGAAGGAGGATCATAAATGGCGAACAAATCGACTCGAACGATATCTTCTTGTTTCATAATAAATGAAGTTGTATAAACGGCTATTAATATTAAAGCTAAAAAGAATAGGGAAAACATTGCTAGTTTATCTTTACGAAATTCTCGCCACATAATGGAGAAACCAGAAGGGCTCTTTTCGTAATGAATGACTTCAGTTTGTTTTTCGGGATTTGCTAACATAACGTTTCTTCACCTCCATTAATCAATACGAATACGTGGATCAACGATGCTTAGAATAATATCGGAAAGAAGAGTCCCGAGTAGCGTTGCGAATCCAGTAAATAATACAAGAGCAGTTACGACACTGAAATCACGTTGAGTGATAGATTGGAAAAATAGTTGTCCAATTCCAGGGTAGCCGAAAATATTTTCTAGAATAATAGAGCCACCAACTAAACCTGTAATTTCATATCCTAAAAATGCTGCAATTGGTAAAAATGAATTTCGTAAAATATGTCTGGAATATACTTTAGATTCTGGTACACCTTTTGCTTTTACTGTGCGTACAAAATCTTTATGTTTCGTATCAATAATTTCACTTCGTAAATATTGTACAGTTCCTACAGTGCCAATTAATGCCCCAGATAAAGCTGGTAAAATCATATGATTTAATTTACTTAAATAGTAATCAAATGATCCGGCTGCCACTTGTGGATCAACGCTACCACTTGTAGGGAAGATCGGGTATAAAAAGCCGAATAAGAATAACATTACTAATCCGAAAATAAATAGGGGGGTACCAAATCCTAAAAAGTTATAGAGTGTAATGAGTCGATCAGCCCACGTATCATTCCAACGCCCACTTATAACGCCAAGTGGAATGGCGATTAAATAAGTAAGAATAAGAATTAGAAGAGCTAACAGCACTGTATTACCAAGGCGTTCCCCAATAATATCTGTTACTTGTATTTTATGTGCGTAAGAAATACCGAAATCCCCTTGTACGGCATTTGAAATCCACCTTACATATTGTGTGGGAATAGGGTTATTTAACCCGAGTTTCTCACGTTGTTCTTCAATTACTTTTGGATCGGCTTTTGGGTTTGCTAGTTCAGCGCCACTTAATGCATCACCTGGCATTGCTTTAGCAAGTGTAAAGACGAGTACGCTTAATACGAATAATTGCGGTATCATAACTAAAATCCGGCGTAATATAAATTTCCACATGTTTTATCACTCCCTTATGGTAATGCCACCCGGTGAGTTGGCGAGATTGGTTTTAAATCGTAAGCACGTCCATTTTCATTGAAATAATTTTCGTATGATTTTTCGTACTCAGTGCTTACTTCACGACGCAATTTACGCTGTTGTTCGCGGTTTTCCGGACGAATATCAGGAATAGCTGATATTAGGCGCTTCGTATAGATGTGCTGTGGGTTATTATAAATTTCAGCACTAGTTGCTTCTTCCACAATGCGTCCGCGATACATAACACCGATACGGTCACACATATGGCGAATTACACCTAAATCATGACTAATAAATAAGTATGTTAGTCCGAGTTCAGATTGTAAATCTTGTAAGAAGTTTAAAACTTGCGCTTGTACTGACACATCAAGTGCAGATACAGGTTCATCTGCGATAATAAGCTTCGGCTTTAGTGTAAGTGCGCGTGCAATACCAATCCGCTGTCTTTGTCCACCGGAAAATTCATGTGGGTATTTATAAATAGACTCTGGATTTAAGCCAACTTTATCAAGATAATCTTGAACAGCTCTACGCTCTTCATCAGGTGAGAGTTTCTCAAAATTCCGAAGTGGTTCAGCGATAATATCCATAACACGTTTCTTCGGGTTTAAGGATGAATAAGGATCTTGAAAAATCATCTGAATATCTTTTCGCTGTTCTCTTAGTTCTGAGCGACTTAATTTTGTTAAATCTCTATTATTAAAATGAATGCTACCGCCTGTTGCTTTTGTTAAGTGCATAATTGCTTTTCCAGTTGTTGATTTGCCGCTCCCAGATTCCCCAACGATTCCGTACGTTTCGCCAGGTTGTAGTTCGAAGCTTACGCCATCAACAGCACGAACGTAATCTAATGTACGACCGAAAATACCACCTTTAATTGGAAAGTGTACTTTTAAATCTTCTACTTTAAGCAGTGCCATGAGTTACGTCATCTCCTTTCTTATCTTGGAAGTTAAAATGTTTGTAGCAAGTGCAACGTACCCAATGGTCTGGTTTTACTTCATGTAAAACGGGATTTTCTTCATGTTGATCAGGTCTAATCCACGGAATTCGTGCTTGGAATCGACAACCTGTGCGAGGTAACTTAGCTAATGTCGGCACAACACCTTGAATAACATGTAATTTTTCCTTTTCAGCATACGCAGATGGAATGGAGTTTAATAGAGAACGAGTATATGGGTGAAGAGGGTTGTTAAAAATCTCTTCAACTTTTCCTGTTTCTACAACTTGTCCAGCGTACATAACGACGATACGATCGGCTGTTTCTGCGACAACACTTAAATCATGAGTAATTAAAATGATGCCCATTTTCGTTTGTTCTTGAATAGATTTTAGTAAGTCTAAAATTTGTGCTTGGATGGTTACATCAAGAGCCGTTGTTGGCTCATCTGCAATAATAAGTGCTGGGTTACAAGCAATTGCAATTGCGATAACAATTCTTTGTCTCATTCCGCCAGATAATTCGTGTGGGTATTGTTTATATGTAAGTTCTGGTTTTGGAATACCAACTTGATGAAGTAGTTCTAAGGTGCGTTCTTTCTTTTCAACTTTTGAAAGGCTTGTGTGGTAGTCTAAATTTTCTTCGATTTGTTTTCCAACTGTCATAAGAGGATCGAGTGCTGTAAGAGGTTCTTGGAAAATCATACCGATGTTTGATCCGCGTACTTTATTCATCTCTGCGGCTGACATCGTTAGTAAATCCTTATCTCTATAGTTAAGCTGCCCTTGTAATTTTGTATTTGCTTCATTATGCAGTCGCATAATGGAAAGGGCAAGTGCACTTTTTCCGCAACCTGATTCACCAACTATCGCGACAATTTCATTTTCATGGACAGTTAACGAAACATCATCAACTGCGGCATGATATTGATCTTGTATGCGAAAGGAAGTCTGTAAGTTTTCAATGCGAAGAAGTGGATTCTTCATGGCTATCCCTCCATCTTTCTGAAAAGACTAAATATTTTGTATGTTGTTGTTATTTTAATATAAATTGACAATGTTTGACAAGCATAAGTTGAGAAAATATTCAAAAATCTTTTTATATAGAGATTGGATGCATGTATATAAGTAGTTGAAGCGCTTTGAAAACGCTAACATGTATAAGAGAGGGAAATAAATCTTTTGTAAGAAAAAAGTATTATATGTAGAAAAAAGAGAGACGTTCTGGAAAGAACAGTCTCTCTTTTTTTGATAAGAATAATATTAGTGCTTAAGCTTGCTTTTGTTTTGGAGATCCTGTCTTTAAAGTAAGAGCAAGGAAGAACATTGCAAGTACACAAGATACAAGTAATAAGATGAATCCGCCATCCCATCCGAATGCATCGACGATAAAGCCCATAGCGGCACTAGCGAAAGCTGCTCCGCCTAAGTAACCGAAGAAGCCAGTTAATCCAGCTGCAGTTCCAGCCGCTTTCTTTGGTGCTAAGTCAAGAGCGTGTAGACCAATTAACATAACAGGTCCGTAAATTAAAAATCCAATTGCAACAAGTGCGATACTATCAACCATTGGATTACCAGGAGGGTTTAGCCAGTATACAAGAACGGCGATAAATACACCAACCATAAATAAAATACCAGCAGGTGCGCGGCGTCCTTTAAATAGTTTATCACTCATCCAGCCGCAAAGAAGTGTACCTGGAATACCAGCCCATTCATATAGAGCATAAGCTGTACGTGAGCTACTATGAGTAAAGCTTTTTTCTTCTACTAAATAAGTAGGAGCCCAGTCTACAACACCGTAACGTACGAAATATACGAAAACGTTCGCAATAGCGATGTACCATAAAAATTTATTGTTTAGTACGTATGTAAATAAAATTTCCTTTACTGAAAGTTCGCGTTCGCGATCTTGTACTTTTTCATCTGGTGGATATTCTCCAGTATGTTCTTCAATAGAAGGTAATCCGCAAGATTGAGGTGTATCTCTCATCGTAATTAATACATAAATACCAACTAAAATTGAAAGAATACCTGGGAAGTAAAAAATACTTTTCCAGTCATTTGCAAAGAAATATAACCCTAATGTTACAAGGGAAGGCATAAGTGCGCCACCGACATTATGAGCGACGTTCCAAATAGACATTTTTGTACCACGTTCACTAATAGAGAACCAGTGAACCATTGTACGACCACAAGGAGGCCATCCCATCCCTTGTACCCATCCATTTAAAAACTGAAGTACAAACATAAGTATAATGCTCGTTGTAATGAAAGAAAATGAGCCGAAAATAATATTAATGATACCTGATAAAAATAGCCCAGCTGCTAAAAAGTAGCGAGGATTACAACGATCGGATACGATACCCATAAGAAATTTACTTAATCCGTAAGCGATAGAAACTGCTGAAAGGATAACCCCAAGCTCCCCTTTACTAAAGCCTTGTTCAATTAAGTATGGCATTGCTAGTGAAAAGTTTTTTCGAACAAAGTAGTAGCCTGCATAGCCGATGAAAATACCTAAGAATACTTGTAAACGTAATTTACGGTATTCACTATCAACGCGATCAGCTGGTAAGCGTTCCGCGTGGGGCGCAGGTTTAAAGAATTGTGTGAAAAACATAAAATGAAAATCCTCCCCAAATTAATTCGAAGTGTCGTAAGTCAGAGAGAATATAAAAAGGCCATGAAATATAAAAAAGTTTCCTTTTTTATGATTCATAGCCGTGTACTCCGATTCTCCGTGACTGTCAATATTAACTTCGTCGAAAATTATACAACTTTGTGACAAAAATGTAAACGTTTTTATAGATAAAAAGTGTTGACGGATTTTGTTCGTCGGATTAATATTTAAATACGTTAAATATTTTATTGTTTAAATAAGAGGTGGATAACATGCCAAATGATATGACGCATATCGATAAAATTCAAGCTCTTGCCTTTTCGATTGGAAAGAAAATGCAGACAGAGTTATTAGAACAAATGCAAGCAACAGGACTTACACCACCGCAGTTTTATATTTTAAAGATTTTAGATCATTATGGAGCTTCAAGGGCGACAAAATTAGCAAAAAAGATGTATGTAAAGCCTAGTGCAATTACAGTGATGATCGATCGCTTAATTGACCAAGAGCTTGTAGAGCGTTATCACGACAAAGAGGACCGTCGTGTTGTCGTCATTGAGTTAACCAAAAAGGGGAAAGCTAGAGTAGAAGAGGCAATGACCGCTCGTAATGAGCACATTGCAAAATATTTCTCGCATTTAGAATTACAAGAAAGAGAAGATTTGTTACGCCTCTTTGAGAAGTTAGAAACAATTATTTGCGGGACACAAGAGAAAAAAGAGAATAACTAAGAGGAATTGAGGAGATTACATGGAGCAACAAGAAAATATAAATAGAAAGTTGTTGTTAATCGGTTTAATCATTGCGATGCTATTTGCTGCCTTAGATGGAACGATCGTTGGTACAGCAATGCCACGTATCGTTGGTGAACTAGGCGGATTAAGCTTAATGACGTGGTTAACAACAGCTTATATGTTAACATCAACGACAGTTGTACCAATCGCAGGTAAATTAGCGGATTTACTTGGCCGTCGTAACGTATATATAACAGGGCTAGTTATCTTTATGGTTGGCTCAGCATTATGTGGTATGGCAAATGGTATGACAGAATTAATTATTTTCCGTGGTATTCAAGGTCTTGGCGGCGGTATTATGATGCCGATGGCTATGATTATTATTGGAGATATGTTCACGGGGAAAGAACGTGCGAAATGGCAAGGTATTTTTGGTGCGTTATACGGTCTTGCTTCTGTAATTGGACCACAAGTGGGTGGTTGGATTGTAGATGCAGTGAACTGGAGATGGGTATTCTACATTAACTTGCCAGTTGGTATTTTAGCAACAATCTTTATTGCAATGGGATTAAAATCACATAAACAAACAGGACCAATTAAAATTGATATCGCTGGGATCTTTACGATGATTCTCGGTGTTGTAAGTTTATTACTTGCATTAACGTTTGGCGGGAAAGATTACGCATGGGATTCTTGGCAAATTATCGGGTTATTTGCATTAGCTTTAATTGGTATCGTTAGCTTTGTTATCGTTGAAACGAAAGCGGAAGAACCAATTTTACCGATGCATTTCTTTAAAAATCGTACATTTACATTACTAAATGCGATTGGATTCTTTATGAGTATTGGAATGTTCGGTGCGATTATGTTCGTACCATTCTTCATGCAAGGAATTGTAGGAGTAAGTGCTGCTGAATCAGGAACAATTATGACGCCAATGATGATTACAATGATTGTGATGAGTATTATTGGCGGGCAACTTGTATTAAAAGTTGGTGTAAAACCACAAATTATTACAGGAATGCTTATAATGGCTGGAGGGTTCTGGTTATTAACAACGATGGATATGCACACAACTAAATTGACTGCTACTTCTTATATGATGGTTATCGGTTTAGGAATGGGTCTTGTAATGCCGACATTAACATTAGCGTTACAAGAAAGCTTCCCGAAAAAAGATCTTGGTGTCGTAACATCATCAAGTCAGTTCTTCCGTCAAATCGGCGGAACATTTGGTATTACAATTTTAGGATCAATCATGAATAACACTTCAGGTACAACGTTAACAAAAAATTTAGTACCTGTATTAGATACATTCCCGAAAGAAGCGGGACAAATGGTAACGAAATTTAAAGATATGATTCATACAGATCCGCAAGGCTTATATTCAATGTTATTTAGTCCAGAGGCATTAAAACAAATGCCAGAAGCATTCGCTAATAGCATTGTACCAATTTTGAAAAACTCTTTAGTAGACTCACTTCATACTGTATTCTTAACAGGATTAGTATTTATCGTAGTAGGCGCTATCTTTACGATTTTCTTACAGAAGATTAAACTGTCAGATCGTAAAAAAGATGCTGAAGAGCCAGCTACAGAGGAAAAAGAACAAACTGTATCCTATTCGTAATGAAAAAGCATCGCCTTATGGCGGTGCTTTTTTGAGTATAACCTTAAAAGCTTTTTCGTGAGAAATGATTGACGTATTTCTAGAAATACGTTATATTATCTTCTGTAAACGGTTACATGAAATGGAGAGGAAAGAAAATGAGTACGATTAAAGACGTTGCAAAATTAGCGGGAGTATCTGTTGCGACCGTTTCCAGAGTGTTAAATAAAAATGGATATGTTCATGAAGATACGTTAAAGAAAGTAGAACGAGCGATTGAGATGCTAGACTATAAGCCTAGTACAGTAGCGCGTTCACTGTATAATAAAAAATCTCGTTTAATTGGCTTAGTTGTTCCAAATATCGTGAATCCATTCTTTCCAGAAGTTGCACGTGCCGTAGAAGATGTAGCGCATAAGCAAGGGTATACAGTTGTACTTTGTAACTCTGATGAAAGTTTAGAGAAAGAAAAGCAATATATTGATGTACTTAGGCAAAATAATGTAGATGGATTTATTGTAGCGACAAATCCACAAAATAGTGTGAATTACATGAACTTGTCAGTACCAGTCGTTGCAATTGACCGTATGTTTAATGAGCGTATACCTGCTGTGTATGCAGATAACTATGCGGGAAGTCAGGCAGCGACAAAGTTATTAATAGATAAAGGCTGTAAACATATTGCGCATATTCGTGGACCGCGTGACGTAAGTACAGCTAATGAACGTTTTGAAGGCTTTGTAGACGTTATTACGCAAAATAATCTTTCTTATATGATTGCAGAGAGTACATTTGATCCAGCTAATAGTGAGCGTGTAGCGGTGGAACTATTAGAAGAATACCCGCATATTGATGGAATTGTTGCTGGGAATGATTTAATTGCAATAGGTATCGTAAAGGCTGCGCTTCAAAAGGGGATTTCTATTCCGGATGATTTACAAATTATCGGATTCGATGGAATTTCTTTAACAGAGATGATGTATCCATCTATTACAACTGTTGCACAGCCAATTTATGAAATGGGGAAAGTTGCAACAGAACTGTTGTTAGAGCAGATGGAAGGAAACGTATTAGAAGAGAAACACTATCGTTTACCGATTGAAATTATAGAACGAAATACAACGAAATAAGGAGATGAAATAGATGCCAAATATTGCAGTAGTAGGTAGTATTTCAATGGACTTAGTGGCCGTTTCAAAAAAACGTCCGAAAGCAGGGGAAACAGTAATTGGTGAAGCATTTCATACAATTCCAGGAGGGAAAGGAGCTAACCAGGCGGTTGCTGCAGCTAGATTAGGCGCAAATGTAGCGATGGTTGGAGCGGTAGGAGACGATAATTATGGAACTGTAGTTAGAAAAAATTTAGAGAACGAACGCGTTTTTATCGACTATGTGGTACCGGTTACAGATGCGGCGACAGGAATTGCTCATATCGTTTTAGCAGAAGAGGATAACAGTATTGTTGTCGTGCAAGGAGCGAATGCTCTTGTCAATGAGTCGGTTGTAAATCGTTCAAAAGATCTTCTTATAAAAGCTGATATGGTTGTGCTTCAACTAGAGATTCCGCTTGAAACAGTAAAATATGTATTAGCTATTTGTGAGGAACACAAAATCCCGGTTATGTTAAACCCAGCGCCAGCACAAGTGTTATCAGAAGATATTTTAGAAAAGGCAACTTATATTACGCCAAATGAACATGAGTGTCGCATCGTATTAGATGATTTCACATCACCAATTGAAGAGTTACTGGCTAAATATCCAAACAAACTATTGATGACAGAAGGTTCTAACGGTGTACGTTTCCATAATGGTACGGAGATTGTACATGTTCCTAGCATTGCTGTTGATGTAGTAGATACGACTGGAGCTGGTGATACATTTAATGGTGCATTAGCAGTTGCGCTTTCTGAAGGAGAAACACTTCAAAAAGCAATTCGTTTTGCGAATATTGCTGGTGGTCTTTCTGTAACGAAGCTTGGAGCACAAGGCGGTATGCCAACGAGAGATAGAGTACGTGAAGTGCAGGTGATTGTCGGATGAAAAAGCACGGCGTATTAAACAGTGAGATTGCAGCAGTGCTTGCTTCACTTGGACATACGGATACGATTGTAATCGCTGATTGCGGTTTACCAATTCCTGACGGAGTAAAGAGAATTGATCTAGCTGTTGAAATAGGAAAACCTAGCTTTTTAGATGTATTGCAAGTGGTAGCGGATGATATGGCAATTGAAAAAGTGACGTTAGCAGAAGAAGTCATTAACAACAATGCGGAAGTAAATAAAGAAATCGAACTAAAATTAATAGAACCAGCGTTTGAATATGTATCTCATGAACAATTTAAAGAGCATACAAAGAAAGCGAAGGCCATTATTCGTACAGGCGAGGCTACGCCTTATGCCAATGTAATTTTACATGCAGGCGTGATTTTTTAATAAAGGGAAGTGATGGGAATGCGTATTGAAATGAAAAATATTTCAAAGGCGTTCAATGGAAATCCTGTTTTGAAGAATGCACAATTTATGATTGAAACAGGAGAAGTCCATGCATTGATGGGGGAAAATGGAGCGGGTAAATCAACGCTCATGAAGATTTTAACAGGTGTATACAAAAGAGATGGTGGAACGATTACGATTGATGGACAAGAACGAACTTTTAAAAATGCGAAAGAAGCTGAAGAGTACGGTATTGCATTTATACATCAAGAATTGAACATATTATCGAATTTAACAGTAGCTGAAAATATGTTTCTCGGTAAAGAGTTAATGTATGGGAAGACAGGTATTTTACGTACGCGTCAAATGAACGCGATTGCGCAGCAGCAACTAGCGGAGTTAGGATTACATGTAAAAGGCGCTATGTTGGCAGGAGAGTTATCGGTTGGCCAACAGCAAATTATCGAAATTGCGAAAGCACTAATGACGAACGCGAGCGTTATTATTATGGATGAACCTACGGCTGCATTAACAGATCGTGAAATTGAAACGTTGTTTACCGTCATTAATAAATTACGTAAAGAAGGCGTTTCATTCGTTTATATCTCACACCGAATGGAAGAAATTTTTTCAATATGCGATGCCATTACGATTTTACGTGATGGGGAATACGTCGGAAAGAGATCCATTCCGGAAACATCGTTTGATGAGGTAGTGAGTATGATGGTGGGGCGCAGCATTGGTGAACGTTACCCAGAACGAAATAGTCAAATTGGCGATGTTATTTTTGAAATGCGTAATGGAACGAAAAAAGGGAAGTTTGAAAATGTATCATTTCAGGTGAGAAAAGGTGAAATCCTTGGTGTTGCTGGTTTGATGGGAGCTGGCCGTACAGATATTATGAAAGCGATATTTGGATACGAACCTTTAGATTCTGGCCAAATTTTTATAAATGGACAAGAAGTAAAGATTGATAGTCCGATAGATGCGATTAGACAAAGAATCGCTTTCATTACAGAGGATAGAAAATCTGAAGGGTTAGTGCTAGATTTCTCAATTCGGGAAAATTTGGCTTTAACGAATTTAGAAAGTCTTTCAAAGGGGAGTGTCGTAAGTAACGAACTAGAACAACAGTTTACGGCGGACATGATGAAGCTTCTTAATGTGAAAGCATCTAGTGGAGAGCAAGCGGTAAAATCTCTTTCTGGTGGAAATCAGCAAAAGGTTGTAATTGCAAAATGGCTAGGTATCCACCCGCAGTTACTCATTTTAGATGAGCCAACAAGGGGTGTTGATGTTGGAGCAAAAAAAGAAATTTACTCTATTATGAATAAGCTTACCGAAGAAGGAGATGCCGTTATTATGGTATCATCTGAGCTTCCAGAAGTTTTAGGGATGAGTGATCGCGTTCTTGTTATTCATGAAGGAAAAGTCGGCGGCATTTTAGAGAAAGATGAGGCATCACAAGAGTCTATTATGGCACTAGCTACAGGGGGAGAGTAAGGATGGCTAAGAAGGGGAATGTATTACAACAACTTGGGTCTTTAATTGGACTAGCGCTAATTATTGTAGTAATTACGGCTTTAAATCCAGCGTTTATTGAAATTCCAAATTTATTTAATATACTGCGTCAAGTATCGATTAATGCGCTTATTGCATTCGGAATGACCTTTGTAATTTTAACAGGGGGTATTGACTTATCGGTAGGTTCTATTTTAGCATTATCAAGTGCACTTGTTGCTGGAATGATGGCAAGTGGCATGGACCCGTTCCTTGCGATGACAGTTGGATTATTAGCTGGTCTTGTAATGGGAATTGTAAACGGTATCATCATAGCGAAGGGAAAAGTAGCTCCATTTATTGCGACTTTAGCAACAATGACTATTTTTCGCGGGTTGACGCTTGTTTATATGGACGGACGTCCGATCACTGGTCTTGGTGATCATTTAATGTTCCAAATGTTTGGCCGCGGTTATTTTCTTGGTATTCCGGTACCCGCTGTTACAATGATGATCGCTTTCGCAGTACTGTACTTCATTTTGAAGAAAACGACATTTGGTCGCCGTACATTTGCAATTGGTGGAAATGAAGAAGCAGCAGCATTATCAGGTATTAATGTTACGAGAATTAAAGTAATGATTTACGGTCTTTCCGGAATTTTGGCAGCGCTTGCAGGTATTGTCTTAACATCACGACTAGATTCTGCACAGCCGACTGCAGGTACTTCTTACGAATTAGATGCAATTGCAGCAGTTGTATTAGGTGGAACTAGTCTTTCTGGGGGAAGAGGATGGATTGTTGGTACATTCATCGGTGTACTTATTATCGGTGTACTAAATAACGGTTTAAATTTATTAGGTGTATCTTCTTTCTTCCAACAAGTTGTAAAAGGACTTGTAATCTTACTAGCTGTATTAATTGATCGCCGAAAAGAAGCGTAATGGAGGGACAGTTCATGAAGAAATGGTTACTTATATTCGTTGCATGTATTATGGTCATTACTGCTGGTTGTTCAATGGAACCACCAGAATGGGCAAAGGATTCTAGCGATAAAGGTCGAAATAAAACTATTAAAGTTGGATTCTCTGTTTCAACTTTAAATAATCCCTTCTTTGTAACTTTGAAAAAAGGTGCAGAAAAGAAAGCGAAAGATAGTGGCATCGAATTGATTGCTGTTGATGCACAAAATGATGCAGCAAAGCAAACAAATGATGTTGAAGATTTAATTCAAAAAGGTGTCGATGTAGTTGTTATTAATCCAACTGATTCAGATGCTGTTGCTTCAGCAGTAAGTGCAGCAAATGCAGCGAATGTTCCTGTTATTACAGTAGACCGCGTTGCAAATTCAGGTAAAGTTGTTTCTCACATTGCCTCTAATAACATTGAAGGTGGTCAAATGGCTAGTGATTACATTCGTGAATTAGTTGGCGAAGGAGCAAACGTTGCTGAATTAGAAGGAATCCCTGGATCTTCTGCTGCTCGTGAGCGCGGGAAAGGATTCCATAACGTAGCGGATAAATCTTTAAAAGTAGTTGCTAAACAAGCGGCTGATTTTGATAGAGCAAAAGGATTATCTGTTATGGAAAACATTTTGCAAGCGAATAGCGACATTAAAGCCGTGTTTGCGCACAACGACGAAATGGCATTAGGGGCACTTGAAGCATTGAAGTCTGCTGGAAAAACGGATGTAGTCGTTGTTGGATTTGATGCAACAGAAGATGCTGTGCAAGCGGTTAACGATGGGCGTATGGCTGCAACAGTTGCTCAAAAACCGGAATTAATCGGAGAGAAGGCGATGCAAACAGCAAAAGAGATCACGCAAGGTAAAAAAGTGGACAAATCTATTCCGATTGAATTAGAGCTTATTAAGAAAAATAAATAAATATAAAATGAAAATTAGGAAGGAAGAATAACAAATGAAATTCTTTATTGATACAGCAAACATTAACGAAATTAAAGAGGCAAATGCATTAGGCGTATTAGCTGGAGTAACGACAAATCCATCACTTGTAGCAAAAGAAGGCGTAGACTTCCACGAGCGCATTCGTGAAATTTGCAGCGTTGTAGAAGGACCTGTAAGTGCAGAAGTAATTAGCTTAGAAGCAGATAAAATGATCGAAGAAGGAAAAGAGTTAGCGAAAATTGCTCCAAACGTTGTTGTAAAAGTTCCAATGACAACAGAAGGTTTAAAAGCAGTAAAAGCGTTCTCTGACTTAGGAATTCGTACAAACGTTACATTAGTGTTCTCAGCAGTTCAAGCATTACTTGCAGCTCGTGCTGGTGCAACATACGTTTCACCATTCTTAGGTCGCTTAGACGATATCGGTCATAACGGTATGGACTTAATTCACCAAATCGCAGAAATCTTTGCAATTCATGGTATTGAAACAGAAATTATCGCAGCATCTGTACGTCACAGTGTTCACGTAACTGACGCAGCATTAAACGGTGCACATATTGCAACAATCCCAGCAAACGTAATTGCTTCATTAGTGAAGCATCCATTAACAGATCAAGGAATTGAGAAATTCTTAGCTGATTGGGAAAAAACACAAGAGAAATAATAGAAAATCAAGAATCCTAGTTTAATTGACTAGGATTCTTTTTTATTTAAAAGAATTTTCATGCAATTTTGCATATTGTCTTTTAAATTTGTTATATAAACTATTTAATATATACAAATCACTCTTTATTTTTCATATTTTGATATAGACAGATAGAGAGTCTGACCAGAAAACTGGAGGGCATGATTCTATAACAGAAAGCTTAATGTTTATAGAATTATGCCTTTTTATATAGGGAGGGCAGAAAGTAGAGCTTTTGATTTAAATGCACTTATTTATCCCACTTTATCTGAATTTTAAGTTTTATAAAAGGAGAGAAATGAAATGAGAAGAAAAGCGCCATTTAAAGTGTTATCGTCATTAGCAATTGCGGCAATTATCGGATGCACATCTGTAATGAGTGCCCCATTAGTATACGCAGAAACACCAGCAAAAGAGAAAGAAAATGTGTCTACAACACCAATTGATTACAATTTAATTCAAGAAGATCGTCTAGCGGAAGCGCTGAAAGAAAGAGGAGAAATTAATCCAGCATCTTCTAAAGAAGAGACGAAAAAGGCTGTAGAGAAATATATTGAAAAGAAACAAGGGGACCAGGCAAATAAAGAAATTCTTCCAGCTGATACTGCTAAAGAGGCATCTGATTTCGTGAAAAAAATAAAAGAGAAAAAAATGGAAGAAAAGGAAAAGGTAAAGAAACCTGAAAAAAACGTTAGCCCTGAGCAAAAGCCTGAACCAAATAAAAAACAATTGAATGGGCAAGTTCCAACATCTAAAGCAAAGCAAGCGCCGTATAAGGGATCTGTTCGAACGGATAAGGTATTAGTGTTACTTGTTGAATTTAGTGATTATAAACATAATAATATTGATCAAACACCAGGGTATATGTATTCGAATGACTTTAGTAGAGAGCATTATCAAAAGATGTTATTTGGTAATGAACCATATACGTTATTTGATGGTTCGAAAGTAAAAACATTTAAACAATATTACGAAGAGCAGTCTGGCGGTAGTTATACGACAGATGGATATGTAACGGAGTGGCTAACAGTTCCAGGAAAAGCATCTGATTATGGAGCTGATGGTAGCAGTGGTCATGATAACAAAGGTCCAAAAGGCGCACGTGATTTAGTGAAAGAAGCTTTACATGCAGCTGCTGAGAAAGGGTTAGATTTATCTCAGTTTGATCAGTTTGATAGATATGATACAAACGGGGATGGGAATCAAAATGAACCTGACGGTGTAATTGATCATTTAATGGTAATCCATGCTGGTGTTGGTCAAGAAGCAGGTGGTGGTAAATTAGGTGATGATGCGATCTGGTCACATCGTTCAAAATTAGCAGTAGATCCAGTAGCGATTGAAGGTACAAAATCAAAAGTAGATTACTTTGGTGGAAAAGTAGCAGCACATGATTACACAATTGAACCAGAAGATGGAGCAGTAGGTGTGTTTGCGCATGAATTTGGACATGATCTTGGATTACCAGATGAATATGATACGAAATATACTGGAACTGGTTCACCTGTCGAAGCTTGGTCATTAATGAGTGGAGGTAGTTGGACAGGGAAAATTGCAGGAACAGAGCCAACTAGTTTTTCACCACAAAATAAAGATTTCTTACAAAAGAATATGGGTGGCAACTGGGCAAAAATTTTAGAAGTAGATTACGATAAAATTAAGCGTGGTGTAGGAGTTCCTACATATATTGATCAAAGTGTTACGAAATCAAATCGTCCAGGTGTTGTACGTGTTAACTTACCAGGCAAAAGTGTTGAAACAATTAAACCGGAGTTTGGAAAGCATGCATATTATAGTACAAGAGGCGATGATATGCATACAACATTAGAAACACCGTTCTTTGATTTAACAAAAGGAACAAATGCAAAGTTTGATTATAAAGCAAATTATGAGTTAGAAGCAGAGTGCGATTTTGTTGAAGTGCATGCAGTAACAGAAGATGGAACGAAAACATTAATTGATAGACTTGGAGAAAAAGTAGTCCAAGGAGATAAAGATACAACAGATGGAAAATGGATTGATAAATCATATGATTTAAGTCAATTTAAAGGCAAAAAAGTGAAACTACAATTCGATTATATTACAGATCCAGCTGTAACATATAAAGGTTTTGCGATGGACAATGTAAATGTAACTGTTGATGGACAAGTTGTATTTTCTGATGATGCAGAAGGACAGTCTAAAATGAATGTAAATGGTTTTGTTGTTTCTGATGGGACAGAGAAGAAAGCTCATTATTACTACTTAGAGTGGAGAAACTATGCGGGATCAGATAATGGTTTAAAAGCAGGAAAAGGTCCAGTGTATAATACAGGTCTTGTCGTTTGGTATGCAGATGATAGTTTCAAAGATAACTGGGTTGGGGTGCATCCAGGTGAAGGATTCCTTGGTGTTGTAGATTCGCATCCAGAGGCACTTGTTGGCAATTTAAACGGAAAACCAACTTACGGTAATACAGGTATGCAAATTGCAGACGCAGCATTTTCATTTGATCAAACACCAGCATGGAGTGTAAATTCATTAACACGTGGACAGTTTAACTATTCTGGATTACAAGGCGTTACAACTTTTGATGATTCAAAAGTATATAGTAACAACCAAATTGCAGACGCAGGAAGAAAAGTTCCGAATCTTGGACTTAAATTCCAAGTTGTTGGACAGGCAGAGGATAAATCAGCAGGCGCTGTTTGGATTAAACGTTAATAACAGAAAAGCACATTCTTCATATGAAGAATGCGCTTTTGAATTTGTACAGTAAGTTATTATTTTAGCTTATGTAATACAAGTGTCTGTTTATATGTAGTGTATCAAATTATGTAGGGAAAGGAAATATTTCCGAGGAAATTGTCGAAGTATCGTTGGTATTGATACACTTTTTTGTAAAAGAAGAAATGTAGTATTGCCTTTACCATTCAATTTATTTACATTGTTACTTAGCTACACACAAAAGTAATATATTCGGCAAAAAAAAGACAACGATGGCATTAACCCATCATTGTCTTTTTTACTTTGCCTTTGTTTTTTATTTTGCTTCTGACATAAATCATTCCGGCAAATGTTAATAAGAATGCAGTTCCGATAACGAAGCTAACGCTAGGGGATGCCCCGATTGCTCCAACTGTAAAGGATCCAGCAACAACTCCTAATGAGAAGAAAGCATAAAACAATCCGAATGCTTTTCCGCGTTTATCATCTGTCGTATTTTCAACAAGTAATGCATTTATCGATGGGAAAAGGATAGCGAACCCAATGCCATAAATCATCATAACGATAAAGAGCATGCCTTTTGTTGCGAATAATCCAAGTAAAGATAATGCTAATGCCATTACTGCAATACCAATTAACATTAGTTTTGAACGATTAAATCGATCGTAAATACGATTTGTTGGCAGTAAGAAGAAGAGGATAGCGGTAATGCCGAATACACTTAACATCATGCCTGTTGTAGATGCTTTAAGGGCTAATGCTTCAACCTTTACTGGTAACATATAAGTGACAATTCCTTGTGAAAACATGAGTGTGAAAGCACCAATATATGCCTGTAATAACGGTTCTGATTTCAATAGTTCAAACATATCTTCTTTGTTCATCATTTGTGTTCTTGAAGTATCTTTTCTTGATACGTTATTTGGTAAGAAGAAGAGAGATACGATTGTACCAAGAACCATTAAAATAGAAATGGTAATGAACACCCACTCTATACCGGCAGTTGCTTTCATAATTCCGCTAAAAGAAGGTCCTACAATTGCCGCTGTTCCAACAGCAGCCCCAGATAGAGCCATTGCCTTACCTTGCCTTGCTGCAGTTGTTTGTTTTGATAAAAACGTAAAGGCAGCAGGAATTAAAAATCCGTCACTAAAGCCATGCATAAAGCGCACAACTAATAGTTGTTCACCACTTTGAACAACAGTGTATAACAAGACTATGAAACTCGTAAGTCCCATGCTTATATAAAGTATTTTTTTTGCACCAAATTTATCGACAGCAGCGCCAGCAATAATATTACCGATCATATTAGCAAATGAGTACATGCCGACAACTAGCCCAATAATAAGAGGGGATCCTCCAAGACTTTGAGCGAACGTACTCATAATAGGTAATTGTGAAAATGTATCTAGAAACGCTACGATAACAATAAAGTAAATAAAATATTTCAAGCGATATTCACCTCTCCTATGCTATTATGGCATAATGCTAATTTCAACCGCAATGAAATTGAATTAACAGATGTGGAAAAAAGTACAAAGTGACAAAATATTGAACGTTATTTGTTAAAATTTAGTGGGAACGAGATTGTTTTTTTGAAATATATGGATAGAAGTATTATAATAGATTTGTAAACTTCACCAGGTTAATTATATACATAGAGAGGGATGTATAAAATGAAAGCATTACTTTGGCATAATCAACGTGATGTAAGAGTAGAAGAAGTACCAGAACCAACTGTAAAACCAGGAGCAGTTAAGATTAAAGTGAAATGGTGTGGTATCTGCGGGACAGACCTGCATGAATATTTAGCAGGACCTATTTTTATTCCCACAGAAGAGCATCCATTAACACATGTAAAAGCACCGGTTATTTTAGGTCATGAGTTTAGCGGTGAGGTAGTTGAAATCGGTGAAGGCGTTACATCTCATAAAGTGGGAGACCGCGTCGTTGTAGAACCAATTTATTCTTGTGGTAAATGTGAAGCTTGTAAACATGGACATTACAATGTTTGTGAACAACTTGTTTTCCACGGTCTTGGCGGAGAAGGCGGCGGTTTCTCTGAATATACAGTAGTACCAGAAGATATGGTTCACCATATTCCAGATGAAATGACATATGAACAAGGTGCACTTGTAGAACCAGCAGCTGTAGCAGTTCATGCAGTACGTCAAAGTAAATTAAAAGAAGGGGAAGCTGTAGCAGTATTTGGTTGTGGTCCAATTGGACTTCTTGTTATCCAAGCAGCTAAAGCAGCAGGAGCAACTCCTGTTATTGCAGTCGAGCTTTCTAAAGAACGTCAAGAGTTAGCAAAATTAGCAGGTGCGGATTACGTATTGAATCCAGCGACTCAAGATGTATTAGCTGAAATTCGCAACTTAACAAATGGTTTAGGTGTAAATGTAAGCTTTGAAGTAACTGGTGTTGAAGTAGTACTTCGTCAAGCAATTGAAAGCACAAGCTTTGAAGGACAAACTGTAATTGTTAGTGTATGGGAAAAAGACGCAACAATTACTCCAAATAATCTTGTACTAAAAGAAAAAGAAGTGGTTGGTATTTTAGGATACCGTCATATCTTCCCAGCTGTTATTAAATTAATTAGCTCTGGCCAAATTCAGGCAGAGAAATTAATTACGAAAAAAATCACAGTAGATCAAGTTGTTGAAGAAGGATTTGAAGCACTTGTAAAAGATAAAACACAAGTGAAAATTCTTGTTTCACCTAAATAATATAGAATAGTAAAAAGTAGCTCTTTTCTAGAAATAGAAGAGGGCTACTTTTTTTCTATACAGAAAGGTGATAGACTTTCCTGTAACTACAGGTATTTTGTTTGGAAGGGGAAGTCTAATGCTTTCATTTATGTTGACATTGAAACGGATGCTAAAAGCTTGTTTACGAGCGTGGAAAGATAAAGAATTTCAAGTATTATTCGTATTAACATTTTTAACATTAACATCCGGTACGATTTTTTATAGTACAGTTGAAGGATTACGTCCTCTTGACGCTTTATATTTTAGTGTGGTCACGTTGACGACTGTCGGTGATGCTAATTTTAGCCCGCAAACTGATTTTGGAAAGATATTTACAATCTTATACATATTTATTGGGATTGGATTAGTATTTGGATTTATTCATAAGTTGGCAGTTAATGTACAACTGCCGAGTATATTATCGAATAGAAAAAAAGAGTAAAGCATGTGGATGCTTTACTCTTTTTTTACATTAGTTTAGATAAGCCTTAATAATAGTTTATTAGAATGAAAGTGTATTCATTCATTATATTCACTGTGTATAAAGTTATAATGATATGAAAATCTGCATATTTTAATTTAGTGATAGAAATTTCGTGAAAGGTGGGATATTCTAGTCATAGGTTAACCGGACGACATCATAGGATCCTAACAAAAAGTTTACAATAATTCGATTATAAAATGGAGGATTTCAGATGAAAAAGAAAGTACTTGCTTTAGCAGCAGCTATTACAGTAGTAGCTCCTTTACAAAGCGTTGCATTTGCTCATGAAAACGATGGGGGAAGTAAAATAAAAATAGTTCACCGCTGGTCTGCTGAAGATAAACATAAAGAAGGCGTAAATTCTCATTTATGGATTGTAAACCGTGCGATTGATATTATGTCTCGCAATACAACACTTGTAAAACAAGATCGAGTTGCACAATTAAATGAATGGCGTACGGAGTTAGAGAACGGTATTTATGCTGCTGACTATGAAAATCCTTATTATGATAATAGCACATTTGCTTCACATTTCTATGATCCAGACAATGGAAAAACATATATTCCATTTGCAAAGCAGGCAAAAGAAACTGGCGCTAAATATTTTAAATTAGCTGGTGAATCATATAAAAATAAAGATATGAAACAAGCATTCTTCTATTTAGGATTATCTCTTCATTATTTAGGAGATGTAAACCAACCGATGCATGCAGCAAACTTTACAAATCTTTCGTATCCACAAGGATTCCATTCTAAATATGAAAACTTTGTAGATACGATAAAAGATAATTATAAAGTGACGGATGGAAATGGATATTGGAACTGGAAAGGTACAAATCCAGAAGAGTGGATTCATGGAGCGGCAGTAGTAGCGAAACAAGATTACTCTGGAATTGTAAATGATAATACGAAAGATTGGTTCGTAAAAGCAGCTGTGTCACAAGAATATGCAGATAAATGGCGCGCTGAAGTTACGCCAATGACAGGTAAGCGATTAATGGATGCACAACGTGTTACTGCTGGATACATTCAGCTTTGGTTTGATACGTACGGAGATCGTTAAGTATTTAAAAAAGGTCAAATCTCACAATAGAGTATTTGACCTTTTTATTACTATACACATGGAGGGATGGAACGTGAAAGGTAAATTGCTAAAAGGTGTACTTAGCCTTGGGATTGGTTTAGGAGTTTTATACGGAGGATCTTCAGCTCAAGCAGATACGTCTACAGATCAAAACAACATTTTGAAAGTGATGACGCATAACGTGTACATGCTATCAACTAACTTATATCCGAATTGGGGACAAAGTCAGCGTGCTGATTTAATTGGGGCGGCAGATTATATTAAAAATCAAGACGTTGTTATATTAAATGAAGTGTTTGATAATAGTGCTTCAGATCGCCTTTTAGGAAATTTGAAGAAAGAATACCCAAATCAAACAGCTGTATTAGGTCGTAGTAACGGAAATGAATGGGATAAAACGTTAGGTAGTTATTCATCTTCAACGCCTGAAGATGGAGGCGTTGCAATCGTGAGCAAATGGCCGATCGTTGAAAAGGTTCAATATGTATTTGCAAATGGATGCGGGCCGGATAATTTATCGAATAAAGGATTTGTATACGCGAAGATTAAGAAAAATGATCGTTTCGTTCATGTAATTGGGACGCATTTGCAGGCAGAAGATAGTATGTGCGGAAAAACTTCACCTGCATCTGTACGTACAAACCAGTTAAAAGAAATTCAAGATTTTATTAAAAATAAAAATATACCAAATGACGAGTACGTCCTATTTGGTGGTGATATGAATGTGAATAAAATAAATGCTGAGAACAATAGTGACTCAGAATACGCATCAATGTTCAAAACATTGCACGCTTCTATTCCATCTTATACGGGACATACAGCAACTTGGGATGCGACGACAAACAGTATTGCAAAATATAATTTCCCTGATAGCCCTGCCGAGTATTTAGATTATATTATTGCAAGTAAAGACCATGCGAACCCGTCATTTGTAGAGAATAAAGTGTTACAACCGAAATCTCCACAGTGGACTGTTACATCATGGCTCAAAAAATATACGTATGATGATTATTCTGATCATTATCCAGTAGCAGCAACTATTTCTATGAAGTAGTCCTAAAAAAGTTTCTTCTTAAATAGGAAGAAACTTTTTTATTTTGTAGAGGAGATTCCAACTTTCTTTCCAATATGTATAAGACATATAGAGAAGAGGAGAGAAAAAATGTGGATCGAGGAATTTTTAAAGAAGTTCCATTACCGTGTGCATTTTTGGATGAAGTAGCTTTAGATAGAAATATTCAATTGATTATAGAATTAAGTGGCAATAAGAAGATTCGTATAGCGAGTAAATCGTTACGTTCTGTTCCGGTTATGCAAAAGATTTTAGCTGCAAATGAACGATTTCAAGGTATTATGTGTTTTTCACCTAGGGAAGCTTTATTTTTAATTGAACAAGGATTCAATGATTTATTGCTCGGATATCCTGCTTATGATGAAAGAGCGTTACATGAAATAAGTTTGCTAACAAAGCAAGGGCTCATTATAACTTGTATGGTGGATTGTGAAGATCATATTGTTTATTTAGAAAAAATTGCTGAGAAGTCTAAAGGATGTTTTCGTGTTTGCTTAGATATTGATATGAGTAGTCTTTTTTTTAAGTTCCATTTTGGGGTCAAAAGATCACCGGTAAAAGATGTGCAAGGTGCTTTGAAAATAGTAAAAAGGTTGAAAGAATCATCATTTTTAATACTAGATGGTGTAATGGGATATGAAGCCCAAATTGCTGGGGTAGGAGATCACATACCGAATCAACGAGCGAAAAGTAAAGTGATTTCATATTTAAAGAAGAAATCAGTGTTAGAAGTTAAAGAAAGAAGAGGACATATCGTAAAAGAAATACAAAATCTAGGTATTGAACTAAGGTTTGTAAATGGGGGAGGCACAGGAAGTATAAAAACAACTGAGCAAGATCATTCAGTTTCAGAGATTACAATAGGTTCGGCTTTTTATGCCCCGAAGCTGTTTGATTATTATAAAGAGGTGCAATTTCATCCAGCTGTCGGATTTGCTTTACCAGTTGTGCGTAAACCAGCACCAACAATTTACACTTGTTTAGGTGGTGGATATATGGCCTCAGGAGCAATCGGAAAAGATAAAGAACCTGAGATTTGGAGGCCAGATGGTGCCAAACTATTAGCTTTAGAAGGTGCTGGTGAAGTGCAAACACCGATTTTCTATAACGGTGAGGAACGAGTAGAAATAGGAGATTGTATCTTGTTTCGCCATAGTAAAGCTGGAGAGTTATGTGAGCGGTTTCCGTTTTTATATCGTGTGAAAGAAGGAGAGATTATTGGGAAGTATTCAACATATCGGGGGGATGGCCAATGCTTTCTATAAAGGGACAAAAATGGAGAAATTGGACAGGGAATGTAGAAGGAACACCGCATTATACGATGTATCCAGAAAGTATACAAGATGTAGTAGAAGTTGTAGAGCTTGCACGAAAGAAAGGGAAGAAAATTCGTGTTGTCGGTTCAGGACACTCGTTTACACCTCTTGTGCAAACGGAAGAAATTTTAGTTTCTTTAGATGAATTGAAGGGAATTGTGAATATTGATACGGAAGAAATGGTTGCCGAAGTATGGGCAGGAACAAAGTTACATGAGCTAGGGAAGTTACTTGAGGAAAAAGGTTATGCGCAAGAAAATTTAGGGGATATTGATTCGCAATCTATCGCAGGAGCAATTAGTACGGGGACGCATGGAACGGGTATTACCTTTGGAAGTTTATCAACACAAGTTATAGAGATTACCGCAGTTTTATCTACAGGTGAGAGTATAGTTTGTTCGGAAACGGAGAATGTACAATATTGGAGAGCTTTTCAGTTGTCGCTTGGAATGTTAGGTATCATTGTAAAAATAAAACTGAAGGTTATTCCAGCCTATTCACTCGTTTATAAAAGTGAAAAACAGTCATTATCTACTGTAATGAACAAGCTAGAAGAATATAAGAAGAATCGCCATTTTGAATTTTTTGTTTTTCCTTATTCAGATGAAGTGCAAGTGAAAATTACAAACGAAACAACGGGTAAAAAAAGTGATTTGAAATGGCATAAACTAAAGGTAGAGTTACTTGAAAATCAGATATTCTCTTTGTTATCTAAAGGATGTAAATGGTTTCCTTCTATAAGTAAAGGAGTAAGTCGATTATCAGCTAAAGCTGTACCGAATACAAAAATAATTGGTCCGAGTTATGAAGTATTTGCTACATCGCGTGCGGTTCCATTTTATGAAATGGAGTATAGTGTTCCTTCAAAGTATATGCAGGCCGTTGTAGAAGAAATTTCAAACCTTATTGAAAAGAAAAAGTATAAAGTGCACTTCCCAATTGAATGCCGTTATGTGAAAAGGGATGATATATGGCTCAGTCCAGCGTATGGAAGAGATTCTGCGTATATAGCTGTTCATATGTATAAAGGTATGAAGTATGCTGCTTATTTTGGTGAGGTGGAGAAAATTTTTCTAAAGTATGAAGGACGCCCGCATTGGGGAAAAATGCATACGTTAACGTACGAAAAATTACAAAATATATATCCAGAATTGCATTCGTTTCTAAAGGTGAGGAAATTATTAGATGAAGCAGAAATGTTTTCAAATCCTTACACAGAAAAGTTATTTACGATTATGAAAAAAAGCTGACAAAGTATTACTTGTCAGCTTTTTTTAGTACAATCGCATTTCTTGTTTGACTAATTCGCTCGTAAAATAGTAACTTATCACGACTAAATACATGTAATAAAACATGAATAATAAATAGACCGTTAATTACGAGTTGGAATAATAATATAACTACTAATACTAAAGGCTCTTTAAGATTTAAGATAGAGCTACTAGAAAGAATATAATTGATTCCACCTAAAACGAAATAGAATATACCATAACGGATGAATAGTTCCTTCAACGTAATACGATCTGATTGTCCTTTCACGTAAATACGAAGCAATGCTTTACCGATTGTCTTTCCATTCGTAAAGTATGGAATGATAATAAAGTAAATAAAGATCGAACACGTTATGAAAATGAGTTCGTATATGTTCGTGTAAGATTGAATATTAGAAACAAAGAAAGAATTTCCTTTGTTTTTAATGACAGGTACAACGATGGATAAGAAAATCCAATCAATTTGCATCGCGATAAAGCGACGAACGAATCCGACTGGTTTCGTTTCCAAATCAATATGACTATCTAATTCGCTTGCTTTCGGAAGGAAGTACGTAAAAATTGGTGCAATGATAAAGCCGATTACGCCGCCTAATGTATTTAAAAACAGATCATCTATATCAAATAAGCGGTACGCACAATTGTATATACCGTATAGTCCAGTCACTTGTGTCAGCTCGAAAAAGAGTGAAAGACAAAAAGAAATACAAATTGTTTGTAAGAAACTACGTCGGAAATAATACCGTAAGTAAATACCGAATGGAACGGTTAATAGAACGTTAAATGCTACTTGTAAAAACGCAGATTCTTTTAATAGGTAGAAATAAGTAGCTGGTTTCGTTAAAATTGCCGAAGTATGATTACTAATTTCTTGTATGAAATAAAATGGTGATAGTTGCATGTGTTGTGTATTAGCCGGTTGTAGGCTACAAGTATCATATGTTTGTGGTAACGGCAAAATCACAAGAAAATAGGCATTTAATAAGTAAAGTAATAATGAGTACAAAATAAATGAACGCCATTTATTTAAATAACCGTACTTTCGGTAGTTAAATATTAAAAAAGGTATTAAGAGGAACATTGCTAAAATAGGAAATAAAATAAATGCTGTTTTTATTGGAAATATATATGCAGTCAAAATGAAGCTCCTTTCAATGAAAATTCGTTTATCATTATAACGTTAAAAGAAGCGTAAAACAAAATTAAAATATTTCGAAATAGAAAAAATTACAAATTTCAACGGAATTAAGTTATACTAAATTTAATATAATGATATTATGATTATTATAAGTTGAGAGAGGGTACAAAATATGCGATATGAGCTTTTTTCTGTAAGTGGGGATCATATTACAACTTTTGAAAGTGCGTGGCGTTTTCAAGAGGGAGAACAGATTTTTGTTCATGATGATCAAATAAAACGAAATTTTATTATTATCCGCCTAACGCATGATGTATTTCAACAAAATAAACATGTTATTCGTTTGTATTGTCAAGAAAAGAAAGTATATGCATAAAAAAACGAGTCGTTCTAGTGTAATAGAATGACTCGCTTTTTGATTTGTAAGTTTTACCTTATAAGAAAATAAGAGTAAGTACACCTACGATAATGCAATAGAAAGAGAAATATTTTAAATTTCCTTTTGCCATAATGTTCATAAACCATTTTAATGAAATATACGTCATGATAAATGTTGCGATAAATGCAACGATATATGGTACGAATAGTGTATCTAGATTTGGATCTTTTGCAATGTCTGTAATACTTAGTAATAAACCACCTAAGCTAACAGGGATATATAGTAAGAATGAGAAACGAAGAGCCGTTTCTTGCTTCATACCAAGTAACATCGCTGCTACGATTGTTGCACCTGATCGGCTTATTCCAGGAATTAGTGCGCAAGCTTGTGCTAATCCGACGATAATTGCGTCTTTCATAGAAAGATCGCCATCATTTTTACGTCCACGCAAGTTTCTAATAATCCAAAGTCCGACAGCGGTAATAAGAAGGGAAATCCCAACCATTTTCACACCTTTTAAGTACTGATCGATGTAATCTTTAAATAAAACACCAATAACACCTGCTGGAATGGTCGCAATAACAAGGTAAATAATAAAGAAGAAATCTGATTTTGCATCTTCTGCTCTTGTAAATATATAAGATAGACCATTCTTTGTTAGACGAATTAAATCATTTCTATAAATAAGTAATACAGCTAATAATGAAGCTGAATTAACAAGTAGTTCAAAGCTAAACCCTTCGATTTTTAGTCCTAGCAAATGCTGTGCTAAAACGAGGTGACCACTTGAAGAAATCGGAATCGGTTCTGTTAGTCCTTGGAACAGACCAAGAATTAAATATTTTAAAATGTAGTAAAATTGTTCCATAATAACCTCCTTGTTTAATAGTCGAAAGAAACAACTTGTCCATTATAACAAAGATACGGATGAATATTGAGAAGAAATAAATATTCGAAATATAATAAAAATCCCTTATAGCAGTATAAGGGATTTTTATTATTAATGAGAAACTGCTGTTTCTTCAAGACTTTTCGTTAATTGAACATCGACTTTCTCAGCATCATGAATGTGATTCATAATAGTAGTATTTAACTTTTGGAACATTTGTTGTGTAGTAGCGAATTCTCGTAATATATCATCATTACAAGACTTTTGGTTTTCAATAGCTTTAATAACATTAGTAGCACCGTTTTGTAACGTTTGAATCATAATTAAAATATTTTCAATTCTAGCGTTTGTATCGGCACTCATTTCTACACCTTCATCGACTAAATGCAAATTATCTTTTGTATTATCGTATGCTTTTTCAATTTCTTCTTGAATTTTTTTCGTTAAGTTGCCAATGTTTTTTGTACTTTCAGCTGTACTTTCAGCTAATTTTCTTACTTCATTGGCAACGACAGCGAATCCTTTACCGTGTTCACCAGCACGTGCAGCTTCAATGCTTGCATTTAAAGCAAGTAAATTTGTTTGTGCTGCAATGTTTTGAATGACTTCTACAATTTGCTCGATTTCTTTTGAGCGTTCACTTAAATGATTCATACTATTAGACGTACGTTGAGATTGTTCGCCTAATTTGTTAATTACAATAAGTAAACGGTGAACAGATTCTTTTCCTTCATTAGAGCAGTCAATGATTTCTTCAATAGATTGAATTAAGCTTTGTTCTTTTTGTAACATTTCATTATTTAATTCATTGGAATGTGTAGTGCGTGTTGAAACATTTTCGAAACATGAGCTTAATTGTTGAACTAAATTTTGAAGTGTATTGTGCTGGTTATTTACAAGTTGATGCTCTTGAACAACGCTTTGTACACGATCGTGGATAGAAGAAATAGTCTCTTGTTGTTCGATATCCTTTTGTTTTAATTCTGCTTCTAGTTCTTGTATACGACTTTCTAATTGATCAATTTTATGTTGGAGTGATTTCTTTTGAGTAAACATATATTTATTTCAACCGCCTTTAGAAGTTATATTTTCTCTATATTTGGATTTTAGCATCTTTTATAATTTTTAAATATAGGAATTGTTAAATATTTAAGAATCTATTACATTTTATGCATAATTCCCTTTTTTTCGTCATGAAAAATAAACTGTATTTAATGGTATTGTAAACAAACTGTAAAATAAATCATGTATAACTGTATAAGAAGGGAGTCGGATTATGAACTATTTTAAGCGAATCAGTAGTCTAGTATTAGCAGGAATTATAAGTCTTTCTAGTACAGTCGCTGTTAAAGCAGAGTCAAACGACGAGAAACTTAACAACATGCAACAGCAATTGCAGCAAAACGATGCAGAAATGCAAAAGAAAGAGCAAGAGAAGCAAGCTGTTAGTAAAGAAATTCAAGGTATCGAAAACGAACTACATAATTTAAATAATACAATTGCAAAAAATAAAGAGGATCAAGCTGCTATTCAACGTAAAATTGATGAAACACATAAGCAGATTGAGCAAAAAAAGGAAGAAATTGTCGTTTTAGAGGATAAAGTCCTTGCTCGTAAAGATATTATGAGAAAACGTATGGTTTCTGTTCAAAACAGTTCAAATACAAGTTTAGTAGTAGAAGTTGTAGTAGAGTCAAAAAACTTTGCAGATTTCTTACAACGTATGAACGCAGTTTCTACTATTTTAGAAGCTGATAAAGAAATTTTACGTCTACAGGAACAAGATCTTCGTCAAATTGAAGCAGACAAGAAAACAATTGACGAAAAAGAAGCATCTTTAGTGGTAGACAAACAAAAATTAGCAAAAGCACAAGCTGATTTGCAAGATAACTTGAAAAAGCGTCAAGCTAACTTACAAACAGTTCAAGCTAAATATAATCAGGTTGCAAGCCAACTTAATTTAGCTGCAGAAGAAAAGGCTAAAATCGAATCAAACATGAAGGCAGTACAAGAAACGATTGCTCGTGAGCAAGAAGCAGCAAGAATTGCAGCAGAAGAGCGTGCAAAAGCGGAGGCAGCTGCAAAGGCTGAGCAAGAAGCTTTAGCGAAAGCGCAAGCGGAAATTGCTGAAAAGCAAAAGCAAGCAAAAGCTAGTAAACCAGCTGAACCAGTTACTAATAATAATTCGAAGGTAGAACCTCCACAACCTGAACCATCTCCTAAGCCAACTGCTGGTGGGAAAGAAATTTATGTAGAAGCTACAGCTTATACAGCTGATCCAGGGGAAAATGGTTATGCACCAGGTCAACAAGTATTCTCTGCATGGGGACCAGGTGGTAAAGGTTATAATCTAACTGCAAACCCAGGAATGAAATTAATTGCTGTAGATCCAAATGTTATTCCATTAGGTAAAACTGTAAATGTTGAAGGTTATGGAGTCGCAATTGCAGCAGATACTGGTGGAGCGATTAAAGGTAACAGAATTGATGTGTTAATGCCTGATAAAGGGTCTTCTAGTCAATGGGGAAGAAAAATCGTTAAAGTTACAATTTTAAACTAACACGTAATCCAACTTTACAATATGTAAAGTTGGATTTTTTTGTAAAAATAATGTTAAGTTGAGTTTACATTTTGTTA
>NZ_CP033788.1:0-9426 GCF_003812125.1 Bacillus sp. FDAARGOS_527
TGGACCAAGAGTATAAAGATTTTCGTGATAATAAAGTTAATATATCTGGTACTTATTATAATCTTTTTGAAGAAATAGAAGCGTTAGAAGAGAATTATGAGCAGATGCTATTAGATCAATGTAGTGGCAAGTGTACACAAGAGCAAGTAGACGGAGCAGCACAAGCATTACATAATGCTAAAATGAAACGAGATTCATTAGAAAAGGTTAACAAAAATTTAAAATTCAAGAGCAAATATACAAAAGAGGAAATGATTAAAAGCCATTATGAAGGTATCGATAAAGTTTTAGGTGAACATTATCGTTACAACGGATATTACTTGCCGGCAGTCGAAAAGCTAGCGCAATTAATAAAAATTAATGTTGTAGAGGTTAATTATACAGCAGGTCCGGCTATGGATTATTTAAGAAGAGAGTTATTAGAAAAACAACGTGAATATGACGGAAGTGGTGTAAATGCATTTATGGTAGGCCCAACTTCAGATGAAACTTACGAAAAGACTTATCCATACAAAGGTAAAACAATACGATAACAGTAATAGGCACCTATTTAGGTGTCTTTTTCTATAAAGAGAGGGATTTTCATGAGTAAAGATACATTAAAAAACATATTTCACATGTATTGTTTCTATATCGTACGTTTTCAGGACGACACAGAACCTCGTATAAGCCGAAATAAGCTAATTTACGATAATCATATACTTTCCTATCATGAGAACTTTAGAGACTGTCTAGTAGCGTTTTATGAGCTTAGAAGCGATGAAACGTTGCATTCATTCTATCAATTTATAGTGGATGCTGTTAACTCACTGAATAAGCAGGAAAGGGAGCTGATCTATGAGCGTTATCTGAATAAAGATCACTACAAATCTGATAGGCAACATTACCTAGCGATAGGCATATCAGTACATAAGTATAAGAAACAGATGGATGCAGCAAGAATGAAGTTAATAGATGCTCTAGGAATTGAGAATATCGAACTAATTATTCCAGATTGGATGAAGAGATAAAAATTACATCCATGGTTATATTATTTTTAAATTTTATTTAAATCCTATTGCATTTAACTATACTCATAGTTATACTAGTAAATGTATACAACATGTTGTTTCAAAGGAGGTTGATAGTTTAATGATGAAATCACTGTATCGTATCCTTGAATTAGAAAAAGATGAGATATCTTCTTCTGAGAAATTGATTTTACTGACGATAGCGATCTACTCGGATAATAAGTTTATTCCATTTTCAATTACAGAACTGGAGAATTATACAAACTTGAGTAGAGCTACAGTTACAAGGCTTGTAAAACAGCTAGAAGAAAAAGGATTCATCGAGGTTCAAAGGAATGGAACAGCAACGAATAATTATAAAGTAACACTGTAAAAACAAAGAAAGAGCAGGAGATTGCGCCTCCTACTCTTTCACAAAACAATCCCCATATATGAAAGGACGTATTAATATGTTAACACAAAAAGATCAGCTAAGAAACCTTGTAGAGAGAACGGAATTAATCAATGATATATCCATAATTGCACTCTATTTACTTGAAGATGAATACTACACTAAGGAAATGGCAGCTGGAGCATTAATTGAAATTATTAATAAAGACTTTGAATGCGATTTTGAGAAAATTCGTTAAAGCAATGAATCAATAATAATTAAGGCGTGGTGATCCACGTCTTTTTTATGTGATAATAAATTTCTATATTTAGAAAGCGAGTGAATGAAATGACAAAAGAACAACATACATATCATGTTACTTTTTATTTATCTGATGGTAAGGAAGTAAACGGGAGAATTACACATCATGAAGATGTGGGAACGTATTTAAAAGCATTAGAAGTCGCGATAGAGAACAAAAAGACAATAACCATGAAGAACATTGGAGTTGTAATACAGAGCAAATATATTACGCACGTGAAGGTTATGGAAGTTAAAACAGAAAAAAGTGATACGTGAATTATTAAGGAAAAGGATATATCATTGCTATAGCGAATATATTTTTTGAGGTGAGACGCTATGAAGACGCTTTATAGTCCTGGCGACGTGGCAGAACAATTAGGTATCCAATCTAGCACATTACGTAAGTATGCTGATGTACTTGAAAAAGAGGGTTATACCTTTATTAAAAACGAACGTGGACATAGGAAGTATAGAGAAAGTGATGTAATGGTGTTACGTAAGGTTATAAACCTAAAGAACGACACAGACATGACACTAGAAAATGCTACAAAGCAAATAGTATCATGGCATCAAGGTGTTGAAGTATTGCCATTAGAGCGCCATGAAATTGAGCGCTATGAAGAACCTGATTTCAACGCTACACCGCTACAGGAGATGATTCAAGATCAAAAAGAAGTCATTGAAAAACAAAATTACTTGCTACAGGAATTAAACAAACGTTTAGCCGAGCAAGATCAGCGATTCACACAAAGAGAATCGGAATTATTGAGCGCTATACAATCGATACAGGATTCCCAGAAGCTTATAGCGACGAATTCTAGCGAAGACATAGCGAAGAACCAGGGCCGCGATGAAATGCTCATGCAAACAATTAGAGAAGTACAGGAAGTTAAGAAGATGATCGCAGCGAGTAAGGATAAGAGGTGGTTCGAGTTTTGGAAATAAAAAAGAGGTGATTTAATATCACCTCTTTTTACTATATTTACACCTTGACATCGTCCGGACTCGCTTGCGACATTTCCTCTTTTAATATTTCGAATTCATCACGTAATCGAACCATTTCATGAGAAAAATCATCCAATTCGTCTTCCAATTCTCCCAAACTCGTTTGTTCTAACAAACTATTAGCAACAATCATTTTTACATGATTAAAATCCAAATCTACTCCTGAGCAATATACAAGTAATTGACCTATTCGTTCGTTAAAAAATGCATAATTACTTGCAGCCAAACCTGAAAGATATTCTTTTATTTGGTCTAACTCTATTTTATGTTGATTGAGAATAGCATCACAGTCAATGATTGTCTTCAAACGAACTGTAGCTATCTGTATTTCTTTTTGTCCTCTCTCTAATTCTTCTAATTTCTCTTGAGCGACATTGGCTATAGACTTTGCTTCAACAATCTTTTCATCTAACTCAGCGATTTTCCCTTGGGCCATCTCTAATTGTTCAGTAGCTTCAAGCATTTTCTCGTTTGCGTCTTTCATATTCTTCTGAGCGCGATTATTCGAATATGTAACATAAGCGAAAGCTAAAGTAAAAATTCCAGCAACTACAGTCGCTGCTATACCTACTGCAGACAACATATTAGCAATCGTATCATTTAAAAATGATACTTCATGATCCTGAATTGATATAACCTTGTCTTGTAAGTCTTTCACAACGTCATTAGATGGCGTGGCTACAAATAGTATCCCTGGCATTGATAATATCCCCTTAATATACAAATTTTTATAGGTATTATTATGAAACATTTTTATAATTTGGTAAATTATTATATTCATCGAAATATAATTTCACATACTGTATGTTGGTAGTGAATATTACTCACATCCCAAATCGGGAGGAAAGCCCCCTATGTTTAACATAGGGCGTTGTCCATCGTGGACAAATATAAAAGTGGTGATGATAAGGAATGATAAGGTTTTTGCGGAGTACTTTGCGGAGTACTTTGTGGAGTACTGTTATACTACTCCATTGGAATACGGAACGTTTTACAGAACGGTAATATTACAGGCATTCTTATTGGAGCGTAAACAATGGGTTACCATTGAGCGTTACTATTGCAAAACAAACTCGAACACTACGTTACTTTAATGCACCCAAAACGCACCCTTTTTTATGAAGTACTGTATAAAAGGGGCTGTATAGTATGCAGTACAGCGAAACAACAACTTAACACGTTCCAGAACGGAAAGTATTTTACAAAACAAACGAACATAACGTTTTTATGTTACGTACAATATTACGTATAGATTTACGTGTACATTTACGTAAATGGTTGGTATACTTTTTAAATATACAGACATATACTGAAAAGGAGATGATATGAAAGTGGGAATTGTTATGGATAAACCAAAATTCTCTGTAGATCAAATAATTTCTGCGTCATACGCTTCTAAACGTTTTGGAGAAGTTCGAAAAAAAGCGAAAGCTCTCCCTCAATTTATATCAGATAATAATAAAGTCGATACTGTAGTTTTAGACTATGCACAATTCGAAAAACTTTATATGGAGTTAAGTGAATTACAAGAAATTGTTCGCAAAATGGAATTAATGGATCGTGTTCACGATTTAGATGAAAACCCACAAATCGCAGTAAACTTCCAAAGCATACTAAGCAAAAAAGAAAAAGAAGCTTTACAACATTACAACCCTTATGAAGATGACTTATTTGAGGAAGATTGATGGATCAATCTCGATTTGATATAGAACTCCATCCTAAAGCAGCCAAAGAATATAAAAAATTGGATGGATCTGTTAAACAAATCGTTAACAAAGCTTTCAAACATTTAGAGGTACGTGCTGATGAAGTGGGAAAAGAACTAGAAAACAAACAACACACCAAGTTATATGGTTGTAAAGAGGTAAAAATTAAAGGTATAGGAATACGGATTGTTTTTCGTATTGTTGGTGAAAAGGCTGAAATTGTTCAGATCATTACCATCGGGAAAAGAGAAGATGACGAAGTATTCCAAGATGCCCATAAACGTTTACAAGAAATGACGAAAGTAGAAAAGACTTTTAAAAAATTTAAAGGTTTTTAGTAACTTTAGTAAGAGAAGAACTTCGAATCCATCGAGGTTCTTTTTTTATGTCACTTTTATCCGTAAATGTGTACTTTTACGAATAAGAAAAAGAATAAGAAAAAGATATTGTTTTGCGTTCGTATAAGTTGTATGATTAGTTTACAAACATTCGTAAATTAAACAACAGATTTACGAACAAAAGGGGAAGAGGAAAATGAACAAACGTTTCGCTTATATTCGTGTATCGGATAAAACCCAAAACGAAAATAGACAGTTAGATGAGATGTTGCAGCAAGGTATTGAAGAAAGAGATATCTTTATTGATAAGGCTAGTGGTAAAAACTTTAATCGCCCTAAATACCAAGCTTTAAAACAGATGCTACGTGCTGGAGATGTGCTATATATTAAATCTATTGATCGTTTTGGTAGAAATAAAGACGATATTTTAAAAGAATGGAATGAAATAACGAAGGAAATCGGAGCGGATATTGTTGTTTTGGACATGCCTTTATTAGATACAAGACAATATAAAGATGTATTAGGTTCGTTTGTAAGTGATTTAGTACTACAGATATTATCATTCTTTGCAGAGGAAGAGAGGCGTAAAATCAAAGAGAGACAACGCGAAGGTATTGAAGCCGCAAAAAGACGAGGTGCAACGTTTGGAAGACCCGCGGCCACATTCCCTCTAGGATTCGAAGAAGTGTACAAGCGTTGGAAAGATGGAGAAATTAAAGCGATAGAAGCTATGGAAGAGTTGAATTTGAAACGGACAACTTTCTACAAATTAGTACAAAAATTTGAAACTAAAAATAAAGAAGTTTAATTTACATATTTTTGTAATTTTTTCGCTGTAATTGTGGATAAGTTCCGTTATCCTTTCGATTATGTAAACTAAAATCAACACTTTCTGTGGATAACTATAGTTTTCTCTGATTTTATCAAATAATCTCAAATAAATATTGTGGATAACAATCATAATTGGTAAAATGGAAATATCGAATTACGACGAACAAAGGCAAAGAAAAAAGCCGAGTTCCCCAACTCGACTTTTTTTCTTACCAATAGCATCCCCATGCTATTAGTTTTTCGTGTCTGACAACACTTTTTGACCGAAATGTATTGGTAGTACAGATTGGTCATTGATGATTTTACGAATCATCTTAACGATTATTTTTTTATGGATTGATACCTGTTTTATTGATCTTTGACAATCAAATACTTTAGGTACCATTTATATTTAAGGTTGAATGAACAACCTTATTTAACGTATAAAAAGTACTATAGGTCAAGTTGTGGTTATAAAAGTTTGGAAAAGCCAAACTTAAAGAGTAAAAAATATAGATACAATTTGTATCTATTAAATTCAAAAAAGTTTACTCTCAGACAACCTATAACACTTTCAATTTTAACTGGTTGTTAAGTGGTAATCAACTTTTTTTTCACGAAATGATAAATTATGAAAAGATATAATACATAAACAATACGTTTACACAGGGTACCTCTACTATTTGAGGTGCCCTTTTTTTATTGGAAAATTGGAAAGGAAGGTAAAGATATGTTAGATAAAGACATGATTACATTAGATAACCCAAAGAAAGAGTATTTTGCACAATATGCGAAGGAAAACAAATCTCAAATTAATGAGAATGCAAGAAGACGAAGACGCAAGCAAAAGGAGAAAGTAGAAAAGTATGATAGATTGGTTGCAGCGTTGCGATCTAGAGGAATTAGTGTAGAGGAATTATTGAAATAAGATGGACAAGCTGTATTAAGGCCGGACGAATACGCAAGGAGAAGATTTGTATACGGTCTAGGTTATTCGTGGGGCTTATGCTACAGCTGTTATTGTCTAGCGGTATCGCAGTGCGTAGCACGAGAATAAGGAGCAGACATACACCACAAGCCCCGAACACTTTCATGCTCTCCAAAACAACATGTTTTGGGGACACCTAGTGTAACGTGGCCGAGTGCAACGGAAGGTTTTAATGTTTCGTTAAAAAATGAGTTTCTTCTATTACTTGATATATTAGAAATAAGTCGGCTATTTCTCTAGTTTTCTAGTAATAGCAAAACATAGGTAGTCTCAGTCGTATCAAGGGTTTACGCTATTTGACTTATTGCTAATAAGGCTTAAAAAGCCTTCCAAAAATTTCACTAGAAAAGAGGTGAGAAATTGAATCACGAAGACTTCCTACAATCGACGGAAATAAATGATAAATTTTTAAAACAGATTATTGAGAACAGAGGGTTTAATGACGTTATTGTGTCATATTATGATCGTCTATATAAAGAATCACACGACGATGGTATGTTGAAGAAACAAGAAAGTGTTAAGGGTTGTAATGATTTTTGGATTATTGATAAATATCATGAACATAGATTGAAAGAGTTTAAAAGAACGAATCTTTGTAAAGACAAGTTCTGTAATAATTGCAAGAAGATAAAGCAAGCCTCACGTATGGGTAAATTCATTCCACTTATTCGTCCGTTTGCTGAAAATATGTATCAACTCACATTAACGATCCCAAACGTTAAAGGGGATGAATTGAAAGATACAATTTGTAAAATGCAAAAAGCTTTTGCTCGTTTAATCGAATATTTCAAAGGGAAAAAGGAAATTAACGGTATCGATTTTGAAGTGATGCAATACGAAGGAGCTATACGATCATTAGAAATTACATATAAGGGTAATGAGTATCACCCACACTATCATGCTTTAATTGTTCTGAAAGTGAATAAATTTCACGATAGCATGATTCGTAAACATAAAAATGTTTATTCAATCGATTTTACTGGGAAACGTGAGGCGCGCTTATTTAGTGATATAGAGATTTTAATACAAAAGGTATGGTATTTGATTTTGAACGGAAAACGAGTAACAGAAAGTGCAATACAATCGTTAAAAAAAGGGTATTCGTGCCAATTAGATAAATTTAATGAAAATGATTTTGTCGAGATATTCAAGTACATGACAAAAGCAACAACGGAAGACGGTAAAACATTGAGTTATAAGCAATTCAAAACGTTGTATTATGCGTTGTTCAAAGTTAGACAAATACAAGGATATGGCGTCTTTTATAATTTGAAGGACGATGAAGAAATTAATTTTGATGAAGTTAATGAAGTGTACGCAGAATTTATAGAGGAATTACAGACAAAAGAAAAACCTGTTACGGTATCAGAAGCACCAGAACAGGTTCGAAAAGAAAGTGACTATACAGTGTTTAGTCGAAAGACGTTCCAAAAATATTGGAAGCAAGTCATGAGCGAATAGCCTTACTCATTCCGGCAAGTTTGATAAAAGGCTATTCTTACCACCCTTAATTAAATAACGGAGGATTTTCTAACATCATTATACACAATTTTAATTCGTATGACTTAAGGGAATTCCTTCTATATTCTTAAAATTAGTAGAGACTATGAGTTATTTTGTAGTCTCTTTTTTTATTGTAATGGAATTTAACCTTAAAACATATTTGTGCGTCGCAAACAATCAATCATACCATTAGAACGGTATTTCTGTAAATACCATCATGATATAATTAAGAAAAGGAAAAAGAAAACAAGAGAGGTGGAATTATGGAAAAAGAAAAGTGCTCTTTAAAAGAAGCAAGAAATAGTTATTTACGAAAATGGCGCGCAGCGAATCGAGATAAGGTGAAAAAATACAATGAAACATATTGGCAGAAAAAAGCCAAAGAGATGGAGGGACAAGGATGTCAGAAGTAAGTATGGATACTGTTATCAAAGGGAAGCAACAGAGTGAATTATTGAAGCATTTAGAAAAAGTAGGTATTGAGTTAATGGGTCGTAGAGATGAAATGTTAGAGCAATGGGATGAAGCAGGACGTAAAGAGGATAGTGTTTTTGAAGATGATCTTAAATTTGTTGAAGAATTAATGAATCGAAATGAAGAATTAATGTTTGATATAAAAGTGGAATTAATTACAACTATGGATGAAATTCATCATCAAAAAATGGGGTATTGATATGAAAAAAGATATAAAAAAAGAGCTCCCTCATTTACATAAGGTGGTACTCTCAATACTACCTTTAGGGAGATCTAACGCAATAACAACTAAAGAAATTATGGCACGTGCAGGAATAAAAGACAAGCGTGCTGTATCCGAAATTATAAGTGAGTTAGTTACCGTGTACAAACAACCTATCGCTACGACGTCTAGGAAAGCATTTAAAGGCGTTTTTATCGTTAAGGATATTATAGATTATCAAGTTGGAAAAGAAGCACTTGTGAGTAGAAAGAACCACATAGAGAAAAGGGATGCAGCTTATACAGAAGCATGTTTACAAATATTTAAAGGGACGGTGACGTTAGATGAGCCAAAAAGAAAACAATCAAGCAGAGATGCAGAATCAATGGGTAGCAGCATTCAGTGGTGAAACACGGGAAAAAGAATTAACAGATGAACAAAAACAATGGGGACTAGCTTTTGGCACTATAAAGCCGGAAAAAACAGAATCTGATAAACAATGGATTGACGCGTTTAAAAACTATTAAAACAGGAGTGTGTGAAATATGGCAGATAAAATTAGTGTAGTGGTAGAAGATCCGAAGACAATCGAGTTTGAACGAACTAACGACGGTGTTACGATGAAATTTGATGGGAACAAAGAGATTGTTTTCCCTGTTAAAGTGTATACAAAAGAGGTTATTCATTCCCAGATTGTGAATCCAAGCGTTCAAGAGT
>NZ_CP033789.1:0-276458 GCF_003812125.1 Bacillus sp. FDAARGOS_527
CTCATTTACTTATGAAAAGCTCACCGAGGTTGATATTAAACTTATCTTCCAATAGTTCAATAATTGTATGTAAAACCATAATTAACTACAATCCTTATTCAACAATCTGGCCCTATTGCGGAACAAAAATAAAAGAGCTCTCTTCAGTCATACTGCGGCTGGTTAGTTTAATAAAATTAGCCCCATAAACGGACATTTATGGGGCTGGTCCTTATTGGAGCAAAACACACTCTATTTACCCTGATCTTTGGTACCAAAACTCATTCCCAAAATCAAAGTAACATTTTTAATAACAAACACCGTTTTTGGTGCTAATATATTCATATAAATAGTTTTTAGTAGGTGATTAATTATGATTTTTGGTTACGCGCGCGCGAGTGAGTACGGAGGAACAAAACCTAGATATGCAAGTTGATGCATTAACACAATTCGGGGTTGAGAAGATTTATAAAGAAAAATTAACTGGCACACGAAGAGATAGGCCTCAATTAGAAGACCTTTTAAAAGTTTTACGAAGTGGCGATAAAATTGTTGTATATAAACTTGACCGTATTTCACGTTCCACAAAACATTTGATAGAACTGAGCGAATTATTTAACGATATGGGTGTACATTTTGTATCAATTACTGACAGTATTGACACTTCAACCGCAATGGGAAAGTTTTTCTTTCGTACAATGGCAAGCATCGCTGAACTAGAAAGAGATATTATTAGTGAACGAACAAAGTCTGGTCTTCAAGCAGCAAGATCAAGAGGAAAGAAAGGTGGGAGACCTACTAAGAAAGAAGATAAAGTGGAAATGGCTGTTAAGATGTATAAGAGTAAAGACTATACAATTAAGCAAATTACAGTGGCAACTGGTATCAGTAAGACCACGCTGTATAGGTATTTAGACAAGGCGCTATAGGGTTGCCTCAGTAATTTAGTTATTAACGATTTGTAAAGATCTTATCGATTAAACCGTATTCTAAAGCTTTTTCTGCTGTCATGAAGTTGTCGCGGTCTGTGTCGCGTTGTAGTACTTCAAGTGGTTGACCTGTGCGGTCAGCAAGAATTTGGTTTAGTTTTTCACGTAAGAATAGAATACGTTTAGCAGCGATTTCGATTTCGGTCGCTTGACCTTGTGCACCACCAAGTGGTTGGTGAATCATTACTTCACTGTTTGGAAGTGCATAACGTTTTCCTTTTTCACCTGCTGCAAGTAAGAATGCACCCATAGATGCAGCCATACCGATACAGATTGTTGATACTTGCGGTTTAATAAACTGCATTGTATCGTAAATTGCCATACCTGCTGTGATAGAACCACCAGGGCTGTTGATGTAGATGTGAATATCTTTTTCTGGATCTTGAGATTCCAAGAATAAAAGCTGGGAAACGATTGAGTTAGCTACGTTGTCATCAATTGCGCTACCAAGCATAATGATGCGGTCTTTTAATAGTCGAGAGTAAATATCGTAAGCGCGTTCTCCACGATTTGTTTGTTCAATTACTGTAGGAATTAAATTCATCTGTTATTTCCTCCTTCAAAAGCTTTCTTAGTCTTATAATACAATTATGGTCAATAAAGGTCAAACGAAACCACTTTAAATCAAAAAAATATGTAGTTGTACCATGAAATATTCGCTATGTTTTTGAAATTCCCTGCTTATGTATCTTCAACATCATAACCGAATTACATAAATTTAAACGTTATAAAAACTGTAGAAAAAAAGAAAAGAACGCCTTTTTTACTGAAGCGTTCTTTCGATATCTATTCTTTTAAAAGATAGGTTACTTTATTTAAAATCTTTTCGATTTGTTTCGCGTTTTTACTATACATTTCGCTTGCTGATTTCGACTTTGTTTCTAAAGAAAATAGTTCAAGATCAGCATGACATTTTTTTAAAGATGCCAATAATAAAGGTTTGTTTTGAGGAGAAGGCATTTGTAGTTTGTCATTATAAATGTCGATAGTAAGTTGTCCATATGAATCCACTTGACCGAGAAAGACGTTTTCAATGACAACACCGAGTTTTTCGAGCTCAGAATGTAACCAAGCTCGGTTATGTCCGCTTGCTGAAAGAGGTTCATCTAGTACATTGCCATCCATAATAACAGTTTGTGGTTCTTTTTCGTTTGCTACTTTTAAACCGATGTCTTTTGCTGTGAGTGGTTGGCGATCTTTCTTTAATAATACATTTAATTCTCCGCTCGGTTCTAGTACAGCAAATTCAACATCAGCTACGCTGAAGGCATCTTTTCCACGAAGAAGTTCCAGTAATTCGTCACTTGTATATTTTTCTTTCTTTAAGTTGTCTTCGAGTATCTTTCCATCTTTTATTAATACGGTAGATTTCCCTTCAAAGAAGTCCCGAGCTGTTTTGTTCTTTAAAGAAAGGATTCCTGTTAAAAAAGGTACCACAGCGAAAATGAGTATCGCAAAGACGCCGTGAAAAAATTTTGAATCGAGCCCTGTAGATACTTGGGCAGCGATGTCACCGATTGTCATTCCGGCTATGTATTCAATAAAGGAGAGCTGAGAGATTTGTCTTTTCCCTAACCATTTCGTAATAGCGAATAAAATAATTAATATGAATACAGAGCGAAGAATGACAAGTGTCCATTCCGGCAGGTGAGACATAGTCATTTCCTCCAGTCTACTTAAAACCCTTTATATTGAGGTTCTTCACGTTCTAATACTGAAACTCTATTTTGTAAATCAGCGATGATGCTCTCCATTTCTAACATACATTCATGAAATACACGTTTTGATTCTGCGTCCTGTGAATGTAGTGAAAGGGAGCTCAAACTTGCTTGAGCGCCCCTTACACTAGCAAGGCAGGTTTTGACGCTAGCGATAACTGTCATACGAACACCTTATCCTTTCGGTTTGAATAGCAATGCTCCGATGAAGCCGAAAATAATAGCTGCGGATACACCGGCGCTTGTTACTTTAAACATGCCGGTAATAACGCCAACGATGCCATGTTTTGCAGCTTCTTCCATTGCACCGTGAACGAGGGCATTACCAAAGCTTGTAATAGGTACAGTTGCCCCAGCTCCAGCGAAATCAATTAATGGTTCATACAAATTGAATCCATCTAATATAGCTCCAGCAACAACGAGTGTTGCCATTGTATGAGCTGGTGTTAGCTTTCCAACATCAAACATAAGTTGGCCGATTACACATATAAGTCCGCCAATGACGAAAGCCCAGAAAAAAATCATTGCGTTGCACCTCCAAATTCAATCGAAACGGCATGAGCGATACACGGAATCGTTTCTTCTTGTTGGAATGTAAGTGGAGATAGTAAAGCGCCTGTCGCAACGACAAGTATTTTATTAAACTCTCCTCTTTTCATTCGGTTTAATAAGTGACCGTATACGACCGTTGCGGAACACCCTGGTCCACTAGCGCCAGCGATGACAGGTTGCCCTTCTCTATAAATGAGCAGCCCGCAATCTTGAAACTGTTCGCTCGTTACTTTCGTTCCGTGTTTATGTAATAAGTCATAAGCAATTTCGCGTCCTACATGTCCGAGGTCACCCGTTACGATTAAATCGTAGTAAGAGGCATCAATTTGTCGTTCGCGTAAATGGGCTTCAATTGTATCAACGGCAGCTGGAGCCATTGCACCTCCCATATTAAATGGATCTGTTAATCCCATATCAACCACTCGTCCGATTGTGGCAGATGTTACCCTAGGACCGTGTCCAGTATCGCTTAAAATAGCAGCTCCTGCTCCGGTTACTGTCCACTGCGCGGTAGGTGGTTTTTGCCCACCATATTCGGTAGGATAGCGGAACTGTTTTTCTACAGCTGTATTATGACTGGATGCACCAGTTAATAAATATTTTGCGCCTTTTGCATTTACGATACTTGCTCCAAGTGCTAAACCTTCCATAGAAGTAGAACAAGCGCCGAATAGTCCGAGATAAGGAGTGCCCAGTGTACGGCAAGCAAAGCTTGTAGGGGTAATTTGATTAATTAAATCGCCTGCGAGTACAAATTGAATATCGTCTTTACGAAGTTTTGCCTTTTCAGTAGCGCGGCTACAAGCTTCTTCGAACAAAATTTTATGTGCTTTTTCATAGGAATCTTGTCCGAGCCATAAATCTTCATGGAGGGTATCGAAGTCTTCTGGAATTTTGCCTTTAGCTTCAAACGGCCCGCCAACGACTCCCGTCGAAATAATAACTGGTTTGTTTTCAAATACCCACGTTCGGTGTCCTTGTAACATTTATAGCCCTCCCCATTGAACGAGAATCGTTTTAATAAGTGCGATGACGAAAGCGGAAAATACACCAAATAAAATAACAGAACCAGCTAATTTAAACATGTTACCACCAACGCCGAGTACAAAACCTTCTGTGCGGTGTTCGATACATGCGGCAATAACGGAGTTACCAAATCCAGTGACAGGTACAGCTGTGCCTGCTCCGGCAAATTGACCAAACCGATCGTATATACCAAATCCAGTTAATAACATGGAGATGAAAATAAGAGTTGCGACTGTTGGATTCCCTGCTGAGCGTTCAGTGAAATCGAAATACGTAATATAAAAAGTAGAAATGAGTTGCCCAATTAGGCAAATGAAACCACCAACGAAAAAGGCTTTTATACAGTTTTTTAAGACAGGACGCTTCGGTTCGCGTTCTTGCTCGAATTTTTTATATTCCTGTTGCACAGGGGTTAAGTTTTTATCTTTACTAGACATTGCAAACCTTCCTTTTCTTTTAAAAAGCGTTAAGTGTTAGACTCCATTTTTTTACCAATGAATTTTAATTGTTTATTAATTTCATCTTTAGATATTTTCTTTTCCTTAATTTTTCTTTCAAGCTTTTCAAGTAACATAAAGATTTTTTTATCTGTACTTACACGAACATCGAAAGTGGGGTGCTCATCACTTAGCTGCTTTTGGAGCTTCTTACGGAGAGGTTTTAATCCAAATCTTTCGTGATGCTCAGGTGTAACTGCTATGTAGAGATCTAAATTTGAATTTACTGCTGTACTTTTTATAATTTCATCCATAGTGAGAGCTCTTTTCTTGGCTCCTTGTGATATAGATTGATTAAAGGATTCCATACTCGTTTTTGTTAACTTTGGACCTTTCTCTTTCTCCGTTCGTTTTGCTTCTTCTTTCACTTTTTTATCTAAAGGACTATTATCACATCCGGTAAAAGAGCTAAATAGAAGGGCAAATAATACGGTTATGAGTCCGAGTTTTTGCATATTTATCATTCCATTTCTATTGCAATATGTAATGTGATAGAAAAAGGATGACTGCATATCATCCTTTTTCTATTTCACAGCAAGACTGATTCGTTATTGCTGTGAGTATTGTGGTTCTTCTTGTTTGACTTCTTCAACGCGTGGGTTTAAAGAATCGATAATCGTTTGTGTTTGCTGTGCAGCTGTTTGGAAAAGTTGCTTAGCTTGTTGGTTATCCGTATCAAGAGCGAATCCCTCTAAGCTAGCTTGTGCACTTTTTAATCCAGAAACAGTTTGTTTTAATTTCGTAATTACAGTCATTGAATGAAGCCTCCTTTGGAATATCAATTCAAAGATTATAATTTGTGAGTTGGGGTGAATTTATGATTGGAAAATTTAGGGGGGTGCTTTGTTAATATACTCATAACTAAGCGTCATAAAGGATTACGGGGATATTTTTATTGATTTAGATGGATTTTATTGCTATTATTATGAGAAGAAAATGAAGTGTTTTCTATTATCATGCGCCCATAGCTCAGTCGGATAGAGCGGTGGTTTCCGGTACCACGTCTTATATATGACAAAGGAAACCAAATGTGCTTTAGGGTGCGGTATAAAGCTGTTTGTCGGAGTTTTTAACGCTTAACTTGAGCGGGAACAAACCGCAAACGTCCTACGTAGGCATTAGCGAATTATTGTCGCATAGTAAAAAGGTGCTACGTGTAACCAAATGAAGATAATGATAGTACATATGCGGAGAGCTTCCGTCTGAAATTCGTTTCAGATAGGGGGCTCTTTTTTTATTATGTCTAAAAGTATACGAGTAGTAAAAAGACGAAGAGAAGTAGTTGATTTTATTGGTACTGCGGAAGCACTAGACACAGAAGCGGCGATAGCGATTGCTGCGCAGGCATTTCGGGCAGAGGGATTTAGAAAGCGTACTATAGATGATTACAGCAAGCTCTTTCGTTATTTCATGCGAGAATTGAACATTGAGAAAGTCGAGATCATTACGGCGGCACATGTACAAATGTATATTAATAAGCTGCTTAATCGAGAATTAGCACCTGCCACTGTAAATATTCGCATATCGGCGTTGAAGTCGGTCTTTAAGCGATTGAATGAGCAGGGCTACATTAAAAGCAATCCCGCTGTAGACTTTGTAAAGTTACGTACCGATGAAGCGCCGATTTTTACGCTAAATCATAATCAGATAAAGCGCATTTTTCGTGTGGTAGATAAGACGACCTATGCAGGCTATAGAGATTACTGCGCCATGCTGCTTATGTTGCACTGCGGGTTGCGTGTAAACGAAGTAAATCAGCTAGAGGCTAACGATATAGATTTTGATAACCTTACGATTATGTTAGCAGGCGCTAAGAATAAGAACCGTAAAACTAGAGCTGTACCTATGACGAAGAAGGTAGCGGAAGAGCTACGAATGCTTATAGGGGTCCTACCACACATCCATCAACTTAACGTATATTTTTATATAAAATGCGGTCTTTCCACGTAGTTTTTTATTATCTTTTATAGATGTTATAAAAGTAGGCACATCAAATAAACCCTGACGGGTTTCAAATTTTTCGCTATGCTACCTGATGGGCAGAAGTGGTATACTCATACACAACACCTAAAATATCAAAGACTGTTTTTTTCTCATATCTGTGAGATTTTCGTCCGTTTCGCTGTAGGAGGTTAAACAGACGAAGGAGAATCTTTGATAATTCTTGGGTGTTTTTATGTAGTGCTTGATGAAAAAGTAAGAAATAATCTTTAATTATGTACATCGCTTTATATTCACTTAGTTCTTTCTGTTTCTTACGTAACAGGAGTTCTCTCATTTTAAACATAGTAGAAGAACATAATAGGATACTAATGAGTTGTCCATAAAGGTGGCATTCTAATCGCTCTTGTTTAATAGATTTACAACGATGAATTCGAAACCAAGATTTCCATATTTTAAATAACAGCTCAATTTGCCAACGCAGTGAATATAAATCATAGATTTTCTCTTTCGGTACCCATTCCGTAGGAATGTTTGTCATATATACCGTAATTCCTTGTAAAAGTTTCGTACGCTCTGTATATGTAATCCCTTTTTTCTTTTCACGAATAGCTCGATCATGTAGACGTTTCTGTTTTTGCTCCTCTGTACATCTATAAACCACAATGCGAGTGGGTAGTTTGTCTTTGCTCCCTACATATACATCATGTAATTCATACACTTGGCCAGGTTGTAATTGGTTCATGATGTCTTCCAAATGAATTTGTATATATACCGGTCTCAATTGAGCAGGTTTTGTTTTAAATACCACTGTTTCGAATTCTTTTCTATATATTTTAGTTGGTAATTTAAGACGCGATAAATAATACCCTTCCTTATCTTGGATCGATTTAAAGTCTTGTAAACGAAAATACCCTAAGTCACGAATATATAGTTCATTCTTTTGTGTCATGTCCATTCGAGTCGCCCCATATGCCTGATCACTTCGTTTTCCTGGTTCAATTTTCACATCAGAAAACTCTCCGCTCAACAAGTCATACTCTAATTGAATTTTCACACCAGCTGTATGACTACAGCCTCCGGCACCAGGATAAGTAGCTGCGAATCGATCTGGAACTTGAAAGGTTGTAGAATCAAGGATGCGAATCCGCTTAAAGTAAGCAGAAAGAGAATGAGAAATTGTAGATGATCCTCCAATTTTAGCTTGTAGAAGTGTAGTAAATACATTTCGAAAGAAGGCTACAGAAGCCGAGTTAAATCGTCGATTCAGTCCCTCAGGACTTAATAAAATTCCTGTTGAAGTTTCTAATTGACTACAAAGTTGAGTAAGAGAGGTTGTAGCGATTTGTTGATTTAACCATACACACAAAGATAAAAAATGGTGCCCATGGCACTTACGTTTTCGTTTCATTCCACCTGCTTCTATAGCTAATTGATTAAGTGTAGCGGGAGACATATATCGATATAACTCTTCGGCAAATAAAGACAGCTCTTGTTTTTGATGCATATTCATAAAAAGCACGTCACCCTTTCTCATTAACATAAGAGAATAGTAACGTGCTTTTAAGTTTAAGAATAGTCTAAATCCTTAAGTTGATGGATGTGGGGTCCTACCACATGCCCATCAACTTAAGAACGAAAACAAAATGAACTTTCGTTCAAACAAACTAAAAAACACGTAATGTACTTTTGGTATTGAAAAGTACACACACCAAATAAACTCTAACGAGTTTCATTTTAAAAATTATGCAGCTTTCTTTTGTTTTCCAAACCCATTATACTCATAGACAACACCCATAATATCAAAGATAGTTTTCTTCTCATATCGATGAGATTTCCGTCCATTCTTCTGTAGGAGGTCGAACAAACGGATTAAAATCTTTGTTAGATTTTGGGTGTTTCTCTGTATCGCTTGATATAACAGCGATACATGATCTTGAATCATCCCAATGGCTTTATATTCACTTAATTCTCTTTTGTTCTTTTGCAAAAGAAGTTTACGCATCTTAAACATCGTAGAAGAACAGATAAAGATGGCAATAAGTCTTCCATACACATGACATTCTAATCGCTCTTTTTTGATAGTTTGCCAATGATGAATTTGAAATAAGGATTTCCACGTTTTAAAAATAATTTCTATTTGCCAGCGAAGGGAGTAAAAGTCATGTATTTGTTCCATCGGAACAACTCCTTCAGGCGTATTTGAGACATATATGTTGATACCCGTTAATCGTTTACTCTTTTCTGAAAATGTAATACCCTTTTTACTTTCAGTGTAACTTTGTTTTTTTCTACGTTCCTGTATCTGTTTGTCTGTTAAACGATAGATAATTACACGTGTGAATAGTTTTTGATTCTTTCCAATGTAAGCTTCTTTTATTTCGTATGTTTGACCGGGTTTTAAATTGTTCATAATATGTTCTAAATCAACTTGGATATACTGTGATTGCTTTTTTACGGTTCCGTTTCGAAAGTATTCTGGAAACGGATTTTTTACATACACGGTATGGTTTAATTTTAATCTGGATATATAATAAGCACCTCGTTGATCCATTTGATCTAAGTCTTCTAATGAAAAATAACCTAAATCACGGATACATAAATCGCTTGGACGTAATGTGTCTAAGCATTCTGTTCCAAAGGTCTTATCATTATTTTTTCCTGGACCTATCTGAAAGTTTAGAAACTGTCCGCTATGTAAGTCATATTCTAATTGAATCTTGATACCCGCTGTTTGTGCACAACCACCTGATCCAGGATATACATGGGCTAAATGTTTTGGTACTTGGAAAATCGTCGCATCTAAAATACGAATTCGTTGAAAATACGTGAGCGCCGCGCTTGAAATGGCCGATGTTTCACAGATTTTACTTTTCCATAATGCCGAAAAAATATATTTCAAAAATTCAACCGCTTTTTTATCAAAGCGTTTATTGAGTCCTTCTGGACTCATAAGAGTGCCTGTGGCCGCATGTAATTGACTGCATAGTCGAACAAGCGAGTCACTCGCTGTACGTTGACTTACCCAAATACATATGGTAGCTAATTCATTTCCAGAAAACTTTCGTTTTCTTTTTACAAAACCTAATTCTTTTGCGAGTTCTTCCAAAAGAGAAGGGGTTAAATGACGATACAGTTCTTCAGAAAATAGTTGTAATTCATCTTGAATCGAAAGATTCATAAAAAATGTCACCCTTTCTAGCTAGCTTTTTAGAAAGAATAACGTTTTTTGTCACTTGGGGGTAGTGAAAATTCTTAAGTTGATGGGCATGGGGTCCTACCAACAAAAAGCGCAAAACATACGCTAGGCAAAATTTAACATGACGAAACTGTTGAGTGACAATAAAGTTCTTTCCTTACCAATAAAGTTGTTTACTAATCGGTTTGTTTTATTACAATAAAGTCGTTTGCTTTTACCATAAGGTTGATAAATCAACTGTTTGAACGCATAAAAGTAAACAACTATTTTTATGCATTTGGCGAAAATCTAAAAAATGGGGTTGCCAGCAAGATTTCTTCAGGAGGCTCTCTTGTGCTAAACAGCCAGGCCAAGTACCTTATTTCACGATAACGGTTGATCAATTCCAGCACTTCTCCGACTTTGTTTTCCTTCATCAATCTCTCGCTGAACAAAATGGCAGAGATTTGTCCCAAGTTTAAGCGTTGTTGTGATGTACTGTACAAATCATTTGCCGCCTCCGTAAACGAGGAACCTTCGCCTTTGCCCACCCAAACCGGGGGCTGCTCCGCTTTTTGCTGTCCCTCCAGCTTGGCCACTGTCGAGAAATCAAGCAATTGCACATACAAGGTGTATTGGCCATCGACATAGTCTATTCCAACAGCCGTAGCATAGTTCATGTTTTGCACTTCATATCTGCTCCAGCAACCGGTAAGGGTGAGAAGAAGGAAAAGTGCAACCATACTTTTATATCTCCTCATTTATGCCTGTCCCCTTGCCTTGTAGAATCTCGTGTCTTCAACATGTCCGGTCGAGTGTTTCGCTATGGCCAAGGTAATCGAAACAAAGCGTTGGCCAAGTCTTTAAATGGAGGTGATATTGGGGCCAAGTAAGGCAAGCCGCATGAACGCAATGAGGCTAAATGGCTGAGCACAATAAATAATCCAAGAAAGAAGCCATAAATGCCAAGCGTGGCAGACAGAATGAAAAGAAAAAAGCGTAAGGTACTAATCGTTCCAGCCAATGATAGGCTCGATAAAGTTGAACCAAAGATTTGTGTAATTGCTCCGATGACAACGATACCTGGGGGATCCAGCACGAATGGCCGCATCCCCCAGGATAAGTCCTCCTACAACCGTTACCGTGGAGCCGACCGCAGAAGGCAATCGGATACCAGCTTCCCGCAGGATTTCTAAGAAGAGAAGTGCAATAAACATTTCAACTGCCACATCAAAAGGGATTCCCAACCGGTTAATCCCCAAAGTGGCAAGTAGATAATAGGGCAGCTGATCTTGATGATAGGAAAGAATGGCAACAAAAAATGCAGGAAGCAGTAGCGATACGGACAAGCCAAGTAAACGAAGCGTTTGACCAAATGTAGCTGCCAAAGCAGTAAAGTGGATATCTTCGGGTGCTTTCACAAGCAAAAATAAATTGGCAGGCGCAATCAACGCAGCCGGTGTACCATCCACAATCAACGCTACACGCCCATTGAGCATACAGTTCACGGTAAAGTCTGCTCTGCCTGTATACCCCATCAAAGGAAACAATGCTTTTGTCGGTTCCATTAATTCTTCTAGCTGAGTGGCGCTAAACGCTCCGTCAATGTGAAGATCATCTAATTTATTCTTTACATCTTGAACAATCTTAGGATCAACAATGTCACGCATGTAAAGAATTGCAACGGTTGTTTTCGTGCGAACGCCTACTTTTTTCGTTTCATAAACCATGCTGGTTGATTTGATTCGTTTCCGAATTAACGCCACATTGACTCCCACTTCTTCCACAAATCCATCCTTTGGCCCCCGTACCGAAAGCATTCGCATCATCTGTACGTTCTTTCAAGCTGCGCGTAATATCTGCTGTTCTACTCATTTTAATTTGCAGGCCTTCATAATGGTTTTCCAAGAGATTTCGGATGCTACGGGAAATATTTAAGGTAATTTCTTTTTCCTGCATCCCATTGCCAATAGCTCCTGGGTCCATTCTCCCGTGACCAGGATCTAAATATAATTTAAACATTTTACACCACCTCGTACAAATAAAATATGATCGAAGAGTAACGGAGGTATAGGAATTCGTCTGAGATACATATAAAAATAGGTGATGATAGGCATTACATTTCATTGAATCAGATGATTTATTTTAAAGCTAAGAAATTTTCCAAATACGAGACCATATGTATGAGCAGCAATTAATGTTCCATATTTTTCGTGGGTCAGGCAAACTCTTGTTCATCTAGACAGTAGGCTGATTGATTATTGATGCTTCTTTCTTAACAAAACACCTAAGTGATTCTCTGTGCATATACTGTATCATTACTACAGGATTATGATTAAATACAACTCAATCTATACATAAAATAATCAAGGAGAGGTTAATTTTGAAAATTCCAAAGACAGCCAAAGTTAGTATCCCCTTTCCATCCGTATGGGGGATTGATGCTTCTATTGCGGGGAGATCCATTATTAGAGGTATACTTACCATTGATTCCATTGTAGACAACAAAGTAGTAGGTACAGTTAATTTTCGTGGTATACCTATTCCGATTAATGGGTATTGGGACGAAAGCGCTAAACAAATAAGTTTCGATTCACCATATGCCTCCTTTTTTGGCAACTTGACAATAATTGATGAGACCGCTATAAGCATTCGGCATTTCATTTTAAGTGGACGGTTTATAATGAAACCTCCCTCTTTGCTGGCTGGTGAATACGGAAATTGGATTGCTACAACCTTTACAACCCGTTTGGGACCTCCCATATATACTAATGTTTTACCACCTGCTGGTGCCTTTTCAGTCTCAAGTATGCTCTTGGGACAGCAATTGTTTTAATTAGACCATGACTTTATAAAAACAACCTTCGTTTGTGATTGACTAAGGTTGTTTTTTATAAAGTGTTCTCGGAAAATACAGCCTTGCTTTAAATCTGAGTTTAGCGTATATCTCCGTTAAAATGTACTCGGAACCCTTTGATGATCGTGCCTAGTTAGATAAACAAATATTGATACTTCCTTATAGAAATAGCCTGCTTGGTTAGGTACGTTGTTTCACAATCCCCGGAAATTTTTAATATAAGTAATGAATGCTTATTTTTTTCCTTCCGATAGCTTTCTATATAAAGAAGCTCTAGATACATTTGTAATTTCACAAATTTGATTTACAGTCATATTTCCTTCTTTATATAGCTTTACTGCATAATTCATTCCTGCGTGATTTTTATGATATTTCTTTAACCGTCCTTTAAACTTCCCTTCTTTCTTTGCGAGCTCAATTCCTTCACGCTGACGCATACGAATAAGGTCTCGCTCTAATTGGTTAACACCAGCCATTACCGTAATTAAGAATTGGCTATATGGATTATCTTCTGATAAATCTAGCCATGTATCCTTAAGTGATTTTAAGCTTCCCTTTTTATTTCGTATTAAATCAATCAATTCAAATAAATCTTGCGTACTTCGAGTGATCCGAGTTAAATCTGTAACATAAATAATGTCACCTTCCTGTAAATCCTCTAACATTTTTTGAAGTTGTTCACGATCTTTTGTGGCTCCTGAAGTTTTTTCTTCATAAATAATATCCATTCCAATTTCGTTCAATTGCCGAAATTGTCTTGAAGGATTTTGGCTAGTCGAACTGACGCGTACATAACGGGGTGGCGTCAGGAAAATGCGGATTTACAACGATAAGGAATTTCCAATATAAAAAGCCTGATTTCCCATCACCTAAATTGAGAAATTAGGCTCTTTTTTCGTTACTCCATAAACAGCATTCTATTACTGAATATGTAATTTACTTCGGGATAACAGGGACCCAGAGTTCGTGTCTTGGTTTATGCTTCGGACCGTAATAACATTCTATACACGGTAAATTTGCAAGTTCATACTCGGAGGTAGGGACCCACTCGGAATATAAACGTTTCCATGCATCCACTATGTTCGGAAAAACTGCCCATGTACTTGCGGGAATAATAAGCGTCTCCATATTTTCTGGGGATTCCCCATCGTATCTTACGCCCATGAAATAGGAAAATTGTTCATCTGTGATGGCAGCTTCTTTTCCGCAAACCCCCAGAAGGCTTTCAAGCGTGCATTTTGGATTTTCCCATGACATATCTACTAGTTCTTGCATAAATCCATCTTTTTTCGCAGTGTTCCAAAGCGTAGGGATTGTTTTAAATGCTCTGCTTGTTTTTACTGGCTTGCTTTTTCCGACAATTCTTAATTCAAAATCAAGGTTTTCAATTCTGTAGTCCATCTCGGTATCTCCTTTAATAGAAATTTGAAAGGAAATTTTGGGAAAGGCTTTTAACTGTACCCCTCTATTACGAGCATTGGAAGGGGTTACCCCATGCATTTTTTGAAAAGCACGTGAGAAAGTATCAGAAGAAATATAACCATATTTAATTGCCACATCGATGATCCGAATATCACTTTTTTGAATTTCAAATGCTGCAAGTGTTAACCGTCTTCGTCTAATATATTCTGATAGCGATACACCTGAGATTGAAGAGAACATTCTTGAAAAATGAAACTCAGAACAGTTAGCTGCTTTTGCAATCTCTTTGTAGTCTATTTCTTCATCCAGGCTATTTTCAATGTAGTTTAACGCATTGTTCATTCTTTCTAGCCAATCCATAAGTTTACTCCCTTTCAATATTTACTTTAAAACAAAATAGATAATAATTACCGACATTTCATGCCTAAAAATGTTGGTGAAAAAATACACCTTTTGATAGAATCAGGACAAACTATTTGTTTCTTTCCGATAGATTTCTATATAATGAAGCCCTAGATACATTAGTAATTTCACAAATTTGATTTACAGTCATGCCGCCTTCTTTATATAGTTTTACTGCATAATTCATCCCTGCGTGATTTTTATGATACTTCTTTAAACGCCCCTTAAACTTTCCTTCTTTCTTTGCTAACTCAATCCCTTCACGTTGACGCATACGGATAAGGTCGCGCTCTAATTGGTTCACACCAGCCATTACTGTAATTAAGAATTGGCTGTATGGATTATCCTCTGATAAATTTAGCCATGTATCCTTGAGTGATTTTAAGCTTGCCTTTTTCCTTCGTATTAAATCAATCAATTCAAATAAATCCTGCGTACTCCGAGTGATCCGAGTTAAGTCTGTAACATAAATAATGTCGCCTTCCTGTAAATCCTGCAACATTTTTTGAAGTTGCTCGCGATTCTTTGTTGCACCAGAAACTTTTTCTTCAAAAATAATATCCATCCCGATTTCGTTTAATTGCTGAAATTGCCTTGAAGGATTTTGGTTAGTCGAACTGACACGTATATAACCAATTTTCCGCAAAATATCACCTCATTTTTGAGATAAGTCTTATGAGACACTCTTAACTATGATTTTATCAGTCTACTATAATTGTATCAATAGAGTACACTCTATTGATTTATAATTGAACTAATTAACTGAACAATTACAGAAATGAGATGATACTGTATGAAAGTTGCGAGAGGTAGAGAATTGCTTACATCGGAACAGCGACAGGTCCTTATGCAAATTCCTGAAGACGAGTGGGTGCTAGGAACCTACTACACTTTTTCCAAACGGGATTTAGAAATTATCAATAAGCGAAGGAGAGAAGAAAACCGTTTAGGGTTCACCGTTCAATTAGCTGTTCTTCGATATCCCGGTTGGCCATACACTCATATCAAAAACATCCCGGATTCAGTCATACATTATATATCAAAACAAATCGGTGCTAGTCCATCCTCGCTAAAGCTTTATCCTCAAAGAGACAATACACTTTGGGTGTTTTTGCCCATCCCCCCGAAAAGGTGGAATAAGGAGTACCTCACTGAAAGATTAGGGAAGTACTCCTTAAACATCGCTTACTCTGTTTCCGATATTACGTTTAATTGGGCTAATTCTTGAATAATTGCATCCAAATCAACAGACTCTTGTTGTATATTAAACTCGTATCTTCCATAGAAGTTAATATGTTGCCATGCAACTGGGGATATTTTTTTCATAACATCCGAATCTAGAGCCTTTGTTTCTCTGTAAGCCAACATATTAGATAAAATACTGGCATTGTAATAAATAATGCAATTGGAGAGTAAGCGACTGCATTCGCCCCAAATATGTTGATCATTTTCATTTTTGAAACGTAATTTTCCAAAATTGGCAAAGGATACTGCTTTGCGTAATTTATGATAACTTTCCCCTCGATTTAATGCCTTTTGAACATTCCGGCGTAAAGGGGGAGAATCAATATAATCCAAAAAATATAGACTTCTTATGATGTTATCGTACTCCCATAAAGCACGTTTGGTTTTGTTCTTCCGTGCATAAGCGCTTAGCTTACCAATAATAATGCTTTGTGTGGTTGTTTTAACTGCAAGGGATAACATAATTCGTTGAATATTTTCCCATTCCTCTATAATAAGATTCGTATTAATCTTTCGAACTGGCTTGATCAGGTTATCTCCATATTGGCTTGGATGTTTGAATCCGTAAAGAGATTTGTTGACCTTATCGTGAATATCCTTGTAGCGAGGCGCAAACTGATAACCAAAAAAGTTCAGGATAGCAAAATTCACTTCATTGGTTCCATGTGTATCCGTGGAATGCACATCAGGCTGAATATCAGTTGTGTTGTTAAATAAAATATCAAATACATAATGACTTTCATGCTCATTGGCCCCAATAATTCGAGCATTAACAGGGATATGGTTGGCTACCATTGTGTAGGAAACAATCCCTTTACCAAGACCAAAGTATTTAGGTGAATGACGGGAATTAATGGTATTGATTCGAGTCTCAACTTTCTGCCCGTCACTACTAGAATGAATCGTCTCCCCAATGTCATAATGTTTAAAGATTGGGAGTTTGGCTATTGCATTACTGATACAATCATTCGCTTCTTTTAAAGTCTCCAGACGAATAAAGTTATCAGATGTGGCAGCCAGTAACGGATAGCTAATATCAGAAATTTCCCCCATTCTCCCTAACCCCATGTTGGTTCCCCAAGCAATCAGACAGGCGACAAGAATTCGATTGTCTTTATTCTGTTTGGCATAACGTCCCAAGATGTGCTCAAATGAGTCAAGGAATTGACAGTGCTGTTGAACAAAATGCAAGACACTCCTAATGTCTATTTGCTTTAATGTATCGTAGAATGAGTGATTAATAGATTCTGTGTCACGAGTATAAGGTAATGTCCATCGGGTATGTGAACCCCGTTTTTTGATTTGAAGATGCTCATTTTTCCCAGATGAAATACTCTGGTTAACTTTAGTAATGCGATCTTCTAATCGCTTCTCAAGCTCCACTAAATGACTATGAATGGGTTGGTTGAAAATCGTCAGACCAGTGTCAGCGATCAACATTTCTTTCTGTTCCCATTGACGATCATTGATCAGGTCATCCTCAAAACTGCGAAATCGGATACTATCACGACAAAAAATATCTCCTGCTTCCAAACGGTTGCGTAGGAGGCGATAGACTAAAAATTCATATCGATCTGCTAAAATTGTTTTTTGTTCATAGATATAACGCTTCACACCATCGGATATGAAACCATTTGGCAAATCATCTGAGTGATATTGTCCTAACGCTTTATTCTTATTAAAAGCAGTTTTCATAAAATTCACTGCTTTAATTAATGGATCATTTGGTGAAGGAGCTACGAAATCAACCTGCAAAAATATAGGTCTTAAATAACGTTTAAATCGTCGTGCCTGCTGACCAATATGTTCCCATTGGAAGGCAGTTTCATCATATTTTATATTTGTAGTAATCTGTTTGGCTACGGATTCCAGTTTCTGACGTTCCAAAATAGTAAATGCACGGTCTTGAATATCCCTAAAGGGAGTATTGGCAGGAATATGATCATCAGTGAATATTTTAAGCAGTTCCCCTGCTTTTTTGATGTCTTGATTACTCTCTGTATAGCACTCGTAAACTCGTTCTTTTGCTGCTAATTTAGCTTCATCTGCATACCCCCTTACACTATATATGAGGGTATTGATCAGGTTGTCATGCATCCGTTGATAACGATGGGATACAAAACATAACAAATAGACATAAACAATCCATACATTCAGCCGTTTGAGCTTGTAGACAGAGTAGTAACTTACTAATGAAGCATAGTACTTGATGCTTTCGTTGGAAATACCTAACTTTGGTAACAGTTCTTGAGCAAGGTAATATAAATGCTGTATTTGTTTACCACGATTCATTTCAAGCTTTATTTCAGTGGCGCTAAAGTCTTTCGGTTCGTGTTTCAGTAGTGTTATTTCATACAGCCCTGAAGAATCTTCAAGTAATCGATCTAAGGATTCCATATCATTCTGTTTTAGATGATCCTGCATCAATGAAATTAATCGGTTTTGCTCATGGGTTATTGCCTGTCCTGTCATATCTTGCATAAAACTATAGCCAGGAACAACAATGCAGTTTTCAGACAAATAATTCATGATTTCTCGAAAGATGTAAATCGGCTTACCACAAAACGCCGCAGACTTTTGAACTTTTTCCTCCATCTTACGCCGTTCTTCGGCACCGCAACTGTGGTAGTTAAATAATTTAAGAATCAATTGTTGTTGTTTTAACCTAGTGGACTTATCAATTGAACTCAAGTCATCAATTTGACTGTTGTTGAAATGTTCCTTCAGAATATATTGAAGATCCTCTTCTACCTCATGGAGGTCAAATGTAAAAAATAGTTGTCTGGCTTTGAAATAACCCAGTTGTAAAACGAAATAAGCCTTAGATTTGACAGAACGCAATGTGTGTAGCAGCTCTTTCTCTGGCTGTGAAAGAGAAAAATAAGAACAGCGATCTTCGTATGAGAAACCTGGTCTGTCATAAATGATCTTTACTTCATCTTCGCTAAGAATCCTCAACCGTTTTTGGGTAGTTGTATTATTCTCCATATTCATATTCCAATCTCAAATTCCCTGACTACTTTATAAAATGAGTTCTTTTTCAACCCAAGTAAACACATGAACTCAACGCCCGTGATCTCTTTATTTTTCCACTTCGGATAGTGAGAATCTAATAATTGGCGCTGTTCATGGGAAAGGGTCCGTAAATTAAGCTTTGGTCGTCCCAAATGTCTACCTTGAGATTTGGCGAGCGCTATGCCTTCGGCTTGGCGCTGTTTGATTTTTTTTCGTTCTTGTTCGGCCACATAAGAGAGAAGGCTTAGAAACTGATCTTCCATTAACTTTCCGATATCTCCCATCTCTCTATATTTACGACTATCAAATAACGTTTCGTTTTCCAACACGACAATATCTGCTTGAATGTTCCTTGTAATGTGTTTCCATTCATAGATAATCCCTTCGTAATCCCTCCCCAATCGATCTAGGGCATCCAGATAAAGGAGATCCCCTTTCCGCAGGATACGCTTCATCGTCTGGTAGCTGGGGCGATTAAAGTCTTTTCCACTTTGTTTATCAACAAAGATCATTCGCTCTTCGATGCCTAAAGCTAACATTTTTTTGATTTGACGTTCTTCATTCTGATCTGTAGATGAAACGCGAACATAACCGATCTTCACAATGAACTTCCTCCAGAAGATATATTTTCTTCTACTATTTTACTATATTTAGTTTCTAAAGGTATGACGATTTTAGTAAACGTTTATAAAAATATTTTCATAGATTTATAAACGCAAGAACCACCCTTTATTAGACAGGTTTTAAAAGTACACCTTTATAAACAAAAAAGAACCCAAAGAATTGAGTGTGGAATTTTTGCTCCACGTACGGACCATTTAGTTGAACAAGAGATAAATTAAATAGCTAAGGATTGTGAAGTATTTTATAATGATGAATGCTTTTTATTTTAGTCTAAAAATAAGAATAAAAGGGGTTGTTTAAAAAAAACAATAATATATTGCATATGGATAATGATTTATTGTAAAACGATAAATAAGTGAGGTGCATTTTTATGAAACGAGGAACAACTGTTTTTTTAAAGATAGCTGTTTTTCTTATTGGGATTACGGTACTCGCCTTGTGTATATTTTGGTTGCCTTGGTTAGCAAATGATACGGCAGAAATGTTTCCGGAGTTTGCTTTTTTGCAATATCCTGTATTAATCGGTTTGTATGTAACTGTGATACCATTTTTCCTTGCTCTGTATCAAGCTTTAAAACTTTTAAACTACATTGAAAATAACAATGCTTTTTCGGAATTGTCTGTAAAGGTTTTGAAATATATAAAATACTGTGCAATTACAATCAGTATCTTATATTTGATAGGGACCATCGTTCTTATGTCTCAAAACGCCTTACACCCAGGAATAGCAATTATCGGATTAACAATTATTTTTACTTCTGTTGTTATTGCAGTCTTCACTGCGGTTCTTCAGAAATTATTAAAAAACGTTTTAGATATAAAATCAGAAAATGATTTTACGGTCTGAGGTGAAACAGTGGCAATTATAATCAATATCGATGTGATGTTAGCTAAAAGAAAAATGAGTGTAACAGAACTATCTGAAAGAGTTGGAATCACAATGGCTAACCTTTCTATTTTGAAAAATGGAAAGGCTAAAGCGATTCGATTATCAACTTTAGAAGCTATTTGTAAGGCATTGGACTGTCAACCTGGGGATATTCTTGAATATCAAAGTGACATTGACAATCAAGAATCAACCATTTGATAGTTTAAACACATTAAGAAGGAATGTCATAAAATTGTTGAATTTTAACTAATGATAGTTGGCTAAAAGAGAGGAATGGACTAAATGGCTAAAGAAATGTTTGTGCAAATAAGTGATTGTAAACTATATGCTAAATTGATAGGGGAAAATAATGGAAAACCAACAATAATAATGGACGCTGGATATGGAGACTTTTCCAAGGCTTGGGATTCAGTAATTGGGGATATTTCAATGCTCTCTAATGTTCTAATTTATGATAGAGCAGGACTTGGGAAAAGTGAAACAAGTTCAAACCCCAGAACCAGCCGTGAGATGGTAAAAGAATTGAAGGAACTTCTTATTGAAGCCAATATTAAACCTCCGTACATATTAGTTGGTCACTCATTTGGTGGAGTTAATATGCGGATATATGCAACTGAATATCATAATGAAGTTTGCGGACTTGTCTTAGTTGACTCTACGCCTGAAGATTACAGAGAAAGATTTCTCCCAACGATGTCACAAGATTTTCAACAAGCATACAACAAGCAATTTGTTTATGAAGGCAATTATGATGAATTTATGGAAAGTCTAAAGCAATTAAAAGAAACCAGACTTAAATTAAATGTCCCATTAATTGTTCTTTCAGCTGGTAAGAAAGCTCATTATTCAAAGGAATCACAAGAGTTATGGAATGACATGCAGAGAGAGATTCTTGAAATATCCTCAGATGGTGAATTGGTGATTGCTGAAAACAGTGCTCATTTTATATAAAATGATGAACCAGAAGTAGTAGTTAGTGCGATAAAAAAGCTAATTGACATTTTTAAAAATTAAATTGTGGAGGATAATACTTAAACCTTAAACTCCCTCAGTTTAATACGATTTTCTCCCAACCCAAATACTCGCTATCGGGGTGCGTTAGTTTATTAAGTAATTTTATGGAAGAGGTCAGAATTTAGTTATTCCATTAAATGGCGCTATTCTTGCATAAGGAAGCGCCTTTTAACGGGGATTTGTTTTTAGGGAGATCCCTTAATCCACCTTTTCGAGGGGATGGGCAAAAACACCCAAACTATTAAATAAAAATGTTTAATTAAACCACCATAAAAAAATTATAATCTTAGCTTTATATGTTACTATTAATTACTTATGCCTTTTCTAATACCAATGCTCTTAATGGATAATTTATATTTTTTCTTTTAAAAACATATTTCTCCATATCAGGAAGATATGAATTATTTATTTTAAAAGAAATTAATTTATAACTTAACCCATTCTGTTCAACAACTTTTAAAATTCTTTCATATAAAGATGTACTATTATAAATTCGAGCAAAACCCATGTTGTGTTCCTTTTTTCCAGGGAAATTGCTCTCATTTGTAATAATCTGTTGAGCTGCATTATCATAAAGTTCATTTGTCTGATAGTTGAATATTTCCAAATATTCTCTTCCCAAAAACAAAGGTTCAATACAGCACTTTCCATTAGGAGGGAGAGTTTTACATATTAACTCCATTAGTTTTATATCTGCATCCCCTCTGAAATGTTCAAGGGCATGACCTACAACGATTTTATTAATATTATGTTTTTTAAAATCAACTTGAAAGATATCCTTTTCTAAATAAATTGTATTTAAACTATTAACTTTAGAAGATATATTAATATCATTAACAACTACTTTATTAACACTTTCTCCTATAATTGAAGCGTAGATATTATCTCCACCACCGACATCGAGAACTATATCTCTAGATGTTAGGTCCAGTACTTTGGTAGATAGATAATACCTTAGTAATCTAGTATAATTCGCTTTCTCTTTATAATTTATTAACCAATTTTCTAAATGATTTTCATCTATATGAATCGTTTCTTTATTTAAAAAGTCAGGCAATTCATGATCTAGTAAACTTTTAGGATACACATCAATTGGATCGATATTAGTTAACATAGTTTCCCCTTAACATAGTTATTTTTATAGTTATTTAACCCTGTCCTATAAATTTGTAGATAAGTGTTCTCAACACATTTCTCAGATATCTGTATTTTCATTAAGTAAACAAATGATTTTTCATCCACTATAATATTCAAGCTTTTCCAGTTTGTTTAGTATTTTTAATAAATCTATTAAATTACTAATTTTATCATCTTGATAATTTACATGTTTATTTTCGCGATCAATTAATACTCCTTTAATTTGAGCTCTTTTAGCTCCTTCAATATCATATTCTAATGAGTCACCTATTACTAATACATTAGCTGGCTCTAATTTCATTGTATTTAATACATAATTAAATGCATTATTATCTGGTTTTGCAAAACCAATTTCTTCACTAATATAGATACTTGAAATAAATTCTTCCAATCCTAACGCTTTTATTTTTTGCCTTTGTCCATCAACAGGGCCATTTGTTAATAGGGCTGTATCTATATTTTGTTCCTTCAGTTTTTCAAGCAGTGGAACAACATCTTCAAATAAATTAATTTCATTATTTGCTTTTTTCATATATATATCATTTAATTTTAATGATAATTCTGTATTTTTAACACTTAATATTTCCAATACATCTGAGTAACGTTTTAGTCGATACATATCTTTAGTTATTTTTTTCTCTGTAAATTTTTTAAATAAAGAAGGTTCTAATTCGTGGTAAATCTTCCAGAAAATACAAGTATCTATATTTGCTTTCTTTAAATGGATATTTACGCTTTGCTTAGCATTTTCCATAGCCCCTTTATAATCACAAAGGGTATCATCTAAGTCAAATATTACACATTTAATCAAATTATTTCCCCCATTCTTTTTCTTTGTAATCCCACACAACACGAAATCCAATACCAACAGTCCCAATTCGAGACCATTTCCCTCTTCTTGCTTTACAATTCAAAAAATCTATTCCTTTGTTCCATCCCCCTCCCTTTACTGTTTTTTCTAAAGATAAATTTATATCGGTAATCCCCAGATAAGGAGAATGGGGATAGTAATCATCCATACACCATTCCTCTGCATTACCTGCCATATCATACAATCCCCATTCATTTGGGGGATAACTTTTTATAGGTGTGGTAACGCCGACAAACTCACCATAATTTGCTTTTTCTATTGTTGGACACTCATTTCCCCACGGATATTTATAATTTAAATTTCCGCCTGTTGCACAATACTCCCATTCTTTTTCAAAAGGAAGTCTTCCACCTAATAAATCTGCTATGAAATGGGCACCATTCCAAGAAATTCCTACAACAGGGTGTTCTTCATAGCCTGCCTTTATTTGATAAATTTCTTTTTTATAATTATAGTAGATTGGTAAAGCTGGATTATATTCATTAATTATATAATAACTCCCATTAGTAATATTATTAAATGGCATAACATTCAATAATTTTACTAAATCAATGTTTCTAAATAATGTTGATGAAATGCATATCTCTATATCATCTGCTTTTATATAACATGAACTTTTCAACAATTCATCTCTTAAATTCTCACAAATACTTAAGTCCTTCTATTTCTTCACGTAATTTTCTTTGTATATACTGCTGATGGTCATCTGTTAACACCTTTCTCCACGAATTTAATACATCATCCGATTGCCTATAAGAAGAAAAAGTTCCTCCGAGAGTACGAAGGCTTGATTGACGTATAAAAGCTAATTGGCTAGTATCTATATCATTTTCTAGAAAACTCATAATTTTATGGAGCGTTTCTATCGGATCTAACATAATATCTTCAAGTCTAATAAAGATATGATCAAATAAATGACAATTTTGCTTCGCTAGTTGGTAACGTATCTTCCAGCTATATGTTGATAACTCTAATATATTTTCTGGATTTACAAATTCTTCAGTCATATAATTATCGATGTAATTGGTGATTGTTTCCTTGTAATTCCACAATGAGTTGTGTAGATTGCGTTTCATTACAGAAGTTATAACTGCCCTTGGATCTCTAATTAAAAATATAATTTTTAATGTTGGTAAATATTCTTTTAACCACCCAAGCTTATCAAACAACAAAGTTTCTTTAAATCCTCTTATATTATAGTCAGTAGGATTTAAGAGCCATTTTTTTAATTCATGCATAAACTCAATAACCCCAGGTTGTTCATTTAAATCAATATGAAAATGCTCTGGATTATATTCTTCCATAGTCCAAGGGATTAAGTCCTTTTCTCTAAAGATATTTGTATGCATAGATAATGGCTCATTTATTGAAGTGAAATTATTATGATATTGAATTAATTCATTTAAAAAGTTAGAACCTGAGCGATGATGACTTAAAATTAAGAATGGCCTTTTCATTAATGTCTCCTCATATCCTTTATTTTTTAATAGATTAATATATTAGATAACTTTATCATTCTATTAAGAAAACACCTTTCTGCATTTTCTTAATTTTCAGCGTACATTATTGATTAAATAGAGGGATTCATATAAATTACATAAGATTTCTTAATATTAAAACTCCAGATTTTCAATTAAGAATTAGATATGTAATTTGATAAATATTCTAATCCTTCTATCCTAATTAATATTAGCGTTACTAGTACTCTCATAATTGCTTATCCTCACAATTATTTGATATTGAATTTAAGTTATAGTCTTCATAGCATATATACTATATTTAATTAAATGATTAATATTAAGATATTATAATTTAATATTAATTGAATTGTTTTTATTCTTCGATTTTTTCGTATACATTTAAATTTAGTAATATTATTAATAGATAAATTATTACAAGTATGTGAAAGCTCTATAACCAAAGAACGAAGTGAAAAAGGTTTTTTCCTAATCACAATCGTTAATTCCGCTTCCGAATTGGAAGTTGACCATACCAATCGACAAATAGTCGAAATGAATTAAAATGCTTAATAAACTTTTCAAATATCTAGCAGGAATTCTACCACCTTAAATTCAGAAAAATAATTATGAATTTAATTTTGTTATTCAATATATTTTTTATTTTTCAAGAAATTGATAATTTGTTTCACTGATTCCTCTATCGAATGTTTATCTGTCTCTACAATTAGGTCTGCTTTTAAAGGTGCTTCATATGGAGCATCGACCCCTGTAAATCCTTTTATTTCTCCGTTAAGGGCTTTTTTATATAGACCTTTAGGATCACGATTTTGACATTCCGTTAGACTACATTTAACATAAAGTTCTAAAAATTCCCCCTCTTTGAATAATGATCGAACCATTTGACGATCTTCTCTGTAAGGAGATATAAAAGCCACTAAAGTAATAATGCCAGCGTCTACAAAGAGCCTTGATACTTCACCGATACGACGAATATTCTCTTTACGATCTTCAGGTTGAAAACCTAAATCTTTATTCAAGCCATGGCGAATGTTATCACCATCTAAAATATAAGTATTAACTCTTTGCTTATGTAATAGTTTTTCTACTTCACTTGCCAGTGTAGATTTACCTGCACCAGATAATCCAGTAAACCATACTACCAAACTTTTATGATTATTTAATTTTTGACGATCTTCTTTTGTAATTATAGCTTCATGCCAAGTAATATTAATATTTTTCATCATACCCCCCCTTTTAAGTATATAGTTTTTAAAAACTCAAAATAACTAGAGCAGTTTAACGGACAAATATGCATGTCTGTTGTGTCGGTATATAGTACAAAAAATCCTAATTCCAAGATACAGTGATGTGTACACGTCTTCATTGGAAAAAAGGTTTAGTTTATTATAAATTTAATAAACAATTTGGTAGTAATGAAAATACAATTTAATCATGACTAAATACTTTTATTTATACTTTAGGCCACGCATACCTTGAATTAAAATTTCCGCAACTTCTGGACGTGAAAATTGCTTTGGTGGTTTCGTCCCTTTTTTTAACATCTCTCGAACTTTCGTTCCGCTCAAGTGCAGATGTTCTTTAGAATCATGTGGGCATGTCTTCTTTGATCCCATACTTTCACACTTGATACAGTAAAAAGTATGTTCAAATTTTAATATATTAATCCCTATTTCTTTCTCGTATTGGCTTATTAGATTTTGGGCCTCATAAGTACCATAGTAGCTACCAACCCCTGCATGGTCACGCCCAACAATAAAGTGTGTACAACCATAATTTTTTCGCACTAGTGCATGAAAAATCGCTTCTCTTGGACCTGCATATCGCATTGCTGCAGGATATATAACTAAACGTACTCGATTAATTGGATAGTAATTCTTAAGCAACACTTGATAGCTTTCCATACGAATATTGGCTGGAATATCATCATCTTTCGTCTCGCCAACAAGTGGATTTAATAACAAGCCATCTACTATTTCTAAAGCACATTTTTGGATATATTCATGAGCACGATGTACCGGATTTCTTGTTTGAAAACCAACAATAGTTTTCCATCCTAAATCCACAAACATCTTCCTTGTTTCACTAGGATCCTGATAAAATTGATTAAATGGTGCATGGCTAGGACGATTTAATAATGTAATAGGACCAGCTAAGTAAACCTCTCCTTTCTCGTAAATTTTTTCTACACCAGGATGTGCTTTATCATCAGTGCCATATACATTTATTGCCTCGTATCGTTTATCATATGTGTACATTTCTTCTAACTGAAGAGTTCCATAAATCACCCCATCCTCACCTTCAAGTGAAATTTCTTCTCCAATATTAAAATTTTCTGCTTCTTTTAAAGAGACAGGAAGAGTAATCGGAATGCTCCAGATAAGACTATTTGTTAGCCGCATGTCCTTAACGACGCTTAAATAATCTGCTCTTCCCATAAAGCCTGTAAGTGGGCTAAACCCACCAATAGCAATTAACTCTAAATCTGATATTGACCATTTTGAAATTCTTAAAGACTTCATATCTTTTGTTTTATCTAATAAAATTTTACGTTCTTCACCTTTTAATTCTCTGTTAACCAAAGTACCACCGTGTGGCTCTATTTGTATTAATGCCTGATTTTCTATCATAGCCTTCATTGATATCTTTCGCTCCTTGACTATAAAAATTTTAAAAATATGATAAACATAAAAATTATATAAGTTGAATTGAATACTTTTTCTTCTTGTGTTGAAATGAAAAATAACCTCAGAAAGGGTGCGGGGCAATATCACATAAATTCAAACAGGCGTATGCAAACTCCATTATGTGGAAAATACCCATTATTATTAGATGTTATAATATTTTAAAATTATTTTATTATCTAATAATTTAATTATATCAAAAGAAAGGATGGTTTTCACTATAAAACCTTTCTATTTTTTGTAAATTAATACTTCTTTTCAGTTCTCTTAACGTTCTGGGTTCCCTTCACACACCGAATCTCAAAAAATAAGACAGACTCAGGATACAAATTGAAAAGTTATCTGGTTTTTTGTTGACATACATAAATAGGGTAAGGATTTAATAAAGTATTAGAATCTAAAGGATTATATTGCATTTCCAGTTCATTACGTTCTTTACTGCGTGGTAGGCGTTTTATTTTTCACAATGATGTGCGGTTTGAAAATCGTAAAAAGAATGTGGATAATAAGAAAAAAGGAAGCGCCCCCTCTAATCCGTACCCTTTGTAAAGGACATTTTAAAAAAAGTTAGGCGGCATCAAGAAGATGATTTCTGTATTCAACAGGGGTCATCTTCTTTAAATTCCACTGATAGCGGTGTTGATTATAGTATTTCATATAGTCTTTAATTTCTTGTTTTAACTGAGTGAAAGATGTACAAGTTTTTATGTGTGCTTCATCTTTAAAGTGCCCAAAAAAGGATTCTTGAGGGGCATTATCCCAACAGTTTCCTCGTCTTGACATGGATTGTCCTAGCTTTAATTTTTTGACCAACTTTTGATAGGTAGGGCTTGTGTAATGAGCTCCTTGATCTGAATGAATATATGCATCTGGTGTTAATTCCACTTTCTTATTCCTCTTTAGTTTACGAAGAGTTGTCGTTGCGATATCTAGAGTAAGCCGTTCTGAAACATGATAAGCCAAAACTTCATTCGTAGACCCGTCTAGAATGGTAGATAAGTATCCTTTCTGATTTTTGCCATAAAACAGGTATGTGATATCTGTAAGAAGTACCTTTCCAGGTATACCTTGCCTGAATTCTCGTTTTAATTGATTAGGTACTACAAAGTGTTCTTTCGTCGCTTTCAACATTCTTTTATAGGGATTCGCTTTCCGAATGGGACAGACAATTCCATATTTTTTCATGATTCTTCGGATGCGTTTTAAATTGTAAACAACTTGAAATTGACCCGCCAATGTCATTTTAATTTGACGAGCCCCTTTCTTTCGGTTTTTAAATTGAAATGCCTTTACTATGAGCTCTTTCGCCATTTCATCTTGATGCATTCTTTTCTCTCGCTGACTTTGAGCAGTAGCGGAAAAATAATGATAGTATCCAGAGCGCGAAACACCAGCGATCTCACACAAATATCTCACCATATTTTTCAGGTTATACCTTTCAATAATAGTACGAATTAAGATGTATTTCTGACTGGGTTGTAACCTTATTTCTTTCCCATCCTCCCTTCCATAAGCTTGATCTTTTTTAATAATTCATTTTCAGCTTTTAATAAGTTTCGTTCCGCTTCTAAACGTGCATATTTCTCTTCTAATGTAAGTTCTTTCTCTGACTTTCTTCCGGAGTTATCCTTACGTGTATCTCTTAAACCAAATACCCCCCTTTCCTTATAGGAAGTACGCCATCGATTTCCTGATGATACAACACGTTGTAGACCGATGACATCTATATCAAATCCACATTCTTCAAAAATAATACGAGGTGGTTTTCCTTTTTCATTTTCTTCAATAAAAATACGTTTGAATTCATCTGTATAAGTAATCCCTTTCTGACTGACTGACTGATTTTACGTATCGATTCTTTGATAGTGCTTGAACTTCTTTTTCTGTGAACAGTTTTTTCGTCATTTTGAAATTTCTCCGATTCTCATTTTTCTCTCATTATACAAGAAAGACCCTATAGAATAGACTTTTTTTTAAGTGTCTATTCTATAGGGTACATTTTACATTCCAACTTCCTTTTTTTATATGTGTCCCCTTTTTTATCGCCAGTTGCTTTTGAATGTAAAGTATTCCTTTTCTTAATTAAGGAGCGTAGCGCTATGCTACTTTTTGTTTGGATCCATCTTTATCATTTAAATTTGAAAGATGTCACTGTCTTTTATACCCAGGACTCGCATTTCTTCTTTTAGTGAACGCCAGGACCAAATTTTGATAGATTTAGTAGTCCTATCCCGTAAAGTGTATTGGTGCATATAATATGATTCTTCATTTTTCTCATTGTTAATCCTCTGTTTTTATTTAATTCATTAAAGTCTCGTAGATGTGTAAAAATTACATATTAATTGGTGGGTTTCAGACTTTATTTGCTATGAATCGTTTATAGTAATTCGTAATATCTTTTTAAGGATAAGTTAGATTTAAATCCTATTTGTTGCATGACTTGTTCAGATGTAGTGTTCCCTTGAATAATCTTTAAAATAAAGGTGTTCCGAAAATGTTGAGCAGAAATTCCCTTTCGGAGATTAGCACGTTTCACTTCTAAACGGATCCTTTTTTGTATTGAGATTTCAGTTAGAAACTTTGGTGCATCATCCTCATAACTCCAATGATATGTCCCACGTGTAAAATCAAAAGCACTAACCAGCGGATCATTGCTGTGATATTTAGGGCGTACAGGTTCAGGGATAGTTTTATAGTAATTATATAAGTGTAATTTATCTTCTTTCTTCAAATGAATGGTTCTATTTACTTTTGAGTCTTCAGGAATGGATAAAGTATTATTTTCGAAATGGACGTGTTGGTCGTTGTTTTTCTGTAAGGCCTTCAAGTGAAGAAATAACGTCTTTTAAGCGTATCTCTTCCTGGAAAGAAACGAAATCTTCCCTACGTAATGCCCGATTAGGTGGTTCTATATGAATAATCCCTTCAATGGGACTTGGTAAATCTAAGTATTCGTACAACCTATTTAAGACAATATATATGCGGTGTATAGTTTTATCGGAGTACTGACAATCTTCCTTCAAATATTTGAAAAGGCTTCAAACTCTTTTTTATGAAGCGAGTCAAAAAGATTATTTTCAGTGATTTTTTTTGATTGGTGCAGCCATTGAATGAAACTTTCTACATCATATATAGCGTTTAATTGTTGAAGGTTTTCTTCCCTTATTTAATAAAAAAGAAGAGAAGCCTTCTATTGTATTTTTGGTCTCTTTTGTAGTCATGCTATATTTTTCATTCCTTATCCTCATACCTTTTGACTACTCTGTAAAATGTAGGACTTGTCATATTGCACTTCTTCATGGCGTATAGCGCTGTGATCTTTCCATGTTTCCAATCGTTATATGCATCGATAAATTCCTGAGTTATTTCAGTTTTGGGTCTACCCAAATGCTTTCCTTTTTTCTTTGCAGATTCAATACCTTCACGTTGACGAGTTTTTATTTTAGTTCGTTCTTCTTCAGCAAGCCAGGACAAGATTTGGAGTACCAAATCAGTAATAAGATTTCCTAAACTATCTTTGTATTGAGTTGTATCTAGAAGTGGCATATCTAATACAACAATATGAGCTTGTATATTTTGTGTGATATTTTTCCACTCCTGGAGGATAGCTTCTTTATTTCTGCCGAAACGATCTAAGGAATGAATATATAAAATATCATCTTTTCTTAACATGCGTTTTACGAGTTGATATTGATCACGGTTAAAATCTTTTCCGCTTTGTTTGTCGATAAAAATATCTCGTTCGTCAGTGATGAGTTGTTTCATTGCTTCAAGCTGCCGATCTTCATTTTGATCTCTACTACTAACCCTTATATATCCGAATTTTCTTGTATTCAAAATAAATAGACATCCCTTCAATAGTGTTTCTAATGAAATTATAACAAAAAATACTTCAAAAGATATCGCTAATTATTTAGTAATTCAAAAGTGTGTTTTTAAACCTTTTGAAGCACTAAATTCAGTAGAGTTTACGGCGCTAAAAAAGGTGTACCTTTTGAAACACTTAAAAAGCATTAAGGATTCCAATTTAAAAATCAAGAATTATTAGTATAAGTTGGTATCATAAATTTCTATAAAATATCGCATTATAAATAATGTGGAAATTAACCTTGTGTTTCTTTTTACGATTTTTTATAGGGGGGGACAAAATTGAATATACTTAACTTTTTGATGTCATCATTGAATTATAGGGAAATAATCCAAAGAATACTTGAGTTATTCGGAAATAAAAAGAAGAACAATAAAGGATGGATTTGGGCTTCTTTACTAGGATTAGGAACAGTTTTAGGGTTATTGGCAACACGTAATTCAAGTATGATGAAACCTATAAAACATACGTTCCAAGGTTTTCAAAATAAAACAAGTTCATTTATTCCATCCAAAGTAAATTTAGCAAATATGGAATTTGCTGATGAAATTACGCCTAACAACCAAGAGAGACATGGTAACCAAACTAATAATCACCACCATTACAAGACACAAATCCCATCAAAACAACAGTAAATAGATAGCCGGTTCTTTATCTTACAGGGAACCGGTTCATTTATGTCTAAATGTACAATCTTCTTTTTAGAAATAGTAATCCCTAATAAACCCTTAAAGTAATCATTAATTCATACAAAAAAACTACAAATTATCATTATATATTTTTATATCTTTAATAAAAATGAGGATACTACATTATGAAGAAATTTTTAAAGTTTAGCTTGGTAGGAATATTAAATACACTTATCACAATGATTAGCTACATAGCTTTAGTTAATATTGGTATAAATTACCTTATCGCTAACTGCTTTGCATATTTAATTGGTGTTATTAACAGTTATTATTGGAATAAAAATTGGGTTTTTGAATTTAAAAATAAAAAGGTATCATTATTTTTAAAATTTCTAACCGTAAATTTAATTGTATTAATTTTTAACACAATTATCTTATTCATATTAGTTGATAAACTTTTTATCAATAAGTTTATCTCACAACTTTTTTCTATCAGTGTTGGCATGATAATGAATTTTTCTCTTCATAAACTTTGGACATTCAACAAACAAAATCATTTGCAATAATTCAACCAATCCCTACTACAAGGAGGATAAAAGCTTGGAGAAACTTATTTCAATTATCGTTCCTATGTATTTTGAAGAAGAAGTAGCACAAGAATGCTATAATTGTTTAAAATCTGTTATGCTACAAAATAATATTAATTATGAATTTATCTTTGTAAATGATGGTAGTACCGATCGAACGATTGAAATTTTAAAAGGTATTTCAGCCGAAGATTCTCGTGCTAAAATCATAAACTTTGCTCGTAATTTTGGACATCAAATAGCTGTAACAGCAGGAATTGATGTTGCTAAAGGTGATGCTATGGTCATCATTGATGCTGATTTACAGGATCCACCTGAAGTCATCCCAGAACTTATCGCGAAATGGGAAGAAGGTTATGAGGTTGTTTACGCAAAAAGAAAACGGCGTGAGGGTGAAACTTGGTTTAAACTTGTAACAGCTAAATATTTCTACCGCTTCTTAAATGTCATGTCTGATATTAATATTCCTAAAGACGCAGGTGACTTCCGTCTTATTGATTGTAAAGTAGCAGATGTATTCAAACAAATGACAGAACGAAATCGTTTCGTACGTGGAATGATGTCTTGGATTGGATTCCGCCAAACATATATCGAATACGTAAGAAATGAACGTTTTGCGGGTGAAACAAAATATCCCTTAAAGAAAATGATGAGATTTGCCTCAGATGGTATTATTGCATTTTCTACAAAGCCATTAAGAATGGTTATGACTTTAGGTTTAATTTCTGTATTAATTTCTATTGCAGTTTTAATATACTCAGTTATTGTTAAATTTATTGGACAAGACATTCAAACTGGATGGGCTTCTCTTATGGTTGCTATCACATTCTTCAGTGGCGTGCAACTTCTTGGTCTTGGTATTGTCAGTCAATATATCGCTCGTATTTATGACGAAAGTAAGAATCGACCAATCTATGTTGTAAAAGAGACTGTCAATATAGAAGAGGATATAGCTGTAGACGATAAAGACAAATTGAAAAAATCTTAAATATACTAAAAAGAATTGTAGCACGTGGTTTTCACTGCCATAATTCTTTTCTTTATTTAGATTAAATAATGTCTACAATCTAGTCTTTGAGCGACTTAACTGTTAAGAATTTTCTTTTTTATAAAACTAATCAAAATCAAGAAATAGATTCATTTTCCTCTGGTATTCTTCCCTCTTCTACGCTTAAGTGTATACAAGAATTTTCTTATTTACAAAAAAATCATAACATCTTATTAACCAGGGATAATTTCTTTCGTTTAGGAAATTTTATAAATAAACTTTTTGAAATTTTTTGAGGTGCCTTCAATGTTTTTAAACCAGAATAACAAAGAAATAAAGTTACTTGTTTTTGCAGCAATCATACTCATTCTTTATTTGTCTCCTTTATTTATTCTTGGAGAAAATGCGCATATTCGCGTTCATGATAATCTTGATTCCAATTTGTCCTGGTATAAGGTTTTGGCAAAGAGCGGAGAGATAATAGGTCCAATTGATGCTACCATTCCACAGGTGATAAACAATCAATTGTCAAGAAACGCATTTAGTACGGAATTTAGTGGTATCGTTTGGTTGTATGCTTTTTTTCCAAATATGGTTGCGTATGCATTAAGTCAAACGATTACAAGAGTGGTTGCGTTTATAGGGATGTATGTTCTTTTAAAACAACATTTTTTACCTAGAGAGGAATGGAGGATCATTGCAGTAGGAGTTTCATTAGCTTTTGCACTTACTCCTTTCTGGCCTTCAGGAATGCTTAGTACTCTCGGAATGCCTCTTGCACTTTGGGCATTTTTAAATATTCGAAAAGGAGAAAGGTCGTGGAAGAACTATTTCGTACTCACTCTTATTCCTCTATATTCGAGTATTGTTTTAGGTTTTTTCTTTTTTTTAAGTGGAATGGGAGTCCTTTGGTTAGTGGACTTAGTAATAAAAAAAGAATGGAACTTTCGTTTTCTTTTTTCAATTATTTATATGACGCTCATTTACATGATTGTAGAATATCGCATAGTATCTTCCTTCTTTTTATCTACTGCACCTAACAGTAGAGATGAATATTTTCATGCAAGATTATCGTTATGGCGGTCTCTCCGCCTCACATTGAAAAATTTCCTTTTCGGACATACTCATGTCATGACAGTCCATACATTTGTTATTTTACCTGTCATACTTATTGCGATGTATTTTATCATTACTAAGAAACAATGGAAGCAAGAAAAAGTCTTTGTTTTTTTGTTTTGGTTTAACATAGCGTTGTCAATTTGGTATGCTTTTTGGTTTTATAAAGGTTGGCTTCCATTAACAAAACGTTTTCACATTTTAGATACATTTAATTTTGCACGTTATCATTTTTTACGCCCGTTAGTTATCTATGTTTTATTCGCTCTTGGATTAAAAGTTTTATGGTTACAAGGGAAAATATGGAGACACGCTGTAACAGGCTTTGTGGTAGCTCAAATTATTTTGTTAAGCTTTTTTAATGAAGAACTTATTTTTCAAAATAAACCTTCAGTAAAGGAATTTTTTGCAGAAGAACAATTCCAGGAGATAAAAGAGTATATCGATTTACCTTTGGAACAGTACCGTGTCGCTAGTATTGGTTTACATCCTGCTATCGCTCAGTACAATGGATTCTACACACTTGATACATATAATAATTTTTATCCTCTATCATATAAATATGAATTTCGAAAAATAATCGAGAAGGAACTAGCGAAGAATAAAACGATTCGTACGTATTTTGACGAATGGGGTGGCCGCTGTTATATTTTCACCGATGAACTTGGAAAACACTATATGTTTACAAAAAAATCAAACAAACGCTTAAGAAATGCAGAACTAAATATAGAACACTTCAAAAAAATGGATGGTCGTTACATACTTTCTGCTGTTCCAATTGAAAATGCAGCAGAAAACAATTTATCTCTTGAAAAAATATTTACATCAAACACATCCGCTTGGAAAATTCATTTATATAAAGCAATATAGATAATTGAAATAGATTGCCTCTCTCGATGTAAAATAATAAATTGAACTACTCACCATAAAAATTGCGCCTAGATATATCTAGGCGCAATTTTTATGAAACATTATTTTTGATTTGCTTATGAACCACTTTATTATAGCAACCATGTTTTACTACTTGCCTAAAATCATCTACTTCACTTCCCATTATCTCTGTAATATCAACAACAATTGTATTCTGTAGAACACTCACTACATATCCGGTTAATTGTAAATTAGGATTTTTACGAGATAAAAATTGAACATAATCCCCAATTGTTACTTTTGTTTTATGCTCCATTTGGTACCCCCTGAATCATCATAAATTATATGTTAGGTTTCCCTTTTTTTACTTCTTCATACTGTTTGGCAAGTTTATAAAATGAAAGATACTTAATATCATGTTTCTTCATAGCTTCTACTCCATTAATTGCATCACAAAATTTTAGTTAGTAAATTAGAGATATATACTTTATTTATGTTTCTGCTATATTTAAAGGGCTTTTTTCTAATACAATAAGAAAAGCAAAAAGAACTTGTAGGAATCCCTACAAGTTCTTTTTTAGATAATGTAAAAAATTTAACACAAACTATCTCATAATTTGAATCGGAGCAAACACTATAACCACGGGTTGATTTTATTATATACCAAATCTTAACGTATGCACTTTTAATGTTTGAAAATTTTGTGAATTCATCATAGGAGAATAAATAACGATCTTAACCCCTGAAAATCCTAATTTATTATTTCGAACAAAACGTTTTAAATCAATATTTATATCGTAATAATTTATAAAAATATAAGTATAGGTAAATAGAGAAGAATGGTGCATTCTTACAGAAAAATATATAATGACATTCAGGATTAATTAACTATAAGGGGTCCCGCCAACCAAATGACATAAAACCCACGCTAAGACATTTTTTGGAAGGTAAAAAGCCGATTTTCCCACGTTAAGGAATTTCGGCTTTTGTGTTTTATTTTCGGAGTGGTCGTAATGTTTCTAATGTAGTTGATTGCTTAAATTTGAATTTATATTCACCAAGGAAGTTGATATGTTCCCAGCCAAGCGGTGAAATATGATGTAGCAATTCTTCATGCAAGACACCGTTCTCTTTTTTATATTCTATTGCCTTGGTTAAATATACCGTATTCCATATACTAATGGCATTAATAATAATATTTAATGCACTAGCTCTTTGAAGTTGATCCTGAAGCGCACGTTCACGCAATTCGCCACGTTTTCCGAAAAAAATAGATCTAGCCAAAGAATTCATAGCTTCACCTTTATTTAATCCACGATGAATTTTTCTTCTTAATGTTTCACTTGAGATATAATCTAAAATGAAAATTGTTTTTTCAATTCTTCCCATCTCACGAAGTGCTGTAGCCAAGCTATTTTGCCGAGCGTAAGAACCAAGCTTTCCCATAATAAGAGAAGCAGATACAGTACCCTTCCGAATAGAATGAGCTAATCGTAATACATCATCGTAATTTTTTTGAATAACATTTATATTGATTTGACCGCGCAATAATTTTTCTATTTGTGGAAAATCACTAGATTTTCCTATCGTGTAAAGCTTTGAGTCAGCTAGATCTCGTAAACGCGGTGCAAAACGAAAACCAAGTAAATGGGCTAAACCAAAAACTTGATCAGTATAACCGGCTGTATCTGTATAATGTTCTTCAATCGCTAAATCTGTCTCATGATGAAGGAGTCCATCAATGACATGTACAGCATCTCTAGCGTTTGTATTAATAACCTTTGTATAAAAACTTGAAAATTGGTCACTGACAAAACGATAAATTGTAGCACCTTTTCCAGTACCATAATGAGGATTAGCATCTGCATGAAGTGCAGAAACACCAATTTGCACACGCATGCCGTCTGATGAAGATGTTGTTCCATCTCCCCAATAGGAGGAAAGAGATAATTTATGATGGAAATTAACGAGTACAGATTGTGCTTTACTCATTGCATCCTCATATAACCTCCATTGTGTTGCATTTGCCATTTGTCTATAGGAAATATCAGGTGTAGCTTCACCCATTTTTGTCATACCTATGTTTGTTCCCAATGCCATAAGCGCAGCCATTAGAATAGTGGTTTCTTCTTCATTTGGAATACGATTGGTTGAAGCATGAACAAACTGTTCATGGAAACCGGTCCAATGAGCTACTTCCATTAATAAGTCAGTGAGCTTCACACGTGGAAGTAAGTCATAAAGAGATGAGCTAAATTCTTTTGCTTCTTGTGGTGTATCTTTTTCCAAACGGCTTAAATGCAGTCTACCATTCTCTAAACTTACCCCATTTAATTCGCCTATATGATTTGACACCCATTTTAAGCGTTTTAATAATGAAGATGTTCGTTCTTCTAAATATTCATGAGCAGATAGACTAACAGCTAACTCGGATGTTCCAGGCTGAATCTCGTTCCACTCTTCTTTTGAAATAAGGTACTCATCAAAATCCTTATGTTGTCTACTACCACTAATAGATATATTGCCTGACCGAATAGAATTTCGTAGTTCAGTTAAAACAGCCATTTCATAATAATGCCTGTTAATGGTTCCATCTTCATCATATACGTGCTTTTGCCATCTATTTGATACAAAATCAAGAGGGGCACCTTCCGGTACTTTCCGTTTACCTGTTTCGTTCATTTCTCTAACCGTGTGAATTGCACGAATTAAGGGCTCTGCTGATTTCGTAGAATGAAACTCAAATGATTTTAACAAGAGGGGTGTATACTTTCTCAATGTGTAGAATTTCTTCTCTAATAAGTCTAGATAATCATAGTCGATTGGACGTGCTAATTGCTTTGCTTCTTCTACAGATTGAACTAGCTTTTCCCAAGGCATTATCATTTCTAATACTATATAAGGATCTGTACCCTCATCTCTAGCTTTAATGAGCGCTTCTCCGAGGTTAGCAAAGTGAACCACTTTTTCATTAATTGATTTCCCATTTTGTTTTTGTCGTTCTTCTTGCGCTTTTCTTCCTTTGGATAATAAAGACATAATCTGACGATCATGTATCTCAAATGCTTGGTCCGTCAAATCTTGAATTAATTCTAGAAGATAAACAACCAAAATAGCATATTTTTTAGAATCATCAAACCTTCGAAAAGAGTGGGGTTCATATCTTGAACCAATTTTAGATAATTGTCGTAATCTGTTTGGATGTAAGGTCTTTGTGTCAATTTGCAATTGTAAATTTCGAATATATTCAAGTTTTTCAACTACTTTGAGAAAAGAATCGGGGGAATGAGAGCTTGGTATTTCTCGCAACCATGCCAAATATGTTTTGGTACTGTCTTCCATCGGAAGTAGAAGACAGTTTAATTTTTGAATATGTTCCATAGCTAGAGAAGAATTAAGTAATCGAAAAATCTTTACTTCTGCACGTCTTCGAACTTCCCATACCATTCGTTCTATTGTTGTCATAGCTGGTAAAATAATTTTTCTCTTTTTTAATTCTTCAATGGTTATCTGAATTAAATGTAGAGCATTCCCATTCTCTAATGCATATTGTAATAAGACTTGAGACACAACACGATATTCACGAATGGTGAAGTTCCGAAATCCATATTCTCTTCTAATTTCTTCGAGATGCTCATGTTTCGTTTGCTCACGTTCTGCATATATATGTATTTCTTTCGCATTAATTTGGAGTTGTTTGGCTATATAATTCACAACACAATCGGGTATATGTTGAATATCTGATAAGGTCCAACCAGGAAATCTCAATACACAAAGCTGTAAAGCAAATCCTAACTTATTATGATCTCGACGATGACGCTTGATAATTTCTATATCATGAGGGGACAAGGTGTAGTAACTTCCTAATTCATACTCACTAATTTGTTCTGGAATAGATGCAAACTCTAAACGCTGTTCTGACGTCAATAATTCTCTTGCACGTTTTGAAGACATAGTTTTCTCCTTTCTAAAATACAAGAAAATACCTTGTCTATAGGATGCCGTAGCTCAATGGATGTTAGGTTGAAGTATTTTCTTGTCATGCTAACATCTTTGTAAACTATTTAATTTAACTACTCAGTTTCTTCATTAGATTATCAGTTGGCCATAGTATCTTGTTGCATCTTGCGATACAAAGTCATTCTAGAGATACCGGCTTTCTCTGCAGCATCTGTACGACTCATACCTTGATTAATAAGATATAAAGCATAATCAATCTTTTCCTCATCCATTTTTGGTCTTCCAGGATGTTTCCCTCGCTTCCTTGCAGCCTGAATCCCTTCCTTGGTCCGCTCAGAAGTTAAATCTCGTTCAAATTGAGCAATACCAGCGAAAATAGTAAATAACATTTTTCCATGTGCTGTTGCTGTATCGAGCCATGATTCCTTTAAACTTTTCAAGTGAGCACCTTTTTGAGAAATATGTTCCGTGATTTCAATGAGATCTTTTGTAGAACGTGATAATCGAGTTAAATCTGTTACAACAATTGTATCTTCTGGACGAAGAAATTCTAGCATACTATTTAACTCTGGACGGTTTCGTTTTGTACCGGTTATTTTTTCGAAGAAAATACGATCGCATCCAAACTCTTCAAGTTGTTTCTTTTGGCGATCCAAATTTTGGTCTAATGTAGAAACACGCATATAACCAAACTTCATGTTTATCATCTCCCTTACTAAAAATTGTATCAAAAACGATTCAATGAGGATATTGTTACAAATAATATTGTTACATATTTTTGTTACGCTCGTTATGCAAGTTAATTAGACTAAAAGTTTATTACTAATTATTGTAACAATAATGGTCGTTTTTGTTACGGTGATATCATAAAAAATACTACTCTATAAAAAAGTAGTAAAGTTAAAAACTAACTCTAGATTATGAAGTACTACATAGGCTAACATAAAATGAAGGAGACCATGCGGGTTATTTAGACGGTCTCCTTTTGTTTTTCTTAAGCTTCTACTTCACTCAGCAATGCATGAGTATTGTCTTCAGTATCCTGAAAAAATACCATCCATGTTTCTGTTTGTCCCATTTTAGCTACAACATGTGGTTCGTCGATAAAAGTAACTTCTTTACCTAATAAGCGTTCATAAGTATCTTTAATATTATTTACTTCAAAATAAATTACTGAACTTGAAAGAGCGAATTCCTCTTTTTCTGGAAGTGTTAACATGAGACGCAATCCGTTGCATTCAAAGAATGCCATACTATTAGTGTTAAACAAAAGTGAGAGACCTAATTTTTCTTTATAAAAATCTAGTGCTCTATTTAAATCTTTTACAGGTACTCCAATTTGTCCAATTTTTTGGATTATATTAGTTTCCATAAAAATTTGCTCCCTTCAAAATATCTTATTATTAAAAGGATAAATTATTTTACCTAATTTTTCTTATCCAATATCACCTTTTTTCGATATTCTTTAGGAGATATGCCAACATGTTGCTTAAACATTTTGCTAAAGGATACAGGATTTTGAAATCCAAGTTTAAAGGTTATATCGGTCATATTATTACTTAATTCTGATAATAGTTGTTTTGCTTTTGTTACTCTAAACTCTGAAATATGCTGATGAGGAGTTTTACCATATATTTGTGTGTATGTTCTTAATAAATGATTTGGAGATAGACAAGAAATTCGTGCAATGTCATTTAATTTAATAGTTTTGTCATAATAAGCTCTTATGTAATCATGGGCTATACATATCCTTCTATATAATTCTTCACGTGTAGAGGTCCTTATTGCACTTAAAGATTCAACTTCCTTGTATGTATTAAAATGTTCATTCAAAATATATTGCATTAACTTATGAAATTGTTCCTCATAACCAACAGAATTAATTTCGAGACTAGGTAAAATATGTTTGAAAGTTTCAAGTTGAAAAGATAAAGTATTATTTTTATGATAGGTTTTATCAAAAAAAACAATAGAACTCGTATCCATAAATGGATCGTTTAGAAGATTATCGTTTGTTTCTTTTAATGAATTAAAGACCTCGGCTTCAAACCCATCTTTAAAGAAAATACAAAAAGATTCCACATCCTTCGTTTCATCAATTGAAATTGTGTATGAACCTTTATTAAGGAGTAGGTATCTACTTTCTTCAACAGCAAACATGCCTTTATTAGTCTTATAATGGGCTTTACCATTTGAAAATGTTTTTATGGACAGTTGGCCAATTCCTTCCCAGTAAAATTGGTCACTTTTTGCATGTAAAACGAAATTGGTAGAATCATTTTTTGACATAATACACTCTCCATAAGTGGCGTCATTATTTTTTTAACTTTATTATACATAATAATGGAATCTAAGTATGAAAATATATATTATCAATCTAAAACAGTACGGTGGATATGCGTATTGTAAGTGTTAAACTTAAACAACTTATTGTAATCTTAACGTATCCTTATTGCAAATGGTGACAGCTTCGCTGGTACTCACCCTAATATTGCCGTCTATAGCAAAAATATTCATTTTAGTTACAACCCTTAGCGTACCTAAATCAAGGATTTGAATTCCAAAAAATGTCTTAACGTGGGTTTTATGTCATTTGGTTGGCGGGACCCCATGCCCATCAACTTAAGAATTTTCACTACCCCCAAGTGACAAAAAACGTTATTCTTTCTAAAAAGCTAGCTAGAAAGGGTGACATTTTTTATGAATCTTTCGATTCAAGATGAATTACAACTATTTTCTGAAGAACTGTATCGTCATTTAACCCCTTCTCTTTTGGAAGAACTCGCAAAAGAATTAGGTTTTGTAAAAAGAAAACGAAAGTTTTCTGGAAATGAATTAGCTACCATATGTATTTGGGTAAGTCAACGTACAGCGAGTGACTCGCTTGTTCGACTATGCAGTCAATTACATGCGGCCACAGGCACTCTTATGAGTCCAGAAGGACTCAATAAACGCTTTGATAAAAAAGCGGTTGAATTTTTGAAATATATTTTTTCGGCATTATGGAAAAGTAAAATCTGTGAAACATCGGCCATTTCAAGCGCGGCGCTCACGTATTTTCAACGAATTCGTATTTTAGATGCGACGATTTTCCAAGTACCAAAACATTTAGCCCATGTATATCCTGGATCAGGTGGTTGTGCACAAACAGCGGGTATCAAGATTCAATTAGAATATGACTTACATAGCGGACAGTTTCTAAACTTTCAGATAGGTCCAGGAAAAAATAATGATAAGACCTTTGGAACAGAATGCTTAGACACATTACGTCCAAGCGATTTATGTATCCGTGATTTAGGTTATTTTTCATTAGAAGACTTAGATCAAATGGATCAACGAGGTGCTTATTATATATCCAGATTAAAATTAAACCATACCGTGTATGTAAAAAATCCGTTTCCAGAATACTTTCGAAACGGAACCGTAAAAAAGCAATCACAGTATATCCAAGTTGATTTAGAACATATTATGAACAATTTAAAACCCGGTCAAACATACGAAATAAAAGAAGCTTACATTGGAAAGAATCAAAAACTATTCACACGTGTAATTATCTATCGTTTAACAGACAAACAGATACAGGAACGTAGAAAAAAACAAAGTTACACTGAAAGTAAAAAGGGTATTACATTTTCAGAAAAGAGTAAACGATTAACGGGTATCAACATATATGTCTCAAATACGCCTGAAGGAGTTGTTCCGATGGAACAAATACATGACTTTTACTCCCTTCGCTGGCAAATAGAAATTATTTTTAAAACGTGGAAATCCTTATTTCAAATTCATCATTGGCAAACTATCAAAAAAGAGCGATTAGAATGTCATGTGTATGGAAGACTTATTGCCATCTTTATCTGTTCTTCTACGATGTTTAAGATGCGTAAACTTCTTTTGCAAAAGAACAAAAGAGAATTAAGTGAATATAAAGCCATTGGGATGATTCAAGATCATGTATCGCTGTTATATCAAGCGATACAGAGAAACACCCAAAATCTAACAAAGATTTTAATCCGTTTGTTCGACCTCCTACAGAAGAATGGACGGAAATCTCATCGATATGAGAAGAAAACTATCTTTGATATTATGGGTGTTGTCTATGAGTATAATGGGTTTGGAAAACAAAAGAAAGCTGCATAATTTTTAAAATGAAACTCGTTAGAGTTTATTTGGTGTGTGTACTTTTCAATACCAAAAGTACATTACGTGTTTTTTAGTTTGTTTGAACGAAAGTTCATTTTGTTTTCGTTCTTAAGTTGATGGGCATGGGGTAGCGTCAGGAAAATGCGGATTTACAACGTTAAGGAAACCAAAATATAAAAAGTCTAATTTCTCGGTGTTATAAGTGAAAAATTAGGCTTTAGTTACTTCATTAAAGCGCCTGATTGTTGAAGACTAAAGTTTATATTCACCAAGAAAATTGATGTGCTCTTATCCTAACAAATTTTATTTAGGACTTACATGTATGCCTTCACGCTCTCGCCAATCTGCGTAAAGTATACGCTTTACATTATCATATCCATTGGTAGTTAATTGGTTATCTAACCACTGTTGATCAAATCCGAGTTCATGTAAATTATCCCATAAAATTTCCCCATCTATAATTAACGATGTTGGGAGGTCTACTGGACTTTCTGGAAGATTGAGATCTGGTTTTTGATACTTGGATTTTAATAATAAACTTATTTGCCCATTAGCTTCCAATATACCGTATTTGACTTCGCGAACTGAAAAGACATTATTTTGACGGAGTATACTCAATACTTGATTTACATCCAATTTGTTCTTTGTAAGTAACTTTCTGTCCATAACACCATCTCGAATGATGATGTTAGGATTGCCTAATAAGAGAGAACGTGTCGATTTATTTTTTAGAGTCATAAACTCTATTCCCAACATAAGAAACGTCCACAATCCGATGGCATATAAAAAATGAAAAATCCCTACCTTATCTTCATAAATGTTATTTCCTAAAAAATCTCCAAGTACTAACACAAAAACTAAGTGAAACGGGGTTTAACTGATAGATGGATGTTCTGCCTGTTATGATAATGATAAAAAATAAAGTTGCAAAACCTACTATGACTTTGATTGCCAGTAAACCCCAAAAAACTTCACCCAAAATTTATTCCTCCATTTTATATTTCACTCGATTTCAAAAATCCTCATGTTTTAAAATATTTATATTACAACATGTAAGCTAATTAAAATCAGAAAGATAAATAATACCGGTTTTTTCAACTTATAATAATGGAGAAAGCACGCGAGCACCCTGTTCAACAATGCGCTCGGTCAGGGATCGTTGCACCAAGTCTTCAATTCTTAATGGTACAGAATCAGTAAGATCCCTCTCGAACTGCTCTGTGAGTTCCCTTGTCACATCAGCACTGTACACGACTTGACACACCTCATAATTCAGGCGAAAACTTCTCATATCATAGTTTGCTGAGCCTACGGCAGCAATCTCCTCATCGATGGTCAACACCTTCGCATGTATCATTCCTTTGTCGTACTGGTAGATTTGAACTCCAGCTTCTATAAGTTCTCCGTAATAAGTACGGCTTGCAAGACCCACGATTTTTTGATTATTGTGGCGAGGAACCAGCAATCTTACACGGACACCACGAGTTACTGCTGTCTTTAATGCCATGATAATATCCGTTTCTGGTACAAAATAGGGTGTTGTTAAATCAATAGTCTTGGTCGCCTGTGTTATACATATAAAGTAAGCTTGCCGAATGACTGGGGTAGGAATTCCAGGGTTTCCTTCCAACGTATGGATATACGCTTTATGCAATGTCCTAGTTTTTCCGGATATGTCCATTTTTTTATCATCAAGGGTGCTCAACTCTGATCCCAATTCGGCTGACCATTTGGAATGATCTGCTCTGCCGATTGAATTGATTTTCGTTACCTCTGATTTTGTTTTCAAATTTGTTTTTGATTTTATCCTTTCCGGCACAGCGATTTCCCAATGAACATCAAAAACAGTCTGCAAGTCGCCTGTTGCTTCCCCTATAATTTGCAAATGAGTGTCCCTCCAAAATCCTACGTCTGGCTTTAATCCTGTATATTCATACCCAACGTTCATACCGCCAGTAAAGGATTCCTTTCTGTCAATCGTCACAATCTTACAATGATCCCGATAATTCCAATTGGACAAAATCCAGGGAAATCGCAGAGGAAATATTGTCCTACATTCTATCCCTGCTTCAACCATCTGCCGGATTTTTTCACGCGGGAATTTATAACTCCCCAAGCTATCTCTCATAAAACGAACCTGCACTCCATTTAATGCTTTTTCGATTAGCAGTTCTGTGATTCGATTACCAATTTGGTCGTTCCGATAGATGAAATATTCCAGATCAATGGTTTCTTGGGCTTTTTGCAGGGATACAAGGAGTTGATCATATTTTGCTATCCCATTGTTAAACACTTGGACTTGGCCCATTCGAAGCCCATTCACAGTGAAATGCCGTAAAGCATTGGCAATTACCGATGCTGAAGCACCGAATGTCTCAGGTAATTTGTTAGATTCATTTTTAGAACAGGTCAATCTTTTTCGATGAATAAACTTAGGGTTTGATATGCTAAGATATAGCCAGAAACCAATGACAGGTAAAAAAAGGACGATTATTATCCAATTCAAAGCCTTGGCAGGCCGACGAACTTCCCAAATTGCTATGAATAAGATAAAGAACGTATTTAACAGGTATAGATAAAAAATCCACTCCAACTGGAATCCCTCCTTCTGTTACTCTTAATATGTACAAACTATGTAACCAGTATACGTATGGAATATGAAGGGATTGTCTGTTATATATTATGGACTACCTTTATAAGAACTTGTATAAGATATTAAGAACGAAAAAAAGAGAATTAAGGTTGGGAAAGTTCTGACATCAAGAAAGGCGTAATGATCTGGGCACTGTCCTAACTAGAGACTTAGTGATTTTGAAAATTACCATCTGGTAAATTCCTAAATATAGGTATAATTTTTTATAAATTTGGAAAATGAAAGTGGTAAATGCAATAAGAAGTAAATAAGAGAAAACATTAATTTATATTGGGAGGAAATCGTCTTAAAATTAGTCGTTAACATCTTTTTTGTTAATGGTTAATGAATGATCGGTATCTCTAACAGCAGCATAAAAAAAATCTTTGATTTGAAGATATCCCTTTGCCTTTAGTTCTTCCTTTAACCACTTTTCATTTTTGTTGATAAATTTTAATTTACGCTTTTGCACTTTCCCTTCAATGACAACGGCTATGGGTAATCCGCGGTATTCCACTTTCATATGTAAATCTTTTGGAGTAATAGGAACTAATTCTTTTCTTGGAAAAATGCTAATTTCACCTGTTGCTTCCAAAATCGCATATTCATTATCGTGAATATCCGGATATCCTGTTGTTCTTAAATTAGACAACAGCTCAGGTAAAGGATATCTACTTTCCTTTAACTTTCGATTAAGATAAAAAAAGAATCGCTCCAAAATCATGAGGGGTAAGTTGGGCTAGAGCTGATTTCCCTAAAATATTTACTGCTACAATAAACACAATATAGATAAAAATAACTTTAACTAAAAAAATAGACACTTCTAACACCTCGTAAAAAAATTCACCTAGTCCGAAATTGGACTAAGGTTTTTAAACTTATTTCAATTAAAAATGGTATCTTTTTTTCGTCATGTATGAATCTAAGCTAAATCCTTATCCTTTTAAAATAGGGGTCACTTTATCAATGGCTTCTTGTAATTTTTCACTGTTTAACCTATACATTTGTTTGGCGTCTTTTGATTCCGTTCCAAGAGCAAATAGTTCTAAGTCTGCTTGACATTTTTTCAAGGTTGAAAGAATTAAGGGTCTTTCTTGTGGGGGTGCGACTTGTAATTTATCGTCAAACAGATCAATCGTTAACTCTCCGTAAGAATTAACCTGTCCCAGAAATACATTTTCAATCGTTACCCCTAGTTTTTCTAATTCAGTTTGTAGCCAAGCCCGACTTCGTCCAATCGTGGCTAGTGGTTCATCCATTATTGTACCATCCATAATAATGGTCTGAGGCTCCTTGATTGAAGCAACCTTCAAGTTTATATCCTTTGCTGTTAAAAAGGTTGATTTTCTTTCTTTAGCATCGCAGATAAATCACCTGTTGCCTCTAAAACAGCAAATTCTACATCAGAGACTTGAAAGACATCCTTCCTGCGAAGGAGATCTAACAGTTCATCTGTCGTATATCTTTCCTTTTTTAAATTATCTTCCATAATCTTCCCATCTTTGATAAATACAGTTGCTTTTCCTTCTATAAAATTGCGAAAACGTTTACTTTTTAATGAAATTAAACCAGCGAAAAAGGGAATAGCCGCAAAAATGACAATTCCAATAATTCCGTGAAAAATGTTCCGTTCAAGTCCTATAGCCACTTCTGCACCAATATTCCCAATAGAAATACCGGTGACATATTCAAAGAAAGTTAGTTCGGAAATTTGCTTTTTCCCTAACCATTTTGTAATGAAAAATAAAACAGCAACAAATAATGCTGAGCGTACAGCTATATCTAACCATTCAGGCACTGCTTACACCTCCTGTAAATATAGTTTTTCTAGAAACCTTTGTACTGAAGTTCCTCTCCTTCTAGTTCTCCTACTCTTTTTTTTAAATCTTTTGTTACTTCGTATACTACCATCATAGCCTCATGCAAAGTTCGCTTCGATTCATCATCAAGAGTCCGTAATGCTAAACTTGAGAGACTTGCTTCTACCCCTCTTAGACTGGCAAAACACTGTTTAACATCTGATCCTACTGTCATCCTAATTCTCCTTATCCTTTTGGCTTAAAAATTAAAGCTCCTATCATGCCGAAAACAATGGCAGCTGAAATACCAGAACTAGTTACTTCAAACATTCCTGTCAGTACACCAACTAACCCATGTTTTTCAGCTTCCTGCATCGCACCATGAACAAGCGAATTCCCAAAACTTGTAATCAGAACGGTAGCCCCTGCCCCAGCAAAATCAATCAAAGGCTCGTATAGTCCAAATCCATCTAAAAGCACCCCAATCACTACAAGGGGTACCGCCAGCATTTCGGAAAAAAACCACGCTAAGAGAATTTATCTAAAAAAGAGCCGAAATTTACCCCGTTAAGAGTAAATTGGCTCTTTAATATGTAGAGGGTGCATAGAAAACTTAGAGGGTTATTAATTCTGTGTTTATTCGAGTTTTCGTTGATTAATTGCTCGATAAAGAGAACCTTGTGATACACCAGTTCCTTCTACAATTTCTTTAATAGGGGTCCCGTCACATGCCCATCAACTTAAGAATTTTCACTACCCCCAAGTGACAAAAAACGTTATTCTTTCTAAAAAGCTAGCTAGAAAGGGTGACATTTTTTATGAATCTTTCGATTCAAGATGAATTACAACTATTTTCTGAAGAACTGTATCGTCATTTAACCCCTTCTCTTTTGGAAGAACTCGCAAAAGAATTAGGTTTTGTAAAAAGAAAACGAAAGTTTTCTGGAAATGAATTAGCTACCATATGTATTTGGGTAAGTCAACGTACAGCGAGTGACTCGCTTGTTCGACTATGCAGTCAATTACATGCGGCCACAGGCACTCTTATGAGTCCAGAAGGACTCAATAAACGCTTTGATAAAAAAGCGGTTGAATTTTTGAAATATATTTTTTCGGCATTATGGAAAAGTAAAATCTGTGAAACATCGGCCATTTCAAGCGCGGCGCTCATGTATTTTCAACGAATTCGTATTTTAGATGCGACGATTTTCCAAGTACCAAAACATTTAGCCCATGTATATCCTGGATCAGGTGGTTGTGCACAAACAGCGGGTATCAAGATTCAATTAGAATATGACTTACATAGCGGACAGTTTCTAAACTTTCAGATAGGTCCAGGAAAAAATAATGATAAGACCTTTGGAACAGAATGCTTAGACACATTACGTCCAAGCGATTTATGTATCCGTGATTTAGGTTATTTTTCATTAGAAGACTTAGATCAAATGGATCAACGAGGTGCTTATTATATATCCAGATTAAAATTAAACCATACCGTGTATGTAAAAAATCCGTTTCCAGAATACTTTCGAAACGGAACCGTAAAAAAGCAATCACAGTATATCCAAGTTGATTTAGAACATATTATGAACAATTTAAAACCCGGTCAAACATACGAAATAAAAGAAGCTTACATTGGAAAGAATCAAAAACTATTCACACGTGTAATTATCTATCGTTTAACAGACAAACAGATACAGGAACGTAGAAAAAAACAAAGTTACACTGAAAGTAAAAAGGGTATTACATTTTCAGAAAAGAGTAAACGATTAACGGGTATCAACATATATGTCTCAAATACGCCTGAAGGAGTTGTTCCGATGGAACAAATACATGACTTTTACTCCCTTCGCTGGCAAATAGAAATTATTTTTAAAACGTGGAAATCCTTATTTCAAATTCATCATTGGCAAACTATCAAAAAAGAGCGATTAGAATGTCATGTGTATGGAAGACTTATTGCCATCTTTATCTGTTCTTCTACGATGTTTAAGATGCGTAAACTTCTTTTGCAAAAGAACAAAAGAGAATTAAGTGAATATAAAGCCATTGGGATGATTCAAGATCATGTATCGCTGTTATATCAAGCGATACAGAGAAACACCCAAAATCTAACAAAGATTTTAATCCGTTTGTTCGACCTCCTACAGAAGAATGGACGGAAATCTCATCGATATGAGAAGAAAACTATCTTTGATATTATGGGTGTTGTCTATGAGTATAATGGGTTTGGAAAACAAAAGAAAGCTGCATAATTTTTAAAATGAAACTCGTTAGAGTTTATTTGGTGTGTGTACTTTTCAATACCAAAAGTACATTACGTGTTTTTTAGTTTGTTTGAACGAAAGTTCATTTTGTTTTCGTTCTTAAGTTGATGGGCATGTGACGGGACCCCTATAAGTTCTTTTTTAATAGTAATAATGCAATAAGGAGAAAATTAACTTTCTTCTTATTGCATTATTGCTGGCTAAGTAGTTTAGAGTTTCTTGTCCTAAGTACAAAAAGTTTAGACTTTCATGTCCCGTTATTAAGACAAGAAAGTACCTACAAAGTTTATGATAAGGACTATTTTCCAACGATTGTTCATGAGATTTTAGTTTAGAGATTCATGTCTTTGTACATTACAGAAGCAAATCCATGTGATCTTATGGGTACGTGTAGGTTTAAATGTAGGTTACTTTTCTACTCTGTAACAAGTTTAAATATATAGTATATAAAAAATAAACAAGATAGATATGCTAGTCTATAGCTACTAGTGATTGGGTGTGTAGTAGGTATATATAAAGAACCCGACATTTGTGCCAGGCTCTTTTGGGTTATATTTGAGATTAGAGTTTGTTAAATTTAGTCTTTATTTCTTCTTTTTCTTTTCGCTCATCTTTTGGTGTACGCGTGAAGCATACGGAAATATTCTTTGTACCAATAAGCTTATGAGCATCGGGTAAAAGTTTTTCCGTTTTCGCTTTATTTTCTAAACTCCGTTTTTTTCCATTTAAATCATTATTAAGGAAACTGCGAAAATATATTTTGTCTTGTTCATTATCTTTACTGGTAGGATATGAATATGAACAAGCCAATCTATCCTTAAGCAGAATATTAGCTTTTGTTGGAATAGCGTTATGTAGAGCCTTGAAAAAATATAGTGGTTTAAAAGGACCGTTTTTATTATAATCAATTTCCAGGAACTCACAAAGTTTTTTGTATAAAATCTTATTCAGATCTGCTAATGGTAAGTGAAACGATTTGTAATTTTCTTCATTTTTGTATATTAACGGTAATTCCAAAAATTCGTTAGTGCCTCTTTTAAATAAGCCCAATGTGTATACTTTATTTGCTGTATCATCATAACTTTTTTTATCATCTATATCCCTTCCAGCGGCGTATTAGTGTTGATGGGGCATTTTCTTTTACAGGTTCATTATGACATATTTTAGTTATTGATATCATTAGAATAAAGAGATTATTTTTTAATGAATTAACAAATAAAAACCCTCCATTATCAGGAGGGTTTTGCTTTCTAAATAATTTACTTTTAAATTGTAGTCCTAATATTTTATTGTAACGGTCCTAATAACCCCATAATTTCTTTGGCTTTTTGGTTTTCAATGCTATAGTAAATTTCTAATCCTTGACGATTACCTCTTATAACCTTCCCTTTCATTTTAGATAAATGTTGGGAAACTGTTGATTGTGGAATGTTTAAAATTTCGGTCATTTGGGTTACATTTAGTGTTTTATGTTTAGAAAGCTCACTGATCAGTTTTAAGCGCATTGGGTGTGCCATAACCTTTAAAAGCTCTACATCCTCTTCTAAAATCGTATTTTCTACGTGTTGATTCGCAAAACTTGTCATAGTATCTTCTCCCCTTATTTGTTCTCTTCTCTTCTAATGTCATATAACTTCTGTAATACCTAATATCATTATATTTGAATGTTCTTTGTGAATTATAATAACTAAATTATACAATATCAATTTGTGTTAGTAGTGTAGTTAATGTGTGGTTTGTATGAAGTTTTAATTTGTAATGGTCTGAATGTAGCCTATTTATTAGACGGGACAAAATAATAAAGTATTATTAGGTAATAATATTTAAGTCATTAAGTATACAGGTAAGATTAGATTAGACTTGAATTAATACTTTACATAAACCATAACTAATTAAGTTGCCAAGCTCCTTTGCTTATTGCAAACTTTATGTTGTTTTCCGTTTATTACTAATTTTAGAATTACGTAGATATTATAAATTTCCGAATCTATATTTAACTATTTTAATGTTTATATATTAAAAAGTTTAAGGATATGTGTTATTATTTATATTGCAGGAATCATAGCTACCCTGCTTTTTTTAGTTACTAAGGAGGAGTGCAATGATGAGAGTTTTAATCGAGTTTTTGTTATTTATGTGTTGCCTTGCTTCTATTTTTCAGCTTGCATTGGTAATTAGACGTTATATGGCCATAAAAAAAGATTGGTTATTATGTAAAACAAAAGTCTTTAGTCAATCATGTGTGACTGGTTGTTATATTCTAGCTTTTTTTGTATTGAGATTCTATTAAGAACCTTTTATATAAGAATGGATACTAATGAATTTTAATTACCTTAGAACAAAAAAAGAACTTAGAAACCATAATACATAAAGGTTATAAGTTCTTTTTTGCTATTGAAACATTAAGTTACTGGCAGGTTTATTATCCATTTTACGAGAGTTTACAATTTCCGTATTACTCCCTCATTAATTCCAGTCATATAATCTCCATACATATTCCTTGCGAAAAGCTCGTTTTGTACTCCTAATTCCCATTTTTCGTTTGTAGCAGCTGCAAGATAAATAAACATATCTTTAACATGTAATTCAGTCTTCTTTTTATCATAATTGTCATAATTACTAAAGGAACTTATATACCTACAATACATCTCAAACAAGTGAGTTTCATCAAAATAAGTATCTCCTATGACACTGTAAACATGATCATTTCCAAAAAGGAACTCTGTCATTTTCGATATTAGGTCAAATTGATGCTCCTTTAGTACAAACCATTCTGCACCAAGGTGCTTAGTTTTTTCTGGTTCTGATTTATCATAACGAACTGCAGATGCAAGTTTAGAAATGTAGCTTCCTGTTATCACCACTAGCATATCTGCTAATTGTAATCCAACAAATTCTTTAGAATCCTTCTCTTCCATTATATTGCCAAACCCAATATTCTCAAATGGCTTAGAAGGTATTCCCTGATCAAGAATTAGTGTAGATTGCTCAGGTTCCCATATACCGTGTAACTTATTCTCACTTAACCATAAATCAACATCAGAGCTTACCTTTTCCCAGTCAAATGATACTTTTTCAAATACCACATCATTAGCTAATTTCTTCCCATTCCCAATGTCCTTTATCATTTTTTTGTAATATGCTATTTGGTTCCTCATTCTAGCAATATTCTTATGTTTTGCCACAAATTCTTTCAAATCTTTTTGAATAGAGTATAGTATTTCATTGATTGTTTTTTCTGGATCAAAAAGATTTCTAATAACCTCTTCAGATGCTTCTAATTCACAATATTTTGTGAGACTGTATTTAAACAAAATAGCAGAGTCGATAAATCTTTTTGCTTCCAGTTGGAGAATCCACTGTGTAAGTCTAGCATCAATAACCATCGACATTTTATTTACTGAAAATAGTAAGTTAGAGACATTTGCATCTAGTAGCATGTTAAATAAATTTAAATAAAAACTACTATTTACTTCTTTCATACTTGCAACGCCGAAATTGAAATTGCCTTTTAGAATATCAATTCCTTTTAGCTCTTTCTCAACTTTATTTTTTTGTCCGCTTCTATAGTTTTCAACCAGTTCCAGGTATTTTTTGTTAACATTTTCTAGGGAATCTTCTGGAATATAAAGTACATCGGCTACATAAGAACGCATTAAATCATCACCTAGATTTATTCTTCTATCGTCACGGTATGTATTTGGAATTCTGATTGTTTCTTGTGGTCCTTTTTCATCAATAAACACTTGTCCCATTGTTAATCATCCTCTCTTCTACTTAAGTCATTTAATTTTTACTACAATGTAAATGGATAAATAGTACACGCTAAAATTACATTTAACGTTTTTTCTTAATGTTAGTATCTACAAATATATTATATATACGATATATGTGTTTTGTATGGATTTACTGTAAATTTTTTGGTAAGTTTTCACAAAAGTAATCTATATAAAGAAAGCCTTAACTCTAATTTTTATGAATATGCGTATAGTTCAAAAAAGATAAAAGCCCTCCTGTGAATGGGAGAGCTTTTATCTTTCATATAAGTGAATCCGATTTTATGATTTTAAAAATGAATGTCGTCTGTTATACCCCTATAACGCTGACTTCATTATTATACTAATGTATATAACGGAAATCAATATTATAGTAATAGGTAGATTCCCCTGCTGCTCATCTTTTTAATAATAATAGTAACATCATAAAAATTATATTTAAATATATATAGTTTTACGGTTTTAATTATTATATACTTATACAAGTGATTTAGCTCTTTATAAGAGTTGAAATTACGTTATATATAAGGAGTGGTTTGAATGAAAAACAAATTTGTGCGTATGATCATGTTAACGCTGGTAATGATAGTATCAATTTCAGCACTTGCAGCATGTGGAAATAATCGTAACCCTGAAGAAGTTGCTACAGCGTATTTCGAAGATGCAAAAGAAGGAAATGTCAAAGATTTTGGCGAGTTATTCACTCCTGAAGCGAAGAAAATCGTTGCTTTTGTGGGCGGAAATGCAGACCTAATGAAATCAGTTAGCAAGGATCTTAAAAGCTATAAAATCCGAAAAGTTGAAGAGAAAAATGAAATTGCTACAGTAACTGTTGATGCTGTATATAAAGATAATCCTAAAAAAGTAATCGTAATTGAACTAGAGAAAACGGATGATGGTTGGAAAATTAGTAAATCATAAAAAAACGGTCTATAAGAATTCTAGACCGTTTTTTTATTCCCTCAATCTTCTTCTTCAAAATCACGTAAACTAGCAAGTAATTCTGTAAATGTTGAGCAAATAGGATATATTGCTTCCTTTATGTCTTCTTCCTCATGATCCCAGAATACGATTGATGGTGAATCACTCGTATTTCGGTAATCGAAGCATAAAAGATTACCGAATGGATCTCTAGCAAAAGGATAAATTTTATGAGGTAATCTATCTTTCGTATTATTATATGTTTCTAGAATGGAGTATTTTTTATTAGAATCTAGGGTTAAAAGATTATTGAGTGAATTTTCATCTTGATTTGGAATATTAAAGGTATCTGGCGTAGGATATCCACCATCATACTTTTGTACACACTCTATAAAATCATTAGGAAATTTAATATTAAAGTATTGTTCTAATTGTTTAATTTGGTCATTTGTTATTTTGTTCTCATTTGTATTGATCCATGTAATGTGATTCATGACTAAGTACCTCCCTATTTATCGCTATCTTTCCCCCAAATTTTATATCCACCTGTATGACCGGTATCATGATGAGTCTGATAATCTACAAGTTGCATTCTCCCAGCATCTTGATGATGATGCCATGTATAATGCTCTGGCGTTTTCCCTATTTTAAATAATTGAATTTCTTCCTCTGTGAATTTTAAGGCTAATTCAGGATTTTCCATTATTTGTTCATATAATGCTTTACTACACTTTCTAGACTGTGTTGTTCTAGACTTTTTGAAATCTGCCTCTTTTAATAGTACCTCCCCTTTTGATTCAAAAATAGGAAATCCGTCAGCATCGTATGGAATTCCTGTAACTGGGTGCTTGTCTCCTGCTAAGTCTCCTTTTCGCAAACGAATTGTTTTTGGACCATTCGCGCCTTCATAAGTATACGTAGCTGCTTTCTGTAAATATTGTTGTGTACTACCGACACCTGCATATGAGAGATGATTACCACCCTTAAATTCATAATTATTTAATATATGTAATGCATTTCTGTATGCCGGGGAATTAGTTATAAGAGATTTCCCTTTAGTCAGCCCTGTAATAGCAGCTACCTTCCCAACTTGTCCTGCTTTACTAAGACCTTTATCACCCAGAAGCCCGAGTCCTAACGTTGCTATACCATAAGCCAGATAATGCTCTCTACTTTCCAGATCCCCATTCCAAAATTTATTCATAAATGTATCTGATACAGTGTTCCATGCAGCAGGAATAGTCTCCCTATAGTTTACAATTGCGTCTCGCATATTCAACCAGGTTTCTTTATCACCTAAGGATATCAGTCCTTCCCACGCATCCACTGCACCATCTACAAACCCAGTAGAAATACCAGTCCACGCAGCATTTAAATCTTTTTCATTGAAAAATGACTCTTCTGATTTTGGAGGGAGTTTTCCACACATGGCTCCTTCTTGAATATCAGAGTCAACTAAATTTCCTCCATACAATTCATCCGCTTTTCGGAATTTAACAGCTGCACGTTCTAATTCTACTGCGATTTTATCTAATTCTTGCAAGATGTTAAACATCATTGGCTTTGCTTCATTAAACATCTGATAAAAACGTTGACTGCTTGCTCCGCTCCACTGAGAAGCTATATATTCAGTTTGAGAGTATAAATCTTTATGTATATATTCTAATGATGATCTCGTATTTCTTACTGTTTTAGCAGCTTGTTCTAATTGTTCCGGTGTTACCTTTATTTGCGTGCTCATTCCATCCCTTCTTTTCTTATATATTAAGAAAATTATACCATATCATTATTTCATTAATGGTTATCATTTGAAAATATCCATTCCTAAAAGTGAAACGATATCCCATCATAAAAACAACCCTAATTCCTAATGAGAAATTTGGGCTGTTTCTGTTATAAATATGCTTTGTTTTATATTTTGTTTAGACTTATTTCTTTCATTACTGTCAAAGAATCTTAGTTATCTCAAAATTTCTAAATAAAAAAAACGGCATAAACCCCTAAAATAATCGATTTTTCTAAACTAGCACTATATTAAAATTGTTAGTAAAATATTCCATTTATCTAATAATTTGTTATAATCGTATTTAACAAGAATCATTGTTAGTATTTTACAAATTTATGATGTATTCTCCTATCCAGAAAATGAAACATAATGCTACAAAGCCAACAAGATTTATCATTACTTCCTTTTTTGTAGGTCTGTCTCTAAATATAAAAGCAGATAAAAATAACAAAAACACCATTCCATACAACCACCAAACTGTACGAGATATGCTAAACAACCCTATAGACAGTGCAACTACAAAAATCACATAAATACGTTCATTTTTTGAAGTAATCTTACTAAACATATTGACTCCTACCTCCTATTTTTAGAAAATAATTACTTTTCAGATAATGACTGTATAATATATTGTATAAAATTTTTTATGCAAATGAAAGGGGATTATTATGAAAAAAACATTATTGGCTGGAAGTTCATTGGTTTTATTACTAAGCTCAGGGTTTGCATTTAGTTCAACAACGCAAGCAGCAGAGAACAAGGAAGGAAATTCACCTACAGTTTCTTACAACCAGGATGTATCAAAAGAAAATAGAGCAATTGATATTAGTTCATTACCTCAACAAGATTTAGACTCTTTATTCCTAAATGGACAAGCTCCATTGAATCCAATAACACCTAAAGATTCAGATCAAATTCAATATGTTCACCCAACAGCTGGTACATTCAACTGGAAATATGTAACGACAACTTATGGAAACAATGTATTTTATAATGCCTCATATCGTTTTATGGTTAACGCAGCTATAGCAGGTTTAGGTGCTGGAGTTATAGCGAAAATTGGCAATGCTTTTGCTTCTGGTGTAGCAGGGTATGTAGTAGGCGGTCTTTCTCTTCCTAAGGGTAAAAACTATTGGTGGACTGTACAAAAATGGCAGGATCAAGATGCATACAATGTTTATGTTAAATACAATATTAAGGTTTATTCTGATTCTGGACGTACTAAATTAGTTGATTCCTATAGCGAGCAATTTGCACAAAGATATCGATAAATTGTTTGCTGTAAAATATATAAAAGACTATCTATCAAGAGGGTTTGCTTGTTTTGAAAACAAGCAAACCCTTCACTATAAAACTACTTTTATTCTTTATATCATTTACATTAGGAATCACTGTATAAACCTCTAAATTTAGCCCCTCATATTTCCAAACGTTGACCAAAAAATAAAAATATGGTATGTTTACTTTAGATTAGTTATATATTGAATGCATATTCAGTATATATAAAGTATAGTACTTAACTGAATTGCATAAACTAAAAAAGACGAGATGCTGTCAACATCCCGTCTCATAACTGCTACTGTCAAGGTGGCCGTTATTATGCATTATCTTTTTCTTTTAGACCCTCGCTTGTACTTTGGTCGGTGAAGCGCGGGTTTTTTGTTGTCTTTTTTTTCGAATTGCTTTTTCAGTGCGTATGCTGAAACTTCACGCACAACTGCTCTTGCAATTTCTTTTAAAAGTTCAAACAAAAATTCCATGTTATATCACCCCCTTTCCTTCCAAATGGAAAGAAGGGATAATAACAAGCCCACCTTCACACGATATACAGTTATACTTCTATTTTACCATACTTCAACACTCTAAAATAGAAAATCTGTCCAATTTTAGTCTGTATATAATCTTTGAGTTAATGAGTTTTACAAGAAATTAGTTTACTATAATTTAAATATGTATACTGTATTTCTTTGATTTTTCATAATTGTCCTTAGTTTTATATGCTATTTTTTGAGAATATAAATTTCAAATAAAAGTTGTATATTTTTTTGATGTGTTCCGCAATGTATCTCTGCCTAATCCTCTAACTTACTCATTTGCCTACTAAGTTTCAGATGAAATCTTTATATTTATAATCCTGGTATCATTATCTCTTATATCTCACATCTTTCTTTTCACACATTTCTCATTTTAAATAAAGCGCACTTGTAATTATTCATTGTCTCTTCCTCTATTTTCTAATTTATATATATTAACCCTTTTTTTTGTAATTGTAGTGATTTTTTCAGTGATGTCCCCGAAAAACGACCTCTCAAAATCATCTGTAATCATTTTTAAAACTTCAGATAATGCAATTACACTTGAAAGATAAAAAACTTCTTAGAAACAAAAATAGACCCCTTATAACGTTTTTTCGTTTTTTAGGGATCTATTCTCTCTGGGATTTCTATTCTTCTATGTCTTCTTTTACTTCTGCAGATAAAATGTCTTCAGCAAACTTCTTGTAGCCATTATACCCTTTCTTCGCAGCCTTTTTCTTTATTGCTTCTACTACCTTTTCATCAAGATAGAGACTTAAATGCTGCTTTTTTTCTTTCGATTCCTTTTTTGATCGGTTTTCAATTTTTCCTTTGAAAACTTCCAAATCCTTTTTTAAGTACAATCGTTCAGTAGATTTCCCTTTAGCAATCTCTTTAAAGGGCAATATCCCATCTTTAGCGGCATTATGAACGTAAGTCTTAGACTTATTTAGAAATTCAGCTGCTTCTTTTAATGTTAAAGAGTCTTTGTATAATTCCTCTAACTTTTTTACATCTTTTTTCTCAAAGCGATATCCGCCATCTGCTTTCCAGGTAGCCAGATTGATAGGTTCGATCTGTTTATATTTAATTAAATAGCCTAATTGATTTTTTGTTAAACCTACCCTATCGCATACCTCTTCTAAAGATAAATAGTCCATTTCTCACCTCGTCCGAAACTTTCATTCTAGCTGTTGTTTAAATTTTCTTAGTTGATACTTTGTTAAACCTGTTTCTTTTACTACATCTGTAATTGAGTACTCCTTATACTGCAGATACTTAAATGGATTCTCCATATAACGTTCTCGTACTTTATTAAATGTACTCTTTTTCGATAAAGAATTCAATTGCTCTCCTTTCTCTCGGATGGAATCGAAAATGGGACAACCTTTACAATGTTTGTAGTTTCTCTGTTTTGCCTGTTCTTGCTCATCTGTACAATTCACTGATAGGTTGTTCAGAGGGCAAATTGAACAATGGGTATCTTCTAAATTATGGATTTCTTGTAAAATTTTCAGACGAAGACTAGTCAAAAAAAATCTCCTCCTACCGCATTTGGATTGAAATGTACAAAAAAAATCAATTAAACATTTCTATTATACATTACCTAGACAGAAACGTTAAATTTTAATTCGAAAATATTTATTTAAACATTTCATTTTATACCACAATAAATAATGCATTTATTGTGGTATAATTAGAACTATAAAATTTTATATAAAAATATTTGTTTAATATTTCATTCTATAAAAGGTTGTGTTTAAATTTGAATATTATAAATTACGAACATAATAACCAAATTGTAAAATCAAAATCAGATTTTTTTGATAGCAGTCATTTTGAAAAAATTATGGGTTTGGGTATCCGTAATATTGACTACTCCCAATTAAGTGAAGAATCATTAGTTTATTTATTTTTACACGATGAGCCTTCTTTAACGAAAAATAGAAGTGAGCGAACAAAACAACAGTATCTGCACGATCTTTCTCATTTTCTTCGCTACATAAAAGAAGCAATCGGAACCATCCAGGAGTTATCCCATAATGACATGGAAATCTACTTCTATGAATTAAGTAAGAAATATGCTGCCACTACATTACGTAAAAAGAAAACAGTAGTTCAGCAGTTTTTAAAATATGTGTATGATAATAACGGACTCTCAGACAACTTTAGTAGTCGCCTTAAAAAAGTATCCGTAAAAAAAGAAGAGCTAGTCAATCGTGACCTTTATCCAGAAGAAGTTACCCAGATATTAGATGAACTGAAAAAATCCAACTATTTTGTTTACACTGCATTTTTCCTGTTAACTACAACAGGACTACGAATCGAAGAAATCGCAACTGCTAAATGGGCAAATTTGGTCTTTCATTCATCTTTAAATGCCTATCTACTTCGTGTAGTTGGTAAAGGGAATAAAAGTAGGGAAGTTCGTATCTTTGAAGATACATTGGATGCTTTATGCCATGTTCGAAGTTTACGTAAACAAACAACAAAACTAGATGCATCGAATACCTCCGCTTTTCTCCCTAAAGCTGATGGATCAAATTATAGAGCAGACTATCTATCTTCTCTTGTGGCAAAAAAAATTGAAGAAACAAATTTAACTTTTCTGCGCTATCGACAGGATAGAATTACTCCTCACACTTGTAGGCACTTCATGGCTAATTACTTAATGGAAAAGGGTATTGAATTAAAAAAAATTAGGGACTATTTAGGACATGAGTCTATTATGACGACGGAACGTTATTTAAGAGAACGTACAAGACGTCAAAACTTGGCCACAATAGATATCGGAAATTCATTATTTTAGTAAGTATATATAATAGGAAGATTCTCGATTCGATGTGTCGATTTTAGGAGTTAAAATTTCAATTCAATTCGGTTCTCGTTTTCAGTTTGTGAATTCTTCACATACATTTCACGAATTTCAAAATCGATATTTAGGAAATATCCCTAAAAACAACAAATGCGATTGCCTCTACTGAGACAATCGCATTCGAATTATTTAAGGCTCAACCCATTCCACTTCCAGGATCAGCCATTCTAGCTAATAATTGTTCTGAATCTTTTTTCACTAATTTGTTTGGTTGCTCTTTACTACCAGCAGCGGTGTAAACAATTCCTGCCGCTAAAACGATACTTGTTAATATAAATAATATTTTCTTCATATAGCACCACCTTCGTACATTATACCATTTCCATTAAATTCTACCACTATTTTTTTAGGGAATCTACAATAGAAGCGATTCCCAGCGCACTCTAGTAGCATAATTGACTTTTCAATTAAAGAAATATCATTCTTTGCTATCCCTAAATAGCAATATTGCATCGGTGTGAGCATACCATTTTTCTTTTCTAAATCACTCAGGATTTCAACTGCTTTCTTGTGATTCCCTCTAATAATTTCTAAAAAAGATTTTTCTGCAGAATGATATATATCAATATTCTCCAATTCTTGCTTATTCACTAACTTAATAAAAGCATAGGTGTTAAGAATTGATTGCTTTCTTTGTTTTTCCCTTTCAAAATTACATGGTCCTAACTGCTTTAGTGCCTTCTTCATATACCAAGATGCACTATCATAACAATCAAAGGTATATGATTCTGCTATATAAGCAAGTGCTGATGCTCTTAAAAGGTGGAAACAATTTTTAGGATCATCTATCGCTAAAATTTCCTTACATAATTTCCTAGACATTTCAAGGTTATCTTGTACTAAATAGGCATACGCTAATCCTTCTTTAATCCTACCTAAATAAGATGACTTAATAAAACTATCGGTAATTGCATTAATATCTGGAAGCAACATCTCGGCATACTCGAACAGAGAATTCTATTTTTCTAAATCATACATAGTGTAGTAAGTTAATATACCACATAAGACCTTCATCTCGATTGTCTTAATTATCTTACTCCCCTTATGGTCTTCAAGCCTGGATAACAATTCCTGCTTTTTAATCGTCCCGTTACTTCTAAGTAATACCATTTCATATACATAAGCCCACTCTCTATTCATTGCGAGTGAAGATTTTCTCTCTCGATCTACCAATAACTTGAGAAGTGATAAGTCACCTTTTGCATTCGCATATTCCATGGCAATCCTCAAGTTTTTCTTACTTGTTGTGACAGAACAGAAAGTGTGTAACATCTTTCTCTGTTTATGAAAATCACTCGGATATAATATATTAAGTAACTTGATTAAATTCCAAAATCCAAATTGGTTTTTTCCAGTTAAATTTTTAGAAAGAGTTCCAGGAGAAATACCAACTATTTTAGCAATATCTTCTTGATTTTTTCTTTGGAAATCAATTTCATCAATAATTCTATCCAAGAATTTCTTCAATGTTTGTTCCAAAGTTTTATCTTCTTTCTTAAGCATTTCGTTCATATTATTTCCCCTTCTAAATCTAAAAAAGAATGCTGCAATATCTCTTATTATATTATTCCAACCTAATGTTAGTATATGGTATTTTACCATAAGCATATCAAAAAATGTGTTATTTGTAGTCGTTATAACAGGATAACTGCATATGCAATTATGCATAAGTGTATCAAATGGCAAACTAAAAGGAGTCGAAGATGTTCGACTCCTTTTTTTACTTATTTTTTAATTTCAGCAAACTTATAGTTAAATTCTCCACCAAAGTCGTTTGTTACAATTCCGTTAATAGAGGAACGCTGTAAGTATGATCTGCCTGATTGATAAAATGGTGCGACCGCTCCATCTTCTAATAATATTTTTTCTGCTTGTTTCATTGCCTCCCAACGAGCAGTTTCATTACCAGCTAAATCTGTTTTCACTTGATGAATTAGTTCATCATATGCCTGATTTGAATACTTATCAAAGTTATAGCTACTATCTGTCGCGAATATATCTAAAAATGTGATTGGATCAGGAATATCGGGAGCCCATACATCAACACCTAAATCATAATTACTATTTAGTAGCAATTGAATTTGTTGTTTGCGTGGCTGCGGCTTCACATTGACCGTTAATCCCTCTAAATTCTTTTCTAATTCACCTTTTAAGTACTCCGCATTCTTTTTAGCAAACACATTATCACTTGTAAGCAATTCTAATGTTACCTGTTCTTTCCCAAGTTCTTGCTTTGCTTTCTTCCAGATTTCCTTCGCTGCTTTCACATCATCTTTTACTAATTTTCCATTTTCCTTTCGGAAGTCTTTTCCGTCCGAACTTTTAGCAAAATCGACTGGTATAAAACCGTCTGCAGGAAGAGAACCATTATTCAAAACTGTATCTACAAAGGCTTTCTTATTCATTGCTTGACTGATTGCCAAGCGAGCATTTTTATTTTTTAATACTTCATTCTTTTGATTCATACGTAGGAATTGCACTGTAACTTCAGAACGTTCTTTGAAGTCGGGATTCTTTCTATATTTATCTACAAACTCACCTGTTAGTCCTACACGGTCAAGCTGACCTGATTCATATAGATTTATTTCTGTTGATTTATCTTTCACAATATCAAAGTTAATCGCATCTAATTTCACTGTTTTAGAATCCCAATAGTTAGGATTCTTTTTCAACTGAAAACCTTGTTCATGCTTCCAATTATCCAATGTAAACGCTCCGTTATAAACCAATTTGCTTGCTTCTAAGCCATACTGCTTTCCTTGTGATTCAAAATACCTTTCGTTAATGGGTAAAAACGTTGCGAACGTTGTCAATTCGATAAAATAAGGGACAGGCTGCTCTAATTGCACCTCTAATGTTTTATCATCTATTGCTTTTACCCCTAACTGATCTACAGGTAGCTCTTTACTATTAATTCTCTTTGCATTCTTTATATCAAAGAATAGAAAAGCATATTCTGCTGCTGTATCGGGATTCACAGCACGTTTCTAAGAAAACGCGAAGTCAGCAGCTGTTACAGGTGTTCCGTTTGACCATTTCGATTCTCTCAAATGAAACGTGTACGTTTTTTTATCCTCACTTACGTCATAAGATTGTGCCACTCCAGGAATCAATTTATTATCTTCTCCTAGTGTGTACAGACCTTCAAAAACATTACGCATTACATTCATTGATTCACTATCAGTTGCCTTTGTTACATCCATTGTTGGAATCTCCGCTATATACGGTAAATTAATGGATTGTTTTGTTTCATTCTTGTTAGTTGCCTTTGCTGTATTTTTAGTCTCTTTCTCTCCACTACAAGCAGTTAATAGAAAACTAGTACATAAAACAGAAGCAACAACCGATGTAACCTTTTTAAACATCTTACTTTCTTCCTCTCTACATGTATGGTTTATATAATTAAATTATCTGTATATGGAATTTTATAGAATATCAGAAGAGAGTTTTTCATTCTCTAAACGTATTTCAGCATCTATTCTCATATATGTAGCATCTAAATAATAAACCCTTTATTACTTTAATATTAAAAACGTAGCATTCTAGAGATTATTGTGTCAATCACTAATGAATAATTTAAACGTGGTAGGTGAAATTATGTCGATAAAATAGACAAAATTATTCCCAACAAATACGAATATCCAAGTTATATAAAAACTAAAGGTTAACTAGCATATTTGAATGCCTGAATGTATTTTTTATTCATTGTTACTTGTTGGTATTTTCTTTAATTTAGGTGTTTCAGACCAAATTATCTTATGTGCCATGAATACGACGAAGGAAAAATAAACTACATATCCAATAGAAAAAATCATGAAATTAAAAACTGTTCCTCCAATATCATCTGGGAAAGTATTCAAAAGAAATCTAAAAGGAACATTATTAGGGTTAAGTATTACAGGAAAGAAATATAGCCAAAAACCTATTGTAACGATTACTTTTAATAACAAACCAACTTTATTCATCTCAATTCCCCATCCTTTCTCGCCGCTTTTTATTTAATAAGATATTTAGCTCCTTCTAATTTACCTACTAAATTCCGCCTTCTCTTTGAATAAGGGAAAGGATAGCAACTCGACCGCCTTCACAATATACAATTACTTATTTAAGTTTACCATTTTCATCCCCTTAGCATCTACTAACATAGAAGAATACAGTAGGAAAGAACTAGTAAAACTAAATGAAGATGTATTGTGTTATTTTCTCCACTTCACTCATCCCCAAAAGATCCAACAGGATTTCTTTTTGTCTGATGCATAGATTATATTCATATGTTACCTTTAAAATAAACATATATTTTCCTATGATTTTTTTGGTTGGAGATTACCTCCCCACCAAGATATCTTCTGGTAACAATTTTGTAGTCGTCATATAATATAAATATCAATCTCTAAAACTACGAAATGTGAAATTACAAATTCAAATGGAGGATTCTTATGGATATATCCTTGAAAATAAGCAAGTCTCAAGATCCGCATAATACAGCTATTAAAAACATTTCTTCCGTATTAAAAAAAGAATGGCTTACAAGTTATGATTACAAAAGACAAAAACCTACTCACTATCAAAGTCAAAGGGCACCGGGGGATCTCTTCACAGCACAGACTATAAAACCGATTCTATATCTAACAAAATTGACTCACGCTGCTTTATATGAAGATCACAACCTAGTATCATCTTTTCTTAAAAAAGATGATACCGCCTGGAAAGAAGTTTTAAAACATAACAAAAACGGCGGATTATGTATTTACGCAAGTGTTTTACTTCACTATTTGTTATTGGCGTCAAATGAAATATCCAAGAATAAATTATCCTTTATGCAAGGCTATTATCACCATGAATTCCACGATCAACATATACTTAAAAATATGTATCAAAACGGTGTATTCGGACTTCATTCTTATCTTCTCTATGAAGGGTACGTAGTTGACACTACAATCCATCAAATTGCCTTTAATTATTATCCTGGTGAACACAAAGAATTTAATTTCATCGGCGAAATCACCGGTGGTATTAACCTATATGGCTTTAAAGAGACAAATAAAACTGTACATAAATACGCGAAAAAGTTTGCTAGAGATTCCGATAAGACTATTGAAGCTTGGATTAACTATCACCAATCAATAATGAATGAATACATTTCAAATCAAATTTCGCTTCTAAATGATAAAAAGGACTTTTGATTAATTCAAAGGGTCCTTTTTTCTAAAATACATATTGTGTTAGATAAAATCTTTAATGTAATTAGCTATGTCACTAGAAAACAGTGCCATAATTGTAACAACTATATACATAGCAAATAACGATTTTGCTTTTTTCCTCTCATCTGCTTGTTCTTTTTGAAGAGTGATATAGTAAAGAGATGTTAATAGAGTTCCAATAAAGACAAATATCAGGATTATTCTTTGGAGTATGACAGCTTGTTCTTCAGCTATTTGCATAAGAGTTTCAACGTCAGCTTTTAATAATATGTTCAGTCCAACCATTACATATAGAACTAGTAAGGTTAATTTAAGGAAAGTTAATTTTTTCATTTTTATAGTATTCCTCTCTCTTAAATTGTATCGTGAAATACTTTTAATATGGTTTATAACTGTATAAAATAATCTTACTTTACTAAGTGTTGCTGAATTTCTTTAATTAAAAGTTCAGCCCCTTCAGGACTAAGAACAATTTGTCCATTAGCTAATGACATGTTTTTTTCTGAAATATCACCAGTTATTGTACAAGCATCATATGACTTGTATTTTTGTAGTATTATCTTTTCACCTTCTACAAATATTTCTATAGGATCTTTTTCTGCGATTCCTAATGTTCTTCTCAATTCTTTCGGTAGAACAATACGTCCTAATTCATCTATTTTACGTGTAACACCTGTTGATTTCATGCTTTACCACCCTTTTATTTGTTTTTTAAATCGTTCAGTTCTTTTAATAAATCTTCATGTTTCTCACATAATCTATATACATCTAATAACAATTGTCTACCATTTATTGCTCCCCATTGATTAGATATGTTAACACCATGCAAACATTTGATTAAATCTGGATTCAATATGGCATTTTTTATTTCATCTATACTCATTTTCATTTCTTCTTTAGGCATTTGCTCTTTCTCCTTCGGATCTATCTATCACATATGGACAGACGTACTAAATGATGTATTTTGGGTATCATTTGCATTTAATACTACAATTTTATCGATAAGATTAATTGCTTTATCCAACGAAATGTTTTTTTCATAACATTTATAGCCTAGTTCTAAAGTTAAAAGTGTAGCTTCACTTAAAAGTGATTGTTTTTGAATCTCCTCAATTTCTTTTCCTCTTTTACGAAGATTAATATACTGTTCAATTGACATAATTTTATGCTCCTCTCGCTACAATTACATATCTAAATTACTATTATCATCTTTTATTTCGTTTTCTCTCTCTTTAGCTTCTAACATAAAGTTAGCATAAATCATTATCTTTTCTAATCCATCTTTCGTTGCATTATAATCTGTGATATAGCGTTCTTTTCTTCCTGGACTCATATATTTGTTATTTTTCATTTCGTTTATTGTTTCTATATTTAAGATTTTTCCCTTTCCTTTTAATTCGTTCACGAGTTTTAAATTAATAGCTAGACCTATACTCCAAAGAATCAAGCCAATAACGAAGGAAAGTAATAGATGTACTGAAAGAGAATTATCAATGATCATGAAATAGAGAAAATAGATAACTGAGATTGTCCACAAAAATGGATTGTAGTACTTTTGAATTTTTTTATATTTTTTTATTTTTATTTCGTGTTGCTTTTTTCTCATTTCAAGAGTCTCTAACATGTAAAAGCTCCTTTTAATTAGTTAACTAAGCTTTTTTTTAGCGTTGAGTATAAACATTACATTTTCACGGTAGGTCTATAGTTATACGTTACCTTTCCAAGCAAGCGTGCCTCCAATTATTAAAAATATAAAACAATAGATAGCTATTTCTACATAGTTTTTTCCGAAAAATGGAATTAATTCACTGATATTCAAGTTAAATCCCCCTATATTTGTAATTAAATTCGGCTCAAATGTGATTTTTCTTTAGAAAAATCACATGCTGCTATTATTGATTAATCCTTTCCATGAGTAGATTTAGAATATAGTCATAAAATTCACCAGAAAAGGATATAAAACAGTATGAGAGCATTAATACTGTTGTTGAAAGAAGTATTATTAATGCTTGTCCTTTCCAATTGCATTCGCCTATATCTTTAAGCTTAAAAGATATAGCTAGTACAAGTGGACTTATACAAACTAATGGTATAGTGAACTTATTTAAGGGCATGCTACCTCCAATAACGCTCCCTAAAATTAATCCACAAATTAAAGTTGATAATATCACTGGTCGCTTTGTGGTCATTTTATTTTGTCCTTTCATTTCATTTATTTAATTAATAATAGACTATATTGTATAAGTTATTTACTTTTAAAAGTAAATAACTGAAGAAATCTACTATATTAATGCGTTAAAATTGGAGTAATTTTTTCGATTATCATATTATGTTCCATATCACGTGTAAAGATAACTTTAAATACCCCTTTTTCACTGGTTACTTTCGAATAATCCTCATAATCTTCGACTAATAAATTATCTCTAGTCGTTCCCAGTTCTGTTTCTAATAGCCTTGTTTTATCATCTATTTGCTTTTGTTCAAGGTCTCTCAAGTTTAATGCAAGTACTGCAAGATTATGATCCACTTCTTTACCAGAGTTATATATCGATATGGAAAGAATAGATATCATCACTATTATAAATACTGTAGGTAAAGGATTTTCGCGTATAGAACTCAAATCGTTATTTATACCGAATACTAACATTGCGCCAGCAATTATAACGATTGAAATTGCTAGTATTGCTAGTGTTTGCATAATACGTTCCCCTCCCATAATTATTGTATTCGCTCAAAACAACGACATAATTTGATTCAACAACTGGAAAACTGTAAGTAGAAAAAACAAGAATTTTAAATAGAATTAATTTCTTTAATCTTTTCCATCATCATTATTGCTTGTAATAGATGAAAACAAAGCAACACCCATCGCCTTCTTATTACTACTAGAATACCCTCTATATGTTGTTTTTCCAACAATCATCCGTTTCATTAATATCAAAGTAATTAGTAATATAGATACACAACCCACTATCCATAAACAAGACCAAAATAAATTAATCAAATCATTGAAATTATTCATTTAAATCCCCCATTATTAAATAATTTATATTCATAGTCTATTCGCTTTAAAAAGAGCAAGCAGCAAGAAGAATCCTAACAAGCATAAAATTGTTATATTCAATGAGATCCCTGTGTAATGACCAATTGTTACCGTCAAATTATTATAAGTAGGTTCAAATTTATCTTTAAACATAAGTAAAATTCCCGAACTAATTAAACAAATAATTGCTCCAGTTAATCTAATTATGTCTGGAGCATAAAGCTGCTTAGTTTTTAGCCAAAGAACAATAATCGTTGCTAGGGTAACTATAGAAAAGATAAAGATTGATATGATAAGAGTTAAAAGTCCCATCGTGGTACCCCCCTTTCGTTTAATTATAGTTCATAATCAATAAATAAAACTTTATATATTAATTATATAATGAATGTAGGGATTAAACAACAATAAACTTCATGAAGTTTATTGTTGTTTAATTAAATTGATAGAAACTCAATAGTAATGCTATTATATAAATATGAAAAAATTAAAGGGTGTTTAATATGACTAAAAAGAAACATTATAAAGTAGTGAATAGAAAACAATTATCTACAACATTAGCCAATGATTTGAATGAAAGATTGGAAAAACTTAAAGAAGATACAAATATACCTAAAACAAGACTATTAGACCAGGCAGTTTCACTGTTATTACTCTTTCAATCCAATTCTACTAATGCTTTCATTAGTGAAATGAACGAATTAAAAGAGCAAAAAGGGCTTAATAGTAGTGAACTCACAGATTATATTTTAAATAGTCTAAAGAAGGAATAACATTGTTTTATCTAGACTACTAGGAAACAATCTATGGGTATGGTACTAATTGCATCAAAAGTATAGGCACGTTATAATGGTCACCTAATTACATATAACGAGGTGTAGAAAATGAATAAGACTGAATTAACAAGAGTAGTAGCAGAAAAAGCAGAACTTACACAAAAAGATGCAGCTGCAGCAACACAAGCTGTATTAGATACAATTACAACGGCGCTAGCAAATGAGGAGAAAGTTCAGATTCTTGGATTTGGTACATTTGAAGTACGTGAAAGATCTGCACGTACAGGACGTAACCCACAAACAGGTGAAGAAATGCAAATCGCTGCTTCAAAAGCGCCTGCTTTTAAGGCTGGAAAAGAATTAAAAGATGCAGTGAAATAATTACATATAGTAAAAAGGGTTTGATATGAATATCAAACCCTTTTTAGACTAACTTAGTTTTAAATATAGAAAAATTTAATTTTCCTAATTATATTTGAAATGAATTTACTAATTTGATAAAAACATAATATATGTAAATTTGCATGTATAAATACTTATTTTAATGTTATACTAGATTTAACCAAGAAGCATCCAACAATTTATGATTAATCACTACATTTTCTTTCATAGTATGTCAACGTAAAAAAGACACTTTCTATAGTGTCTTTTTTTACGTTTCTAGATGAATACATTTACTACAACTTATATTTGGCAATTTTTATCGATGTCAGCTGCGAACCAGTCAATCTTTCCCGTTTCTTCTTTTGATTCTTCAATGGTATTAACGCAAAATATTATTATAGACATCTCTTTTTTGGAAATAATACACCTATGTTAGCTTTTTACACTCTAAAATAAAGTCAATATCTTCGCAAGTAGTATCCTCATTGTAAATACGTTCAATAACTTCTGCTGCATACTCTTTATCTTCATATGTTTCTGCTAATCTCTTTAGATAGTTTTTTAAAATTTGTATTGCTTCTTCCTGGTCTAGATTATTTTTCATTAATTCAGGGTTGAAATATCCCAATTCGTACACTCCTTTTCATTAATGTAATGATGATTTCTCTCTCTTTTCTCGCATATATAATGCAAATTGTATTACTTCTTCTTTCTCAAATTACTCCCTTCTGTTGCTCCTTGTCTAGCAGTTCAAATAACACTAATCTAGTTGTTTATTCTATAAGAAGTCTTCTCAAAACGGGGTGCTGCCAACACTTTGCCCCCCACGTTAAACAATGGAATACTAAACTGATTTTTTAATAGATTGAATAATATAATCGCACACAAACTCATCTACGCTTTGATCTATATTAAATTTCATATTTAAAGCTCTGCTAATTTCATCAATAAACATTGCTAAATAACCGATATCCGTAGAGTCATTCCTGTCTTTTGTATTAAAATATGGAGCAATATTAGTGAATAATTTTTCGTATTCTAGATAATTCTTTTTATTGTCAACAACGATTCAAATTTCCCCAATTTCAACGAAATGAAATTCCCCATTATGAACGGCTAAATCGTTGTTTGGGCAGGATAAATTCCTGCTTTTTTCTTTTCTCGCAAACGGTAGGAGTCACCCTTGATGTTAAATGTAATCGCATGATGTAAGAGGCGATCCAAGATAGCCGTTGCCAATACATCGTCACCAAAAACTTTTCCCCATTCAAGGTACGATTTATTAGATGTTAAAATCATTGCTCCTTGTTCGTATCGCTTTGAAACAACCTGGAAGAAAACATTGGCGGTTAGTTCATCAAAAGGAAAATAACCTACTTCATCTACAATTAACACGTCTGGACGACTCCAACGATTTACGAGTCGCTGGAGTGTCCCTTTATCATTGGCCTTGCGGCACTGAGCCACTAAGTCGTCGGCCGACAAAAATAGGGCTGTATATCCTTGGGTAATCGCTTCAATCGCAAAGGAGACGGCTAAATGAGTTTTTCCTACACCCGGAGGACCCAGTAATATGCGATTTTCCCCATTGGCAATAAAGCGACATGTTAAGGTTTCCTTGACCCTTTTCTCGCTCAGACTTGGTTGAAATGTAAAGTCAAAATCATGAATCGTTTTGGTGTAAGGCAGCTTTGCCCGTTTCATTCGCTTTTCTAGTTGATCAGAATCTTGTTGCTCCGTTTCATGCAAAACGATAGTGTGAAGAAACTCAGAATATGATACATTATCCTTAGAAGCGTCTTCTAGTAAACTATCAAGTTGGTTGGCTGTATGATGCCAGCCGAGCTTCTTTAAACGCTCCAATAAGAGTTCGTTCATCATACAGACTCACCTTCTTCCAGTGCTGCGTAAGCAGCGAGAGGGCGTTTTTCCACATTTGGAGATGGGGTATGAGAGTGAAGACCGTCGGTCGCCAAATCTTCAACGTTCTTCGCTTTCTGCCCTTTTTCTTTTGTATGTAGCCCATCATAGTGTTCCATTCGGATATGAGTAGTTGCTTTTCCTGTAAGAACCGGATGTTTTGCGATACATTCACGTTCATCGTAAATCTCTAAATGATGATCGAGTGTTTCTTTAATCTTAACCATTTGTCCAGCGTAACGGTAAGGAACTGAATACCTTTTTCCGCGGTACGACACCACACAGTCCCGACTGACTTCTCTGGTTTCCCAATGTGAAGTGGGAAACAGAGGCTTCACTCCCCATATCTGCAGGAACTTCTGTTCCTGCTCAAATCGTTGAAATGGTGACTCATTAGTAGTCTGATTGGTTTTCTTGTTAGCTATCTGATCCAACCATGTACGTACGGCTTCATTTAATGCATGTAAAGTTGGTTCGTGTTTTCGCTGAAAGAAGTTATCTTTCAAATACTTAATGGTTCTTTCTACTTTCCCCTTTGTTTGCGGACGTTTAGGACGACAGGCTTTTGGCACAATCCCATAGTAGGCTAAGAAATCCTCAAACTTGCGATTGAAACGAATCTCTACAGGACTATGCTTGATTACAACGGTTTTCATATTATCATAGAGAATTTGTTCTGGTACCCCATTAAAGTAAGAAAAAGCATTCATATGACACTTCATGAGGGTTTCGAGATTCATGTTGGTTGTAAACTCTACGTACTTCATTCGGGAATAACCTAATATCATCACAAATGCATAAATGTCTTGCAGATTGCCATTCACTAAGTATTTTCCCACGTACGCCCAATCCATTTGGGCTTGTTTCCCTGGTGGTGTTTCAAACCGTAAGGTTGCCTGTTTCTTTGGCTGTTGACGAAGAGGACGAACAAAGTCTCTTAAAATTGTCATCTTCCCCTCGTAACCCATCGTTTGAATTTCCTCTAACAGTACGACACAGTTGGTTGTTCCTTCTTTGACTCGTTGAAGGATGTAGGACTTATAGGGTTCGAGCTTACTCTCTTTCTGCTGCTCGCTTGCCTTACGTTCCGGCAACTGATTGCTTTTTAGATATTTGCTGATCGTTTTACGATCGAAGCCTGTTGCTTCTGCAATGGCTGTTTTCGTCCACCCTTTCTGAAATAACTCTCTAATCATAAAAAACTCCCCAATCTTCAGCACCGTTTCTTCACTCCATCTTTGATGTTTGTTTCGAAACGATTATCTGTTATTTTTGGGGAATTTAAAACCGTTGTTATTGGGTATTTTACAATCGTTGATTACATTATCAAAATTTGGAGTGTAATCTGAAAAGATTTGCATTATGTCCAGGTCAGGTAACTCATCATCAGGGATATTTACATCTAGATAGTTCTCCCAATAGTCTGTCATAACGTTAATTATGCGCTTATAAATAAGATCTTGTGCTTTTGAAGAGATATCTGAACTGTTTTCTGTATATTCCATTAATCTTTTTAAGCCAAACCCATTCCAATGCTCAATTCCACTCTCAATAATATACCCACCTCTTAAATCTTTAGATACTAACTCTGCTATCTTATCGAAGTTAACTTTGTTATTTTCTTTGTCTATTATTACTTCAATAGGAGGAAATTTACGAGTACTTTTAACTATTTTTACTTGGTCAGCGCTAGTTATAAAATACTCAATTTGTGCCATCACAATATTTCGGACTTGTTCTGCTTTTAAATATATTCTTTGGTCAAGAAAGCTTTCATTTTGTATGTGATAATCAACTGTCGATAAATTATCCTTTTTAGATTTGTCTTGTTTGTCACTCGCTATTTCCAAACAATAATCCATTTCAGCTAAGCTTTCATTGTTGAAATAACTAAGTTGAGTAAACGAATCATTTTCTTTGTTGCTAAAAATCATCCAAAGTTGGCTATCTTTATACCCCTCTAACTTTAGAGATTCAATTTTTGTAAGCTGCTCTCCTGAATGAACAATAAGTGTTCTGATATCTAAAAGAGTATTAAATTCATCAAGAGTTTTATATTCTTTTAAATCCCATAATCTTTTTAGATATTTCATTGCATTATTTAATCGATACAGATTGTTAGCAAAATGATCCGCTTGCATGCTTGGAATGCCTGATTTATTTCCTATACCTAAAAACTCATTGTCTAATTGGTCAAAGTAATCAATACATCCTCTAATAATCCAAACCAAGGGAGCTTCTGAATTATGAAAAGTGGTTTCAGTTTGATGTTTTTCTTGATACTCATTAAATTTATCTTTTAAATTTTTTGCCGTGGTATTAAATTCTGTTGAAAGTTTAACAATAATTGGCTCCATTAAATTACTCCATTCATCTAAAATAATGATTAGTTTTATTATATCATTTAGGCTTTTGAGACGTAGATTATTGCAGTATTTAATGTTTTATTGAGAGGTAAATTGTATCTAACAGTTGTAGGCAACACAAAGAATCAAATTGTGTAATCTTTATTAATTTTTAAATATATTTTGGTACGTGAAATTATATGTACTAAGGTGTTTCTTTCAAAAATTCTTATAGCATTCTATATAAATGTTGTGTTATTATATAGATAGAAAATTTGTTTCCATTGTTTATACTCTATTGTACGTAGCGTGAAGGACAAACCTTACGCCCAGTTAACTCGGGCGAGGTTTGTCCTTTTTTTTACTTTAAGGAGGAATTTACTATGAATAAAGTCTACAAAATTGGAGCAATTGTTACTACATTATGCGTTGCTTGTATCGCTATCTTTACTTTAACTAAAAATGAATCTGTTAACCCAGAGACTGTAACACCAAAGAAAACAATTGTGTCAGCTGCAGAAACAAAAGGATCACCCGAAAATATTAAAGATATTTCAAAAGAAGAATTAAAGCAAAAAATACAATCCCATGAAGAGTTTATTGCGTATTACTATCAACCAACTTGTCATTATTGTAAAAAGGCAGCACCAGATATCAATAGTATGTCAAAAAAGCATGATAGAACTATCTATCGTATTGATATCTCTACACCAGAAAATCAAAGTGCCTTTCAAGAGTTCGACATTCCTGGTACTCCAGTTGTTGTAGCTTATAACAGAGGCGAAGAAATTGAACGCCTAGAAGGTGCAGTGTCAGCTGCTACATATGACGGATTCTTTGCGAGACGTAATTCGAGCGCTAGTTAATATAGTGCTCGTTTTTCTTTGTAAGAAAGGGGAATTCATATGCAACAAAACGCCCGTATTTATTCTTTAGACATAATAAGAGGCATTGCCATACTATGTATCCTATTTGCTAATCTACCTACTATGACGGGACTAGACCCCTTTAATCAAGCGGGTTACTCCGGTACAGATAAAGTGATTCGTTTATTAATAGATTTATTTATACAGGCAAAATTTTATACTATTTTTGCGTTCTTATTTGGAGTAGGGTTTTATATCTTTATAAAGAATGCTGAAGCAAAAGGCTATTCTATGTATAAGCTGTTTAGTCGTAGATTGTGTATCTTACTACTCTTTGGTTTACTCCACTTTATATTTCTATGGTATGGAGATATTCTACACGCATATGCCTTAGCTGGTTTTATCCTATTGTTCTTTTATAAGCGATCTACAAAGCTTATTTTTATAGTTGGCAGCCTCTCTCTATTTGTTGGCTATACACTACATGCTATTTTATTTATACAAGCAAGTCCTTCTATTTCTGCCGTACCAAGTTACTATCAATATATGTTTACAGGCCACACTACCAATCACACTGTAAATCTATTTACACATTATTCACATCAAGTAAAAGCTCGTCTGTTCTTTTTAATGATTGAGGAATTTCAACAATTACTAGTAGGAATTCCGGAATATATAGGCTTATTTTTAATTGGTTTATGGGCTGGTAAGAAAGATATTTTTAAAAGGGTACCGGAATTTATAAAAGAAATTAGATTTATCCAGTGGAGTTCGTTATGCATTTCATGTCTTCTCTCTTGTCCTATTATCTACTATTTTATAAAAACGGATATCTATTACTCTCAGGATATTAAACTATGGATTCTATTTGGAGGGAAAACGCTAGCTATATTCTATATTTGTACTCTACTTAGGGTTTGTGAGAATAAAAAATATATAAATCAGCTGAAACCTTTTATGAACGTAGGCAAGTATGCTTTAACGAATTACATTAGCCAAAGTATACTAACTCTTGTCATTCTTTCGTTGTACTTTAAAGATGTCTCACAGGTATATTACTGGCAACTATGCATCTTCGGGATTTTAATTATCTTTGTACAAATTATATTTAGCAAAATTTGGAGTAAACATTTCCGCTATGGTCCTATTGAATGGATATGGAGAAAAGGAATTTACAAAAAATAACCTATCTTTCACCAGTTTTATGCAATTAACTGAAAAAAATGATAAAATATCATATGAAAGATAAAAGATATATTTGTGATTGTAAAATGATGTTATTAAAATTAAAGTGGTTCAAGTCAGAGGAAGGCACCTTAGGTGTCTTTTCTTTATTAAAATATGTATTTTAACAAACCTTTAATACTTATGTATTAGATAATAATATTATTTAGTAAAAGGCATTTTTAGAGATAAGAGCCAATAAAAAAAGCCCTAACAGGGCTAAATAATTTTCTTCATACCACATTGACGACATTCTCTTAGAAAGATAAAATCTTTAACGGAACTCTTGAACGCGGTATTACCACAGTTATCGCAACGACCGCTAACCTTATCTGGGAGCTCTGTGTATGTGTATATTTTACCTAGATCGTAGTGTTGTTCAGGTTGTTTATTTTCCATTCGTTTCACCCACATAGCAATTTGAATTAATATAGCTTAACCATAATAACACGAAGTATCCGCATAGTGGATGCTTTTTATTTTTTAAAGGATGCTTTTCCCAGCAGAAACCCTAATAGGCCTCACCATACATGCCCATCAACTTAAGAACGAAAACAAAATGAACTTTCGTTCAAACAAACTAAAAAACACGTAATGTACTTTTGGTATTGAAAAGTACACACACCAAATAAACTCTAACGAGTTTCATTTTAAAAATTATGCAGCTTTCTTTTGTTTTCCAAACCCATTATACTCATAGACAACACCCATAATATCAAAGATAGTTTTCTTCTCATATCGATGAGATTTCCGTCCATTCTTCTGTAGGAGGTCGAACAAACGGATTAAAATCTTTGTTAGATTTTGGGTGTTTCTCTGTATCGCTTGATATAACAGCGATACATGATCTTGAATCATCCCAATGGCTTTATATTCACTTAATTCTCTTTTGTTCTTTTGCAAAAGAAGTTTACGCATCTTAAACATCGTAGAAGAACAGATAAAGATGGCAATAAGTCTTCCATACACATGACATTCTAATCGCTCTTTTTTGATAGTTTGCCAATGATGAATTTGAAATAAGGATTTCCACGTTTTAAAAATAATTTCTATTTGCCAGCGAAGGGAGTAAAAGTCATGTATTTGTTCCATCGGAACAACTCCTTCAGGCGTATTTGAGACATATATGTTGATACCCGTTAATCGTTTACTCTTTTCTGAAAATGTAATACCCTTTTTACTTTCAGTGTAACTTTGTTTTTTTCTACGTTCCTGTATCTGTTTGTCTGTTAAACGATAGATAATTACACGTGTGAATAGTTTTTGATTCTTTCCAATGTAAGCTTCTTTTATTTCGTATGTTTGACCGGGTTTTAAATTGTTCATAATATGTTCTAAATCAACTTGGATATACTGTGATTGCTTTTTTACGGTTCCGTTTCGAAAGTATTCTGGAAACGGATTTTTTACATACACGGTATGGTTTAATTTTAATCTGGATATATAATAAGCACCTCGTTGATCCATTTGATCTAAGTCTTCTAATGAAAAATAACCTAAATCACGGATACATAAATCGCTTGGACGTAATGTGTCTAAGCATTCTGTTCCAAAGGTCTTATCATTATTTTTTCCTGGACCTATCTGAAAGTTTAGAAACTGTCCGCTATGTAAGTCATATTCTAATTGAATCTTGATACCCGCTGTTTGTGCACAACCACCTGATCCAGGATATACATGGGCTAAATGTTTTGGTACTTGGAAAATCGTCGCATCTAAAATACGAATTCGTTGAAAATACGTGAGCGCCGCGCTTGAAATGGCCGATGTTTCACAGATTTTACTTTTCCATAATGCCGAAAAAATATATTTCAAAAATTCAACCGCTTTTTTATCAAAGCGTTTATTGAGTCCTTCTGGACTCATAAGAGTGCCTGTGGCCGCATGTAATTGACTGCATAGTCGAACAAGCGAGTCACTCGCTGTACGTTGACTTACCCAAATACATATGGTAGCTAATTCATTTCCAGAAAACTTTCGTTTTCTTTTTACAAAACCCAATTCTTTTGCGAGTTCTTCCAAAAGAGAAGGGGTTAAATGACGATACAGTTCTTCAGAAAATAGTTGTAATTCATCTTGAATCGAAAGATTCATAAAAAATGTCACCCTTTCTAGCTAGCTTTTTAGAAAGAATAACGTTTTTTGTCACTTGGGGGTAGTGAAAATTCTTAAGTTGATGGGCATGTATGGTGACCCCTAATAGAAAAAGCTCCCACAATTAAAATGAGAACTAACTCCATGCTACTTTCAATCTCGTCCCTAGAATTATACATATCGTTAACCTGTTGGCGCTTCTTATCGTTCTATATAAGGGTTATCCTACTCTTTTTCTATTTACATGTCATATGTGCAAGCACCACATTTGTATCCACTGGAATTTCAATTATTTTTTCATCTATGACAAAAGATACCATACCGCCATCTAATTTAATAACTTCCTGGGTTTGTCGATCGTCTTCCTGCAAAATAGTTGATAAATAAATACATTCCTCGTAAGCATATAATTCTGTTGTTAAATCTTTTGTACTTATGTATAAAGTTCCTATTTTTTCACAATCATTGTATTGTATAAACTTAGAAATATATTTTAAAATCCCTCTTAATCTAGTTGAGTTATTATGAATCTTAAAAAATATTTTTTCTTCAATCACTACCGAAATATCTATCATTAACTTCCTTTCATTTATGTTGAACGAAAGTTTTTTTTCTGGAGATTTCACACCCTTTAGGTTAGCTAATTTATTAAAGAACTTATCTACTATTTTGTAAAATTTCGGCTCCGTTACCTTATTCTCGTCTAATTTCACATCTAATTTTAATCTATAAAAATTCATAATTGCCTCCACTAGTTTACAAATAAAAAAATTTAAAAATAATATAGTACTTTACAAGCTATGAAATAAAGCTTTCCTTAATCCTTGCTTTAGAACCGTATAGATTTTTTCTTCTCAATAAATCTAATGTTAAATTTTCCATTAAAACAAATTCTCCATTAATTAGTAATTCTGCTGATTCTATTAGATACTCATTTGAACCTTCATCTAAAACCAACCCTTTATTTCCTGAAAGAAATATATAACCATAAATATACCCTTCTCTTTTTCCTGATTGAAATTCACTCATTGCAAAACACTTCCTTATACCTATTTTTATATCTAAATTTCTTATTTTAATGCAGTAATTTATTTTTCGAACAGTGGAATTAAACCTCTTTATTGTTACTACTCACCACTTTTTAAAATTTTACCTTCAGACAAAATATTAAAAAATGTTTTCAAGCGCTACATTAAGCAAAGAAGGAAATTTTAAATTTGCTTTTGTTTCATCCAAAGAATCAGCAATTCGAATTGTTCTTGTTCCAGCCTTCTTCCCTGCACATATATCGGTTTCTTGGTCACCAATCATATAACTGCTCGCTAAATCAATATCGTACTTTTGAGCTAACTGCAGCAGCATACCAGCCTCTGGTTTTCTACAGGAACACCCATCATTTGGTCGATGTATACAGGCAACAAATTCATGTATATGGGCATCGACGTTTTCATTAATTAATTTTTCTTGCATATGTTTATGTATTTCTAAGAGCTCTTCTTGAGTCATATAACCAAATCCGACACCTGCTTGATTTGTTGTTACTAGGACCATATATCCCTTTCTATTAAATATAGCAATCGCGTCAGCTACACCAGGTAGCAGGTAAATATCTTCTGGTTTATTTACAAATTTAACACGATCTGTAAGCACTTCGTTAATTACATTATCACGATCTAAAAATATCGCCTTCTTTTTCGCCAAGTTACTCTCTCCTTACCTACATAATTTTCTATCAAAAAATCTGCAGTATAACAATTATTAAGTTCATAGTAGCATGAATGACAAATGAGACTAGTAACCTATTAGTACGTACATATATTGCCGCAAGTACAAGTCCGATTAGAAAATATCCAAATACAAAAGGAAAATCAAAATGCATGATAGAGAAAAACACTGAGCTAATTAATATACACCCAATTTTATTAAATTTACGGTTTAATATATTTATGGCCGCGTAACGAAATACAAGTTCCTCAACTAACGGAGCAAGAATTACAATTGATATAAGAGCAAGAGGAGATAAGGCTGCAGCTTCAATATTACTTGATGTATTTACTGATTGTGTAGTTAAGTGAAATATACTCTTATCTAAAATACTACCAATTGTCTGCGCTAAAAATACTGCAACAATTCCTATTAAAATCCATACGAATGAGTTTCTTGATAATTTAATCGATAACTTCGAATCACTCATCGCTTCTTTCTTATATATAAGAAAAACGAATATTAATATGAGTGAAAACCCTACTAGTTCCCAATGAATAAGTAGTTGCTGAATTGCTTGCTGTTGATTTCCCTTAATATCATACCAACCTGTCTTTGCTAACAATTGTACTCCTATAATCCCAACAAATTGAGTCATTACAAAGTATATGAGTATAACATAACCTGATTTATTTAAATTACTATGATTCATTTTACTATATTCACCTTTCATTTACCTCCAAATATTATATTATTTGAATTTTAAATCCAAATAGTATTATCTACTCTTCTTTAAGAATTTTATATATACCTGTAGGTTTATACATAACAAAATCCCCTTCACTATTTCTGACTCTTTTTGTTTCAAAGTAGATTCGGTATTCTTCCCCATCTTTTTTTATTTCTGATACTAACTCTTTAGTTATCCAGTAGCTTCGATTCAGCAGATCTCCTGGTACAGCAGTCATTCGAAAATTTTTATTATCTGTATTTAATTCTTTCGCGACCATATCCTCTGCAACTTTCACGTTACTCCTAGTTAGTTCCATCCTTATCTCATGATTCTTTTCTTGTTCCGCACTAAATTCCTGAGCAAACCTAGCACCGATACAGAGTAATAAAATTATGCCCATAAATATAAAGAATGCTTTTGCATTGAACTTTTCCATTTCCATAACATCAAATCCTTTCACTTCTTAATAATGCGAAACTATTTTATTATTGTTTACGGTGAGATAACCGAGAGAAACAATATATAACTACTGCTATATATAGAAAAATCGTAAAATTATCAATAGCTATTAATGTTTCTTCTGATACGGATCAATCATAATCACCCTCCCATTACCAATATTTTTGCCACTATAATATCCATAACTTTAAGCTTAATCTCCAGCTTTATTTAGTTTTTTTATAAATTCACACGTTGCAAATATTCAACTAAGAAGTATCCACTAAATTCTTCTAAAAACACCACTTGCGAGCCACTACTCGCTTTGAATTGATCCGTCCGGCATGTCCAAACTTTACCGTCATAGTGTTCCGCTTCTCCACATGTATGCATTACTACTTTGTCGCCTTCTTTTAATTCATCTATTACACCGAATATCGTTCGATAGCCTTCTTTATATTTCCGCTTTATAAAATCAACTTGTTTCCCAGTTCTAACGTTTCCAAACCGCCCTTTCATGTAATCCAAGCAAACATGATCTATATCTTCCGGCGGACCAGGGAAGTAAGTGGAAGATCTCTTTCCTCCACTCGTTGTATAAATCATTGCTACTCCGCCATTTTCATCCTTTATCATTTCAAATGAAGGTTTCATTTTTGTTCCCCTTTTCTTTTAAAATATCGCTTTAAAAAGATTTTAAATATCCAATCTCCCTTGCGTACTCACGCATGTTTTTCATCGCTTCTTCTGTCCATCCCCAATGCGTACAGTACAATCCTCCATAACCGTTTAATCCGTTCGAATTGTCATTTCCATAAATGAAGTGTGTAAAATCTTTTACTAATGCCCACATTGTGCCACCGCTTGAAAAGTACTTTTTTTGTATTTTCGTTTTATAATCAACTCTTGTCATATTCATAGAAACATTTGTATAGTGATCAACAAACCGTAACGATTTACCATTGAGTACAAAATGGGCTGTTCTATCTTTATAGTGAAGTAACCCTTTACCATTGAATGTATTTTTATCATTATTTGCAATGTATTTAATTAGTTCATTCACAATTTCAATCCGTTTTTTCTTGTCCATCTTCAATCCCCTTTTAGTTCAAAATTCAAATCCAACTATTTTTTCACTCTTTTATCGAAATCTTTTGAAATGAATTCCAAAACTACCAATAACAATACAGAAACTGGAATAGCCACAATAGCAAAGAGTCCCCAAAATTTGATTATATCCATCAGAATCGACCACCTTTATATACTCATATACAAAATTCAAATTGTATTAAAACTCACTCTAATACTCATTACGACCAATTACTAAAGCCATGTGTTTTATTGTACCGCTAACTCTCACAATTGGTTGATATTTCAACTCTACATATAACCCTTTCTCCTGCATTTCAGTTATCGCTATGTTTAAAGACATCTGAAAACTTTTTTCGCTATCCTCGTTTACAATCTTTGTATCTACAATTTTACCTGTATTCATCTTCATTACTCCCCTTTCATTTTGTACCAAATTCAAATTGTATTGCATTGACAGTTTTGTCCTTTTAATTTGTCGATAAATTCAAAGTAGTAACGTTCTGATACTGAGACACTTCGTGGAGAACGATTAGTCTTAAAGTTAGATGAAGTTAATTCATCAAAACGCCCATTTAACAGATAAACTTCAAATTCTATATTATATCCATCATTGATTCGGTCGAATTCAATTTGAATTGCTTCTACACCTTCAGAGATTCTTAAAAGTTCTTGAATAAGGAAATCAATTGTAGAAGTTGGAATTTGACCAAAATAAATTCGCTTACTATGGGTATTAAAAGCACCATTAAATAGATCAGGTGTTACCTCTCGCACATCTTTATTTACAATAACAAATTTCTTCATTTCCTTTTCCAACAATCACACCATCCATTCTAGTTTCGTCAGTAAATCAATATAACTATTTTGTTGCGTTTTCTTTTTTCTCAATATAACGATAAAAATCTTTTTCTTTTGCATGTTCATCACAAGCAACTACAGGAATAAAACCATCTTTAATCTCAGTTTTTGAATGCCCGTATATGTGCCCTTCTGTCGTTGCATTCTTCCAGCACCCTCTGAAATTACAAAATCCTAATTCCACATCCAGCACCTCTTTTCACATCCGTTGCGATAGGTAAGACTTTGAGGTTGTCTCCATCTTTTCCCCCGCTTAGCACTGGACGTGCGACTTTCATTGCATACAGCGCCCCATCTTATTCTTTCTAAAATACTTCTATAAATTTATTACTCTAACTTACCTTTATTCAGTGGTAATCCCAATAAACATTGATAAATTTCCTGTTATCTTCTCACCCACTCTTAAAAATAAACCTGCAGGTTCTCCACCAATTAAATGTGAACCTATTAATAATTTACCTGTATAATCTCCATCCCAGGTATCTATAGTACAGTCTGGCATTTCTATATACTTTTGATAGATTTTATGTTGTTGCTCATAATAAGGCGTTTTATCTGCGGCTACTTCTTTCCCCTCATTAATGATGGAAACACCACCGCCTTCCCGTCCAAATGTGGCCTTTTTCACATAATCTATATCATTTTCTTCAAATTTGTCCTTTGAGAAATAAGTTGGTAAGAAGTACTTTTCAATAATTTTATGTTCTTGTTCTGTAAACCATTTATTTTGCTCGTGAAGTTGCCAAATAAGAGCTAGTACACCTTTATTTTGAATTAAGAATGCTGAAGGGGGATTAATAATTTTCACTCTCCCCTGTGCAATATGGTCTAAAAACATAAGGCCAATTGATTTTCCGCTATAGTCCTTATCTTCTAATAAGTACTCTAATGGATATAATCGATACAAATATTCTATTTTTACACCATCTGGTGTATATAACCCATCGTCTGCAACGATAATACTCTGTATCCCCACATAATCACTTGGCTGCGGACAATATTGTTGAATAAATTTTACTGTTTGATAATCTTCTTCATGCCAATCATAACTAGTGAAATGTATAACATCATGAGGATTCAATTCATAATCAGAAATGATTTTATACCACGTTGTTTCTAGCTTCTCTTCTATGCAGTTTGGATTTATAACTTGATGATGATCACATAAAACTTGATTAGCTACAGATGGCTCCAAATAGCCGGTGGGTGTGTCTGCATTAATTTCAATTAGTTTGATTTCATTGTTTGCAACAATGAAATCAAACCTAGTGAAATATGAAAATAAAACATCATAATTTGTTCTAGTCACTTCCCATAATTCGGTAGGTAATTTTAATTGTAAAAAACCCTCGTGACTTTCTAGTAAATATGTATAAACCTTTTGAAAAATGGTTTTTATTAATTCAGTTGCTTCTATAATATTATTATATTCCTCTTTTTTGATTTTTTTGATACCAGTAGACATATACTGACACCATTCATCGTTCTCTAATAAGCTTGGCCAAGTGAAACCACGTGTACAAGCTTGCTCAGATAAAGCAAACCATTTTTTCATATATTCTTGTTGCTCTTTATTGTCTAACATTTTTTCTCCTCCTATAAATTAAGATCCAGCTGGAGCTTTTGCATTTCCGATACCACTAGAACCACTAGTAACCTTACCTGTTGAAGATGGTTTCGATGGTTTCGATGCTTGAGTTGGATTAGTTGTTTTCGGTGTTTTCGGTGTTGATGTATTACTTTTATTCGTGTCATTTTTGTTTAAATTAACTTTATCTTTTGATTCAATTTTATTTGTAGAAGCAGAATTATTTGCTTGCTTATTTGCACCTCCACCACTTGTAGTAGTACTTGTCCCTCTCCCTTTTTCCTTCTCTTTTTCTTTTGGAACTTCTGGTAAAGGTCTTTGTGTCATCGGTGGTCTATATGTATGGTTGGTATTATTATTAATTTGTCCTGGATTTTTCTTATTTAATGAATTAATTAACATCATGCCAGCTGCCCCTGCAGCAAACGGAACTAAGGCGGAACTCCAACCATTATCATGCTCTACACTTGGATTATTCTGTTTGTCTTCGTGCTTAACAGGTCCTATAGTCGGCATCTCTTCAAAACACTCATTTTCATTTATTTGATTAGAAGTACATTGTTTTTGCGTTTCTTCTTTATCAGTTGTGTCTCGGTCAATTGCTAGTGAATTATTCTCTTCGAGATCTCCTACGCATCCCGTTAATAAAGCCGTTGAAATTCCAAGGTTTGCAGCGATTTTCATAAATTTTTTATTACTCATTTTCATAACAAAAGATCCTCCTATATTTTCCATTCGCATGGTGATTTCAAACTCAATTACAGTAGCTCCTTAATTTAAGTTTTTCAAGGTTCTCTGCTACCATCATTCTTACTAACCATATATAGTTATAAATGCATTAAATCTTGTTCTATACTTGTTTAACTTATAAAGGGTTAATTAAATCCCATGCATGTTGAACTTCCCAAAATTTTTCATCAGGATTTTTCCAATTACAATCACTATAAAACCCCTTTTTTATTACCAGGTATTCGTTAAAAAACTCATCATAAAAGTAGGCTAGTATATTATCTTTATTAACTGGATAGTAAATTCCTTTGACAGAAAACATGTATAGATCAGCTTGTATTTCTTTGGTATCTAATTGTAACTCTCCATTTAAATCAGCATTTAAATAGCATTTAACACTTTGTTCTGGTAAAGATAGCATTATAATTCCTCCGTTTTCAATCCTTAATTTTTATATAAAGATTATATGATTATATTTCCAAATAAATTACCAACCTACTACTAAACTTATGCTCATCTCTTCATAATTATCTAGTCCTGTTACAATATCTAAACTGTGCACATGATTCCCTATACTAGTTTAACTTATATTGGATTAATTGAATCCCATGCATGTTGGACTTTGTAAAATTCTTCATCAAGCTGTTTCCACATACAATCACTATAAAACCCTTTTTTTATTACTAAGTACTCTTGAAAATCCTTATCATAAAAGTAAGCTAGTATATTATCTTTATTTACAGGGTAGTAAATTCCCTCGACAGAAAACATGTATAAATGGTCAAAGTCTAAATCGGCAACTTGTGGTTCTTTTGTATCTAATTCTAATTGTCCATTTAAATCAGCATTCAAAAAGCATTTAACACTTTGTTTTGGTAAAGATAGCATTCTAGTTCCTCCAATATCAACTTCGTAATTTTTATATAAGGATTATATGATTCTAAAATCAGAATAAATTTCCTACTACCTAATTTATGCTGCTTGCAAATGCTTTAAACCAATCTCTAACGCGCCTGTTCCTCCAAAACCCTGATTAAATAAAAGCGGGACATCATACTTCTTTGCGTATTCTTTTGCTACATCAATAGAGACATGACCACATGCACCTTTCTGCACTACAATGACATCACATTTTCTTATGACACTACGAAACGTTTTCTTTACACCACCATGATTTTTCCCATCATGAAAAATCACCTGACAATCTCTTTTTTTCGCTAATTTCTCTAATGTTCTACCATTTGAACCACCTAAAACTAAAATCGTACTCATTTCCATTCACTCTCCACATCTTTATTTTTTTTATATGTACTTGGTGATACTAATAATACAATTGTGCAGATGACAATATTCAAGAATACCACACCCACTATTAATATAATTGCGAAGACCGGTAACAATAGCATGAAAATAAAACCACTTACAAGCAAGCAGATGAATATAAATCCATTGCTCATATCTTCATAACCATCTAACCCTGTTACAATATCTAAACTGTGCATCCAAACTGTGATACTATCCCAATTTGTGATCAACAGGTATCCACTACCTATCAATAAAGCCCATCCAAATAATGTCCCTAAAAATCCCGAACCTCTTCCAGATGAATATCCTGCAAAATAGTTTGCTGCGGTTCCTAATAATAATCTCATTATTTTTACCTCCACATCTATATCATTTAACTAATATATATAAATTTCATTTAACCATAACTTTATTATATCAGAAAATTAAGAATATTCAATATATATTTTTAGGTACTCTTTATATTTTTTAATAAGGGTTGTGATTTTTATTCACAACCCTTATCTTTTAGTTAATCCACAGGTACTTCTTCTTGTCCATGTGGTATTTGTTCAATTGGTGTTACAATTTGCGCATACTGATTTACCTGAATTTTAAATTGTCGTGGTTCCAAGAAGTTTACTTGTTGTATTAAAACCTCTATATGAAATGTATCTACTTTTTTCCCGCGGTCAATTTTGGTAATACGTGCGTTGTAAAACTTATCTCCATTTAGGAAATATCTTTGAACAGCTTCTGTAGCAAGCATACGTTCATTACTTGTCATTTTCATTGGTTCAATACCAAATCCAGCCTTTGTAAACAAATATGGAACATCATAACTACTATTAGAAATTTTTCGTAGTAAATCCTCTACTGTTTTTGTTTTTGCAATATATTCTTCTTCTTTTGTATCAAATCTCTTTGGTTTATCTCCAAGCATCTCGATTTCATCTTGATTTACTTGCTCTTCCTCTTGCACTTGTGATTTCAGCATATAATCATGAATGGTATTATAGGTGGCAACACCTGCCACTAGTACGATAATCCCCAATATGACCAAGTATTTACGAGGCATATTAGATAAAATGTTGATTATTTTCTGCATCTACTCTCATCCCTTATCAGTCTATAACATTACGGATTTGTGTCATATGTTGTCCTCTTGCCGTATAGTTTAGACCTGTAATTTGTACACCCTTATTATCACCAATATGAATCATTTTTTGATTCCCCATATAAATCGCAACATGCCCTGGATTTTCATAGAAAATTAGATCCCCTGGTTGCGCATGATTGATGTCTGGCACTTGTTTTCCTTGTCCGACTTGAGCACCAGTCCAATCTCCAAGTTGTACACCTATACTTGTTCTAAATACATACTGAGTAAATCCTGAGCAATCTGAAGTACCTCCTGGCGGATTACGATCCCCTAAGACATATCTCACTTTTCCTTGACCAAGCCATTTTTTCGCTTCTGCTAATACTTTTTGTCGTTTGTCATTCGTCATAATAGGAGAACCACCAGATGATAGTCCTGGATCATCATTTTTCTTAAAGAATTTCATTGGATCCGTTGGTTGGTCGTTAATACGAATTTGGAAATCTAAATGAACAGCGTAGCCATTCATATTAAGGAAACCAGTGTTTTTATCATAGTTAGAACCACCCATCTCTCCAATAATTTGTCCTTTCGTCACCATGGTTCCTTGTGCAATTGATATTTTACTCAAATGTAAGTAACGAGATACAATACCATTTCCATGGTCTACATAAACCCCTAGACCTCCACCATTTACATTACCTGCTTGGACTACAATACCTGCTTCCATTGACCACACGGGGTCTCCAGCTTTTCCAGCGGTCATAGCTCCAATATCTACAGCATTATGTTGCTTTCCACCACGAACTGCATCAAATGTATCTGTAATACGCCCTGATTTCGTTGGCCATTTCCAACCTTTATCGGAAATCCATTCTCCATCTCCAGATTCTACACAACCTAAATCTTTATAATATTTCAAAACTTTGGAAACGTAAGTGTAATCTCCATAACACGCTCCAACTTTGGTTCGGAAGTTATTAGGATCAGAACAACCTGCTGGATTTTCACCAGCATGCTCCCTAGAAAACGCAATAGCTGTTTCTTCTGAATATCCACCTTTTGCTAATGCATAACTAATGAATCCAGGACCGTAATTATAACTTTGTAAGGCAAGTGCTATATCTCCATTTGCCTTTGCTAAAACATCTTTAAATTCTTGTACGCCTGCTTCAATAGAAATATTGGGGTCTTTAATACACCCTATACGAGCACTTCCTTTTAGACCTATACAATATGAACTTAAGTCTCCATAATGCCCTTCTGCAGCTTGCATCGGGTCACTTCCCTCTCCTTGTGATTCCTGCATCATTTGGGCAGCCAAAACACCAACATATTGAGCTACACCATGTTTTTCTGCCATTTCTTTAATTTTAGGAAGGTATCCTGTAACTTTGGCATTAAGGTTAACAGGTTCTCCGCCAGGGCTCACATTACCTACACACATACCACCAACAAAATTACTAGAAGGTGCCAGATGTCCATACATTCCTTCTAACATTCCTGCTGCTAATATCTCACGCGCACGATCTTTTTGACTCTCACTAAACTTTGCAAGCTCCATCGCTTTTTCTAATCCATGAGAAGAAACTGTTACTTTTTTACTACCACTTGCATTAATTTCATCTATTTTTTTCTTAAAATCTGTATCTCCCAATATCTTTTTTACATCTGGTCCGGAATAACTTTCAGATTTGGTTTTTTGCATCTCCTTTTTCTTTTTTTCACAAGGACCATTCGACCCTGCCTCACATACCTCTTTTTCCGTATATTCCTCATATTGGATATCCAAGAAATATGATATAGCATCATGCGGATCTTTTCCAGTCAAATCATTATCATACTGAGCCATGTCAAAAGCGACGACCTCTTTCCAGTCTACGTTTAGTGCCATTGAAATTTCCATATACTTTTTGACTTGCTCTTCTGTTTTACTCTCATCATCGGTAAATGGTACAAAAGATGCTAGAATCACACATACAGTAATAATAAGAGCCATAATGAGAGCAACAGGCAATCCTACTGCTCCCACGATAGCTCCGACAATTTTCACTATACCAGCTCTTAGCAGTTTGGCAGCAGCTTTCGCTGCCGCTCTTCCTGCTTTTCCTGCCATTTTTGCCATTTTCCCGCTTGCCTGCATCCCTTTTTTCTTAATAAAGTGAGATGTCGCATCTTTTAAAGGGTTACTTTTCTTCTGGTTATTTGGATCGTTAGGATTTTGACTCATAGACTTGTCACTCCATACTTTCCATTTTCATTATTTCTACTTCTTCGCTGTGCTAAGCGAGGGTTTGGCGCAAATGGAATCAGGTTTTGTGGGTCATGTTCTGATAAATTCAAATGTGTCTCTGTACGTACAACTTCGTCCTGTGTATGAGTTACTAGGATTTCTTCTCTCGGTTTAATACTGCTATCTTTCACTTCACAAACCCTTTCAATTCTTTGGTTTGCTTGTAATCGTGTATCTCCTTTTCCGAACGGAGAAATACGTGACACTGTACCGTCTGTAGTTGTCGCAACCATATAACTACGATCTCTTTCTACCACCATTTGCACATTCTGGTATCCCCCCTGGTCTAAATCAGACATATAGAAGTGACCATTGTCTACCTTATGACTTACTGTAAGTGGCGGTTCACTAAATACTGGTTTCTGTTGTAAAGGTCTTTGATTTTGATTTCCTACTAATTGGTTTGGATTAATATTGATAGAACGATTGATACTAATTTTCCCACCACTAGAATCTTGAATATATGCTGGTGTTGCTTTCATACCATTACGGTACTGCGTTAATTGTCCATCCGAAATATTTAAGTCTTGATATACAACTTGTCCCGAACGAATGCTACTATCACCACTACCATAACGAGATACAACTTGTGTCATTCCACTGGAATCTTTCGCTTCAATCCATGACTTATTATTTGTCGTAACAAGACGTACTGCACCTTGAGCAACTGATTGTCTTCCAGTCGCATCTGTTATTGTTGGTACCATTCCCTTAATCTCTTGAATTTCTTTTGCTTCTGTTTGAACTGCTTTATTATAAGGATTATGTTTACTTACCATACGTGCAGTAGCTTGGTAAGCACCTGCACCACCAATTACACCTGCTGCATAGCTTAATCCTTTTGTCACATTGTAATGGCGTTCTGCTGCATTACCTCCTAATGAAGTATGAACGGCAGCTGCAGTTCCACTCATCACTCTTTGTACTGCATTTCCACCAGCCTGCTGAACAGCACTAGATGCATTAAAGTATGCTTGTGATACATTTTCCATACCTTTTGTATGCACGAGATGTTTGGCACCTTCCATCATACTTACACCAACCATCTTACTTTGCTGTGTCATACGTCCCACTGCTGAAGTTGGAATCGTCATTTTCCCAGCACTTTGCGAAATATTTGCTACACTAGCTGATGCATCCGCATACGAGCGCTCAATTTCAGAAACAGACAGATTTCCAGCACGTGCCATACTCGCTTGCGTTTGCGTAGCTGCAAACACAGCTTTATTGATTGCACCACCTGTCGCAACACCGTGTGAACGAACACCTTGAATCGCACTAGTAATTCCAGAACCTACTTGTTGACTCACTGTTCCAAGACTTGCATGACTTTGCAAACCTTTTGTCAATTGCGAAGCAAAGGCATCTTTATTAACATACGATTGATTATGAAGACTCTTTCCACTCGTATCTTTTGCCTGTACAGGCATCGCACCCGCTTGTACCGCCGCTTGCTGAGCGACTGCTTTAAATTCATTCCCTTTATCATTCAAGTGAGACTGCCAAGCTTCTACTTTTTGCGCTTGAGACATAGTTGGAGACAAGTTTTTCATAAAGTTTGCTTTGTTTTCTGCTGCATATCCTTGTTTAAAGGATTCTGTAGATGCTTGTACTAAATTCCCAACATTACTTACACCTTTTTGTTTCTGGTTTCCATATCCATTTGCTAAACTATGTGTTTTCACACCATTTACCGCTTTTTGAATGCCAGATACACTAGATACACCCATTGCATTTATATTTGGATTGTTTTGTAATTGTTGTGATAGCTGAGAAGCAAAAGCTTCCTTATTAGCATAGCTAGTCCCATCTTTTTGTTGCACAATCCCTGCTTGTTCGGCAGCTTTCTGTGCATGATTTTTAAACCCTTGCACTTTTTGACTCAAGTGCTTGTTCCATGCAGCCTCTTTTTCTTGTTGTGGTACATCTGCAGGGAATTGCTTCATGAATCCAGCCTTATGATCTGCTGTATATGCCTTTTTAAATGCAGCAGTGGATGCACCCACAAGTGAGTCTACTTGTCCCATATTTTGATGGCCACTCTCTAGTGTTTCTCCTTTTACTCCTTCAACTGCTTTCCCAACTTTTCCAAGTGCAAGTTGAGAAGCAAAGGCATCTTTATTTACATAGGACTTATCAAACAGGTTGTTGCCTTGCTTATCTTTCGCATCAACTGGCATTGCTCCAGCTTTTATTGCCGCTTGTTCTGCATGATTTCTAAATCCTTGAACTTTTGAGTTTAGATGGTCATTCCATTTTTTCTCTTTCTCTTCCGCTGACATGTTTTCTGGTAATTGACTCATAAACGCATCTTTATGGTCTGCCTCATATCCTTTTTGGAATGCGTTAGTTGCAGCGTTAACTAAATCTCTAGCGTTTCCATATGGTGTAGCATTTTTCTTCATATTTTGTAAATCTTGTTTTCGCTGATTTTTGAAATGAGACATTTGATCACTATTTGTTTTTGCTACTTTTTTTGCAATCTCTGCATCGGATGCACCAGGGAATGCTTGTTTTAAACGGCTCGCAACTGCAGAATCAGGATTATCAGCTTTCCAATTTTCAAAATCTTTCGTAGCTAAGTCTTGTGCAATATCTTCATCTGTTAACTCTGGATATTGTTCTCCATTTAACCCTTTATACGTATCTAAACCTTTCTTCACACTCGAACCAATATGCTTCCCAGCACTAGTAACTCCTTCAAGTCCAGCTGCCAATGTTCTTCCTGTTACTGCACCAGGAACTCCACCTGCTTTACTTCCAGCAAATGTCCCTACTGCCATTCCTTCTGGTCCAAGTCCCGCGCCCATTGCTAACCCCGCGAGTCCGCCCGTTGCTTTTCCAACCATGCTTCCTATTTGACCTGCTTTTAACATACGAGCTGCACGAGATGTTGTACCTACATCTGTCCCTAAATTGGCTCCCAACGCGTTTTTAGGGTTATCAGCATCTTCTTTTTTATCTTCCTCGCCTTCTTTTCTAGCTTTTGTCTTCTCTTTATTACTACGATGGTCATCACGTATCCCTTTAACGATACCTGCCATACTTGCTAAGGCGCCCATTCCAAGCATCGTACCTGCTCTATTTACTGCTCCTGCCGTATTTGTACTTAAACCAATGAACCCTTTTACAATTTCACCTATAGGAATAAACATAGCAAATAAGATTAATTTAATAATGGTATTATCTGATTTGCCTACTAGTACAAAAATCAACCATATAGTAATCGCATGGATACCTTGGATGAGTACTGTACCAACAAATTCACGCATCCAATATAGAGTTTGTTGTTTCTTTTGAGGAAATAACCACATACCAACCATAACCGGTCCCATTAACATCAAAATATAAAGAGATACCGCTCGCATTAAATAGAAGAAGTTTGCCCAAAGTGACAATCCAACTTCAATCAACATCGCAAAAATTTGAAATAAATAATCATCCTTATTTTTATCCATAGACAATTCAGCAATTGTCTGACCTGGTTTAAAAACATCTAGTGATTGTTCTCCTATTGCTCTTTTAAACTCCGATGCTACCCAAGTATTCATATCAAATATAATGTTATAGAAGAAATCTAGATGCCATATACAAATAGAAACGATCATTAAATCCTTCGCATATTCAATGATATATGTTCGATTTGTTGGATTAATAGCAGCAGCTGAATACTTTGCACCAGCAATTACAGCACTGACTAAGACTAAAAAGGCTGCAAATTTAAACATGACTGGTAATCCCGTATTTAATACACTCCCAGCTGTGTCGTCTTTAAATAAAAAATTTAATTTTGCACTATCCCCACCAAAAATTAAATCGGGGATAGTATCAATTAATTTATAGATTGGAGAAAGAAAGGTCTTGACCATAGAAACAATTAAGCCGCCGACCCATCCTATTATCTTATCAAGCATAATTTCACCTTCCTTTTCAAAGGTACGCTATTATCCTGCGTACCCTTGTACTTTCTTCATATTATTTAAAAGCTCTTGCAGTACGGCTTCATTGGATTCAATGAACATCATTTCTTTATCTGATGGATCTGTTTGAATCCAAACTGAACTATCTCCTATGCGGAAAATCCCTTCACCTTTCCCTGGATTGTTGAGAATAATGTCAAGCTCCCCAGCAGTTAAGTTAAAGTTCTCTTGGATTTTTTTCTTATCAATCTTATTTTGCTCTAAGAAGAAATAAGAGAAAGTAGATTGCAAGATACCACGCGCTTTCACATTTTCTAAAATACGAACAAAGTCCTGACTTGCCCAACACATACCGGCATTTCTTTTACGTGAACGACGTGCTACTTTTTCTAAGAAGTTAACAGTTTGTTCATAGTCGATAAACTGCCACATCTCATCCACATATAACACTTTTCGTTTGATAGCGTGTTCTGGACTCTTAATCCAATGCTCCCAAATATAGTTCAGGATAACGTGGAAGGCGATCGGCTTTAAGAAGCCCTCTTCTAAATGACTAATATTAAAGTTAACAACACGTGATTCGTTTAACTGTGTTTCTACACCGCGTCCAAAATTACTTTGTCCATCAAATAATGGTTTTGAGCCATCACGTAAAAACGGACGAATCGCAGCAATTAACTCTTCTGCTTTCACATCGTCTCCATGGTTTTCCACTATCACATCATAAATTTCTTTTAACTCTGGCTCCGGCTTTCTCACTTGAGACTGAATTAATTGTCCATCCACCTTCTTCACTTCATCCGTATATAAAGATGAAGGGTGAGAAGTAATACCATGTTTACTGAATACTTCACGAATCGCATCTTCTAACATTGTGCGCTGGAATACATTTAATCCTGGTTGATCAAAATCTTGTCCGCGAATAATAATGTCAAAGAATCCTAGTATTTCATTAATTTTCTCTAAAATAGGCACAAATCTTACATACTTCACGCCATCACGCTCTACGAGTTCTTTCTTGTCATATTGTTCAAGCGCTTCTAGCTCTTCATCTTTATCCGTAATCTGAAGTTCTGTTACTGCAATTGCACAAGGATTAATAATGATATTACTTTCAGGTGAAATATTTAAGTTAATACCACCTAATCGTTTGGTGATTTTTACGAATTCCCCCTCTGGATCTATGATCATCGCATGTGTATCTGCAAGTGATGTTTCACGAGCTAGCTTCATTTTTAAAAGTAAACTTTTACCGGAACCTGAAATCCCTGTCACACCAATGTTATAGTTTGGTGGACGATAATCTGCGTTACCAAATGAATTTAAAAATTCTACTTGGCCAGTAATTTTGTTCTTTCCTATTGGTATACCACCGTTAAATCTTCCGGATCCTGATACAAAGGGAGCAAATGTACATAGAGCACGTCTATCGATATTTCGATATGTATCTTGCAGAGTATTTGGTGCACCTAGTGGCATAACCGCTTTCAAACCACTCTTCACACGATTCCAGGTACTCGCTATTTTAAAGTGAGATGCTTGCATTTCATCTTCAATATACTCACATAAAACATCTAATTCTTTCTTTGAGTCAGCATATGCAACGGCCATGGTACTTACCATATAGGAGTCATTCTCATTAAATTGAATTTCATCCATTAGATTGTTTGTATCCTGAATTTTTGCATCTAAGTCTTTTTCTTGGTCAATATTTCCGCGTGTACGTTGGAAAGAAAGGTTCGAACGTAACATCGTCAGCTGCATATCTAACGATCGCATCGCTTTTGCTTTTGGCTCTTTATGAATATCAATCATGACATCAACCTCTCCAGCTGAAGTTAACATGTTCAGCCAATTGGTTTGCATCATACGAGGGTATCCATCACGTGGAATATAAAATGGACGGAAGAAAGTATTACTTCCTAATGACTGCTTAATTACCCCATAGTCTTCTGCATCAATTTTCATTCCTTCTGGGGCAATGACATCAAATACAGTTGTTTGATTGTCTAATTGAGGCGGAACTTCTTCTTGTTCGTACTCTTCCTCATCTAGTTCCAATTCATCATTCTTTTCAGCTTCTAATTTCTTTTTTTCTTTTTTCTTCTTTCCAAACAATTTCATACTTATGCCACCCCATTATTTGATTTTTCAGCTTTTTCTTCTGCTAGAACTTTCTTCATTAACTCTAGTTTTCTCTCATTTGTTTCACCTGTTGAATATAGAGAGAAGTTTTCATTTTCAATTAAATCTTGGAAACGTGCTTTCACCGCTTTACGACGGTTAAACGCTACGTATAAGAGTTCTATTAATTTATCTTTCGTTAACATTTCTACACTAATTTTTGCTTTCGATAGTAGATTTCGGGAAGCATTGTAGCGACGATATAATTCGTTAAACGCTTTATCTACAATCTTTTCTTCCAATTCATCTTCTGTATCAGCTGTAATCGTACTAATATCCACTTTGTATGGATAAATTAAATATCGCTTTTGTTCATATCGAGGTTGCGAACGTTGCCAGTACTCTAGGTTGTCGATAACTTCTTGCCCATAAAGTACTGTCTCTGGTGTAAGGTCCTTCGCACCTTTCATTGTTTCTGTCATTTTTCGTACAGGATCTGTTAAATCTACAAACTTACTTTGGATATATACCTTTGTATTAAACTCTAATGTGGTTAACCATGATTCAATTTTGATATCAATCGCTTCTTGTTCCGCATTGGAAAGAAGGTAATAGTTTACTGGGTGTGCCTCTGCAATTAGGACAAACGTATCATCATGATAACGAATCATATGATTTTCAACTTCCTTAATGTCTTCTACAAAAGCACTAAAGAAGTCCACATTATCCTCATCAATTTCCTCTGTAGCAGGCGTATTCTTTTTATTTTTCTTTCCATTTTTTTCAGCAGTACGTTTCTCTACCCCGCCCTGACTTTTCCCCTTTTTCTTAAAGCCAAACATTGGTTTTCCATTCATTTTCCGATAAAAGAAAAACCCTACAATGGCTACCACCGCAAAATATATCATTTCTAACATCTATAAATTCTCCTTTACCCATGTAATTGGCTCGTATCCTTTTCTCCACTTACCTTTTTCAGAACGGCTTCGCATTTTGATAAGTAAATATTTATCTAAATACATGTGTTGTTTTTCTTTATAAATAAAAGCAAACGTTATTACAACTACTACTGTTGGTATTGCTAAAATTAAGCAAATAAAAAATGCTACTGCCGCATTAAAAGGTGCAAATAGCCGCCATAAGAATGGCACATATAAATAAAGGGATGCTCCTCCACCCAATAGATAAATCAATTGGCGTTTGCTCAGCACACCTAATAGTGTTTTTTGTTCCGAAGTCATATCAACAGGAACGGTTACTTTTCTCATTTTATTTCCTCCCTTGTATAAGAGAAGCTCTCCCCAAATAGAGGAGAGCTTTTGCAAACTCTTATGTTAAATTTTTGTAACCCAAGAAGCGATGTCGTATGCTTTGATCATGACAAAGCCTCCAATTGCCGCACAAGCTAAACCAATCATAGCTTGTGTACGGTTTTCAGGGTTTTTACCTTGTGCACCAGATAATTTAATAGCTGCAAATACCACGCAAGCTGCTACCCAAATACCCCCAAAACCAATTAGTGTTGTTACAAGGGTATTCATGCTTTTTTGTACAGTGGTAGCATCTGTACCACTGGTGTGCCCAGTAATACCTTTCTCAAAACTAGTTTTTGCCAGTAGAAAATCTCCTACTGATGTTGTCATAAGTTTTGCAGACAACCAATTCAACATAATTCCTGCACCTCCGGGTGTTTTTTGCTCGCAAAACGCAAAAAGACCCCAATACACGCACACGTCCCCTAAGGACATGGCGCATATTGAGGTCTTCTCTTATATGCGAACTGATTATTTTTTTATTTTATTGTTAAATCTTATTACATTTATATTATAGCAATACGATTTTAAAAAAACAAGCCTTATTTACACCCAAAAAATAAAATTGGACTTTTCGTGTTCCGTTTTATTTCATTTCTTTTTATCCTCTTTGTTTGGATCGTACCATACCATTTGAATTTGAAAAATATCACTGTCCTTAAGACCCAAAACATTCATTTCCTCTTTCAATGAGCGCCATGGTTCTATTTTTATAGATTTTGTACTTTTGTCTCTAAGCGTATACACATGTACATAATATGCTTCTTTTTTCTTTTTCATAATACAAATAACTTCCCCTTATATTCTTTATATTTTTTTAATAACAGAATAATTGAGTATGTAAAAATTACACACTTCAAATAGCATTTCCTCTTGTTACTTTCATAACTATTCCCCCTTCCTTCACATCTATTCACTTACTTTCATTAAATCAAAAAAACAGGTAATCGTGTGTACCCACAATTACCTGTTTTTTTATCATTTATATCTACCTTTTATTTCTTATAATTTCATTAACCTCTTCAACACTTAATTCTGCAACTTTTGCAATTTGTTCTATAGGTAATCCTATTTTAAACATATTTTCAATCATCTCTATCTTAGTTGCAATTTTAGTTTCTTCTGTAGCTATTTCTGCAGCTTTTTTCGCAGCCCTTTCTTCTGCTGTCTCTATTTCTGATATTCTATCTTTTATTGCTTTTTCTCTAGCCTCATATAAGCGTAAAAAATCCTTATCGCTACTTAAACGCTCCCAATCCTCTATTGCTTTTTTCAAAACTGGATCTTTTTCCATTGCTATCGCCTCCAGGATTGTTGTTAATCTCTCATCCTCATGCGCAGGAAATAATAGTAACCAACGCGCTAAAGAATCTTCCCACGGATCCATTCGTTTTCCTTGCCATTCTTGAATCACTTTTGGAATTTCAAGAAAATGCAACTGCATATTTTCGGTAATGATACGTTTAGATTTTTTGTTCATCACAGTATTAATACTATGAAACTCCTGTTCTTCTGGAAATAGAATGAAATCCACTATATTAATACAAATGGTTGGTCTTAATTCTGTATATTTCATCCCTTGAGTCATTTGAGAATAATACATACCTGACCAATAGAACAAAGAACGTTCTATCATATCTTTTTTGTCTCGAACTTGAATCTCTATATTAATTTTTATACCACTATTTAGCGTAGCTCGCAAATCTAAAATAGACAATTTATCATCCTTCTGCTCTCTTGGAAGATGCGGATCATCTAAGTGCAAAGATGTAATTTCTTCATCAATAGATGATTGTAGTACCGCGTTAAGAAACCCAATTAATATATCTTCATTTCCTTCTACTCCAAACAAACGCTTAAAAGCATAATCAACTCGTAAATTTACTAGATTCTTTTTTACATATACACTCATGTTTTCCCTCTACCTTTCTCGTTTTAAAATTGTATATAAGAGCATAAAAAAAGATAGAATTACAATTCTATCTTTTTCTCCTCTATTTTCCTACCAAATATGGCTACTAGTTACTTACTATATAAGAAATATCCTCTTCACACATATTTGTCGCATTTGCAATTGTCGTGATAGAAACTCCCTCATTATAAAATCGTTGAATGAGTTCCATTCTTTCTTGTTCCCTAGCTTTTTTATCTACGTCCATTAATTGTTGCATAATATCCATATACTTAATACACACCTTTCTTTTATATAAAGTCCCCTAGTTAAACTGTTACGTGTATTGTTAAAAGAAAGTTTTACACTAATACTGCTACTTTGTTGTAAAATGTACAACTTTCTTTTAACGTGTACAACTTTCTTTTAAGTTCACAACGTTTTTTTATATTGTGCGAAAAACTGGTTTGAAAGAAGCTTGCATCGCATCATCCAGACCTTTCCCTTGTGCTGGGTTCCATGCTGCAATAATTACGTTATAGCCCTCTTTCTTTAACTCTGTCGCAAAAGCAATTAAGGCAGCTCTTACTTTTTCATTCTCTACTAAGTCAGCATCGAATGCTAAGTACACATTTTCTACGCCCATATCTTTTAATACTGGCATAACGATTCTCCATGCATTTACACCTGGAATCGCAAGAACTGTTGTCCCTACTTTAGCTATTTCTTCTTTATTTAGTCTTTGAGGAAGTAAATCTGCAATCAAATCCGCCTTCATCGGCCCTTCTGTAATCATTACTGATTTTGTTTTGTGAAGCGTACCAGACTTCCAATGTTTCAAATGTGAGCTTGGTACCGCTACATGTACAGGAAGTGGATTTTCACTACCTCCCGCACCGGTTCCTTCATTTTTATTTGCTGAAGAGATCCATAAGTATTTTTGACCTTTATGTATCTTTACAACAACTTTTTCCCCGCCGATTAATAATTCTTTATTTTTCCCTATTTCTAGTTTTCCTTCATAGATACAATCACCGTTTTTCGTTATTTTCACAACATTAGGATGTTGTAGTAGTTCGGCTTGTATACCTGTAGGTCCAGATTTCACATGAACAGAGTTCTTTACTTCATCTACACGTACTTGCCAACCAACAATTTGATTATATTGGTTTCGGAATGGAATCATAATTCCTGGAAAACCTGCCATTAAACGAAGAGAAAGTTGTCCTTTCTTCATTTCATAAAATGTGACGCATCCCAAAGGATATTTCCCTCTGGGGTAGCGCCTACCCATTTCGGGTGCGATAGGTAAATCTTTGATGTTATCTCCAATTTTTCCCCCGCCCCACACCGTGCGTGCGACTTTCACCGCACACGGCGTTCCATCGACTGTTTAATGTCTTTGTGTTTCCTCAATCTAAAGGTTTATTACTTTTGTTAATGTTTTGTTTGTCAATTGATTTCTAACATTTCATTTTTCGCTTGTTTTCTAAGTTTATTTAGCTTAATGAGTTGTCCTTCGTTTAGCTTCAACTTCTCCATTAGACCTCCGATCACATCAGGCGATGTTGCATGGATTAATGTGTGTACATCTCTACATATTAGGATTAGGTTCTTATAACTATCATCTTGCGTATATTTCCAAGGTGTTTTATGGTGACATTGCATGTCTGATAGTATTAGTTCCTCGGAAGTAATTGCACATTTGCCATGTTGGGCTACAAATAGAGAGATTCGGTTGTCATTATATTCAACAGTTGCTCGTTGACTAATGACAGGGTGTTCTCTTAACCATTGTATTTTCCATTCAGGCACTGCAGATTGATTTTTATGTATCAATTCTCTACCTTGTGGTGTATACTTATTGATTTTTGTATCCTTATTTTTGGGGCTTTTGTGCTTGATATACGCTAGTGGTAGAATAGGAATATCATTTAGATATCGAACCATTGCTGATTTCATGTATCTTTTAATTCCTTTATCTTTCCCTTTGTACTTCCCTTTCCTATTAACATGTAATCTGTTGTAAATCCTTATATTTAGGTGTTTATGGATGCTTGCTAAATCCCTATTAACCTCGGTCGCAATCTCATAGTAATTATGTGTGCCAATTACCATAGAGTTGTAGCGAACAATAGCTTTATTCTTTAGTCCCTCATTTTTACTTCTTTGAATTACAGCGATTTGATCTTCAAATTGTTTTTGGATTTTCTTTTTGGTTTTGTTTGATATGTGTGTTCTTGCAATTAACTTACTTCCCTTTTTTACCATTTTGATTTCAAAACCAAGAAATTCACTACTTTCCTTACGGAGATTTGTGATTTTTGACTTTTCCTTCGAAATTGGTAGTTTTAGGCGTTCTTGCAACCACATCTCACATGCTTTAAAGATTTTTTGTGCATTCGATTTCGTAGCGGTGAAGATTTTGAAGTCATCTGCATATCGAACAATATACATTTCTTTCAAAGCCGTTGTTTTGCGCATTTTACTGTAATGTGGGTACTTGTCAACATGTCCGCCCTTTTTAATGGTTAATGACAATTCCTTTAACAACCTGTCTTCCCATTGATTTGTTATCCACCAATCGAATTCATTTAGATTGATATTGGCTAATAATGGACTTAATATTCCACCTTGTGGTGTACCTTTGTTTGGATATTGCATTTCACCATTGGGCAGTACTATTGGGGCTTTTAACATTTTTCGGATGATTACAAGAAGTTGTTTATCTCGTATTCCCATAGTCCATAGTTGACGCATGAGTTTTTTGTGATTAACTTCATCGAAAAATCCTTGTATGTCTACATTAACTACATATTGCATATGACTTCGATTCACCCTCAAGGTTGCATCTGCCATAGCTGTTTCAGGGCTTCGATTTGGACGGAAACCGTGACTGTGTTTGTTGAATTTTGCCTCGCATATAGGTTCAAGTACTTGTTTTATACATTGTTGCGCAATTCTATCCCACATTGATGGAATTCCGAGTGGTCTCGTTTTCCCATTAGGCTTTGGTATCTCTACGCGTCGCACTTTTCGTGGGGTATAGTTAGAAAATCTTTTTTGAACAATTTTGATGAAATCTTCTTGACTGAGTTTCTCAACATCCTTGATAGTAACTCCATCAATCCCCTCTGTGATACTTCCTGAATTGCGTTTAATATTTCTAAACGCTAAAAGAATATTACTTTCAGAGGTTATGACTTTCATTAACTGCTTGAAGTTTCCTCCATTTAGACTTTTGGCATATAACTCGTCTTGTGATTCCTGCATACCGTAGTATTCAGAATGTCTAAGCGAGTTATCCTTTAGTCCCTCTTTTCTAGACCTTTTCATGTTTTATCACGCTCCAATCTTGGCTCGTGACCTTTTAAGTCATACGAGAATTCCATGAGCGATTGAGGTTATATGACTTTTAAAGAGTCGACTTGTGGCTATTGCTCCAGTTCCATTACAGAACCTTCTTTGCTCCTACCACTACTCTCACTAATGTTAAAAGAAGTTCCCTCGGTATACCGTTTCCTCCTTACTGTTTCATAGAGTTTGCGCTCTCCACATCATTAGCTTTCGACGTTCCCTTAACTTTATCAATTTTAGACTTAGATGCTTCCTTTAAGCCGATGCCCTATCCAATGCCTGTAACATTGCATGGTGGTTTTTCCAGGCTATAACGTATCCACCACTGGACATAGAAACTTTCGTTTCCCATACCATTTCTGGTATGCGAATATTCGACCCGTACATTCGGAAGTTCGTCAGAATACCATTTTATTCATTCTCACCATATCTAATTTTTTGTGACCCCCACCCTATCAACTACGGGACTCACCTCTGAGATCCTTTTCGGTTGCCTGTTAAAATAGGTACTTCGGTAATTTTTCAGATGACTTCACCGAGCTTCAGACCCCTTCTTATGTCGCAAAACTAGAAGGCGCATGTCGGAGTATTAGGGGAAGCGTTTCAAGACGTTACTCTATCATTCCACTTCTCAAGTTAAGAGTTCTACAATCTTAATTCGTTGTGGGTGTTATTTACATTTCAACGTTTCAAGATGGTGCGTAATCTTTTCAATTACGAACGTCTCGCACAGCCAGGTATTCCCTTCCAACAATCTTTTTTGTCAATTTGTTTAAATAACTTTTCCCAAATAGTTGTGTACGTATTATCATCTTCCAACACAATTTGTTGCTTTAAAAAAGAACGATATTGACGTATCTGTACTTCTTCTTCAGTCATTTTTCTATCTTGCAGTAAATGTATATGGTGCTTCTCCTCTAACGGCAAAAATCCGATTAAATTACGATTAAATGCATCTAATTCTTCTTTACTACGCTTACTATGCCCCTTTACCACATCCACATCTGGTAATTGGTATTGCTTCTTACCATTTAGATAATGGATATAACTTGGATTACTTGAATTTTTACCGTATACCCACTTACTTTCCACACGGGTACACGCTACTTTCTCCTGTGAAACATGCAGCATACAGTTTCCAATACCATTACAGATTGGGCATGGAACACGATAAAATTCCCACCAACTTCCTCTTGGATGTGCAGTTGTTAAACGAAATTGTCCTTTTTGTATGTTATAATTCATCATTTCCCACTCCTTGTATACTATTTATTATATATGGAACAGCTACTTCCATTAAACTCTTTATACTTCTATTTAGATGTTCTCTTTGTTCTCCTAACGGATATACAAAAGAATGTGTATCACAAACTAAATAATCGTTTCTATGTTCTTGATCTAGCAAAGCTGATTCTACATATGCTTCAAATGCTCTAGCAAACATCTCATGATTTGTAGACCAATACTTTTTACTCCTCTTCTTATCTAACTTAATGGCTGTATCAAAATATATAGACCCTTTCACTAGATAGGGTATTTCACTAAGTTTTTCGCCTGTTTTTTTATAATGATATGCAGCTAACATTTGTGCGGTTTTCTCAAATTCTTTTTCAATTTTACGCTCCATACGTGTCTTTGTTGCTCCTGATAAAGTATCAAGCTTCCTACACAAACTAGCATGATGTGATTCTAAAATATTTGAAATATTTCCTTTAAACACATCATAACTATCGATAACACCACCATAGAAATACCACTTTCTACTGTAGGCATTTTCCACGTTGATTACTCTGGCCACTTTTCCTTGTTTACAAGCATCTAACACAGCTTGCAACTTTTCCTTGATAATAGCAGGCAAGATATTCCCAATACTCTTCCCACTTGATAAGAAAGCAAGACTACCATTTTGAAAATCATGACTACAATCATATAAAAAATGATCCAATGCATGTCCCCATTCATGACACAATGCCCCGACTCCATTATCACGAGTTAAATTAATAACTTTGGTAGAAGGTTCATAATGTGCTAATGCATTGCCGCTTCCTCTCGCTCCAATAGCAAGTCCTAAGCGTCCACCTAACCCTATATACTCAGGTGGAATTCCCAATATACGAGCTAAATCATGCAATGCTTCAGAAACATGCCCAATATGCTCTTTTGCATATTGTTCGGTGCAATAATGACCAAATTGCATTCCCTTCAACCCAAACATAGCAACTACGTCTTCAGGTTTGGTAGCAATTTCTACTCCTGGCCCTTTTCTTTGCAGGGTATCTGGCAGTTTCCTACTCCAAGCAGCTGCGGATTTCTTACGAGTCGTAACCTTTTTCGTAAGTAAATCATTCCATGTCAGTTCATGTGATACACGAAGGTACGTAGAATTAATACTTTTTGAATTTGTGCAAAGTGATATGAATTTCTTTCCTAATATTAATAACTCCATACCATCTGCATCAACAAACTCATCAAAATATTCCTCTACCATTCTTTTAAATGTAAATGTTACATTCTTATTCTTTCTAAATGCAGACCAACCATTGCTCATTTCCATACCATAAGAGACAACAAGATCTACCCATTGTTCTGAGGTATGTACCGACTGTATATCATGCCATATTCTTCTGCATGCTTGAACATATAGTTTCCTTGCAGTCGGTGTATCTACAATTGGCTTCTTATTAATTCTGCCCACTAGCAGTTGCTTTAACTTTGCAACACGTGGCGGGACATCATTTTCTTTTTCATGTTCAAAAGAGAATGGAATTAATGAGTTTCGATCCAATGCATTTAGCGCCTCTACTGGAGATTCTTTTTCAATTTCAGCTAAAATTTCTAAAGAAAATGATACTAAAAATGATTCTTTTAAAGCTCGTATCTCTTTCTTTGCTCCCACTAATTTCTCACCTACATCATAACTGTATCGATTGCGAACTTGTTTATCTGTTCTTACATCCTGTACCATTATGTCTTCTCCTACCTCTAAACCAAAAAGTTCAAATAAATTCATACTGAAATCCTCCTGAATAAAATAAAAGACAGAAATTCATAGTCATTTTTCACTACGGATTTCTGTCATTCCCTCTGTCTGTAGACTTCCATGTAGTTATGTAAATCACTCATTACGATACACTCACACCTGTTAAAGAGAATAGATCCTCTTTTGTCGGATTTAGTGCTTGTAACCAGCTATCTACCTCCAGAAAGTTTACTTTTTTTAATTGTTCGCCTTTTTCCGCACGCTTAACCACCTCTAAACCTCCATGCTGATGCACAATCATTACAAGATTATCTTTCTTGAAAATACAATCTACATCTGCAGAGTTTATGTGGTGGTTACGTAGAATTGGTTTCCATTTCTTAAGTGAATAACCTTCTACATCTAAAAAACCACGGATAGCAGTAAAGCGAAAACTCGTCCCTCTAAAACATCTTTCCAATAAAAAAAGGAAATCCCGTACACATCCATTAAAATGAACATGATACAAATAGATTTCCCCTGCTTGTTTTGCTGATCGCTGTGACAAGTTTGATGGTTTAATGGAAAACTGATAACAATCTCGTTCCCAAAATGCTCCTTCTTTTGTAATTCTCATTCGTAATGCACGTAAACTTGGAATAAGTTCATCTGGATGCGCAGAACAAAATAAAGATACTTCATAACTGATATTCATAAATAAATCCCCCTAAATAATAATTTTTGCCCAGTGTAATAATGGGTTCTAACAATCAAACAGACTTGAAAACAACACAAAAAGGGCTTCTTCAAGTCGATTAAAAATGTGCATAGCAAAATAAGCTATATATACACTAATCGGCTCAAAGAAGCCCTTTCATAAATGAAACAAGACGCAACTTGCTTCTACAACTCAACCACAACACAAAAAAGGTGTGGGAATAAACGGAATCAATTAAACAATAAATATAGTTATATATTAATTAATTTATTAAGTATTAGCAAGTATCATTATATATATTTATATTATTTTGACATATAATATATATAAAGGAGGTAGAATATTATGACAATGCAATATGATTCAAGTAATCCTAAATTAATCCCTTCAGTTGTGACTTTTATTGATGTATTAGGATTTTCGCAGTTGGGTATGAAAGCTTTTGCCAACGGTACAGGTAATGAATTTTTAGAACAGATACATGCTTCATTAAAAAAAGCTAGAAGTAATATTACCGAACAATTTCCATTAGCAAAAGTTAAAGTTTTCACTGATAACGTAGTAATTGGATGGCCGATTCATGAAGAAGGAGATGGAGAGGGAGAATTAGGAATCACTTTCCTTAACCTAGCAGAATATCAATTTTTGTTAACGCTTGATGGCTTCTTCACTCGAGGTGGAGTAAGTGTTGGTTATCATTTTATGGATGAAGAAACTGTTTTAGGCCCAGAATTAATTATGACATATAAACTAGAATCTCAAGTAGCTGTTTATCCAAGAATTATCCTAAGTGAAACAAGTAAAGATAAAGTACGTGAATATATAAATTATTCTCCTCAGCCTGATAATGCTTTTAATTCTGTATTACTTGAGGATATGGATGGAGAATGGTTTTTAAATTACTTAAACGCATTATTTACTTGGTACGAGGACGACGTTTCTAACAATGATTACACACCATTCTTCCCTCACTTAGAGGCACACCGCAATAATATTGAAAGAGCATTAGATACCTATGCAAATAATCATAAATTACTTAAAAAATATGCATGGATAGCAAATTATCATAATTATTTTTGTGATGAATTTGTACCTGATGCACCTGATGATCTTAAAATCGATTCTCCAATAAAAATGTCACAACCAAGAAGAATAATTACATAAATCATAAAAGCATTCTTACTAAGTAAGAATGCTTTTATATATCCACCATACTATTTTTAACAATTTAGCATTTCAAATATTTTATAGTTATATTGCGCATATTCTTTTTCATTTTCTTGAAATTATGTATAATTAAAGTATCCTACACGAGATATTGAGTCATATCTCATCGTCATTTTAAAAGACCCCCATTTTATATGGAGGTCTTTTTTTAGGGGATAAATAACTACTAATTTTACACGGCAGGAAATTCCCCCTACACATTCTCTATTAATATCCACCCATCTTAATTACTAACATAGTCATAAACATACTAAACATGAGGCTTTTTAAGTACTTATTTTCATCTTTTGCTACAAAAAGAGCTAAACAGCAAAATAAAGCCCATCCTAACCAAAATAGCATTCCTAAAATCATTGGTAAATCAGTCAATTAAATCTACTCCTTCGAATGTTTTATCTATTACACTATTTAATATATTCATTTTGACTTCATATTTTAAGACCAAAATAAAAAAGACAGAAGTTTTAATCCGTACCCTTTGTAAAGGACATTTTAAAAAAAGTTAGGCGGCATCAAGAAGATGATTTCTGTATTCAACAGGGGTCATCTTCTTTAAATTCCACTGATAGCGGTGTTGATTATAGTATTTCATATAGTCTTTAATTTCTTGTTTTAACTGAGTGAAAGATGTACAAGTTTTTATGTGTGCTTCATCTTTAAAGTGCCCAAAAAAGGATTCTTGAGGGGCATTATCCCAACAGTTTCCTCGTCTTGACATGGATTGTCCTAGCTTTAATTTTTTGACCAACTTTTGATAGGTAGGGCTTGTGTAATGAGCTCCTTGATCTGAATGAATATATGCATCTGGTGTTAATTCCACTTTCTTATTCCTCTTTAGTTTACGAAGAGTTGTCGTTGCGATATCTAGAGTAAGCCGTTCTGAAACATGATAAGCCAAAACTTCATTCGTAGACCCGTCTAGAATGGTAGATAAGTATCCTTTCTGATTTTTGCCATAAAACAGGTATGTGATATCTGTAAGAAGTACCTTTCCAGGTATACCTTGCCTGAATTCTCGTTTTAATTGATTAGGTACTACAAAGTGTTCTTTCGTCGCTTTCAACATTCTTTTATAGGGATTCGCTTTCCGAATGGGACAGACAATTCCATATTTTTTCATGATTCTTCGGATGCGTTTTAAATTGTAAACAACTTGAAATTGACCCGCCAATGTCATTTTAATTTGACGAGCCCCTTTCTTTCGGTTTTTAAATTGAAATGCCTTTACTATGAGCTCTTTCGCCATTTCATCTTGATGCATTCTTTTCTCTCGCTGACTTTGAGCAGTAGCGGAAAAATAATGATAGTATCCAGAGCGCGAAACACCAGCGATCTCACACAAATATCTCACCATATTTTTCAGGTTATACCTTTCAATAATAGTACGAATTAAGATGTATTTCTGACTGGGTTGTAACCTTATTTCTTTCCCATCCTCCCTTCCATAAGCTTGATCTTTTTTAATAATTCATTTTCAGCTTTTAATAAGTTTCGTTCCGCTTCTAAACGTGCATATTTCTCTTCTAATGTAAGTTCTTTCTCTGACTTTCTTCCGGAGTTATCCTTACGTGTATCTCTTAAACCAAATACCCCCCTTTCCTTATAGGAAGTACGCCATCGATTTCCTGATGATACAACACGTTGTAGACCGATGACATCTATATCAAATCCACATTCTTCAAAAATAATACGAGGTGGTTTTCCTTTTTCATTTTCTTCAATAAAAATACGTTTGAATTCATCTGTATAAGTAATCCCTTTCTAACTGACTGATTTTACGTATCGATTCTTTGATAGTGCTTGAACTTCTTTTTCTGTGAACAGTTTTTTCGTCATTTTGAAATTTCTCCGATTCTCATTTTTCTCTCATTATACAAGAAAGACCCTATAGAATAGACTTTTTTTTAAGTGTCTATTCTATAGGGTACATTTTATTTTTCTGTCTTTTTTATTTATCTTAAAGTAATCCATTCATAACTTGCCCACTCTTTTGGTTTTTTATCGTACTTAATACGACCAGTCGTACAGAATGAAGCAATCATCCATTGTATAATGTTCATCTTGGCATAAGGATCAATACAATCCTCTATTTTTTTTAATTGATAGCCTGTACTATTTTTCTGCCAAATTGTATATAAACGAAAATGAGTTGTCGTAACAAGCCTAGCTTTTGTTGTAACTTGCCATTTTGCAATTTTCGTTAAATCCTCTTTTACTTTTCTCTCATACTCTTGTTTTATCACTTTATAAGTCTTGTCTTTATTAATTAATCCATTAGAGAATGTAAAAGGCATTTGATGCACCTCATAAACTGTTCCTTCTTCATCTCCTAAAATATTTGATTCTACTAGGAATATGTTTTTTAGTTTTAACTGTTCCGTTAATTCTTTTCCGCTCCGATAAAACGTTTTTTTATCTTCTGAAGCAAGACAACCTGTACAATTAATCCAATTAGTAACGGATACGCTAGTATAAACACCATATTAATAAACATATTGGTAATAAGTACCCCTACTAATGCGAATATCGTGAAGTAAATATAAGTTTCTCTTTGATGAATGATTCTACTATTCAAGCTAAAATACCTCCGTTTTGATAAATAGTGAAAGCAACATATACAATTGCTCCTAATAAAATAGAACAAGCCCCCGGAAAGCTCTGTATCAGCTGTATTTCTTTCTTTGGTAGCTTTGCCCCAAATATAGAAGCAGCATGCTCCAATTGGTCTTTAAACGCCCCCACAAACCCCAAAATTTTAATTAATCGATACACACTAGCAATCCAAAAGAATAGTAAATGGAAAGCTGTTAATGTAATAGCAGTAAGGATTGCTGATTCTTCCACTAAATTACTAACATATATAGCTACCACCACAAGCATTTTTGTATCACCGGGTGAAGAAAATTTAAATGTCTCTAACAACAAACCACACGCTAATGCCATAGCTAGTACAATCACAATCTCTTTCCCTGTTCTTATTCCAGCAAAATACGTGATTCCTATACCTACAATTAAGAATAGCAAATGCCATATATTTTTCGTTTTTCTATATTTCAAATCAGTAAATACATTCAGGGCCATATATCCTAGTAGTATTCCTATTACATATATACTCATAATTTTTTCTCCTTATTTTTTCCTATTTTAATGAATTATTACGGTCCACTCACTAGAGACCAGGTGACCGTAGAAGTATAAGTAGCTTGCCGATTCTTCCCTACATAAGTTGTCCCTGGATCTAACTGCAGTTGTAATCCATTTTGTCCAAAATCGACTTGATATTCTCCAATTGCTACATCTTTTGAAGCCCGTATAATAGTGTGTGCCGCCCCAGTATCAATAGGTGTACTTGGAATTTGTATGATAGGTTTCCCTGTCTCTGGACCTTTTACTTTAGTTATACTTACCTGATTTTTTAAGGATAAAGAACCCTTTGGCAATTGTTTTGCAATATTCGGCTCTGTAAATGGAGAAATTGTCATATTCAATCTCCATCCATCCGCTTGATTTCGACTATCATGTATCATGAGTTTCCCTAATGTACCAAATGAATTTTGCTTTTCTCCATTTAGTTGAATAGGAGTAAACTCTACACTTTTAGGAACAGTAAGCATGTCTACTCGTCCTTTTTGTGTTGTAGATATATGCTTCGTCGTACTTTTATTCCCAGCTTTATCTACTGTACGGATATGTACATATTGTGGTTTCGCATAATCAGTTGGAAGCTGAATGCTAGTCTGATTTGTAAACTGAACACCACCCACTTTATCAAGTGAAGTGTCGGATTTATCATTCACTACATATTCATATCCCTTTACACCACTTGTTACAGTTGCAGGAACTTCCTTAGAAAAATCCGAAACGCCATTCCTACCAACTCCACGAATTTTATAATGATAGGTACTCCCTTCATCTTTAGCAGGGGCAAACGTTACTTTAGTTTCTTTCAGTTCTCTATTTTCAAATTGGAAGCTTTCAGGTGTTGTTGGCACTGCCTGATCTTTTGCTTCTTTATCTACATAGTCAGAGAGTCTACCCTTATATATTTGCTGATTTCCCCTGTATACTTCCGCTTCCGATGCATATCCCACTTTTAACTCATCCACATAGGTAATCCCTTCTGAATAAGCAAGCATATAAAAAGTTACACCTCGTTGCTCGGTAATATAAAACGGATTATTTGCAACTTGAGTATTCATACTAAACGTAGACCATCCATTTATATCTTTATTAGAATCATTCTTTGTGATCGTACGATTATTTGGTAATTGGATAGGTGCTGCCCATTTTCTTGTTTTTAGGCGATCACCTTGTTTCATCGGGGTCACAATAGGACTATTTAATATTACCTTTCCCTTTCCAGAACCATCCTGATACGGTATTACCTTTTCAATCATAGGGGAATCTTGATACACATCTTTGTTTATATCCGAAGTTATATGTCTTCTATCCCTTGGTATGTTGGTACCCGGTTCCTTCTCTGGAAACAAAGAGATATTACTAATTTCTATTTCTTTTGAACCGCCTGGAACATCTTTCAAAACAGTAGCATTATAATAGTCAAATTCTCTCCCTGTTTCCCAGCCTCCATCACCATAGAAACTAATTCTTCCTAATCCTTGTGACTTTGCTTTAAACGTTGCTGAAATATAAGCATTATTAGGTACGTTTAATCGCTTAAAAACAGCAATGGAACTCTCTCTTACAGTATAAGGATATAAGACTCGATTCCCTCCCGATTTTGTATCAAATACTTTGTATCCGCTAGTATCTGTACCATTTGGATAAAAGACTTCAGATTGTAAACTTTGATTCCCGTTACCGTAAAACTCTCCCCAACCACTCATCAAATTAACGTCTTTTGGGTTATTAAAATCAATTTTCCATAAGACGTCCTGCTCTAAGATATCAATCGCCCATTCTAGCTTCACTTCATTTTCTTTTCCATTTGCAGTGAGTGTTGGAATACCATTTTGCTGTTTTCCTATTTGATCAGCTAATATAGAGTTATCTTTTGAATCAATAATTAAGCACGATACACCCAAAAGTATGATTGAAGTAAGAACCTTCCCCCATTTCACTGTTTCCTCCCCCATTTCATTTTTATGCTATCTATGCTGCCTTATTTTGCTCCTTCTGATTTTCATGTTTCTTTCTCCACCATACAAATACAAACATTGAAATAACTAATATGAAAACACCAGCGGCTATTATATATATTTGATTAGAATATCCAGGCAACACTTTTATTGCACCTGTTTGTTCCGCATAATCTGTCACATTAGAAGCAGTTATGCGTATCTGTTCTGTATATGTTTTTGGTATACCATTCTCTTTTATAGTGACTTTTAGTGTATACTTTCCATCTTTGTATTCTTTCGCTTTCCATGGGATTGCTAATCCTACCTTAGATTTTGGCGCTACATTGAATGCTGGAATATTACCATGAAACAGAACGTTATCCTGGGATAAAACTTCATAGTAAACTGCTACATCCCTTACAATATTTGCATTTGTATTTTGAATAAGTGCATGGACTTGTGGTTGTGTTGGATAAGATTCAACAGTTGTGCCATTTAGTTTAAGAGGTGTTTTATTAACTGAATTTTCAGTCTCTTCACTATTCAATTGTATTGCTACCGCATATTCAATGCTATTATGTACAGAAAAGTTCAATCCGTCCTTTTCAAGCTTCTGTCCTTGGGTATCGTGCGCTAACTCAAATAATAATCCACCCAAAAACACTCCATCTTGATTTGGTGTCGTTAAATGTACCTCTATAGTTTTCGTTTGATTCCCCTCTAAGTTAACAGCGTCAGGCGCTTGAACATACTGATCCATATAGAAATCTGTATCTGTTAATATACTTTGTGAGACTTCACGATTTGTTACATACATAATACCTCCGTTTGTAGAGGTGAGAGCGTTAGCGACTTTTACATTGACTTTGATTGGAGTATTAGCTTTATTGTGTACATCCATTTTTACTGTTTGATTCTGTTTCTTTTTCACCTGTAAATTAAAATAATTTTTTATATCACCTAGTTGATTATCCGGGACATGAATGCTTACATCAAATGGTAAACTATCTTGTTTTTCTTGTGCATAAACTACTTTAAAAGGTTTTAAGCTTATACTTAAAATGAATATAATCACAACCAAAATACTAATTAAAATTTTATATACATAGCTTTTCATTCTGCCCCTTCTTTCTATGTATAGAAGAGAATCATACATACGTGATTCCCTTCTATATGATAAATTTCTTTTAAGGTCCTGTTACAATAGAATATGTCAGTTTTGACTCATATGAGGTAGCACCAGCCTTATTCTCAACATACGTACTATGTGGATTTAACGTTAAAGCTAGAGATTTATCATTGAAACTAACATTATATTTCCCCATACCTTCATCTTTTTTCGCACTTAAAATCGTAACTTGATTATCAGTATCTATAATAAAGTTAGTCGTTTTAAACTCCGGATTTGGTGAACTTGTCCCTCCAACTTTCGTTATAGCAGCACCACCACTATTCAAAACTAAGGAACCCTTTGGAAGTGTCCGATTTGACTTTGCATCTCCACTCACTTTAAATTGATCTGCTTTTACATTGATTCTCCAACCATTCCCAGAACCAGTTGCATCTGTCACTGTTAGTACACCAGGATTTGCATGTGTCACTTGTGTTTCTCCACTTAGTGTTACCGCGTTAAAGTTACTAACTGGTGTAACAGCAATATTATGTTCCCCACCTGTTATACTTTGATTTAGTTTTGTATCAGCTGTTGTTGCTGCACTTGCAGGTGTACCCATTAGTGACATACTAAGGGCTAATGTTGCTAATGTGGGAATCATCACTTTACTAAATCTCATCATAGTACCTCCTTATGTTTTAAAAGGAGGGAGCTATATAAAACACGCCCCCTCTTATTTTCAAACAAAATTTATTTTTTGTTCCAAGAATCTACATCTGCATTGCTTGATGCTTTTGTGAATCGAGCTAGAATTGTATCATAACCACCTTGGATTGCTTTCCATACAAATGGCCCAATTACTAATACGATAATGACCGCCAAGGCAATTAACATACCGTTTTCTGATGATAACTGTGAATCCTCATTTTTTAACCAATTTTTCATTTTTGCTAACATTGCATTTCGTCTCCTTTATATATCAATTTTAAGAATTTACTAAAATAAGAACTTAACTATTAAAATCTTTTATTACTTATTCCAAGAATTCACGTCCGCATTGCTTGATGCTTTTGTGAATCTTGCCAGGATCGTATCATAACCACCTTGGATTGCTTTCCATACAAACGGTCCAATTACTAATACGATAATGACCGCCAAGGCAATTAACATACCGTTTTCTGATGATAACTGTGAATCCTCATTTTTTAACCAATTCTTCATTTTTCCTAACATGATTGAATCTCCCTTATCCATTTATTTGATCTATACGTAATAAGCATCATTCATCTAAAACTTCTATTACTTGTTCCATGTATTCACATCTGCATTGCTTGATGCTTTTGTGAATCGAGCTAGAATTGTATCATAGCCACCTTGGATTGCTTTCCATACAAATGGTCCAATTACTAGCACAATAATTACCGCCAAGGCGATTAACATACCATTTTCTGATGATAATTGTGAGTCTTCATTTTTTAACCAATTCTTCATTTTCGTTAACATATATTTTGCTCCTTTACCTATTCCATTTTGAATAATGTTTTTCTATATACTTGCAAATCCTTGCATTAAGGATTGAATAACAATAACCATTGGATAAATCACAATACATCCAATAACCGCTACGTTAAATTTATTCATTTCCATTGGCTTATTTTGAATGAGACGGTTATAGTTCTCATGTTTTAACTCACGCATCATTTTAATCTGTGCATCCATAATACGAAGACTCTGTACCTTGTCCGTTTTTTGTGCTTGTTGCAATGCAATGGTAAAGGTATTTACTTCTGGACTATTTAGGGCTGCTGCAAAGTTTCGAAATGGTTGATCCGAACCCGCATACATTTCTAATTCCGCTGTAAGTGTAGATACATACGGTCGAAGATGTCTCCCGGCATATATCTGCGCCTTTTTTACTGCTTCTAATGTTGTATGTGTTTTTAACAACTGCAGCATAGGAATTAAATACTCCGGTAATTCGAACTTCCTTGCTTCTATAGCCTGCTTGATTCTTCTCTTTAATAGATAATCAGGATAGAAATAAAGTAGCGGTGAAATTAAAACGCCCACTTTAAATAAGTAGTAATCATGAAACACCGTACATATCAAGAAAACAGAGGTGAAAATGATGGGATAGGCAACCTTCATTTTCAAATATTCTTCTGGTTTCGTATCCAAACCAGCTTCTTCTAATTTTTTTTGGATCTGCTCTTTCTTTTCTTCTGTCAGATACTTATGTGATAACGACTGGAAGGGAGCAAGCATCATTTGATTTAAATTCTTTTTTTCAATTCGTTTTGCATTTTCTACATAGTTTGTAAGTAGGCTACCGCTGTCTTTTTTACTTTGTAGAAAGGTAGAGAATACCCAGTACATGACAACGAATACCACTAAAGCTAAAATCGTAGCCACTTTATTCCCCTCTTTCTGTTGGATTATAATTTGCAATCTTTTCTACACGGGTTGCTAAGAAAAAGACAATTAACATATTTACCGTTAATGCAATTTTCCCCATCATAGAACCTGCTAAAAATCCATATGCTTCTTTTGACATCAACATAATCACAATCGGCATGGCAATCACGATTAAGCAGTTCTGTACAAACGCACGTTGTGCTTGCGACAAACTAGAACGTAATCTTGCCAGATATAGCTTTTGTTTTTCGAAATCTTCTGCAATATCTAATAAGACTTGTACTGAATTCGCCCCGCCTTCTCGACTACACACTTCCAACATTTCATGGAAGAAAACCAATTCTCTAAAATTAAAAGTTTCATTGAATCCTTTAAATGCACGGTGCATTGTAGTTCCACCTTCTAATAAAAGAGAAACTTTTTCTATTTCTTCTTGAATACTCTCATGCATCATTGGCTTTACTTGTACTAACACGCGTTTAGCGTTATTACTAATTTGAAGCGCATTCGCTACTGCCTTCATATAAATAGAGAGACGGTCAATGACAACCAAGTAGTAACGTTTTTTTCTTCGATAGAGAAGAAATCTCGGAACTAAAAATCCACATAAAGCAGAAATCAGGGTAAAAGGATCTCTTCCAAATGAGAAGTAGAATATTGCTGCTATACTCATTCCCGAAAGAATCGTATATACCCAGTACATGCTTTTCGTCAATTTCCACTCGTACTTTTGGGCTTCTTGGATAACAGATTGTGGAAGATACATTCGTATGCCTTTAATATTCCTTAATTCCAAGCGCCTTTCTTCTTTCTCATTTTCTTGTACAAATTGGGAAAGTGCAGAACCTTTAGATTTTGCAAAAAGTAAAACAAGTAATACTACACTAATAAAGATTAATAATATACATCCATAGGCGAACAAACTATGCATACTGCACCTCCTGTTGTGATAGGAACGGTGCATAAAGAGCTGGATTTACAGAAGTAGCAGAACGGAATTTTTTCTCCATTTTAGCTGACATTTTCCCTGTAATAATGTGCTGTCCATGAATTTTTCCTATGCTTTCATTTATCTCATCCTGTTCCTCGTATGTCGGGATAAACTGAGAAAGTTCATTAAACTGTATATCACCTCGATAATCTAATAATTCAATCATCTCTGTAATATAACGATTCCCATCATCTTTCTTTTCTAAAAAGACAATCACATCGAATGTCTGTGAAATTAATTCATATAAATACTGGGCATCAATATTCGCACCACTTTGCAGACACATGAGCATTAAACGTCTGACTGCTTCTATGGCACTTCTTGCATGGACAGAGGTAAAGCCAGGGTGGCCTGTTTGGAAAAAGTTAATCATTTTTAATGCTTCTTTACCCCTCGATTCCCCTACAATTAATCGCTTTGGTCCTTGACGTAGTGCATTCGTTAACAATCTATCAAAATCAATTGCATTTTCTTCTACTTCCGATGCCCTACATTGCATCGGAACAAAGTGATGTTCTGGAAAAATTCGATGCAAATATAATTCAGGGTTATCTTCTACTACAAGAGTACGTTCTTTTTTCTTTCCTTTCGGAATATGAGAAGCAAGAAATTTCATAAACTCTGATTTCCCTGTCCCTGTTGCTCCAGCGACTAGAATATTCATTTTGGCTTTCACGGCTGCAGCCAAAAAGTCCAACATCTCTTTTGACGCTTGATTAGTAGATAACATTCGCTCTTCAGAAGCACGAAGATGATCTGCATTCTTACGAATCGTTATTGTTGTCCCGAGTCCCCCAAGTTCATCTAAAGCAATATTGATACGGATATAGGGAAACACGCAGTCCACATATGGTTTTGCTGTATTTAATGACTCTGACGTACTATTTACCATCTTATAGGCTAAAGCCTTTACCTCTTCTTCCGTCTCAAATCGGTAAGGGAATGTTAACTCTCCCTCTCCAATTTTTTCGTAAATAATTTCTTTTGTACCATTGATATAAATATCGGTTACATCCTGATCTTCTTTTAAAGGTTCTATAATTCCAAATCCCACAATATCATCACATACCATATTTAATAATTGTTCAGAAGGTACATCTGAAATGACGACTTGATTACTTAATAGAAAGCTTTTAATGATTTGTTCTACAGCTGCTCTCTTTTCTTTATTCATAAAAGATTCGCTTAAAATATCACGATGGTCTTTTACTAAAAATGCACGAATTTCATCCGTGATATCTTTAATTTGTTGAGCTGTAGTTGTTCCTAACTTTCGAGCTGATTTGGAACGAATCATATAACCAAAATGATATAAATCAACTCGATTTCGCTTTAAGGCGACTTGTTTTCCCTGTAAATAGCCCCACATACTACTGCCTCCCTTTTAATTTCGTAAACCAAAGAGACCCTTTTTCATAGAGGATGTATGCTGGGTTGGAATATCAAGACCAGCTGCTTCCATAATGTGATGGACCTTTGTATTAATTTGCGGGGAACCAAACTGCATCCCCCATTCATAACTCGTACGATCCCTGTCATACGGAATTGTCACCGCAATTTTTTGGGAAGAAAGCTTTTCAATATCTTCTACATAATCCTCATCTGCCATATTTAAAACATGAATCATACGAGGCAATGTTAGCTTTGCTTCTTCTAGTAGTTGTAATTCTCTTTTAATTGCTATTGCACCACGAGGGTTGCCGTTTAACACATGAATTACAAGGTCTGATTGGTATAGGATTGGATAACTCAGAACCTCAGATAATTCAGTTGGTACTGATAGAATGATAGAATCGTATTCTGTATCTACAAGTGATTCTATAAATGTCGTTACAAACAGTTCTTTGTTTTGAATCTCTGGGAATTGAGCTAAGTTATAACCTGATGGAAACACTAGAAAATCCATCTTATCGTGCAATTTTTGCATCAACCTTGGATTCATTTTTCTCTCTAATAAATCTTGCTTGGTACAAATATATTGCGAGAGATTGTATTCATTTTCTTTTCTTACAAGTTCTAAGATGTTTTTACTATCGTGGCTAAGACCAGTTCCAACCGCAAAGCTAGGTCTTACTTGGTCTGCTTCAACATAAAGCACCTTTTTCCCTAAATGAGCTAATTCATTTGCCATCGCAATACTTAATGTGCTTTTCCCTACATTTTCGTTTGTTGCATAAAAGGCAATGATTCTTGCTTGCCGCTCCATCTTAATAACCCCTTTCTTACTTAGATTCATTCAGATACTGTGCTACATACTCTTTTACATTTTTAGAAATTGGATTAGTCGAATGCTTCTCTACATAGTCTAAAATGTTCTTTTGATCAGATATTTGTGAGAATCCTTCAGCTGGTTCTAATTCTTTCCCTGTTTGCTCCACCTTTTGTCCAACTGCAACAGGAATGACATCTCCAAGTGTTTTTGCACGATTTAAGTATTGAAGTTGTTCAGGGGAAACAGCCAGTGTGTATAATCGCGTTACTTTAGGCTTTTGTTTTCCTTCTTGTTCCTCTTTTGATTCTTTCTTTTCTAGCACAAATGCATCTTCTGTATTGCTATCTTTTGCAGCCGTCACACGTACACGTTGGAACAGACCACCAAAGACAACCTTCTCATTGTCTCCTTCTTTCACAACTTGTTTGAAATACAAGTCCACATACGTGTTTGGGATAATACTATTCCCTGAACTTGTTTCCAAATCAACGAGTAACGGGAAAGCAACTTCTCCATCTTTCAAATTTAAAATAGCAGAGTCCGGTAACTCCTCTTTCTTTACTACTTTGTTTTTAAAGAGATAGCTATTTTCTGTAATGGGTTGCCCATCATTTGTCCACTTACCTACAACCTCTTTTTTATTTACACGTAATGCATTTGGGGGAATCGCATCACCAGGTAAAGTTCGTTCCACTAGCATGTCTTCTTTAATTTCTGTATGTGCAGGTATATCCTTTGCGGCTACAACAATCTTTGTTGGTTTTACAGCATTTTCTACTGCGAAATGATTGTATCCATAGATACCCGCTACTGTTGCAGCGGCTAGACCTACCGCAACAATCTGCTTCTTTTGAAACTTAGATGGCTTCAATTTTTGTATTCCTCCTTATGTAGCCTTTAAACGCAAAAAAAGGACACACCTATGGCATAATGCGCCTTAGGTGTGTCCTTTTAGCTAATCTAAAGTCTATATGAAAATGTTGGATTTGGTTTCTTTAATATTACAATTTCAATATTATGATATATAGAGTTATATGTCAATCATTTCTAAAAAAAATATTATTTTTACCATTTCAAACCTCTGATTTCAAAACTCAAAAACCCTTAAAAACATTGTCATATCAAGGTTTTTAAGCTATTAACCCACCCGTAAATATGGTATAATGAATATAACGTAACTGAATATTTCAGGGTGGTTGGTTGCTATCCTTTCTCTTTCATTTTATGGAGAAAGGAGGTGATCGCATGGAAATACTTTTCATAATAGCAATTGAAATTTTAAAAGTAATTGCTAGAGAAGTCGCTGTGTTTTTTGCAAAACGAGTAGGTAAATACCTCTCAATGTCTTGGAAGAAAACACAAAAAAAGCGACGAAAAACGAAAAGAACCACCCACAATGCCTGCAAGCGTGTGTGAACCGCACCCAATTTGTTAGACAAATAACTAACAATTGGAGGTGCGGTTTTATTATGTCTAGAAAATATAAATTCGAATTAAAAAAAAATGCCGTTGAACATTATTTAAATACAAATGATTCTTTTAAAGTGACTGCCAAAAAATATCAAGTCAGTATATCGTTATTAAAAGAGTGGGTGGCACGTACTAGAGAACAAGGAATAGAGTCCTTAAACTCTAAATGTACAAGGTATGACATTCAGTTTAAAATGGAAGTATTGAATTTTATGAACAATACAGGAGCTTCGCCCCTACAAGCGGCCGCTATGTTCAACGTTCCATCTCCTCGTACCGTTAGGAAGTGGCGATCAATGCTAGAATCACAGGGGATAGATGCTCTTCGTAAAACAAGTAAGGGGTACTCCACTGTGAAGAAGAAACAGGCTATTGCACCTAAGAAAAAACAAAATATTAACTCTCAAAATGATTTACAAAAAGAAATTGAATACTTACGCATGGAAAATGCTTATTTAAAAAAGTTACACGCCTTAATTCAACAAAAACAACAATCTCTGAAAAAGACAAAGCACACATAATATATGAGTTAAGGCATGAATATAAAATTATCGACTTGATTAAAGCGGCTGAAATGGCTCGTAGTACATATTATTACTGGGTGAAACAAATGAGTCGTGAAGATAAATATAACGAGGTTAAAGAAAGTATTAAGCAGATTTTTCAGGAACACCAAGGGCGATATGGCTATAGGCGTATCACACTTGAATTACGTAATCAGGGCTATACCATTAACCACAAAACCGTCCTTCGCTTAATGAATCAATTAGGGTTAAAATCGTTGGTAAGAATCACTAAATACCGCTCTTATCGCGGGAAGGTTGGGAAGGTAGCGCCAAATGTCTTGAAGCGTGATTTCAAGGCCTCTAAGCCTAATGAAAAGTGGGTTACAGATGTTACTGAAGTTCATTTGTTTGGTGAAAAACTCTACCTATCTCCTATTCTAGACTTGTTTAATGGTGAGATTATTTCCTATAATATTGAGAAACGCCCTACATTCCTTCTAGTCGAAAGGATGTTAGATAAGGCTTTAAAATGCTTGGATAAAGAAGATACTCCTATCCTTCATTCAGATCAAGGTTGGCACTATCAAATGGATAGATATCAATATATTTTAAGAGAAAATAATATAACTCAAAGTATGTCCCGTAAGGGAAATTGCTTAGATAATGCAGTCATTGAAAATTTCTTTGGCTTATTAAAATCTGAATTACTTTATCTTAAAGATTTTGAAAGTATGGAACACTTTAGGGAAGAACTAGAGAATTATATTTATTATTACAATAATAAAAGGATTAAGGCAAAATTAAAAGGATTGCCTCCTGTAAAATACAGAATTCAATCCTTATTAGCTGCTTAAATATATGTCTAACTTTTCGGGTCCAGTTCAGTGAAGGGCGGTTCTAAGAAAAAATAAACTTTTTTTAGCAACTAGCCACCTTGCGGTAACAGTTACATAAGGCGAGATGTTGGAGCATCTCGTCTTCTTTAGTTTATGCAAAAACTATTATTATAATACTTCTACACTTATTATAACATCAACTATTGTACATGTCATGTATTCTATTCTCCATTATTCATTCCTTTTTAATATACATTGTAAATCGAATTATATATAGTTATAATACTAATAACCATATATAAAGAAAGTAGGATATTAATTTGCGGAAAAATGTTTTTATTGTTCTAATATCAATGATTTTAATGTTAATTTCTGGGTGTTCAAATGATAATGAAACAACTCAAAAGAAGGAAACTCAAAGTGGACCGGAAAGTAAATCAAGCAATCAAAATAATGAGTCTTATAAAATGATAAAATACAATAAATCTATAACTATGGAAGATATTGAATTTCAAATTTCAGATGTTGAAAAGTCACTGGAATACAAATACAATCCCTCTCCTGATTTTAATATGACACTTAGACCTGCTAAAGATTATCTTGTTATTATTAGTTTTACAGCTACAAATAAAGGGAATATAGAGAAAGAAGCTCCATTTACTGATTTTAGATTGAACGATAAAAACTTATCAGGATTTCCGGTGAGAGAGGCATTTGAAACTGGAGATGTTAAATTAAAGCCTGGAGAATCTAAAACGCGTGCTTATATTTATAATTTTGATAAAACAGAAGATGCCGATAGATTCTACTATAAAGGAATTTTGGGTTCAACAGGTACTGAAAAGAAAGAGTTTGCATGGGATTTAAAACCCATCTTCAAAAAGAAAGGGATAGGTAATTTCTCCTGATCCCATTCTCCTAAAAAGAGACAGCATTATATAACTGCTGTCTCTTTTTTCTTTTTATTATTTATTAGACTTTTAGAATGAAACAAGCTTTGTTCCCGTCTCAAAATATCTTGCAGGAGCATAACTTGTCCCATTTCGATCTTGAAATTCATTTCCAATATATATTGATACTATCATTGCGATTACTCCAAGAAAAATCACTCGTCTCACACGCTGCTTTTTCTTTTTATCCACTCAAATTTCCCCTTTCTATGAAAAAAGGCACACCCCATTAAGGGGTGTGCCTTTGGTTTATCCATTCAGCTACTAGTTCAAGAAGGATTATATACTTTTGTCGATTCAAGTCATTATACAATACTATTAATCTAATTTCTATTCTTCATATAGTACCAATTTGATAAATCAGTAATAATTTTTTCCTTTCCAACCCAATTCCAACCTGGTGTTTGCACAGGGAATGGAAGATCCGCAAGCACCCTTCTCTTTTTAAAATCATCGTACGCAACACCTTTAATTTCCACTTCATCTGTCAGGCACAAACTCATTTCATTCACACCTGCTGGGTTTGTTTCAACATTGAACGAATATTTTCTATCTTTTGTTTTTAATGGCGCATACCATTTTCGTTGGCCATCAATAATTTTTTCCTTACCATCCCAATATAAAGACTTAGTTGGTCTTTTACTATCAAAGACATGTCCTGTTACTTCAGACAAATACATATTTTTAGGTAGGAATTTAGATGTTAAGCCATTATTAGAAACACTCTCTAAATCATATGCTGTTTTTAGTCCTTCATCTGCAAATGGATACTGTGCCGTTGCTTTTGTAAATACACCTGGATAATTAGTATTCCAATCATTTTTGTATTTCCCATTAACTTCATAAGAATAACCATACCCCGCATGGAGCTTAGATGGTTCTAAATTATCAATACTTCCACTTAATGTTTCATAGAACATTTCTCCCACTGTGTCCTCTTTTGACACACGTTCACTTACTGTTTCTACCACACCTTTTACACTCGTTACTCCGCACATTCCTTTTTCATGAGATGGTGAATAGATAGCTGTTTTAATAGGATTATTTTTGTATGTGGTTTCTTCTATATCTAATCGGTTACCAGCAGGGTTAATTTCTGCCTGAATTGTTCCTTTCCCCTTATGTTGCCAGCCAAGGTTCAATGTTTTCTTTTCTCCTTCAGTTAACCTTACCTTTTGTGTCGCTACTTGTTGTCCGTTATGCTTGAGCACAACTACCGTTTCAGGATTTGCATACTTCGCTTCTAGCTCATCTAACTTTTTAATTTTATTTTTCTCTTTTTCTAACTTCTGCCTTGCTGTATCTAACCTACTTGCTGCACTATCTAATCTATTTTCTTCCCAAGAGCAGTCTCTATCGTAATAGTGATGGTTCCCTTCTGCATCTACCTCATGAATTGGATTACGACGGCAATAACTAAGACTAGACTGCGCACTATCTCTATCGGATTCAGAACTATTTACCGCTTGCTCGGACTTATTAATATTGTTATTTACCTTTGCTCTATATTGGTCACGTTCTGGTTTAAAATTATCACGTGATACATCTATTCTTGTTTTTATATTCTTTCCTTCTCTTGCTGTTTCTCCTTCTATTCGGTCAGCAGAGAAATCGATTTTATATTTAAAATCATCTTCAGCACCTGGATCTGGATTAGGTGTTACTTCTGTACCACAGTTACCATTTATGGTGAAATCAACAGTTTTCTCATTTGACTCCCTTTGAACAGCATCAATGACTTTAATTTTTGCAGTATATCGGCCACACATTTGTGGCTGCCACTTTAGTTCTTCTGACTTAAATTGCCCTGCATCACCTTCATTTGGTTTTTGATTATCTTTTTGCGGAGTTGAACGTAGATAATTTTCTTGATGATACACGGTTTCGCCATCTTTTGTAATATCTAACATCCATTTAACTCGGTTCCGTTCTCCAGCAGCTTTTTGATAAGGGTTTATTGTTGTTCCATTAGGATCTCGGTCATTGTATCCTTTATTTTTACTTACATATTCAAAACCGTTAAATGTAAATTTTACGGGTATATCTTTTGGCCCACTAGTAGCTTTAAAATCTTTTATTTGAGGTTTACTTGTGCGCACATACCACAAGCTATACCTATTCACATCATTTACACCACCAGCCCCTGCATATCCACCAGAAAGATATGCAATGTCCCTAATCCAATAGAAATGTCCATAAGATTCAAAGGATTCTTTATTTGTAATCTTATGTGGAATTAAATTTTTTAAAACAAACTGAGGGTTGCCCCAATATTTATCTGTAATTATGCTATTTGTAATTCTCTCCACTTCAGTTACCATTCTATCTCCCACTACAACTGAAGGGTTAATATAGCCGTCATTTGATATACGCACATAAGGATCTGAATGGTCTTCATTTTGGATAAGGTTTTCCCTTGGATTCCCCCAATTAAAAGAACCATTATAAACAGCAGGAAAATGTATATCGGCTTTATAGTCGAACTCTTTTGGCTTATATCTACTTCCAGACCTAAGTAGTTTTCCTTTCAATTGTAATTCGTCTGACGCTAAAATCGTAGTTTCATTTCCATCATAAAATGGTACATCACTATTTCCTGCACTTGCTACTGACGGTAATAACAAAACTAAAGAAGTACAGGTTAATAATACTTTTTTACTCAGTTTCATAAAATCCCTCCTTTAAACATAAAAAAGGACACACCTGTACCTTGGGAGGTACGTAAGGTGTGTCCTTTACGTAAATAAATCAAATTTATTTATTAATTGTTATATTACATATTTCAATATATCAAATGAAACATTGAATTGCAATGATATTATACACGTACTTGAATGTACATCATGTGGTCAGCTGTAGAATGCCCTACACGAATTTTATATTTTCCTTTTTCAAAGTTATTAATTTCTTGAGCATCTACAGTTTCTTGAATTTCTTTATCTAGAACTAAATCAGAATTTAACATCGTAGTCCACTTTTTAGCTAATTCAATAGTTGCTTCGTTATTATCTAAGAAAATAATTTTAAAATCATTCTCACTAGTTGCATTAACGTAGACTTGTGCCCCAATTGTACCTTCTGGTAAGTACATATTTTTATCAACCAGTCTAATTGTTCCATTTATATCTGCATACTTAAGGTTAGTACCATATTTACTATTCACACTCTTAATAAGATTTTGCGCTTCTGTAGAAATGGATTTTTGAGCAATCGGGTTTTTCATAGCGTTTGGATTATACGTAACTTCCTCTGTAACTAAACCTTTATCTATACTTGATGGTAAATTTGTATCTGGTTTTTCTTCTGGTTTTGTTTCAGGTTTTGGGTCTGGCTTCACTTCTGGTTTTTCTTCTGGTTTCGTTTCAGGTTTTGGATCTGGCTTCACTTCTGGTTTTTCTTCTGGTTTTGTTTCAGGTTTTGGGTCTGGCTTCACTTCTGGTTTTTCTTCTAGTTTCGTTTCAGGTTTTGGATCTGGCTTCACTTCTGGCTTTTCTTCTGGTTTTGTTTCAGGTTTTGGGTCTGGCTTCACTTCTGGTTTTTCTTCTGGTTTCGTTTCAGGTTTTGGATCTGGCTTCACTTCTGGCTTTTCTTCTGGTTTTGTTTCAGATTTTGGATCTGGCTTCACTTCTGGTTTAGTCTCTTTTTCTACTGCATTAATAGAGTTATATAAGAACTGGCTATATTGTTCACGAGTTACATGTGCATATGGTGAATACATTTTACCTCCTGTACCAATAGTAACGCCATTTTCTTCTAATGCACTAATTGCTTTTAATGCCCATGAGTTTTTATCAACATCAGTAAAGGAAGTTGTCTTAGTAGCTTTGAACTTGAAAGCATTTGTAAGTACTTGCGCCATTTGTTCACGAGTTAAGACATCATCTGGACCGAATTTCCCTTCACCATAACCATTTACTAGACCTGCTTTAGCAAGTGCTCTAATTTCTTTTTCAAACATGTGTCCTCTAATATCTGTAAATGGATTTTTGAAGCTAGCATCTGCATCTGCTGGTTTAACGTACATATAAATCATACGAGCAACTTGCCCACGAGTTACATTGTCACCAAAACCAAAGATATTATTTCCGTATCCTTGTACTACTTTACGATTTGTTAAATCATAAATTGCTTTTGTAGACCAGTGATTTGCTGGAACATCACTGAATTTTAATGAGTCTGTGTTATCAGCCTTAGCAGTAAATGCTCCTGCTCCTAGTAATGATGTACCCATAATTGTTAATGCTGTTGCTGTTTTTAAAAATTTGTTAGCCATTGTTTGTTCCTCCAAGTATATTAGTTTTTTAATAGATTCCTTTATTGTATCGAATTTAAATATAAAATCCAGATACTTTAACATATAAATTTATAAATTAGCGTTTTTTTATAACCGCTGTTCTATATGGAAAATATTACCATATAGAAATAGGCTTGTAAAGTATTTTTATATATTTATTTATAAATATTTATTTCTAGTAAAAAAACTACACTTTTCAGTATAGTTTTTAACTCTTTATATATATTGATATTCTCAACGGAAATAGATTTGTCCCATTCCATCTTTGTTAGCCCATATTGGTGCTTTCACACTATCAATCCCTATCATTTTAAAAATAAAGAAGTGATGTTCAGCTTTTATCTTAAAATTTAACGGCTGATTATGATCCACGCGCCCTTTAGTATATTCATATTTCCATCCATCCATATTCTGCTCTTTCATTTTCTTCTCTATATCAGGAATTAGATTTACGTTTTTTCCTTCATATGTGTACTGAAAACCACCTGTTTGTTCTGCTAACTCTACTGTACTAGAAGCAAAATCATGTGCTTTTACTAACTGCATTCCATACAGTACACCTTCTGGTATAAGAGTTATCAATAATAAAGAAAGCGTTAGAAAAAGCGCTGTTGTTACTGTATTTTGCATTTCTTACACACCTACTTTTTCTTATTTATTTCACGTTTCCTCCAGCTTTCTTGTTGTCAGAATCTGCTTCATAAATAAATATGTGTCTTGCGTTACTCTTAATGTTACCTTTCTTTTCATCAAATTGTTTCGTATAACTAGCAGCTTCCGCTTCTCCTTCAACCGCAATCATTGCAGGTTGCTCTTGTACAGCATGTACAGAAAACTCTCGTTTTGATGCAGGATCCTTAAATGTTGCATTTTGTTTATAAGACTTTTCAAATTCTTTCTTTGCGATACCTGGTTCAATAGCAATTTCTTCTTGCGCTCGTAAAACACCTACTTTTACGGCTTTATCCATTGCTGTACTTCCAGCGCGTTCTGATGCAGACTTATTATCTGTGTGTGTTGTATCTCCAATAATCATATCTGTCATTAAGAATAAACAGCCAACAAATAATAATATTGAGGCGGCCCCTATAATAAATTTTTGCATCTTTCTTCACCCCTCCTTAATTTTCAGACTTCCGAAATCGAAATCCACTTAAAATGGAACTTTTCTTTTGATTCAACAATTGGTTTGGCAGTAATAACTCTGCTATTTCCTTCATTATTCCTTCAAGCTCTTTATAATAGTTCCGACTAGATAGTAACGTACTACTTTTTAATTGAGATTCAAATACATCCTCTATCTCATATGGTGCTAAAGCAGTTAATACCTTATCGCCAAAACATTCTTCTACTACTTCATGCTTTAAAAGTGCAGTAGAAAACTTATTCCCAATAATTCTCGTTTTCTCTAAAACTAAGTAAGAAACAAGTTTTCTCTCCTTTTGTGTAAGAGGATGCGCTATCTTTAACAATTGATGCAGATCTGGTTCTGCTACAAAGAAAATAAAATCTGCCATTTCACATATTTCATGGTATAAATCTTTATCCCAATCGTACCCCGCATCAATAATAGATATAGGCGCTTCTTGGTTAGCCAATAATACCTTAATAAAATGGTCAAAGTCCTGCTCTGTTTCGTTTTTCAGCTCTTGGTCCACTATAGGATTCTTTACGATATAATTTATTCTTCCTTGCTTCCATTTTGGAATTGATAATATATCAGATTCCTTCTGTAGCATCTCCTTATATCGCTGTAACATAAATTCACTACGATAGTTTTCTGGTGCTTCTGTATATCCCTTTAATAAAGGATACGTATATCCATCATCATATAGATTCTCTATATAGTTCACATCAATCTGTAGTTCATTTAAGTAAGCAGCTAAAAGATGTGAAACAAAAGTTGCACCACTTCTTTTGTTCATGCTGGCCACAACAATTGTTCTTCTCGGAATAGCAATACCTATTTGTTTTTCATATACCGGCTCAAAAGCCAATTTATATTGTTTTTTTATAATAGGTGCTTTTTGTGACTCACCTGGAACAGACTTACGCTTTTGATTGTTTTTAAATAGTTTCTTGGAGTTAGAGGAAGCTTCATTGTTGCCACCTTCCTCTAATTCACTTGATACTTCCTCTTCTTCCTCATCAACAGGAACTTCGGGTAACTTTGTTTGTTGTGGTGCCTGACTTGCGCCTACAATTTCTGCTACATTTTTAATATCCGACTCCTGTAGCAGCTGCGGGATAACTTTATTATCAATATCAATTCTACGAGAGTTAAAAATGTCATAGATACCTAGATAAATCAGTTTCGCCAAAAACTCATCATCATTTTCACGCTCTGTAAATACCACAATACGAATATCTCGATTAAAGCGAATATCTCTTAGTTTCTGTAAGATAATCAATTCACGTTTCTCTTCATGTCCCGCATCAATATTTAATCGTTTGTCATTAATACATAGAATATCGGGCTGTTCTGTATCTAGAATTTCATCTAGATACTTGATATGCATCACATCACTATCAGCTACTTCAAATCCCGCACCAATAAAATCCTCACGTAAATATGCCGTATATACAGTATCACTAATAGCTAAAACGATTTTTTTCACCATAGTTAACCTCCTACAAAATCTAACGTTGGATTAAAATCATGTTTTCAATTGGAATTTGTGCCTCAAGATGAACCTTCCCAATAATCTCATTCAAAATATACTCAATTTCAACTTGTTCCATTGTACGTGGAGCTCCAAAATCAGAATTTAGCTTTACTCGTATTTCTAATCGATCTTGTATCTCATGTAAAGGTGTACCAAGATAAAGAATGCTGTAGTATAAAACACCATCTTCAATATTTTTTTGAATCATATCTTTTGTTTGATGAATAAACGTAACCTCAGCAAGCTCAATAAAAGGATCATTAATTGTTACTTTGCTATTCCAATTTAAATTCCAAATCTCGCAATGTTCTTCCGCATGTACAACAACTCCATTAACAGAAGGCGTAATCGCGAAAAGACGATCTACAGGAACTTTGGTTAACGAGGTACTATTACCTTTCTTTAATTCAATTCCTTTTTCCATTCGCTCATGTTCAAAAGCATATTCAGCACCAGTGAATGCAACTTCGCAAAATACTTGTTCTAACAATGGACGAATCCCTTCATATGTTCGTATAGCAAATACACTAAATTCCTGTGTTTCATCTGTACGAATGATTTCGTACAATTCATATTCAGATGCATTTGCTAAGGCAAAAGGAATATCTTTTATAAAATTCGGATCAGTATATAGATTCTCAGGAATTTGCGTTTCAGGATGATTTATAAACTCAAGGCATAATTGATATCCTTTTAAAAATGTATTTTTAACAGCTGCAGGGAATAGAGTTTCAAAACGTTTCACATTATTTTTAAACGTTTTTTCTTCAATTTCGTTATTAAATTCTCTTTCCTGTAAGATATTTGCCTTATTCCCTAGTAATAAAAAGTAGTGATTAATAATGCGACTAATATCCTCTTCAAATGCTGCATTCTCCTCACAATACTTTGTAAATCGTTCTTTACTCATGTTCACAATTTCGTTCATAGCTTCAAATTCTCCCTTTTTATTGTTATTTATACAAAAAAAAGACACACCGATGGCAGGTTATGTGCCTTCGGTGTGTCCGTTTAGCTAGAAATTAAATCTATTAATTTGTATATTTCTCTTAGTTAATTGTAGTTCACGTATAAGAATACCTCTATGAATTTTAAAAGTCAATAGATTAATTACCTCCTTGTAAACTTATATTTATTCCTTCTTTCTATTTTTCTATGTATTTAATTTAAAAAAATACAAGTAATTAAATATAAATAATCCAAGTATTTTATATAAAAACAACAAGAAATATATATAACTAAACTCAATCATTAATTATAAAGAGATTCAGCAAACACCTCTAAAGCCTTGTATTACATACGTTCCTGGATATTAAGCTAAATTCACTATCGTAATATCCCCATTACATACAAGCTCTACATCATAGAAATCACAAATTAAGAAGTTAAATACCATATTACTAAGAATTCACAAGGTTAGAATCATATTACTAAGATAACCACAAGTATTGAATCGAATTATGAACATACCGAGTCGTAACCAAACATAACGTAAATCAATTATATGCTTCCGTAAAAATGCTAATAGATATATTTTCCTAAATAAAAAAGCATGTCTTCAAATTAAAGAACATGCCAAATAACCCTTGCTTTTAAGTAACTTTTTAACAAGGGTTTCCATATATATTTTTTTAAAATCACATAAATTCCGGATAAACACCATTCTTCTTATGATAATTTATCATTGCATCGTGTTTTTTCCCTGTAGACAAGTTTTTTTCCTTAAAACCTATCCAGGACTCTCTAAACTTTACACGCATAAATGCTGGAATAGAGAATATTTCTTGCTCTTTCAAACAACTTTCCACTTGATCTAATGCATAAGTCATTGCGTAAATTAATAATTCACTTTGTTTTTGTTTCGTCGGTAAATAGATTGCGATATCAACAATTTCTTGTCTAAATGCAGTCATTATATTTTCTTTATCTTTTTTACGTAACGCCTGTCCCATATGTTTCAAACGAGACACCGCTTCTTTTCTGCACTTCGCTACTGGTCTATGTAATTCTTTTTTATCATTCTCAATTACGCAGTTTGAAGAAAATACAACGTTGAACTTCTCAATGATGATTTGTTTTACCTGTTTCCTTGCACTAGTAATTCTTGTTTCATTAGATTTCTTCTCTTTAGAATCGATTGCAGTAAATTGCACGATGGGGTTAATAATTTCTATGTAGTGTCTTACTTTCTTTGCATTACGATTTAATCTCCTTTTTAAGGAAGACATCTTTCTTGTAATCTGAAACTCCTCAATTTTATGTTTATAATGTTCCATACCTACTTTTCTTGAAAAAGTATTGATTAAATCTAAAAGGAATATAATCCCTCTATTATCACGAGCCTTTACTAGACTACTCATTATCGTTGTTTGAATTAGGTGAAATGGAATACGGAAATACGATAGCGATATGCCTGTCATCTTTGCAGTTTCTGCAGTAGTGTGGTTATACAACGCATAATCTACAATTTCATATACAGTACGATTTCCAACAGGTGTTTCTTTTACGAGTCTACGCTCCAAACAAACTTGAAACCCTGTATAAATTGTTGTGTAGGGAATCCCACTTTTCTTAGCAAGATCCATTATTTGAAATTCACGTGGTAGCATTCCTATATCATTGCATTCAAAGTGAAGCAAGATGTAAGTAGCTAAAGCTGAAGATGGTAACTCTTTTCTTTCATTTTCTAGTTTTACGATGTTTAATAGTCCATCAAAAAATTTAACCCCATGAACTTTAAAGTTCTGTTGGGAAAAAGCCATTTGCGTATGCATAATGTTGCTAACTCCTTTCGAAAGAGCAGAAAAAGGCACTGTCATACCACGGATACAAAAATACTACTCTCTTAAAAGAGTAATACTTGTATAACAACGGTAAACAATGCCTAAAATTACGCAAGAAATCCCCTTTTTAAGTTGCACAAATACATAAGATACAGTAAAATTATCTTATAATTTCATGCAAAATAAAAAGGTTTATTGGCTTTGTTTACCGCGGTCGATTGAAAATTTCTTTTGGGATTTTTGTGCGGTGTACCACAATGAAGTAGTTGGCGCTATTTCATTGGGCTGATGAACCTTTTTTTGCTTTTTTATATTTTATTTTTTATTATATAAATATTTTATTATTAATAAATTTGTATATAAAAAAATACAAAAATATAAAGTAACTACATCATATATAGTTTTTCCCATGGTTGCAAGGTGATTTTTTCAAAAGTATGACCTTTGCTAAATGACTATGTATAAATAACCACCACTCAAACACCTCGTTGAGCGCCGCTCAATCAAAAGTCAATTCACAATAAGTAAGAACAACTTAAACAGCCTCTGATCAACCGCCTGATTGTCGCTCAATTAACAAAATATCATCGATAAAGCGCATTAATGGCACATTTTTCATTATCCACACCTTAAATCACCCAACTAATCACCAGTCACTCGTGTGTAAATACTGTTATTTTCGTATGTAGGTTGAGTGGTGATTGAACGGTTGATTTCATTGCATTAAACCTAATTGTAATCAGTCAATTAATCACCGGTCAATCATATTACTATTTTAGAATGAATGATTAGCGAATGGTTGAGTGATCGAGTGAAGGTGTAAGTTTTGAATAAGAATAAACTGTTTTTTTTATGATTAATATAAAAATAGTTCCATACTACTAATTAAGTAGTATGAAACTATTGAAAGAGATGTTTTGGTCAAGAGGTTTTTGCTTACTAACTACTGGTGGTTCATCAATAGACGTAGTAAAAAAATATATTGAAAATCAAAGTGAAAAGTGAGGTGAAATGATATGACAAAGCAGAATAAAGCATATAAATTCCGTTTGTATCCAACAGGAGACCAAGCACATCTTATGCGTAAAACCTTCGGTTGTGTACGTTTCGTGTATAACAGAATGTTAGCCGAACGGAAAGAAGCGTATGAAAATCACAAAGATGATAAGGAACAACTAAAGAAACAAAAGCTTCCCACTCCTGCGAAATACAAAGCAGAATTTGAGTGGTTAAAAGAAGTTGATTCATTAGCACTGGCAAATGCTCAACTAAACTTGCAAACTGCCTATAAGAATTTCTTTCGTGGTCAAAATGACTTCCCAACATTCAAAAGCAAAAAAGACAGAAAGTCTTATACAACGAATGTAGTGAACGGAAATATTATGTTGCTTAACGGTCATATTAAATTGCCAAAACTGAAAATGGTACGTATCAAGCAGCATAGAGAAATACCACAAGACCATGTAATCAAGTCATGTACGATTTCTATGACACCTACTGGTAAATACTATGTGTCTATCTTGACTGAATACGAAAAAGAGATTGTACAAAATGAAGTAGAAACAGTTGTTGGATTAGACTTTGCGATGGATCGATTATACGTTAGTTCTGAGGATGAGAGAGCCAATTATCCTAAGTTCTATCGTGAAATGTTAGACCGATTAGCAAAGGCACAACGAGTATTATCAAGAAGAACAAAAGGTTCTATTCGTTGGAATAAACAACGTATCCGTGTAGCTAAGTTACATGAAAAAGTAGCGAACCAACGTAAGAACTTCCTTCATCATAAGTCTAAAGAGTTAGCTACTCATTTTGATGTTGTAGCTATTGAAGATCTAAATATGAAAGGCATGTCGCAAGCACTTCATTTTGGAAAAAGCGTCGCTGATAATGCTTGGGGTATGTTCACTTCTTTTTTAGCTTATAAACTACACGAACAAGGCAAACAACTTATGAAAATAGACAAATGGTTTCCTTCCACAAAAACATGTAGCAGTTGTGGAAATGTGAAAAACATGTCATTGTCTGAGCGAGTATATTCTTGTATATGTGGTGTAAATCTTGATAGAGATTATAACGCAGCTATCAATATCAAAAATGAAGCAATACGCCTATTAGCGTTGGCATAGATAGCAATAAAATAACCCTTGGAACGAGGGGGTTAGCTCGGTTGTCTTAGGACAAATTCGTTAGCTATCAAAAGTAACGACTAACCGAGAAGCCACCACTTCAAACAGTCCATTAGGACGTTAAGTGGCGGGTAGTTCACAGATTGGAAGAAATAGAATTAGAAAACTCTTTGTATAGCAAAATAAACCTAAGTTCTATGATTATTATAAGTTTAAAACAATAGCTGTGAATGAATCATATTGATAATCAATGAACTAAGCTTTTGAAATGATATTAAGAATAAGCAAAATAAAAAGGCTATCAAATGATAGCCTTTTTATTTTTTTCCAAAAAGCTTAGAGAAAAAGCCGCCTTTTTGTTCAGTATTCTCTTGTCGCTGAGCATTAGCACTTTTTTGTTCTTGAATTAATCGTATAGTACTCATTAACTTTTCGTCACGTTCCTCTAATCGCTTATTGATTCTATCGAAATTATCCTGACTTTGTTTAGCCACCGCAGCGAAGAATTCCATATTTTGTTTTGTTAATTCTTCAGTCACTTTAGCTGTAACTTCCTCAGTAATTTTTTCCGTCAAAGCTTCTATAAAGTCTGGATTGACCTGTTGTGCTTTAACTAGTGATGTTTCTTTTGGTTCACCATCACCGTCAACATCTTCAGCATAAACATTGCGAATAACCGTCGGATCCATATCTAAAAGCCCAACAATTTCGTGCTTTTTCTTTGACTCAGAATAATAATGTTTAATCTTTTTTACTGTATCAATACTATCCTCATGAACATATTTAAGTTGGCGTTCTTTTTTTATGTTCAAGTACTCATCGAAATCATTCAACCATCTACGAAGAGTACTTTCAGGAATATCAAGCATGGTTGCTACTTCAGATACGCGATAATAACCATCGCTTAACTGTTCATCAATCATTTGCTCACCACCTAACTATATGATGCCTGTCCTATAATACATTATATAAAAATTCTATAGAAACTAAAAGAACCCCTTTGTAGATTACATAAAATATCATGGACTTTTATACCTGATCACTCAATCATTCACTGCTCATTTATTTAGCTGCATACCAATAATACCTATGTTATCGAGCGGTGATTAGTCGGGTGAGCGTGATTAACACTTGATTATGTACAAAATCACCTTAAAATTCTGTGAACTGAACTAAAAATTTTACATGGATTTTCACTTATTAAAATGCATCTTTTATAATCATTACGTATTCATTACAGTGTTTATTACCGTAATAAATGCGTAACAATTAAAATATTAATTACGGTAATTATTACGGAAGTATTTAAAGTATTGATTTAATAAGATTCTTGATTATCATCCGTAGATGTATTATAGTTAGTACATACAATACTTCGGAAATATATACCGAAGTATTTACGGCTTTTATAACGGTATTAAATTCCGTATAATTATCTTGTCTTTTTGTACCTATAGATAAAATTTATTATTTATTAAAGGTGGTGTGAAATTATTGTCTAATATATCAATGAGTAGTAGTGAAATTATTGATGTGCTTTGTGAGAATTTAAATGATGGGATTTGGGCTTTACGTGTGCTATACGCCGAGGGCGCAATGAACAAAGAAAAGTTATGGGATTATATCAACCAATATCATAAAGACTATCAAATTGAGAATGAAAAAGATTATGAGGGTAAAAAAATACTTCCATCGCGATATGCTTTAGATATTATGACTGCAAGACTTGAAGGAGCAGGGTTAATATCTTTCAAAGCAATAGGACGTGTTCGAATTTATGACGTAACAGATCTAGGAAATGTTTTAATTAAGGAACTGGAAAAACGAGTTGAGAAAAACAACTAAAATATATATTTGAGGAGGATATACATATGGCAGGCAATTTTTCAGAAATCGAAAGCCAAGGAAATATTAGTTTGAAATTTGGATTCTTAGGACTAGGTATGGGTGGATGTGCAATCGCAGCAGAGTGCGCAAATAAAGAAACACAAATTAAAAATAACAAATACCCATATCGTGCGATTCTTGTTAATACAAATAGTCAAGATTTTAATAAAATTGAGATTAAAAACACAGGGAACGTCCGTAAAATACAGTTAGAAGGATATGAACAAGGTGCAGCTCGTAATCCACAGGTTGGAGAGGAAGCATTTGTAAAGCATGAAACAAAGATTTTCGAAGCGGTAAAACAGGAATTTGAAGATCGTGATTTTATTTGGATTACGTGTGGTCTAGGTGGAGGAACAGGAACTGGTGCTCTATTAAAGGCTATTGAAATGCTCTATGAACATGATTACAATTTTGGATTGTTACTGACTTTACCACGTGATGCTGAGGCTTTAAAAGTATTAGAAAACGCAACTTCACGCATTCGTAGTATTGCTATGAACCAAGAAGCTTTTGGCTCAATTGTATTAATAGATAACGCTAAACTATATAGAAAATTTGAAGAGGAAAATCCAAGTGCTTTAGCAAACGAATATACTAGCTATAGTAACAAATATATTGCTGATGCATTACATGAGATTAACCTAGTTACTTCATCATTTACACCGTTTTCAGATACACATTTTGATGCGAGTGAATTTGCTCAAGTAATTAATACACCAGGCGTTTTATCATTAGCAAAATTAGAACTAAAATCAAATCAATTAGACACTGAAAACCCGCTAGGTTACTTGACTCAATTAGGTAACGCACTAGAAAAAGGCGTTTTATACGATACAGAAAGAGAAGAGCTAGAAAGTGCTAAAAAAAGCGCGCTATCTATCGTTACATCACCGCTGCGAGCAGGGCGATTATACAACTTCTCATTCCTTAATCAAATGGAAAACTTCTTAAAAGAAAGAACTCCATATGTAGATGAACGTCCTATAGCTCCATACGTTAATAAACATACAACAAAAAAAGAAGAGGATATAGTAAAATTCTATTCAGTTGTTGCAGGACTTCCATTACCAAAACGTGTTAGTGATATTATTGATGAGATTACGAGAATTAAAGAAGAACGTGAGCAAGCTAATTCAAAGAAATCCAATGCTGTTTTAAATAAACTTTTTGCATTTGATGATTCAGTACAAGAAGAAAAACCTAAAAAGAAAAAATTAAATTTTGGTGCTGAACCTGAAGTAGAAGTTGCTGACGATTCACAACCAGCAAAGAAGAAATTATCATTCTAAACAATAGACCGACAAATATAATTTTGTCGGTCTTTTTCTATTTCAATAGCAAAAAGAAACTACAATGCACAAGTGATTAATCTATTATATTTTCTGTATGTGTAACATGTCTTTATATAATGTAATTGTTTAAATAAATTGTTAGGCCGTCCTAACGATTTTATTCCAATACTTGAACCTTTAAAAAATTGTTCGGTTAAAACATGTCTTCCGTCCGAACAATTTTAAAAGAACTGAAAGACTATATAAATCAATGTTTCTAGCTAATTTTTAGGAAGAGAAGTAATCCAAACTTCAGCGTACAAGTTTTAGTATCTAGATTAAAGCAAATTCAGCTTAAACTTTTAATAATTTACAACTAAATTTTGCTGTAATAAGATATATAGAAATGGTTGTTATTTATTGAAAATACATTCGAGTTATGGAGTTGCATATAATGAAAAGTAAAACGTATAAATATACAAGCAAAGGTACACAGAAATCTTTTCGTTTAAAAGAGGCCGATATATTTGTATTTACATTTTTATATTACAAAAGGTATCTTACTACACGACAAATTACTCAGCTTTATAGTGCATTTGAGGGTAGAGATTTTTCTGAGGATAGTGTGTTTACGAAACTTAATCGTTTTTCAAAATACGGTGCTATCCTGACTAAAAAAATTGATAAAAGAGATGATAGTATAACCAGACGTGCGACATTCTCCTTAAAAGATAGAATGGTTGATTACCTTCAAGAATTAGGAAGGATTCCTGCAGGATCTTCAAAACGTAGATATTCTTCTTCAATCTCACTACATACACTCTGCTCAAGAGAAATATTAGTACGCACACTTTTGGAAGTGTCGAAAAAGACCAATACGAATAAATTATTATGCGAGTTAGATATTCGCTCATATCATCAAAAACAAAAGAAAACAGAAATTGAAGATGCAGGGTTACTTCTAATTCCTGATGAACACATTTCATATAAAGACAAAAATATTTACATTGAAATGGATATGTGCAAAGAAACCAATGCTACCTTAGTTGAAAAGGTGGGGAAGTATATTGAATATGCACAAAAAAACACTAAAAATATAACTGTTGTTTTTGTTATGTATGACAAGTCGATGTTCCTTGCAGAAGATGCAGAACCTCCATACGTACGTATGAAGAATCTCTTATTTTCTATGCGAGAATATCATGAACATTTAATGAATCTACCAAACCTAAATATGCACATCTGCTCTTTGAAAGAAGCTGGAGATGTTATTTCAGATATTCTTCTAGGAATAGATGATAATCAAAACTTTGAACAAGATATTCTCTTACCTTTATCTAAACGTACAGTAGGAGATGCTGATTGGCGCTATGCATTTGTTGAAACAGTTCAAACATTTAAAGAGAAAATAGATGGTGGTCTTAGACGAACGTATAAGAGAGATAAAGATGTAATGCAAGATTTCTTCTTTATTTTTGGGAATGAAAATGATTACCGAATGATTGCTAGATTAGACGATGTTGTGTTTTCAAGAAGAGAAGGTGATGAAGGGGTGCCGCTTGTTGTGATTTATCCAAAGCGCAAAAAGGCTAGAGATATACTTTTAATGGACACGTATGACAACGTATTACTGCTATCCCTCCAAAATGAAGGTGTTACTATCGATGCGGATGAACAGATCATGGCACGTACTGCAAATAACATACATCCGAAAAGACGCAAGCTTGTTGAATTATATTAATCGTTAATTTTTTATATACTTTTATACAATTTTATTGATTTTTATTATTTAAGGTGATAGAATTACGTTTGAACTAAACACAAAAAACTACAATCAAATCAGAACATATGAAATTAAGGCAAGCGACACACGCTGTTTTTACAGTGGGTGTCGCTTGCCTTTTTTTATATGGAGAAAGGTGGAAAATCAAAATGGATTTACAATATGCAACTACTACTACTGGGGGAGTGCTCTCTGCTAGAGAAGCATTTAAAAACCCGGAACTAGTCCTTAATCATATTACAGAAGAGGGGGCAACGTTTAGTGTTTCTCTACAAGATATCCAAATTCCAGGGAAACCAAATTTCTATTGGTACGATGTCATAATTGAAACGGCAACGGATAAAAAGATTGAGGTAAATATCGCGGTACTTTCTCAAGAAGAATACAATCAACTCTGTGAAAGAGAGAGTATTGATTTATATTTAAAACAAACTGAAGATGCAGCAAAATTCTTTCTCGAAAAATCAAAGGAACTATTCCAACCAGAATTCAATAATCGATTCCAGTTTAAACATAAAGCTCAACTATATCTGTAAGAAGTAGGTGAGCCTATATGGAGACATTTAAACAACGATTACCGTTATTTACTACAATCGGCTTAATTAGCGGATTTATTCTTTCATTTGGATTCGGTTTAGTAAACTACATCAAGTTACTCTACTATGCATTTGAACCACCGTCTTATCCTATAGAAATTACATATGTACCGCTTATTTTAATGTTCTTTTCTTTACTATTAGGAGAGTTTAGCTTTAGGTTTTACAGCCGTATTCCAGCTTTACATATAAATAATGGGAAACTAATAATCTTGGTTGCTTCCCACTTTGCGGTTGATATTCAATTTTTATGGTTTGCAACTGCTCCGATCCATGCAAAGGTTATTCCTTATCTAGCGGATAAATCAAAACATCTTAATTTTGGTGAGTATGAAGCCTTAGGTCATGTCTTAACAGGTAATTTTCACACACTCACTATGATTTTTGTATTTTTACCAACAGTATTTATGATTTTGTTTACACTTTGGTATAGTGGGCATATTGTTCGCTACCGAGAAGAGATATTAAAGTGGGTACAAAAATACGAATATAAAAATCACAAATTACAAAAATGGTTTAATAGCCAAGAAGAACAAATATATCCTGATGTAGAAATTGGACCGCATATTGAGCATAAAGAGATGGTTCGTATTAAGGGGAAAGATAGAACGTTAAATTGTATTATTATTGGTCCTATTGGTTCTGGTAAAACATCTAGTTTAATTATTCCCATGATTAATCAAGATTTACATTGGATGGCGCGTTTTATCAATAAGTTCATAAATGTCTTTAAAAAGAAGGATTATCATACAGAAGAAGTAAAAGGAACATTTTTAAATGGTGTGACTGTTATCGAACCGAGTAATGATTTATGCCAAAAGGTTTTTAAGTTAGTGCAAGCACATAAAATACCTGAAAGTGCAGTTTACTACATTGATCCAACTAATCCTGATACCAAAAATATAAACATTCTGCGAGGACCAGTAGATAAAGTAGCAGAAGTTTTCGCAATGGTTATTCAAGGTTTGTCTGAATCTAACAATGCATTCTTTGAACAAGCGCAGCGTAACCACCTTAAACAACATATCTATTTATTAAAGCTTCACAACCCACAAAAAGATGTTACCTTCGACGATTTGATTGAGATGTATGACGATGTAGAACGTGTTCACCGAATGCATAAGCTATTAAAGGTACAGGTCGAAAAGTTATATGATTTTGTTCAAAGTGGAGCAGCTTCACGTGACCAAAAAAATGAATATAAAATTATAAAAGGTATAGACGAATGGTTTGATAATACCATTCGTGAAAAGCTGGATTTTCAAGGTGAACCAGCCGTTTATAAATCGGGAAAATACCGCGGACAACCGATGCATTATGACAGAGAAGAAGAATATGTAAAAGGTTTACGCAACATATTAAAAGATTTAGCTTCAAACGTTTTAATACGACGTGTTTTATTTGGAAAATCCGATTTTGATTTCGATGTTCATTTAGAGCAGGGTGGGATTTTGTTAGTCAATACGGCAAAAGGAGAATTAGCAGACCTTTCAAACGTATTAGGAAAATTTGTATTGTTAAGTATGCAAAATGCAGTATTCCGTAGAGATCCAAACGTCTCACCTTACCATCATATTATTGTCGATGAGTTTCCGGATTACGTTGTGCGGCCGTTTAAAGAATTCCCTGCACAATCTCGTAAATATAAAGTAATTTTAACAATCGCTAGCCAAACACTATCGCAATTAGCTCTCGACTTCACAGAGCAATACATGTTTACTTTACTAGGTTCATTCCGTAACAAAATGATATTTGGAGATGTAACACCATATGATGCAAAAATTTTCTCTGACATGTTTGGTGAGAAAGAGGAATTTAAAGAGGCAGAATCCGAACAGGGCATTTCTCCTATGCAAGAGAATCCAGTTAGTCGACTAGGATCAACCTATCAAAAAACGAAAGAAGTTGTTATGTCACCAGGAGATATCATGGCACAAGGGGCATTCATCTGTGCTGCTCGTATCGTACAAGATAATCATGTGCAACCTGTACAACAAATCACAAGTAACTTTGTACCAAAAGAAGAATTTGCCCAAGCAATTATTCAAGTAGATACAAAAACAGGTGAATATTGGGAAAATGAGCGTCTTCGCCTTATTAATGAATCTATAGAAAAAGCTAATCCTCTGAAGCATGTAGATGCAGAAAACATGAAGAAAATACAACCATTACCACCTATACAAGAAGGTGAGATTGAACAGAATAACTCCATAGAAACAAACGAGGAGCATCAACACATTGTATCATTGGAGGATTATAAGGGACAAAAGTCTCAAAATGAAACCTTATCTAATGATCCTGCAGCAATGAACCAGCAGGGGAATGTTGATGATGAAGTTGAAAATAAGTTGTATGAAGATATTAAGGAATTTATTATCGAATCACAACAAGTCTCGCCATCTCTTCTGCAAAGAAAATTCAAGATTAGCTATATGAAATCTATGCAATATATTGAGAAGTTAGAACAAAATCTAGTTGTAAGTTCTTACACAGGGGATGGTCCTCGTAAAGTATTAATTTCAAATAATAGTAGTACATCAGAAGAAACAAGTGTTATTACTACTCATTCACCTGACAATACTATTTCACCGGAAGTAGCAATTCCAATTGAAGGCGAAGAAATCGAACAAGAGGAAACTAGCTCCTTTAAGGATATTCTATACGAAGATGTTTTAAGTTTTGTGAAGGAATCGGGAAGTATCTCTATATCTGTACTACAAGACACGTTTAAAATTAGTTATACACGTGCATCGAGATTAATAGATGCCTTACAACGAAATGGTGAACTGCCTGTTATAGCAGAAGAAACACATGTAGAAAGTATAAGCTCTGAAATAAAAGAACCGGCCGTGAAAGAAGATATTAAAGAAACCATAGATATAGCATTACCTCCTATGGAAGAATGCTATGAAATAAACATGGAGGTAGCAGAACTAAACAAAGAATTATCTATTACTATGTTAGAGCAAGATTGGAATAAAGATTCCATTATTCATTCCGTGATTCCTGTTGAGACCGAACCATTGTTTGAAGAATTCCCATCTGATGGACTTCCCGTTACAATGATAGGAACTGCAGAAACAAGTATAGAATCTACTTCACTTCCCGTTACAATAACAGAGCTAGAAGAAACACATGTAGAAATCAACACGGTTCCAATTGAAGAAACGCTTAATCATATCGAAGAAAACAAGCTAGATGAAGATGTAGCAAAAGTTTACGAATCTATTAGTATTACGGTACAAGAAAACTTAGAAAAAAATAGAGAAGAGCATTCGAAAAATGATGAGAAGCAACCAGAATATAAACCTATGAGTTATAAAGAACGCCAAGAGCACTTAAAATCTCATCAAAAAAATAAGAATAATACTACGCAGTCGCTGCTTAATAAAAATGAGAAACCAAAGCCCAAAACATCGAACGTAATGAGTAAGGAATTGAATAATTTCTTTGATTAATAGTTTGTAAATCTTAAATTAAATCTAGTATTGGTATAGCCAGCATTTCGGAAAAAACCACGCTAAGCCAAAAATAAAATAAGCTGCCCATATAGGCAGCTTATTTAGTCGGGTAAGCGGGGGGCATCGCTGCCCCCAACTCCCCTCAGAACCGTACGTGACAGTTTCCCATCATACGGCTCAAGCCTTCTTTTTATCCGATTTCAGTCCCTTTAGTATAGGCAAGGTAAGTGAACTAATTTTAAGTTTAAATTAGACAATATGAGGTGTTGCGGAACAGGCATGTCTTTTACGACTACCTTTTCCCCGTTTTGTAGTGGAGTTTTGCAGATAGCGCAGCGGTAACCTTGTTTTCTAGCCAGCTTCATTCTATCCATCGTGTTTTCCGTATCAAATACCTTACGGTCTCTTTTTTCCCAGTATTCTTTCAATGTTGGGTCATCAGGACTATTTTTGAATTTCACCATGTTGTGTCTCTCAATCTTAATCCATGACATATGTAAGAGTTGGATATTTGTTTTCGGGCAGGTTGGTGTCCAAGCATTTCCACCATGATGTGGATGCCTGTAATACCTTGCATATATCCATTTCCACGACTTCTTTGGATGGAGCTGTCGAAGATGTTTGCCGATTCTCCAATAGATATAGCTATCCATTGTACCAAAGATTTTCTTAGAAACGACATGTTTCCAGTATTGCCCGTATCCTCTGATAATAGGATTAAGCACTCGGATGATTTCTCCGATGGGTTGACCCCTCATGACACGTAAAGTATCTCCAATTTTCTTCTTCGCTTTCTGTCTACTGCCCTTACTTGGTTTGATGAACAGTTTATTCCCCTGTTCAGTTTGGTACTGCCGAATCAAGAATCCTAGGAACTCAAATCCTTCCTCAATATGTGTAACCTTCGTCTTTTCAGGGCTTAATTCCAATCCCCTGTCCTTTAAGTAGGGACGAAGTCTCATATATACAGAGAGTGCTTGTTCTTTTGTCTCCGTTAAGACCACAAAATCATCTGCGTAACGGATAAGGGTAAATTTGCAAGCAGGATTCATAATATAACTATCATTAGCTTTATAGTTTTTCTTGTAAGTAATTCCCAAGGTTTCTTCCATTCCATGAAGGGCAATGTTAGCGAGAAGTGGCGAGATAATTCCTCCTTGCGGAGTACCTTCTTGCGTTTCCGCGAAAAAGCTTTGCTCCATGTATCCCATCTTGAGCCATCGCTTCAATAGTTTTCTTCCTGGGAAGTAAGAAGTTTGTTTGAGTATCCACTCATGGTTGAGATGATCAAAACAGCCCTGAAAATCTCCTTCAAATATCCATTTCTTCTTTGTGCCCCCGTTGATTCTATTGAAAATGCTTCGTATGGCATCATGGGTACTTCGCTTAGGACGAAACCCGTAAGAAATAGCTTCAAATCTGGCTTCCCACTGTGGTTCAAGGGCATTTCGCACTATATTTTGATATACCCTATCCTTTATAGTTGTGATGCCCAACGGTCGCAATTTTCCGTTTTTCTTCACAATGTATATACGTTTTGCTGGTTTTGGTCGGTGTTGTAGCGTATTTAACTTTTTGAGTTGCTCATAGAGAAGATTTCTTTCTCTGCGACTCAAGGCTGTATGTTCATCAACACCTGCTGTTCGCTTTCCTTTATTCTGCTGTGTTACTCGTCTAATTGATAACAGTAAGTTTGCTTCGCTTCTCATGAGTAAGCGTTGAAGTTTTCTTACCTTTCTTTGTTGCTGTAACTGTTCGGCACGGTAAATTCTTTGTCGTAACTTCGTCACATACATCTGAACTGCTTTCCAGTTTGTATACGAGACGTGCGCCGACGCTCGTTCTGAGGTGTTCATAACTGCACGCTCCTATTCGTCAGAAGATAACTTACAAATGTATTTCCATGTTGAAGACCTATAAGAAGTGGGCTCCCTTTCAGGCTTGTCATGGGTTTGTCCGTAAGGACGACAATATCCGCTCAGTTATACATATTTCTATGCTTTCCTGTTTCCTTTCGGCTAGCGGCTTTTGCTTTCTCTTATATCCTTTACCCTCTGCCACATCGTTTGACTTTACAGTCATCCTACTGCTTGCGCAGATGACATAGGGCTTACCAAGTTTCACATTCCACAGATACGACAGGGTTAGGTGGACTCTTTACTCCGGATAAGTTGCGGGATGCAACGCGGCAGTATTATGAGAATGCCTTTCCTCTTATCAAGACCTGGGTAGAGCTGTACATTATCCCAAGCTAACGATTACGAAGCTTACGAGCCTTCACTCTCGTTCACCGTACCTGTCTTCTCCTAGCGGTATTCCGAGTCATGTACAGACTCTCTGTTTCCACATTTCCTCATGCAACCCACGAGCCCGTTACCAAGTCCGCAGTTTCGGATGGAGATAGACTTTGCATCTAATCTAGTAGCAGAAGCTACCCTGTGGGAATGCGACTTCTTGTCGCACCATAATTCTCGATATAGGAAGTTCTATTTTAGTAAACTCATAGCAACTACAATACATCCAACTATAAATAATTCTTTTTTAAATATGTATTTTTATCTTTACTTAGGATATGCTATAGTCTTTTCCTTAAAAATGTTTCCATAATATCTCTCTTAAATCTTTCATAATTGAACTGAAAAGCGATATTATGTGTTTTATAACCTGGATTTGTCACAAAACGAAAGTCTGCGATACTTTGACCAAATCCTTCTCCTTGATCGGGAATTACTTTGATGGGCACTTTTGACAGACGAACTGCATCTGGATTCAACAAATACCATATTGTTACAAAATCATGCATAGGGCTTCCTCCTATGCCAGGATTCGATTTAGAGTAGAAATTATAGTAGTAGTCTAACATAGGTTTGATGATGAGTCCTGCAAGGTCTTGTGTATTCCGGTGAAATGCATCAATTTGTTGAACCATTTCAGGTGTAACAATCGCGTGTTGGGTGACGTTTAATGGAATAATTGTCAAATTCTTCGCATGCTGCAGAATTAAGTTTGCTGCATAAGGGTCTGCGTAAAAGTTAGCTTCAGCCACAGCAGTCACGTTTCCGGGGTAAAAAAAGGCTCCACCCATGCAAATGTATTCTTTCACATTCCGCATTGCTTCTAAATTCAAAATAAATGACGTAGCCAATGATGAAAGTCTTCCCAAATTGATAATTGTAAGATCGTCTAAATTTGAGTTTATAATTTTGTAAATATCATTTATGGGATAAATTGGATAAGGGATTTCAGGTGGAATGATAGGTCCTAGTCCTACTTTTCCATGTACTTCAGGAAAATATTGAACCAATATACCTGTTAAAGGTACAGAAGCACCGAGAAATACGGGTATCTCTTTTCTTCCCGAAATATACTTCAAATAGTTAATATTTTTTATAGCATTCTCTCTCGATACATTTCCATAATCCGCTACAATCCCCACAAGTTGGATATCCTTACGAAAAAAGGTGTACAGAATAGCAAACACATCATCAATTCCCAAATCTGTAAACAAGAGAACTTTTTTGGGCATATGTTTTCCTCCAAAAGCCATAAAATTTTATTTTTACTAAGGATGTAATGAATAGGCTTGTACTATATTTGATATATATTTGATATATATTTTATATATTCTTCAATAGTACATTTTGTTCATCTATAACTTTAGATATCTTATATGTGTTTGCATCTAAAAAAGTATTTTTGTTTTGTATATTGTATACAAGTACAGTTAACATAACGCATCATTATTGGTAGAGAGGAAAAAAGCGGGCCCTTACTCTCACAGGGAGTCCGCTTTTTTTTGTTCTATGGATCTATTCAATTTTTTATACATTCCTATCTTGGCGCGGTTTTAGGGTTCTCGTTTGTTACTGAATTACTCGAAAAATTGTATAAAATTATGCATACTCTTAGCGTGTTTTTTCCGAAATACTAGCGGTCCCCCTAGTAAGGCTGCATTCTAGATTTTGATTTAACCTATAGCAAACTTATGATTTTAAAATTATTCTTGCATTTGAGTAGAAATACCATTATATTTGTATTAACAACTATATAAATAAACCATAATTTACGTGAAGGACACACCTTACGTACCATCCCAACGGTACAGGTGTGTCCTTTTTTACGTTCTAGGAGGAAAATATAATGGCAGAAGATAAGACAAACACTCAAACTGTAGAAGAACTTGGAATGGCTTTTGAAGCAGAGAACCTACAAGGTGACACAGTGCTAGAAACAAACTTTAATCAATTTGAGCGAGTACGTGATCATGAACTAGAGGAATTAGCCCGTATGAAACGTGAGCGTACTGTAGGAAAAGGCTTGATTACAGTCGTATCTGAAAAGCTATTCCCAACTAAAAACGGAAAGTCTGAGCGTATACAAGTACTTACAATGCAAATTGGTACTCATACAACAGCATATTGCCCCATTACAGAGGCAGGTATAAATGTTCCTAAAAATCCTCAATGGCTAGTTGGTAGAACCAAGCCTTTAATCATTGAACACTTCCAAAAAACGGAGGAAGGCAACTTTGCTGTTGTATCTATCACTGCAGGAGAATTGGCACTTCAAAAAAGATTATATGAAGAAGTGACAGCGCAAGAGGGCAACAAGGTATACACAGGAACCGTTTCAGGACATATCCCATCTGCACAAACAGTCTTAGTTGAAGTACACGGTGTAACAATAGGTGTACGGTACTCACACTGGTCCTATACATTCGTCCGTCCGGAGGATATTGTCATTGGTGATGTTGTAGAACTTATCATCGATAAAGTAGGGGAAAAGAATGGCCGTTATGAATTTAGAGGAAATAAAAAGAAACTAGAAACAGATCCAATTGAAAAGTTGTTAGAACTAAAGAAACGCCGTGACCGATTTGTAGGTAAAATTGTAGGGGTAGACGCTATTGCGGGTATTTTCGTAGAGGTTGCACCAGGAATTCAGTTTAAAGGACTTAAGAGCCGTAATCTTGCTAATCCAACTGTAGAAGATGCGAAAAATCAAACGATTGTTACATGTGAGCTGCTTAATATCGACGCGAAAAATAGAAAAGGTACAGTGCGTATCCTAAATTATCCGCAGGGACAAAGTAAAAAAACTAATTCGTCAATTTTCCAATTTTAATGGATGACTATGCGTACAATAGAGAAACAATTGCCCACTTATGTCCCTTCTATTCCTCATTTATCAAGTGAGGATGTACAGGGACTTCAAATATATCGGATACATGAACTGGATAAAACCTATGTATTCCATTCTTTTGACGAATTGGTTAAGTTTAAGCAGCGTTTAACAGAAGAACAGTATGCCTTACTTGCTTTCATTGGTGTTCATACATCTGTTCGATTTAATCATTTATTATATTTATTTAAGGATAAATATTCTCGTAAGAAAATAAATGATGCACTTCAAGGATTACTTTACTACCGTCTAATTGAAAAATGGCAAGTGGAGAGTTTTGAAATGGAGATCTTTGAAGAAACATATACGTTATCCGACAATGGTTACAAATTTTTAAAATACTGGCAAGGAAATATGTTCTTCTTTGCCCCAGAACGAATTGATAATCACGGTAAATATGTTCACTTACGTTATTGGCACGATATAGAATTAATCTGCCACCTGCGTTATGCTCCATCGTTTTTAGGTCATATTATGCATCCATCTATTAGTAAAGGGGTTTTTACCCCTCCTTTAAGTTTTGCAGTGCAAGGCGGAGTAAATCACATATTTAATTTCGTTGTATACTCCACTCTACTAACAGATAAAAAGGATCGTTTAAAACGAATTATTGCTCGATGGAAAGATTTCGTAGAATCAGGAAAAGATGTTATTATGCAAGATTTAGGAAACAATCCTACAGTGTTAGTTATCTATGTTTCTACTGAAAACCAAGCAAAGCAAATTAATAATGAACTATTACTCGACCTGCTCCCTGGTAAAGTATTGTTATGTATAGGAGAAACCTTGCATATACAAGGATTACAACATGCATTTTACCAGCCCCTTGCAGAAGGAGAGATTAAACAATTAAATACAAAGCTATTCGCAACAAACTAAGCCGCCCTTACAAGCTATTGATTCATTTTAAAGGGTGGCTTGTTTGTTATATAAAAAAGCGTGGAATATTTAAAAAAAATTTAAGAAAACGAATTATCCTGTATCTCCCTCTATACAAATTACGGATTTTACGAAATAATATTCTTTGACACCTTTATACAGAAAAACAATATATACAAATATAAACATTCGTGTAAAGGAATATATTTGAAAGGAGTAACAAATTGCTACGTATACAACGAGGGTACATGTATGATCCAGATGATAATGAGGTCATTGTGAACGAAATTTTCTACAACGCTGCATCCGAACAAAAGTTAGGAAGCAAAATGGGTGTGTTTTCTGCAGACAAACTACCTACTTCCATTTTTAAAAAAGTTCAAGAAAACGAAAGTATGTCTTATATGGAAAGTATGGAAGTAGAAGAACAAACCATTCCAGAAATACTATGTCATTTAGACCAAAATCAAAAACCAGAAAAACTTTATTTTGAAATGCAGTACATGGTGTAACAACAAGAACTGAAATAAGAGGGGATTTATAAACGTTGAAACAGGGGCATTATTATATGGTACATAAAACAACTATATATAAATTCCCTTCTTATTTTTGTTTCCTTAAAACAATTGAATATGATATAAAAATAGATTAATATATAACTATATTTATTGTTTAATTGATTCCGTTTATTCCCACACCTTTTTTGTGTTGTGGTTGAGTTGTAGAAGCAAGTTGCGTCTTGTTTCATTTGTGAAAGGGCTTCTTTGAGCCGATTAGTGTATATATAGCTTATTTTGCTATACACATTTTTAATCGACTTAAAGAAGCCCTTTTTGTGTTGTCTTTAAGTTAGGAAATACATGTATTAGACCATTTAGGCTAAACGAATAATAAAAGTGATTAAAGCACAATTTTAAGGTGCTTTTTTCTATTTCAAGGGGGAAGTACAAATGAAATTTTATAAGGTTAGTTATGGAGAAGAACTTGCTATAAAAATTATTGCAGCCAATAGTCCATATGAGGCAGTAGGGTTTTATTTAATGGAAGCGCAGAGTGATTATGGAGAAGTGGAGTACGTTAATATTAATCGATTAGGTTTGCGTGAGCGAGTAAAGGTAGATTATGGGCATATAGCAATCTATGACACAGTAGAAGAAATTTATCATCGTCAAAAGATTGTAGATTTACCATGTGTTATAGCAAATTTACTACCAAAAATTTAATAAAGTAGGTGTATATATATGAATGTTGAAAAAGAATTAAAAGAGATTTTACATTGTAAACAACTTATGAGGGATATGTTCTCTTTGTCAATTGAGAGAATTGAATATTTAGGTAAAGGGACAGTTTATATGTATTTTGCAGTAGTTTCAGAGTATGAACTGAATGTTTTCTATCGTATAGATAAAGATCTTGATACATTCAGGCTTGAAAAAGGCTCCTGGGTCTATGCAATTACACTGTAAAAAAGCAAATTTAAAGAATCTCAAATATTAAAAGCGGTAAGAAATTATAACCAAATCCAGGGCTTTATCATATCCTACTTTTGTTAAGAATTTCTGAACTCTCCGTTTTTAAGAACAATTTATAAAAGAGACATAGTACAGTAGTTATAGAATGGAATGCAACTATAGAAAATATGGGATTTATATATAAGTAAGGTACTTGTTGCAATGCTAAAAGCACAAGGAATTAGAAAATGTAAACCTGAGAGGAGCACTACAATATGATTACAGTTAACCGAGGATATATGTATGATCCAGATGATAATGAGGTCATAATTACCGAAATTTATTATGAAGCTGCTACAGATACTAAATTAGGAAGTAAAATGAATAGCTTATCTTATTCAGCCATTCCTAATGAGATTAAAGAAAAAATAGAAGCAGCTGCTTCATTATCCTATATGGAAAGCATTGAGATGCCTCAGCCATTAGCTGTCGTATATCAAAATGAAATTAGCATGTATGGAAAACCAGAAAAATTATACTTTGAGTTAACTAGTATATAAGAGGGAAAAAGACATTGGACGTATTTGTTCAATGTCTTTTTTATTAATTTATAGAGGAGAATATAAAATGAATAATGTAACTGAAATAGAAACAAGTCTTTGGACAATTTGTGTAGGGGATATTTTTAGTAATGGTCGTATGCCGTACCATCTAAAAGTTGTAAAAATTGAAGTAGAAGATATGATGAAACCAGACGATGCGAAGATATATAGTATACCTGTTCACCCTAAAATCATAGAAGACGTATGAAAATAATGGATGTATCAGAACATATTTCTTATCGAGCTTGGTATTATAATGAATTTTGGAGCAAATAATATACTATGGATGAAAGAGTGATACGGTTGTTTCACTCTTTTTTACTTGCATTAAAAATAAAGATAGTTTAATATACAGATATATTTATTGTTTAATTGATTCCGTTTATTCCCACACCTTTTTTTGTGTTGTGGTTGAGTTGTAGAAGCAAGTTGCGTCTTGTTTCATTTATGAAAGGGCTTCTTTGAGCCGATTAGTGTATATATAGCTTATTTTGCTATACACATTTTTAATCGACTTGAAGAAGCCCTTTTTGTGTTGTCTTCAAGTTTGGAGTTATTGTATAGCCAGCACTTTAGGCAATTATTTTATTAATTAGGGGGAAACATCATGAATTTAGTCATGGAAAAATCACAAAGGAAATTACAAAATGATGCTCATTTACATGACATTATTAAAGAAATTAAAGAACTAGCTAATCCTTTATGGATCAGTTCTGTATCAATGTTGCAAGCGCACAATCAAAACTTCAATACGAAAGCTACGACATTTAAGGATATTACCATTTCTTATTTAAGAGATTTAAAAGTAAGTTTAAGTCTCATTTATGCAGCAAGGAATATCAGTTGTAAAAGTATAGAGGATTTGAATAAGCGTCTATCCATTCAATCAGGGAAAGATATTACTTCCCATGAGGATTGGCTGCTTCATGAAAACAGAGGAATTATATGTGAAATGATTGATGAATTTCGAAAGAAAGAGTGGAAACACCCAGATTCGAAATAACAAGTAATACAGGAGGATTATTATGACAAATATAATGGAAAGTTTACAAGCTGAATTTCCTGTCGAACAATTAGGATGGAAAATTATAAATACATTTGAAAGCCAAGGTCGTTTTTTTGCGTTTGTAGCTCCATTTGTTGACGCACGCGCCATTCAGGACCGATTTGATGAAGTCTTTGGTATTGATAACTGGCAGGTGTCGTATGAAAAATGGGGTGAGAAAGCAACGAAATGTACCATATCAGTGTTTTTGAATGAACGTTGGATATCAAAAGAGGATGGAAGTGAAGAATCTGACTATAGTTCTGTAAAAGGTGGCTTTTCAAATAGTTTAAAAAGAGCTGCTGTGCTTTGGGGCGTAGGAAGATACCTTGTGTGAACTGTTCTCGCACAAAAAGTTGTGGAAACACACTATATAAAAGCGAGGGAACTATAAAATGTTCTAACTGCATGTTTGACTATCAAGACTCGGAAGTAAGTCTTGCAAGAACATCGTAAACTCTTGAAAAGGTCTAATACTACGGATAGCAATAATAGAGAACCCTATCATTGTTATGAGCCCGTTGAAGGCGGTGAAAATCGAACCTAAATTCCTCAGGGAACATGGTAAGAAAAGTAATCGGGACGCCATAAAATAGCTATGGATAGAATGAATCATAGATTCTGGCGAATCACTGAATGTACGTGTCGATACTATCCGTTCCTTAGAAATATGGAGGAGGTAAAACCATACCTTTTCAGTTGTGGAAATGATAATAAGGTATATCAAATCTGCGGATAGGGACTATACCCTATTCATCTAATGAATCAAATTACGATTAGTTCATTAGTAACTGACGGCATAAAGGTGAGTCCTAAGGCTATATGTAAGGCTAAAACATGTGGAACAGTTGAAGTTGGTGAGAACGTCATACGATGGTTAATTATCGGTTCGTGGATATAAGGTATTACACATACAATACTGAAGTTCCTTAACACCAATGGCAGTAGGGTCATAGTACCAAAGAAGGTTATGTAATATAACTAGAGGGAAGGGCCCAAGTCTAATAATCATGCAAAGGCAAAATTATTCTAGGAATGTGTAACAGTAACCGACTAAACCTTAGAGCAAAATCTCAGCAAAAGAGGTGATGCAATTTGGTGCGAAAACTAGAAAATACTCTTGAATCAGAAACAGAATTAAAGAGAACATTAGACAAGCTGTACTCAAAAACAAAAGAGCATATGGAAAAAAAGACGAGAATCAAACACACATCTCTCCTTGAAATTGCGATGTCAAAACCTAATATTGTCACTGCGATACACTCGCTAAAAAGCAATAAAGGCTCCATGACTCCAGGGGTAGACGGAAAAACAATCCAAGACTACCTCAGACTATCCGAAGAAAAACTTATCGAGTTAATTCGTGGTAGACTCACAAATTTCAAGGCGCACCTAATAAAACGTGTGTTTATTCCAAAGGCTAATGGCGGACAACGACCTCTCGGTATTCCAACCATAGAAGACCGGATAATTCAACAAATGATGAAGCAAGTCTTAGAGCCTGTACTCGAAGCACAATTCTTCAAATACAGCTTTGGGTTTCGACCAGAAAGAACTACCTATCATGCGTTGGAAAGAGTAAAAGTCCTTGTTCATAACACTGGGTATCACTGGATCGTAGAAGGTGATATTCGTCAATTCTTCGACAAAGTAAACCATAGGATTCTTATAAAAAAACTATGGAGCATGGGAATCAAAGATAGACGAATATTGTGCCTAATAACGGAATTCCTCAAAGCTGGAATCTTCAAAAATATCATTAGAAATGACAATGGTACACCCCAAGGTGGCATATTAAGCCCCCTCTTAGCAAATGTATACTTACATTCCTTCGACAAATGGGTTGCCAAGCAATTTGAAGAATTTACAACCAGACATGAGTATTCGAAACACGATCATAAATTACGAGGTTTAAAATCTTCTAACCTTAAGCCAGGCTATCTAATCAGATATGCTGATGACTGGGTTCTAGTCACTAATAACAAATCCCATGCTTATAGATGGAAGACTGTTATCAAGAATTTTCTTCAGAAAGAACTTAAACTTGAACTATCCGAAGAGAAAACAAGAATAACCAACATCAGGCATAAGCCAATAGAATTTCTTGGCTTCAAATACAAGGTAGTCTTAAAAGGTGTAAAAGGAAAAAAGAAGAAGGATAAAAAGACAAGATATATCAGCCAAATAACTCCTTCTGATAAGAAGATTAAAAGAAAAGTAAAAGAACTCAGAGCCACACTCACTTCTCTCGGCAAAAGATTAAGCCACGATAAACTGAGTAATGCACAGCTAATCTTAGCCTATAACTCAAAGGTTAGAGGATTAATAAATTATTATTCATATGCCACCGAATCTCCCATAATGGATAGAGAAGGTTATAAGTTAAGAAAAAAGACTTTTAATCTTCTATCTAGGCGTGGTGGGGTCTTACATCCTATCAACAAGTGTATTAACCTTGCGGACAAATACCCTAAACGGACACAAAAGACTTTAGCTATTAAAACCGAAGTTGGCTACATTGGCATTATGCATTTAAACCTAACCAAGATGAACGAAAACCTATATAAACAAAAGGTTCAAAATGAAACTCCATACTCTCCTTCGGGACGTAAATTAATCGAGCGAAGAAAGGGAACAAAGGAGTTCAGTGTCAGACTAGATGAAATTACAAGCCTCTCTCTCCTTGAGAAAGTCAGGAAAAAACTTGTGAATTCACCCCGATACAATTTTGAGTACTTTATGAATAGAGGATATGCGTTCAACAGAGATAGAGGAAAATGTAGAATTACAGGAGTCCCACTTGGGAAGCACAACCTGCATGTTCATCACATTAATCCTAATCTCCCGTTAGAAGAAGTCAATAAGCTGCCAAATCTAGCCTGTGTAGATAAGGAAATTCACAAGGCAATACACAATGAAGTTGATATGAGCAGCATCTTGAATAATAAGGAAATTAATAAACTGAAACGATTCAGGAACAAAATTCATGCTATTTGATTATTAGATGGAGCGCCGTATGAGGTGAAAGTCTCACGTACGGTGTGGACCGGGGGAAAAGCCACTCTTAACAGGTAATGCTGAAGAATTGGCTTACCTATCGGTATTATAATGTAAAACCTACTAAAGTAGAACTTTCTACATGTAGTAATGGCCCAAATAGTATCTATATTTCTTATCAAAAGAAAGGATATTATTTTATACCACCTACTATGTTACAGCAAAAACATAAACAAGGAAGTTCAAAGAAGGAACCATCGAATGGCCAAGTAAGTCTAGGTGTACTAATTCAAAACATACAAGAGCTTGCAAAACCATTAAGTATTACATCCAAGGAAATTCTACTTGCCTATAATCACAATTATAATGCGCAAGCAAGAACATTTGAGGATACGACGATTGGTGGTTTAGAAGGAATTCTAACTAGTTTACAGTTGATTCACGAAGCGAAGAATATCCGTCCTGGAAATGAGAAACAGCTTAACCGGTGGTTATCAGCTCTTATTCCTGGTGATGTTACATCCTTTAGAGAATGGTTACTTCATGATCATACAGAAGCCATTCATCAACTCATACAACAGTTAAAAAAACAACAAAGCGCGTAAAGCTTTGTTTTATAGCAGGAAAACGAATGAACAGGATATGAGGTCTGTTCTTTTTTTATTACTTTTTGGAGGGATTTATTATGAAATTTACTATTAACCGTACATTATTTATTGAAAAATTAGAGAAAGCAAGTGCTACTGTAGACGTTAAAAACCCAATGCCGGCATTACAAGGTGTTTTATTGGATTGTAATTCAAAGGGAATGATTCTAATGGGTTCAGACGGTACAGAAACAGTAACATTAGTAACTCGCTTTAATGTAAACAGTGGGGATTGTACTGAACCGGGGAAGGTGCTTTTTGCAGCTGCTCCGGTACTTAAAACGATTAAGAAATTCAAAAGTGAATTCATCGGTCTTGAACATAAAAACAATGAGCTAAAGATTGTAGAAAGTAAGAAGAAACAATTTAGCTTTTGTACCATGGATCACGAAGAATATCCTGAAATTAAAATCGAAGCAGGGGAAGATTGGATTTCACTTTCACAAGAACAATTTGTATCAATGGCCAACGGAACGTTACATGCTATTCCTGCAATGGATACACGTAAGATTCTAACAGGTGTGAACTTAAAATCAGTTGATGATAAGTTCTTTAGTATAGCAACTGATGCTCACCGTTTAGCCCGTTTACATTTTGATTGTACAAAGATCACTATCGCAAAAGATGGTGAAGTCGTGTTACCAATTAAGTCTCTTAAAACAGCTCTTAAGCTCTTTAATCGTGAAACAAATTTACAATTAAAGCTCATTAGTGATACACAGCTGTTGATCCGTGGCGAAAGTATTATCTATCAGTCTAGATTACTAGCTGGTACATATCCCGATACGGCACGTATGGTACCCGACGAATTTAAAAGTGAAATACAACTATCACGTGAAGAATTTAAAAATACGTTGGAGCAGCTTTCAGCATTTTCTTCCTTAATCGTACTTACGTCAGAAGGAAAAGAAAGCATCCATCTTAAACCACAAAATTCTCAAGTAGGTACTGCAAGTGTAGAAATTCCATGTAATCAAGTAGAAGCATTTACATTGGCTTGTAATGTGGAATATCTGCTACAAGCACTACAAACGATAACTTCTGAAACAATCGCGATAAAAATGATTAGTAATCAGAGACCTATCGTGGTAGTGGGAGCAGAGGATACAACTCACTCTAATCTGCAGTTAATTCTACCGGTTCGCGTGTAAGGGGGCATCCAAATGAGTATGAATCACAGTGACTTCTTTGACTTTTTACAGTCAAAAGAAGTCCTTCCTAATAATCAAGAACTTCGTCAATCCTTTGAATTGATTATAAATGGATTTATTGCGAACGAAATGCCTGATTTAGAAAACATACCATTAGAACATATAGATGAATTTGAAAAGCAATTTGAGCAGCTACGACATTATGTCACGTTTTATAGTGATAATTCATTTCGTATAAATGGTCCAGATTGTGAATTAAAAGAAATGCTACATTTACATCTTTTCACTGAACAACTAGAAGATGTGGAAAAGCAGGGGCTAGAAGATGAGATATTTATTTAATCAAGGAAATGAGATGAAAGTATACATACGGATACTACGCATACAAAAATTAATTCGTAAATATAACATCCCATTCTTAATCAATATCAATGATTTTCACAGGGACAAGTTGCATATCACAAGTGAACTATTATTCGAGTCGTTTGCGCGTTTTAACGAGCAAACAAGTATATTTTGTCACTTTGCCTTTGGAACTGAAGAAGACCTGTTAGATGGGACGTTATTTAGCTCAGAAGACATGTATTCGAATTTCGCTTCGGATATTAGTTCTATGGCTGCGGAAGGATGTTACTTCGATACAGCTGGTTACTATTTATGTATAGGCTCGGAACATATAACACAATCTGATTTTCAATTCGTGTTACATGAATTTTCGTTTAACACCTATCAAAGTGAAGCGTATCCCAGTCATATTTTGATTGAATTTCTAGAGGATGGTTATGAACAGTACTCATTTGATGAATGGGTACTTTCTTATTATGAAATTATAATCCGTCTTGCGGCAATGATTCGAGAAAAGACGAAGGGGAACCAGGTATGAAATTATTATTTACATACAATCACCAGAAAGTAAGAAAGTATCTACTTTCGTTAAAAATGCAAAAGAATGCTCACTTACTGCATGAATTACTTGCAGATAAGAAGCATGAAGAAGAAATCTATATATTAGATTGTTTAGAGCACTCAAGAGAAATAGACTTCAGTAAGATTTCAGAACGATCCATTCAACAAGTAATGGCTACTGTTTCTTATTTAGAGGAAGACTCGAATTTCCCAATTGGTTTAATTGATTCGAAAACCTTACTTGAAATAATTATGATTGCGGAAACATCTTTAGATACTGATCTTTCCTGCTTCTATACATCGCAATTCTATCTTATGGAGATATTTATACGTATGTATAAATTGGGGATTCCTGTAAAAGATTATTACCCAACTTATTTAGAACAAGATAATTTCGAAGAATACGATTGTGAGGATTCATTTAAAAGCTGGGGTGATGACTTACTTCAAGATATGAAATTACATCACGAAGAGGTAGATAGCGACGATAAAGATACCTTAATCCAATATTCGAATTTATTTCATATATCTATGGATGAGATAAACCTTATTGTTGAGAATGCATGGAGTCCAATTGGTGAAATGCTCTCTAATATCAAGATAGAGAATCAAAGTTTCTTTCAGTCAATCCAGAATCAGTTTGATATACGTATGCTTTACCAAGCTGATGAGGAAAAACTTTACCTTTTCTATGATGATGATACATATTTTCCAGCAATTAAACGAATTGAGATGTTACTTCGTATCTTTGAAGAGATACAGTTAACAAAAAATATAGCAAATTAGTACAGAGGGCCAAAAAATGAAGAAATTATTTAGCTATTCATCTAATGTAGCGATGTCAAACTACTTACTATCACTTAAGTTAAACAAAACTTATAGCATCGTTAGTTGGGAACAAATTAAACAAAGATATCAAGAGGAAATATATATATTAGAAAGCCTTTCTAAAGATATAGAAATAGATTTCAACAAAATCTCTCATGGAACAATTAGTAAAATCCAAACTTGTGTGGACTTTCTAGATGAAAACCAAACAATAAGGTGGGAGGACATAGAATCAACAGATACGATTGTCATCTTCTTACTTTCCATGAACCTATTAAACATAAATCTATCTAAATTTTATTCATGTCAATTTCATATCTTACGTTACTTTAAAAGCATGCATGAGCTTTCGATTGATGTAACACAGTATTCTCCCTCGTATTTAGACCGAGAGAATATCTATGAATTAGACCATGAAGAAGGATTTATAGAATTGGGTACGGACATGATCGAAGATATGGGCTTAGAAGCTTTTCCAATTGATGAAGAAGAGTATGAAAAGCTCTCTACACTATTCGACATACCATTAAAGGAAATAAAGGAAGCAGCAGAGGACACATGGGGTGCTATAGCTGAAACAATAGACGGCATATCACCGAAGCATAAAGAAAAAATTTCTAAATTACTAGATTGTTATCCAGTGCAGCATTCTTATCAAATTGATGAAGAATCTCTGTATCTCTATTATGGCCAGGAACCATTATACGGACCATATAAATTTGAGATGTTACTAGATTTAGTGGAAACAATCTATACGCAGGGGGACATAACAAATGAAGACAGTAGCAATATTTGATGCTTTAGAGCCAAAAGGAATTGTAACCATTCAGCAATTTAACAACGAATTATCACGTGGAGAAACTGCCGTTACTTTTAAGGACTTTTATTTAGCTTTAAAAGAAGTTATGGAGCAGGGTACACAAGATAATACTCATTACTCTAGTGGCGTACTCCCAAAAGGTTGTATAAAACACGAGGTGTTATCTAAGAGTGGAGATAAACAAGCTGTTTGGATTGAAGTACCAAAGGCTCAGTGGGATATTCATTTTTTTGAACGACCGTTTCAACAAGTAGGATTTCCACGTCTATTATTTCGTTATACGGTGTACCAAAAACGAGTTACGAATATCTCTGTCTTTGCTGTAAAAGAAGATATGGAGTTAGAAGAAGGAATGAAATTATATCAATTTCCATATTCTAATGTTCATCCTAGTGGATCTGTATGTACAGGTAGAGTTGTGATACCTGAATTCCGGACTTTAAAAGATTTAGAAACATTTCATGTTTTATTTTTTGCAAGTTCTTTTAATCACGACCTTACACATACTCATACGGAACCAGTTGGAGAGCTATTTAAACGATTTGAAAACCAAAGTTTTGATGATTCTATTTTAATGGAATCGGAAATGACTTTTTAATACACGCTCTTTAGAGTGATTGTTTATTAGAAGCAGGGGAGTATTTATTAAGAATAATAATTTTGTTGGAGTTTAGATTATAAACATTGGATCCAACATGCTTAGGAGGAAATACGGTGTATTTAGATTATGAAACACGAATGAGAATTGAGAGAGAAAGACAACGAATTATTAAGTTTTTAAACGAGAAGGGTATTACACAAAATTCAGATGGCAAAAGAGTCAATGATTTACCACTTTGGCCATTAACTTTAATGGAAAATAAGTTACTGGCAGACAGTAATTGAGTACATCGAATTTCTGAAAATAGCAGAACTATATATAAGCAAAGATACTAGGAGGATTTTTTATTATGACAAACTTATTCGATTTTTTTGATATGGAAACACAAGTAGAGGAAACAACAGTACCAGTGAAAAAAGCTGCTTCAGAGCAAGCCACTGCTAAAAAGGAAGAAAAAAAGGAAAAAGCAAAAGGTAAGACAAAAAGTAGTAAGAAAGCTAAGGCTACAAAATCTACAGATTGTCTAGATAAAATCAATACAACAACGGTTGTTCGCCACGTAGTATTTGGGGATATACCATTAGTAGATTGGTTTACAGAAGAAGAAATTATACATGGAATCGCTGTTCAAAATGGGGATTCAACAGATGTAAGAAAAATAGAAGCAGAGGATATCCGCGTAAAATTAGAGCATCGTTATCCCTCATTTGTTAAAGGCTTAACTGTCATTAAATATGATGAGGATACAAATGCACTACTTCCGATTTTAACTGTCGGCGCAAAAGGAGCAAGTATTGTAGAGGGACAATCCATTTCAGATTGTCCTTTTTCTTTTCTTAGTACTTGGCTGAATCACTTTTTACCTGGGGATTTTATTCCGAGAACACTATTAATGGACTTTATTATTATTGCACAAGCCATTTCTCGTAAATGTGATTGCGAATTGCATGCTGATATCTATTTCAATAAAGAGCGTGGTTATTTTATGGATTTTCCACCTCAGCAGGTAGCAACTGAAATTGTAATCCCAGAAACGAATATAGAGATGCAGTCTATCGCTATGAAAGTTATGGAGATACACAGTCATCATCGTTTCTCTGCTGAACCAAGTGATTTAGATGATCAAAGTGAACGTGCTCCTATTCTTTATGCAATTGTTGGCAGAATAGAGGATGTTTTCCCTGAACTACGAGTACGGACTTGTATAGATGGAAAATTTTATTCTATTAATCCTAACTTTATATTTGCAGGAGAGTATGCAACGAAAGGGATAAGCCAAGATTACGATTTAAGTAGGATCACACTTTTAAAATAAACACACAAGGGGGCGTAAAAGAGACATATTTTTATGTCTCTTTCTTTATTATGACAACATTAAAAACAATTCACGTTTCAATGTTTACAAAGATAAAGCACTACATGTTAGTTCTTACAAAGAATAAACAAGCAATAGAGGAATCGCATGATGACTATAAGCTATTTCAATTTATGTGCAAGTTAGAGATGAATCACATATATGAAGCATTAGAAGGACAGAGGAAGAATACTCATATTGATTTAGACACACATCAAGAATATATAGACACGCTTGTTGTGCAGTTGAATTTACTTCAATATGTTGTAGGCATTGTGCAAGAGGAAGGAGTTATTTATGCTGCATCGATACTAGTGATGCATTCATTTGACTTGTATACCGTGCATAGGCTTACAAATTTATCGATTCCATTTCTACGAAATTTAGAGAATACACTATCAAAAGAAAATAGGGGGCTATAAAAATGAGTATTGTTATTGATATTGCAGAAGGAAAGAAGATTGTACCACATATTGTATTAGTAGGTGCTGGAGGAAACGGAGGATTAATTTTACAACATATTGCTCAAATGATGAGTATTTTTCAATTGGATGGCGAAATTGTAGTTGCAGATCCAGACACGGTTGAAGAAAAAGTGCGCCCATAAGGGCCTTGTAAACTCTGATTTAGTAAATCAGCGGGTGAAGTGAAACAAGATAACAACCCGACACCGGTAGCCTTATCCGTAATCGAAAGTGAACGGGGAGTGTAGCATGGCTGCAACGGGATAAGTCACTCTAATGTCATGAGTGCGACTGAATTTCTAGGTGTACCGTGGTAAACAAGGTTGAATGCTAAACTGCGTGAAGGATAAATCAAGGGGTCTTATCGACGACCATATCGAAATAGACATTGAAACGATATGTCTCTAGTTCAGCTCATCTATTTTTTGTGGAGAGAGGTGTGTTTCACACTAGAGAACCAACTAAAGTACATTAGTAAAGATTGAAAGTCCCAACCGACATTACTACAAACTATTTACAAGGTACTAAATGGGGATTACCTAAGTGGAAGCGCCATTTATGGCTATAGAGGATGATTTCAAGGTAAAAACCAAGAAATGTGGCTCTTGAATATTCCATATGGTAACGGAGCCTTCGTAGTAGTCAGAGATAGGGAAAGCCTATCACACTAACGTATGACAAATTACGTTAGGTCATGGTTGTGAAATCAGGATGGCGAAGGAAGGTAGTCAATTAGTTCATGATGATAATAAACAGGAAGGAAGCGAGATGCTGATGAGAAATCCAGTTTATGTATTGAACACCTTGTCGAAGAATACTATTAAAGAAAACTATAAGTTCAAAAGATTATATAGAAATCTTTATAATCCAGAATTCTACTATAAAGGTTATCAAGAAATATATGCCAATCCAGGTAATATGACCAGAGGAACCATAAATAACACTGTTGATGGCTTCTCAAAAAATAGAGTATCTAAAATCATCAACAACATTAAAAATGGTAACTATAAACCTACTCCTGTTAAGCGAGTATATATTGATAAAAAAGGGAGTAAGAAAAAACGTCCTCTTGGGGTACCGACATTTGACGATAAACTTGTCCAATTAGTAATAAAGTATATCTTAGAAGCAATTTATGAACCAAACTTCTCTGAGAACTCACATGGATTCAGGAAAAATAGGGGTTGTCATACAGCTTTGAAACAAATTAAAAAGAGTGGTAATGGAACTAAATGGTTTATTGAAGGTGATATTCAAGGTTTCTTTGACAATATCGACCACCATATCCTAATTGACCTACTAAGAAAACGTATCAATGACGAAACACTCATCGGATTAATATGGAAGTTCCTAAGAGCTGGGTACATGGAGGATTGGCAATTCCACAAAACATTCAGTGGAACACCACAAGGAGGGATTCTCAGTCCTCTTCTTGCCAACATATATCTAAACGAACTAGATATATACATGGAAAAATACGCTGAAAAGTTCGGAAAAGGTCAACCAAAAGACAGAGAAGTTGATAAAAGATATCAATACTTACACCTCAAAATAAAAAGAGGGCGTAAGAAAGCAGACTTACTAAGAGAACAAGGTAAACACAATGAAGCTCAGGAATTAATCAAGCAAGTCAACGAATGGGTTAAGGAAAGGGGACAACGTCCCTACTACAATCCAATGTCGGATAAATTTAAGTCACTAAAATATGTTAGATATGCTGATGACTTTATTGTAATGATAATCGGCAGTAAAGATGATGCCAAAGCCATTAAATCTGATATAGCTCAATTTCTCAATGAAGAATTAAAATTAACTTTATCAGAAGAAAAAACACTTATCACCCACTCTAGCAAGAAAGCAACATTTCTTGGATACAACGTCAATATCACTAGAAACGAGTTATTTACCAAATACTCGGTGAAAGGTGCAAAAAGAAGACATCACAATCTAAAAGTAAGACTTGAAATCCCCCATGAAGCATGGCGAAATAAATTACTTGCCCTGAATGTTTTAGAAATGAAGTATGTGAATGGGAAAGAAACTTGGAAACCAAAGCATAGACCGGAAATGGCACACCTAGATGATTTGGAAATACTACATAATTATGTATTACAGATCAGAGGGATGTACAACTACTACAAATATGCAGTTAATTCAACGGTACTCCAAAAATTCAGTTACGTTCTAGAATACAGCATGTATAAAACATTCGCCAATAAATATAAAAGCTCAATCGGAAAAATTAAGGGGAAATATTGCAAAAACGGTGTATTCATAGTCAATTACAAAGATAAAAAAGGCAAACAACACTCTCATTCTTTCTACAGGGAAGGATTTAGAACGGTTGATATAACTAAGATGAAAACACAAGAAAATAACATCGACAACTTGTTAGCCTCAAGAGTTCATATGTCAACAACTAGTCTTATGGATAGGTTGTCAGCCAACAAATGTGAACATTGTGGTAAAACCGATTCTAACTTAGTAATGCACCATGTCCGAAAAATGAAAGATGTTGAGAAAGGCAAAGCCAAATGGCAAAAATTAATGATTGCCCGTAGACGCAAAACATTAGCCGTATGTGAGGATTGCCATAATGAAATTCACTATGATATGAGAGTAGAACTTATAGCGAAAAACAGAAAAAAATAACTTTGACAAGCAATTGATGGAGAGCCGTATACTCTGAGAGGAGTACGTACGGTTCGGTGAGGGGTTTTGAGAAACCTATCATAGCAATATGACAAGGCGCTCGCTTCCTACTCTACAACCTTGGAAATCAACTCTTTATTCGACCTGATGTTGGTAAATACAAAGCAGAAGTACTGGCTCGTCGATATAAAGCTGGCTATAACGTTCCTATCTCTTCCTTTACGTCGCAGTATATAGAAGACATAGAAACAATGCAGCAGTTGTTTGGTAACAAATATGATTTATTAAAAAAACAACATAAAGACGATTACTTGTATCTGCCAATTGTAATTGGGGCAGTAGATAATATGTTTTCTCGCGAGGTCTTTCATCAATTCTTCCATCAATCAGATAATCTTCTTTACATCGATGTAGGGAATACAGCTGTAACAGTTCCTGATAATTGGAGAGAAGTAAATAAAAGACATTGGACACCTCAACAAATAGCTGATTATAAAAACAGTGGTTATAACGGACAAGCAGTATGTGGAGTTAAATTGAATGGCGAGGTCATTCTTTCACCGCTTGGTGATTTATTTCCGGATGCTTTTACGAAAAAAGAAACAGCTCCAAGTCAATTAAGTTGTTCCGAATTAGCTGCTTCAGAACCACAGCGCGTTATTACCAATAAGTTCGCTGCCATGACTGTTGCTCAATTCGTCAACGAACTCTTTGATGAAGGTACCGTATCGAATCACTATATCATTTTCCAAGCTCAAAAGGCTTTTATGAAAGCTGCACCAATTGAGGGGTAATGATATAGGAGGGGACAAGATGAGAGTGTATCAATTAGATTCCACTCAATTACAACACAGTTTAACACCAACAAACATGTGTAATGGTGTTCTACAATACTACCAATATAAACAGTATACCGTTGTATCTGTACTTGATTTATCAAAGCAAGATTCCGGAATGATACCATTGCTTCTGGCTTGTTTAGCAGAGGCTTTGATTCATTTCAATCCGGATTCTTTTTTAGCGAAGGATGAATCTAGCATTTTATATTGGTGTAGAAAGAACTTTAAAGGCTTTCATAGTATCTCTGACGATGGATTTTTACAAGATTTCAAGCAGATATACGAATGTTATCAAGCATTGCAGAACGTTGGGAAACAAGAGAAAAATATAAAAATAAATATGTAATAGCAAGGAGAAGGGAAACGTATGTATAATATACTTAAACGTCAATATAATTACTTTATCCGAGGAGTGATTCGGATTAACGAAGAAGTACAAAGGGAATTGGACCTATTAGTGCAAAAGATTCGTGAAACTGTATCTTCTGTCCAAAAAATCATCCTTTTTGGCTCTCATGCATATGGCACACCAAATGAAGACAGTGATTTTGATCTCTGTATTGTTGTGGAAGGTGTCGGAGAAAGAAAAAGGGAAGTCATTAATTGTATCAATTGGGGTATTTATGATGTTATGGAAACACCAGTTGATATTTTAGTGTACGGACCAGAAGAGTTTCAAGAACGTGCTAGCCGTACCGTTACTATGGAACATAAGATTGCACTAGAAGGGAAGGTCCTATATGAGAAATATTGAGGATCTAAAAGAGTGGGTATTTATTGCAAAATCTGATTTAGATTCTGCTAGTTACTTAACTCACATGAAACCTTTCCCAACTGCAATTATTTGTTATCATAGTCAACAATGTGTGGAAAAACTTCTAAAAGGATTTCTTGCACTAAACGGTAGGACAGTCCCAAAAACTCATAACCTTTTAATGCTGCACAAATCATGTCGGAAATTAGATGAGGAATTCTCATTGATTTTAGAACAGTGCGTGCAGCTAAATGGTTATGCTACAGACATTCGTTATCCGTATTTTGAAGCACTTACTGTTCAAGATGGATTAATCGCTATACAACATGCTCAAAAAGTAATGAGCTTTTATATGGAAAAGTTAAACAAGTTGAATATACATGAAATCACAGTTGATTAAAAATAGAGGATATACACAAAAGAGAGTGCCTATTAAATAGGGACTCTCTTTTTCTATCTAAAAACAGAGGAGGTATGCTCCATAGTAGTATGAAATGATACTTTGCTATGGGGATAACAATATAATGATGGATATATATAAAGAAATTAAAGAGGAAATGAAAAAAGTCTATTTATCTCGCGATTGTTGTTTTGTAGGTTACAGTGGGGGGAAAGATAGTTCTGCCATGTTGACGTTACTATGGGATGCAATTGCTGAGCTACCACTAGAGGAACGTACAAATCCAATTCATATCTTAACTTCCGAAGTTGGAGTAGAAACACCTGCTATGACGGCTTATATCTCAAGGACATTACAAAAGATCCAGGAGAAAGCAAATGAGCAAAACCTACCATTTGTCGTTCATGGTGTGAAACCACTTATGAAAGAATCATATTGGTATAAAGTAATAGGCAGAGGCGTTTTACCACCGAGCGGAAACAGTAGATTGAGATGGTGTACTGACTCTCTCAAGGTCAAACCGATGCAGCGAAAGATGAAAGAAATCTTAATAGCTTCTCAAACTACTACTGCAGTAGAATGCTTTGATGAATATGATGGTGTGCTTATGCTGGCCGTTCGTAATGAAGAGAGCGCTCGAAGAAGACATAGTATTCAAAAGCATGAGATAAGTAATGATTCCTTATTTTCACGTCATAATGATATGAAGAATATCCTCTGCTTTAATCCAGTTAAATTTTTAACCGGTGATGAAGTATGGATGTTACTTTTAGATAGAGGGATACTGCCCTTTGGTGTGGATGTGGAAGAAATGAGCATACAGTATGGACAAGCTATGTTTGAATGTGGCATAAAAACAGGTGGGAAGCAGCAGGGAAATGCTTGTGGAGCTGCAAACTCACGTAGTGGATGTTGGACTTGCCTAATGATGAATGGTGAGGATAAAATGTTGACCCAGCTAATTAGTGAGGGGTATACGGACTATGCTTATCTACAATCCTGGAAAAGCTTCTTACGTTCGATTAGAAACGATATTCGGTATCGGAATGTAATGAATAGACGAAGCCTGCAAACGCTCCTTAGAAACGAAAATAAAAGGGATTCAGACTTGTTTTCCATATGTAATCATGTTGAATATGATTATATTATGTTTGATCGTACAGAAAAGGGAGACTATGCACCTGGAGGACTAACAGTAGAAGGTAGAAGAATGCTTTTAGAATATCTACTTTATATTCAACAAGAAATGAATACGAGTCTTATATCTGAAGAAGAAATTGAGGCAGTACTACAAGGCTGGTATGACACAGATGGTATTCGTGTATATCGAGATGAATTGGAGCCAATACATCACGCATGTCTTGGTGAATTGGTGTTCAAACCTGATTGTACAATAAATGAAGAAAAAACGACGTCTCCATTCCCTGTGTTTTTCGTGGAAATTGATGTTCATTTAGGGAAGCAGGAGATATTTCGTTGGATGAAGGAACGACAGAAAGTTACGCAGCAGAGTTTTTTCTTTTTTCCTTCAAATTATTCTAATGATTCTGCAAAGCTTACATGGAACAAACTAACCTTTGTTGTATCTAGAGTAGATGTAACAGAAGCAAGAGACGCTGAACGAATTGTTCGTCATTGGTTAGGAATGGATATGTACCATGGAAAAAAGAACGAACAACATAAACAAATGCTAATTCAGCTATTAATTCAATCCATGAAGAATGAACAATTATTTAAAGAAGATGAAAAAGCTAGTACGAAGCTTTTGTATGCTGCAGAGTTTACAAATAGACTTTCTAGATTAATAGAAACAGAGGAAATACTATCCGAAGAGACAAACCATCTCTTTGTAAAAATACTTAAGGAATTAAGAAACGAGGCTTTTTTAATAGATTAACAAATAAATAGAAGCTATATTTAAAGAGAGTACCAGTAACGTAGGTGCTTTCTTTAAATTAAAATAAGATGATACAATGTATCAATTAATATATATATATAATATAGGGGATGAATAATTATGCGCCTATACATATTAGAAATTACTACGGAACATAAAATCAGTTTTATTCATGCGACATCAATAGAAAAGGCCATAGAAGCATTTAAAAGGATATATAAACATTATGAAGAACAAGTACCATTTTACGTTAGAGAGATACATCCGAGTGAAAAAATCATAATGGATACAATAAGCGGTGAAATACATTGCATAGGAGACAATAGCGTTCTAAAGAAATGTTTGGAGAATCTTATGCACTTATATACTCCAATTGATTGGGTTCCTACACTTGTACTATATCAAGATGTAAAAGCTGATCCGGTTTCGTTTGCTATACATAAAGCATGCCTTATAAAAGGAAATCCTGAATATAACAAGGTTGGGATGGATGTTTGGAAAAGCGCTCTCCAGGTATCGTTAGATGATCACAGAGAGGTTTGGAATGCCCTAAAGGCATTTTTACACATCCAGGTACTTTCTGTATTCGAATTAGAACAAGTAATCAAAGTTAATGAAATAAGGTGATAATAATGGAATTCGAAGAATTTATACAGTTTGTAGAAGAAAATAAGCAAGAGCATTTTCAAGATATAATCAGTCAGAATGAAGCTGCAATTAAAAAGATAGATGAGGAAAAGTAAAAAGATAGATGAGGAAAAGTAAAAAGTAATCAAAGAAAAGTACATTAATAAGAAGACGTCTTCTATTTATAGAACATGTCTTCTTATTTTAGTATGGTTAATATAGGTCACTGTAAATATTGATAATATCTTTTTAAAGATATTTTAGTTTTGAACCCCATCCTACTTACCAACTCATCTTCAGTTAACCCTTTCTTAATAAGACGGAGAATAAAAGTGTTTCTCATCTGCTGTGCAGAGATACGCCTATTTAACTCCGCACGTTTCACTTCAAGTCGTATCATCTTTTGTATAGCAACTTCAGACAAAGCCTTTGGTGCATCATTTTCGTACACCCATCGATACGTACCTCGATTAAAATCAAATGCCACAAATAGGGGATTATCTGTGTGTTGTCTAGGTCTTACAGGTTCCGGAATAGTGGTGTAATATTTATAAAGCTGCTGCGTATCTTCCATAGTTAAAGAAACAGACCTAGTTGCTCCATTTTCCCCAGGTATCATTAATATATTTCTAGCAAACTGTATATGGCTCATATTAAGCGATACAAGCTCTTGTAAAGACAAACCATAGTTTACTATTAAATTAATTATACAAGCGTTTCTATCCATGATTAAAGGCCGATATTGGGCTTGTCTTTCCGTTAATCCCTTTATTGATAGAACAGTTTGCTTTAAAAGCTTTTCTTCCATTTCGGTAATAAAATCATTATCATTTAGTGATTGATCCGGAATTAAAGAGAGATTAATACCATCCAACGGACTAACTATACCTAAAAACATGTGTAACTTCTTTAAAACAACCCATATTCTGTGTCTTGTTTTCTGAGAATATTTGCGTTTGTCTTCTAACTCAGAGAAATACATCTGATAGTCTGCTTCAGAAAGTTCATTCCATGATTTGATATGAAAAAGTATTTCACTTACTTCTAACCACTTAAAAAAATCCTTAATATCGTATGCATAACGTTGAACTGTAGAATGTTTTCGTCCTTGTTCATTTAAATACGCTGAAAAAGCCTCTAATGTTTTCTCTAAGCAAATTGTTTCGTTCATAATAATCACCTAATTTCTTAGGATATATTATAACAGAAAATAAGTGAAAGACCTGCTACCGTCCTTTGCTACGCACGGTTGCTGGCATATAAAAAATGCAAACGGAAAAACAACCCTTTGTATTTTTTATATGTTGATTATTATTTGCAAAGTAAAATGTATAGCGTTATTAAAATGCTCCAAAAAGGAACTACAAAAACTAATCCCCAAAGCAGTCCTTTAAAAAAACTAATCTCATTATACGTATTTGTTTCTGTATAAGTTGTATCATTTAATGCTGTCATGTTAAATCCTCCAATATAAATTGTTTATTAAAATGAAAAAAGGACAAACCTAGTCCTGGTAGGGATACGTAGGTTTGTCCTTTTGTATGGGGTAATGATATGTTTAATTACCATTATTATAACGTAATTTACAAATATTTTCAATTAGGTCAGAGATCTTATTAACAATCATACTAGTTGTATTAAAAATCTATTATAAATATATATCTTATATATTAAAAAGAAATAAAGATAAAACTTTTATAGGTTATTCAAAATAGAGGTTAGGCTTACTCCCGCAAGGGGAAATTTAATATAAGAACATAAAAAATCATAAATTACATAAAATTTATCCATAGATTCAAGGATTATTAGACTTTTAATTCTACAAAAAAGCAGAAAGAAAATAATACATTTCTACATGAAATCAGAAAGAATTTGATACCAATCACATTATATATATTCAACCTTGTAAATAGAAGTTATTTTACTTATTTTGGTTGTTGAGTTGATATTTATCCTCTAATTATCCACATTTCATTCAGGTTAGGCAGCTATTTGTTAACATTACTCAGTATTTACACATAACTCACATTATTATTGATGATTTTTATTAGATATATACAACGACATTAGTAATTACAATGATTTTAGAAAGATTATATTCACATTGAATCATATTTGTCCGCATATCCACTATTTTTATAATTTTCCTTTTGATTTTTTGTAGGTATTATAAGATAGGTTTTAATACATTAGAAGAATACTCCCTAGTGTTATGTGGAGAGTTATATATTGCTAGAAGCGAATTTGTATAGAATTGCATAAAAAAAGACTCCATTTTACATGAAGTTCTTCTGATTTGGTATGTATAAGTAGAGTAGCAGAAATAGATTACTAATCAAACAAACACGAATAGCCCTCTACTTTCGATTTTTTCAAAAATAGAGAGCTCATTACTATTATTTTATTTCCATTGCGTTTAGCACCTGATCTGGAGCTGTTATTGTTACTCCAGCACGTACTAAACGTTCGAAGGTACGCATAAACTCTAGTAAATTAAACTGCTTTGGTAGTTCAATAACACGAAGTTTTTCTTGTGGCAGCTTATCAATTGCCTCGATAAACCATTCACGTACATCACTTGGAATCGTGCGTTCTTTATGGCCACGAACTTTTAGTTTTTCACGCATTTCAATTTCTAAAGCGATATATGCATGGAGATTAACCCCCTGATCATATGCATATTTTCTAAATAACGTTTCTTCCTGGTATTTTAGATAATTACGGTGATAAGACTCTTCCGTCACTGGTACCGCAAACTTCTGCTTCAGTAGTGCATGCACATTCTTAAACATCTTCTTAATGTTGTGAAGAGAGTACATAGAATAATGTAAACCGAAATTAAAGACAGCTTGCTCACGTTCGCTATCTCTCTCTTTTGGTATATGCTGCGCAATAAGAGGGTAGATACCTTCTTTTGCTGCTGTATCAAGGATTTGATATTGAGATGTTTGATGTAATAGCTTTTTCAATGTATATACAATTTTCGTTGGATATCCTTCTTTTCGATCAATCATGTCACGAAGTCCGCGAATGACGCTGCGGATTTGACGATGACAAGTATGCTTTAATACATGAATAAATTTATTCATGTCTGCAGAAAGTTCACCGATATTCATCTCTTGTAGGACTGATTCAATGAATTTCGCTTTACGCGCATACGTAGCCTTTGGTGTAAATGGATCCCTGTGTTGTTCTTCACCAGATTCTTTCGTACATAAGAAGTCCGAATGGATAGATAGATATAAGGTTGTATATCGTTTTGTATGTTTTACCCCTTTTTGCATTTTGCAAATTTTGAATAGGGGATTCCCCGTACATGGTAATGCAGTTGTTAACTCCTCGATAACCGCACGGATCTGATGCGGATATTTTTTATGTAAGAAACGATACATCCCACCGAAGTGAGTTTTGTTGCCTCTTTCGTCCTGCTTGTCTAAAGAACGCTTTAATGTTGTTTCTGTATGTTGTTGCATGGCGATATCTAAGAATAGTTTCTTAGCCGCTACAGATAGCTTAAAGAAAGCCTTTGTAAATACAACAGGACTAATATATACGTATGGATTTGCTTTTCCTGTTTCCTCATTCATAAAATGAGTCAGCTTGATAGTATATCGGCCATCTACTCCGTTTTCAATGGAGATAATGTTATGTAAGTTTAATTTCTTTAATGCAATATAGAATTGAGAGTGTTGGATATAAGCAAATTCTTCTTTGTATTGCTTGTAATCTTCCCACATCATATGTATTGTTACATTTGGAATAACACCATTAGTAAAGCATTTCTTATGTAGATATAAGAAAACTTCGAGATCAGCATTTGTAATGCCGTATAATTTATGTTTTCTTCCTGTTTTTTCTGCAAGTGCAGACATTGCGCGACGTGAAAAAGATGGTTTGGCTTTTTCGACAAAGCCTTCTACGTCAGCAATACGTTCTTCGTATGTCATGTGCTGCAGAATATCTTCTAAATATGTATCTTTATAGCTGTAGTATTTCTCCTCAAATGTTTCCACAAATTTTTGCCAAGCTTTTAATGTTACTAACACAGCATTGGTTGTTTCCCCATTTAAGCTACGTTGATTACGTATCACAAATGATTTTCCCATCTTTTTCACCTCCGTTCTACAAATTCAGAAATATATGCCAAAATACTATAAAATATACCAATTTTGATTATAGCAAAATGAAAAATGTTGAAAGGTGCCCCTTTAAGAGGAATTTTTAAAACATGAAACACGTTATAAACCCAATGATTATAAGGGATTAGAGAATCTATGGAAAAAAATTTGTGTTAAGGATATGGTAAAAAACGTTTCATGTCCTAATTGTCTAAACACAATAATGAAACACGGGAAGATTGTTGATATATAGAGGGTTAAGGAGAATTGTTTCTAATTTTTAGGTCAAGGATATGGCAAAAGTGTTTCATGTTTTAATCATAGGTCGTTCATTAGGGGAAAATACTGTAAATCCCTTTATATAAAGGGTTATAGGAGAAAATGTAATAGCTATAAGGTCAAGGATATGGTAAAAGGTGTTTCATGTTTTGATTTTTATAAGGTCAAGGATATGGCAAAAGTGTTTCATGTTTAATATAAAATGAAATTATTGGGGGAATAAGGTAAAACATTGGTACATAAGGGTTTATGGCCGTTTCATGTATGTATTTAGGTCAAGGATATGGCAAAAACAATTTGTTAAAATTCAAAGGTTTTATGCATTAAAATAAAGGTGAAATGTTGATATCAATGGGCTTATAAGGTATTGGAAAAAATTTTGTATTACGTATTTAAATTAATTGATGTTTTATGTTTTCGGGTTTAGGTTAAGGGTATGGCAAATTTCTTTCAAATAAATAGTAAAGAATTTAGTGTATATGCGGTATAAATTCTATTCAAATGAACATTTTATGAGAATATGGGACACGATTAGATAAAAATGTTTCATATTTGTAGTGAAGGTTCACTATATGGTAAAAAGTGTTTCATCTCTTAATTTATTAGATTGATTGAAGACCTATTGAAAACTAATGTATAATTAATGTTATTTTATGTTGTAAATAAAGAAAAATCGTGTCAGTACTGCTTGAATATAACTAAAGCTGGAAAAAATAATTGTTTACATATATGTATTAGATTAAATGTTTGTTTGAAAGAAAATACGGAAGGAGTGAAAATGTGGAGAGATTAACACAACTGTTTACGGATGCATTATTAATATCTGAGCCCTTATATGGAAATAATAAAGCTGTTTGGAACAAATGGACTGCCTATAGTTCAGATGTAGAAAAAGATAATACTAAGGTTGTGACGTCTCAATATGTTTCCCCATCTTTTTCGGCATTAGTATCATGGTTGAATAAAAAGAATGAAGAAGGAATTACTTCGTTACAAATTGGTATTAAGTTAAAAGAGTATAAAGATGAAATTCATGCAATTATTGAAAAGGTATTAGAAGACGAGTTTAAGAATGCTAATAAGTTTAATGATGGAACAATCATCCAGGGAGACGTAAATGAGGATGAACCAGATGAACCAGATGAACCAGATGAACCAGATGATAAAGAATATTTTGAAGTTAATAATTCCGCAGTTTATTTTAAATTACGTGATGGAATCTCTAAAAATCACTTTGAAGAAGACGCAGGTATGGGTGTAAAATCTTACCCTATTGAAACAAAGGAAAGTAATGCAATAGCTCAGCTCTCTTCTCACAGAGATGAAGATTTAAAGCTTATTAAAGATGACGAAGCATCTCGTTGGAATACTTTGGTGAATGATGTAATGAGCAATATGGATGATCTGACAGCTGATGTATTGGACTCCATTACCATCCAGTGGCTAGCACAAGCAAAATCCCCAGATGAATTTATAGAATTTTCATATGAGCAAGTATTGGATATGTGCAATGTACCAAAAAAGAAAGTAAGTAAAGGAGAGTACTACAGACCTGAAGATAAAATTAAGGTTGCTAAGCGTATTGCAGCACTAGCAAGTATCTTTATTTATTTAAATGATGATAATGAAGTAGTAGTCTTAAATGAAGAAAATGAACATGACGAAAAATATAAAGTAAAGAGAGAAGTTGTCAAACGGTTATTTGTCTTGGATTCAGTTGTATTATGGAGACACAATACAACAAATGAATATATGGGCATTGAATCTTGCCGTATCAAACCAGGGAGTTTTTTAACAAGTTATTTATATGGTTCAAATAATACCACAGCATTATTATCTAAAAAGGCACTTGAGTATAATAGTTATCGACATAAGTATCATAAACGTTTAATTCGTTATCTAACATGGCAATGGAGAATACGACAAATATATTCAACTTTGAAGCGACCATACTCCATTGGAGGAGATAAAGGCTTATTAGCTGTTATGGCAATCCCGCTTACTTGGAAGCCGAGTCGGATTAGAGAACATCTAGAGAATGTTCTTACTGACTTAGAAAAAGAGAACGTAATTTCTAAGTGGGAGTATACAGTAACATTAGATGAAGAACGTTTTAATAAGAAGAATTGGTTTAAAGATTATTGGGTGAATTTAAATATTACTATACTTCCACCGGAAGAATTAATTAAGTCAATGTATAATTTACCTAAGAAAAAAACACTAGAGTTAGAAAATAATACTGAAGAATCTATAGAATATTTTGAAAAGGCTACGGATGCCGTTAATATGCCTCCGAAAAAAAATAATGAAGAGCTTAATAGATTTGATGAAGAGGCTGTTCGAGAGAAAATCCTTAAACAACGCAAATTTGAAAATAAGTCTATACGAGAATTAGCAAAAGAAATAAGAATATCAGCACCTACATTATCTAGATTTTGTAACAGAGAAACCAAGCGGCTATCTGCAAATGCAGTTGAAAAAATGTCTAAGTGGTATGAGAGACAAGAAATATTAGAAAAAATGTAGTGGCTAACCAGATTATTAAAGAAGAAAAAACATTTTGTAGGATGTTTTTTCTTCTTTTTACTATGTCTGTTTCTAAATAATAATTTATAAATAGTTTTTATGCTCTCTGAGAGAAAAGATCCTTTGCAATAATATTAAATAAGCACGCAGATACGCTAAGTACAGCAGCCCCCTCATTATATAAAAGCATTATAAAAAATAGAGAAAATAGAATCGCCATAAGTAAGATTTCATTTTTAGCCTGTTTGATATGTTTCAACATAGTTAACATCTCCTTATTAATTAGTTAATAGAGTGCTAGGAACTAAAGCTAGACTCTCTATTTGCATATTTTACTTATCGAAGGCTCGTATTTTAATAGTAAAAGAGTAAGATTTTCATATTTTTAAAAAAATCTTGATATAAAAATTTAAATTGTGTAATATATGGGTATATTGTTAGTTTATTTGATTCCGTTTATTCCCACACCTTTTTTTGTGTTGTGGTTGAGTTGTAGAAGCAAGTTGCGTCTTGTTTCAATTGTGAAAGGGCTTCTTTGAGCCGATTAGTGTATATATAGCTTATTTTGCTATGCACATTTTTAATCGACTTGAAGAAGCCCTTTTTGTGTTGTTTTCAAGTTCGCCGGCGGGGTTATTTATAATTAATAAAATAACAAATTAGAGGAGATATGAAAATGAATAAAGATTGTAGACACTTAAAATTAGTACCAACAGTAGAGGAGCATAAAATACGAATGGAAAATAACCAGAAGTCATATGCTGCACCAGAAATGTCATCTGAATCCAGATCGAGAATTAATCAATTGCGAGGTTGTTTAGAGGCAGAAATCATATTACCTGATGGTAAAGTTCAATATTTTAAGCCACATGTTCGTAATGAAAAAGAAGCCATTCAAGAAATCGCATTATATATTGAAGGGATACAGGAAATGAAGGTAGGCTATGTCATCTTATGGCGCTTTGTTGGGCAACGAAGTTTTTATAGTGGTACTAAGATCGTAGCCGAACCGAAGTTTCATAAGATCCTACGTAAGCTGAAAGATTACTTTTTTGATTACGAGGAAGTTGTTTATGAACCTGAAAAATAAGAAGGATAGAGGAGTATGAACATGAAAAAGGATAACATTTGGACAATATTAGACGATCCCAAAGAGAAGGAAACAAACGAGCAATCCAAAGAGTCGGATGATATATTCGCTGGTTTGGATGAGCTATTGGAGATTACAGATGATTTACTACCGTTTTAATAAAGTCGAGGTAGTGTATAGAGGGTAAAAGGAAGAACTAAGTGATGTATTTACTTGGAGCTTCCTTTTTTTATTGTAAAAAAGAACTTGGAGGGAACGATTATGCGGTTAGGAAATGATTTAGCGGCGGGATTTTATCCAACACCACTAACAGAAGGGAAACACTTAGTACAATTATTACAAATGGAATCAGAGCGAGCTTATGCTTGCTTTGATCCATGCTGTGGAGAAGGGACAATTTTACGAAGTTTTGCAGATGAGGTGAGACAGGTTGGCATACAACTTGATACATATGGTGTGGAAGTAGATGCAAATCGATATGGCAAAGCAAAAGAGCAATTAGATGTAGTGGTACGCTCAAGCTTTGAAAGCATGATGATTAGTCATGACTACTTTCCGCTTATATTTTTAAATCCTCCATATAATACGGAGCTTCGTACAGAAAATACAAAATCAGAGAAAATGGAGTTCAGCTTCCTAAAGCGTGCTCACCTTTATTTACAAGAAGGTGGGATTATGGTGTATGTCATTCCATACGATAGATTTGCTAGAGACGACATCAGTTATTTCTTAGCAAAACATTATGAGGAAATAGGATTAATGCGTTTTGGCGATGAAAATGAAGAATTTGAGCAATTTAAGCAATGTGTTTTTATTGGCCGAAAGCGTGCAGCTATGAAGAATGATACATATTTCAATGATCGATTTGCTAATTTTTGTGAAAATATGTCCGATCTTGCTTTCGTAAGAAAACATGTGAATACATTAGCACAAATGGTGAATCGTAAGGACTGGACTATACCTGAATTGCGTCATCAAAACAAACTAATTTTTACATCACGAGTGGACTATAAAAGTGCTTATGAAGGAGTGGGAAAATCGGAAGGTATCTTGACATTCAAAAAGCGTTTAAATAGAGGGAATGGTTACTCACTTCAAGATGAGAAAACAGCAGCTGAAAGAGCAAAAATGCCGATTGCTTCCGGACAATTAGGACTATTGCTGATAACGGGTGTGGCAGATGGTTTGCTTGGTGAAGGTGATACACTCCATGCAGTTCGTGGATCTGAAAATGTGTATTATGAACATTCATTTGAGCAATTGGAAAAAACAACAAAAGAAGTTGTTTTACAAAAACGTCGCGCTAAATTTATCATTGCAACGCCAAAAGGTGAAGTCAAAGAACTTGTCTAGGAAAGGAAGAAGGCTATGTCTGTACTATTAGGAATAGGAGCATTATTTATTGTATGGGAATTTAGTAATCGTATGTTTCGTATTGCTATTGTACTTACAGTCATTTGTTTATGTGCTTCTCAATTAGGTGCAGGTACATATTTGGAAGTATTAGAGCAATTCTCTGTCTTTCAAGGTGCAGGTGATATGCTACATGCGGCTGAACAGTCATTACCAGAGTGGAAACAGTTTATAGATTTTCAGCCAATAAATTGAATGAGTAGGACATGAAACGTATCGAATAAGATGCGTTTTTTATTTTAGGAGGGAAACTTATGTTACAAGAAATGATTCAACAAGATACATTTGATCAGGAACAAACACCAGCGATGTTGCAATTGGAGACGGGAACTGCTTCACATTCAGCCTTCTGCTTTGCTATGGCAGTTAATCAAAACAACCAAATGCAATTTGCAGTGTTAGGTGCGAATGACAGTACATTAAAGTCATTCAGAGCAGCCATATCAATGGGGACTCGTCGTTTGTATTTTGGAGAGGGACAAAAAGAAGAATTACATTATGTATTAGGCAAAAAAATGAATGTAATCTCGACTGGACAATTTGAGTTTATAAATACACAAACAGTAAATAGAAAAAAGGCAATTATTGCGTTTTCTAAAGAATTAGAAGAAAAGTATATTGTTGCAATTGATGAAGCACCAGAAATGCAAGTAAGAGATTTCTTAATGGCTCCTCCATACGGTCTCCCAATCTTAGAAGAATGGGCGAAGCCAATATACGAAGAGATGCTGACTAGAAAGTTATTACAACCATTAGATGTGTATTTTGATAAGAATGAATTTACTTCTCTATCTATTGCGCAGGTAGTGCTAAAAGAAGAGGATTGTAAAGAGTTTTTATCAGAAATGATACGCACTGGAAAATGTAAATTCCCACAAGATGGTACAGGTGAAAAAATCAATGAAATTAATGATTTAAATGAATATCTATTGGAGTATTCACCTGTCATGCTTGATAAGGTAACGAAATTAGATGAGCCTTTACATCAACCGATGAAAGAACAGGCATTATCTCATTTTGATACGTACCAAAGACCATTATTCCCTGTACAGGCACATGTAGCAACAGGTGCAGCAAAAGCGTTACAAGTACAAAAAGGAATCATTATACAGGGGGAAATGTCGAGCGGAAAAAGCGCAATCATGACAGCGACAGTAGATGGATATTTCCATTTAACCGGAAAAAAAGGGTATCGTACCTGCGTATTTGTTCCACCGACTCTTACTGAGAAGTGGGCAAAAGAAGAAATACGACACTTAATACCAGACGCAGACGTACATCTGATTAAACGTACAGAGGATTTAATTCGCATTCATCAATCTTGGATTCAGGCAGGAAGACCAAAACCAGAAAAACCAACCTTCTTTGTCATTAGTTTTACAACGATGCGAGGGGACTCAATTAAACAAATGCCATTACCTTATAAACAAATTGCACTTTCCAAGAAATCGAAGGAAGATGTGCAAAGATATTATAAGAATGGCTACTACTGTCCAGATTGTGGTGCTAAGTTACGTAAAAAAACGTCTTCTATTATGGTTCAACAAGCTAATGGTGATCAGAAAGAAGTCTGCCAGTATAAAGATTTCACAGGAAGTGACTTAGATTCAAAAACAAATAAAAACAGTGTATGTGCTGATTGTAATTCAAACATTTGGAGTCCAAAAGTAAAAACGAAATATGCGAGTTTTAAAGATTGGACCAAATATGAAAATAAATTAGTGCAAGCAATAAAAGAGGGAAATAAACCGTTGCAAAAGCAACTAGAGCTAGAGAATCGTGTCAAGCCATATGAAGCGAAACAATCAGGACGAGCATATCGAAAGGTAGCTACCGTTGAGTATATTCGTCGAAAAATGAAACACTTCTTTGATGCTTTAATTTGTGACGAAGTCCACGAATTAAAAAGTGAAACAGCGCAAGGAACTGCACTAGGAAGTTTAGCAAAGGTTTGTAAGAAAGTTGTAGCTGGAACAGGTACATTATTCGGTGGGCGCGCGAGCGACGTATTCTATACTTTATGGCGTTTATTCCCACAAAAGATGGTGAAAAGGGGCTTTGAATATAGTTCTTTAATGGAGTGGAATGAAACCTACGGAAACATAGAGAGAACGTATTATCATGACGGTGAAGTGGTATCCAACGTTGCTTCACGTGGTGCACAAGGGATGTTAGATAAAACAAAAGTTGTTCCTGGTATTTCACCATATGTGTTTACTCAATTCTTAATGGATACAACCATTAATGTACGCTTAAAAGATGTTTGGCCAAATCCTGTAGAGTTAATTAATGTACCTACGATTCTTGTCGAGATGTCGGAAGAACAAAAAAAGGCTTATGAGCATATGAAAGGGTCTTTTGAGAAGGCGATTGAAGGGGCGAAAGGTACACCAGATGTTGGGAAACTATGGCTCTCTTATATTCGTACAGGAAATTCGTATCCAGATAATATGAACCACTATCCAAACTATCACTTAGATAACGCGGAAAAAGAATTGGTTTGGTCCAACGAGGAATTTAGATTTGATGAGGATTGTATACAGCCGAAGGAGAAGAAGTTACAAGAAATATTGCAAACTGAAATCTCTGAAGGTCGTCCAACCATCATTTATGTATCTGATACAGGATCTACAGTGAAAGAACGAGACATTCAGCCTCGTTTACAGAAGGTTGCAGAGCAAGTACCTGGTGCAAAAGTATCTATTCTTCGCACGAATACAGTTGCTCCGCCAAAGCGCAGTGCATGGTTAAAAGAGCAAGTAAGTAGCGGTGTGAATGTAATCATCTGTTCACAAGAATTAGTTAAGGTAGGATTGGACTTGCTGGCCACGCCAACAATAATTTTCTACCAACTATCATTTAGCTTATTTACGTTAAACCAAGCTGCAAGAAGACACTGGCGTATTGGACAAACTAAGCAATGTAGAACCTTCTATCTGGGCTACAAAGAAACATTCCAAGCTCAGATGGCTCAGTTAATTGCTCAGAAGAATAAAGCTGCTGAAGCAATGAATGGTGATGCAACAAGCGATGGACTGAATGCAATGCTTGGTGATACAGGAGATCTACAGACTCTATTAATTCAAAACATTAAGAGTGGAAATCAATTAAAAGGTTCTACAGAGGAATGGACAAAAGCAGCATCTGATGAATCGAAACGCGTCCTTGCGAACATCGGTAATGTCATTACACCTGTATTTGAATCAATTGAAATTCAATTTACGAATTGGGTGGAGAAATTACCAGAAACGATGGACGTAGCATTTATGAAAGAAGCTCAATTTGTACAAAGTGCCGTTGAATGTATTAAAAAAGAACAAGTACCTGGAGTTCGAGTGAAGCAGAATGTACTTGAAGTAGATGGAGAGATAGAGGATATCATTCGAGCTTTAACAACACTGAATACTGATAAGCGTATGCTTGTACAAAAACAAGATATCACATTCTGGGATTCAGTTATTGTTGAAGTGGATTCCTCAAAAAAGAAAGAAAAACGAAAAAACAAAGTAATCGATGGACAGTATGAGTTTGATTTATTTGGATGATCGAGAGGGGAATATTATGTTTACGAAGATTTTTATTGGTCTATTTTGTTATGTGTTTTTGGTAGTTCGTAATTCAAGGAAAAAATTTCTAATAGAAGAAGCCAAGAAAAAAGAAATGGAAAATAAACCGGTGGAAAGACCCGTTTATTGGTGCCCAAGAGAAAATAGACCTATTGGAAGGGAACAAGAGCGTGTTACTGTTCCAACAAAAGAAATCACCTTAGAAAAGGATGTAGCAAATATTTATGATTTAGTTGCTACATCTGTTCATAAAAATCTGGGTGAGGAAGAGAGTAACAGGTTAAAACATGAGGATATAGAAGAAGTGGAGTATGCTGATGCTTTTCATCATACTCCTACTCCTGAAGTTGTTTATGATATTCCTTTTCCAAGTGATGAGGATATACCAGAAGAATTATTAGAATATGAGGACATGTATTCACAACAAGAATATGTTTCAATTCCACCGGAAACGGAACACGTTTTTCCTGTTCAACAAGGAGTAGCTGATGTTGAAGATATGGATTTTGTGAGGTGGACTGCAAAAGTAATAGAACAAGAACAAGGACTAACACGTGTCATAAATATGTCTAATAAAAAGCGTTATTGGATTCATACAGAGGGAGAGATATTACCGAAAAATCAATTACTGTATATGAAATTAGAGGTCGATTCACCTTATTCTTATACACTAGTTGAATGGAGTAATAGACAACTAGGGAATATATAATTCTATTTCCTAGTTGTATTTTCTTAGTTAAATAGCATGAAACACAGCATTTTCTCACTCATTTGTACAAGAATAAAACATTTTTTTATTTTTGTACAAATGAGTGGGACAGAATGATTCACCATATAAGGATATTCGACTATAATGAGACATTGTACGTCATTGTAATATTGAAATGTTTTGAGATTCAAGTGATTAACAGTCTTAAAACAGGGGAATTGAGAACTCTTCGTAATATTACAATGCTTAAAATAGATTAAATCCATACATGAGGATTAAATGAAGTAAAAAATATTTTGAGTTGAAAAAATAACAATTTTGAAAGGTGAATGTAAATGAATATTAATTCCATAAGTAACAATGTAGTAGAAAAATTAGAACAAACGGTGCGCTATGAAAAGAAACAAGTCCAGGTATTACGTGTAAGTAAAAGTAGTTCTAATATACACGCTTACATGATTTTTCCGGAATTCTCAGAGGTTAAAATTTCAAATACCGAACTGGATGAATATATAGAAAACCTGTCAACAAGCGTGAAGTATGTCATTGATCGCAAGTTGAGTCAACAAGAAATTGAAAAACAAAATCATTCTTTCATTATGACGTGTGAAGTCGAGGAAGATGGTGTGATAGATGATGAAACGATTCATTTTAATACGACGTATGTAAAACCACCAACAATTGCAAATAAAGTATTTAAGTTGGTGTGTGGATTAGGGAATCGCTTAGATAGCTTAAAAGAATTACATATTACAGTATTAAATAATAATATTAATCGAATTGAAATTGAGTTTTACAATGAAAATGAAACATATGTGGCAGTAGAAAAAGAAGAAATTGCAAATGCAATTATGGGGGCATATACAAAAGCAAATATCTATTATGCAGCAGATCTTTTTTATGCTGCAGAAGGAAATGAAATCAAATTAAAGAGCATCAAACCAAAATTAGCGGGTGATGTGTGATGAAGCGAGAAAAAGGAATGATAGGAGTCTTATGCACGCTTGTTCTGATGATTTTATTACTTGTACCCTTACAAGCAGCTCAAGCTTCTGTAAAAATAGATTTTAATGAGTTAAAAGGAAATGATGTTTCATCTTCATTTACAGATGGACTAAATAATCGAACGAAAACAACAGAGAAAGATGATTCATTTGGATCATCAATCATACAAAAGATTGAAGGATTGTATGCGCCGGCTTTTAAAGTAGGAGTCAATATCTTTTCTATTTCATTCGTATTAGGCGTTATTGTCATGGTTATGGCATTAATTACAAAGAATGGTCAATGGATGAAGTGGGCAACCGGAAGTATGATTTTCTCATTTATCAGCATGATGTCGATGAGACTAAGTGTATACTTCCTGTTTAGTTCCGATGTATTTTCATTTATGAACATCTTTACGGATTTTTTAGACCTGTTTAAAGCAACAGCACTTATTTTCACACCATTTATGTTAATCGCAGGTATTCGTTTAAGAAGAATTCATGAGAGTACGAAACAGCCTGAATATTACCGTTGGGCCAACCGTGTCATAACAGGATCTTGTTTGCTGTGTATGTTAGCCGTACTCGCTCCATGGCTATTTGCTAATATGTAAAGAACTATATATAAAAGTAGAAGAGGTACTGAATTTACATTCAGTACCTTTTATCTACCCATTAGGTTCTTTCTTTCATATTCTTCAAATACTTCTTCTGAAATTGGCGATAGTATGCCACTCAAATACACAGCGGTATATAAAAAGTATTGCTCATCCCTTGTTTTAATTGTATGAGTACCGTGTTCCGCATTGTTTAGAATAATTCGTTCAATTTTGAGTTGTTTTTTATCACAAATGATCTCTTGTATTCTATATAAATTATGTATCGGTAAACGATCAATATACAAACAAAGGTACTCTAGTAGAAGTAGAATAACAGTCATTTGTAGAATGAAAGCAATTTTTAATAGAGTTGGTATCGATGCAAAAAACACTAGAAATATAGAGACTAAGAAGATATTTAACTTTGAAAACCATTTTTCGTGTTGATTTAAAGAAATAATACTTTTCTTATTCTGAAACACCTGGAACCTAGTTATAAGAAAAATAATTGTAAAGATTCCTTCATAACTAAACCAGGTTTTCCACTCCGTATCAGTAAGTTCTAGCAATATATATATGATACCAGTAGATAAGATCAATGGTACCAGCTGTACCAAACTAAATAGTATGGTATGTTCTAACATTCTTTTCTTGTAGATACGATTAGTAATTGAATCCAAGTTTCTTAACTCCTTCTGCAATTTTCATGATGACACCACCAATAAGAAGATGGTATTCGCCAATTCCTTTTTCATTTACGTACCAACACATATAGTGCCGGATACCTTCTTTTGCACCATGGTCATGTAAAGGAAAAGGAGATGCGTATTTTTTAGATGACATATTATTATCACCGAAAGGTACCTGTTCTGCAAGTGCAAAACGTTTCTTCGAATCATTTATAATCCAACAACCATAGTTTACTGACCCATACCATATTGCGTCTTTATGGATTGGATCGATAGCAGGTTGTGCTGGATAGCTTTCATCTAGTATTTGTGCTTTTTCTTCACGAAGTCGTTGATGAATATGTGAATTCAATGGATCTTCCGTTCCGATTTCATAGGTTTCCTCAAAATTCCCACACTCATAAGGAATAAGGGGACTATTTGAATCAGCTGCTAATTGTAGACTGCAAGAATCTGATTTTGAAAGATAATATACGCAGTCTTTGCAGGTGAAATAGTTTGAAAAAGCTGAATCTGTTTTTGGTTCTGGTTCTGTTACGGTATTATCTACTACAAGTTTTAACATATCTATCACAATCCTTTATAGGCTATTTCAAAATTTAATATAGACGTATCATATCATGCTTATTTTTAAATGTAAATATTTTCCATTTAAAAATACCCTAATTTATTCTGAAAGGAATGTTTGTTTTGAAAAGAAATCGAGAATATATTGCTTTGCGAAATTCTATATTAATAGGCTGGTTACTGACATGCATCGTAATAGGCCTATCTATCTATTTTTCTTCTGTTGTTTATTTATTAATCGGATGTTTCATTCTATCGTTAAAATACGGATTAATGGGTACCGTGAAAAATGTGGAAAAACGTTTGCCTACCTGGGCTAACTTTGGCGTCATTGAAAAACCAGTAAATAGAAGGGTGACCAGACCTTTTCAGTTTCGAGGTGGGCTCCTTGTTTCATTAGCATTAGGATTCGTAGAGATGGTGATAAAAGGCTTATGTATCTCATATTTTATTTTAGGATTAGAAACGCATGTATATCGTTTAATGCGCAGAAACGCAAGGGTGTAAAAAAGGGGGGGCTATTATGAAAGTATTAATATTTGAATTAGTTCTCATTGCGATTCTGATTCCATTAAATATAGTTGTGAAAAAACATGTACCAAAATGGAAGGGGAAAGCTGGAGAAAAATTAGTGAAACATATATTGAACAAATTGGATTCCGAAAGTTATTGCGTGTTACATGATGTTACGGTTCATACGGAGTATGGTGATACAACGCAAATTGATCATATTGTTATCGCGGAAACCGGTGTATTTGTTATAGAGACGAAGAACTACGAGGGATGGATCTATGGAAATGAGAAATCTGCAAGGTGGACACAGGGTATCTTTAGAAAGAAATCCTCTTTTCAAAATCCATTTCGCCAAAATTATAAACATATTAAGGCAATTGAATGGTTAATGGAACAACAGCTGCCGAGTATTTCGATTGCTGCGTTCCATCCAAAATGCAGTCTAAAAAGAGTAAATGTTCAATCTAAAGATAAACATGTCCTGTATTATAACGATCTACAAAAATGTATTGAATCATATACTGAAACGCAACTAACAAATGATGAGGTCCAGCACATCTACCAAACAATATTGCGAGCGAACATTATGGATAAGGATATTGAAAAGAAACATGTGAAGTATTTACATAATAAGTTCGCTAAACAATAAGAAATGGGGAAAGAGAGACATGTTATATGTAATAGGATTTATTATAATTTCTGTAGTAGCTATTCGTCTTAACATGAAGTATTACAAGTTAAAAGGAGATCAAAAAGATTTTGTGAAAAGAGTAAATAAATAGTTGTGAACATTTATCTTAACATATAAAAAAGGCCCAGTTGATGGAGCCTTTTTTATACCTAATCAAAATAGTTAGCTTAATGTTTTTTTAATGGTTAAGTAATGTAGTTAGCAATGATTCACTATTAATATCCTCGCCCTAGTAAAAGTACTTACCTTTCAGGAGACTCATACTTCAAGTGTTTGCTATGTGGTGAGTAGTTCACGAAGATGTTCGAGCAAATTTAAATTGAAATTAAATTTTTATATAAATGGTATATAGGATACATTTTAATTGTATCTTGTTCATCTTTTTTTAGAGATTCATATAATCTTTTGGATTTTAACCTATTTTGTAATAAAACTTCACAAGCATAGTCTAAAATTTTATCATTTTTATTTTGAGCGTTTTCTTGGATGGTCAAGATATCGTTAATTTCATCATCTGATAGCTCATTACCTAGTCTAAGATTAATTTGATACAGATTAATTTTTTGTATGATATCCTTAGGATTCTTTAATAGGTATCTTTGGATAAGATCTTGTGCAATTTTTAAATATTTTTCGTCAGAATATTCATCAAAATAGCTAATATATTTTAGATGGGTATCTATACTATTAAGTGAATCAATATCATGGTGTTCATCTTGAAAAGAAAGTTCTAGAATTTCATATTTAAAGTTTGCAGCTCTTTCCATATTCTCAATACTCTGATTAAGATATAGACTTACTTTCCAAATTTTCTCCCTCCAATTAGCATCATCATAATCAATAACATGCCCATCTTTAGGAAGGAATGCACCCATTGTTTTAATTGCTTTAACACTGAAAAAGTCGATAGCAGTATAGCCATCAAATAACAATGTTACCATCACGTAATCAGAGAGTTCAATGTTACAAAATACCATACTGTTTTTATCTAAAGGAGGAGTAAAATTAATTAAATCATATTGCTTATTTTTAAATATATTAATAATTTTATTAAAAAGGATGAATAGATTTTCCTTCTCATCAAAAATATAGTCCTCACTAATTCCTATCTGTTTGCATATTTGAATAAGTTCTTCATGGATCTTTATATTTTCATCAATATCTTTAAAAGTTTCCTTCTCATTTAATGTAGTGTCAATTTCGAAAGAGGATAAAGGAATTTTATTATATGTTAATAGATATTTAAGTAACTTTAAGCTTTTTACATAGGATCCGAGAGTTTTTAATTTACTTAAATGCACCTTACCGTTTATTAATCTTAATTTGCCATCAACAAATTTTTTACTAAATTCAAATGTTAAAGAATTTTCAATTGTAAGACAAATAATTTCTTTACTTATTTTTAATACAGATTTTATACGGAGTGTTTCATTACCTATTGTTACTATTTCATCTGTTTCTTTGCGCATTTCTTGTAGTTGAAATATATCTATTGGAAAGTCTACATCATTTAATACACCATATACATATGCTTGTTCTTCAAATAAATCTACTAAAACATTATTTTGAACATGTCCATATTCAATTTTGTATTGTGAGAATGCTATGTTTTTAGCATCTTCTATAAATCTTTTTGACTGTTTTTCCAATGAGTTCAGAAAAGATTTACAGATATTCTCTAACTCTCCATATTCTAGTTTTTTAAAATTAACTGTTATAGATTTTTGTCCAGTTAATTCTATCTCATCTAATAGTTTCTTTAAATCTAATGGAGCTAGAGTTTTATAATACGCTTGACTTACATATGTTTCAGGGTGAATAGTAACTACAAAAAATAGTACCCCATTATCATTCTTGTAGTATACATCTAAATCTTCTTTACTTATTGAATGAGCAATTTTCTGCTGCTTTTTGATCTTCTTAAATTTAGTTGTACCTTTTATTTGTATTGGTACGGTGCCTATAAAATCTGTTTTCTTAATTTTATTTGTATAAATGTTAATATCTCCATCAAAGGAAAGTCCTTTGTCATTCCACTGTACATTACTTTGTAAATGAAAAGGGGGTTGTAGTATGCATTTATTTATTTCCAAACAAGCTAAGTGTTCAATAATTGTATTATCTAAAGGGTTTAATTTTTTCATACTTCTTTTTCTCCTCGTTAATTTATAAGTAAATCAATTATAGCAAGTATTGATACATCTTTCTTATCTAGTATAAATTTGAAACTAAACGGTTATATTGCGATAATGAGCAATATAACAGTGAGGTGACCTATTTGAGTACAGTTGTAAAAGTCATGAAATACCAAATAGTCTGTCCTGTAAATATAGAATGGAAGACGTTTGAAATATATTTACGTACACTTTCATATCATTTTAGAACTATTGGGAATAGAACTATACAAAAATTGTGGGAATATGATAATCAATCATTGAAGCACTTTAAGGATACTGGCCAATATCCAAGTGCCCAACAATTATATGGGTGTACTCAAAAAACCATAAGTGGATATATTTATGATCAGTTAAAAGAAGAATATCAAGATATTAATAAAGCCAATATGTCCACTACTCTACAGAAGACAATTAAGACCTGGAATAGTAGAAAAAAAGAAATTTGGAGTGGTGAGATGTCCATTCCTTCATTCCGAAACAATTTACCAATTGATATTCATGGAAACTCTATTCAGATAATAAAAGAAAAGAGTGGTGATTATATCGCAAGCGTATCTCTTTTTTCATCAAAATTTATAAAAGAAAACGATTTACCCAATGGTAAAATTTTAGTGAAATTATCGACAAGAAAACAAAATAGTATGAAGGTAATTTTAGATAGAATAATTGATAGTACATATGCCAAAGGCGCTTGCATGCTCCATAAACATAAAAAGAAATGGTATTTATCTATTACTTATAAGTCAAATATAAAAGAAGAACTTAAATTTGATGAAGATTTAATTATGGGCATAGATATGGGGAAAATAAATGTTCTCTATTTTGCGTTTAATAAAGGTTTGGTAAGAGGGGGAATTAGTGGTGAAGAAATTGAGGCTTTTCGAAAAAAAATTGAGCATAGACGTATAAGTTTATTACGCCAAGGTAAGTATTGTAGTGGAAATAGGATAGGGAAAGGCCGTAAAAAACGAATTAAACCAATTGAAGTACTAAATGATAAAATAGCCAAGTTTAGAAATGCTACGAATCATAAGTATGCCAATTATATAGTGCAACAGTGCTTAAAATATAATTGTGGCACTATACAATTAGAGGATTTACAAGGAATAAGTAAAGAACAAACATTCCTAAAAAATTGGACGTATTTTGATTTGCAGGAAAAAATCAAGAATCAGGCAAATCAATATGGGATTAAAGTGGTGAAAATTGACCCATCCTATACAAGTCAACGATGTAGTGAATGTGGGTATATCCATAAAAATAATCGGCAAAATCAATCTACCTTTGAATGTCAGCAATGTAGTTTTAAAGTTCATGCAGACTACAATGCTGCCAAAAACATTTCTGTGTACAATATTGAGAAGGTAATACAAAAACAATTGAAGTTACAAGAAAAATTAAATTTAACAAAATATAAAGAACAGTATATAGAGCAGATGGAAAATATTAATTAAATAAGGTAGTAGGTAGTAGTTTGGCGGATTTCCACGCCATAAATGGAGAAGTGATACACGGTAAATTTACCAGGTGTATACGCTCCATAAGGTAGTATCGAATGTTAAAAAACATTGATACATAGGCATCTTGAATGCTTTGAAGGGTGTAACACAAAGACCGTTACATAATACATTAATTTGCTGGTAAAAAAGCAGGATGTTGTTGATATACAAGGGATTGTCACAATATTCGTTATTAATCATCTATCTATTATCGGGGTTAAAACATAACAATAGATGTATTGAAATTGATCCACCTCTACAATGTGATAACGGCCATTATCCGTTAAAACATAACAATAGATGTATTGAAATTTAAGTCATTATATGACACCGTATGCTATGTGGATTGTTAAAACAGAACAATAGATGTATTGAAATCAAACAAGATTACAACTATTGAACAATGTCGTCAATCGTTAAAACAGAACAATAGATGTATTTAAAAAGATAACAAATCATTAAGAAACCCTGGTTGCAAGAGTGTAAATTATTAAATTTTTGGTGAATTTCCACGCCATAAATGGAGAAGTAATACAAGGTGAATTTACCAAGTGTCAACACTCCATAAGGTAGTATCGAATGTTAAAAAAACATTGATACATAAGCATTTTGGATGCTTTGAAGGGTGTAACACAAAGACCGTTACATAATACATTAATTTGCTGGTAAAAAAGCAGAATATTGTTGATATACAAGGGGTCATCGCAAAATTCATTGTTAATCATCCATATATTATTGGGGTTAAAACATAACAATAGATGTATTGAAATTGTATAGCGACAGATAATTCATTCGTCTCAGTATTTCGTTAAAACATAACAATAGATGTATTGAAATATGTATTGTTTTTATAAGGCGATAAGAGAAACTGGTTAAAACATAACAATAGATGTATTGAAATTATTACCCACAATATATTTTGCTCCTTTCTATTCCTTGTTAAAACAAAACAATAGATGTATTGAAATTGGGGAGACGCTCGGCACTTCACAAAATCATTGCGAAGTTTAAACAACACGATAGATATATAGGAGTCTCATTGAACTTTGATTCGATTTGTATATAAATAGAGTAAATGTTATTATATAAGTAATCCAATACTGAAAAAATCATATTGCAAAAGGACACACCTACGCATAACCATAGCGTAGGTGTGTCCTTTTTTTGTTTAAGGAGGAAAAAGTTATGGGGAAAACATTATTTATTGCAGAAAAACCAAAAGTGGCCAATGAAATTATGAAATCACCGCGATTCCGTCACTCACAAAAGTATACTGGTAGCAAACCTTATTATGGTTATTATGAAAATGATCATTATATTGTTAGTTGGTGCCGTGGGCATCTTCTGGAATTAAAAAATCCAGAAGAGATGGATCCAAAGTACAAAGTGTTTAGTTTAGAACACCTACCTTTAATTTATGAGCCAGCTTATAAGGTGAAACAAGAAAATGCTGAACAATTACAAATCCTTGTTAAACTGCTGCAACGCCCTGATGTTGACCATGCCGTGAACATTTGTGACGCGGACCGCGAGGGAGAGTTAATCTATAGGGAAGTATATGAATTTGCAGGTGTGAATAAAAAGCAATCTCGTGTATATAAATCCTCTTTTGAAGCGGCAGAATTAGAGAGAGCTCTCAATCGATTAGAAAGTGCGTCTAAATACGATGGACTCGCGTATTCTGCTAAAGCAAGGCAGTATCTGGATTATCTATTAGGAATGAATATAACCAGGGGATGTACCACAAAATTAGCACAAAATAAGTTCTTATTGTCATCCGGCCGTGTACAAATGTGTTTATTAAATGAGATACGCCAACGCGAATTAGCAATTGAAAACTATAGAGAACAATCTTATTATCATCTGCAGTTAATAACAGATTTAGGACTTAAACCGGTTATGAAAACAGAAGACCCAGTGTTAAACCCATCGCCATTAAGAAGTTTGGGAGAAGATTTAAAAGGGCAATATCTTGTAGTAGAAGAGTTTAAAGAGGGAACCAGGAAGAAGAATCCTAAATTGCTATATAACTTAACAGACCTGTATAAAGATGCCCATGCGCAATTACAAATTAATGCTGAAACTTCCAGAAAACACATTCAAACTTTGTATGAAGAAGGTTTCATAACCTACCCACGCTCATCTTCTAGGCATTTACCTACAGAACAAGTGGATCGTGTAAAAGGTGTTATGCAGGCACTAGCTAAGAGTCAGTATTCTTTCCTGGTACAATCCGTTGACATTGAAGCAATTGATGTGAAACATAAAACGTTCAATGATGAGCTTGTATCAAGCCATTTTGCTATTATACCGACGACTAAACAATATCAAGAGGAAGGTCGTCCAGAGATTGAAAAACAACTATATAGCCTCGTGGTAAAACGTTTTGTGGGTAATTTCATGCGTCCTGCAGTATACCTGGTAAGAGAAGTATCGCTTATTGACGCGATGGGAAATATCTATCAAACAAAAGAAAGTGTACTTCGAGAAAAAGGGTTTCTAGAAGTGTTTCAAGAGGAAGTAGAGGAAGAAAGTGTGGAAGTATTTAAAATTCCTATCATGCAAAAAGGACAGGAACTTCAAATCTGCGATTTTGAGTTACAGGAATCCAAAACAAAGAAACCAGCTCTACACACAGAAAGCTCAATTCTGACTTTCATGGAAACAGCAGGACGGAAAATTGACGATGAACATTTAAAAGAATTAATGAAAGGGAAAAGAATTGGAACCGTTGCGACCGAAGCGACCTTTATTCCAGCTCTACACGAGAAAAACTATATAGCCATTGAAAAAGGGAAAATTACAACGACTCCAATTGGCCGTTCCTTTATTGAGCAATTTCCTGTCTCGCAAGTCAAAGATCCATTATACACAGCTGAAATGGAAGGGATGATATATCGCATTGAAAAGAATGAGATGAGTTATAAAGAATTCATTGTACAAACCAATGAATTTATACAAAAAATAACGCAAGAAATTATAAAAATCCCTGACGCGGTTTCGTACAATTTAATAGAGAACTGGAAGCAACAAATAGAAGTATGCAAATGCCCTTGTGGAAATGGAATAATTTTAGATAGAGGGAAATTTTTCGGGTGTAGTAACCATCCAAACTGTAACGTTGGATTCCCCAAAAGAATAAAGGAAAAAACAATTCCTGCAGCACAAGTTAAAAAACTGTTTGAAGAGAATAAAACGGATGTTATAAAAGGATTTAAATCAAATGGCAAAGAGTTTTCTGCTTATCTAGCATTTATAAATGGTGAAGTAAGCTTTAATTTGCCTACAGTTGAAGAATTATCACTCGGACGTTGTCCAAAATGTCAAAATGGACACATTTTAAAACGTGATACGTTTTTTGGGTGTTCAGATTATCAAAGTGGATGTAATTTTGCAATATTCGCTAAAATTAAAGGAAAGAAATTATCTGATAGCCAGATTAAGAAATTATTGAAGAATCGTGTTACAGACTTTATTCATGGTTTTAAAGGAGATTACGGAGAATTCACTGCAGCTATCCGATTAAAGGAGGACCTTAGAATTTGTTTTGAACGTCCAACAACGGCTGATCGTACAGTAGGTAAATGTCCATTATGCCAGAGTAGGGTTATAATAGGGAAAACAAACTATCTATGTGAACAATACAAGAAGGACTGTGATTTCATCATTTCAGGAATGATACTCGAAAAAAAAATTACAGCTAATCAAATTAAGAAATTACTAGAAAAGAATATGACTGATACAATTCAAGGATTTAAATCAAAAAAAACGGGGGAATTATTCGGTGCAAAATTAACATATGACTCCGCACAGAAGAGACTTACGTTTATAAATGAGAAGAAGAAATAATATCGCAAAATCTTAAATTTCATATATAAAATTAATAAGAACTATGATATGATGAAAGTAACAAAATACTTCTAAAACTATCTTGCAAAAGGACACACCTACGCATACATATGCCATAGGTGTGTCCTTTTTTATGTATTTTTAAGATTTCAAGACTCAAAAGGGGGATATATATTGTGTACCAGTAATATAACATCTACTAATGTATCTTTTGAAAAATTGAAAAGTCAGGAAGAGAATGAAAAAAGCATGGCGTCGATATGCCCGAATTGTAAGAAACGTTCATTTAGAGAACTATATAATGATTATCCAAAATGGATACAGTTTTGCCTATGTTGTAATTATCGAGAAGTAAATACATTGGAAAGTCCGTTTGTTTATTAGACACAGCTATTTTCGTATTTTAAGTAGGAGGAAGAAATTTCGATATGAAAATATGGATTAAAGCTATTTGTATAACATCATTCGTAATTCAAATGTCAGCATGCAGCAGTTCCGCGCAAACAAAAATTGATTCGAGACCTGCCCAAGCAGTACAAAACGGAATACAACGGCACGTAGAAGGGAAAGGTATTGTTGATATTCCAGAAGCTTATAAGGGGAAATTAAAAGGCTTAGAGACCGTTAAAGGGAAGGTATTACATATAAAAGACGGAGATACGATAGACGTAAACGTAAAGGGGCAGAAACAGACGGTAAGGTTACTGTTATTAGATACCCCTGAGTCTGTATCTCAAAAAATCCCACCACAAAAAATGGGAAAAGAAGCTTCTTCCTTTTTAAAGAAACAGCTAGATGGGAAAAGTGTAACCTTGGTTTATGATCAAGGACCAAAAGAAGACAAGTACGGTAGGAAATTGGCTTATATATTTTGTAATGGTATACACATCAATGAATTAATGGCCAAGTCGGGTTATGGGATTGTAGCCTATATTTCTAAACCTAATACTACATTACTACCCGAAATGCTTGAGGCAGAAAAAGAAGCAAAAGAAGCAATGGCAGGAGTGTGGAGCATTAAAGGGTTTGTAAATGAAAAGAAACGGCATTATAACCGTAATGATGCAGCTTAGCACCCTAATCCATTGCAATACAAATATTTTTGTAAAATGGAGGTTTTTTGAATGGATGAAAACAAAAGAAATATGCTCTTATCCTTTATCATTTCAATTTTATTTATTTTCGCGAGCCTATTACCATTTAGTAATAATGAATATGTGTATGTTATCTCCAAAATCGGTGCTGCAGCTGGTGTAATAAATATTGTGACGATGAGCGTTTTCTTGTATTTTCAAAGCAAAAAAACGGGACATTTATTAAATCAGTAAATTAAAACTCAATAGTTTTCCTTACTCATATCTTTTTAAGCTAGGTAAGGAAAACCAAAAAGGAGTGTGAAAGGTGAGTCAAGTACCTGGATTTTTGAAGTTTGTTTTAGCGAAAGAAAGACGGTATGTATATTTAGTTGTAGCAGAAAAGAAAAACAAAAAAATACATACACACATGGTATATAGATTTGGTCCGCTAGAAAAAGCATTAGAAACAATGTACGAAATGCGTGGTGATTTTGAAAATCTTTTCCCTCTAGAATTAAAAGAGAGGGGATACGACTGGGAAGATATCAACGATTGGATACTTTCTATTGAAACAGGGTACTCGAAACACGGAAATAAACTAGTCATATATTAGCAAATGTTTTGCATTTTAAAAAAACACGTGAGGCGAAAATAAGATGTCGATCATTCAAAAGTATCACATTGCAATTGCTTGGACGATAGCTACTAGCGCAATGCTTATAAGTTTAATTTTTAGTGAATGGATGAAGCTGCCTCCATGTAATTTGTGCTGGTATCAAAGGATGGCCATGTATCCATTAGTATTAATATTGGGTATAGGAATGTATAGGAAAGATCCTAATGTAAGTATATATGCATTTCCATTTGCATGTATTGGATTAATAATATCTGTCTATCAAATTACGATTCAGGCTTTTCCAACAAGTGAAATGAAGATATGTTCAGTAGGTGTTTCTTGTACAGAAGATTATTTGAATTTGTTTGGTTTCATCTCGATTCCTATGCTATCTTTTGTTGGATTTTTAGCCATCATAATACTTTTATATATTAAACCAGATAAAGAGACAAAAGAACAAATAACACAGCGATTATAATCGATATACTCATACAAACACAAAATACTTATAACTGAAAATAAAAAAAGAAACTAAAAAGGAGAATTTAAAATGACAACTATTCAAGCAAGTAATGAAATGCACAAAATCCCAGAGGCGGATGTAGAATTATTAAAGATTATGGCCCATCCAGTTAGGTTACAAATCGTGAAGGAGCTAGAACACCGCAAGATTTGTAATGTAACACAATTAACGGAGCTATTAGATATTCCTCAATCTACCGTATCTCAGCATTTATCTAAAATGCGTGGGAAGATTCTTCGTTCGGAAAGAAGGGGATTAGAGATGTATTATCATATTGTAAATTCAAAAGCATGTCAGATTGTTAGTGTACTAGGTTTATAATTAGCTCAAACTAAATAGCAGATTATGAGATTAAAAATAAAATAAGGGCAGCCTGATATGGCTGCCCTTATTTTATTTGTGATTTTGCATATATTTTTGCACATTTAGTTTAGCAAATATTATTCTTTTCTATCAAACTTCAATCTTATTTTTTCTCAATATGTTTCGTTTACTTTTATATTATAATAAACTTAATTCTTTTTATTTATGCATATTTCCTGGGGTGAATCCTTGTACTGAGGATTCCTTTTTTATTTTACACTACTGCAAAAATAAACGTAATTCAAATTGGATTTTAAACTGGTATTCATAAAGAAACTGTTGAAATAGCCTGTTTGTAAATGAACTGTTGCTTTCCATGACTGGAAACTAGCACTGAAAATTTATCAACAGCGATAATTATCCCTGGCACCCTTATTCCGTTTAATAAAAATATCGTTACTAATCTTTTTTCCTCTATTAATTTTGTGTAAAAATCTTCTTGTGTATGCATTAATAGTTTCCGCCTCTCTTTAAATGTTCTAATCTTTTTAAATCCTTCTTATGGATGCAAAAGGAATAGTTTAATAGTATCATTTTTGTATTATATAAAGATTTTTAAATGATGTTTTTATGATTCTTATTCGGAGCAATTTCGTATAAAACAAAAGCCTTCACCATAAAGTGAAGACTTTTGTTTATTTATTATCCACCATGATTTCCGTGTGCATATTGAATAACATCAATAGCTTTTTGTGTTTCTGTAGGGGATTGGGCACCAAACATTAAAGTAAAAATAGTAATTACACCAGCTAAACCGAGAATTGTCTTTTTCATTTTAATGCCTCCTTCTCAAAAGCTTTTTTTCCTGCTTGAGAACATGAATAGAAATAACAGCTTGCTTTAACATGGTTATTTTCTTTATAAAATGCAGTAGCAAGATATTCTTCATACTCTTTGATGTATTCAAAAAGTTCTTGCTCTTTAAAATATGATACGCCTTCTAACACTGTCCTTTCAAGTGCTTCGGCAGGAAAATCTCCATTCATTGCATCTAATATTTTAAAATGGTGCAGATACTCTATATTTGCAACCTCTTCACAAATGGAATGTCCTTTTACTATGAGATCTTTTGCAACGGAGTGATTTCCTTCTTTCATATGTTCTCTTGCCTCAATAAATAGTGCTTTATAATTGTTAGGCATTTTTTGATTTACTTCTGAAAGATATCTAATAGCTAATGGCGAAAGGTTTTGAGTAGCATACATTAACCCTAAATTTTGACGAACCATTAAAATAAATTGCTCTTCGTTTATTTTTTGGAACATATCCATTGCTTTCGTGAAATATTCTTCAGCGAGTTCCCATTCTCTCAAATGAGTACAAGCTAAGCCTATAAGGTTATCACAAAAAGCGACATTAATTTCATACCCAGCATGTTGAGCAAAGATTTCCCTTGCCTCTGATACTTTTTTATAAGATAAAAGCCCTTGATATATATCATAATGGAAAGCTCCAACTTTATAATAAAATTCCGCTTTTTCCAATTCATCAGGAATGCAGTCTAAAAGTTTTTCTGCATTTTCATAACTCTCTTTTGCGATTTGATATTCTCCAATAGTAGAGGCATGAATTCCTTTGAAAAAGTGATAATAATAAGCTAAGAAATTATCTGTAGGCATATCAAAAGCCTCAACTTTGTCAAAACTGCTTTTTGAAACGCTTAAATTATCAATTACAAATTGATATCTAAAATCTAGTAGTGAGTAGTAGAGCAATAAATTCTGATCCTCTTCAATACTATGAATCTTAGTATCAATTATTTCTTTTAATTGATGAGCATTACCTATACGTCTTGAGCGGATTTCAAGATACCAATCGTTTAGTAGCTTTGTAATTTCATTGTTTCCCTTAGTTGAAACAATCATTATTTATTCCCCCATCCTATAGAAGTCTACTAATGTTATATATTACCATTATAGCGAAATCTATATTTTATTTAACAGTTTTAAATTTATTTTTCAATAGAATTCAGAAAAAACAGTTAATTTAAAATAACTGACTTACATTTAATTCACAAAAACGTAATATAGTTGAAGTGAGTTTAATTATCACATTTGCGTAATAGAAGAATTAATAAATATATAAGCAGAAAGAATTTTTGAGGGTACTAATGCAGATGGTGTATGGAGTAAGGCTATATTCAAAGTAAAAGAAGGTAACTATTATTATATATCTGAGAATAGTACGTTCGAGGTAACTGACAATGAGTATCTAAATGTAGAAGTGTTAGAAGAAATCCAGCGGGGGGGGGGATCATAATTTGTTTGCGGTAAAAGGGGACGAAAGAGACATGCTGCAGCAGTTAGAGATGGACGGATTTAATTTTGAAGATGTAGAATGGGGAGAGCTTAATCTATTGGATAACGAAATTATGAGTAGTACGGATGCAATAGAAGAGTGGGGAATTAAATCATCAACATTACGTAAAAGAATAAATGATTTCCCAAAAGGCTCAATCCGTAAAATTGGCACGACATATGCTGTGACTCGATTTGGAATGCGCTGTGTTTGCGGTTCAAATAAAAAGTGAGTAAAAATAAATTAGGGGAGGTAGCGTTCGATGAAGAATCACACAAGGAATTCTAAGGGACAATTACTACAAACTAATAAGGAAATGGTCTGACCTAAAGCAAAAACAGCGTGAAACCATATCAAATTGGCTGAGAGAGGCTTATATAGAGAAGATTAAGGTTCATAACCGTAGATTGAAACCGAGAGAACATGAGGATGTTTTAGAAAGTGTTATGAGTAAAATCTATAATCGTGAAATTTGGATTCCGGATTACGAAGTCGAAAAGTATTACAAAGGAAAAATAAATAAATGGTATAACAAACATATTTCATTGAAAGAAAAAAATGAAAAGGAGGAGAACAAATGAAACATAGTATCGGAAATGTGAGTACTTCCTATATAATTCGTCTAATTTTAAATGATTTAGACACATTTATCACAGGAGGAAAAAGGCAGTTTAATTTCTGCTCAGAATCTGGAATATCCCCTGTGGAGGAGCTAATTGCGGATTGGTTGGAGTGGTTTAATGATTACCCGCAAGGTATATCGCCCGATGAATTAAAAGGAATTAAAAGGGAGATAGGCGAATTGATGGGGAGTATGTCTATATGGTGTCATCATATTGAAGAAAGAGAAGGATTTATAAAGCAATTTAGCGATTATTTCGGGGAATATATAGGTTTCTGTAAATTAGTTAGGGATGTATATCTCGAAGAGCTAAAAGATGAGTCGTCATATTAGTATCATCTATTCCTAATATTTTTATAAAAGGAAATTCATATAAACGTTCTTCAGATGATGAAAAAGTTAAAGGAGAAAAGAAAGTGAAATTAGAGATTGAAAAGTTTATTAGTGAAATAGAATTTCCGGAAGCTGCTATGAGTCTTATTGAAGAGGGAATATTATGTTATAAAGCAGGAGCTTATAGATCAGCGTATATCATGTCATATTTATTTTTTTTAAGTATAGTGAAGTACAGAGCATTAGAAAGTTCATATGTTCCCATTGGGTATGGTAGGGAATTGAAGAAGAAAACAGATGAAATTTCATACGATGAATTCTGGGAAAGAAAAGTATTCGACTTAATTACTACAGGAAAATTACATAGTGGTTATTTTGAATTTAGCGAATCGATAATTAATCAAATGGAATATTGGAGGACTTTGAGAAACGATTGTGTACATTCTAAAGGTAATCAAATTGTAGCAGCGCATGTTGAATCATTTTGGTTATTTATACAATCAACTCTTCCTGAGTTAGTAAATAACTATAGGAAGAATGTCTTATCTAGAGAGCTCGAGGAATTCTTCGAAAATTAGTGATTTTATAATCCTAATGTGGATTTGCCATATTTTAAAGAAGTTAAGGAACGAGTTAATGAAAATACAGAATGGCATGTTTATTATTACAGTGAGAATGATATTGAAAATTTTAGAGATAAATTGACTCAAATAGGCATAATTGAACAATATATAAAATTTATACACTGTGACACATTTTATGATTTACCTTTAGTAAAGCAAACAATAGAAAATTAAACCCACGCTTTTTGATTAATCTTTATTCCAAACCAACACCTAATATCGGAAAATGATAAAATAAAATATAAGAAAACCATCGTGATTTTCTCTACGATGGTTTTCTAAATATATAAAAGCCCTAGTTAATTAGTGATGAAGAAGATATTGTAACATACGTTTCGTATTACGTAAAATATATGAATTGAATATATATTGCATAATATCATTTATAAAATGTCCTTTTTAATTTACTCAATCAATTGTTGAATTTTAGAGGAAATATATATTTTAAGATATTAGCATAGCAAATTCTGTATAAATAAATTCTACTTCTTTCATTATAATTTCTAAAATTCAGTACTGCGTTAATATGCTTATTATGATGTGTATCGCAAGCAGGGCATTTCCACTTAAAAGATATTAGTGTTGGGATAAGATCTAAACGCTTTATTATTTTAAAAAAATAATCAGATAATTTAGATAATTCATTGACATATTTTTGGGAATTGCATACAATATTTACTATATTATAGATTGATTACCACTAAAGATTTGCTAGAGTTCATAAAACATCCTTAGTAATATCATTCGGCTTAAAGGAGCTAATTAAATGAGAAATAATAAAAATTTGTGGATACTTATGTTTGGAGTACTTGGTGCAGAGCTTGGGATGTGGCTGGGACTTATAGGGAATTTAGAATTTCTTCAGAAGAATGTAGAATCCAGTTTCAATCAGTCACTCATATTAATAATAGGTATAGCAACTGGTTTCATTTTTGGCCCGTGGGCAGGTACCCTTATTGACTCGTTAAATAAAAAGTTTGTACTTATTCTATCAGGAGTAGTTCGAATTTTTGCGGTCTTATTTATGTTAATGGCTGTAAATTTAAATTCTGTAATTTGGATGCTGGTATCTATGTTTTTAATAGGCATAGCTTCATCATTTTATTTTCCAGGAGTTCAATCAATAATCCCCTTAATCGCAAAAGAGGAAAAATCCTTAATAGAAGCAAATGCCATTCAAATGAATGTAATGACCTTTGCAAGAATTATAGGTACTGCACTAGCAGGTGTTTTACTTTTATTAATCTCTTTAAAAGAAATATATACATATAGTTTAATAGCCTATTCAATACTGCTAATAAGTACATTCTTTTTAAAATTTGAAGAACCAAAAAAAGTAGTTAGTAAAAGTGGAAAAAAGAAATTTGCATTCAAAGAAGTATTCCCAATTATTAAATCAAATCCTCTAGTGTTTAAATCGTTAGTTTTATCGATTATACCTTTTAGTTTCATTTCAGGATTTAACCTAATAGTAATAGAAGTCAGCAATATTCAAAGTGATCCCTCAATTAAAGGTTTATTATATACAGTTGAAGGTTTAAGTATGATATTAACAGGGTTTTTAGTGAAGTCTTTAGTGAAAAAAAAGGATATTATAAATTTTATAATCCTATCTTGTGTGCTAATGTTTATCTCTGAATTTTTATTGATTTTTTCATCTGCAATAATTATACCTTTTATCTCATTCTTCCTATTTGGTTTATCTTGTGGGATATTTATGCCATTAACAGCTACTTTATATCAACGACAAATTGAGAGTGAATTTCACGGGAGATTTTTTTCTTTTAAAAGAATTGTAGAAACAGGTATTGGACAAATTGCATTGTTAACCCTAGGTGCGGGTTTAGATATATTTGACTTAACTGAATTAATGATTTTTGTAACTGTAATTTCTTTAATAATAATTATTTATACTATTGCAGCCCCTTCATTAAGAGATGAAAAAGAAAAAGATGTTGATGAAGTTTCTTGGTAGTAAATCTGAATTGAAAGGAGGTGAAATATTATGAAAAAATTCAAGCCAGCTTTTGAGGTAACACAAGTAGGATCCATGCAATGGAATCGTACGAACCCAGGTTCAATTGTTGAAGCAACAAATCAAGGGAAAGCGGTAGATATTCCTCAGGATGTTCTAGAACAAGTGAAAAATGCAATTAAAGCTGAAATTAGTAAAAGATAATGAAAATGAATAAGATTTATACTTAGTTAATAATAAAAATTCTTAAATATAAAGGTAGGTACTTTATTAATTTTATAAAGCCTGCCTTTATATTTTAAAGAAGGAGAAATATTATGAAATTTAGAGGACCTGTTCATGTAGATTTCAATTTGACTAATGGGTGTAATTTAGCTTGTTCTCACTGTCACAGTTCTTCAGGACCAAAATTAGATAATGAACTTAAGACAGAAGAAATTTTAGATGTTATAACTGAAATTTATTCTATGGGTGTTCTAAGGATTGCTTTTGCTGGTGGAGAGCCTTTTATTAGAAGAGATATTATTGATATTCTTTCACATGCATGTTCATTTCCAGGATGGCAGGTATCTGTTATATCAAATGGATTGTTTTTTACGGAACGAAACATTAAATTATTAAAGGAAAAATGTCCGAACTTAAACGTTAATATTAGCTTAGACGGATCCACTGCTGAAAATTATAGTATATTAAGAAAGCAGGTTAACAATCCTAATTTCAATCCTGTTCCCTTATTTGAAAAAGTTGTGAAAAGTATCAAGGATATGGTGAAAGCCGGATTTAATACATCTGTTAACTTCACTTTAACTAAAGCCACAATTGAAGATTGGATACCAACATATGAGTTAGTAAACGATTTAGGTGCACATGCTTTGGTTGGAATTAAATTTTTCCCAGGAGGGTATGGTAAAGAGCACTTAGAAAAGTTTGAGTTACCTTATGATCTTTGGAGTAGTTATTTCACAGCAGTAACCAGAGAAAAGTTAAAAGGTAAGTATAATAAAATGCAGATTTCAGTTCCTGCTGCCTGGGAGTTTTATTTACCATTTATTCAAGGGAATATAGATATTAAATCAGGCGAAGATGTTTGGAATTACCGAAGTCCATTACAGGAGAAAGAGTATCGAAAAGATAGAAGTGTTGGGGATATCGCGGGAGTAGCAGAGTTATCTATTTCATCAAATGGCGATGTATATCCATCAATACTTTTGATTGGGGAAGATGAATTATTGTGTGGGAATTTGAGGGAAGAAAATATTCGAAATATTTGGAATGGTAGCGAGGTATTAAGAAGCTTTAAAGATTTGGATATAGAACTAATACGAGGAATGTGTAATAAATGTGGAATTAAAGAAATGTGTGGTGGAGGTTCTAGATCTAGAGCCTTTGCAGGTATTGGTAACATTTTGGCTGAGGATTATACATGTCCACTGGTTAAGGGGAGAGAAGTAATAAATGTATAACATGAAGATAATTGGAAATAGTTGCAATGCCATTAGGATTTATAGGGATCAGTTTGGTTGTGAGATTCGATTTGGAAGCGCATTAATTACTTGTAATGAAGATGCTGCAAGGATATTAGATATTGTTACAACTAGCAGCCCTAACGAGGGTTTAAAAATACTTGCTACATTAACTGGTGAAAATGAGATTTTACAAAACTATAAAATGGTTAAGGAAGTCTTATTAAATTTAAACAAAGCAGGTGTTTCACTTGAAATTTGGAATGAGGAGTGGTTAAACTTTGATAAACAAAATTCCGGAGTATAGAGATGTATTAGTATTGGCACCATTCCGAAGAGCTGTTTTCAGAAACGCTGTATCCTCACTATACCCTTTTATAGAACCTATTGATTCTCCCCCGTTACTTGTTGCTGGAGCAATACAAAGTAAAGGTCTGGGAGTAAATTATTTTCCATTAATTAATCTTTTTAATGGTTACAACGAGGAAACTGACTACCCGAAATTATACGAATTATTAAAAAACAACCCTTCTAAAATGGTTGTTTTTAGTGCAGATAATTTTATACCAAGTAGAAGCACAGCTTCTGTGTATGGAATTAGAACTATATCTCGTATTCTACGAGATATTAATCCTAGAGTAATTGTTGGGGTTACTGGAAGAATGGCCACAGTTCTTAAGGAAAAATTATATAAAATAGTTCCAGAACTTGATTTTTCAATAATTGGTGAGCCGGAAGAAGTGATAGGGGATATTGCTGCAGAAATATTAATTAACGGATTAGGAGCAGCTGATAAAAAATTTAATTCTTTATTAACTAAAAATAATGTAAATAAAGTTCCAGTTCCTGCAATGGTAATGGATTTAGAAAATATGGCTTTACCAGCATATGAATTGTTGGAACATACATTTGAAATATATGAGGATTTAACAGGTATTAAGCCTAAAAACATCCCATTTAGTATCAGAACAACTTTAGGTTGCAAATTCAGGTGTAGATTCTGCAGTGGGGTTCCCAACTGGTTAAATTATAGAAAGAAATCACCTGAAAGGATAGATAAAGAAATTAAAAGATTGAAAAGATCTTTAGGAGAAATAGCTACAATCTCATTTTTAGAAGATGAAATCTTTACAAAAGATATTGAACATGTGAAAAAAGTAACAAATATATTCAAAGAGAATGGAATTTTCTTAGAAGGATTGTATACACACTCCTCTTTAATGAGTTCTGAGATAGCTCAATTATTATTACCCATAACAAATAGAGTATATTTTGGTTTAGACAATGCAAATGATAATATTTTAAAAAAAATGGGGAAGGGGCAAAAGTTAGATACAGTTTTACATGCCATTGAATTAGCTAGGGATAAAGGGTTAAAAGTTCACTTAGAATGGATTATTGGTACGCCAGAAGAAGATATTGATTCCTTATTAACTTCTTTGACTACAATTTTTAATTTGTTAAGTACAGGAATAGTGGATAATATAAATACTTATGTATACTGTCCACATCCGGGAACAGAGTATGCCATGAATCCAGAGAAATATAATTTAAATATTGTTGAAGATTATGATTATATGCAGGAGTCAGGAGGATATCCCACATACTCTACCGATAAACTGAATAGGAATCAAATATTTACGGCTTATTTAATGAGCCAACTAATCATTATAGAGGCTAAGCAAGCAAGAGAACACTCTGGAATCAAAACTTCTGTAAGGTTTCAAAATAAAAAAGAGCTTAGATATCTTTTTAATTCAATTAGTGGCACCCAAATGGTAGATGGTATAGGAGGAAGACGATGAAAAGTAATCATGTATATATTCTCGGAGTAAATATGTCAAATCATGATAGGTCCGCTTGTTTATTGAAAAACGGAGAGGTTTTAGTTGCAATTTCAGAAGAGAGACTAGATAGAAGGAAGAAGTCCGAAGGATTCTATGAGAACAATCCTAGAAGTATAGTTATTCCTCCGTTGGCTTCAATTACATATGTACTGCAAGAAGCTAATATATCTTTGGATGAACTAGATTTAGTTGTATGTGGAAGATCAATAAATTCTTGTAAAAATGATTTCCTATCTTATTTCCCTATAGACTCTACAAAAGTAGTTGAAATTCCTTTGCCTGGTCATCATCTAGCTCATGCATATAGTGCTATCGGGACAGCACCTTTCAAAGAGGCCGCAATACTTGTCATAGATGAGCAAGGTCATCATTTAAATGGAAATTTCGAAAAATGTTCCTTATATCATTATACCTCAGGAGAAATCCAAGAAGTAAGAAAATATTTCGGTAATAAAGAAGATATTTCTTTAGGAATGTTTTATGATATTTTTGCCTCACTGATTGGTTTAAGTGAAGCAGGGACCCCTGCTGCTGGTAAACTTATGGGATTAGCTCCTTATGGGAATAAACGTGAAGAATGGCCAGAATTAATAACTCTCATAAATGGAGACACTTATATTTCGCTAACAAGAATTGATAATTTTTTGTCAAATATTCTTCCTATTAGAAAAGGTATGGAAGATTATTTGGTAACTCATATAGATGGACTGCTAAAAAAATATATTGCAATTCATTGGGATACAACCCTAGCATATGATTTAGCATATAAAGCTCAGGAAGAACTTGAAAGGGCTATCTTATATTTATCTACTGATTTATTAGAGCGTACTAGTGCAAAATGTTTATGCTATGCTGGTGGAGTAGCTTTGAATTGTACTGCTAATGGAAAATTATTAGATATCGGGTGGGAGGACATCTTTGTGCACCCTGCGGCAACTGATGATGGTAATGCAATTGGACTGGCTTTATATGGTTGGCATAAAGTACTCAAAAATCAATTAGATGTACCCATGGAATTTAATCCATTTCTAGGAAAAAAATATAAAATTGATGATATTATGCTGAGTTTAAAAAATTACAATCTAGATGGATATGTTGAAAAAACTAATCCCATAACTATAGCTGTAGACTTATTATTAAATAATAAAATTATTTGCTGGTTTCAAGGACAAAGTGAGTGGGGACCTCGGGCATTAGGTGCGAGGAGTATATTAGCAAACCCTTTGATGAATGGAATAACCAAAATACTAAATTCTAAAATTAAGCTTAGAGAGCATTTTAGGCCGTTTGGTATTAGTGGAACTGAAAAAGGTATTGAAAAATTACTTTATACTGATAATGTTGCTACTTCCTTAAAGCCATATATGCTGGCTGTGGGTAAAGTGAAAAATAATAGTTTAGATGAGATTAAACATAAAGATGATACAGTCAGATTTCAAGTGGTTAATCCAAATCTACAACCTAACTATTATAAGCTTATAAGAGAATTTGGGGAAATAACAGGTATTGAAGCAGTAATTAATACATCTTTTAATGTATTGGGTGAACCGTTAGTAGAGAGCCCAAATGATGCAGTAAGGCAATTTCTGTTAACCGAGGCTGACGTATTAATTATTGATAATTATGTGATAAACAGAGAGAATATACCAACATCGCTCTATAAAGAAATGCAAAAGGAAGCTTTTAATCAAACTTATGTGGATAAGTTAAAGTTATTACTTAATTTAGAGTATTTAGGGTACGAAGAAAAAGCAGATAATATTCTATCGAATTTTGGTTTGTGCGAAAAAGATTATCTTTCATTAGGTGCTAGTGATTTTCGTTCATATTGTGAATATATGCTAAAACTAGCTGTAAGACAAAAAAATTTCAATATGGCTGAAAACTATGCGAAAAATATATTAGAATGGAGTGCTTATTCGAAAGAATCAGCAACTGCGATAGAGTTTTTAGTAAATTATAAAAATGATGAGTATAGAGATATTGCGTACTTAATTAATCAGATAGCACCCCAAGGGGAGGCAAGTAATTTCTTTAGAAAACTACTTAGTGAGCAAATATAATTTAGAAAGGAGAGAATATTTTTGGAAGAAAAACAAAATGGATGCCCATTTTCTAATAAAATTTATTTTTCTATTCAAAAAAACAAATGGATAGTAGATGACTTGAATATAGCGAAAAATATACTAAATTCTAATTCTGTAAGAACTCCTCACTTAAGTGAATTTGATGAAGAAACCGCTAGTTTTTTTCTAGCCTTAACACTGTCGAATGATGAAAGTTTACCAAGATTAAAAAAAGTATTTTCCCGCTTTTTTACTTATAAAAATATAATATACCTATCAGACTTATACTTTATTCCTATAGCCTCTAATATCCTAGATATGCTTGAGGATGGGGAAATACATGATGTTAAAGAAACATATATTTCGCCTTATATAAAACAGGCTATCTTTTCGTTATTAGGAATCTCGGATCGTAAAGGATTTGAGCTAATGGCAGGTGTGAACTTTACTAGAAAGCAAGATGTGAGCGAAGAGTATTCAAAAGCAGCGTATCATATTGTTTTTGAACAAATTAGAAATTTAATTATTTCAGAACCTGTTAGTTCAGACGGTTTTGTATTCTTTTTAAGAAATTCAGAAACTTTGACGCTAGAAGAAAAAGTAACATTTGTTTACCCGTTTATTGAAATGCTTTGTGCAGAGATGACAATGGAGCTTCCTGTGGTTTTTTTGAAGAATTTATTGGAAATGAAGGAAGGTATAAATAAAGTAAATTTAGATAATTCTTTGTTTGAGAAGGTATTTGAAGAATCAGCAAGGTTATTAAATAATATATGCCTTACTAGGGTAGCAATACAAGATATTGAAATTAATAATCATGAAACCATAAAGAAAGGAGATAAAATAAATATTTTAGTTTCAGAAGCAAATAGAGATGAGAGCTATTTTAAAAAGGCTAGTAAATTTATATGGAATAGAGAAAATATGTATCAAAGTCTTTCTTTTGGACATGGAAGTCATTTTTGTTTAGGGAAAGATACAATTAAAGCAATGTCTCTGATTGCAGCCGAACAAATTCTTTTAAGAAATATAGAGTACTTTGCAGATTCTAACTCTTTTCGAACTATTACTTAGGGGGGAGAATGTGGATTTTTATAAAGAATACAGAAAAGATTTTACCCTTGAGTTTAAAATGGAGTTAAATCAAAGTGCATATTCTATTTCTAATTATTATTTTGATGCTTCTTCCTTTTGTAGAATATATAAATTTGGAAAGTGGTTTAGCAAACTAGAAGTAGATCAAATGAATATAAGTGAACATATGACTAATTACTTTAAAATTGATTTTAAAGAAGTTGAAAAATGGAACGAGTTCTTAAGTAAACAAAAAGAACAAGACTTTGAAATAAATATACATGTGACTCATTTAAGAAGGAATTATGCTAATAGTGAAGATATCCAATTTGAAATTGTGAAATCTTGGTTTGATTTATATTTTTCATTTAATTTAAATGGAAAATTAATAAAACTTACTGATGGCACAGATTCCATATATAAAATACTAGATATGATAAAAAAGAATTTTTCTTTTTATTATACAAATTATATTTTAGATTATCCTAAAATCAATGAAGACTTAGATTTAAATCAAAGTGCGAATTTGTTGTTACCACCAACCCCTGCATCAATTCTAATTCATGAAATGATAGGACATTTCTTAGAATCAAATTCAAGTTACAATCTTGATAGAATTGGAATTAAAGAGCTTAATGTAAAAAATTTGTGTACTAGATTTTATGATGATGAAGGTATTAAAGTAAGAAATAATTTCTTTATAAAACAAGGATACATAGCAAATAAAATATACGAAAGAAAAAATAATGTTAACAAACCTTCTGGACTTGTTAAAGCCGCACCGCATTCTGGTCTAGGCCTCATCAGGTGTACAGAATTAATGACGCTTTCAGGTGGAGTGGAGGTTGGAGATTTTTACAACTTTGATAGAGAAATCATTAAATGCATTAAATTGAGTGGTGCAGAATATACTAATGGCTTTGGAATATTTCATGTTGAACATGCAGTTAAATATATTAAAGGGAAACCAGAGAAGAGTATATATCCATTTTACTTTTATATTCCTATTACTCAATTATTAAACAGAATTAGTGGAATAGGGAATGATGTAATGCTTGCTAATTCAGCACGTTGTACTAAAAATGGAATTTCAATACCAACTATCAATTATTCACCTTCAATTCTATTAAATCAAGTTACTTTATTAAGGAGATGATACAAATTCAATGGGAGTTTTTAACTGTACAAACTAACATTAGCAAAGAAGGTAATAATTATCTCGAAGAAAAAAACGAGAGTTATCGACGAATGCGAATTATATACAATAATATGATTGGGACTTTTATAACGAATCAATGTGTAGACGAAGATTTTTTAATAAAAAAAGCTTTTGAAAATTTATATCCTCTTGATGGCTTGGAAATTTCTTTCTCAAGCCATCAGTTTAATAGCGATAATCTCCATAGAAAACATATAGATGGCCCAAACAATCGCTTAAGTGTTTTGTCTAGTACAAAAGAAGAAATTAGGTATTCATTAGTTACAAGTTTTGATGGTAATATACGAGAAAAAATTATCAATAATTGGTATGAATACGATTATTTGAACCCTAAGGTAATTGCTGAGGAATTAAAATTGACTGTTACAGCTTGTATCAATAGTGTTGCTAATTTACCATGGTTGTTTACTCCTTATGCGGCATCTAAACTACTACATAGTCTGCTATTAAATATTATTATTGGAAATACGAATCTCGATTTTTCTCTAGGAAATTTAATAATTAAAGATCCAGGAACATATTCTAATTTTGATTTTGAAGGGACTAAGGTTAAAGCTATCACTTTTGTTGAAAATGGGAAGTTAATTACACCTGCATTTGATTTATTTACAGCAAAGAAAAGAAAAGTAGAGGCAACAGGTCATGGTGGGTTAAATGGTACTAGTATTCAAAATTTAATTGTAGATTCAGAGGAATTAGATATGGATAGGGTATTAGAAGATAATAACCATGTACATTTAATTTATGATGTTAACATTATTAATAATGATCTTAAGACAAAATATGTTATTTTAACTTTTTATGAATTAGGAAGTTATATGTATAAAATAGTAGACATTGAAAAGCTATTTAATAAGGGAAAGTGGATTGGTACCATTAGTATGGTGTCAACAACGATTCAAATTTCCCCAATTTCAACGAAATGAAATTCCCCATTATGAACGGCTAAATCGTTGTTTGGGCAGGATAAATTCCTGCTTTTTTCTTTTCTCGCAAACGGTAGGAGTCACCCTTGATGTTAAATGTAATCGCATGATGTAAGAGGCGATCCAAGATAGCCGTTGCCAATACATCGTCACCAAAAACTTTTCCCCATTCAAGGTACGATTTATTAGATGTTAAAATCATTGCTCCTTGTTCGTATCGCTTTGAAACAACCTGGAAGAAAACATTGGCGGTTAGTTCATCAAAAGGAAAATAACCTACTTCATCTACAATTAACACGTCTGGACGACTCCAACGATTTACGAGTCGCTGGAGTGTCCCTTTATCATTGGCCTTGCGGCACTGAGCCACTAAGTCGTCGGCCGACAAAAATAGGGCTGTATATCCTTGGGTAATCGCTTCAATCGCAAAGGAGACGGCTAAATGAGTTTTTCCTACACCCGGAGGACCCAGTAATATGCGATTTTCCCCATTGGCAATAAAGCGACATGTTAAGGTTTCCTTGACCCTTTTCTCGCTCAGACTTGGTTGAAATGTAAAGTCAAAATCATGAATCGTTTTGGTGTAAGGCAGCTTTGCCCGTTTCATTCGCTTTTCTAGTTGATCAGAATCTTGTTGCTCCGTTTCATGCAAAACGATAGTGTGAAGAAACTCAGAATATGATACATTATCCTTAGAAGCGTCTTCTAGTAAACTATCAAGTTGGTTGGCTGTATGATGCCAGCCGAGCTTCTTTAAACGCTCCAATAAGAGTTCGTTCATCATACAGACTCACCTTCTTCCAGTGCTGCGTAAGCAGCGAGAGGGCGTTTTTCCACATTTGGAGATGGGGTATGAGAGTGAAGACCGTCGGTCGCCAAATCTTCAACGTTCTTCGCTTTCTGCCCTTTTTCTTTTGTATGTAGCCCATCATAGTGTTCCATTCGGATATGAGTAGTTGCTTTTCCTGTAAGAACCGGATGTTTTGCGATACATTCACGTTCATCGTAAATCTCTAAATGATGATCGAGTGTTTCTTTAATCTTAACCATTTGTCCAGCGTAACGGTAAGGAACTGAATACCTTTTTCCGCGGTACGACACCACACAGTCCCGACTGACTTCTCTGGTTTCCCAATGTGAAGTGGGAAACAGAGGCTTCACTCCCCATATCTGCAGGAACTTCTGTTCCTGCTCAAATCGTTGAAATGGTGACTCATTAGTAGTCTGATTGGTTTTCTTGTTAGCTATCTGATCCAACCATGTACGTACGGCTTCATTTAATGCATGTAAAGTTGGTTCGTGTTTTCGCTGAAAGAAGTTATCTTTCAAATACTTAATGGTTCTTTCTACTTTCCCCTTTGTTTGCGGACGTTTAGGACGACAGGCTTTTGGCACAATCCCATAGTAGGCTAAGAAATCCTCAAACTTGCGATTGAAACGAATCTCTACAGGACTATGCTTGATTACAACGGTTTTCATATTATCATAGAGAATTTGTTCTGGTACCCCATTAAAGTAAGAAAAAGCATTCATATGACACTTCATGAGGGTTTCGAGATTCATGTTGGTTGTAAACTCTACGTACTTCATTCGGGAATAACCTAATATCATCACAAATGCATAAATGTCTTGCAGATTGCCATTCACTAAGTATTTTCCCACGTACGCCCAATCCATTTGGGCTTGTTTCCCTGGTGGTGTTTCAAACCGTAAGGTTGCCTGTTTCTTTGGCTGTTGACGAAGAGGACGAACAAAGTCTCTTAAAATTGTCATCTTCCCCTCGTAACCCATCGTTTGAATTTCCTCTAACAGTACGACACAGTTGGTTGTTCCTTCTTTGACTCGTTGAAGGATGTAGGACTTATAGGGTTCGAGCTTACTCTCTTTCTGCTGCTCGCTTGCCTTACGTTCCGGCAACTGATTGCTTTTTAGATATTTGCTGATCGTTTTACGATCGAAGCCTGTTGCTTCTGCAATGGCTGTTTTCGTCCACCCTTTCTGAAATAACTCTCTAATCATAAAAAACTCCCCAATCTTCAGCACCGTTTCTTCACTCCATCTTTGATGTTTGTTTCGAAACGATTATCTGTTATTTTTGGGGAATTTAAAACCGTTGTTATTGGGTATTTTACAATCGTTGATTACAGTATGGGGATAAAACCTTTTAAAATTAAATGGCTTTTATTAACTAAACCATTATTTATATTTGATTATTTCCAATAATAAGTTTGGATATTTGTATGTTTAAATTTAAAGAAAATGAAAAATCAGTTATATTTAAGGGGGAATAGTAAATTTAGTAAAGGGGATTATTTATGGCTGTGGAAGCAAAAATTTTATCACCCAAAATACCTAGACAATTAGATGAGATTAAAATTAGTGATAGTCACAAAGAAGAAAGACATGTTAGTACAGGAATTGTAACTAACAGTGAAATTTCTGGAGAATCTATTGACAAAATGTGTTTTGAAAAAATATTTTTTCAAAACGTTACTTTTCAAGATGTTGCATTTAGATTTGTTGAGTTGACAGACGTTATTTTTGAGAAATGTGATTTATCAAATGTTGATTTTAGTAACGCTATTATTCATAGGGTAAAATTTAAAGGGTGCAAACTATTAGGGATAAATTTATCAGAGTCTACTCTAAGAAATGTATTTTTCGATGAATGCTTTGCAGATTATGCTTCTTTTGGTTACTCTAATATAAAGAATGTTAAATTTCAGAAATGTTCGCTTAGTAATGCTGATCTTTATGAATCTAAATTTAAAAATGTAAACTTCAATGAGTGTAAAATGCATCAAGCCAATCTTGCTGGTGTAGTTCTTAAAGGTGTTGATTTAAGCACTTGTCTATTTGATAATATCACTATTTCTTTAGGGAAATTGCAAGGGTGTATAATCTCTACTGAACAGGCTATTGGATTTTCAAAACTTTTAGGGGTAATTGTTAAAGATTCTTAATAATTCCAATGGAATTAATATCTTAATACTATTAATTCCATTGGAATATATAAATCAAAAAGAGGAGGATAATTAACAATTAATTTTACATTAAATCCGTGTTTAACTTACAATTGATAAAAGAATTATTTTCCAGTATAATATATTAAGAGATTTAGTAATCGTTCATTTACCAAAAGTATATCTAAGCTAGGAGGAACATATTTTGAGTGAAAGTAAAGAAAATAAAATAATGAAAGCTAGTAATATGTTATTTTGGGGATCATCAGGAGTTTATATACTTTTAACCGCGTTTATGTATATCCTATGGGATCAGCAAGGTTTATTCTTAGAAGCAGATGCTTATAAAACTATACAAGATTACACTAAAACGGTTGCCCAAACAAATCTTTCTGTTTCCTTAGGAATAGCAGCTTTGTTAGTAGGAGTAGCAGCATTAAATTCTAAATCTATTAAAGAAGTAATACCAAATAAGGATGCATTTTTAAGTACTTTAAAAGCTATGATATTATTTGTTTTTTCTAACTTTTGTATATTAATATTAAGTTATAGTAAAGATTTTGTGATGAATCATTATCTACACGCAGGGATAATGATTTACACCTCCTTTTCATTTAGTTATTTAATGCATACAGTTATTAATTTATTCCAAGTAACGTTAGGTAAAATTAAATTCCCGAAATAATTATGAATTAAATTTGTTTTATTTGGAGATGATAGATTGTTTTATAGAGTAGTAAACATGTATAGTATTATGACTTATGATAAAGACTCATTTAAAGTTATTCAAAAAAACATACAAAATTCCAAGGGGTATATTTCCCATATTGATTCTAAAACAAATATAAGAAATATAAATTCTAGATATAGGGAATATTTAACATATAAACAAGCTGTATATACAAAGTATAAAGCATTTGATCCCATAAAGAAAAAGGAAGATGCGACCTATTCCTATATACCCCTAGTACCAAAACACGTTGATATGAAAAAATTAGATAATCTATACCAGAAATTTGGTGTGCAAGATGATTACATAAACGAATATGAAATTATTCATGAGGATCAGTCAGGTAATTATACTGCGGTTCATATACCATCTCCTATAGAATATTTAGCATATGAAAACTTGCTTAATATGGATAAAAAGTTAGCAATAGTTGATAGCGAAAGTTTGAGTAATAATTTTGTAATGCAGAATTACAAAAGGATTATCTTACTTCCTTTTGTAATAAAAAATAATGAAAAATATTCTGAAGGTTACGTTATAGCAAATATTTATGATGTTGGTATTATAACATTGCAAGTGACTGTTACTTTTGAAGATAAAAACGTTATATCAGTGCCTACTGATACTCCTAGAAGTTTTAATATACCAGAGGTTCATTTTTATGAAGTGAAAAAAAAATATACTTCTATAGATTTTTGGGAAAAATCTATTCAAAGAAATACTAATATCGATGAAATTATGTCTTACTATGTTAATCAACTTTCTACATTAAGTAAGGTAAATTTACAAGAAAATCGTATTGATCGAAGAATCAATTGGGTATTTGGTGATTATCAAATTAATAAATTTAATAATCATGAAGAATTCATTAATAGTAATGAAAGATTATATTATAGTTATTTATTTAATGGCACTAAAGAACATGTTAAAAGAAGTTTGGATAGCGAAATAACACAAACTTTAGCAGAAGCACAAATTGTAAAAAGTAAAGATAATACCTATATGTGTAGTCCTACATTTTCTATTCTTAGTTTTGGTTATACAGCTTTCCATGATTATGCTAAAAAGGTTTTAGAAAAAGATGAAAAACAACTCAAACGATTAAAAGTATATAATGAACAAATTATGCAAATATACAAAAATCAAACTTTAATCCAAATGTATGAGTATTTACGATTCTATGAATTAAGTTTTATAAAAAAACATTTTGTGCGTAATTTGTTGAATGGTATTTCTAATAATGTTTATACTGCACCAAAAGAATACAATTCTTTAAGGAGAGATTTTAATTTCTTAAAATTACGATATAATGAAGAGATTTTATTTAGTCTTGAGGGTACTGCTAAAAAATTATACAAAGATATCTTAGAAAAAACAAATACTACTCCTTTATTGAAAAATGCAGAGGATTTATTTAAAAATATTCGTGAAGATGTGATTGCTCAAAAAGAATTTAAAGTAAAATCGAATGAAACCCTAATACTTATTTTATCTTCTATTTTGACAATTGTATTAGGATATAATGGAATAAAGTTAATGGTGAATGACATACTAGTCAAAATCCCTTATATTAAGTGGTATGTAAATATGCACCCTTTACGTACCACTTTAGGGATATGGTGTTTTTTAATTTTAATTATGACATGGTTAAACTTAAAAAGGTGGAAAATGAATAGAAAGTAATTTGTGAATTAAAATTGTATTTAATGTAAAATTAGGCGAATTTAGACAAAACAGTACATTGATTATAAAATCCAATGTACTGTTTTGAAGTTTGAGGTGAAAAAATTGAGCAATCGAGAAAAACAAGTGTATCAAGCACGTGTAGAACGTCATAAAGAAAAAATGCCTTGGTATATTATTGAATATATTGAAGAGAAAACGAACCTCTCCCCTGCTACTTTGTATGGGTACTTAATTGAATATGAAATATTTTTACAATGGTTAATCTCCTCTCGTCTTGTTACAACAGATGGTGAAGTTGTAACGAAAATGCATGAAGTTCCAATTGAAACGCTGGAACACCTTCCTCTTAAACAAGTAAAAAGGTTTAAAAGTTATTTAGAGAGACAAGGTAATAAAACAAAGGCGGTTATACGAACATTTTCAGCTCTAAAGTCATTATTTAACTACCTAACAAGCAATACTGAAGATGATAATGGAGAATGTTACTTTTATAGAAATGTTATGGCCAAAATGGAAATTCATAAAGAAAAAATTGATGCTGCAGCAAGAGCAAAAGAAATTTCTGAAGTTATTTTCCACAATAATGATGACATTAAATTTATGCGCTTTTTATCCAATGAATATGAGCAAATGCTACAAGAAAATGCTCCTGGTAAGTTAAGATTCTTCAAACGCGATAGAGAACGTGATATTGCTATTCTAAGCTTAATCTTAGGTACAGGCCTTCGGGTATCTGAAGCAGCTAGTTTAACTATTTCTAGTATTAATTTTCGTACTCGTTACATTAAAGTTGTGCGAAAAGGAGATAAAAAATCATCTATTTTGGCTACACAAACAGCTCTAGATGATGTTCAAGAGTATCTTAAAGTACGTACTGCGCGTTATAAGTGCCCTGATGATGAAGATATTCTATTTGTTACGAATTATAAAGGTTCATATGCGCAAATTTCTGTTAATGCTATACAAAAACTCACAGAGAAATATACTAGAGCATTTGATGAAAAAAAGAGTCCACATAAGTTGCGTCATACATACGCAACCAATCATTATAATGAAAATAAAGATCTTGTTTTGTTGGCAAACCAAATGGGACATAATTCAATGGAAACAACATCCTTGTACACAAATATTGATGATTCTAAACGACGTGAAGCAATTGAGCGTTTAGAAAAACGGCAATTAGAAGAGAGTGATTAACGATATAATTTATTCCACTAACAAATATAAATCTAAAATTTTAGTCTATTTAATATAAAGAGTATGGTGCCATTCTAATTCTCTTTGTCTATCTTTTTCTAGTCCTTATATGTTTTTGCTGTGGCAATCCCTGCAGCTATTCCACAGCCAACGAAAGGTCTAATGATGGCTAAATTACCTGTCATACATATTGAATTTCATCCATTAACATTTATATGATAATATAAAGATATCAATGATATATAGGAGGAAGGTTTTGTTTACAAAATCAGTCATTTTAGCATAATTATTAATCTTATGATGGTTGATCTAAATCTCTCTTCCATTCTTAAATCATTTATTAAAATAAAGAAAGGATTGAAGATGTGAAATGTTTAGTGGTTTATCTATTGATACACTTGGAAAATGTTCAGCGATTATAATCGCATTTGTAGGAGCTTTGGTTTATGGAAGTAATCAATTTATAAGTATAGTGACGACTAAACCTCTCGATAAGCAACTTAAAGATCCATTCACTCAAGCTAGACTAAATTTATGGTTTTACGTTATTGGCATAATTTTGGGTACAATAGTATATTTACTTTATGCAATAATCCTTTACCAGGCCATAGGTAAATATTATAAACATAGTTTCTTTATTTGGAATGCTTTTGTTTGGTTTATACTTTTTATATATTTCACTATTACCTCAATAAGTGCAAAAAAATTACAAAATATAAGAAACAAAAGTTTACATTTTAAAATTTTAGTTTTCAATGTAATTACTAGTATTATCTTTTTCTTCTCCAGTTCGTCAGAATACCTTAATAAAGGGGAATACTTTAGCTACCTTTGGAATGGGATTCCTTTGGCATTTTTGCTTAGCTGTTTGTATTTTTTCATGCTGAACAAGATAAAGGTTGCAACAACTCAACAGATTAGCTACGATATTCAACCGATTACTGAGGATGACTTTAAAAAAGTTAAAAATTTAAAATATGAATACTCAATGGATGAAAAGAGATTAGTTTTTATTCCAAGAAAACAATCAGAAAAACAAATTCGATACGTGTGTGATTTTTCATCTAAAGTCTATTTGAAATGTACAGAAAAAATTAATCCCTAATTATATCTCGAAATTTCCCAATTAACTAAAGTCGCTAAAAGTTAACTCTTAGTGGCTTTAGTTAATTTAAGGGTCCTTTAAACTTTCACGCTACTCATTGGTGAAATAACAATTTAAAAAAAGGCGGATGTATCAATATATTCCTGATTCGCTCTAATATATTTAAATCCTACGAAAAGTCCTGAACAGTTCGTTAAATCGGAATTTAACGAACAGTTGAGGAAATGTGAGTTAAACTCCCCTCCTATCTTAATGTACTGTACAAAGGCATGAAACTCTAAACTCTCATTTTTGGGACTAGCTTGGGCCAAGAAAATCCAAACTAAAGTTTTATAGATTTACAGAACTAAATACATGTGATCTTGTGTGAACGTATATGTTTAAATACTACGTTACTTTTATTTATAAAAAAGGCATCCTAAGATGCCTATCTATTCTGTAACAAATTTAAATACATAGTACATAAAAAATAGACAAGATAGATAGGCTAGCCTGCCAGCAACGGATTCTCTCATAAATTTCATAAGTATGACTTTGACAAGCAATGCTAAGAATAACGGTATAAATAGTACCATAGCAAGTTTGATCGCTATGTCATTCATTATTGGATTAAATGGTTCGAAATTAATTATAATATTCACTTACCTTTCTCTTATCGTTCTATTTAAAGAATAAAATTATACAAATAAACTCGCTAAAAAGATACCATAAGGTTCCTTCCTCCAACTGAACAATCTTAATTTTAACCGGTTCTTTTGCAAATATAAGACGCATTTCAGGGAACAATCAGGATTCCTACCGAAATTGTTCTTTTTTGTCATATGCATGGCTTCTACTCCTATATAATATTATCCTTTATAACAAAAAAGCACTGCTATGATTTCTAGGAGTATTGAAAATGTTCTATCGTACTAAATTCACTTTATAAATAGAACATATAATAAAAGACCTTGCTACACAAAATAGCAAGGTCTAGATATAGTAAAATAAGCACCTTAGAGATTTATAGGTGCTTTTATTTAAATTCATTTCCACAAAATAAAATGTAAAAAACTAAAAAAGCAAAAAGGACACTTTTTTAGTTTTTTAGCTTCCCAGCACAAATTTGAAAAAAGATTTCAAGCTATCCTTCACTATCTTTAAATTTTCCTCTTAAATTCTTCTCAAAGATAACCCTATTATCTTCCATCTTATTATAAGTTTGAAATAAAGCTTCTCTTTTCTTTTTTCTTACCCTTGGTTCTGGAGGATAACATGACGGACATTTTGCAGCCCCTTCATGTCTAGCTTTGACCATTGCTTTATATTCATGTCCACACTTACCACAAATCCACCATGCTCTTTCGTTACATCTGGTAGATGTCTCCTCTGGTGTTGTTACACCATATACTTCTTTATTCTTTGTAGGATGCCATTCTTTTGCTATTTCTGGGTTATGAAGAGCAATTGACTGTTGATACTTTTCACAAGTTCTACATCCCTTACCATTTTTCACTCTTAAATTTATTTTTTCTCTCCACATATGACCTTCTTTACAAACCCACATTACTTCTTCATTTGAAGTATAAATTGCCTCATATGGATTTCGGAATTTCTGCCGATAACATGTGTCAAAGATACAAAACTCCTTTGCTATCTCTGGATACATTGTTGCTAATGAGTTGTCTTTGCAAACTTTCTTATTTGAACAGTATGGACACACAGTTTTATCATGAAGTCTACTTCTAACAGACTCCTTCCACTCATGACCCTTACCACATATCCACCATCTAACATTCCAATTCTCTTCATCAATCATCTCATTATCAGGTGTTACATCTGCATTTCTTTTGAAATTCCATTGCTTAGATAAATCTGGATCAATACATCTAAGTGATTTAGCTTCTATTTTATTAACATTGTTTAATTTATCTAGCTGCTGCTTTTTCTTCATACACTTTGGACAAAGCTCATCTTCAACTTTCAGCCTATCATTAGGAGTTGATCCCCAAACATGTCCCTCAGAGCACTCCCACCAAATATATTCGTAACTTCCATATGTAATATCTTCAGGATTCAAGTGACCATTCTTGATAGGATGCCATTCACTTAACAGCTTTTTAGAAAGACCTGTATTTATAAGTAAATTAATCATAGTATTCTCACCTCTATTTTTCTGATTCAATCCACCATTTGTCTGCGTTCAATTCTTCTGTAGTCATCTCATACTCATCTAATTTAACAATTTCATTTTCCCTATTAAAAAAGCAAGGCTTTACAAATATAGAAGCATTTCTATAACTATAACTTTCACCTTTATACGCTTCAATTTTAGAAATTTCTAGCTTATAAACATATAATGGATGTGAATATATTTGTCCAACTTTAAAAGTTTTATCACTATTGTTTTCCGAAGAAATCTCTTCAACTATCACTTTACTTGGAGTACCATGGAAATGACTATCCCACATTACGTTTCACCCTAACTTTAAATTTATTTAATTCTATTGTATCAGAATATTCACACGTGCAATTAGGAAAAAGGTATAATTTTATCATTATTTTCATCTATTATAATAAAATAAGTTAAAGATATTACTGGCTAAGTAGTTAAGAGTTTTTTGTCCTATGTTCAAAAGGTTTAGACTTTCATGTCCTGTTATTAAGACATGAAAGTACCTACAAAATTTATAATAATGGCTATTTATCAAAGATTCTTTATAAGTTTTTAGTTTAGAGTTTTTTGGAACTTGATTGGATAAGAAAATCAAGTTCCAAAACTTTATTGATATACAGAACTAAATACATGTAATCTTGTGTGAACGTATAGGCTTAAATACTACATTACTGTTATTTATAAAGAAAAGACATCCTAAGATGTCTTTCTACTCTGTAACAAATTTAAATACATAGTACATAAAAAATAGACAAGATAGATATGCTAGTCTGCCAGCAATCGATTCTCTCATAAATTTCATAAGTATGACTTTGATAAGCAAGGCTAAGAATAACGGTATAAAAAGTACCATAGTAAGTTTGATCGCTATGTCATTTATTGTTGGATTAAATGGTTCAAAATCAATTATAATATTTACTTACCTTTATGCAACTTCTTATTTATATAGTTTAATATAAATAAACTCGCTAAAATGATACCATAAAGTTCCTTTCTCTAACTGAACCACCTTAATTTTAACCGGTTCTGGTGCAAATATGCATGGCCTCTACTCCTATATGATATTACCCTTATATAACCAAAAAAAGCAACGCTATGGACGCTTTAGCCTACATATTCTTCAACTTTACTAAAGATACCATTAATAAATGGAGGGGTATAATTATAATCGTTATCAGTGAACATTAAAAAAGATGATTCCGATTGAATATCGGAACCATCTTTTCCGGGCTTGATTTTTCAGTTTTTTTTTATTAAACTGTCCATTTTAAAGGGTACATTTCAGTTGACTCCGCACCTTTTTAAAAATAATTTATATGAATGTAAATCGCCTTTAACACCACAGTAAAATCTATAATATCAATGTTACATCTTACTACTTTGTATCCCATTTTTCTAAATGGAAGTAGAACAATACCCCATCTTTTGTATTAGTTACACCGTACTTTACATTATGTAAATCTAATATATTTTTTACAATTGAAAGTCCAAGACCCGTTCCACCATATACTCTTTTTCTTGATTTATCCACTCTATAGAATTGATCCCATATTTTATCTATGTTTTCTTCTGCTATATGTGCCCCTTTATTTTCAAACCCTATATATACGTCATGTTGTTTCTCGTTTACATCTATCACAATGGTTCGATTCGCATCTGTATAGCGAATCGCGTTGGTAAACAAGTTTGTTATGACCTGTTCTAACAGATGTGTTTTACCTTTAACACAAACATTATCTATATTTAATTTGATGTGTAGTGATTTTTCTTTAATTTGAACTTGTAAATCTTTTGCTGCCTTTTGAATTAAATTCCCTATATTAACCTGCTCCATCTGTATTTGGTACGTTCCGGATTCATATTTAGCCAAATTCAACATTTCATCTATTAACACATTCATTTTCTCTATTTCTTTTTCTAATGCTTCCCAATAATATTGATTCATTTCAGGCGCGATTCCATCTTGCAGCATAGATGCAGATATTTGCATGACACTGAGTGGCGTTTTTAATTCATGCGAAACGCCTGCAATGAAATCTTTTCGTGTCTGTTCTAATTTTTTCTCTTTTTCTAAGTCTGTTTTTAACTGATTGATATATCCTTCCATTCTTTCTGAGAGTTGATTAATATTAGAGGAAAGCTCACCAATTTCATTTTTTGATTTGATAGAAAGCTTATCTTGAAATTGAAATTGCATTATTTTTTTCGTTGCTTCATTAATTTTTAGTAATGGTTTGGTAATAATTCTTGAATAATATAAACATACAACCAGCGATAGAATCAGCACAAATGCTATAATATATATAATAATCACTCATTACATCTGTCACTTTTGTAATCGGTTGTAACGAAGACAATGTATAAATGAATTCATTTACTTGTCCATTTTGCATGAGTGGTTTTATCGTTTCTAGATACTTGATTCCATCTATACTGATTTCATTCTGAACCCATTCGTCTCCTTGTAATTTCACTTTATCGCTGATCCATTCCGATTGAAATTGCAAAATACGATTTGCAAACACCTCATTACTATACAATGTATTATTCATTTTTGAATTGAAGTAAACTGGGGAATTTATCTCTGTTACAATTCCCTCTAAGAAATAATATTTCTCACTTTCTTCTTTTGAAAAAACCTTCATACCATTTTTAGCACCAGACATCATATATTTATCAATCTGATAATAAGTAGGTGCAACAAAATTTCCATCATAACCTTTTATTCTCAATGTTGTAGGAATCACTATGTCTTTATTCGATCTTTTACTTACTGTATCCATGATAGCTAGTTTAGTCGTTTTATTGAGTAAACTTGTAATTAATATACTGAAATTAGGATCCATATCTTTCTTTGCATTGATTAAATTATTAAACACAACCTTAGAGGATCGACTCGAATCATTTTTATCAACTGTTTTTATATAATGATCTCCTGATGGTAATTTCTTGATATTGGCTTCTTTATCGAGCCTAGCAATCATAATACCCTGCTGATTAGCATACGAGAGTTCCTTCCTCTGGAGTGTATTTTCATCCTGTTTATGAGCTTCATAAAATGTATAGTACCGTTGTAATTGCTTCTGAACATTTTCTTTTTCTTTATCTATATATAAGTATTTCATCACATACATTTGTCCGAAAAAGATAGCTGCGATAATCATGCAACATAGTAAAAAGGTAAGAGAAAATAACTGAAACACAATCTTCTTTCTCATCATTTTTCTACCTCAAATTTATAACCCGTACGAACAACTGTAATAATGTGTTTTGCTTTCTCACCAAGTTTTAATCGTACATTACGCATATGTGCAGTTAGTGTTTTATCATCTCCATCATAATCGTATCCCCAAATATTTGTGATTAACTGCTCTCTTGATAGTACTTGTTCCTTGTGTTGCATTAAAGAGTGTAAAATTTCATATTCTGTATGTGTAAAATCTATTTTTTGTCCATCTATTGAAACAGAACGTGCTGATTTATCTAAGCGAATACCACATAAATTAATACAGTCCTGATATTGTACTTGTTGATTTGTATCTTTGAACAAACGTTTTGCTCTCGCTAATAAAATAGACGGTTTAAATGGTTTTGTTACATAATCGTCTGCCCCAAGTTCAAATCCAAGTAACGTATCATCTTCATCACTTCGTGCCGTTAATAGGATAATAGGAACATTAGAATTCTTTCGAATACGTCTACACACTGACCATCCATCCATTAATGGGAGCATAATATCCAAAATAACTAAACTGATATTATGCTCTTGTTCAGCAAACAAATCTAGCCCAATTTGACCATCTTCCGCTGTAATTACTTCATATCCATCATGCGAGAAATAATGGGCTACAGTCTCTCGGATAATCTGTTCATCTTCAACTATTAAAACTTTTTTCATCTCTATTCTCATCCAATCTACGTTCGTTTTACATTGAAACTGTCATCGCTTGTCTTCCCATTTGAATCCAGGCTTGTTCAAAACTATTCCGATCAATTGCTCTGTGTTTGTCCTTCTTTAGTGGATCGTTAATATATACATATTGTTCATCATAATCGGTCACAACGACACTATGCTGGTGATATGTCACTTTCATTTCTCCTGCATCTGTACGCCATGTATAAAATTCATCATCAGGTAACCGTTTAAAACGGGCATTTGTTAATACCCATACAGGTTGCCCTCTGTCTATCGCCTCATATATTTGCTGAGGTTCTTTGTGACTTAGATCCTTCACTTTCTCTTCTGAAACATACTCCTTTGCCAATTCTAAAATCGGCTCTACATAAACACCTAGTCCAGGTTTATCAAATGTAGCTATATCCCCAATAAACCCTTTGTGCATATTCCCCTTTATACCCTTTCCCTGAAATGGTACAGACTTTATCTTTGCAGCGAGTTCCATCTTATCGACTTGTACACCTGAAAATTGCAACACCATAGCAAGGCTCGTTACTTCACAACCTCTCATCAATTCTGGTTTTTGTAGAATCAGCGGCACATCCAATGGCCTTACTATCACTTTTTCTTGCTCTATGGGCCTATTTTCTTTTTCAAGTACCTTTTCTGATTCTACTGATTCATTTCTCATATATTCTACTTCTGATTTTGCATTCTCCTCTTGTGGTATTGCAGGTTGTATTTTAGTAAATATAGGAATATCACCATGTGACATACCAATGTTTGTATTTAATACTGATAGTGTAAATACAAACAGGGTTGTTTTTCTAAATGGATTCATCATTATCTCTCCTCGATGCTTTATAAGGAGAGTGTAATTTGTTTATATTTAGATAAAATCATATTTATAGAAAGACAAAGTAAAATTCATATCAAGATTATATAAAGATAATTGCTTTACGTATTAATCTTATGTGCTACAAATATTGCTTTCAACAAGCAATATTTAACTTCTTTAAGTTCACGTTCTAATTTTTCGTACTTTGCAAAAAGTCCTCGAATTCTTTTCATTAAAGTATAATCTTCGAGATTTTAGGTATGTGGTTTGATTATTATTTACAAATCCTATTGCTATATGGTAATTACTATTTATCAACAATTATTTGTGAGATTTTAGTTTAGACTTTTATGTCTTTCTACACTTGTACATGGACATAAAATAGATACTTTTTAGAAGAGAAAGTATCCATTTTCATGAATATCTTTTGTTACTTATGTAGAATTAAATTTTAGTTGAATTTCACATTTAATTAGGTTTTACTATTTAGTTTTGTTTCAAATGCAGTTAAATTAGTTGAAGCCTTACTAAAATTTGGTTCAGAAAGTTGTTTAGGTCTTCGTACTTCTGTCTTCTATTGGAGCTACACCTTGTATCTCTTGTAATATAGAATTTGCTACATTTTCTCTATAAAATTCTTCAACTATATTTTTCAAATAAATACAATTTCTTTATTCCTTGAATAAAATCAATAACTCGGCATACAATACCTCTGCATCGAGCAGTTAGACTGGGCTAACTGCTCTTTTATTGAATAAATTTTTAGGGCATGTTAACAATATAGGTAATCCAAGTTTGAATACGAATAAACATTGTATTCATAGTATTTACTAGAGCAGTTAGTTTTTTCTAGCTGCCTTTTTGAGTTTTTCCGAATAAAATTCTAAATTATGTGTTCACGAGTAATAATGGTAGATAAAGAAATAGGAATTCATCATTTATTTAGTTGAGTGGATATGCAGGGGAATTTACTCCGTTATTGGATAAGGACGGAAAGTCAATGTTAAAACTATATATTCGAATAAAACAATTTATATTATTCAACTATATGGTAGCTTTAGTTTCACAAGGAAATAAACAACTTTATTATCTGTTTTGATTTCAGAAGTAAAGCTGAACTTAACTTTTTTAAAAGGAGATACTACAATTTAAGCAGTGCCTCCTTTACGTTTTTATAAGTGAGTTTTAATGACCTTATTGTTTCTATTCATTATGTCCAATGCTATAGATGGGCTGATGCAGCTTGAATTCACAGTGACTTCTTTAATTTTGTTTTTCCTTTTCTTCTAGGAATGAGCAGTTAGTTTTCTGCTGAATGCTCTTTTATATTAACTTGTTTGTCATCATATATTACGGATATGTAGCTATTAACTCATAGGGTCTTCTTTTAAAGAGCACTTGTACCTAGTGCTCTTTTTAGTTTCCTTATTTAGCTCACTTTTAATTTTACATAATATTTTTAATTCCGTTTATACTATAGTTGTAACTTTAAGTTACAACGTATTGTGGGTATCGTTATTGTTGGACAATAAAGCAGTTAGTTCATTGAGCTAGCTGCTTTATTATTTAAATAATAACAACATTAAACCTCTCCCTATAAATTGTTATTCATAACATCATTAGTTACTATATTTTAGTTTTATTTCCCACTTTTCCAGCATATTCTTTAAGAAGGGTGTTTAGCTAAAAAAGTTACCTCCTTATCGATGAGCACTCACTTATGTAGTGCTCCTTTTCATGCTGTACAATTCTGTTTTACTTGTATAATTATATATAGTTTCTTTTTTGAACCTCCCACATTCTTTTTTACAAGTTGCAATGAAACAGTTAGCTTTTTTCTAACTATCCTGTTTTTATTTTTCACTTTTTAGTTAAACGTACATATATTAACTTTGAACAATGGCCAATAGGATACTTAACCTACCTCTCTAAGAGCACATTTATATCTGTGCTCTTTTTTGAGTCACTTTAAAATAACGATTTTGTTTAGTTATCATTTGATTAATCATATTTAAAATTTTTTAACATATCTTAATTTTAATCAGGAATTACACTACCCCCCAGTAGATCTGTAGTTCCTGTAATTGAGCCTATAACTCTGATTAGAACCTGTTATAAACAACAGGTTCTATTTATGGTCATTCTTCATCCCCATCGTTGCGATAGGTAAGACTTTGAAGTTATCTCCATCTTTTGCGCCACTTAACACTGTACGTGCGAAATTCACTACATTCAAACACCTCTAGGCTACATTAAGCAATACAAACTTTATTAATGTATTCATTTCTAGCTTGAAGATAAAAAAATTCATGATTCCACATATTTATATTCTCTATCCATTTTGGATACTTTAAAAATGGATACTTATTTTATACATATTTTACTTGTATGATTTTAATCAAAATGTGAGGTGGTCGTTTATGATAAAAGGCTATGCAGCATTGCTTATTATAGATGTACAAGTGGGTTCATTTAAAGAAGAAAGAATGCTATATAAAGGAATTGAATTATTAAAAAACATTCAATTGTTAATCCATAAAGCTCGTACTGTCCAAGCGCCTATTTTTTACATGAAGTTTAATGGGAAAACAGGATCTTTATTAGAGCATGGAAATCCGGAATGGGCAATTCATGAATCTGTAGCTCCACTATCTGAAGATATCGTTCTTGAAAAAAACCACCCTGATTCATTTCATGAAACAAGTCTTCAACAAGAATTGAATAAAAGGGACATCGAACACATTGTGATTACAGGCGTTCAGTCTGAAATATGTATAGATGCGACGTGTCGACGTGCATATAGCTTAGGGTATGATGTTACTCTTGTTGAAGATGGGCATAGTACATATGACACTACATTATTATCGGCATCCCAAATTATTAAGCATCATAACGATATAATAGGTGAATGGTTTGCTGATTTGAAAAAAGCTCAGATAATTGAATTTTAATTAATCTTGAATAGGTTTTTCTTGATAGATATAGTACGAATCATTTAAATTTAGCTAAGGTATTAATCCTGTTTCCTATTATTAAATATATGTTTTACTGTATGCGATAATGTAATAATTATATTCTAATAATTAAATGCCCCTTTTAGGGCTACAGACACACCGTTATTAAGTAACAAAAAGCTTATTTTTTTCATTTTGGGGTAATTCTAAATTCTTAAGTTGATGGGCATGTGGTGCTATCCAAAAGTCAAAATAAACAAAATAGAGGAACAAATGCAGTTTTATAAATCAATGTTTGTGTCCCTGGAGTTTCCTTTAATGTTAATATTAACTGATTTAAAAATAGCCCTTGTTACTATTAAATTCCTTCCAATGATTAAGGAAGGAATTTATAGTTCAATTATACATGTTCCTTTTGATTGTTTATATGCATATCGTATTTTGACCAAAACTATATGCAAATGAGGTGAAAAAATGCCCATTACGAATCGATTTTCTACCACTACTAACGGGGCACTTGCGATTACAGGGAACACACTAGGTTTAAGTAAAATTAGTAACCAAAACCGTGCTGGTACAATCGGGGCAATTGGTGCATTCGTAACTACGAATACCGCTTTACAAGTACCTACTTTTCCTGCTGGTACAACGTTAAACTATACACAAAATAGTTCTACCGCTGTATTAAATATCCCTGCTGGTAGTACGATTCTTTACGCAGAACTCGTTTGGGGTGGAAACTATTTATCTCGTGATCAAAACATTACGAGTGTTTTAGGAAACCCTGTTTCTTTTACTACACCTGTTTCAACATACCCAATTACCCCTTCGGCTGTTACAGCTTCAAATCAAACTTTCGTTTCTGGATCTGTCACATTTGGATTCTATACACGTTCTGCAGATGTAACATCTCTCGTTCAAGCTGCTGGATCTGGCTCTTATACAACTGGCTCTGTCCCTGGACTTGTTGATCCTTTAGATGCTTCTAATGGGGCTATCAATTCTTCTGGATGGACGCTCATTGTCGCTTATCAAAATGGGACATTGCCAGCAAGAAACTTAACCATTTATGTAGCGGGTAACCGTGTTTCTGCTGATACCGGTAGTGCAGATGTAGCTGTTTCAGGATTTTTAACACCTTCCGGAGGACCTGTAAGCGGACGATTATTTTTGAGTTCTACCGAAGGGGATGCTGATTTAATTGGGGATCAGGCTCTATTCGGACCAAATTTCAGTTCATTAAACGCTTTATCCGGACCAAATAATGCCATAAATAATTTCTTCGGTTCCCAAATTAATAATGCTGCAGGAAACTTAGATACAACAGGGACATTTGGAACGCGAAATCAAAGTGCTTCTTCAGGTACAAACATCTCTGCAGGAAGACAAGGCTGGGACATTACTTCCATTGATATTTCTCCCTATTTAACAAATTCTCAAGTATCTGCCGCAATCCGTTTAACAACTAACGGAGATGCATACATGTTAAATACAGTCGGTTTACAAATTAATATAAACTCACCTAATATACAAGCAACGAAAAGCGTGAATAAAAGTGTAGCTACAATTGGAGACATTCTCACTTATACAGTTACTATCCCTAATACCGGACTTCTTCCCGCCAATAACGTTATTTTGACAGACATTCTCCCTAATGGGACTTCCTTTATACCTGGCACTGTAATGGTAGATAACATACCACAAACAAATGCAAATCCTGCCGCTGGTATATCTCTTGGAACAATCAATAATGGTGCTTCTCGTACAGTAACTTTCCAAGCGACTGTCGTTTCTCTGCCAAATCCAAATCCGATTTCTAACACTGCTAATATTACATTTCAATATACACCAATCGCCGGTGGAACGACCTTTAACGGTCTTGCAACAAGCAACTCTGCTGGAACACAAGTTAACCTCGCAGATATTAATGGCACAAAATCAGTTAATAAACTTTTTACCGATATTGGTGAAACGCTAACTTACAGTATTGCCTTAGCTAATATAGGAAATATCGCTGCAACAAATGTTATATATACGGACCCGATTCCTAGCGGGACTACTTTCATTCCAGGGAGCGTAACTGTGAACGGAGTTACCCAAGCTGGCGCAAATCCCGCTACTGGTATATCAATTGGATCTATTGCTGCTAATTCTACGACTACGGTTTCATTTCAAGTATTCGTTCCTTCTATCCCGCAAACAAATCCCATATTAAATAGTGGTACAACAACTTATCAATACATTCCTGTGCCAAATCAACCGGCAGTAAGCGGGACTGATACGACGAATATTGTCTCCACTCAAGTGAATAATGCTACTGTAACAATGACGAAAGCAGTAGATAAAAATTTTGCAGATATTGGTGATATACTAACGTACACCGTTTCCTTTACAGGTACAGGTAATACGAATGCAAACAATGTTATTTTTACAGATGTCATTCCTACTGGAACAACTTTTGTTGTAAACAGTGTAACAATTGATGGCACGACACAAGTGGGCGCAAATCCCGCTAACGGTGTGAACATTGGATCCATCCCAACTGGTACAACAAAAAATGTTTCATTTCAAGTAGTAGTAAATACAATACCCGCGTCAAACGTCGTATTTAATGGATCAAGCGCTTCTTATCAATATACCGTCAACCCTAGCCAATCACCAGTTACAAAAAACATTTCTTCTAATCTCGTTTCCACTCAAATTAATAATGCGAATGTAACATTAACAAAATCAACTAACAAACAATTTGCCACAATTGGCGAAACGATAAGTTATACAATCCTTATTACAAACAGTGGAAATACAGCTGCAACTAACGTACAGCTAACAGATTCACTTCCAAATGGAACGATATTAACACCAGGTTCGGTAACACTCAACGGTGTTTTACAAAATGTAGATTCACTCGTTTTCGTACCTATTGGTACAATACCAGGAGGAGCTACTTTCACCTTATCCTTTCAAGTAACAGTCATCAATATTACGACCCAAAATCCTATCATTAATAACGCCTTCGCTTCTTATCTATATACTGTAAATCCAAGTTTGCCACCGACTTCAAAAACAGCAAATTCTAATTCTGTTACATCAACAATTAGACTAGCAAATCTCCATGCTAATAAATCTGTAGATAAAACGTTTGCGGAAGTTGGTGATGTATTAACTTACACCTTTGCTCTTACTAACGATGGAAATGTTGCAGCGAACAATGTATTACTATCTGATTCAATTGCGAATGGAACCGCTTTTGTCCCAAACAGCGTTATAGTTAACAGTGTTACTCAGCCAGGCGTTACACCAGCTAGCATCAATATTGGTAGCATCAATGCTAATACTACAATTACAGCTTCATTCCAAGTAGTAATCACTAGCATTCCAAATCCAAACCCTATTTCAAATAGCGCTTCCATCTCCTATAACTTTATCGTTGATCCAAACACTTCACCTGTAAGTAAGAACACTACTTCAACCACTACATTTACTCAAGTAAACGATGCAAATGTCATTTCAGCCAAAACAGTGGATCGAGCGTTCGCTACCGTAGGGGATATATTAACTTATACTGTTACTTTGACGAATGCAGGAAGTGTTTCTGCTGATAGCCCTACTTTCGTAGATACGAATCCAGACGGTACTACCTTTATTCCAAATACTTTTCTTATTAATGGTGTACTTCAAAATAACGCAGATCCAAATATAGGTGTTCCACTACCTTCCATTGCTGCTAATGGCTCACTTACTGTCTCTTATCAAGTAACCGTCACCTCTTTACCAACACAAAATCCAACATTAAATTCATCTAGTACACAGTATAGCTTTATTCTAAATCCGGGCGATCCACCAACTATAGAAACATCTGTAAGTAACACTGTAAGTACACAAATTAATTTAGCAAATGTAGTGATTGTCAAAGAAGTAGATTTAACTATCGCCGATGTCGGGCAACCAATCACATATACAATTTCTTTAGCTAATCTTGGCAATACTACAGCAAATAATGTTATTGTTACCGATATAATCCCTAATGGCTCCACTATCGTACCAAATAGTATTTTTATAGGTGGTACTTTACAACAAGGTGCAGACCCTAGTACCGGTCTTCAAGTCGGCTCCATTCCTTCAGGTGGTTTTACAACGATTGTTTTTCAAATAAGTGCAAATAGTTTACCTTCACCAAATCCAGTTCAAAATAGCGCTGCACTTCAATATAGCTTTATCGCAGATCCAAGTTTACCTGCCGTTGTCAGAAACGCTACTAGCAATATAGTAACGACGCAAATTAATACTGCTAATATTGTTGCCACAAAACTAACAAGTACAAATTTCGCTGATGTTGGCGCTGTCATAACGTATGCAACAATTTTAACAAATAACGGCAATATCCCTGCTTCTAACGTAACGTTTACAGATATCATTCCAGCTGGTACCATCTTCCTTCCTAATACTGTAACGATTAACGGTGTCCCTATAGCAAATGCAAACCCTGCTAATGGCATTTTAATTGGGACGATAGGAGCGAATTCATCACGTACTGTTGCATTCCAAGTTTCTGTACCAACTATTCCTAGTCCAAATCCGATTACGAATCAATCGAGCACTACATTCCAATACACATACGACGCATCCAAATCAGTTGTAACGCAGATGGTGGCCTCTAACACCGTACAGACAACTATTAATAACGCTACGATTGCCGCTGTAAAATCGGCAGATAAACACTTTGCTAACGTAAATGATATTATTACGTATACAACTACTTTAACGAATAACGGGAACACACTTGCATCAAATGTAATTTTTACAGATGTAATTCCAAACGGAACATCATTTATTCCTAATAGTGTAACAGTAAATGGCAATACACTTCCTAATACAAACCCAGCAAGTGGAATTGCAATTGATCCAATAAACCCTAATACAAGTGCAACAATCTCATTTCAAGTAATAGTAAATTCCATTCCTAGTCCAAATCCAATCCCGAACCAAAGCAATACAGCGTACCAATATGTCATAGATCCTAACTTACCTCCAGCGTCCGCCAATGCGTTAAGTAACGTAATAACAACTCAAATTAATAACGCTACAATCGTCGCTACGAAGTCAGTGAATACACCGACAGCTGCAATTGGGGATATCGTTACTTATACGATTGCAGTTACGAACACAGGGAATATCCCTGCTAGCGCTACAGTTTTAACAGATGGACTCGGTGCAGGCGCCTCATTTGTGCCAAACTCTGTAACTATCGATAATATTCCGCAGCCAGGGTTAGATCCATCACTTGGTATTCACTTAGCAGATATTCCCCCAGGAGATACTGTATTCATTACTTTTCAAGCACAAATTTTAGCGATACCACCTAGTGGCACATTAACAAATAATGCTCTTGTAAATTATGAATATACCGTAAATCCAAACCAATCACCCGCTGTTGGTAGTACAGTTACGAATACGACGGTTACGCCAATTATTGATGCAACTCTTTCTATAAATAAAACTGTCAATTCAAGATTTGCTACTATTGGAGATACACTGACTTTCACTGCTATCATTACTAATTCCGGTAATACTACCGCAAACAATGTTATTTTTACAGATGTAATTCCAAATGGTACATCATTTATTCCAAACAGTTTTACGGTAAATGGAACAACTATTCCTAATGCAAATCCACAAAATGGTATCAATATTGGCAACTTGAATTCAAATGCATCTGCTACACTCAGTTTTCAAGTAAACATTACATCACTCCCAAATCCGAATCCAATCCCAAACCAATCATCGCTTCAATATAGCTTTATTGTAGGTATAAATGAACCGCCAGTTTCACGAACAGTTCAATCTAATAAAACTTTTACACAAGTAAATACTGCTTCCGTTATCGCAACAAAAACTGCAAGCAGTGCATTTGCTGCTGTTGGAGATACAATTACGTATACAACTACCCTCACCAATAGCGGAAATACTACCGCAAACACACCTGTTTTTATCGATATATTACCACCTGAACTTTCATTCGTTCCTGATAGCGTACAAATTAATACCATCCCACAACTTGGATTTAGACCAGATAGCGGGATTTCTTTAGACTCAATTCCAGTTGGAGGAACGACAACAATTAGCTTTCAAGCTATCGTTGGCTCAATACCAGTTACAAATCCAACTTTGAACCAGTCTAGCACGACATACTCGATCATTGTTGATCCTACCCAGCCGCCGGTGACAGAAACAGCTACAAGTAATCCAACTTTAGTTCAAATTAACGAAGCGATTATTCAAGCAACGAAAAGTGTGGATCGACTATTTTCTGACGTAGCACCTGGAAATTCATTTTTAACGTATACTGTTTTATTGGAGAATATAGGAAACACAACTGCTACGAATATCATTTTTACAGATCCGATTCCAAATAATACAGTGTTTATAGCGGATAGCGTTCGAGTAGGCGGGGTTTTATTACCTGGGGTAAATCCAGCGAATGGGGTACCAATTGGGGATATTATTGCAGGAGATTTTACAAACATTACCTTCCGCGTGCAAGTAGTTAGCATTCCAAATCCAATTTTCACAATTGGACCTGGGGGGCCAAACTCACCAGTTGTAAATGGCGCTTCTATTGATTATCAATTTATGACAGGACCTAATTTACCACTCGTTTCAAGAAGTACGACATCCAATCCGGTTTCGACACAAATAAATTCCGGAGAAATTACACTTGTTAAATCTGTAGATAAAACTTTCGCAACAATTGGCGATACAATTTCTTATACGATTACATTAAGTAACCCTGGAAATGTTACTTCACAAAATATAATTTTCACAGATATTTTACCTGACGGAACGACATTCATATCTGGCACTCTTACAAACGATTCTGGTACACAGCAGATCGGAAATCCAGCTAACGGGATTCAGATTGGAAATATAAATCCAAACGGAACGGCTGTGATTACTCTCAACGTACTTGTTACAAATATTCCAAGTATAAATCCAATTTCTAATTCTAGTTCTGTACAATTTTCACATGTGGTCGACCCTAGCCAACCTTCCGTATCACAAATGAATGTATCTAATGCTGTTTCGACAACTATTAATAGTGCAATTTTAACAACCCAAAAAAGTGCTGATAAATCTATCGTTTCAGTTGGAGATACGATTACGTATACAACTACTATTACAAATACAGGAAATACAGCCGCTACGAATATTACTTTCACAAGCGCTATTCCAGCTAGCATTACCTTTATACCAAATTCATTCACGATAAATGGCGTTCAGCAGTCTGGTGCACAACCAGCACTGGGAGTAACTATACCAAATATCGCACCGGGTGAAACAGTAACTGTTACTTTCCAAGTAAATGTTATTTCTGTTCCCCCTTCAAATTCGATTATGGGTAATGACACAATTTTATATTCTTATACTGTCGATCCAAACGGAACTCCTATTACAACTTCTATTTCAACAAATATCGTTACAAACCCGGTACTAGATGCTATGATAACGATGGTGAAATCTGTAGATCAAACACTTGTAACACTAGGTGATACCATTACCTATACGACAATTTTAACGAATAGCGGTAATACAAACGCTACGAATATTACTTTCACTGACCTCATACCAGATGGTACGACGTTTATAACTGATAGCGTTACAATAGATGGCATCACACAAATCGGGCTCAACCCTAATACAGGTATTACAATTGGATTAATTGCTCCTAACAGCTCAATATCTATAGCATTTCAAGTTACCGCTACTTCTACACCAGCCCAAAATCCTATTGCCAATTCCGCTACTGCTTCTTACACATTTATCGCTGATCCTAATGCCCCTATTGTTTCAAGGACCGTTACTTCAAACACAGTGTTCACTACGATTAATACAGCTACCATTCTTTCATTAAAACAAGTCGATAAATCCTTTAGTCGTATTGGAGACACACTCACTTATACTGTCGCTTTAACAAACAATGGAAACTCATCTGCGCAAAATGTTATATTCACAGATACCGTACCGAGCGGAACAGCATTTATTGCAGACACATTTTCTATTAATGGAATTCTTCAAAGTGGTGCAAATCCAGTGAACGGTGTAAATATCGGAACTATAACAGCTGGGACTACAGTAACAATTTCGTTCCAAGTTACTGTAACGTCATTACCAACTGAAAACCCCATTGTAAATTTCTCATCAACATCGTACCAATTAGTCTCACCGCCTGATGCAGAAACTTCAATTAGCAATCCTGTTTCAACGCAAATTAAAGAAGCACTATTATCCATGACGAAAAATGAAAGTGTATCCTTTGCAGATATCGGGCAAACTGCTTTTTACACTACTTCTATTTCGAATATAGGAAATACAGATGCAACTAATATTGTATTCACAGATGTATTACCAAATGGAGTCACATTTGTTCCTAACACATTAACTGTCGATGGTGTTTTACAACCTGACGCGAATCCAAATACAGGTGTATTACTTGCAACACTTCCGCCTAATGAAATATATAGTATCGTCTTTCAAGTTACAGTGAACAGCATTCCCCCTATTAATCCAGCACCAAATACAGCATCAACAACATATGAGTTTACTGTTGATCCTGTTAATCCTCCAGTATTAAGTGCGGCTACTTCCAACACTACGCTTCTTCAAATAAACAACGCGAATATTATAAGTACAAAAACAACAGATCTTACTTTTGCGGATGTTGGTAATACAATAACATTTACACTTAACCTCCCGAATACAGGGAATGTGACTGCAACTGATGTTACCGTTATCGATACGCTTGATAGCAATTTAACTTTTGTTCCAAACAGTTTCACAGTTAATGGGCAAACCATTCCAAATGCTGATTTATCTACTGGTGTAAATATCGGTTCAATTAACGGTGGTACTGCAGCAATTATCACATTCCAAGCTACCGTTACAACCCTACCAATCAACAACCCTATTTCTAATTCAGCTCTTACCACTTATCGTTATATTGTTGATCCAGACCAGTCACCTATTACAACTTCCAATCAATCTAATACAACGACAACACAAATTAATAGTGCTATTCTTACTGCACAAAAAAATTCAAATGTGTCAACAGTAGATATTGGGCAAGATATCATCTACTCCGTTACAATTACAAATAGCGGAAATGTTAATGCAACGAATGTTATTTTTACCGACGTTATTCCAGACGGAACTTCCTTTGAACCAAATAGTTTTACACTTAATGGAACTATTATCGAAAATGCAAACACCATTACAGGTGTCCCAATTGGTGATATCGCGCCAAACGAATCTGCCATTGTAGAATTTCATATTACTTCAAATGAAATCCCGGCTATTAATCCAATTACGAATCAAGCTAGCGTTAGCTTTCAGCATATCGTTAATCCAGATAATCCTCCTGTTTCAAAAAACATTACTTCAAATAGTGTTATCACAACAATTGAAAGTGCTATTTTAACTACTACTAAAATCGGTGATAAAGCTTTTGCAACGATTGGTGATACAATTACGTATACAACTACAATTACGAATACTGGAAATATCCCTGCCAATAACGTTATTTTCTCAGACCCGATACCATCGTGGACACAATTTGTTGCCGGATCCGTTATTGTTGATGGCACTCCATTACCATCCACTTCTATTACCAGCGGTATTGGCATAAATACGATCATTCCAAATCAAACTGTAACAATCATATTCCAAGTTCAAATCGTAAGCAATCCATCAACATTCACACCTGAACTCCAAAACTTAGCATTTGTTAACTTCCAATATAACGTAGGCAATGCATTACAGGCTCAGCCTGGCAATGTGGAAACGAACGTCTTCGTTACTTCTATTCATTCAGCAATACTTTCAGCTGTAAAAACTGCTAGTACAGCCTTTGCGAATATTGGAGACACGATCACTTATACAGTTTTAATACAAAATAGCGGCAGTACAAACGCTACGAATGTAAATTTCTCAGACCTCATTCCAGCTGGAACGACCTTTATTGAAAATAGTTTTGCCGTAAATGGAAGTACCATTCCAGGTGCAAATCCAAATAACGGAGTTAATATCGGAACCGTTAGTACGAACAGTTCCTTAACCGTTACTTTCCAAGTCATAGTTACATCTACTCCGCCTTCAAACCCAATTACAAACGTTGCATCCGTTCAATACGAATTTCTTGTTGATCCGACTTCTCCTCCTGTTACAGGCACAATTACTTCTAATAGTGCTTCTACACAAATTAATAATGCTACTGTTACAACGGTTTTAGAAGCAAATCGAACAATTGTATCTATCGGAGATATAATTACGTATACAGCAACATTAACAAACACTGGAAACTTCCCTGCAAACTCGGTATTACTCATTAACGGTGTTCCTGAAGGGGCATTATTTGTTCCCAATAGTGTTACGCTTAACGGAATTTCACTTCCAGATGCAAGTCCAACTCTCGGTATTCCAGTTGGCATTATCGCACCAGGTGATTCTGCTACAATTACGTTCCAATTTCTTGCAAACTCTATTCCGCCACAAGGAGCAATTATAAATCAAGCACTTACAAGTTACACATATATTGTCGATCCAAGTCAACCTCCAGTTACAGCAACATCTTCATCTAATACGGTTAATACAGCTGTCGTTGATGCATCACTATCTGTAATTAAAAATACAGATTCCCTCGTACAGTCTACTGACGGTACAATCACTTACACTGTAGTCGTTCAAAATAACGGGAATACAACTGCAAATACAGTTACTTTAACAGATTTGGTCCCAGAGGGAACTGCATTTATTCCGGATAGTGTGACCATTAATGGTGTTTCAGCTCCAGGTACTGATCCAAACGTAGGGATCTCATTAAACTCCATTGCACCTTCGGAAATCGTCACCGTCACATTCCAAGTTATCGTTCAATCCATTCCAAGCGTGAATCCAATTTCTAATATAGCTCGTATTGACTATACTTTTATCGCTGATCCAACTGCTCCTATCATCTCTCGAACAATTACGTCTAATCCAGCTTTCACACAAATTTCGGATGCGAATGTTCTTTCTTTAAAAGCAGTCAATGCACAACAAGCAACAACAGGTGATATTTTGACCTATACGATAACGCTAGAAAATACCGGAAATATTCCAGCTACGAATCTCATATTTTCAGATACGCTTCCAGAAGGGACTACATTCGTAGACAATAGTTTTACACTTAACGGAACAACTATACTTGGTGCCAATCCAAATGTAGGTGTTACTTTGCCTAACCTAGCAGCAAACGCTACTCACCTTATTGCTTTCCAAGTTCTTATTAACGATCCATTCTCGCAACAATCGATTACAAATCAATCTAATACAACATATACAATTCAACCAGATCCAGGGCAACCGCCTATTACTGAAACATCTACAAGTAATATTGTCATTACAAATTTCGTGCAAGCACAATTAACAATTACAAAAACGTCCAATCCAATAACTGTAGATATTGGCGGAACTATACTTTATATTTCTGAAGTGAAAAATAGCGGCAATGTTGACGCAATAAATATTATTTTTACAGATTCGATTCCAGTTGGGACTACATTCGTTCTCGACAGTGTCACAATTAACGGTGTACTTCAGCCTGATGCAAATCCCGAAAACGGAATACCAATTGGAAAGATTCCACCAAACAGTTCCAAAACAATACTATTTCAAGTACAAACAAATAATCCACCTACTGAAACCGAAATTGTAAATCAATCTTCAGTAACTTACCAATATATAAGTATTCCTACAGCTCCACCAGTGAATCGCTCTGCAAATTCTAACATTGTTACAACATCACTTCAAAATGCGAATATTATTTCCGTTAAAAGCGCAGATGTAACTTTCGTCTCCATCGGGCAATTTATTACCTACACAAATACACTACAAAATATCGGAACGGTTCCAGCTAACAATACGGTGTTCATTGACAACATTCCAGAAGGGACAATATTCATTGAAGATAGCTTATCAATAAATAATGTCATTCAGCCTGGTACGAATCCTGAAAATGGAGTAACTCTCGGCACGATACAACCAGATGAAACAGTCACTATTTCATTCCAAGTACAACTTACAAATATACCTGAAGACAATACAGTCATTAACATCTCAGACACTTCATATGAATACCAAATTGACCCTAGTTCTCCAATTATTCAGCGTAGATCATTATCAAATACAGTAAACACGGAAGTCCGTACAGCAAATGTTAGTGCAATTAAATCTGCTAACAGATCCATTACACGCATCGGTCAAATTATCACATATACCATCGCAGTTACAAATGCTGGTACAGTACCTATTACAAATACTCTCCTAATTGACGCAATCGCTGCTGGCACCACATTCGTTCCAGATAGCATTCTTGTAGATGGCATACCAAGACCTAACGAAAATCCAAGTACCGGAATCTCACTTAATATTATCCTTCCAAACAATACAATTATCGTTACATTCCAAGTAAATGTAGACTCGATACCTTCTCAAAATAACATGAATAATATCGCCGTCATCCACTATGAGTATCAGCCAGACCAAAGCTTACCACCAATTTCAGAAACGACATCTTCCAATACTACAAATATACAATTTATTGATGCCATTCTTATCGCTACAAAATCCGCTAATACAGTATTAGCTAATATTGATGAAACTATTGAATATACAGTACTCATTCAAAATAACGGATCCACTACAACTAACTCCATCTTTTTTACTGATATTATAGAAGATGGAACAGTATTTATTTCGGGGAGTGTAACAGTTAACAACACTGTACTTCCTGCAGCAGATCCGAATATCGGCTTTTCCATCCCGAATATCACATCAGGTCAAGTAGCTACAATAACATTCCAAGTTTCGGTTACGAATTTACCTGCTGCAAACCCAACACCTAATACTGCAAACATCGTCTACGACTTTATTTTCAACCCTGACTTTGCACCAATTCAAAAATCGACTACTTCCAACACTACTTTCGTTCAAATTAATGATGCTGATATCGTTTCACTTAAAACTGTTGATTTGACTTCTGTAACAATTGGTGATGTTTTAACTTATACAACAACTTTAACAAATACAGGGAATACGGATGCTACTGCTCTTGTATTTACAGACAATATTCCTGGTGGAACAACCTTTATAGACGGTAGCGTTTTAGTAAATAACATTCCGCAGCTTAATGCCAATCCAAGTACCGGTATATTGTTAGGAACGATTGCTCCTAACATTTCTATCCCAGTCACATTTTCTGTTACTGTCGTAGCGCTTCCAGCTAGTGGTCGTATTCAAAATCAATCCACTTCTCGTTATACAATTAATAGCGAAGAACAAATATCAACTAGTAATATTACCTTCACTGAAGTTATTTCTGCTAATATAATTGCAACAAAAACAACGCCTATCCAATACGCTGACCTACAAACGATTATCCCTTACACTATTTCCATCACAAACAATGGGAATATACAAGTGGAAAATATTATCGTTACAGATATCATCCCAGCAAATACGAGCTTTATAGAGAATAGTGTTATTGTGAATGGAAGCGCTCGTCCAAATGATAATCCACTTAGCGGGATACAACTTGATAACATTCCGCCTAATACGACAGCAACTATTCTATTCCAAGTACGGGTTACTTCAATTCCGCAAACAAATCCAATCTCTAATACGAGTACAATTGAATACCAATACACGTTACCAAACCAGCCGCCTATTACCGAAACTATTATTTCATCAGCTGCCGTAACAACAATTAATCATGCGACTTTGAATAGTAATAAAACTGTTGACCTTGCATTTGCAACGGTTGGTGATGCGTTAACGTATACGATTACACTAAATCAAACCGGTAATGTTGCAGTAAATGATGTAATCATTCAAGATATTATTCCTCAAGGTACTACGTTTATAGAAAATAGCGTCATTGTAAACGGAGAAACTCTTCCAGGAGTGAATCCAGTAAGCGGCATACCAATTGGTACTATAATTGTAGATGGAGATGCTATCGTTTCATTCCAAGTAACTGTGACTACTATTCCAACACCAAATGAACTAAACAACAACGCAATTACTACTTTTAACTATATAGTCAACCCAAATAACGTACCCGTTACAAATACGACTACAACAAATACCGTCACAACTACTGTCCAAAATGATAATGTCATTGCCATAAAATCTGTTGATGTAACGAATGCCTTACCTGCTCAAACTTTAACGTATACAATTACGATTATGAATAGCGGTAATGTAACGATTGAAGACCTTCTTGTTATAGACACCATACCAATAGATACGACTTTTGTTGCTGGTAGTGTTACGATTAACGGAATCAATCAGCCTAATGAGAATCCGGAAAATGGTATTACGTTAGGAAATCTTGCTCATAATGACTCTGTCATTATTACGTTCCAAGTGACAATATCTTCTTCTACTCTTCAACCTACAATTAATAACGATGCTACTGTTTCCTATACCGTTATCATTGATCCAGATGAACCACCTATTACAATTACAAAGCAAACAAATACCGTTACAACAACATTAATCGAGCCAATAATTAACATTGAGAAAACAGCAGACAAATCTATCGTCGTTATAGGAGATGTTATTACATTCACATTAGAGGTATTTAATGATTCCACAATTCCGACAATTAGTACTTCTGTTATAGACACAATTCCAGCTGGTACAACATTTATAGAAAACAGCGTAACTATTAACGGTACTTCGGTTCCAAATGTTCGTCCAGACACTGGTATTAATATTGGTTCTTTATCTGCAGGTACAGTAGCAACTATAACATTTCAAGTCCTCGTAACTTCTATTCCTTCAAACAGTACAATTATAAATTCTGCAACAGTTACCGCTGCTTTTCAATTGACACCACAGGATCCAATTATTACTTTCATTGTTAATTCAAATATTGTTCGTATACCAGTTCAATTTATAACTACAACAGTCACGAAAAATGCTTCCGTCAGCTCAGCTTATTTAAATCAATATTTTGATTACACGGTACGCATTACAAATACTTCCAAAATTTCACTCTCAAATATTTCGTTACAAGATACTATTCCAGCAGGTTTACAATTTATAAACGGCACTGTCTTTATTAACGGTGAACGCTCTCCACTAGCGAATCCGAATATCGGTTTCCTAGTTGCCACTAATTTAGAGCCAAACGAAACAATTATCGTGTTATTCACAGTACAAGTAATAAGTCCACCTGTTAATAATGAGTTTAAAAATACGGCCAATATTTCGTTACAACTTCAAGTCTCGCCTACCGATCCACCAATTACAGTAACCGTTACAAGTAACGAGAACATCGTCACCTTTGTTCCAGAAAATCCAGATGAAACACTTCCAAATTTAAATTGCTTCTTTGACGGTGAACGCTTCATTCGCATTACTCCTCGAAATATAAGAAATTACCTTTGGGCTTGGATTTGGTGGCAGTAATTAAATAAAAAATAAAAAGCTTGTAATTTGGATGTTATCCAAATTACAAGCTTTTTTGACATGGTACCTCTAGTTACTTAATCTATTTCAAACCTCTGATAAAAAATTATTCAGTCAATTTTTTAGTTGAAAAGAAAATATTAAGAAAAGTAAAAGGTGAAATTGAAAGAAAAGTGTAAAAGCTTGTTCACTTATATAATTTATGTAAGAAATACAGGTAATGTATATGAAGCAATCGAAGTTATGAAAATAAAATATATAATACGGGGTATAGCTAGTATTGATATTTGGCAGCTAATATCTAATTCGGTAACCAATCAAATTAACTCATTTTACTTTCTTGGGTAAAGCTGAACCTGAATGTTCAATTATTGAATGAACATGAACATTAATTTGGGCATCACTAAAATAATTTTCGCCTTGATCCCAATTCTTACGTATTTTCTTCCATTTTTTATAATTATGCCGCTTATATACTTCTCCTAACGCTAATACATCTACCTTATATTTTTTTTGAACAAGCTTTATTGATTTTTGAATCCTTTGTTCCACCTCTTTTGAAATATCCTTCGTTAAGCGTTTTTCATTCATGAATTTTTTATGATCACTAAAATGCAACTCCGCTAAAGCACCTTCGAGAAATAGATGAATATCAAACTTCGGTTTTGTAGTATTTTCAGTAAATACCTGTATTTTTCGGTGTAGCTTATGAATTTCATATGTAATAAGCTGGTCCTTTTTACGTATGGTAAAATAACCTCCTAATTTTTCACCGATTATAAAGTTTATTCCCACTGTCTGTTCGCCGTTTAACATTCCAACACACTTGTTATCCTTCCCACGAAACAACGTAGCCCCATCCATTTCTATCCCCTGTTTTGTAGGTTTTAAGACAGGTAGTACAAAACTTCGGTTTGAAATTATCTTTTCCTGCACGTCACCAATTCTTGCTGCCTCAACCATCTGAGCATTTTTAGGAGGGTGTTCAGCTAGCATATCAATATACTGTGCCGGTAAATTTTCTGGTTTTGCATTTTGTTTCAAGATTGCTTCTGCATTTTTCTCAGAAACAAATAGACGAATATTTCTTCTCATTTCATGATCTCGAATGTATACATCTAACGTATTTTGTAAAACATTTGGATTCGATAGTAATTCTTCAGAAAAAATGATTACTTGTATATGTGGAAAAAATAAAGTACGACTAATCTTTTTAGCGATTATTCGTATTTGTTCAAACACACTATCTCCTTTTGCACTCACATCAATATAATTATTCCCTGCGCCTTTTCCACCTTCTTGCGTTAACTTACTGGGAAGTACCATTTGATACGTCCCTTTCATAATTGGATTAGATTTCTTTTCCTTAACAATATCGTAAGCGGCACCTACTACAAAGCCTCTTTCTTCTATCTCCGCTAACTCAGAGCAACCGCTGATAGCCCCAGCTATAAGCGCAATTGTTATAACTTTAAAAAGACATTTCATTTCCACCATTCCTTCATTTTATCTTATATACAATAAAAATTAGTAAAGGCGCTAACACAATAAATCTCATATCAAATCACTTAAAATCCAAATAAGCCCACTGTGTGAAAAGAAAGTTTGGATAGCGATATCTCGAGGCATAGAAGATGCACCTATACATCACTGGTTGAAGATGCCACAAAAAACAAGTTCCCAACATCTAAGTTTTTCATCTCTATACTCAAATGATTTCAATTATTTTTGCTTCTCAAGATTCATTATAGAACCTTTATTTTTTTGATTAACTTAACAATTAATCTTCATGTAATTAAAAAGATAGATTATTGATTTTTATGAAAGGAAAAGATGTTTATGACACTACATGGACGTTCAGAATATTTACTGAAAGAATGAATGAAAAAATTACACTGTAAGAATAAATTTAATTTTGTGTTTTTTGAAGACAGCAGATGCAACGGACCTGAAGGTAGCTGTTTTAAGATGGGTGGTGAATTCGAACTTTTATTACAAAGAGCAGCTAAATTAGATCCCTTGTTTATTATTCATGGAGGAGACAAGGTTTATACAGTAGAAAAGAAATATGTATAACACTAAACAAAATCATTATCCCTAAAAACAAAATATACGGATTAAATAATTATAAAGTAGACTATTTAGAAAAATAATTATATCTTACCCGGCTTAATCCTATTTTAGCAATGCATGCGCAACCTAATATAGGGGTAGCGTCAGGAAAATGCGGATTTACAACGTTAAGGAATTCAATATAAAAAAGCCTAATTTCTCGGTGTTGCAAGAGCTTAGGCCTTTTTAAAAAACTATAAATACCGTTTGAATTAATATTAGGATCCATCTTGGTACTTCAACTTTCCGGAGTTAACTAAATTAACTTTAACTTTTAAATTCTTTATACTGTGTTCATTTAAGTAAAACGAGTCTGTTTTTACTTCTTCTTTCCATTTTCTTGGATTCTGACGGTATAATGATTCACCTAATTTGTAGATATCTGCATTTATTTCTATTCCTTTTTCAAAGGATTTTAGAATTTCTAATTTGATAATATCTTCAGTTTTTGTAATCAACTCTTTATCACTAATTTCCTTGATCTTCTCATTTATTCCAGCTTGAACTTCAACTCGAATATTAAAAAGTATGGGCTTACTACTCATAATAGGGGAAATTGTAATCTTAGGTTTCTCTATCACTACGGAAACAACAGCGCTATCATTCTCAATAATCCACACAGGAGATCGAACGTTTTTTTCATCCATCCATCTTAGACCGTTTAAATCAGTCTCAGAAAGCCATCCTTCTAGGCGATTATTCCTTACAAAGAACGCTCCATCATTTCTTAATAATGGTGCTTTTTTGGATTCTTCTTTCCAATTTTCTGTTGAAATTTTAAGTGATGGGATATAAGCAGTTTGCCCCATCGGATCACTATCTCTAATAAATTGATAAAATTGTTTAGGTTGTATGTAAGACCGTTGTTTATACCTTTCCTTTGGTTCATGGAGAATGGTAGACAACCCCGATAATGTAAAAAAGGCTTTTGTTTTAAGTATATCATCAATGGGTTCCTTTGTAGCGTATAAGAGAATATTATAGCGTATTTCTCGGTACCGATTAATAAAATCAATAGAGTCTTTAATATCTTGTCTGAGCAGTCTTTCGCTTAATATTATTGTAGATACATGTCCCCAAAAAAGTCTTTGTTGAGCATCCTTATATAATTGATTTAATGCTTCCGTAATGGTAAAACCTTCACCTCTTCCTATCCACACTGGTGGTTGTTTATCAGGTCTAGCCCCCTCTAACTTAGCAACGTTAGAAAAGTCAAGTAACTGAGCATAAGCTATATATTTTCCTTCTTTAAAATCTATACCAAGAGCTGCAACATAATAAATATCTTGAACTTCTTTAATATTCCAACATCCAGATAACATTGCACTAGTGATAAGCATCATAATTATTAGTTTTATTTTGTGCAGCTTCACTGTTTTCCTTCTCCTTCGTCCGTTTTAGAACTATCATTGGTTCGGAGATAATCAACTCTATGTCTATAACTTCTCCACGGTAAACGAAACAATCCCTTGAAAAAATCTGAACTAGATTTTGGGAAAACTAAAGCTAAGTAAGGGATTCCAAAGGAACGTAATCTTGAGATATAAAGAACGATTACGAATCCGGCAAGCATAAATCCATATAACCCCATCAAAATTGAACATAATAGTACAAACCCTCTGAGTATGGATACTGCTCCTGCTAATATTTGGTTTACTAAGGTATATCCCGCAATAGCAGATAAAGCAGTAATAACAATGACAGAAGGGGAGATAAAACCCGAACGGATTGCAGCATCCCCAATGATTAGTCCGCCTACCACTGAAAGGGTTTGACCAAGGGGGGAGGGTAATCTTTGACCGGCTTCACGGAACATCTCAAAAAGGAACAAAACAATTATAAGCTCAAGTGGTGCTGGAAATGGTAGACCTGATCTTGCAACAGTCACAGTCGCAAGAAGAGGGAAAGGAATTTGATCTTGGTGATAAGCAAGTAATGCCATCCAAAATCCGGGTAGGAAGACAGCTAAAAGAAATCCTATCCACCGATAAAAGCGTGCAAATGATACAGTTAGAAAATTAAAGTGGGAATCTTCTGCAGCTTTTATTAGGGGTACCGCCACACATCCATCAACTTAAGGATTTAGACTATTCTTAAACTTAAAAGCACGTTACTATTCTCTTATGTTAATGAGAAAGGGTGACGTGCTTTTTATGAATATGCATCAAAAACAAGAGCTGTCTTTATTTGCCGAAGAGTTATATCGATATATGTCTCCCGCTACACTTAATCAATTAGCTATAGAAGCAGGTGGAATGAAACGAAAACGTAAGTGCCATGGGCACCATTTTTTATCTTTGTGTGTATGGTTAAATCAACAAATCGCTACAACCTCTCTTACTCAACTTTGTAGTCAATTAGAAACTTCAACAGGAATTTTATTAAGTCCTGAGGGACTGAATCGACGATTTAACTCGGCTTCTGTAGCCTTCTTTCGAAATGTATTTACTACACTTCTACAAGCTAAAATTGGAGGATCATCTACAATTTCTCATTCTCTTTCTGCTTACTTTAAGCGGATTCGCATCCTTGATTCTACAACCTTTCAAGTTCCAGATCGATTCGCAGCTACTTATCCTGGTGCCGGAGGCTGTAGTCATACAGCTGGTGTGAAAATTCAATTAGAGTATGACTTGTTGAGCGGAGAGTTTTCTGATGTGAAAATTGAACCAGGAAAACGAAGTGATCAGGCATATGGGGCGACTCGAATGGACATGACACAAAAGAATGAACTATATATTCGTGACTTAGGGTATTTTCGTTTACAAGACTTTAAATCGATCCAAGATAAGGAAGGGTATTATTTATCGCGTCTTAAATTACCAACTAAAATATATAGAAAAGAATTCGAAACAGTGGTATTTAAAACAAAACCTGCTCAATTGAGACCGGTATATATACAAATTCATTTGGAAGACATCATGAACCAATTACAACCTGGCCAAGTGTATGAATTACATGATGTATATGTAGGGAGCAAAGACAAACTACCCACTCGCATTGTGGTTTATAGATGTACAGAGGAGCAAAAACAGAAACGTCTACATGATCGAGCTATTCGTGAAAAGAAAAAAGGGATTACATATACAGAGCGTACGAAACTTTTACAAGGAATTACGGTATATATGACAAACATTCCTACGGAATGGGTACCGAAAGAGAAAATCTATGATTTATATTCACTGCGTTGGCAAATTGAGCTGTTATTTAAAATATGGAAATCTTGGTTTCGAATTCATCGTTGTAAATCTATTAAACAAGAGCGATTAGAATGCCACCTTTATGGACAACTCATTAGTATCCTATTATGTTCTTCTACTATGTTTAAAATGAGAGAACTCCTGTTACGTAAGAAACAGAAAGAACTAAGTGAATATAAAGCGATGTACATAATTAAAGATTATTTCTTACTTTTTCATCAAGCACTACATAAAAACACCCAAGAATTATCAAAGATTCTCCTTCGTCTGTTTAACCTCCTACAGCGAAACGGACGAAAATCTCACAGATATGAGAAAAAAACAGTCTTTGATATTTTAGGTGTTGTGTATGAGTATACCACTTCTGCCCATCAGGTAGCATAGCGAAAAATTTGAAACCCGTCAGGGTTTATTTGATGTGCCTACTTTTATAACATCTATAAAAGATAATAAAAAACTACGTGGAAAGACCGCATTTTATATAAAAATATACGTTAAGTTGATGGATGTGTGGTAGGACCCCACATCCATCAACTTAAGGATTTAGACTATTCTTAAACTTAAAAGCACGTTACTATTCTCTTATGTTAATGAGAAAGGGTGACGTGCTTTTTATGAATATGCATCAAAAACAAGAGCTGTCTTTATTTGCCGAAGAGTTATATCGATATATGTCTCCCGCTACACTTAATCAATTAGCTATAGAAGCAGGTGGAATGAAACGAAAACGTAAGTGCCATGGGCACCATTTTTTATCTTTGTGTGTATGGTTAAATCAACAAATCGCTACAACCTCTCTTACTCAACTTTGTAGTCAATTAGAAACTTCAACAGGAATTTTATTAAGTCCTGAGGGACTGAATCGACGATTTAACTCGGCTTCTGTAGCCTTCTTTCGAAATGTATTTACTACACTTCTACAAGCTAAAATTGGAGGATCATCTACAATTTCTCATTCTCTTTCTGCTTACTTTAAGCGGATTCGCATCCTTGATTCTACAACCTTTCAAGTTCCAGATCGATTCGCAGCTACTTATCCTGGTGCCGGAGGCTGTAGTCATACAGCTGGTGTGAAAATTCAATTAGAGTATGACTTGTTGAGCGGAGAGTTTTCTGATGTGAAAATTGAACCAGGAAAACGAAGTGATCAGGCATATGGGGCGACTCGAATGGACATGACACAAAAGAATGAACTATATATTCGTGACTTAGGGTATTTTCGTTTACAAGACTTTAAATCGATCCAAGATAAGGAAGGGTATTATTTATCGCGTCTTAAATTACCAACTAAAATATATAGAAAAGAATTCGAAACAGTGGTATTTAAAACAAAACCTGCTCAATTGAGACCGGTATATATACAAATTCATTTGGAAGACATCATGAACCAATTACAACCTGGCCAAGTGTATGAATTACATGATGTATATGTAGGGAGCAAAGACAAACTACCCACTCGCATTGTGGTTTATAGATGTACAGAGGAGCAAAAACAGAAACGTCTACATGATCGAGCTATTCGTGAAAAGAAAAAAGGGATTACATATACAGAGCGTACGAAACTTTTACAAGGAATTACGGTATATATGACAAACATTCCTACGGAATGGGTACCGAAAGAGAAAATCTATGATTTATATTCACTGCGTTGGCAAATTGAGCTGTTATTTAAAATATGGAAATCTTGGTTTCGAATTCATCGTTGTAAATCTATTAAACAAGAGCGATTAGAATGCCACCTTTATGGACAACTCATTAGTATCCTATTATGTTCTTCTACTATGTTTAAAATGAGAGAACTCCTGTTACGTAAGAAACAGAAAGAACTAAGTGAATATAAAGCGATGTACATAATTAAAGATTATTTCTTACTTTTTCATCAAGCACTACATAAAAACACCCAAGAATTATCAAAGATTCTCCTTCGTCTGTTTAACCTCCTACAGCGAAACGGACGAAAATCTCACAGATATGAGAAAAAAACAGTCTTTGATATTTTAGGTGTTGTGTATGAGTATACCACTTCTGCCCATCAGGTAGCATAGCGAAAAATTTGAAACCCGTCAGGGTTTATTTGATGTGCCTACTTTTATAACATCTATAAAAGATAATAAAAAACTACGTGGAAAGACCGCATTTTATATAAAAATATACGTTAAGTTGATGGATGTGGGGTACCGCCACATGCCCATCAACTTAAGAACGAAAACAAAATGAACTTTCGTTCAAACAAACTAAAAAACACGTAATGTACTTTTGGTATTGAAAAGTACACACACCAAATAAACTCTAACGAGTTTCATTTTAAAAATTATGCAGCTTTCTTTTGTTTTCCAAACCCATTATACTCATAGACAACACCCATAATATCAAAGATAGTTTTCTTCTCATATCGATGAGATTTCCGTCCATTCTTCTGTAGGAGGTCGAACAAACGGATTAAAATCTTTGTTAGATTTTGGGTGTTTCTCTGTATCGCTTGATATAACAGCGATACATGATCTTGAATCATCCCAATGGCTTTATATTCACTTAATTCTCTTTTGTTCTTTTGCAAAAGAAGTTTACGCATCTTAAACATCGTAGAAGAACAGATAAAGATGGCAATAAGTCTTCCATACACATGACATTCTAATCGCTCTTTTTTGATAGTTTGCCAATGATGAATTTGAAATAAGGATTTCCACGTTTTAAAAATAATTTCTATTTGCCAGCGAAGGGAGTAAAAGTCATGTATTTGTTCCATCGGAACAACTCCTTCAGGCGTATTTGAGACATATATGTTGATACCCGTTAATCGTTTACTCTTTTCTGAAAATGTAATACCCTTTTTACTTTCAGTGTAACTTTGTTTTTTTCTACGTTCCTGTATCTGTTTGTCTGTTAAACGATAGATAATTACACGTGTGAATAGTTTTTGATTCTTTCCAATGTAAGCTTCTTTTATTTCGTATGTTTGACCGGGTTTTAAATTGTTCATAATATGTTCTAAATCAACTTGGATATACTGTGATTGCTTTTTTACGGTTCCGTTTCGAAAGTATTCTGGAAACGGATTTTTTACATACACGGTATGGTTTAATTTTAATCTGGATATATAATAAGCACCTCGTTGATCCATTTGATCTAAGTCTTCTAATGAAAAATAACCTAAATCACGGATACATAAATCGCTTGGACGTAATGTGTCTAAGCATTCTGTTCCAAAGGTCTTATCATTATTTTTTCCTGGACCTATCTGAAAGTTTAGAAACTGTCCGCTATGTAAGTCATATTCTAATTGAATCTTGATACCCGCTGTTTGTGCACAACCACCTGATCCAGGATATACATGGGCTAAATGTTTTGGTACTTGGAAAATCGTCGCATCTAAAATACGAATTCGTTGAAAATACGTGAGCGCCGCGCTTGAAATGGCCGATGTTTCACAGATTTTACTTTTCCATAATGCCGAAAAAATATATTTCAAAAATTCAACCGCTTTTTTATCAAAGCGTTTATTGAGTCCTTCTGGACTCATAAGAGTGCCTGTAGCCGCATGTAATTGACTGCATAGTCGAACAAGCGAGTCACTCGCTGTACGTTGACTTACCCAAATACATATGGTAGCTAATTCATTTCCAGAAAACTTTCGTTTTCTTTTTACAAAACCTAATTCTTTTGCGAGTTCTTCCAAAAGAGAAGGGGTTAAATGACGATACAGTTCTTCAGAAAATAGTTGTAATTCATCTTGAATCGAAAGATTCATAAAAAATGTCACCCTTTCTAGCTAGCTTTTTAGAAAGAATAACGTTTTTTGTCACTTGGGGGTAGTGAAAATTCTTAAGTTGATGGGCATGGGGTACCGCCAGCATTTCGGAAAAAAACCACGCTAAGAGAATATATATAAGAAAAGAGCCAGAATTTACCCCGCTAAGAGTAAATCGGCTCTTTAATATATAAAGGATGCACAGAAAAACCTAGAGGGGTTCAGCCGAGATACTTGTAGAAATGGGTCATAATCATACATTATTTTACAAATACATCTTATCTTGAAGGTATATGGATTATATAAAGTTAAAAATATAGTGTTAAACCCAAAAAAACACCATAACAGTGTTCACGGTGTTTTCCATATTAAAAATAAGACTATTATTTAAGTACTCTGAAACTGATTCATATTGTAGAAATATCCATTTTAAGATAATGATACGCTTCAAAATCTTCATTAAATATATCTGTAACTAATTTTATAGCCTCCGTATCATAAAAGCTCTGATATGTCGGCAGCCGAGGGAAAGATGGATCTGTAATGTCAGCTTCAGCGTAGTTTCCCTTATGAATCATCTTAGGCGCCTGATGATGCCATGATCTCGTTAATGTGTCTAGTGGGATAGTCTGTAAGTTATATTTGTTTTCTATTTTTGAGATTTCATTAGAGAAATTCTCTAAATATATATAATTGGTTACAAACTCTTCTTCTCCTTGAATATATTGTTGTGAATAGTGTGGATTAAGATAGTCAGAATCTGCCCCATTCGCGTGAAGATAATGTAAAAAATGTTTAAATGATTTTTTCTTTTTGCATGTACTGTCGTTATAAATAAACTTTCTAATAGGTTCCCACTCTGGATTTTCTATACCTGGTGGAGCAATAAGGGGTCACCATACCCAAAAAAGAAAATTGTACATTTAGACAAAATTTAGACACATTTAAACTGATTCCTGTACGTTAAGGAACCGATTACTTAGTTTACTACTTTTTTTAAAGAATCAAATAGTGAAAATTTCGTGGAAATTTGCTTAACGTAAGTTTTATATCAACTATTACGTTGGAGTACAGCCAAGGTACGTGTATTATCTACTATGAAAATCAGGAATATTTAAAGTATTCTAAGAAGAAGAATTGAGTGATAAGCTACGTTAACTACTTGATATCTTAACTAAGTAAATTATGTATTTAATGTATTCAAGGTAGTGCAATGAGAAGGTATCGAATAACCTTGCTTGGATAAACCGTGTCTCTTAAGAGCTCCTTAAGGCGCGTCCGTTACCTTGAGGGCAACGAACGGTTGTAGACTTCGATGTTGCAAGGATCGTTGTCAAACAAATTGTTTACATGTATTCAATGTAAAACTCTTATTAAATTAAGGTTTTTACTCCTAAGTATAGATAACATGTATATCTCGTCTGTATCCCTTTTTGACTTGCTCTTGATTGACCAAATAAGTCAAAATACCTTTCTAAATTTCCCTCTGATATTCCCCTATTTTATCTTATTCAAACTTGCATTCCAATAACCCATTTCTCATACGCCTGTTTCTAAAATAATAATTTAAATTGGGACCTCTGAGAGATCCCAATTAATTAAAAAGTAATGTCTCCTCTTGTTACATCATTTACAATTTTTATACTAATCCCTCTAACATCTCGAAGACTTCTAAATTATTTTTTTGGTAGTTCAGGGAATAAATAATGTAATATACAGATGGTCAAACGTCTGGATTTGCCTTTATACGGATATATATGCATATACATCGATGGATTAAAGTTTGCCTCAATAATTCCATAAGCATTTTTATTAGCTGCAGGAACTTCTGTATTTTCAATAATCAAATCAATACCACTAATATTTGCTCCAAGTGCCGACACAGCATCTACGGCAATTTTCTTATAATCATCGGGAATTTGATCTGTCATATCAATTGAGTCTCCACCTGTACTGACATTAGAATTTTCTCGCAGAAAAACAATTTCATCACTTGTTGGAATAGAATCTTTTCGATACCCTTGAGCTTTAAGCATTAGGACCTCTAATTCACCTAATTGTATATTTTCTAAAGGTGTTCTATGGTCCATTCCTCTTAATGAATTCAGGTTCTTTTGAGCGACTAACTCTTCAATCGTATGTGAACCGTCTCCTATAACATTGGCTGGAATTCGTAATAAAACGGCAGAAACTTTGCCATCTAGCACAAAAAATCGATATTCTGTTCCATTAATAAATTCTTCTATTAATACTGATGAGTCCTCTTTAAATGCTATTGTGAGTGCTTTTTGATAGTCTTCGTAACTTGCTCCGTTTTCTTTAAAGATAGATATTCCTAAACCATAATTTGTTGTTTTTGGTTTAACGACAAAAGGCTTTCCTGCAAATATATCATAGGAACGTAAGGCTTTTTCTATATCACTAAATTCCTCACCTATTGGTACACGAAATCCATGCTGTTGAAGAATTTTCTTTGTTACTGTTTTATTTTCCATAATTAATGGTGATATATAACTATCTTTACTTGTCATATTCCCATTTTTCACATATTCAACATGATTTCCTAACTGTAGTTTTAAAAATTGATCTTGTCGATCTAAAACGTCTACTTGTAATCCTTGTTGAATAGCATCAAACATTAAAATTTGTGTAGACAACTCCATGTCAGTAAATCCTGATAGTTGATATGGTTTATCCCATGCTTTTTTATAATTTTCTTTAGCAATACGGGAAGCTACCTGACTTTGACTACTTTTTATAATCTCTTTATAAAGTCTTCCAGCTAAAGTCTTACTTGGATCTGTTAGCATTTCTCTCAAGTTAACAAATAAGGTATTCGAAACAGTTATGTCTAACAGCCCTGTTAAATGTTCCATCTCATCAATAATACGCTCAGCATCTGTTTTAAATTGCGTATGTTCTAACGGATGTTCAAGAGCCACTAAATTATTTTGAAAATCACCGATTTTTACCCATTCATCATTATTATCGTCTTGATCAATCCAGAGTAAATAGATGAGGAAAAGATGTAGAAATTCTGCTTGTTCATGGCTAATTCCATATGTTTCAAAAGGATTTAAATCTAGGTTTCTTAATTCAATATAACGAATCCCATGATTTTTTAAATCTGAAACTTGAGGACCGCCCCTTAAACGGACAGATGCATAAAATTCTTTTTCTTCTAATAAAACCCCTTTACTTACCAGCGAAGAAAGATCAGATATATAGTTCTGTAAACTACTATAGGATACTTGAACATCATTTTCATTACTATAACCATATTTACTATTTCTAATGCTTCTTACGGCGTCATTTAAAGGATTTATTTCAAAGAAATTCTTTTCACTACTAGGAGAAGCACCGAAGAAATAAGTTATTAACCATCGATAGTGTAAATAATTCCTTGTGACTTTCAGATAAATTTCTGTTTTAAATTGATGATAATCTTTTATTTCTGATTGTAATTCAAATAATGCCTGAATCAAATTATCGCTAAATTCAAAATTGTAATGAATACCACTAATCATTTGTTTTCGTCGACCATAAGAATTAGATAAATATCGACGATATAAAACATTTTCATGATTATTAAGTTTCGCAATAACAATATCTTCTTCTTTTTCGGGCAACTGTGGTGGCATGCTTAATGGCCAAAGCATTTCGTTATTTCCCATAGAACGATAGGCAACATCATGGATAGCTGCTAAATAATTAAATAAATCTCCTAGTGTCTCAGTAACTGGTGTGATTAATTCCATTTGTGTTTCAGAGAAATCTCGCTGAATATAAGGATGTTCATCTCTTACTGAAATACTTTTGGGATGTTCCGTTTTAGCTAAACTTCCTGATAGGTCAACTCGTTGACTTTCTTTTTCAACTCCAAAACGTGCTTTTAATAAATATGGTTTAATACGGTCATTGTTTAACATTTTTTTCATTTCCATACAAACTGTACCTCCCATCAACTCAAATATTTGATATAGAAATAGCTAAAATTATAACCATTATTTTTTTGAATTTAGCATTTGGATATTAATGGCCAAAGCATTTTATTCTTATCCACGGAAAGAGAAGGGATTTCACGAATAGCTGCTAAGTAATTAATCATGTCTTCTAATGTTTTAGTATTAGGCTGAATATATGATCTTGTATCTCTTATCGAAAACGGTTTAGACGTTTCAGTTGAACTTTCAAATAAGTCAACTTGTCGATTTTCCTTTTCAATCTCATAACGAGATTTTAATAAGGATGGTTTAACACGGTAATTAAATAACATTTTTTTAATCCACATGAACTCTTCCTCCCAATTTATTTGTTTTTACAAACTATATAATATGACAAAATATAACAATCAAAAGCACCCACATCTCTACATGCGGATACTTTTGTTACTATATTTTGCTGTAAACTTAAATACTTCATATGCCATTGGAAGTGGGTATTGTTGTAAATAAGAATCATCTTAAATACTTCATATGGAAAGAGAAATGCTCATTTAAGAAAGTGGAAATAAAGAAGTAGCTATGATCATAGCCCTCCATTTTTTTATAAGTTACCATTTGACTATTTTTTTGAGCGTTCTCTAAGAAAATATGTTCTTCCAATTGTTTCGGATAAAACTCGTCTTGACTACCTTGCATAATAAGAATTGGTGGAATAGTAGCTTCTTTAATTAATTCTGAAGCATCCCATTCTTTCCAAGAATCTTTGTCTTCACCTAAATAAGAGGTGAAAGCATTTATTCCCCATGGTACTTGACTAGGAGTTAAGATTGGAGAAAAAGCAGAAACCGCTTTGAATCTCTTAGCATTTTTCAAACCGATCACTAAAGCCCCATGTCCTCCCATTGAATGCCCCATTATGCTTTCTTCACCTGAAAAATTAGGTACTATAGTCGAAGCAATGGATGTTAATTCATCTACGATATACGAATACATTTTATAATGCTGTGCCCAAGGATCCTGGGTAGCATTTAAATAAAAACCTGCCCCTTGTCCAAGATCCCATGCTGCAACATCAGAAACGTATTCTCCACGTGGTGAAGTATCTGGCATAATCACTGCAACTTGATGTTTTTCAGCCAAACGTTGAAATCCACTTTTTTGACTAAAATTATCATCTGTACAAGTTAAACCAGATAACCACCATATAAGTGGAATTTTTTTCTTTTCTTTATTTGATGGTAAGTAGATACTAAATTTCATATCACATTGCAAGACTTCGGAATAATGGCTATACTTACGTTGCTCTCCTTCGAAAGAACGATGTTGTTCAATACATTTAAGACTCATTATCTCACTCTCCGTAAGTTAAAATCGTACGAATGGATTCACCTTTGTGTAATAAGTCAAATGCCGCATTGATGTCTTTAAATTCTAAATGATGAGTAATAAATGAATCTAAATCAATATCACCATGCATATAATCTTCGACCATTTCTGGAAGTTCAGATCTTCCTTTAACTCCACCAAAGGCTGATCCACGCCATACTCGGCCCGTTACTAATTGGAATGGACGAGTATGGATTTCTTTACCAGCACCAGCTACTCCGATAATAATACTTTCGCCCCAACCTTTATGACATGCTTCAAGAGCGGATTTCATTACTTCAACATTACCAATACATTCGAAGCTATAATCCACGCCACCATCTGTCATTTCGACTATAACTTCTTGAATTGGGCGATCATAATCTGCAGGATTCACAAAATCAGTCGCTCCCATTTTTTTAGCGAGTTCCCATTTTTGGGGATTCAGGTCAACTGCAATAATTCGGCTTGCTTTTGCTTGAACCAATCCTTGAATAGCTGCTAATCCAATCGCTCCTAAACCAAATACAGCTGTTACAGCTCCTTCTTCAACTTTTGCAGTGTTGTGTACAGCACCAATACCTGTAGTCACACCACATCCTAATAAAGCAACTTTATCTAACGGAGCGTTTTCATCGATTTTCGCTAAGTTAATCTCATTAACAACTGTATATTCACTGAATGTACTAGTTCCCATGTAATGATAAAGGGGCTCTCCATTATAAGAGAAGCGAGTTGTTCCATCAGGCATTAAACCTTTACCTTGTGTTTCTCGTACAGCACTACATAGGTTTGTTTTACCAGAACGACAGAATTTACATTCTCCACATTCAGGTGTATATAGTGGAATAACATGATCCCCAGGTTTTACTGAAGTAACTTCATCACCTACTGAAACGACAACACCAGCACCTTCATGGCCTAATACAGCAGGAAATACTCCTTCTGGGTCGTCACCTGATAATGTAAAAGCATCTGTATGACAGACAGAAGTATATAGTATTTTTACTAATACCTCTTTTGCTTTTGGCTCTTCTACATCGATTTCTACGATTTGAAGTGGCTCCCCTGGCTTAAATGCAACAGCAGCTCTACTTTTCAATTGAATCCCTACTTTCTTTTTTTATTGTTTACACCACTAAGATTACACTTTATAATTTTAATTACAATACTGACAAATTTGTCACTATAAACATTTTTTTCGCGAGAGGAAGGTCAAAAATTATGGTTATTCATTATAAGGACAAGGAATTTTTCACTGGAAAAGATTTAGCTTTATCTGTGATAGGAGGGCGTTGGAAAATAGCAATTATATGGTGTTTGTTACAACGTTCGCCATTAAGATTAAGTGAAATACAAAAAAAGCTGCCTGAAGTTAATCAACGTATGTTGATTAGACAATTAAGAGAATTAGAAGACGATAAAATAATTACTCGATGTGTATACCCCGTAGTGCCTCCTAAGGTTGAGTATGAACTTAGTGAAATTGGTCATCAACTAGAGAATGTTGTAACAGCCATCTGTGATTGGGGAGATGACTTTAGTGATTTTGTAGAAAAAGATTCGGACGAACTTAGTTGAAGAAACAAGTAAATATCGATTCATTAAAAATAGTGCGTAATTGTATGACTTAATCCATAAATTTGCATACAAAAAACCGATAACTTTGCATCGAATGCTGTAAAGTCATACGTAACGACTAGTTAAGATAATTAACGAAAATATACGCTAAGTAAATTTCGACATAAAATGAGCCGAATTTCCTACTCTAAGGGGTACCGCCACACATCCATCAACTTAAGGATTTAGACTATTCTTAAACTTAAAAGCACGTTACTATTCTCTTATGTTAATGAGAAAGGGTGACGTGCTTTTTATGAATATGCATCAAAAACAAGAGCTGTCTTTATTTGCCGAAGAGTTATATCGATATATGTCTCCCGCTACACTTAATCAATTAGCTATAGAAGCAGGTGGAATGAAACGAAAACGTAAGTGCCATGGGCACCATTTTTTATCTTTGTGTGTATGGTTAAATCAACAAATCGCTACAACCTCTCTTACTCAACTTTGTAGTCAATTAGAAACTTCAACAGGAATTTTATTAAGTCCTGAGGGACTGAATCGACGATTTAACTCGGCTTCTGTAGCCTTCTTTCGAAATGTATTTACTACACTTCTACAAGCTAAAATTGGAGGATCATCTACAATTTCTCATTCTCTTTCTGCTTACTTTAAGCGGATTCGCATCCTTGATTCTACAACCTTTCAAGTTCCAGATCGATTCGCAGCTACTTATCCTGGTGCCGGAGGCTGTAGTCATACAGCTGGTGTGAAAATTCAATTAGAGTATGACTTGTTGAGCGGAGAGTTTTCTGATGTGAAAATTGAACCAGGAAAACGAAGTGATCAGGCATATGGGGCGACTCGAATGGACATGACACAAAAGAATGAACTATATATTCGTGACTTAGGGTATTTTCGTTTACAAGACTTTAAATCGATCCAAGATAAGGAAGGGTATTATTTATCGCGTCTTAAATTACCAACTAAAATATATAGAAAAGAATTCGAAACAGTGGTATTTAAAACAAAACCTGCTCAATTGAGACCGGTATATATACAAATTCATTTGGAAGACATCATGAACCAATTACAACCTGGCCAAGTGTATGAATTACATGATGTATATGTAGGGAGCAAAGACAAACTACCCACTCGCATTGTGGTTTATAGATGTACAGAGGAGCAAAAACAGAAACGTCTACATGATCGAGCTATTCGTGAAAAGAAAAAAGGGATTACATATACAGAGCGTACGAAACTTTTACAAGGAATTACGGTATATATGACAAACATTCCTACGGAATGGGTACCGAAAGAGAAAATCTATGATTTATATTCACTGCGTTGGCAAATTGAGCTGTTATTTAAAATATGGAAATCTTGGTTTCGAATTCATCGTTGTAAATCTATTAAACAAGAGCGATTAGAATGCCACCTTTATGGACAACTCATTAGTATCCTATTATGTTCTTCTACTATGTTTAAAATGAGAGAACTCCTGTTACGTAAGAAACAGAAAGAACTAAGTGAATATAAAGCGATGTACATAATTAAAGATTATTTCTTACTTTTTCATCAAGCACTACATAAAAACACCCAAGAATTATCAAAGATTCTCCTTCGTCTGTTTAACCTCCTACAGCGAAACGGACGAAAATCTCACAGATATGAGAAAAAAACAGTCTTTGATATTTTAGGTGTTGTGTATGAGTATACCACTTCTGCCCATCAGGTAGCATAGCGAAAAATTTGAAACCCGTCAGGGTTTATTTGATGTGCCTACTTTTATAACATCTATAAAAGATAATAAAAAACTACGTGGAAAGACCGCATTTTATATAAAAATATACGTTAAGTTGATGGATGTGGGGTACCGCCACATGCCCATCAACTTAAGAACGAAAACAAAATGAACTTTCGTTCAAACAAACTAAAAAACACGTAATGTACTTTTGGTATTGAAAAGTACACACACCAAATAAACTCTAACGAGTTTCATTTTAAAAATTATGCAGCTTTCTTTTGTTTTCCAAACCCATTATACTCATAGACAACACCCATAATATCAAAGATAGTTTTCTTCTCATATCGATGAGATTTCCGTCCATTCTTCTGTAGGAGGTCGAACAAACGGATTAAAATCTTTGTTAGATTTTGGGTGTTTCTCTGTATCGCTTGATATAACAGCGATACATGATCTTGAATCATCCCAATGGCTTTATATTCACTTAATTCTCTTTTGTTCTTTTGCAAAAGAAGTTTACGCATCTTAAACATCGTAGAAGAACAGATAAAGATGGCAATAAGTCTTCCATACACATGACATTCTAATCGCTCTTTTTTGATAGTTTGCCAATGATGAATTTGAAATAAGGATTTCCACGTTTTAAAAATAATTTCTATTTGCCAGCGAAGGGAGTAAAAGTCATGTATTTGTTCCATCGGAACAACTCCTTCAGGCGTATTTGAGACATATATGTTGATACCCGTTAATCGTTTACTCTTTTCTGAAAATGTAATACCCTTTTTACTTTCAGTGTAACTTTGTTTTTTTCTACGTTCCTGTATCTGTTTGTCTGTTAAACGATAGATAATTACACGTGTGAATAGTTTTTGATTCTTTCCAATGTAAGCTTCTTTTATTTCGTATGTTTGACCGGGTTTTAAATTGTTCATAATATGTTCTAAATCAACTTGGATATACTGTGATTGCTTTTTTACGGTTCCGTTTCGAAAGTATTCTGGAAACGGATTTTTTACATACACGGTATGGTTTAATTTTAATCTGGATATATAATAAGCACCTCGTTGATCCATTTGATCTAAGTCTTCTAATGAAAAATAACCTAAATCACGGATACATAAATCGCTTGGACGTAATGTGTCTAAGCATTCTGTTCCAAAGGTCTTATCATTATTTTTTCCTGGACCTATCTGAAAGTTTAGAAACTGTCCGCTATGTAAGTCATATTCTAATTGAATCTTGATACCCGCTGTTTGTGCACAACCACCTGATCCAGGATATACATGGGCTAAATGTTTTGGTACTTGGAAAATCGTCGCATCTAAAATACGAATTCGTTGAAAATACGTGAGCGCCGCGCTTGAAATGGCCGATGTTTCACAGATTTTACTTTTCCATAATGCCGAAAAAATATATTTCAAAAATTCAACCGCTTTTTTATCAAAGCGTTTATTGAGTCCTTCTGGACTCATAAGAGTGCCTGTAGCCGCATGTAATTGACTGCATAGTCGAACAAGCGAGTCACTCGCTGTACGTTGACTTACCCAAATACATATGGTAGCTAATTCATTTCCAGAAAACTTTCGTTTTCTTTTTACAAAACCTAATTCTTTTGCGAGTTCTTCCAAAAGAGAAGGGGTTAAATGACGATACAGTTCTTCAGAAAATAGTTGTAATTCATCTTGAATCGAAAGATTCATAAAAAATGTCACCCTTTCTAGCTAGCTTTTTAGAAAGAATAACGTTTTTTGTCACTTGGGGGTAGTGAAAATTCTTAAGTTGATGGGCATGGGGTCCCGCCAACCAAATGACATAAAACCCATGTTAATAAATTTTATGGAAAATAAAAATCCGGTTTTCCTGTATTAAAAAATATTTTACAAAGAAAAAGCTGATTTCCTTATCTTAAAGAAAATCAGCTTTTGGCGTAGTTATTAATTTAGAGGTTGATGGGGTTCAGCCGAGATACGTGTAAAAACGGGGCATGAGCTGTAATATATTTCCATTGTTGGGTTTTTAGATAAAAATATCTACCTCATGATTAACAAAAAGCTGATTACCTATGCGCTATAAATGAACTGCCCCAATTGTTAAACAAAACCTAGCAATTGGGGCAGTTCATAGTTATCATTTGACTCTTCTAGTGACCTTCTCAAGTAAAGCACCCTTTGGTTGAATAAGATTTATTTATTCATTCCCATCAATCGCTTAATTGTTCTTATTTGGGGTACAGTCACATGCCCATCAACTTAAGAACGAAAACAAAATGAACTTTCGTTCAAACAAACTAAAAAACACGTAATGTACTTTTGGTATTGAAAAGTACACACACCAAATAAACTCTAACGAGTTTCATTTTAAAAATTATGCAGCTTTCTTTTGTTTTCCAAACCCATTATACTCATAGACAACACCCATAATATCAAAGATAGTTTTCTTCTCATATCGATGAGATTTCCGTCCATTCTTCTGTAGGAGGTCGAACAAACGGATTAAAATCTTTGTTAGATTTTGGGTGTTTCTCTGTATCGCTTGATATAACAGCGATACATGATCTTGAATCATCCCAATGGCTTTATATTCACTTAATTCTCTTTTGTTCTTTTGCAAAAGAAGTTTACGCATCTTAAACATCGTAGAAGAACAGATAAAGATGGCAATAAGTCTTCCATACACATGACATTCTAATCGCTCTTTTTTGATAGTTTGCCAATGATGAATTTGAAATAAGGATTTCCACGTTTTAAAAATAATTTCTATTTGCCAGCGAAGGGAGTAAAAGTCATGTATTTGTTCCATCGGAACAACTCCTTCAGGCGTATTTGAGACATATATGTTGATACCCGTTAATCGTTTACTCTTTTCTGAAAATGTAATACCCTTTTTACTTTCAGTGTAACTTTGTTTTTTTCTACGTTCCTGTATCTGTTTGTCTGTTAAACGATAGATAATTACACGTGTGAATAGTTTTTGATTCTTTCCAATGTAAGCTTCTTTTATTTCGTATGTTTGACCGGGTTTTAAATTGTTCATAATATGTTCTAAATCAACTTGGATATACTGTGATTGCTTTTTTACGGTTCCGTTTCGAAAGTATTCTGGAAACGGATTTTTTACATACACGGTATGGTTTAATTTTAATCTGGATATATAATAAGCACCTCGTTGATCCATTTGATCTAAGTCTTCTAATGAAAAATAACCTAAATCACGGATACATAAATCGCTTGGACGTAATGTGTCTAAGCATTCTGTTCCAAAGGTCTTATCATTATTTTTTCCTGGACCTATCTGAAAGTTTAGAAACTGTCCGCTATGTAAGTCATATTCTAATTGAATCTTGATACCCGCTGTTTGTGCACAACCACCTGATCCAGGATATACATGGGCTAAATGTTTTGGTACTTGGAAAATCGTCGCATCTAAAATACGAATTCGTTGAAAATACGTGAGCGCCGCGCTTGAAATGGCCGATGTTTCACAGATTTTACTTTTCCATAATGCCGAAAAAATATATTTCAAAAATTCAACCGCTTTTTTATCAAAGCGTTTATTGAGTCCTTCTGGACTCATAAGAGTGCCTGTGGCCGCATGTAATTGACTGCATAGTCGAACAAGCGAGTCACTCGCTGTACGTTGACTTACCCAAATACATATGGTAGCTAATTCATTTCCAGAAAACTTTCGTTTTCTTTTTACAAAACCCAATTCTTTTGCGAGTTCTTCCAAAAGAGAAGGGGTTAAATGACGATACAGTTCTTCAGAAAATAGTTGTAATTCATCTTGAATCGAAAGATTCATAAAAAATGTCACCCTTTCTAGCTAGCTTTTTAGAAAGAATAACGTTTTTTGTCACTTGGGGGTAGTGAAAATTCTTAAGTTGATGGGCATGGGGTACAGTCAGGAAAATGCGGATTTACAACGCTAAGCCCATTTCCCCGACTATTCCCCCAGTTTTAACAACGTTAAGAAAGTTTCAAGGGTCTTAAAGAATCTAACGAGACCATTTTCTCCGAATTAAAATGGTATTCTCCAAGTAAATTAATATGTTCCCAACCTAGAGGTGACATATGGTGCAATAATTCTTCATTAAAACTACCTGACCGTTTTTGATATTCAACTGCCTTTGTTAGATGTAAAGTATTCCAGATACTGATGGCATTGATAATGATGTTTAAAGCACTGGCTCTTTGCAATTGATGTTGTATAGTCCGTTCCCTAAGCTCACCTTGTTTTCCGAAGAAAATAGCTCTTGCTAATCCGTTCATGGCTTCTCCTTTATTTAATCCCCTTTGTATTTTTCTTCTTAATGATTCATCCGATATATAATTCAAAATAAAAATTGTTTTTTCTATTCGACCCATCTCACGTAAGGCTATAGCCAAGCTGTTTTGTCTTGAATAAGATCCTAGTTTCCCCATAATAAGGGATGCTGAAACTGTTCCTTCTCTTATTGAGTGAGCTAATCGCAAAACATCCTCATAATTTTCTTTAATGACCTTTGTATTTATTTGTCCACGTAAAATGGCTTCTAATTTTGGATACTCACTTGCTTTATCTATTGTAAATAATTTTGAGTCTGCTAAATCTCTTATTCTTGGGGCAAATTTAAATCCTAATAAATGAGTCAGTCCGAATATTTGATCTGTGTAACCAGCTGTGTCTGTATAATGCTCTTCTATGTTTAAATCCGTTTCATGGTGCAACAAACCATCTAAAACATGAATCGCATCCCTTGAATTAGTATGAATAATCTTTGTGTAGTAAGAAGAGAATTGATCACTAGTAAAACGGTAGATGGTGGCTCCTTTTCCAGTTCCATAATGTGGGTTTGCATCTGCATGTAGTGATGAAACACCTAACTGCATTCTCATACCGTCTGATGAGGATGTTGTACCGTCTCCCCAATAGGAAGACAATTGTAATTTGTGATGAAAATTTACTAATACGGCTTGGGCTTTATTCATTGCATCTTCATACATGCGCCATTGAGATACATTGGCTAATTGCTTATATGTAAGTCCGGGTGTTGCTTCAGCCATCTTGCTTACACCTATATTCATTCCCATTCCTAAAAGGGCAGCCATAATAATAATCGTTTCTTCTTTATCCGGTTTTCGATTATTGGAAGCATGAGTAAATTGCTCATGAAATCCTGTTATATAAGCAATATCCATCAGTAAATCGGTTAATTTTATTCTTGGTAGCATCTGATAAAGGCTTGCACTAAACTTTTTTGCTTCTTCTGGTACATCTTTTTCTAAGCGTGCAAGTGACAGCTTTCCTTTATCAAGAGAAACTCCATCTAACTTGTTGGAATTGGCAGTTAACCACTTTAACCTTTCATTAAGGCTGCTGGTTCTCTCCGTTATATAATCTTCGAATGATAAACTAACTGATAATCTCGTATTCTCTTTCGTTTGATTCCATGTAAATTCGGAAAACAAATATTCCTCAAAATCTCTATATTGTCTGCTGCCAACAATGGAAACATCTCCTGCCCGAACATGCTCCCGAAGTTCTGTTAAAACAGCCATTTCATAGTAATGACGATTGATTGTTGTACCATCATTCTCGTATAAATGCTTTTTCCAACGTTTTGAAATAAAATCCACAGGTGAGTCATCAGGTACTTTTCGTTTTCCGGATTCGTTCATTCCTCGGATAATCTCTACAGCTTGTAAAAGTGGCTCATTTGCCTTTGTAGAATGAAATTCCAACACCCTTAATAGCGTTGGCGTATATTTTCTTAGTGAATAAAATCGTTTTTGCAGTAAGTCTAAATAATCATAGTCAGCAGGACGTGCAAGCTCCTGGGCTTCTTCGACCGAAGAGACAAAAGAATTCCATTCAATAACGGATTCTAAAACCTCAAAAACGTCTAATTTTTCCTGTTTTGCTTTGATCAAAGCTTGTCCGATGTTCGTAAAGTGTATAACTTTCTCATTCAGCTTTTTACCGTTCAGTTTCTGAATTTCCTCTTGAGCCTTACGACCTTTTGATAAGAGACTAAGTATTTGTCTGTCATGAATTTCAAAAGCTTTATCCGTCAAATCTTGATTAAGATGTAATAAATAGACGGTTAGTATTGAATATCGTTTATTTTCCTGAAAATCACGGAATGCATAAGGTTCATATCTTGAACCCAAGCGAGACAGCTGTAACAGGCGATTGCGGTGCAAATGATTAATTTGCACCGTTTCTAATTCCATTCCTCGTATGTATTCGAGTCGTTCTATTACTTTTAAAAAGGTTTCGGGTGAAGGATGTCCCGGTGGTTCTTTTAACCAATCCAATATCGTTTTATTGGATTCTGACGAATGCTGCAAGGTAATAATATCTTCAAGTTTTTCTTTTTGTTCATTTGTTAGGGATTGACTAACCGTGTTAAATAGCTTCTTTTCAGCCATTGCCCTTGCTTCCCACACTATTCTTTCAAGTGTAGTGATAGCAGGCAGTATGATTTTGTTTTTTCTTAGAAAATCTATGCATTCATGTAGTAGATGAATGGCATCACCATTTTCCAAAGCCAATTGATGTAGGTGCTTAAATGTCATTCTATATTCTTTCAGGCTTAATCACAGGGTTACTGCTCTAGTCCGTCAGATATATTACAATAAAAGGAAAATGGTTTAGCTTTGCTGCTTTTCTTAGTTATCTTGATGGTCTCTATGTTTGAAATTATACTATTAAAAAAACATGTAGATCAGAGGGAGAACCAGTGAAGAAAAATTGGAATGAAGAAGAGCTTTTAGCAAACTTTATGTTAATGCCAAATGAACTACATCTATCTATGGGGAATAAAACAGAAACGAACCGTTTGGGCTTTGCCGTGTTACTAAAGTATTTCCAACAGAAAGCTAGATTCCCTAGCCAAAAGCAAGACATCCCAAAAGTAGTGATCGAGTACATAGCGAAACAGCTTGATGTTTCGCATGATCAATTTGATGAATATAGTTGGGGTGGAAAAGAAAAGACTTATACCCGACATCGAAAAAATATAAGGGATTTTTTTGGATTTCAGGAGCTTACACGTACAGATAATGATCGTTTGGGACAATGGTTAGAAGAACAAGTTCAGTCTACACATGATACAGACTATTTAAAAAACCAAGCATACAGTCTCTTTCGTAAATGGAAAGTTGAACCTCCTTCTATTGGGAGCTTAAAGCGTATGATTGACTCTGCCATTGATACTTTTGAAAAGAGCTTATATAAAATGACATATCAGCAATTATCTGCTAAGACGTGCACTCGGTTAGATGCTTTACTTGAGTCCCATGCTGATGAGGATTCTGATGGAGAGGAAACCGACATTTTAACTTTTCGTCAACTATTATCTTCTCCTCGTAAACCAAGTGTAAATGCGATGGAGATGGAGGTTAAAAAACTGTTAGCTATACGACATCTCCAAATTCCTAATGGTTTGTTTCATCATATGACTCCAAAATTACTAAAGAAATATCGACTTCGTGCAGCTACTGAGACTGTAACGGAATTGCGAGCACATCCAGCACCCATTCGCTACACCTTACTTGCCATCTTATTTTGGCATCGTCATGCTGAAGTTATCGACTATTTAGCTGATCTGTTGGATGAAATCACTCTCAAGTTCGGAAATAAGGCCAAGAATACTACCCGTAAAGAAGCAGTAGAAGAGTTGGAAAGGGTTCAAGGGAAAAATAAACATATTATCAACTTATTAAAAGCGACGGTTAATCATCCAGATGGAATTATTCAAGATACTCTATATCCGATTGTAGGCGCTTCAACAATTCGGGATATTATTAAAGACATGACAAGAAATCACCGAGAATACAAAGAAAAAATCTATATAAAGATGCATTCTTCCTATCGGGGGCATTATCGGATTGCTTTCTGTAATATCTTAAAAAATCTTACGTTCAGATCTAATAATCAATCTCATCAACCTGTCATTGAAGCTCTTCAACTAATTCGAGAATATGGTGATAGTGGTCAACGTTTTTTTGCAGCTAATGACGAAGTTCCTATTGAAGGAGTGATCCAGCCCAAATGGAAGGATATCATTATTGAGACGGATAGTAAGGGAATGGAGAGGGTTAACCGAATCAATTATGAGATTGCTGTTTTACAAACACTTCGAACGCGCCTCCGGTGTTTTACCGTTAATATCAATAACATGTGTTGTATTATCGATTTTACGAGTACTGATGTTAGAATTTACTTTATCAAAAGATAATGTAGAACTGCCCCACATTTCATTAAATTCAACCTCATATATACCAGCTAGTTCTGGCCAATTGATTTCTACAACATGTTGTTGGTTACCATCTAAAATTCCTTGTTCCATATTCGTTTCAGAACCATAGGTCCTAAAATTACTCTCAATCCTTACTTCTTTATTAAAACAAGTATAAAATGATTCCTACTTCAAATACTAAAAAAAAACTATTGAAGGATATGATTCAAATGACACTCCATCTAAATAAAAATAACTGCCCTAATTATGAAAAAATTAAATACATCCTCAACGAATCACCAGACTTAATGTGTAGAACACTTGAAGTTGGTGGAGATTGTCTCGAAGTTATTTTCATGAAAAATTTAATTAAACAAGAGTTTCTAAATGAGTATGTAATTAAATACATTCAACAACTTCCGATAGAATACATAACTTACTCTTATTTATTGAAAAACATACCAATGAACGAAGTAAAGAAAAACCTTAAGGAACAAGAGATTATCTCTTCCCTCTTAAATGGATTCGCTTATATTTACTTATCAGACGAAAGTAAAGCATTTATGGTAAATTGCGCCAACCCTATTGAAAGATCTATTGAGAAAGCAGAAACAGAATCATTGGTATACGGTCCTAAAATATCGTTTACAGAATCATTATCTTCTAACATTAAAATTATAAGACGAAATCTAAATGATTCTAATTTGTGTACAGATGAATTAAAAATAGGAGAACGTGTTAAGAAGCAAGTAAGAATTATATATCTTAAAGATATAGCGGATGATGACACACTTAAAACACTTAAGGAGAAGTTTGAAAATATAAAAACTGATAATATAAGTGACAGTTCAGTATTGGCACAATGTCTTGAAGATAATCATTACTCATTTTTTCCACAGTTTATATTAACAGAGTTGCCCGATAGATTCCTCTACTCTATTTTAAACGGACGGATTGGTGTTCTTATAGATGAAAGTCCAATTGCTATTATTGGACCTGCTAATTTTTTTTCGTTTTTTGAATCAACAGAAGACATATATTTGAGATGGTCCTTAAGTACTTTTATAAGATTTATACGATTATTTGCTATGGCAGGGTCACTATTTCTTACAGCATTTTATGTTGCAACCATGACATTTCACTCTGAACTAATTCCATCTAAATTGTTACTTATAATTGGGCAATCACGTTCACAAGTTCCTTTTCCACCTTTGCTAGAAGCACTTTTACTCGAATTATTAATTGAATTACTTAGAGAGGCTGGGGCACGCCTTCCGTCAAAAGTAGGGCAAACAATGGGGATTGTTGGAGGTATTGTTATTGGCCAAGCAACTGTTGAGGCAGGTTTAACTAGCAACATTTTAATTATTATTGTGGCATTTAGTGCATTAGGGGCATTTACGGCTCCTATTTATGAAATGGGCACTGCTATAAGAATTGCTAGATTTCCTTTCATTATTCTAGCAGGTGTTGGGGGATTAAATGGGATTATTATCGGTGTCTGTGTAATGATGGTCCACTTGTTAAAATTGACATCATTAAACAAACCTTATCTTGCACCTCTATACCCTTTTAGGATTAAGGATATAAAATACTTCTTAATACGTCTACCCCACCATTTTTATATGAGACGTCCTGTTGTCAATCGCCCAAAAGATTCATTCCGCACAAGGTGGAGATTTAAAAAAACAGAAAAAGATTTAGATGAATTTTGAGGTGGATAATGAAATCAAATATTAGTTTTGTAAATGCCTATATGGCTTTCTTTATCATACACACTTCGCAAATTGGTATGGGCATACTTGGAGTCCCGAAAATTATTTATCTTGAATCTAAGAAAGATGCTTGGATCTCAGTTTTACTATCCGGTCTATTCATTAGTATTATCACTTGGATTATTATTAGCATACTTAAAAAACATGGAAACTGTAATCTTTATGAAATACACGAAAATTTATTTGGTCGCTTTATAGGAAGTATCATCAATACCTTAATTGTCATTTACTTTATTGCTGTACATTACTCTATCATCATCAGTTATGTTGAATTGTCCCTAACATGGGGATATGAAGGAGTTTATGAATGGGTAGGCACCTTAGCGCTATTATTAATAACAATTTATGCAGTATCAGGTGGATTCAGAGTAGTTGCAGGGATATGCTTCTTATCCTTTTTAATGACTATATGGCTGCTATTTGTGATGTATCAACCACTTGATTCCATAAACTTAACTAGAATTTTACCCATCATGTCGACAACTCCGTCAGAAATGATGAAAGGAGTTTTTAAAAGCAGTTATACAATGTTGGGTTTTGAGACTTTATTTTTTATTTTTCCTTTTATAAAGGAGAAAAAAAAACTACTTCTATTCAGTCAATTAGCAATCTGGTTTACCACACTTCTTGTTTTAATTGCAACTGTTATTTCCATATTATTTTTTAGCCCTAAAGAATTAGAAAAACATATCTGGCCTATTGTCAGTATGATAAGCGCTGTCCATTTTCCATTTATTGAGCGCTTTGAATCTATAGCAGTTTCATTATGGATATTAGTTATTTTTCCAAATTTATGTATAATCCTATTCATTTCTTCCAAAGGAGTTAAACAAATATTTCATTTAAAACTAAAACATGGAATATGGGTAATCTCAATAATCATTTTTATCACGAGTTTTTTTATCACAAAAAGAGTCGACAATAACCTTTTGATTGATAAAGTTGGTCAAGTAGGCTTTTACCTATGGTTTATCTATCCAATATTCTTATATTTCATTTCAATCATTAAATCTAAAATCTTTTCACGTTCAAAACGGAGTTGAAAAAATGAAAATATGGCTTATTCTACTACTTTGTTTCTTTCTCTGTACGGCATGTATGCTACCTGAAAAAATATTAGAAAGGCAAGGAATTTCAACTATTATTGGTTTTGACTTACTTGATGAGAATACATACAAAGGCACTATTAGCTTGTTACAATTCGACCGTAAAGAAGAAAAGACGAGTGTAACCCTTTCTGCCGTCGGAACTACAAGCAAACAAATAAGACAAAATTTAGAACAACAGACAAGCCACGACCTTACTTCTGGTCAATTAAGGACAATTTTATTTGATAAATATATGACAGAAATGATAGGGATTTCATCTTTTCTAGATACAATGCAACGAGATAGTAGCATCGGATCTTTAATTTTTTTGGCAATTACAAACAATGCTGAGAGTACAATTAATAATAAAAACTATGAAGAATACCCTGAAATGGGGTCATATATTTATCAATTATTAGATAAGCACGAAAAGAAGGAAATGTTAATAAACTCCAACTTGCATGATTTTATTTCCACACTATATGAAATTGGTATCGATCCTACCTTACCTATTCTATCGAATGAGAATGGTGTAGCACCCTATTTAGATGGGGTTGCATTATTTAGGGATGATAAAATGGTTGGTTCTATTTCCATGAAAAAAACCCTGTATATAAAATTATTCACCGATCATAATGCTTTTTTGGGGGATATAACTTTAAATATTCCTGCAGAGGTATTAGAAGAAAAGGGAATAAAACTAGTCGAAAAGCAAAAAGGAGATAAATTTAATATTACAATTCACCCAATAAAGTACCGCGGAAATGTTGAATTATCTCAGAAAGAGTCGGTTAATTTAAATGCATCTATTTTAGTTTCAACTATAGAATTACAGCCTTCTGTTACTCTTAAAAATAAGGAATCAATAAAAAAAATGGAGCTAATAATTGAAGAAGAACTAAACAAAGAATTCGGGGATATTCTTGAGAAGTTTAGAAAATTAAATACTGATCCAATTGGCATTGGAAGAAAAATAAAAAGTATAAGAAAATATTCCAATTTAAATGAAAAAGATTTGAGAGGAAAGTATTCCACATTAAATTTAAAACCAAATATTAAGGTAGAAATAAAACGAACTGGGGCAGTTGATTAGTTCACGAATTACTTGTGAAGAAC
>NZ_CP033790.1:0-53042 GCF_003812125.1 Bacillus sp. FDAARGOS_527
TAAAAAACATTGGATGCGTGCGGATGTCTTAGGATGTAATAATCAAATATGGATTAATGATAACAGCGGAGCGGTTTATCACAGTAAACGAGACAGCAAACGATGGATGTGGAGAAATAATATTATCAATGCAAATAGCGTGGATGACGCTGAAAATATTATGAGATTACTTGAGTTATGCCCCACAAATCAGAAAAGAATGTTTTTATGTTTGATGAAGAAGTAACTCTTCCTTAACTAAACAGCACACCCAATTGTACGGTCGAAGTTGGGAAGAGTTACAGGGGTAACAGGCAATATACATGTTATGAATCAAATACGAGATATAGAATTAAAAGCCCTAAACTGGGCTTTTTTCTTTGCAGGAATTCCCTAACCATCATGGAATATTGTCACTAGGAGGTGTTGTGACGTTATGACGGACGAAATTGTTTATTCTGCTAGTGAAGTGTATAAAAGGCTAGGAATAAGTGATAGCACCCTTAGAAAGTACATGGAAGTATTGTCGCGAGAAGGATTCGCAGTGAAGAAGAATAATCGTGGCAGACGCCAGTACACAGACAGTGACATTATGGTGATTGAGAAGCTAATTGAGCTTAGTAAGCATGACGGTATGACGCTAGAGAAGGCAGCGAAGATGATTGCGCAGCAAATAGAAAAGGTTAATCCGGATCTAATTAAAGAGGAATCTGAGGAAACGGACTTAGTGCCATTCCATATTAAACAGCAATTACAGGAACAGTACAGCGTTATGGCGCAAGAAATGAATCAGAGTATGTTAGCGATGGAGAAACGATTAAGTGAGCAGGCGAAGCAAAGTAACGAGGAAATCAAGGCGAGTGTAGAAGCGCATAATGAACGAGTGGAAAAACGATTGGAAGCACGGGATGAGACGCTTATGAAGACGCTACGTGAGATGCAGGAAACGAAGAGATTGATGCAGGAGTTTCGGGATGAGGTTGCTGCTGCGAAAGAGAAGAAAAAGCCTTGGTGGAAGTTCTGGTGAGAATCTAATTCCTTAAAATAGTAAAGCCCTACACAAAGTAGGGCCTATTTTCTTGCAGAAATAATTTTATAAACTCATACCTATTCTCGACTTTTCTTTACTTCAAGTACTTGTTTTACAGCATTTCTTACTAGATTTTGTTTTGGTGCAGGTAATGAGGCAACTTTTTCTTCGATTAACATATTAATAACTTCATAAATTTTCATATCTTCAATTGTAGCGAGTGTTGAAATTGCCGTATGTGTTTCTAATGAGACACGGAAAGATTTCGGCAACTCTTTCGTAGTAAGTTTTCTCTTAGGCTTTTCAAAGAGCTTGCCCTCTTCTGAGTAAGTTCTGTCTTGCTTTTCCTTTTCCATGTCAGTATGATCGCTTTGAATAGTTGAATCTGAACTTTCGGTAATAGGCGTCAAAGTCACTACAAAAGAATTACTCTTATTTTCCACAGGTACCACTCCTATTTAGTATTTGTAAATAATAGCGATTTTCAAAAAAGATACATGTATCTTTAGATACAAAGATAAAAAGATACATGAAGAAAAGCTATGAGGACGGGATTTCCTCATAACTACTTGTTATTAGAAGTTATATTTTTAAGTATACGTTGCTCGCGCTCGGTTAAATTATTAGCGATGTAAAACTCTAAAATTTCATCAATAAATTCGTAATTCTTCATACTCTTCATCGTACAAATAGTTTTAATTTTGCTAAATGACTCAGGAGTTACTTTTATGTTTTTTCTATCTTGTGCTGTCAAAACCTTCTTTTGGGGTGTAGTGTTGTTATTTGTACTCTGAACATTTCGCTCTGTATTAGCAGATTGCGTTATCTTCGGTTCTTGCGGTGTTTCCCTTTTGATTAAAGCCACTTATGTCAATCCCCTTCCCTAACTTAGTAAGTTTATTTTCTACGAAATACTTTTGTGTATATCTATATCCCGGTTCAATATCTCCCTCAGTTTCGAAAAGGTGAATTCTTTCTTCTAACTCACAGAAAATATCGCAGAATAAAGCTAGCATTCTCTTATCATGATGATCTTCAAATTGTAACCCGATTCGTGGATACCATTCTAAACGTGCATGGTTGTTAATAATCGTAGTAAACACATTTTCTTCACCAAAAGTAGCGATTGTACTTTTAACGATTTCCTTGTGTAAAGCACGCTTTTGTTGGAGTAATACAGGAAGTACTCCAGCAACTTGCATTTTTACGAGTGAACCAAAGTCATCAACTAATGTTTGGATGTATTCAAAGATTAAACGTTGGCTTCCTTCGTATGAAAATTGTTGAGTTTCTTGAACAACAATAATGTAGTCGCTTGCTACCATCGCATTATCCACTTTTAAATCTGTTGAAGGCGGAATATCGATGAATATGTAGTCGTAGTTATATTTAATTTTTTCTAGCAATCTAGAAAGGTAAAAAGTTCTGTCTTCAACTGTATTGAATGTTTCAATTAAGAAGTCAGCATATTTCCTCATGTCATATCCGCATGGAATCATGTCTAAGTTTTCATGCAGATGTACAATCCCTGATGATAAGTCTCCTTCTTCAAGACACTTCATTAAAGTCTTTTGCATTTCAGTAATGTTAAATGATTTCGCTAAAAATGTTGTACCGTTCCCTTGAAGGTCAGTATCAATAAATAAAACTTTCTTATTAAAGATTAAAGAAGCCACAAGAGATTCCATACACGAATCAGTTGTTTTTCCAACTCCACCTTTTTGTTGGGCGTTGATTATGACGTATCCTTTTTTCACAGGAATCGCTCCTTTTAAATTTGTAATATAATTGTAACAAAGGATAAATGTATCTTTTTATCTTTTTATTTTCGAATTGATAATAACACGTGCTTGTACAAAAAGTAAAAGGATAAATGTATCTTTTTTTATGTTTAATAGATTAACCTTATTTTTCGTGTACATAACTTTTAATAAAAATCCTATAATACCAATGATAATTGATGTATCTTTTTATCTTTCTATCTTTTTATCTTTGTATCTAAAGATACACAAAGGTATACAATGTATCTTTGTATCTAAGGATAAATGTATCTTTTTATCTTTGTATCCTTCGTTTAAGTTAACAAGATGGCATAAACCCACTTATAGAGGTATTTACAAACAAAAAAGCTTGTTGTAACGTAATAAACAACAAGCATCATTCTACAAATCTAAACAGAATTTGATATTTTACATAAATGAAGATCAAGAAGATCGATAAAACAAAATTTAAAACAATTGAATATGAACACAAAACAAAAAGCCACTCCCGTATGCTATTGGCGCCAACCGATAGCGGGAATGACTAGCTCTAGCAAGTGTACCACCACTTGACTAGAAATAAACTGTATTCAACCACAGTGTTAACGTTTAAGTAGTGTACCACCACTAACCTTAAACAACTATGCCTTTTCACGAGGCTTCTTTGATATACCCATTTTATCGATAGTTTGGATAAATATCAACTAGTAAATACTAGTTTTGATTATTTTGTAGTCCAAAAGATATATAACGGGCATCTCTAAACCTAGAAGTCTTGTGAATGTACAGGCTATTTAGGAATTGGAGATGCCTTTTTGTTTTTTGTTCGCGTGGAATTGCCTGAAACCACGTAAATAAAAACTGATAAGCCGTAATTCCGTGCTGCTATCCATATAGGAGGAACGTGTTACGTGCGTGGCTAGCTGTTGGTCGTGCAGGGGGTACAGAGTATGCGCCTACAAAAACAGCACCCCTCATTGGAATCCTGTTCTTCTGGTGAGGGAGGGCGAGAACTTGCCCAGGGACGATTCTCTAAAAGGTTCGGGTGGTTATCGTTAGCATTACGGTGCTAGGGAGTACATTCAGTTTGTCGTGTAGGGACGATATTACAAGGACAAGCCATAGAAAAAGGATGTATGCGGTGAAAATCGCTGAGTGAACAGGGTCTATACATACGGATACCTTATAAGTGACCGCATGGCGAAAACAAGACGCTTATCCATCTATTTTGATTGATTACTTTTTTCGTGATCTTTCAAAGTAGGGGATAAATCTGCCTTCCAGCCGTGTTCCTTAATCGTTCCCACATGATAAAAACCTTCAAAACTTCCAGTCAAGCTTAATTACGAAGAAAAGATGGAAAACATGAGATTGTTTAAGATCTAGGGGAATGACTTACTAAGATAGAGGAATAAATAAAGGATTTACTACTTGCTTGGTTAGAGGATAAGGGGACGTTTGGTAGAATAGGCCTTATTGTAGAATTTGGTTTTACACAACGGATATAGTACGTGAAATTTAATAAGCAATTTATCTGAAGTTTTTTATTGTAATTTGTATACTAAGGGTACAAGCGATACATGAATTGGTTTAAATGAAGAAATTTAAAAGTTTTTTCAGATAATGTAACATATCTATTCAGGTTTTAAGGGGTGTGTATGGTATAATGAAAACATCCCATCGTAGTTGTGTACGATGGGATGTGAAAGGTGGTGAGTATTATGGATACAACAACAATTATTGCGGTTTGCGCAATGGCTAACGTTGTACTAGGCATGATGTCATTGGTAGTGACTGTCCTAGCGGCCCACATAAACTCCAAAAAGTAAAAGTAATATTTTATCCAAAGTCTTTCAGTGTTGGTAGCACTGGAAGGCTTCTTTTTTATCTTTATCTTTATCTTTATCTTATCTAAAGTATATCATGCAATATAACATAACTTCAAGCGCAGGGGTGGTGTGCATTAATGAATAATTTATATTAGTTAAGTTTCATAAAGAAAAGACACTCTAAGGTGCCCTTATAATTTATTTTAATTTTGTATATACTTCAATGAATTCTTTTAAACGATCTGTAGTGTCTAACGCTTCTAATCTTCGTGCCCATCCCCATTCTTTTACTAAAAACGGTTCTCCATGCCATAAAATTTCTACATCACGACGATGACGAGAATCCCAACTATCCGAAGACTTTACATAGTATGCATCACTAGTTACTCGTACAATGGCAAATACATTAAATTTCGTCATTTGGCCAGTTCCGATAACTATAATATCATGCGGGATAACTTTATCATAAAATCGATCAAAGAATGTTTGGATTTGACCCCAACGACGTTTTTTTTCTGCATTTTCATCTAAATCTTTAAATAATTTACTTTTACCAGCACTACTTAATTTTCCATAATCAAGGTTAATTCCGTTTTCATCTAATGCTACAAAAGGTTTCTCGTTATTCATAAAACGTTCCGCCCATTCTTGATAAGTCTTCATTAAATAAACATTCATGATAATACCTCCATTAAGTAATTAGTAAAAATAAAAAAGTTACTTAGTAAACGCCTTTAAATCAATGTTTATAAGTAACTTGGATATTTGAGATTATTATAATAAACATTGATTTAAAAGTAAAGTAAGTATTTATCGACAAATTACTTAATGAACGCATAAAGAAAAGACACCCTAAGGTGCCTTCCTCCGACTTGAGCCACTTTAATTTTAATAATATGTATCTCGCAAATATAATTTTACCATATTTATGTATATCGTTTATTGAGAAAAAAAAAAGCACTCTTTCGAGTGCCTTCAACTATTCTACTTTTAACTTAATCTCTTTACCCATCATACCGCCACGAGCTTTTAATACTAAGCCTTGTGCGTCAGCAGGAACATCAAAAATGATTTTTCCTGTTTGAGTTAGTCCAGGGTTAAGTTGTTTTAAGAAGAAATCAGATTTACCGCCGTTACCTACATCGAAAGCCGTTTGAGCTTGTGTAGAATATTTAAATTCACGATCTTGATTATCAACTAATTTGAAGCTGTTAGCATCGACAGTGATAGCGTCTTTTTGGTTGTTAGTGATAGAGATTTCTACTACTTTAAACACACCTTGCGCTTTTTCACTTAAGTATTGGCCACCTACTGAATCTGTTGATTCAACAGAACCTACAGCGATTTTAACTTTAGAAGATTCACCCTCTTTAGAAAGTTCCTTTTTAGGCTCTTCTTTCTTTGGTTCCTCTTTTTTAGCTTCGTCTTTCTTAGGCTCATCCTTTTTTGTTTCCTGTTTAGCCTCTTGTTTTGGTTCAGTAGAAGCTGTTTTAGTATCTTCTGTATCCTTGCTGCTATTACCATAAGCTCCGAGTACTACGATAACAACGATAACCCAGAACCACCATTTTTTGTAGAACGGTTTTTTCATTTTTTCTTTCCTCCAATTATGTAAAATGTAAGATTTCCGAGCTTATCATAGCAAACAATCCATCATAATATTGTCATATTTTGTCGAACGTAAATAAAAAAAGAGAGCCGAAGCCCTCATTGGTTAATATGGTAAAATTATGTAAAATTTTACCTCTTTATTTTGGAAATGATTTCTTTTATTATGGATTCAAATACAATATCTTTAATTTGAAATATTGAGCGCTGCAACGCTCCGTATTTTGTTTTAGAATCTTCAATAGAGGATTCATATTACCTTGATGTTTAAAGGTGTTTATACGTTAAAATAAGGAGTGTGAGACCTACATAAAATACTTTTTCGCCAAGTATGTATATTCCACTAAGAGGTTTAGTGCTTTCTTTTGTGGTTCTGTGTCTAAATCGGAAATTTGGTCTAAAATAACCTCGACTTGTGGTGGAATTCGATATTCTCTGCCAACTAAGTTGTCCAAACTAATGTTATATAGATCAGCAATTTTGATTAGAGTGGAAATGTCAGGTTCTGATCTTCCCGCTTCCCAATTGGTATATGTAGAACGAACAACATTTAAATAGTGAGCAACATCATTTTGAGTTAATTTATTTTTCTTGCGAAAATATACTAGCCGTTCATTAAGCAATGACTATTCACCGCCCTTTTTTATCTGTGACAATTATAAGCGAACGAGGGAAGTGGATGGTATATATTTGGATAAAACGATTAATTTTGTGACATTAATTCAATTAAATGACTCATTTTGAGTCTGTGTAAAATTAATTAGAACAAAAGTTCGATTTTGTGGTAAAATATGCATGTGAGGTCTTCATACGTTATATGTATAATTGCATATTCTGTTTTTTAATCAATTGATAAACGTTGGTATATAACGGTTTTACAACTTTCTCAATAATTGTCTGATAACTGCATGACTGAAATTTGCCAAAAATGTGATATTATGAAAACAAATATAATAAACGGAACGAAAAAAAGACTCACAGCGTGTGTAAGTAGTGTTCGCACCACTCTTACACCGTTCGCCCGACTCACAAGGGGAACATCTGCCATAAGTCTCTTTTCGGTCACTACACGAGTAACACTTACATTATAACATGCCGATATTATTAAAGCATTACTATGGTATTAAATTCCTGTTTTAAAAGTTGAGAAAAGAGCGAAGCGTCTTTGTTCCAAAAGGGAGGAACAAGAAGTGTGGAAAGTTTTAAATGTTCTTGAAGGAGAGTTATATGTAGCTGGAATTAAGAAAAACAAGTTAGCTGATTATTGGGGAGTGAAGCCTGCTACAGTTACCAAAGTATTTAAAGGAGCTAACGATATTAGTTTCGGATATCTTTCGAAGACGCTTATCTTATTAAAAAAGAGTTTGATTTCACAGGCGAAAGTTGTTAATGACTATATAACGAACACAGACCCTAAACCTGAAAATTTAAGAGAAGCTATGGAAGATTTGGCTATTAGAGGTAAATTCGAATTATTGAAAGCAATTATAGATCAAGAGATTCATTCTGATGTTGCCGAAAATAGAGAATTTGCGGAAGTATACGAAATAATCTATCGAAGATACCAGTTTGGTTTAGATGCTTCAACTTATTTCAGGTTATTAAGACAAAAGAATAAAAACGTTAAAACAATTGAAATGGAAGTTTTGACAGAAATCTTATTATGCCAGGCACAATATCAGTCAGGGAATTACAAAACGCTATACGAGAGACTGAAGTCAGTTAGTGAAAAAATAAATGAAATAACAAATAAATTTATAAAAGAATGTTTGTTATTAAGATATAAAGAAGCAATAGCAGTAACTTCTTTACAAGGTGGCGAAATAGTTGAATCTCGTTCCGTATGTCGAGATATATTGGATGAATTAGAGTGGGATGACTTTTTCTCACTGCCAAAACTAAATGCATACTTGAAAATAGGCGAGTCATTAATATTCGAACCTGATAATTACGACAACGCTAAGTTTTATTTAGAGAAAACATTAGAGTTATTAGGTAATCCTAATTGCAAAGGATTAGAAAAGAAATGGAAACTTGTTCAGCAAACCTTATCTTTCTTGAAAATTCATCATCAAAGAGATTTGAATACCTTGGAGTTTGTACATCCAAGCGAAAAGGCATATTCAATGATACTTGAAGGGGATATTTTAGGCGCTAAAAAGATTTTATTAGACTTAAAGGAGAAAAACGGAGAATGGACGGATATCCAAACCGCATATTATGCTCTTACATGTGAAGGGGAAGAAAGGGAATCTCTACTGAGAAAGTCCTTACTGATGTGCCAAAAGTCTGGTAATATCCATTATTCGCAATTACCAAAAATATACTTGGGTTTAATTTAAAAAAATGGTATAATTATCTTCGAAAGAAGAGGTGGAAATATTGAAAAAAATATTAGCTTTATTGCCAATTTTATTAGTAGCGGGGTTATTCACTTTTTCTGCTGATAACCAACAAACAAATAATAAACAAGAAGCATCTGAGCCTGTTGTTCAACGCATGATGACGGATCCAGGTGGAGGTTGGTAGAAATTACCAGTTAGTTGCTTTTAATTAAATATAAATCTAAAATGACATCGTCTTAATTGGCGGTGTCATTCGTATTTTACGGAGAAATTTCCCTTTTAAGGGAAACGACAAAAAAGTAATTAATTCCAAAAATATACAAAAGAGGATGCAGGGGGAATTAGCGATGACGAAAGAAGAATTAGTGAGAATGGCTGCAAAATTAGGGTTAAAACAGGGGAATCCTAAAGCGGAGGATATTCTAAAGATTGTCCTTGATGAATCATATAAAGAAAAACCAAATACATAAAAAGAAGACTGCCGCATAAGGTAGTCTTCTTTGGTTAGTTATTCTTTTTATTTTGCATATAAGTAACGTACATCTCTAATTGCTCCCAAGCTTTCTTTCGCTCATCCTCTGGAAGACTCTCAATTAAAGACATTATATTCTTTCCTTCTTCAGATACAGCTTTATCTTCTTGTTCATTTAATTCAGGGTCTTCCGATCTCCCTAATAAATAGTCTGTAGTTACTCCGAAATAATCCGCTATCTTTTCTAATGATTCTCGCCCAGGTGATTTTTTACCTTTTTCAAAATAAGAAATAGCCATCTTGGATACACCAATAGCATTACCTAATTGCTCTTGTGTAATCTTACTATTCTTCCTGAGTTCTTTAATCTTTTCCCCGATCAACATTAACGTCCCCTTTATATAAGTGTTTATGATACCTAAAGTATAAAGTAAACATAGTGTTTACCACAAGATAAAATTTATTCGAGTTTTTTTTTAAAAAGCACTTGAAATAAACTTTAGGTTTACTTATAATGAAATCACAGGCAACGAAGGGAGGAAATAACTTGAAGCAGTTAAAACAAAAACGACTAGAAAAAGGGATGTCTTGCCAAGACATTGCCGATAAAGTCGGAATCACTAAAATGCACTACTGGTACATTGAAAATGAAAAAAGAACTTTAAAAATAGACTTAGCAGAGAAAATCGCAATTGCTCTTGAGGAAAATCCGAAAGACCTTTTTTTTAACAATTAAAGTAAACCTAGGATTTACAAAATGAAAGGAGTAAACCAAATGAACGAACTTAAAAAATTCTCACATAACATGTTCGGCAACTTAGAAATTCTTATTAAAGAGGGTAAGGAATACTTCCCGGCAACAGATGTCGCAACTGCATTAGGATACAAAAGGCCACAAGATGCAGTTAGACAACATTGCAAAGAAGATGGGTCGGTAAATCACCGAGTCGCTGATTCTCTTGGACGGATGCAAGAAAAGAAATACATTAACGAACCTAACTTATACCGCTTAATCGTAAAATCGAAACTTCCACAAGCGGAACAATTCGAAAAATGGGTATTCGAAGAAGTGCTTCCTTCTATTAGAAAACACGGAGCATACATGACAGATCAAGTCCTGGAACAAGCGGTAACAAATCCAGACTTCATGATTGGACTTCTTACAAACTTAAAAGAAGAGAAAGCAAAACGAGTTGAAGCGGAACGAACAATCTTACAACAACAGCCACTTGTAACATTCGCTGAAGCGGTGCAAGTATCAACAAACCTAATAACCGTCAAACAGTTAGCAAACTTAATGAGACAAAAAGGAATCGATACAGGTCAAAACAGACTCTTCGAATGGTTCAGAGAAAACGGATACCTTTGCAAGAAGAAAGGCAGTCTTTACAACACGCCAACACAGTATTCAATGGATTTAGAGTTATTTGAATCACAAGAATATGTAAGAACAAATAGCCAAGGCGAGTTTGTAACATCGTTTACCACAAAAGTCACGGGAAAAGGTCAACTTTACTTCATTAATAAGTTTCTTGGAAAGGAGGCGGTTTAAATGATGGAAGAAAGCACATTATCACATTTAATGATTCTGGTAATTGTCATTTTAACCGCAGGATTCATTCATCTGATGGATTGGATAGATAGAAAGTATATGAAGGAGGAAGAGAAATGACAAACAAAGTTGATGTAGCACAATCGTTAATAGAAAGAATCGGGGGATTTAGTATGGAATTTAACATCGCAAACCAAGTTTTAGAAACAACCAATTATGATGTTTTTATTTACAAGAGAGACAACAGAAAAATTAAAGAGAATTTAAAACTAGCAGAAGAAATAAAAGCAATTGGAATTTTAGTTCCGATTATTGTTAATGAGAAATATGAAGTTATTGATGGACAACATCGGTTAGAAATCGCAAGAAAACTTAAAATGAAAGTTCCATTTATTATCCTACAAGGTGCTGGTAAAAAAGAAATTATTTCAATCAATACTACAAGTGCAAAATGGACAATGGAAGACTTCATTAACAGTTTTGCGGAAGAAGGAATTGAGGAATACGAAAAAATGAAAAAGCTACTTAAAAACTACAGTGTAAAAGTTGGAACGCTTTGTTGTTTAGCTTTTAATACAACTAGCATTACACAAGCACAATCAAAAGTTAAGCATGGGCAGTTAGAATTTGTAAATTATGATTTTTTATTATCATTCTTGGAATTTTATGAAGAATTGATTCAAAGAACAACTCTTGAAAATAATGGGTCCCTAGCTAGATCTTTGTATACATTATATCGTTTGAAATCTTTTGATCCAAATAGAATATTTGATAAATCAGGTTTAATTGCTGAGAGATTAAGAGGAGTTTCAAAACACAGTACGACTACGCAAGTTATATTGGAATGTTACAACAAAAGGTTACGTGTCGGTTCAGACAACGAAATAAAATATCATAAAACCGCTAAAGGTGAAATTGAATTTTTTGAAGATATTAAGGAAGAAATCCAAACGCGGACAAATGTATAAAGCGATGGATAAACAGCAACGAGAAGTAGACGAACAAAAGAAACTCGCATGGATCATAAGGGATTTAAGAGCTAGAGGGATACATAACAGCGCAGATAAGGTTGAGGAAATGCATAAGGAGTTTATCACTTTGGCTAAATAGGACAAGCGTTGTGCTTGTCATCATGATCAGGAGCGGACACCTTTCTCCCTCCACCTCGTTTCTGGTCATGATGATGCGTACAGCATCAAGAAAGGGGGGAGGACGATGAATCCGCTAGCTAAAAACTAACATCAAAGCAAAATAAAAACCGCCGATTACCCCTAATCGACGGTTTGATGAAACGACGCAATATTTTCTACCTCTATTATATCAAGTCGTTTCTTCTAAGTAAATAAGGAGGAATGTGGAAATGAAAGATGGAGTAGTTTTAATGTATTGCAAGGATGGAGTGTTATATCCAGTAGCACTAACAAATGAACAAAATGAGATGTTACAAATGTCGTCAATGTTATTTCAACCATTAAAAGTAGTATTCGATAAGCCGCAAGGTCAAGCTATTAATTTAATAAAACAAATAAACTAAGGAGCAAAACCTATGTTAGATAAAAATCAATCGAAAGTCGTCCTTCCTTCATGGGTATGGGAGGGCGTAAGAAATGTAAAAGAAGCGAAATTGAAGGCATCCCAATATATTACTCCAGAACGCTATCCAGGCTACAAAATCATTGAAATTAAAGGCGACATAGCGGTATGCGAAAGAGAGAGTGTATAACATGTGCTGGAAAGAAGATATCAATAAACCGATTCTGCTGAAGGGACCGCATTTAGGAAAGTTATTAAAAAGAGTTAGGGATTTAGAAAAGCGTGGTTATGATCATGTTAGGCCATATCAAACTCGTAGAAGGGTTTGGAAAGATTATGAGTATGACATGAACAAGAATTTCGGAAAAGGAAAATACAGATTATCAGGTTATGAAATTGAAACGGAGTATTCGTTCTTAATGATAAAGAAGGTGGATTAAATGGCAACTTTTAGAGTAAACAAAGATAAAAACTATACAACTATTAATAATACAGGTCTCCGCGATGAACGATTAACTTGGAAAGCGAAAGGAATTTTAGCTTATATCTTATCATTGCCAGATGACTGGGTCTTTTATATGGAGGAAGTTGCTACACATGCAAAAGATAAATTGGATAGTTTGAAATCTGGAATGAAAGAATTAAAGGAACATGGATATATTAAGAGATTTCCTGTTAAAGATGAAAAAGGGAAAATCATTCGATGGGAAACGATTATATATGAAATCCCACAAGTGGAAAATCCACCAGTGGAAAACCCACTAGTGGGAAAACCACAAGTGGACGAGCCACCAGTGGAAAATCCAATGCTACTAAATACTAAAGAACTAAGTACTAATAAACAAAATACTAATTTACAAAGTAGTAGTAATAGCATCTTCGCATTCTATGAAAATAACTTTGGAGTTCTAAATCCGTTCATGGCAGACAACATAGAACAATGGGTTAAAGATACCAGCAAAGAACTTGTTATAGCTGCTATGGAACGTGCATTAAAGCAACAAAAGAAATGGAAGTATGCTGAGGGGATATTAAAACAGTGGGCTAACAATAACATTAAGACTTTAAATGATGTAAAAGCTTTAGAAACTGAATATAAAAACCGAAACAAAGGAGCGAAACATAATGATCCAGTTGCAAGCAACGGAAATGTTTACTACCAAAAAACTGAATTTGACTTCTAATCTGTGTGAAGTATGTCAGGCTAAGGGAATAAAACAAAGAACGATGATATTTCAAGGTGAGGAAGTTTGTCCAAAGTGTTATTTACAAAAAGACCATGACAGATTATTTGAAGAATGCAACCAGTATTACAAAGGTGAAGAGGAACGGAAAAGAAAAGCTTATTTTCATAATCATAGTTTAATTAGTGATCCAACGATTATGCGAGCGGCATTCGAGAATTTCATTCCAGAATGTGCTGAGGAAAGAACTAACAAGGAACAAGCCCAACTACATGCTCAAAATTTTATTAAGAATCTAAAATATACGGTAGTAGCTTCTGGAGACGCTGGAAGAGGGAAAAGTCATTTAATGCATGCCATCGCTGAAGAAGTTAATGAGAATGGCAAACAAACAGTTTTATTTATAAGTGAAAGTGTCCTGTTTAAAAAATTGAAATCCACATTTAGTAAAAAAGATATATCAGAGGATGATTACTTGCAGAAAATAATCGATGCTGATGTAGTAATATTTGATGATTTCGGCTCTACATTAGGAGATTACCGGGATATCAATTTAAAAGCATTAGAGTTTCATAATGCGCAAGGTGAAGGGGATATTACGAGTCTTCAAAGAGCAACTAAATATATGAACGATACGTACATGACCATATTCGATGGCAGACAAGGGAAAGCGAATGGAATTGCCACAAATTTAGTGGGAGCAGCTATTTCATATTGCTACGATCAACGAATTACATCTAGAATACTCGGTTGCAAGGCTGCTATGACATTTAAAAACACACCTGATAAACGTAAGAAACCGTTACCTTTCTAATTTAAAGGGGGATATAAGAATGCTATTTGACGATGTACAAGCTCCATCTAAACCATATTGTGATATATGCGGTGCAGCAATTGATAACATCGATATACACGAGGTACGTATTGAAGAGAAGGAAATGACAGCTTGCTCAATTTGCTATGGCGATCCAACTGTAAGAAGGATTGACTCAAAAACGTTGTTTGACTTAATAAAATCTGTTGGCAAGCGTTACGGGTACCGCAAGAGTATAAGGGAAGTGCAACAACAAATAGAAGTAGATATGAAAAGTATAGAAATAGATGTGCTCGAAAAAATGGAAGGGCATTTGTTACGACAACCAACAGGTAAAAAGATTGAATTTTCAGTCAAAGAATTACTATACATCTTTAATAAACTACGTTTACAAATAGCCGGTCACAATAACATCGCTTTTGCAGTAGCCCAAATATCAGAACGGGGAATTGAAGTCGTAATAAGAAAGGATGACGATTATGTGCGCGTGTAATGGTACTGGAGTAATTCAAAACGGAACTGGAATGGGTATGTATCAATTCGGACCATGCGTTTGCGAAGCGGCAAATCAAACACCTGAAGAAGTGGATAGAAAGCGTCATACCGTTATAGCGAGGCTGATGGAAATCCATCGTATGCAGCAGGAAGAGAAATCAGGGATTGCATCGTGAAAAGCGGTCAACTTTCGTTTGAAGATGTCATAGGAACTTTTGATTACGCAGCTACTAGTACTTCAGAAAAGTTTCTACACAGCAATAACCATAACGCTATAACGCCTACGTATGAAGTTCACTTCTATGATCAGGATGAGAAACAGAAAATTGATTGGTTTGAATCAAAGAGTGAAGAAGCTGCAAATAGCGATGCCAAAGCGAAGCATGGAAGGATTCACATTATAAAAACTGTTGTAAGTGCAAGGACTTTAACGGAGATTATGAATTTAGATTAGGGGGATTGCAATGAAAAAGGGGATTTTAAGTCAATCTGATTATCAACGAGCTGAAGAAAACGGAATAAATAAGAATACTTTAAGAAATCGTGTTTACAACTGCGCTTGGGATGTTGTAGAGGCCGTAACAACCCCACCAGGAAAGAAACGCGCTTCTAAAAAAAGCCAATCTGAAATCTGGCTAGAAATCGCAGTGAAAAACGGAATGAATCCCAACACATTTTATAGCCGAATTAATTTAGGGTTTACTCCAGAAGAAGCAGCCACGAAACCAGTTAAAAAGCCATCTGAATTTATTAAAGAAATGGCTAAGTTAGCTGAAGCAAATGGAATTAACTATCAAACATTTCACTCACGGATACGTAATTATAAGTGGGATATAGAATTGGCAGCTACTGTTCCACCAATAGAAACCGGGAGACGTTGTTGTAACTAATTTAAAGTGAGGAAGGTGAAAGTTTATGGAATATAGTCCCGTTCCTACTTGGGAAGAATATGAAATTGCAAAATGTAACGGAATAAAGAAGTGTACGGTAGATCAGCGGATTAATGTTTATGGTTGGACTGTAAAGGACGCAATTAGTAAGCCTTTATTCGTTAGTTTAAAAAAACTGTATGCAAAACAATGGGAATTGGCACAACAAAATGGTATCTCATATGATACGTTCTTCTCCAGGATTAAACGTTACAACTGGAATCCTGATGATGCGGCAACGACGCCAGTTTTATCGCCAATAGAATGCACGAAAAGAGCACACTCCAAAACAGATATCATAACGCCGTCACAATACCGCATAGCACTAAATAACGGCATTGGAAAACGAACAGTAAGAACTAGAGTCTTTGTACTTAAATGGGAGATAGAACGCGCTATAACGACTCCACCTAATATTAAACATAGAGCTAAGAAGGAGGCAATCTGAAAATGGATTTAGATCGGTGGTATGCCGAAGAAGAATATGCAAGCACGGAGAATAATTACCTTCCAGTTCCAACTTGGGAACAATATGAAATTGCTAAGAACAATGGTATTAGCAAATGCAACGTAGATCAGAGGATTATACGAGGTTGGAACATATTAAAAGCTATCACACGACCTGTGAATGAATCATTTATGAAAAAGTACAAGAAAGAACTAGCAATAGCGGAGGAAAACGGAATTGGATATCGGTTATTTCGCCAACGTATTAAAGAATCTTTTTGGGAACCAATTGAAGCTGCGACAGTCCCAAGATTGACTAAAAAAGAAGCAGCAGAAATATCGTCAAGGGTAAGGAAAAAGAAGGTGACAAGGAATGGAAAGTAAGGAGAAACCAACGGAAGTGCAATATAAAATAGCGGAACAGAATGGTATTAGTAGGCAGACTGTAAATCAACGAATTAAAAAAGGAAAGAAAACAGTTGAGCAGGCAATTACAGAACCATTGAGTGGCGAATTCGCAAGAAAGTATCGAAAGTACGTTGAGTTAGCAAAGAAGAATGGAATTGATTACAAAACATTCAGATCGAGGATTCTATATGGGAAACGTCGGAAATGGACACCAGAAGAGGCAGCAACAATCCCAGCGACTGTATATCGAAAAATAAACTATCAAAAACCATCCAAAGAGGAAATTAAACAAGCTGCTTCAATTGGAGTGAGTGAAAAGTTGCTTGACCAAAGATTACGTCATGGATGGACGATGGAACGCGCAATTACTTCACCAGTTGGTACGAGTTATGAAGGGAAAGAAAAGAATGTGAAAATGCTGAAATTAGCCAGAAGTAATGGGATAAGCGATTCGACATACTATCGCCGCCGAAAAGAAGGAATGACACCATACGAAGCAGCGACAAAGCCAAAGGGGTTTGAGAGATACATTCCTTTAGCAGAAGCGAACGGAATTAATAGTAAAGCGTTTTATCAAAGGGTAAAAAGGAAGATGGATCCGTACGAGGCAGCAACAAAACCACCAAGGAAGTACGAAAAAGAAACAAATCAGCTAGGAGGCAACATGGAGCAAGACGTTTTAATCAACAAATTAATTGATAATCACATATACAAGCTACCTGACGGGCGTGATTTATATGAAGGGTCATGCGAGGAACTGGCGGGGCTACTAAAAGGAGATGGAGAAAATGAGAGAAGCGATTGAAGAGTATATCGAACAGTTACAGCAATCAGCAGTGGAGAACAGAAAAGAAGCTGATAAGGCTTACGAAGCTGAAGATTTAGGACTCGCTGGTTTCTATAGAGGGAAATGGATTGCGAATGAAGGAACGGCAATAGCATTAACAACAATCTTATCTAAATACAAGGAGGAAGAACAATGAAATATACAGAGCATGGCACTTACGAAATTACTAAATTATTAGCAGAAGCGAAGGAGACTGAAGAGAATGGCAACTAAGATCGTTATGTACACAGGAAATTCTTGTCCAAAATGCAAAAGAGCAAAGGAAATGTTTGCGAGTCTTCCTTCAGAAGTTCATGTGACTCTAATTGAAAGAAACGTAGATCAGAACGAAGACCATATGGAAGTGCTAACTAAGAAATATAATTCCAATACGTTACCAACGTTTGTAATTGATGATGAAGTATACCGCGGGTTTGATGAAAATATAGGAAAGATTATGGGGCATTTAGGACTATAGGAGGGATTACGTGAAGAAAGAAACTGCGGTGCAGGTGCAAAGTGAACTCAATGTAGTAGAAAGCGAGATTCGCAAGATGGAATATCACTTGGTTGGATTGAATAACGAGAAACGGAAAACGCAACTTTCCTTGGAAGTGTTGAAGAAACAGAAAGAGAAATTGAAAAGTTACTTATAAGGAGTGAACGGAATGAATTTACGAGTGAAGATTAAGCGAGTGAAAGATGTGGAATTGCCGAAGTATGCGAAGCCAGGAGATTCGGGTTTTGATCTTGTAGCAGCAGAAGACACGATTATATGGCCGGGTGAGACAAAAGTTGTACCAACTGGATTGGCATTTGAGATTCCACCAGGATATGAGCTCCAAGTAAGGCCTAGAAGTGGGATATCACGTAAAACATTTTTAAGAGTAGTACTTGGCACGGTAGATAGCGGTTTTAGAGGTGAGGTAGGAGTTATAGTCAGCAATACATCATATATAGGAAACCACATTACATTAGGGATTAATGATGATAGTGGAATTTACGCAAATGTAAAATATGAGATTAAAAAAGGTGACAGGATTGCTCAGGGCGTTATAGCACCAGTTGAAACAGCTAATTTCGTTGAGGTGGACGAGCTATCGGATTCAGAAAGAGGAAATCAGGGCTTTGGATCTACAGGCGTGAAGTAAGACCAAATTTGAATTTTGTATAAAAGGGGAAATGATAAATGATTAAGTTTGATGGTCAAGATGTACAGGTTAATAAGGAAAAACAAAAGGAAGAAGGTATAAAGAGAATTGAGATTTTTTTAACGGAGGAAGGGGATATTCGCACTCTATCAATAGAGCGTTATGCGTTTGCTTTATCAGGGAATAAGAACCGTAAAAAGGAAGAAAATTTGGTTTATGAAAATTCTTTTGGAAATTATCTGAATATAGAAGGTGCAGTAGAGCATTTTTATGATAGTTTTCCTGATGATTGGGGACAAATGGTAGACGATTATGACGGAGATACTAGTTATCTTGATAAGTCTCATGAAAGTATCGTTGTTATGGAAAATGGACTGAAACTAAAAATAGAAATCAGTTTCGATGACAATGCAGAGGATAAAGAAGATGAATCATGGATTTGTAAGGCGTATAAAATTTCTTAATAAAAGCGTTATTTTATAAAAAATGGAGGTAAGTAAACATGAACAAATTAAAAAAATATTTAGATGCTTTATTAGTTGGTGAAGGAAAAGCGATTATTGAGAAAGAGGATGTACAAGAAGTATTGCCACGTTTAGAAGCGGTATTAGATGAAACGGGTTGTGTGTACTCTTGGAGTGAAAACATGGAAGGTAGAGTGCTAGTCATTATTAGTGAAGTGAAATAGAACAAAATAGTTATTTGAATGGAAAGGGAGAATGGATATGAAATACTTTGAGTTTAATAAGCATGAATATTGGGCATTAGTCGCGGCTGAAAACGTTATAAAAGCATGTGAAGTATATGCGGAAGAAGTTGCAGGCGAGTCAGTTGTAGAAGTGCAAAAAGAAGGTGCGGTTGATGAAGTTACAAAAGAAATCGCATTTGGAAAGTATTTAAGTGCAGTTGCTCAGTTAGAAGAAAATAAGGGTTTGAATTTACAAGACTATTTGAATGATTTCAATGGGCATGAAAACACAACTCTTTTGATCACATCGGAATTAGCATAAAGAACTAAACAAAATTCTTATTTTAAAAATAGAGAGCTCTTGCCAAAGAACTCTCTTACCAAAACTTATATTGAATGAATACACACCATAATGTATGCATGTTGTTTAGGTATGTGTAGTTGTACAATAAAATCTTTATTTGGAAAGAATTCAGCCCCTAACGGTGCGCTGTTAGGGGCTGAATCTCGAGAACTTTTATTAAAATTACATGAGGTTGATCAGTGAATGTAACTATCGATCTCTCGAATTATAGCACTAAGTAAATTAAATTTACAACTTAATATTTACATTTAGTGATAAAAGATATGGAGGGGAATGGAACGGATGAGACATACAAGAAATAGACAAATGACAAAAATAGGTGAAGAAAATTTTATGGGAATGAAGAATATCAAAATTTCAACGATACGAAAGTTTGATGGAGAGTTTAATAATAGATTAGATCCAACTTTCCGGTGGCACAGAGATTATCATGGTATGAATATTGTATCTTTTAACCGTAAGGGTGAAGCATTTAAAACTAATGTGATAAAAGTTAGAAATTAAACAAAATCGTTATTTGAAAGGATGAAAAAATATGGATCATACACTTAAAGATACTAAAAATGCTATTTTTTTCGTCGAGAAAGATGGAAAGCCAGTGAAGATTGCAGCAGTCAAGGACGTTGAGTTCAATTTCAACATCGAAAGCAAACAAAGTGTAGAAATCCCACGGGAAATTAGTATTAGTTGTAAATTCGAAATACCGGAGAACGTGAAGGAATTAATGGGCATGGGATTCACCCCACAGCAAGCATGGAATATTCATTTTCGTCAAAGTAGTAAATGGAAAGTACTTCATGATGATCTAACTAATGAGCAGGATATGATGCAATTGCTTGATAAGGCAATTAGTCGTGTGGAGGAATTGGAGTATCTATTAGAAGAAATTAAATGTTATGACGGATATAGCTGGCGGAATGACAGAGAATTTATTGATACAAGGATTAAACGAGCTTTTTCATAAAAACGCTATTTGAGTAGAAAAGGATGTGCAGTTTGAAATCTGAAGAAGTTAAACAGCTTATCACTGATTTAGAAAGAAGAGCATCCAATTTAAAACGGGTCCGAAATGGATTTTCAAAAATTCATAGTGAAGAATATCGTGATGGCGTCCATAAACAAATAGCTATTTTGGACCAGGTAGTAATGAGGTTGAATTGGATTATGAGAGATGAAGGTAATTAGTATAGAAATTTCATTTTGTAGAGAAATGAGGTGCTAGGATGAAAGGCTCTACAAAGTATCAATTATTAAAAGCTGATTTCGATCATGCTGTAAAGCAGCTTAAACAGAGGAATAAAGAAATTGAGCTTCTTAGAGCAAGTCGTGATTCATCTATACACGAATATCGCCAATTGTTTAACGAACGGATGAAACTTAAAGAGGAAATTGAGTTTTTAAAAGATGATGTTCAAATAAGGGATGAACATATTGAAAGACTCGAGAAGGAATTACAGGAATATAAAAGAGCAGCTAGCAAAGGCTAACTGCTCTACGAAAGAAACGTTAAGAAGGAAGTTCAATCATTAAGTGTTATTTATAGTATGGCCAAGATTTTGGGCTTTATTCAAGGAGGAATAAAGATTGGAAGATATAAAGTGGCATGAAGCAGAAGAGAATAATGATGGTATTAAGACAATTGCAATGATTGAACTTGATAAGAAATTAAAAGGTGTAACAATGTATGGATACAACAGGATAGTTGGTTATAACGGTATTTTAAAAGGTGAAAAAGTTCTCTATAAAGGAGAAGAATATACCGTGGTAATGGTATCGAGATTAGGGGACTTTGGTTTATCTAAAACAGGAGAATTGCCATACATTTTACGTGCTTGCCCAAAAGACGTTGTAAAAAAATAAAAGAGCGGCTAGCAAAAACTGACCGCTCCGTTTTGACAAAAGATTCCGGGCAGAAATCACTGCTAAGATAACTGCTTATGGTTAGTATGGTACAAAATCACGATTAGTATTCAAAAATAAAGAGCAGCTAGCAAAAGCTAACTGCTCAGGTAATGGAGAAAGATTACCATGTCATCTATAGTATTGACGGAATATTGAGTTTTATTCAGGGGAGGAAGAAAAATGGATAAGTATGATTTATATAGAAAACTGGACGAACATATAAATTTAGTTATTAATAAATCAGGAGCAACGGAAGAAGAAGTTGTTAACCAATGGTTGGAGTCAATTGAAGAAACAAATGAACAAATTAAAAAAATGTAGGAGGTAGAGAGAAATGCATGCATCAACTAGTTTCTTATTAGCATTATCTACAAAATTACAGGAGATCGCTGATAATACAGCAGACATGGAAACAGAATCGGAATTAAATGAGCTTATTGATAAAATCAATGAAAGTATCTAAAACTCAACAAAATAATCCTTTGGATAGAAAGTGAGGTTAAAAGAATGGAAGATAACGTAAAGCTATTAGGTGCAGATGGAATGTGTGGAATGGAGTTCACAGGAAATAAGGTTAATGTTTATAACGATACAGGATACGTGATGGAGAGTATGACGACGAGGGAGCATGTTCAGGAAGTTATTGATTTTCTTGAAGAGTGCAAAGAACAAATGGAGTAGAAAGTGGGGTAAGAAGAAATGGATATGGAAATCAAAATAGGAATTGATAAAGAAGCATGGGGCATTATGTTAGGTTATTATGCGCCAGAAAGAACGTTAGGAATTCACTTTTTGTGCTTTTATCTCAAAGCTAGTTTTTAATCTTCTAATAGAAAGTGAGGTTACCAGTTGATCAGAAAGAGAAAGGTAACAACCAAGAAAAAGAACGCACCACGTATTAAACAAAAGAAAGTAACTTATGACGGAATAGATTTTGATTCGCAATCAGAGATGAACTATTACAAGTACTTAAAGGGACGGGAGGATGTTACTCATGTTGAGTGCCATCCATCCTACACCTTAGTACCGTCTTTTGAGATTAAGAGCAGTATAACGAAGTCAGGGAAGTCGAAAAAGTCAGCTATGAAGTTTACTCCAGACTTTAAAATAACGTACTCAGATGGACGTGTAGAAGTTGTAGATGTGAAAGGAAGCAAGAAGGCAATTAACGAGGGATTTCCGTTACGTAAGAAGTTATGGGAGTACCTAAACAAACAGGAGTTAATCGTTGTGATATGGGACAAGAAGTTAGGTGAATGGACAAGATCATGAAGGGGTGAGTGTTATAAAAGGATACGAAGGTACAAGAGAGTATATGTTGTTCCGAAAAGAGTCAGGGTTTGGAGATAATCAATGCGTTACGATATTTGATGTATTTACGTATCAGGAGTTAACGGACCATTTAAATGATGGGTGGCGGTTTAGTAGTGGAATAACAGTTGGGAAAAAGACAGCTTAATGGATAACGGAACAATGCTTCACAGTGTGGTGGGGGCTGTATTGTAAGTATCGTTCCCTTATTCAACAAACAGATAGTAAAATTTCACGTACCTGATGTGAATGTAAAAAGACCAATTCAGAAATAGGGGGATTACAGATGGAGCAATTAGCATTCTTTCCAGAAATCGATGATAAGGAGTACAAATTAATTCAAAAAGCAGTAGTAAAGGTGTTACGTGATTATAAAGCTCTAGCTGTACGTATGGAGAATCAAACCGAGTGTGAGAGGGAAAGTATTCAATTGTTCCCTGAATTACGTGATACAAGGAAGCTGAATGATTATAAGTATCTGCAAATTAAGAGGGCGCTAGACCACTCATTAGATCTTGAACAAAGGGAAATTATTGAACGGAAGTATTTAAAAGGTGGAGTAATGAATGACACATTAATTAAAGCACAAATGATGTTAGAGCATAAGTGGTATTACTATCAAAAGAAAAGTGCGATCATGGCAATTGCAACAGCATTACGTATGATTTAAACAAAAAAAATCGGGAACAAAATGGGAACAAATACGGAAGAAAGTGAGGAACAAATGAATGCGATTTTCAAATTATCATTATCTTACAAGCTCATCAACGAGCTTTAGACAGCCCTTTGATAACGACATAACTAAGGGGATAGCGTATTTATTCTGTGATCACAATCCATTTCAGAATAACCCCCATTAACAAAACGTTACTGCAACAAAATGTATAGGTGCAGGCTGTCGGCGGTAAAAATCCGTGGTTAAGGGTGGTATGATTCCCTTTAAAGAAGAAAAGGATTGCTAAAACTAATTAAAACTAATTAAAACTAATTAAAACTAATTAAGACATATTCCAGTATGGCGGGTGTGAGATAACTCGCATTCGTCATACTGTTTCTATTATATTTACCATTCAGCCTAGAATGCGTCCTCTGGGTTGATAGTGAATATAAGTCTATTACTCTCTGTTATTTGTTTCTGGAAATGGAATGGGGTGGTTTATTTATGATTAAATGAACATCGCGTTTGTGGAAAGAAAACAAATATTAAAATAGGCTTCACTTCACCGGTACGGACGACATGCTTTACACTTTTAACGAATTACTCACATCTTTCGTTAGGCAAAGAGTTCCACTCTTTGTTTGAGCCAATACAGCGGAAACATTCCCCTTCCGTCCCTCTAGTGTATTGGTTCAAACAAGGCGTCGGAAGAAACACATACGTCTTGATATAAATCCTTTATAATTCGATATTGGCTTGCAAAGGCGGTAGCTGAAGTATTGGCCGACTCTACGGAGTATAAACGAGAAGATTCTTAGTCTTCTCCCAGTCACCGAACACAGGGTGTGTAGCCATACTAGTTGATGCGGTGGCTTGGAGAAGAGTATGAAAACTACTCTTAAATTGATTCATTTCGAAATTCCCCTTTCGTGAATGATTTCTCCCATCCCCTTAAAAAAGCCTGATTACTTCGAAGGCTCAAGTTTCACTTGGGTTATTAGTAGAAGTAATGGGGCTTTTTGTTTTGTAGGATATTTTAATTGTTTGTTGAATAGATACATTTGGGAGGGATTATTATGAATACAATTAAACCAGGTGGTTGAATGTAGTGACGGAAATTAAACCAGGTGGTTGAATACGAATATTTAAGAGAAAGCATCCATAACGGGTGCTTTTTTTCTTTGTTATATAGAAATTACACATTAAACGTAGATTTGAACAAAATGGACATTTGGTTAGGAGGATAAGGATGGAATTAACATTAGAAGGATTAGAACAATGTTTTAATGAAGCAGCAAGTGAAGAGGCTAACTATGTAGCTGTACAGATTGAAATGGATGGCTTCCCTAGTGATGAGGTAATTATTAATGATAAACATAATATCGTTTCTAAATTAGAGTATTACAAGAAAACTTACAATGAAGATTTAGAGCATAGATACGCTGCAGGTATTCGTATTGTAGGTTATGCATATGGATACTCGTTCTCTGGAGTTCAACGTGAATTAGGACTAGTGATTGAATAGTGATTAAACCAATAGCAATTAGGAGGATGAATGATGGAAGAGAGAACAATTAAGTTTGAAATTGTAATTGAAGGTGAGTGTACACCAGAAGAACAATCTAAAGTTAGAAAAATGTACGATTTCATTGAGCAATATGCTAAAGATCACGGATATAAAGCTACAAAAACGGCAGGAGTTAAGGAATTAATGGAAAACGATAAAAAGAATACTGTTGCTGTAAAAGTAGACGTTGATACAAAAGAAGCTAATGAAAATATTGCAGAGTTAACTGCTGCTGCTAATGAATGTGTGGCCGCATTGGAGAAGTTGGAGAGACTTACTAATAAGTTTTCTGGTTTCCCTCAAACTAAGATTTCAGTTCATGCTGATACAATTGCACAACGTATTAATAGTGCCGAATCAAATCTCAGGATTTAAATCATGACTAAAATAATAGCAATTATCGTAGGCGCTGCCGTGATCTGGGTGGCGTCTTGTTTGTTGTTAAGGAAAGATAAGGGGTGAAGATATATGTTCATTAGAAAGAAAAAGTTGTTGAATTTTCTTGATACCGAAATTCTAGATATGGAGAAACGTCTTGCAGAAGTTCGTAAAGCAGAGGAAGAAGCTGCTGCTGAAGGGAACGATATCGAGCGAGACTATCGTACGCAACGTATTGTATACGATACAGCTAGAAGCGAGTTAGTACGTTTATATATGATAATTAATGACGATCATCCGGTTAAATTGTAATAAAGTTTAACGAATATGTATTGTCAAGGAAAGATAAGCGCAAACGTGTTGCATTTTGCAAAACAAACGAACACAACGAACGAAAAAGAAAAGCAAGAATCAAATGATTCCTGCTAAATGAAGAGCTACGATCAATTGACCGATAGCTGTAGCGAACTCAGGCGAAACACTGATTTCGAAAGAACTATTCTTGAAGTTCATATATATCATTCCTTTCTTAACAGAGATAGTTTAAAAGATGAGGTAACCTGTATTCCTTAGATACCATATTCAATAGAAAAATACATGTTTTTTCCCAAGGATATAAAAAGTAACGAATGAAAATGCGGTTAGTTAACAAGGTGAAGTTTATGCAGGAAATAACGGTGATTAGGTGATGAAAATGGCGTAAAATCAACGATGCATAAAAGATATTGTGGGTAGAAGTACTCGAAAGTGCCACAAACGTTGATATGACGGCATATTTCCCGAAAACCTTGTTTACATAAGATACATTATCACCAGTCATTTGTATAAATATTTAATTCCCCTGCATAAATTAGTTTTCGTTATGGATTTTTAAAAATAAGATTCTTTTGAGGTGATTTGGTGAAAATTTATGTTGTTGAACAGATCAGATGTTTTATTAACTCGAAAGTAGTCTTAACGACAATCGATCAGGATGAAGCGTTACGAAAATTTAAATCTGATGTTGGTGCAAATACGTTGCAAGTTTGGGAAGAGGGCAAGAGACTTATTTACATTGAACCTTTTAGGTGTGGATATAGGGTAGAAGGTGAACTGAAAGAGATTGAAGAGAAATTGCAGTAGCGAATCCGCTGCTTTTTTATTTTATATAAGAGGATGTGAGCGAATGGCCCTTGCTGATTTTAGAAAAGCATTCAAGAAGCCTAAGTCAGTAATCCCTATAACAAAAGAACAAATGAAATTATTTACTGGTGAAGATCCTGAAATTAAATTGTATATGGTGGAAATGAAAGAGGATGGAACGCCAGGTAAAAAGATACCCATAAGACCTATTAAAGAAAAGGATTTATATGCGGATAATGATGATAAGGAGTTAGATGAATGAAACTAAATAAACAAGAACAAACAGTTGTTGTTGGTCAGTTAATCAACAATGTTATCGGATTAGAATTAGTTAAACAACATATTGATCCACAGAAACTAGAAAAGGCTGTAGATTTACACAATAAGATGAATGATGATATGACACCAAAACAGTGTCGAGAGGCTCTTATTAGTGTGTTGGATAAAACGATTGATGAGTTTTTAAAAGCATAACTTAAATAATAATTAGGTATTACCACGAGGAGGAGTTATGACAAGTTACTTCCTATTAAATCGAAGGTGGTGGGTGATGTGACGTGAGTAGACGAAGTATAGAAAGAGATAAAGCATTTGAGATGTATAAAGACTCAAAAGGAGAAAAGCCTATTGAGGAGATTGCAGAAGATTTAGGAAAGAGTATTTCTCTCATTAGAAAGTGGAAATCAAAAGATAAATGGGACGAAAATATTACCGGTAATATTACCACCGGTAAAAAGGTAATTACCAAAGTAGAAAATCCCAAAACGAAGAAAAAATTAAAAGAAATATTAGACGATGAGGAGCTATCCGAAAAGGAACGGCTCTTTTGTTTGTATTACGTGAAATACTTCAATGGTACGCAAGCTGCGTTAAAAGCTGGTTACTCCAAAGATGGTGCCCATGTGCAGGCAAGTCGATTACTAAGGCGCGAACGAGTTTCTTCCTATATAAAGGAGCTTAAAGGTGAGTTAGTTGAAAATGTATTTGTAGAAGCGATGGATGTGCTAAAGGAGTACATTAAGATCGCCTTTGCTGATATTACTAATTACCTTAATTTTGGACAGAGAGAGATTACTATTCAGGATGATGATGGTAATGAGGTGACGAGGTTAGTTAACTTTGTAGATTTGTATGAGGCTGATATGGTTGACGGATCTATTATAACTGAGGTTAAACAAGGGCGTGACGGAATATCAGTTAAGCTTGCTGACAAAATGAAGGCTCTGGATAAGTTATCTCAGTACTTCGACTTAGTACCAGATAACTTCAAGAAGCAGATTGAAGAAGAACGACACAAAATGCAGATGGAAGTGCAAAAGGTACACATCGAAAAGATGAGAGCTGAAATAAAAGAACTAACAGACGATCATGGTAATGGTGGTAAAGTTATCATTGTAAACGATAAGGAAGCCATGAGAAAGGCGATGGAAAATGACCAAGACAGTTAATATTATGGACTTGATGAATACCAATTTCTATTCGTTATGGCTTGCTGAACAGTCACATATCGTTGCAAAAGGCGGACGTTCTTCTATGAAGTCATCAGTTATCTCAATGAAACTTATAACGGACTTTCTTGAAGATGAGCAAGGTAATGTAGTTTGCTTGAGGAAAGTAGGCAAGTACCTTTCTACTTCTATATATGAGCAAATCAAATGGGCTATTTATATGCTTGGTGTAGAAAGTGAGTTTTATTTCGGCAAATCACCTTTAATAATCAGGCACAAGAAGACCAACACTGCATTTTATTTCTACGGATGCGATGATCCGTTAAAACTCAAATCAGCAAAGATTGCTAAAGGTTATGTAATGGCACTATGGTTTGAGGAAGCGGCAGAATTTGCTGGCGTAGAAGATATTGATATTGTTGAAGATACTTTCATTCGTCAAGAAATTGAAGGTAAGGAAGTAAAAGTATACTTCTCATATAACCCACCACGAAATCCATACAGTTGGATTAATGAGTGGCTAGATAGCAAAGCGGGAGATGAGGACTATTTTATTCATCATTCAACATACATGGATGATAAAAAAGGTTTCTTATCTCAGCAGATGATTAGGAAGATTGAGAAGTATAAGATACATGACTTGGATTATTGGCGTTGGATGTATGGTGGAGAAGTCATCGGTTTAGGTGATATGGTTTACAACATGAATAACTTTAAGAAGATTAATCAATTACCAGAAGACGATGATTTGATACTCATTGATATCGCCATAGATACAGGACATCAGGTGTCTGCTACGACTTATTTAGCCTTTGGATTAACGAAGAAAGGCAACGTCATACTGCTAGATACGTACTATTATTCACCTGAAAATAAGGTTGTTAAGAGAGCGCCAAGTGAGTTCTCGGCAGACCTAAATAAGTTTGTTACTGGTGTGACAAAGGAGTTTGGCAGATACATTGATATGCAAACAATCGATTCTGCTGAAGGTGGATTGCGAAATCAATATTTTAAGGATTATGGTATTCGACTACATCCTATAGCTAAAAAGAGAAAAGTTGAAATGATTGAAAACGTCTATGACTTATTGTCGCAAGGGCGTTTTTTTATTTTGGATACTGATAACAACAAGATATTTTATGAAGAACATAAGAAATACCAATGGGAAGCGAAGACGTTAAAAACTCCGAATCCCGAAGTAATTAAAGTAGATGATCATACATGCGATGCGTTTCAGTATTATGTGAATGATAATCTGCAAAAACTAAACCTTAAATATTAGTAAGGGGGTGATGCGTTGTTTAAAAGACTCATCTCCGGCATAAGGCAGGTGTTATATAAAATGGGCCTAATTAAAGGGATTAAAAAGATATCTGATAAAAAGGATATACCTGTTAATGAAGAATCATACAAACATATTGATATGTGGAAGGCGTTATATAGTGGTCATTATGATGATTGGCATAACGTTAAGTACCATACGATTGAGGGCCAGAAGAGTAGAAGAATGGCTTCGCTAAATATGGCTAAAGTTATATCGCAAGAAATGGCTGCTCTTATCTTTAATGAGAAGTGCTCAATCAATATATCGGATAAAACACTATCAGATAATATCAAGAATACCCTGGATGAAAATAACTTCATTAAAGAGTTTCAAAGGTATCTAGAGTATTCCTTTGCTTTAGGTGGAATGGTAATTAAAGTTTACTGGGATGAAGGAATAAAACTTTCCTATGTTACAGCAGACTGCTTCATTCCAATCGCATGGGACAATAAACATATCACTGAGGGATTATTCGTTAACGAAATCTCTAAGGGAGATAAAAAGTACACGCTTCTTGAGTGGCACCTGGTTGAAGGTAGCGAATACGTTATCAAGAATGAGTTATACGAGAGTAAGAACCAAGGTGATTTAGGTGTAAAAGTCTCCTTATCTACTTTATATCCTGACTTGGAAGAAGAAGTGCGGATCGAGAACTTATCTAAACCAATGTTTGTATACTTCAAACCGAATACAGCAAACAATTTGGATTTAACTTCACCGCTTGGAATCTCACTTTATGCTAATGCACTAGGCACGCTGAAATCACTTGATATTGCATTTGATAGCTTCCAAAGAGAGTTTGTTTTAGGTAAGAAACGTATCATGGTACCTACTTCAGCAATTAGAACTGTTATAGATCCACAAACAGGTATACCACAGAGATACTTTGATGCTACTGATGAAGTTTATGAAGCAATGAACTTTGATGATGGAGCAAAACAAATTCAAGATATATCGGTAGAATTGCGTGTTGAAGAGCACACGGCTGCTATTAATGCACTGTTAAACTATGTATCTACGCAAGTCGGTTTCTCTGCTGGAGCGTTTAGCTTTGATGGGCAAGGTGTTAAAACAGCAACAGAAGTTGTAAGTGAAAACTCTAAGACATTCAGAACTAAGCAGTCGCACGAAACGATTATTGAGGATGGTATTCGTGATTTAGTTGATATTATTATCGAAATCGCCGCTTTATATGATGAATTTGAAAGTACAGATAAATATGAGGTTACTGTTACGTTTGATGATTCTATAGCAGAAGATCAGACGGCAGAGATTAATAAACAAGTTACGCTTGTTATGAATGGATTAACTACTAAAAAGTTAGCCATTATGAAGATACATGGTGTTTCTGAAGAAGAGGCAGAGAGAATACTGAAAGAAATTCTAGAGGAAAATAAAATGATTATCCCTGAGAATATTGACTTCTTCGGCATGAACAACAAAAAACAGAATAATAGTCCAGGAGATGAAGGGTAATGGCACTCCCTCCTGAGAAGTTACAGCAACTCTCTATGTTTGTAGTAGATATCTACAATGCAATTGAAGAAGAGTTGCTTTTAAATATGGCCAGAATGCTCAAGTATGACAGGGAATTGCTACTTACTGCTGAGAACTTCGAACAATACCAACATTGGCGAATAGTTCAGTTAAATAAGCTAGGTAAGTTGAACCAACAACAAATGGGTACTATTGCTAGTCATAGTGGTAAAACGGCTGAAGAAGTGCGGAAGATGTTAGAAACCGCTGGATTTACAGCGGTAGAACAACATGAACCGTTATACCGGGAAGCAGTACAAGCGGGAAGTATAGTTGCTGCTCCTGCGATGTATACAAGTGCCGCGTTAATCGGCATACTTAACGCTTATGAGCAACAAGCTTTAGATACGCTGAATCTTGTAAATACAACGATGTTGAAACAGTCGCAACAGGTTTATCTTGATGTTTTAAACAAGACAGTAGGTAAACTACTTGGTGGTGTTATAACTCCACAACAAGCACTTAGGCAGACTATTTCCGAATGGGCACAGCGAGGGATTCCGGCTTTAATTGATAAAGGTGGTAAACGTTGGAGTGCTGAAGCATATGTGAATATGATTACTCGTTCTGTTAGTCAGAATGTAGCAAATGAGATGCAGATGACTCGCATGGACGAATACGACGTAGATCTAATTGAAACAAGCTCACACCTTGGAGCAAGACCACGCTGTGCTCCGTATCAAGGACGTATCTACTCTAAAAGTGGAAAGAGCAAGAGATACCCTCCGTTCTCCAGCACATCGTATGGTGAAGCGGCAGGGTTACTAGGCGTGAATTGTCGTCATATCATCTATCCTTATATCCAAGGGAAATCGACTAAGCGTTATGAACCGTACGACAATGATGAGAACTTAGAAGCATATAAGGAAAGCCAACAACAAAGAAGCTTAGAACGACAAATTAGGAAAGCGAAAAAGGAAGTAAAGGTTATGGAAGCGTTAGGAGATGCAGAGGGTGCGAAGGAAGCGAAGAACAAAGTTTCGCAACGCCAAGCTAATATGAGAGAGTTCATTAATCAAACGAAGCGTAAACGCCAATATAACCGCGAACAAATTGTTTAGGAGGAATTACGATGCTAAAACCATATAGATTACGATTAAATGAAATGCAGTTCTTCTCTGAAGGGGGAGAAAATCAACCAGTTGCACCGGAAGGAGGTGAGCCTAATGTAGCGACACCAGAAACTGTACCACCAACAAACCCAGAACCACCTGCAGAACCGCCAGTTACTTTTACCCAAGAACAATTGGAAGAAGCTAAACAGCAACAAGAAGCAGCTTTGCTGAAGAAACTTGGTGTAGAGAACTTAGATCAGCTAAAACAATCATTAAAAGGTTGGAATGAGTATCAGGAATCGCAGAAAACAGAGCAAGAAAAAACAAATGAAAAATTAACAGCATTTGAGACTCAGTTGCAAGAAAAGAATGAGTCTCTTTTTAATTTGCAAGCAGAAAACGCTGCGATTAAGTCAGGTATTACAGAAGAAAAGAACTTAAATGCAGTTATTACTCTAGCAAAAACAAAGGTTAGTGATGATATAGACATTACAAAGGCTATCGAAATGGTAGTTGAAGAGTTTCCTCATTTTAAAGGTGTAGTGGAAGAACCACAAGGAACTCCAAAGCCTACATTTACAACTGGTCAACATCAGAAACAAACGTTGACTGAAGCTGATAAATGGAAAGCAGCTTTCGCGAATTACTAAAATTAGATAATAGGAGATGTTAAATATATGGGAACTGTTAATTATGCTTCATTATACGCTGAGGGTCTTCAGCAAAAATTCACACAAGGTTTAAGCTTTGCAGCGTTATACAATTCACCAAACAATAGCATCATTAAATGGACTGGAGCGAAAACGATCCAAATTCCACGTATTGCTGTTGGAGGTTATACTGATGTTGACCGCGATGTTGTAGGTGGCTACACACGACGCGCTGATAACTCGTGGGAACCTAAAACACTTACACATGATCGCGAATATAAAACACTTGTTGATCCGCAGGACATTGACCAATCAAATATGGCTTTATCTATTGCCAATATTACAAAAGTTTTCAATACAGAAGAAGCGATTCCTGAGCATGACAAATACATGGCTTCTAAACTGTACTCTGAATACACTTCATATGGTAAGGTTGCTACTACAGTCGCATTAACAGCGACGAATGTACTTGAAACTTTTGATACGATGATGGAAAAAATGGATGAAGCAGAAGTGCCACAAGAAGGACGTATTCTTTACACTCTCCCTTCTGTTAAAAAGCTACTAAAAGAAGCAGAAGGCTTACAACGACAATTAGATGTAGGTACCAATAATGGAACTGTAAAACGTTCTATTTACTCGCTTGATGATGTAACGATTGTAACTGTTCCTTCGTCTCGTATGAAAACAGCTTACAACTTTACGAATGGTGCTGTTCCTGATGGATCTGCTAAAACAATGGATATGATACTTATTCACCCCGCTGCAGTTATTTCGCCACAACAATATGAGTTTGTTGATTTAGATGAACCAAGCGCTGCGACTTCTGGTAAATACCTGTACTATGAGCGTAAATACTGGGATGTATTTTTACTCCAGAAAAAAGTTGACGGCGTACAGATCAACATCCAAACACCTGTAACTCCTTAAAAGAGAGAGCTTAAAGCTTTCTCTTTTTTTAATACGAAAGGAATGATGTAAATGAGTAACTTAGTAAAAGTAAAACGATTGAATAAAACACTGAATATTGATGAGGGTCGCTTAGATAGTTACCTATTAGATGGATATGATCAAATCGACGAAGAAGGTAACGTTATTACTCGTGCCACAGGTGGACGAAATGTTTCGTTGGCTGAGTACAATAAGGCATTGGACGAAAAAGATGAGCTGGAGAAGGAAAATAAAAAGCTAAAATCAGAAGTAGCCAAGCTGAAGAAGGAAGCAGCTGCTAAGTAGGTGATTGTATGGCGTATATAGATGCTGATTATTATACGAACATATACAAAGGAATGCCTGTTGAGGACCCAGATATGTTGAATCGTATGATTGCAAGAGCTTCCGATGTAGTTGATCAGGTTATTAACTATAAATTGAGTGGTGTTGATTTTGATAAATTAGCACCATTTATCAAGGAGCAAGTAATGAAAGCTACTGCTGCTCAAACAGAGTACATCGCCTTATACGGCGAAACCTCTGCAAATACCATGATTGATACGCCTGTAATGCAGGTTGGTAAGTTCCGATATGGATTGTTGCGAGGCGGAAAGTCAGAAGGTGCAGGTAAAGATGCTCGTATAGCACAGGGTACAATCGCCTTTCTAAGGCCTGCAGGTTTGCTTTATTCGGGGGTGTCAGTTCATGATTAATGTCATTCCTATCCCATTGCATATGCTTATCCATACAGTTGAGTATCATGAGTACATTGGTGAAGACGATACATGGGGAGGTTCTTCTTCCTCATACGCTCCGCCAGTCGTGCTAAAAAGGGTGCGGGTGCAGCCTAATGAAAGGTTATATAACACTTCAACTGGTGATAGCGTAACGTTTGAAGCGACACTCTTTCACGATTCGGTTAACTCTTCTCCTGCTAATCAAGTGTTTAAAGAAAAATCTAAGATCGTGTGGAATGGGAAGGAAATGTTCATTAAAGAAGTTGAGCCTCTTTATACAACGAACCCTAATAGGCCACACCATACAGAGATTTATCTGCAATGATTAGAATTAATGTACGAGTTGATACTGCACAGATGGAAGCTAAGGCAGAGGAAGCGATAAACAAGGCTCAATTCGCATTAGATCAGCAAGTGTTAAAGGATAGTAATTTTTACATTCCAAAAGATACTGGCGAATTAGAACGTTCTTCAATACGTTTCAGTAGACCAGGTGAAGGTCATATTGAATGGAATACCCCATATGCGAGAAGGTTGTACTACAACCCGCAATATAACTTCTCAAAAGACGTTAACCCTAATGCCAGAGGAATCTGGTTTGAAGAGGCGAAAGCACGTCATGCAAGCGATTGGGCTAGATTAACAGAAAACGAAATACGACGGAATTTATAGGGGGGTTAAACATGAAATGGTTAATTGAATCGGTGAAGAACCACTTAACTACTGTTCTATCTAAAGACATCATGTTTGCTCCAGTAAAAGTCGATGTATTAGATATAGGTTTGAGTAATGCTCCACGAAAAAGTATTGCAATTAGGATCATCCCATCAGCTCCTGGCGAGCAATATTTCGAGGGAGAGATTATAAATAAACAATTTCAGATTCTCTTAAAAAGTGAAAACCAATTAGAAGCTAATATTTCTATGGAAGCAATAGCAAGAGAATTAAACAATGTGCATAGAAGAGAGTTTCACGCAGTGGACAACTCTTACACATTGAGAAGGCTCAACATTTATGTAGAGCCTAATTTCGTAGATAAAATAGCGTCTAACGAGTATATATACACTGCTCTTTTTGTAGTGGAATTAGAATTAGGAGGTAATTAATTTGGGCGGATTTTTAATGAACCACGGATATAAATTTGAGTTAAATGTTTCGGAAACGAGTACAGCTAAGTATGCTGTTATTGCGAAAGGGATTACTTCGGTAGATCCAGATAACAATGAAGAATCAGAAGAAACGTATTATTACGATGGTGGCGGAGCTGCAGAACGTGATATTACTGGTTTCATGATGTCTTATGGATTCGAAGGGCATCGATACTACGGTGACGAAGCGCAAGATTTTATTTTTAAACGTGTTAACCAAGTAGGTAATGCTCGTAAAAGTGATTTTCGTGTGACGGAGCCTAACGGGGATAAGTGGGAAGGTCGTTGTACTATCTCAGAAATTAAAAATCCCGGCGGTGACGCTAACGCAAAAGGTGAAATTGAGTTCACAATCAGTTTTGATGGCGTGCCAACATTCACTAAAGCAACACCAACGTTGTAAAAACAAAGAGTCGTTAATGCGGCTCTTTTTTCTTTGAATAAAATATAAAACTATAAAAAACGGAGTGTGGATTATATGTCACAAGTATTTCAATTTAATTTCGAGAAAACGTATAAAGAGGTAGATGTAGCAGGTAAGGTTTATCAAGTGGAATTTAACGATGACGCAATTAATAAATACCAGAAATCATTAAAAAGCTTTGGTAAGAAAACTAAAGAAGTACAAGGTTTAATACCAGATTACGAAAAAGCAACGGATGAAGAAATCGATAATCTAATGAATAAACAAAAAGAACTAGTAAAACACGTTGTAGAAACCTTCTTAGGTGAAGGTACATTTGAGGATCTTTATGAGAAAGCAGGTAAGTCTGTAGGAAATTTAATGACGTTAGTTGACTACTTAAATAATCTTTATCTAGAAGAAGCTAAAGAGAAAGCTGAAAAAGTACAGGCAAAATACTTAGCTAACGTCAAAAAGTAAGGTGATCAGTAATGTTCAAACTTACTGACAGAAATAGAGATATTTACAATTGGGCAGGTGTTGCAATTGAACTCAACCTGTCCTTTGACAATATCTTAAAGCTAATGGAACTTTTCGATGATGAAAGTGTTCCGGGGCATATAAAACCTAACATAGCTTTGAATATGCTCATTGTCGATAACGCACTTCTAACGCAATTATCTCCAACTGAAAAAGAAACCCTTATTATCAACGTGTTCAGAGATAAATTAAATATCGATTTATTATCAACAAATAAGAAAAATGAAATGACAGAATCGCATCATGAAGAAGATGACGATTATCCGGATATACCTGTCGTAAACTTTACCATTGATGCAGAAAGAATATATGCGTCGTTTCTATATGATTATGGAATTAATCTCTTTGAACAGCAGGGGAAATTACAATGGGATGAATTTCTCGCTTTATTTAATAACTTGTCAGAGAAAACCCCTATGCGTACAGCTATATACTATCGTACCTGCGACATACCTAAAAAAGATAAGTACAACGGCGACGAGCGTAAACGCATAAAGAAAATGAAAGCTATATATGAGTTACCAGAGGCCAAGGTGATTAGAGAAGCAAAAGAACTTCAAGATTTCCAGAAACGTATGGAAGCACAAAAGAGGCAGGTGACTTCAAATGGCTGACGGACGGGTTGAGATAGATGCGCGGATTAATAACAATAACGTTAGACGAGATGTGCAAAACATTAACAGGGAGTTAAACCGAATCGGTGGAGGGATGAACCGCACAGCTCGTGATATGCGTAATACTGTGGGCAGAGAAATGCAAGGAATGGTGGGCGACTCTGAGTATTATGCTAGGCAGTACCGTAGAGCATACGGTGACGAAATAGGCGGGTTAATGCATGATGTAGGCGGAAACTATCGCTACATGTCCCAGGAAGCAAGAAATATGATGATGGAAATGCAACAAGGTTTTTACGCTCAAAAGTTAGCGATGATTCCTTTCATGGAAGATCAGATTAAAGCAACGTACGGTTACTACAAAATGGCCCAAGGATCTAAGGACTTCCAAGGAACTAACAAAGATTTCATTAACCAAGCTAATGATATTGGTAAAGCTATGAAAGCTTCTCAAGATGCTCAAATTAATGCTAACAGGCTTGCTATGATGGGGATGCTTCAAACTATTGGGGCTATGAATGCTATGAGTTCTCTTGCGTCTAAGACTACGAAAAACTTAGATCAGATGAAAAACCCATTGTACAATACCGCAAGACCTGCGCTTGCGTTAGTTGACAATCTAGATAGAATTGCGCGAAGTGGTTCAGCTGCACAAATAGCTTTAGAGCTGCACGGACCTCAGGCGAGCATGAAAACTTTAACTGATGAAGCTATGAGGCTTAATTCAGTAATGATGGGAATGCCTATCCTAGCTATGGGCGTCGGGCTGAGTATGCTTTTCATGTATGGTTCTCTGCATAAAGCTAATATGGAAATGGAACCTAAATATGCTGAGGCATTTACTAATATGATGGAGAAGCTTACGAAGGCGCTAGAACCGATGAGACAAGCTTTCACTGCAGTAATGGTACCTATTTATAATTTTGTGGCTAAGATGGCGGAGTTAACAATAGCATTCAATGAAGCGCACCCGGTTATGGCCAGATTTATTCAAGGTACTATTATGCTAGTTCCTGCCTTAATGGGATTGCTACTACCTTTAGGATTAGGTGTAGGTTACTTTAGAGGATTAAGAGCAATTCTATTCGCATTACGCCCACTAATGATGCCTATTATAACTGCATTCGCTACTATGTCCACTCCTGTATGGATCGTAGCGGCTGCTATAACCGGTGCAACCGTAGCCTTTACTCATTTTTACAAAACTAACGAGAAATTTAAAGGTTTTGTAGACGGTACTATTAAGTCAATCAAAGATTTCAGTTCTAATCTTGTAAAGAACGGGAAAGAGCTACTTAATAACGCCTATAAATCTGATATGGTACAAAACTCTATTAAAGCTATGCAGAAGGGGTTAAATGTAGCGGGTCAGAAGTCAAAAGAGTTTGGCCTTAATATGGTCAATATGGGGAAATACTTGTATGAGACTGCTAAGTCAGGGGATGCAATGAATGAGTGGGTTGGGCATCTTCCTGAGCCATTCCAAGCTTCTGCGGAGAAAGTAGGACAATCGGTAGCGAACATCAGGACTTCTATACTATCGTCAATACCTGTAATTCAATCATTCGGGCAAAACATGGCAAGCATGGGTAAGTATCTTTTCTATACGGCTCTTGACGGTGATTATTTGAATGACTGGATAACTCATTTACCAGAGGGGTTCCAGGGTGCGGCACTTAAGATTGGCCTAACAATGAGTAGCGTGAGAGAGAGCATCATAGGTACGTTTCCTGCCATTCAACAATTCGGACAGAACGTAATGAGTATGGGCAAATACTTAATGTATACCGCTATCGATGGCGATTACTTTAATGATTGGGTAACTCACCTTCCTGAACCATTCCAGAATACTGCCTTGCAAATCGGTATGAGCGTAGCTAATATTCGCCAAACAATAATTGACTGGGTATCTAGCACAGTCGCTGAAGGTGCACGAATGGGCGTTACCTTGAAAGACATGGGGATGTACTTCCTAGAGGTAGCGAGAACGGGTGACTTCGCTAATGAGTCGCTAATGAAACTGCCTGTAAATATGATAATGGGTGTCAAGCAGATGGGGATTGCTCTTGCTGAATTTAGAGCGGACTTTATCGCTACCTTCCCAGTAATAGGGGAATTTGGTCAGAATCTATTGAATTTGGGGCAATACATCTTACAAGTGGTACTTACAGGAGATATCATGAACAGTTGGTTATCGTCAATGAGTGGTGGTTTCCAGAACGTCGCCATCTTGATTGGTACTGCTATAGAACAAATTAAGACTAGTATTGGTTACTTTGTTGAAGCTATCAGGCTTGCTATGGGTGGAGATACTTCCCAACTAGGACAGATATTCACAACAATTCTTCCTACATTGATTACTATATTGATTGGTGGTTTACCAGGATTGCTACTTACTGCATTGAGATTCCTCCCTACGATTGTAGAAGGTATCAATCAGATGTTACCTGGTTTCTTAGAAACAGCAGGATCTATCATTCTACGTTTCATTGAGACAATTGTAGGAATGATTCCTACAATATTACAGGTTGGTATTGATATCATAAGTACAATCATTACAGGTATCACGACTTCACTCCCTATAATTGTACAAGCAGCTATAGATATTATTGTGAATACATCTAATGCGTTCTTCTCTGCTGTAACTGCAGTTGCTCCTTCATTGATAAACGCAGGACTCGATATGATACTAAAAATACAAAAAGGTTTAACTGATAACCTTCCTAAGATATTAGAGATGGGACTTACTATTATTGAAAATCTTCTGGAAGGGATTAGCAACATGTTACCAAAGATAATTGAATCAGGCATTACAATTATTACTAAGCTTTTAGAAGGTATTGTACAGCGTTTCCCTCAATGGATACAGAATGCTTATGATATGATGAATAAGTTTTTAGATTCTATCATCAAACATCTTCCTACTATCCTACAGACAGGTATTGATATCCTTATGAAACTTATTGACGGTATCGTTAAAGTCCTTCCTAGATTGCTAGACGCTGGGCTTAAAATGATTATCCAATTAGCAAAAGGATTAGTGGATAATTTCCCTACGATCCTAGAAAAAGGTATTCAAATAGTAGAGTCTATCATTAGAGGTATCATACGAGCTCTTCCTGGTCTTCTAAAGAAAGCATGGGAACTAACATGGGAGTTCATTAAAGTAATTGTAGCTAACTTGCCACAAATCCTAGAGACAGGCGTTAAGTTACTTATCGCTTTAATTAATGGTATCGTGAAGACTGTAGGTCGTTTATCTTCTACGATTATCACTGAAGTTATTGGAGCTATCCTTAAATGCTTCAGTAACGCAGGTACAATGCTTAAAAGCATCGGCAAAGACATTATCCAAGGTCTGATTAACGGTATTTCTAGCATGGTCGGAAAAGCTGTATCAGCTGTTAAGAGCGTAGCAAGTAACATCAAAGATGGAATCGCCGACTTCTTCGATATACACTCTCCTTCTCGTCTAATGTATGGAATGGGTGAATTTGTGACGGAAGGTCTGGCTAATGGTATTGTTTCGCTAACGAATTTAGCAGTTAATAAAGCTAAAACGATGGCTGAAGCTGTAGCTGATGGATTTTCATCTCTTCAAGAAGATATAGTTATGGGTGATATCATTGGTGGTGGTATTGATAACGCAGCTCTGAATTCCGCATTTTCAAGCTCTAAGAGATTTGTTAACGATATGGTTAACGTTAATCCTACAGCACAACAAGCCGCTTATATAGCACCTAAACAAGAGAGACAAGTTAAAACAACGCCTCAAGATAGTAATCAGAGCGATCAAAATAACACGTACATCGTAATGGATAAAAAGGTTGTTGGAGAAGTGTTAGCACAACCTGTAGAAACTACAAATAACAGACGAAAACAACGTCTGGCACAATTTAAACCAACTGTAACACCTTCCTTTTAACTAAGGGAGGTGTTTTTTATAGATAAAAATACCGGAAGGAGGTAGTCGAATGCCATCAGGTAGTTTTTCATTTAACGGGATACGTAAAGACTACATCTTTATCTTAATGGGATTTAACCGACCTGCATGGTCTCCTGTTGAGAGAGATATCTTAAAGGTTCCTTCTAAAGCAGGAGGGTATCTCCTACAAACGAATACAAATGTAAGAACAATAGAAGTTCCTGTCATTATCAGGGCGGGTAGCCAAAGTGAAATGCAAAAGAAGAAAGAAGATTTAGCGGATTGGCTTGTGACAGATCAACCTTGCGAATTGATTTTTGATGATGAACCAGATCGCACTTACATGGCTGTAATTGATGGTGAAGCAGACATAGATGAATTAATTTTCAGAGGAAAAGGAAAGATTACATTTGTCTGCCCTATGCCTTATAAATTAGGGGCTGTTAAAACAGAAGTTATGCTGGTGCAGAATCAGGAATTAAAAGTGTCCTTTGAAAATAATGGGACAGTAGAAACAAATCCTATCATCGATATTGAAGTGACAAATCCTAGCCCGTTCTTGGATGTATGGAATGATGACGAATATTTTAGGCTTGGTTATCCTACTGGAGTTAAAACCCGTGTGGTAAAACAAGATGAGCGCCTAATATGGGATGAAATGAATAGTTTAACTCCTTGGACGGCTGTAACGGGTCAAATAGGGATCTATAAAAGTTCAGGAGCAATGAAGGTATGGCAAGGATACGCTTTTACACCTGAATCATACGGAATAGGAACTGCTACTGAGTGGCATGGTCCCTTTATGAAACGAACTATCCCCAATACGAGTGGTGTTATTCAAGACTTTAGACTTGATGTGCAAATGTATTTTCAGTCAGGTTATTGGAGCAGGATGGGGAAAACAGTGGTCATGCTTTTAGACGCTAATGACAATGTAATAGTTGAATTATCAATGGCTGATGAATACATGAGTCATGAAATGACAACCGCACAAGCAATTATTGATTCAGGCGGTTCTAGAAAGTGGATTGCTGACGAAATGGGCATGTCTTCTGATACCTTTAATAATTTCAGGGGTCATGTTTCAGTAGCACGCAGAGGTAAAGAGTGGAGTTTCTATTTTGCTAAGTATCGCAAAAATACCGAAATAGATGATGCTAGTTTTGTCCGCACCTGGAGAGACGAGTCCGATAGTAACCCCATGACTTCTAGACCAGTAGCAAAGGTAGCTGTAGGCTGTATCGCTTATGGTCCACATCCGCCTGCTGAAATAGCATTTATTGAAGATGTGAAGTTTTGGAAGATTAATACTTTAACACTTGATGAAACTCCTTATATTTTTGATGTAGGGGATAAAGTTCAGATAGATACAGAGAGATCACTAGTAACAATAAATGGAACAAATGCAATTGGATTAAAAGACATCTTTAGTAGATTCCCTACTGTAAAAAGAGGTTGGAACGATATTATTATACGTCCATCTAACATAGGGACAGCGCGAATTGTTTACAGGGAGAGGTACAAATAATGAAGAAGGTAAGCGGAGATTTACACATTGTAGATTTTAAAACAAAACAAATTATCGCTACTATTCAGCCGGCGGATTATTTCGATGATCTAAGACACTGGGAAATCAAAGATAACGTCGACATACTGGACTTCAAACTATTAGAAGATTCTCCGTTTCTAGATTATATCCAACAAAAGAATTTGATATTAAAAGAAACGAATCCAGGTGTTATTACTCCCTATGTAATCACTTCTATCGAAAAAGACTCTGAAAATCATAATGTTACTATCTATGCATCAGGTGAGTGGATTTTACTTGATAAAGAGGTTCCTTTAACACCGCAAGAGATTAAAAGTTGGAGTGCTGAACAGTATTTAAAGTTTGCTACTAGTCATACTGATTGGGAAGTTGGCTTTATCGAAGCGATAGGGAAACGCTCTTTTAAAATAGAAAAACCCATGAGCCCTTTGCAATTCATTCAGCAAATCGCAACTCTCTTCGACAACATCGAGATCCAATACAGGATAGAGATCGGAACCGGCAAGCCGAGAAGATTCATTGACCTTGTTAAGAAACGCGGCAGAGAAACGAATAAAGAGGTTACTCTCGGTAAGGATTTAGTAGGAATCAAGCGCATAGAGAACTCTGAAAACATTATTACTGCATTATTTCCGTATTATATAGGCCAAGATGCGGACGGTAACGACAAGTTAATCACTATCGAATCTGTGAATAATGGATCTCAATATATTGTCGATGACGCAGCGTTTCAACGTTGGAATGTGAACGGAAAGCATCTATTTGGATTCTACACTCCGGAATCTGAAAAAGATGAACTTACTCCGTCCAGATTGTTAACATTAGCCAAAATGGAGCTAAAAAAGCGTGTTTCCGCAATCGTTACTTACGAAGTGAATTCTGTTGACATATCTAGCGTATTTGGATATGAGCATGAGGATGTTAGAGAAGGTGACACAATCCGTATTATCGACGAAGGTATGACACCGACTCTTTACCTAGAAGCAAGAGCTATTGTAGGAGACAATTCCTATAAGGATAAGCATCAAAACAAGCACAAATTTGGAAACTATGTAGAAATAGTCAACCAAGATGAAGCGTTGCGAAGACTGTATCAAAAGATGCTTTCCATGATTAATGACAAAGTATCGAAAGAATGGTTTGCTGCATTAGAAGAAAAAGCAAATGATACAGCTAAAAAGGCGAATGAAGCTGTTGAAGAATCGAAAACAGCTAAAGATTTAGCTACTGCTACAAAAGATTATATGGATCAAAACATGGTCGATATTATAGAAAGTGTTTCTCCTCCTATCGCGGGTCTTAAACCAAATAAAACGCTATGGCGTGATATTAGTGGTGGCAAGCCTGGTATTTTGAAAATATGGACAGGTACAGTGTGGGATGTTGTCGTTCCGGATGTCGAGGAAGTTAAAAGGGATCTTGAACTCACTAATGAATCTATGAAGTCGAAAATCTCTGAAAAACAAATGCAAGATTATTTAGGTGGTTTAGGCAGTACAAATATTCTATTCAATTCTGCATTTGAAGATAGAGAAATTAACCCAAGTTCTGGTGTGATTATCTCTAGAACCCCAAGCCTTAGTAAGTGGAGTGTGACAGCTACTGCAGGAACAGCGGTTACACCTACAACATCCAAAAGACATGACGGGTATAATTCTGTTCAGATTCAAGCTACAGGGTTAACAGGAAACGTTTTGACAGGAATAAGCCAGATGACTCCTGTTACATCTAACTCAGGGAAAGTAGTGTTATCTGCATGGATATTTACGAATAGTAAAGATGGCTTAGATCAAGATGGATATTTGGAAATTAAGTTTCGGAATGGGTTAACTGTAGTTGCAACTACGAATGTAACTTTAAAAGATAAGTTAACTGATGGCGTATGGACATTTATTTCCGTTACTGCTGATGTACCTTCAAGCGCTGTTACTCATGCTGAAGCTTGTATAGGAATAAATAAAAACGGCCTTATTTGGGCTTCTCAACCACAATTTCAACAAGGTGAGAATCCTTCGAGTTTCATGGAAAATCCTAAAGATTATGCTAACTACGACCAACTTGTTGGAGAGATTGCAAAAAAAGTGGCTACTTCTGAATTCGACTCTAAGGTATCTACTATTGAAACCAGTATAAATCAACAATCTGACCGCATTAATCTCAAAGCAGAGAAAAATGATGTTTACAATAAAACAGATTCTGACGGGCGTTTTGGGAGTAAAGCTATAGTAGATAATCATACTTCACAATTATCTTTAATGAGTGATGAGATTAACTTACGAGTTAAAAATAACGAAATTGCTTCCACAATCAACCAAACAGCTCAATCTGTATTAATTCAAGCGAGTAAAATTTATCTTGATGGTTACATTGAAGCAAAACATCTTAAAGCGCAGACTTTGCAAGGGGTAACAATTCAAACTGCTCCTGCAGGTTCAGGCGCCAATCATATTCGTTTAAATGCACAGAATTTAACTGTATACGGTGGTGGACGTAGTAGAGGTTATTTAGGATTCATTGAGCGTACAGACGGGAACATTCAGTCCGCTTTAATTCTTGGTAATGATTATGAGACAACAGGGACGTTAAACGGATCATTAGTAATTGACCAAACTACAATAAATTCAAACGTATTCACTAACTCAGTGGCTTCGATTGGGATTGCTACAGGTCGTAATGGAAATGACGTCATTAAATCTTCCTATATCAATTTCTACAGATATGATGGAGCAATGCAAATTAACTCTGTAGGCGATATGAGTTTAACTAATACGAACGGCAACATCTCTCTTACTGCTAGTTCTACAGGTGGTACTACAGGTTTTATCACCTTGAGTTCTTCTAAAGATATCAATTTGACCGCTAAGCGTGGCTACTTTAATTTTTATACAAGTGATAACAAGTCATTCCCTGCAATGACAATTAAAGACTTAGCTCCAACTGCTCAAGGAGATGTAGATTTTACTTTTGCAAATCAGATCATGTTTAGAATGGCAAGGCATCCTGACTATGTAGGTGAAGGATTACAGATTAAAAGTGCGACAGGTGACGCTTTCCGAGACATTAAACTTAGAACACTACGAGCTACTGAAAATATATCTGCTACAGGGCGTATGTGGGCGCAAGAATTTATCCCTAATTCTTCTCGTGCGCTTAAAACGGACATAGAAGACCTTCCATTCTCTGCTTTAGATAAAATCAACTCTGTAAACATCAAACAGTATCACTTTATAAGAGATGTTGAACGCTTCGAGTCAGGGGAGTCTATTACACTTCCAATTAATTACGGTATGATTGCGCAGGACACTGACGATGTATTCACCACACCACAGAAAGACGCTATAAAACTTTATAGCTCTGTTGCAATTTCTATTCAAGCAATACAAGAAGTTGACTTTAAAGTTGAAAATCTTCAATTTGACCACGGTATGTTGAAGCAGGAAGTTGACAATCTTAAAGAACAACTTGAAGCAGAAAAACTTGAGAAAATTTCAATGAAAGCTGAAATTGATGAATTAAAGGTATTAGTGCAACAATTACTAAACAAATAAACCGAAACAACAATTAATAAATGAGAAACCAGAGCAGCCATAAGCTGGTCTTTTTTTAATTTACAAAAGGAGTGATCCATTTGGCAGAACTATTAAAAGTAAGAGAAATAACAATTGACACAATGCAACATAAAGATTTCGCCACAAAAGAAGAAGAACTAAAGGTAATGCGGTTTTATCAGAATGATTTAAACTCTGCCAAGCTATTAATCAATGTAACTCATGACAAAGTAGTTACGGATTTCTCGACAGCTACAAAGGTACAAATTGCATTTTTAAAGCCTGATGGCAAGAGAGTGTTCCAAGATGTACAGAATGTAAATCAAATGCAAGGTAAGTATTATGTAGTATTAAGCACACAAACACTTATTGCCTACGGAAACGTAGTTGCGCAATTAAGGTTAACCTTCCCTGATAATAAAGTAATTGAAACATGCAAATTTGTTTTTGCTGTTGATGAATCGATAATGTCTGATGAAGCAATGAAATCTACAAATGAATTTCCAGTTATTCAAAAAGCAATTGAAGCAGGGGAGAAACTTGAAGGTGTAGATATTAACGGGATTATTGCAGCCGGCGTAAAAGCAGATACGGCGTTACCAAAAACAGGTGGTACCATGTCGGGTAATGTAGACATGGATATTTCAGTCGGATCTAAGAGTAAAGGTTATCGTTGGAGAGATGCTACTGGAGCTTTATTCGGTTTAGAATCCGCTACAGATGGGGCACTTATCTTATATGACTACAAAAACCTTGCGAGGGTGTGGCAATATGACCCAGTGGCTAAACGATTTACAGTCTTGTCAGATACAAACCTGTTAAAAACTACAGGTGGAACGATAACAGGAACGACGATATTTGAAGCGGGTGACCTCAGATTTAAAAATACCGCTAACGATATTTTATTTCGGAACAATACATCAGGAATATTTTCATTTTATGATATTGCACAAAATCAAGTCGTATGGTCGTACAATCCTGCCACTAAAGAATTCACAGTAAACTCTGCATCCAATCTTCTAAAGAAAACAGGCGACACTTTAACGGGTACTTTGAATTTTGACGTAAAAAGTGGAGCGTCAAAAGCGGTTCGAGGAATTATTGACGGGCAGGTTCAGAGTGGATTACTACTAGAACAGAGCGGATTCCAAGCGTATGACTGGAAGAATAATAAACAAGTATTCCAGTACCTTGAAGCAACTAACACGTTTAATGTAACCGCCCCAAACACAAACTTAGTAACGAAAACGAAAGACAGCCAAGTTGACTTGGTTGTAACGGCTAATGGTGAAGCATTCGATACTGGTACACCTAATGTGGCAAGAAGAAGAGGGAACACGGTCACTATTAGAATTGCACTTAAAAGAAAAGCAGGTTCTACAGATAATATAGTTGCTACTATCCCACCTGAAATGAGACCTTCAACATTCATGGTGACTAATGCGCTAGCTACTGATGGAACTGTCGTTAGGGTGACAGTAGAAGCGGCAGGGAATATCAAGTTTAGCGCTACCGATAAGAGTGTATACGATACGATTACTTATGTAGTAGATTAAGGAGGAAAACGCATGACTAGACAATATGGGTATTTTTATGACGAAAACGGAAAATTTACTGATTATAGACTTTTAGACGAGAAACCGATTTACGAGAAGAGAACTTTTGAACGCGAAGAACAAAAAGAAATCGTAACAGAAGAAAAGTTATGCGCGCTTCACCAATCCATTGAAGATGGCACGTACAAGCCTAAGATTGACGAAGAGACAGGTGAAGAGTTACCAGTAATCAGTAAATACGAATGTCCTGACTGTGTAATGGCAAGTGTAGATTATGAAACTATTAAAGTGCCATATGAAGAAGATGTCATTGTAGGCTATGAGCCTGACATCCCTCCTAACTGTACTTTAGAAGTTTGTCCTTGGTTAGCTTACGAGCCTGTATTCAAGGAAGGTAAATGGGTGAAAACGGTTGAACCGAAGCCAGAAGAACCACAACCAAAGGAACCGTCAGAATTAGAATTACTTAAAAAACAGTTAGAACTAACACAGCAAGCTCTGGATGATGTATTACTTGGAGGTATGTAAAATGGCAAATTATTTAGCGCAAAGAGTTATTGATGAAATATACACATACACTTATGTTGTTTCAAGGCGTCCAGACTTAAAAACCGGTATCGACTCATATTTAATTAAAAATGAAAGAGAAGATTTAATTACAAATAGTTCAGTGATGGGTTATTCATTATAAACAAAATACGGCTTTTACAACAAACCGAAGCGTGCTTATAGCAGGCTTTTTTATTTTGAAATGAGGTGGTCAAAGTGGAAGGGTTACAAGAAGTAAGAAGTGATGTTCAAGAAATAAAGCAAGATATTAAGGACATTCGCTTGGAAATTAAAAGTTTAGAAATGCGGACAACAGGTAACGAGAAAGACATTATCAATATCAACAAACAGTTAGATAAAATCAGCGCCAATACCACATGGATTTTGCGACTTATTGTCGGTGGAATTGTCGGCGGCATTCTCACTTTCTTAATGAAAGGAGGTGGTATGTAATGGTGAGTTTAGCTGTAATGATTGGAATTGTAGTTGGTCTTTCACAAATCGTAAAAACAATTGGATTACAAACAAAATATATTCCGTTATTGAATTTAACGCTTGGCATTGTGCTAGGCGTTTTATTTTTGGACGGAGATATCAAAACAAATGTATTTCAAGGAATCATCATTGGTCTATCAGCAAGTGGATTATTTGACCACACAAAAATTATGAAAAAGGATGCTGATATAAAATGAAAAAAACATTAAAACATATTTCTTCTGTACTCTTTGCTGTTATTTTAGTTTTATCCATTGCAACAAGTGCTTTTGCGGATAGAACACTGATTATTCCTGATTTACCGAAACAACCATACCGTAATGGTGTAGGTGCTTATGAGGGCGTTGTAGCACATTCTACAGCAACTCCTGAAGCGCCAGCTATTAATATTCAAAAGTATGAGTCTCGTACGTGGCGTTCAGCATTCGTGCATTATGCAGTTGATTGGAATGAAACAATCCAAATTGCTGATACGAAATACATTGCCTATGGCGCAGGACCAGGAGCAAATAAACGATTTGTTCACGTAGAATTATGCGAAACAAGTGATTATGAGAAATTCAAACGAAGCTATGATAAGTACGTTAAGTTATTGGCTAAAATCCTTCGTGATCGTGGATTATCTGTAGAAAAAGGATTATGGACTCACTATGATGTTACAAAATATCTTGGTGGAACTGATCATGAAGACCCACTTGATTACTTAAAGTCTCATGGTGTATCAGAAGCTCAATTCCGCGCTGATGTACAACGAGCATACAATAATTCTAGTGTGGAAGTTTCCGTTCCTGATAAGCCATCTAAACCAGCAGAAGTTCCAACGGCTGTAACAGATGGTATTGCTTATATTGAAGGTTACAACGTAAATTTACGTAAAGGACCTGGTACAAGCTATTCTAAGATTCGCCAGTTAAATAAACCGGAATCGTATGTTGTATGGGGTGAAAAGGATGGCTGGTTAAATCTTGGTGGAGAACAATGGATTAAGAACGATCCATCTTATGTGAAGTTTAGTAAGAAGAGCACAGTAGATTCATCAATTGTAGGTAAGCGTGTTATTTCTAAAGTTAATAATTTACGATTCTATGATGCTCCATCTTGGCAGGATAAAGATGTTGCTGGTTCTGTAGATGGAGGTTTAGGTTTTACAATTGATGCAAAAATAAACGTCAATGGATACCCGCAATATAAAGTGCACAATAGTAAAGGTAAAACGTACTATATTACTGCAAATGAAGCCTATGTGTATGTGAAGTAAAAAAATAAGAGCCGTCCTGTTGGGCGGCTCTTTTTTTATTTGAATTCAACATAATATTTATTATTAATAATTCCAAACGCCACTTTTCTTGGGAAGGGTTTGTATCCTTCTAACACTGCGTTCATACAGTGCTGAACCCATTTTTCTAATTCTATTGGTAAGCGATACGCTTTAACGCTCCCATCACTATTTTTAATTGTTGCTACTTGTATGACGGTCCTTGACATTGTAATTCTATCCATTGAAACCGCTGCAACGTCGTCCTTTCCGGCAGTACCAACACTAAGAACTTCATATACTGGCGCGTCTTCTTCTTTAAGAATCATAGGTATGTTCAAATACTCAAAATCATTGATATTATCATAAATAATAGCTCCAGCTTGATTTCTTCTTACTATATCCTTCGTCATATTCATCTCTCCTTTTTCTAATCATATCGGAATGCATTTGTTAATGCTATTCCGTTTTTTTGTTCTTATCACACAGAATATACGTTCTTTTAAAAGAATAAAAATAGCTCCGTTTTTCACGAAGCTACATCCAAAAATCATTTTCATTTATGTTTTTTCCTAACTTCTTTAATCCCCTTGTTATTTGGGATACAGTTGAAAACTTAGGTCTGTACTTTTTATCATTACACACTTTCGAAATAGTGCCCCTACTTAACTCAGCAGCCTTCTCCAATTCCCCTTGTGTGATCCCTTGTTTGTCTAGCCATTTACCAAATTTGCTCCGTTTTTTACCTAATCCAAACACCTTTACCACCTCATGAATAGCTTGCCCTTTCCGTCATTTTTTTAAACGCGAGAAAAAAACTGACATAAAGGCCAAACAGTACTCAATACCTTTTACCATACCAAACAAATTACGATTCTCAGTTCCAAATTGATAGCCTTTTAAAAATTCGTTTTCTCTATTCCAAATAGAATTCGCTCACAGAATATTGCTTTAGACATTACAAAATTAGTATTTTCAATGGTTCATAGCTGTTTTTATCTCTTCTAATCTTCAGGGACTATTCTTGCAGAATACATCTAGATAGGTGGTGTCACGCTTTGATATTCGAGTTATTAAGTTCTGCTGCTGTTGGTAGTGTAATTCTTTTTGCGAAAATGCATCAAAAAGGAGCAACTAACGATGCCTCCAAGATTCAAAGGATTTGCGCGAACTGCGGATTAAAAGTAAAAGAAGGAAAAGAGACCAGGACTATACAACTGCTTCGCAAAACGAGAAATGATTGGGGAGTTGAATATGCGTATAGGATTCCGCTTGGTCTTAGCTTCTCCGATTTTGAACACAAGATTCAGCATTTAGAGGATGGATTAAATCATAAGAGCAAAGTTTACGATTTTAAACTACAAGACTTCAAATCTCTTCGTTTGCGAAAAGATATCTTAAAACAAATACAAAACATCATAAACAAGAAAAAACTCGTTAGAAAGGAAATTGAGCTGTCTTACGATGGTTTGCTGAAAATACGAGTTTATGAGAAAGGGATTCCTGATTTTGTGAAGTTTGAGGAAGACATGATGAGGCAGTGTAGAGGATGGGAAGTCCCTATCGGTTATACAAGGGATGGGTTAGTAAAACATGACTTTGATCAGCTATCTCATATGATTTCTGCCGGTATGACGGATATGGGGAAATCAAATGTACTAAAGCTTATCATTACATCTCTGGTACGCAACCAATCAGAAAATATAAATCTATTCCTAATCGATTTGAAGGGTGGTCTCTCTTTCAACCGATACAGATTCTTAAATCAGGTCGAATCAATTGCGAAGAATCCAGAGGAAGCCCTAGAGACTCTAAGGGAATTGCAAGATAAACTGAATGCTAGAAACGAATACTTACTAGAAAAAGGATACGAAGATATAAAAGAAGCCGGGGATCCAGTGCGATACTTTGTAATTGTCGATGAAGCAGCCGACATAGCCCCATATCAGGAGTGCAGGGACATCATTGTAGATATAGGTCGTCGTGGCAGGGCAGCGGGATTTCGCTTGGTATATGCGACGCAATACCCAACAAATGAAGCTTTGCCATCACAGTTACGACAAAATATAGGCGCTCGTATTTGCTTTAGATTGCAGACAGAAGCGGGAAGTCGAGCTGTACTTGATGAGGGCGGTGCAGAGAGTCTTCCTAACATAAAAGGGAGAGCAATATACCAAACAAATGAGAAGAAGGTCCTACAGACGGTTTATATCGATAATAAACAAATTGATAATATCATAAAGCCACATATCAACATAAGAGCGAGGAAGGAGCATGAAGATGCAAAAACTAGCCATGAAGGAACAACGCTTAGAAAACATACTCTTGAGCTTGAAGAAGTTGGGATTTTTAAGTAGAAAGCAAATCCAGGTACTTCATGATCTTGGCGGTGACAGGAATGCTTCGCGTGTGATGAAAAGTCTTGAAGAATATGTGTCTAGCTTTAGGGATGGGGAGAAGGTGTACTATCTCAATAAAGAAGGGCGCGAACGTATCGGGAGTAAGAAAATACTCAAGCGTTCGAATCAATTTCGCCACTATATAATGCGAAATGACATCTACATCGCTTATGAATGCCCGAAAACGTGGAAGCAGGAAGTTAAAATGAACGTGAAAGGTATCGTTTCCATAATTGCAGATGCACTATTTACGGATAATGGCCGTTATCACATCGTGGAGGTGGATCACGAGCAAAAGATGAGTGCGAACCGTATCAAGATGCAGAAATATCGCAAATTAATTGAATGCAACGTATTTGAGAAGGCGCCTAAATTTATTTGGTACACCACGACGGAATACCGCAGAAAACAGCTAGAGAAGCTTTGCGAGGGATTGGATTGCAACATATTTACAGTTACTGATTTCCATTAAAAATAGGGAGATGGTCCATATGGCAACAGAGACAATGAGCATCAAAGATTTTATGGATGGTAACTACGGGGCAAAGAAAAAGTGGAGCTTGTTCAAAAAGAAAGCAAAAAAATACGCACCTGTCGCAGTGCGAGTAAGTATAGTAATCGGTAGTGCTATTATATTCAGCAACATTATAGATATTCCTCACGTATTTGCTGATGGAAATAATCCAGATGTGAATGAAGTATTTAAAGATGTGCAGTCCAACGATGGGAAGATAAAAAATTATATAGATGGCCAACTGTACAATCGTATTGTAAATGCGTTTGAGCCGGTTATTTTCTTGATTAAAGCAGTTTCCTATCCAATTGCATCCGTTGTAGCGTTATGCGGCGGGCTGTTCATTATGGTTGGTAGCCAGGAACGAGGCTTCTCGTTAATAAGTCGTGCAGGGATTGGCTATATAGTTGTTCAAATGATTCCGCTGTTCATGAGATTACTTGTTGAAATAGCAAAAGCAATTTAATGCAACTCCATATCGCTTAATACAAGGGGAGGATTAAAATAATTAA
>NZ_CP033791.1:0-5412 GCF_003812125.1 Bacillus sp. FDAARGOS_527
AAGGCTTGGATGTATCATTATTGCTCCAGTTCTTCTAGTAATTATTTGGGCTTGCTCCAGTGTTTTTAATGTGTCTATTACAGTTTGTCTAGATACCTTGCTTTTTTCGGTCAATTCTCTTGTAGTTATAATTAACGTATTTGTTGATTTGTCCATGTTTTCTAATATGTATTTTACAACTTGCATTTTTTTATTACCTAAACTATCTATTAATTGAACGATTGCAGTTAAATATGTGATCATAAAACCATTTCTAGGAGTTTTCTTTATGACTTCATCAGTTTCTATTATTTCACCTGTATCTAGGTTTCTCCATCGACTTTTACCGTTATATATTATTTCGTTTTCAGTTTTTTGTTTTGGAATATTATCACCTTTCTCCTATATTTTTGTATTTCTATTTTATCATAATTAGACCAAAAGGTCAAAAAAAATTAGACCAAAAGGTATAAAAAATTAGACCAAAAAGTATAAAAAATTAGACCAAAGAAAATGCCCTTCAATAGCTATATATCAGCTTAAAATCTACTTTTTACCCCCTGCTTACTCTTTTCTATATATTTAAGGCGATAAATATCGCCTTAAATATATTCTTTTTTCATTTTTTTTAGAGGGCTTTCCACAATGCAATAGTCGAGTAGTATTTTTTGAGAAAACCACTCAAAAAATCTCCACTCTTTTGCTATTGCATAGTGAAATTCGGCAGGTGTGAGCATGTCGCCAAGCCGAACATACCAAAAACGAGGATTTAAGTTGCACGACTTGGACTAGCAATTGTACCTGCCGAACCGCCTTGATCTATCGTTCAAGAATTTCACTAATGCCATATAAAATTACGTTAAGTTCCTGGGGGCTAGCCCCCAAACCCCCAGCCAGCACTCACACCCAAAAACAAGGGGGATACCAATAAAAAAGTCAAAATCCTATATAGTGGATTTTGACTTTTTTATTGGTATTGAACTACAAGGGTCCCTACAGGCTGTTTTTGAACACCCGTAGTTCTTTTTAAAAGGGATTAATTTATCAGATTTATTAAATGAATAATTCATAAAATCCCCTTTCAATCACTCTGTTGTATGGCAATTTATCAAGTAGGCAGTTGTACATAAGTAGTGTATGCAGGGGACAAAAATGTGTATATAACTGGATAAGCCTTTTTTATTTTTGGCTTGGTATGAAAAAAGAACCCTAATGTTGGATAGGGTTCTTTTTAGGGGTAACAGTTGAAGGTTGAAGGTATATTTCATATTTATTATGTACTTTACTCTTATATTCATTCGAATAGGAAACACATATGTTTGGAGTAATTTGCAAAGCGATTGTTGGAAAAGGAAAAATTAGCGGTAAGTGTCAATGTTTTAACAAGAAAAGATTTAAAGACATTCCACCAAGATTTAGATACATTTTTGAAAAAGGAAATACCACACATCTACAAAGGTGGCATTTTAAACGATAAAACGATTGGTGTTGATACCGTTAAGGATTTAAAAAAGCATTCTGATGAAATACATAAACAAAAACAACAACAAAAAGCGGATGCGACCGCAGAAATGAAAGTGTTTAAAGAACCAAAAGAAGTACTGAAGAAAATTGAAGCATCAGCAAAGAAAACGATGTTTGGAGATAAGGTCACATTGCCGTCTAAGGAATTTGAGAAATTAAAAGATTTATCTGTATCTAGCATGAAAGTACAATATCAAGCTGAAAAAAGAATGGCTGCAGCAAATGAAAAAATTGAAGAGTTAGAAGAGAAGTATTACGAGGCGGATCGAAGGGCAGATAATGCGGAATTTTAATTTGGTTTACTGGAAAAAGAAGTAGACACGCTGAAGGAATACAGAACGGATGCGATTGTATATAAGAGCATGTTGCAAGATATAAACAAAGATTTAGAGATTAGCGACACTGAAAAGAAAGGACGTTTGATTCTCCATAGTCTAGAGAATGGGCATAAGCCTAAAAATCGAAAAGAAGGCGAACAATGGCTTTCTATCCTGGAAGAGAATAAAGAGGCGAAGACAATCCCTCAGAAGCGTTTAGAGGGCTTTATAGAGCGTTTAAAAGAATTCCTAGATAAAATACTAGGGGAAGAGCGGAAATACTCTCTATCGGGCTTAAAACGTCAATCAGAGCAATCTAAAAAAGAGAGCCGACCAAAGACACAAAAAAATAGAGGGATGGAGCTATAAAAAAGGCGATACCCAGTGTAAGGGGCATCGCCTTTTTGCTCTATTTTTGCATAGATAAAATGAATTTTACGCCTTGTTTAAAGCCTTCTCTATAAAATTCTTCTTTCATGTTCGACATTTCTAGAAGTATTGCTACTTCAAGTTGTTCAAATTCTTCAAAAGTGAATTTGTCTTCGTGTTTATGTAATTCCTTAAGATTTTCAATTTTTTCTAGTTCCTGTACACTTTGCTCAACAATCATTTCTAACATTTGGTTTGCAGTCATTATATTTCCCTCCAGTAAATGTATTTGATTTATAAAAAAGGTTTGTGCATACTGGAGACATGCAAATAGGGGTCTCAATCTTATCTGCATAAGTGTTCTCTGTGTCCAGTATGCAGGGAACATTTTTTTTGGGGTTTATATTTCTACTTTTTGTTTTTCTTCTTTGGTTTCTTTTTTTTCAATTTCAGACATTATAGTTTTTCCTTTTGGATCAAAAACAACTTCTAAACGTATTTTTGCAATGTCTTTCCAATCGCCTTTTCCAAACAAATGAGGATTTACTTTATAAAGTCCTGTATCTTCCCTAATTAGTAATTCGCCTTTCACAAATTTAGAAATAGCGTTATTAATACTTGATAGAGAAAGTCCTAATTCTTTTGCTATTTGTCTTTTTAATGCCGCATTAACAACTAATTGATTTCCATAAGACATTCTTTTTAGAAAAGCATATAAAATGCTATTTAATCCTTTAGGAAGGTCTTTTAAATATAAAATTGTGTCTAAATAAACTTTTATGTAATTCGGCTCTGTACCCCAATTTATAACTTTCTCTTCTTCTTGATGAGTAATTTGACCATCTTCATTAACGATTGTTCTTGAAATTGTATTAGTCACTTTAGCCATAATAGCACCTCCTTACTATAAAATAATGTAATGTCATTATAACGAACCATTGTAATGATTGTAAAGAGTAAAAATGCAAAACGTTACAATAAATCATTGTAATGTTAATTACATCTCTCGTGTAATATGATTACATCCCTCATGTAATGTCGTTACATCCCTCATGTAATGCCTAAAATCGCCAAATCCCTTGATATATCTAGCTTAAACACTATTTTTCTAGAAACTATCCCCTCTCTTATCTTGTACCATGGTTTTGGTGTTTTGTTCGACAGTATAAAAAAATTGGCTTTTAACTAAGCAATAGTCGAGTAGTATTTTTTGAGAAAACCACTCAAAAAATCTCCACTCTTTTGCTATTGCATAGTGAAATTCGGCAGGTGTGAGCATGTCGCCAAGCCGAACATACCAAAAACGAGGATTTAAGTTGCACGACTTGGACTAGCAATTGTACCTGCCGAACCGCCTTGATCTATCGTTCAAGAATTTCACTAATGCCATATAAAATTACGTTAAGTTCCTGGGGGCTAGCCCCCAAACCCCCAGCCAGCACTCACACCCAAAAACAAGGGGGATACCAATAAAAAAGTCAAAATCCTATATAGTGGATTTTGACTTTTTTATTGGTATTGAACTACAAGGGTCCCTACAGGCTGTTTTTGAACACCCGTAGTTCTTTTTAAAAGGGATTAATTTATCAGATTTATTAAATGAATAATTCATAAAATCCCCTTTCAATCACTCTGTTGTATGGCAATTTATCAAGTAGGCAGTTGTACATAAGTAGTGTATGCAGGGGACAAAAATGTGTATATAACTGGATAAGCCTTTTTTATTTTTGGCTTGGTATGAAAAAAGAACCCTAATGTTGGATAGGGTTCTTTTTAGGGGTAACAGTTGAAGAGTAAACGTATATTTCATATTTATTATGTACTTTACTCTTATATTCATTCGAATAGGAAACACATATGTTTGGGGTAATTTGCAAAGCGATTGTTGGAAAAGGAAAAATTAGCGGTAAGTGTCAATGGTAAGCGGACTGGAAGGGGTCAGCGGTTTGTGCTGATCCATGAAAGGAGCATTAAGGAATTGACACGTGCAATTGATTCTTCACCCTCTTGGCCTGTCAAAACGTCAAACGTTTTGGCCTGCCAACCGGCGAGGGAGTCCCTCAAGGATTGAGGGGTTGGGGAGTTCGATTGATGGGGTCAAGGGGAAGAGTTCCCCTTGTAGGTTCGGACAAAGTCCGAGGTTTTTTTGCCATGCAAGGCATGGTTTGGCGAAGCCAACGAGCCTCGCAGAGCACGTCCAAATGAAATTTGGTATAACGTGCTAGACCAAATTATTGGATTCTCTCAATCTTCGTGCTATGCTGATTACCAAAAGGGGGGCTTACTTGTGGCTCATGTAGAAAAATATACAAAAGGCAGCGTACAAGGATTATCGATTCATTGGGACAGAAAAACAGAAAATCATTCGAATCAAGAGATTGATAATGAGCGGTCAAATTTAAATTATGATTTATGCGAAAAAGAAGGAAATACACTTTCCCGCATGAATGATCGATTACGTGAAGTACATTGTTTGAATCGGAAAGATGTAAAAGTTTGTAGTGATTGGGTTGTTACGTTACCAGAAAACTTGAAGGGGACTTCAGAAAAAGAACAACGTGAATTTTTTGAAAAAACCTATGAGTTTTTAGCGAATCGTTATGGCGGTGAAAAAAATGTATTGTCCGCTAACGTACATAAGGACGAAACAACACCTCATATGCATTTTGCTTTTATGCCTGTTGTTTGGGACGAGAAAAAACAACGGGAAAAAGTTTCAGCCAAAGAGGTTTTAACAAGAAAAGATTTAAAGACATTCCACCAAGATTTAGATACATTTTTGAAAAAGGAAATACCACACATCTACAAAGGTGGCATTTTAAACGATAAAACGATTGGTGTTGATACCGTTAAGGATTTAAAAAAGCATTCTGATGAAATAGAGAAACAAAAAAAGGCGATGGATGCGGAAGTAAAGATAAAAGAAAAAGACTTGGAGAGAAAAATCCAATCTTTAGATAAAGAATTTGAAAGTAAAAAGAAAAAGCTTTTAGATCTTAGTGAACAATTACCACAAGAAATCAAAATCAATGCAAAAGGGAAAGAGAAAAAAACAGAGGTTGTGAAAAAAGGATTATTTAAAACAGAAACGATAACCAAAAACACTGGGAATTGGATTATTGGAACGAACGAATTGAAAAGAGTACAAAAAATGGTGAACGCTGCCTATATGGTCAAAAGGGATTATGAACGTTTGCAAAGTACAGATTTGGTGGAAGAAAAT
>NZ_CP033792.1:0-18888 GCF_003812125.1 Bacillus sp. FDAARGOS_527
ACTGATGATGGAAGGATTTGCACAAGTCGTACATGGTTTGTAAATCCTAATATTATGTGTTGTTCTCCAAAGGATAGTGTTGATAGGGCAACTCAACATATTTTTAAAAGGTCATTAAGGAATTTTAAGGTTAAGGGTGATACTAAAAAACATAAATTACCTATTTATTTATTTTAGATGTCAATTTTACTATTGACATCTTTTTTTGTGCTGTTTTTTTCCATTTTTTAGGTGTGAAAAAAAAATCACACAGGTGTGAAAAAAAATTCACACCCTATGTCGTATAAACCCTTGTTATTACTGGATTTCTTTACTTTCCTCTTCTCACTCTTATATATAGAGCTAAAAGTTCCGCAAGGAACAGGTCGTATTTTTGAGCAAACAACGCTCAAAAATCTCCACCTTCATAATAAAAAAGGCGGTTCGTTCATCCTCACCTAAAGACTAACGTCTTTTCTTTTTTATTATGTCCTTGCAAAACTTTTTTCGGCTGGTTTTTAGCTTTCACCAAGCCGAACAGACCAAAAACGAGGTATAGTTGCTCGACTTGGACTAGCAATTATACCAGCCGAACCGCTTAGATCAATCGCTTAAAAATAGTTCTTATAGAATATGTTGATACGTAATACGTGGGTTTCGCCCCCACACGACGAGCCAGCACTCACACCCAAAAACAAGAACATCGTTTAAAATCAAAAACATATGTATGTTTAATATCATATGTTTTACAATCTTGGTTCATTAAAGAAGGCTGCGGAAACAGTTGTTCTTTAATAAAAATAAAATAAGCTGTCCATATTGGCAGCTTATTTACATAATTCTCGAAAGCGGAAGTCAATAAATCTATCATATATCTCAGCGATTTATTGCTGAAGATACAACTGTTTTGATAATGGAATACCCTTATGAAAATTCTGAGTAATCGTTTAAATAATAATCTGCTACATCACTTTGACCTTGAAACATGCATGTTATGATTCCTAATTCTTTTGCAGGTAGCAAATCTAATTCTCTATCTCCAATAGCTAGATCAATTTTGTGTTTTTGATGCAAGTAAGTATATGCTGATGGGTTGGGTTGCGAGGAAAACCATTATCAATCGTAACCATATCTACAAAGTATTTGTCCCATCCATAATATTTTAAAATTGCTAAAACTCCATCTCTGTGTTTATGTGTCATGATTACATTCTTATCTGCAAATTTCAAAATTTCTTCCACGCCATCAAATGGTTTCATGTCTTTTGGAGACAATTCCTTTTTAAGCTTTTAATTTTCTCTTTCTGGTCACTAGAAACATTATAGTAGTCTAGTGCATGTGAGTATGAAATCTTTAATTTTTTATAAATCTCCTGTTTATCTATCTCTTCTCCAAGTACTAGAGAGAGTATTTTGGTATAGGCAGGATATGTATTAAAAAGTGTTCCGTCAAAGTCCCATAAAATATTCAATTAAATCACCCTTTCTATTCCATTTTATCACAAGAATGTGGTAGCCATACTCTTGTTTCTTTGTATACTCCATACACTATCAGTTAACATAACGTCTCATTATCGGTAGCAAATCTTTTGCTAGAATCCTTGTCTATACAGTGATTCTTCTTTTTTGTTTGTTTATTTGGTATACATGATTTTATACATCGTTGATGTAGCGGGGATTCTAGGGATTCTCGCTATTCTTTTTTTGCATAAAATCTTGTATATAGAAAAAAGATTTTGATGTTATTATCGAGAAGTAATACATATCGGTGGTGAAATCGGAATGTATTTCGGAAATTAAATCGTTTTTAAAATCGGTTTTCATATCGGTTGCAAGTGTATTCCGATTTTGATTGAAATATTGATTTAATCGTGTTTTATGAGTAAAAAAACGTATTCCGCTTTTGGGGAGGAATGAAAATTGGAACTAAAATCGGAAATGCACACACCAAAAATTGTTGCGGATCTTTTAGGAATCACACCCGATTTGTTAAAGGTATGGTCAAATGAATTTAATATACAAACGGAGCGAAGCCAGGGAGGACATCGTAGATACTCGAAGGAAAATATAGAAGAATTAAAAGCAATAAAAGAAAAAATACAGGCCCAAAAATGGTCTTACGATCAAGTTCGGTCATGGCGAAACGGAGAACTTGATTCGTTTGTTTCAAAAGAAGAAAAATCAGAATTAGAAAAGAAACTGAATGAAGTATTAGAAAATCAACAGTTACAAAATCAATTTAATCAAGCACTCGTTCAGAAACTACAAGAAATTACGAATGAATTGGTTACGACAAAAGAACATTTAGCGAATACGGAGAAAAAGTTAACGGAAGTAGAAGGGAAAAACAGTGAATTAGAAGTTTTTATAGAGAAGAAGCTAGAGAAACGAGATCAGTTATTGCTTGAAAACATTAGAGATATGCAGGCACAAAATCAGAAACAAAAACGGAAAGGTTTTTTCGGTTTGTTTAAAAAGTAAATTTGGCCGGTATTTTATGTAGAGTTCTAATGTCGGAAAAAGAAGAATAGAAATATAGCATACATACAACAAGGGAATGCAGTATAGATCAGTCTACAAGCATTCCCTTGCTATAAAATATGTGAAATAAATTAAAAAAAGATAAGGAATAGAAAATCTTTTATAGGAGTAAGGGGAATCTGTTGTCCTTGCGACTAATAATAGGACGTTATGATAAATAGGATTGTATATGATATACAAGTGAATAATTATTTTTGAAAATCTAATATATGTTGTATCGTTTGATTTTTATCAGTATTACTTTCTGAATATATAATCTTAACTGGAGTATCATCAGTGATATTCCAATCATAAGGCATTTTAAATATTAAAAAACCTTCTATTTCTTCATTAGGTTGTAAATGAAATGGAATTTGTTTTTTATCTTTATTATATAAGTATAGACTTTGGTTATAATTATAATTAGGTGCTAATATATAAAATTTATTAGATGGGTATTGCATATTTTTTTTTGTGTTATTTTTCATTTTAATATTAATTTGATATTCAATGTATTTATCATTATTTATATTCACAGTATTTTTTTGAGTATTCATATATGTGATTTTGAAGTCATTGGTAATAAATTCTTGGTTTAATATAATTGGTTTTGATATAATTTCATAATTTTTATAATCTTTGTTAACTGAATTATATTTTAGCGTACATAAAGCACATATTATGATTACTGAAGTGATAAGTATAATTTTTTTGTGTTTCATATATGTTTGTCCTCTGAAAATAGAATAGTTCCATTATTAATAGTAAAGATTTCTTCTGTTAATTGACTTAAAAAATGTTTATCATGACTAGCAACTAATATGGTTTTGTTTTTTAATGTTTTAAGTAATTCGATTATAAATTGTATACCGTCTTCATCAAGTGCATTAGTTGGTTCATCTAAAATTAATAATTCAGGGTCTTCCATTATTGCTTGTGCGATTCCAAGTCTTTGTTTCATACCTAATGAATATTTTTTAAATGGTCGTGTATCATGTGGATCTAAACCAACTTGTATTAATGTTTGTTTAATTTTTTCATCATTAATATTGTTATTGAGCATAGCTAATAATTTTAGATTTTTAAATCCAGAATAGGATGAAACAAAACCAGGATATTCTATAATAAAGCCTGTATTTTGTGGGAATGAAATGTCTTTACGTATGATTTGTTTATTTACTGTGATATTCCCACTATCAATTTTTATTAATCCTAGAATAGCTTTAAATATCATTGTTTTTCCTGAACCATTTGGACCTTTAAAACCATATATTTTATTTTTATATAATTTTAAATTGACATCATTTAAAACTGTTTGATTTTTAATTTTTTATGTACATTTTGTAAAATAATATAAGGTTCCATTTTATATAAACTCCTTTTATGTTTAATATTCTCTATTTTTATAAAGAAATGTTCCTATAATATAAAATAGAAAGCATAATATTAGTTCTATTGAAATAATATATGTGAAAGAAATATTAAATTCAATTATTCTTGAAAACATAGTTCCGTTTATCCATAAAATTTTATAGTTAGGAATATAAATAGTTATAAATGTAATAGAAAAAATGATAACTACAGCATATATGCTTTTCATAAATTCTACTAAATTGTTATACAATAATATCATACAAGTTAAAGATAATATTTGAATGAGAATAAAGAATGTTACGTTAATATTAGAACTATTTTGTATATGATATAGAGTTCTAATAAACTCGCCATTTGAAAAATTAGGATTAAAAAATATATAAGTAATAACAATTATAAAAGAAATAATTATTACTTGATAAATAAGAATGACACAAAATGATAAGAAACATTGAATAACAAAAATATTATGATAGGAAATTGATCGTCCTATTAAGAATAAAGAATATTTTGTTGTTATTATTTTAAAAGAATCCCCTATGATATAAAAAGGAATTATTTCTAAAATCAACCACATGATAGGGAAATCAAAATGATTTGTTTTTACTAATTCATATTTAACTCCAAAAAACAAATAAAAGTATATATCTGTAAAATAAATGTGAGTATTAGGGATTCCTATTATTGAACTATTAATTTTAATGAGATATACAGTAATTGCCAGAATGGAGATAATAAGGAATATAGCATTAAAAAATTTGATTTTTGATATACTCCAGAATAATAAAAAATCACGTTTTATAAGTAATAAAAATTTTGAGTTCATCAAATTTCTCCTGATTAATGAAATTCTTTTTTACTATATACATGGTGAAATCCTACTAATACTATACATAGAATACCTAAATTGTATGTACATTGATTAATAATAGTGTTTAATGTGAGAACATCGATTTTTTTTATGACAATACCATGATAAAGAATAAAAGATATATTCAATTTTATATGTAAAAATTGATCTAATAAAATCATCATTATTATACATATAAAGCTTAATAAATTATTTTTGAGTACAATATTTAATATAGATTGTAAAAGTAATATATTAAAAACACTAACAATTAGTATTATTGTGTAATAAAAAATATATAGATATGCTGAATAATTATTTAGTTCAAAAGATGTATGGGTATATATTTTGAATACACTCGCATTTATAAAATATATAATTGTGAGTGTGAATACATATAGAACGGATAGCATCATGATTTGTATAGTTTTAAATGTAAAGTAATGATATATAGTTTTAAATCTAACTATTAAAAATGGATTATCCTGTTGATGTATTAATATTGTTGTAAGAATCAAACAAAAGGGAAGAAAAGTAAAGGAAATAAATCCTTCACTTTTAAAACTTAAAAATATATTTAATAATTCAAATGAAAAGTTTGCTCCTCGAACAAATGAATAAGTATTAAATAAACTTAAAATCCAAAATAAGATAAGGGATAAGAATATAAAAAAGATATTTCTTTTTATATTTTTATAAAGGTGTAAGATAGATTTAGAAAATAACACGTTTTTTAACTCCTTGATAAAATAAGATAGTCGATATACTTAAAAGTGAAATAGCTAATATAGTAATATATAATAAAGAACCATTTTGTATTGTCTGTATTTCTGGTAAAAAGAACATTGGAGATATTGGAAAAGAAATAAATAAATTCATTATGGTTAAGACAATTTGAATAATAAATCCAATAATTAATACAGAAAATTGATTGTTATAATAAAAAGAACAACTAACAGATAGTAATGAAAAAATTCCTCCAAAGAAACCAGATAGAACAATATAAAATAAAACATGTATAAAAGGATGATTAAAATATAAATCAGGGAAAAAAGTAGAAGTTTCTGTTAAACCAATGTTTGAATTAATAATAGGATCAACAGGTACATTTGGTAAAAATAAAAAGGCAGCCAAAAAATCAAATAATAAAGGTAATGTAATAACAATAAATCCTGTTAAAAAGGATGTTAAAAAAAACGTTGTGAAATATTTTTGTTTAGTAGTTTTAGATAAAGAAATATATAGAAATCCATTATTTTTATCTTGTTGTATAATATTACCTACACCAATAGTTGCTATAATTGGTAATAAAAAATAATACATAGTTTTAAAACTGGATACCAAATCAATTCCTATCCATTTTGTATAAGGAGAAAAAAAAGAATCAGCGGTATGTAAAGAATGAGAAGCACTTATAACAGAAAAAACAAGTTGTAAGAAACAAATACTAAAACCAATCAATAATGATAAATATAAGTGTTTATTATTTATACGTGTAAACCAATATGTAAACATTTATAAAACGCCTCCATAAAATTTTTAATAAGATAAATAAAATGCCAAATAAAAAAAGGTAGTGATTGAGTAAGTCGATCGACTACCTTTTTTATTTGGCATTTTATCTATCAGGTTGCCAAGAACCATAGGCAGAACCATTACCATATTTTTGAGCATTAATCCAAGCCGAAGTACCCTTACCCTGTCTTTCTGTTGCTAAATTATATAATCCAAGATTAGAACCTTTTTTTATAGTGTAATAATGACCATCAGCAACATCGAATCCATTTGCCATAGCATATGCTGTAAAGTTCTCAATACCACTCATACTTGTACAATCCATGTAATAATAAGAATCAGTCCATTTTTGAGCAGAATATGTACGATCATCAGGATTCCAAAAACGATATTCATTATGATAATCAATAGAATATTGACCATCTGCACTAGCATAATTATTACTGATAGCACTCATTCCTACTAAAGCAAGACCAGCTACTAAAAATAAATGAAGTCCTTTTTTCTTCATTTGTTTTCCTCCTCTATTATTGTTTCTCTTACAAGATGCAATGTTATACCTGGATATAGTGTTTGTAAATACTTTCCTTTCCGAAAAAAAATATGCAATATTGCATATTTTTATAATTTAAATACTAATTGTCGAATAACTCAAATTATAGAGAAAAGATGGTTGCATGTGTTGGTCAATCAAAACGGACCTAGCGAAGCGAAGGGAGTATTTGACTTGACCAACTGGATTACACCCGAACCCTCTTGGCATTGAACAAACTATTGTTTGTTCCTGCCAACCGGCGAGGGAGCCCCTCAAGGATTGAGGGGTTGGGGAGTTCGAATGATGGGGTCTGGGGAAGAGTTCCCCAGTGGGTTTGGGCAACGCCCAAGGTTTTGTTTTTGCCACGTGTAATGTGGCTCGGCAAAGCCGAAAAGCGTCGCAGACCCCTATCGATTTTGATGCGAAAGCGTCAAAATACGTATAGGGTTACTCTAATTGACACCATTTCGTCGCTTTGCTAGACTTATGGTATCAATTAATCTAGGGAAAGTGGTGGCACTTTATGTTGGGTTCTATCTCATTTAATCAATCTCACCAAAGTTCATTAAGCCACAATAATAGGGAAAATATTCATGGGAATCCTGGCATTGATCCAGCTAGGTCAGAGGAGAATATTTACTTTGTTCAAAAGGACATCCGAAGTGTATACAAGGATGTCTTTCAAGAAGCGGTGGACAAGTATAACGAGAAGCAAAAACGGAATGACCGTAAGATTGAGAATTACTATGACAAAATACATAAAGATGATAAGACGCATGAGCAACGAGAATTGGTCGTAGCGATTGGAGAAGGTAAAGACGACCCGAAGTATAGGGAAGCTAAGAAAGAAGCGTTAAAACGGTATGCTGAAGCGTTTCAAGAGCGGAATCCCAATCTGGCAGTCTATAACATGGTTTTACATGATGACGAAGCAAATCCACATTTACATATTAACTATGTACCGAACTTTGAAAGTAGTCGAGGATTAACGAGGCGTGTCGGAATGGATAGAGCTTTGCAACAACAAGGTGTCGAAGGAACGGGAAGAAAGTTAATTGCGCATTGGAGAGAAAGGGAAACCGCTTATATAGAGCAATTGGCTAAAGAATATATTCCGAATTTTGAACGTGCTAATGTAGGTTCACATAAGTACATGAAAGTCCGTCAATACAAGGAGTATGCAGAAGCAAAGTCAACTATTGAAAATCAAGTAGAGGAAAAAGAAACTAAGTTACAAACGATTGACGATCATTTAAAAAATGTTGAAGAGAAAACAAACGAATTAGAAATGACGAAAAAGAGTTTGGAAAGTGATGTTGTTGATACGTACAAAGAATTAGAGATAGTAAAGCAACAGGTAGAGAGTGAAAATGAAAAGCTGCAGCTAATTGGCCAGCGTCATGTGGAATTAGAAAAAAGAGTAGAACAAATGCAAAAAGAATTAGATAGTGCTAGTGATCGAGTGCCAAATGAACCTGTTAAAATTCCATTTTTACGTAAAGAAGTAGTAGTAGAAGTACAGGATAAAATGTTTGGAAAAGCTGAAATTACAAAGAAACAGACAAGAAATTATGTGTTATCACCAGAACAATATCAAGAAGTAACAAAGCAAGTGAATGCAGCGGTCACTATCAAAAAGGATCATGAGCGTTTGAGAGAAACAGACTTTGTGAAAGAGTATGAAAGTTTAAAAATGACTGCAGAAGGTTGGATGAAAGAAAATAGAACATTGAAACAGGAAAAAAACCAGTTGCAAAAAGAGGTTGGCCTATTAAATAGAGAAATTAGCTCATTAAAAGCTCATATAAAGGGTTTGCAGACAAATATAAGAGTTTTATATGTACAAACGAAAAAAATTTTTAAAGAGCAATTTAAGAGGTTTAGAGAGATTGTTAAAAATGAATTGGGTAGCAAGGGAGTAGATAATCAATTTGAACGTGAACATAAGAAGGAAATGAATAAACATAGAGGGTTGGATATGGAAAGATAGATATAATAATGGTGAAAAAGAATTGATTTTTAATAGATGGAAACCTTTAACAACATATTTCATGTTATTATATAGAAAGACGAAAAAACCGCCCAAAGTCTTGGCGGACAGGCGGTTTTTCATAATAAGGTTGGGATCAACCAATATATATTCTATATACATTCTAACATATAAAAGTTGATTCCTTCCACTAAGGGAGAGAATTATTTTATGACAAAAGTTGTAGATTTTGGACAAGCTGAAAAAAAAGCGAAATTAAGAGATCGGAAGATTGATAGTATTTATGATCAGTTGCAAGCCGGTGGTTATTCAGAAGAAGAGAAAGCAATGCTCTTACAGTTATTAAGTAAGGCGACTGGCGGAGAAGAATATTTCATTGCAAAAAAGAAAAAACCAACGGATCGGGTGAGATTTGTGCAGATTATAATGGATAATATGGAATATTTAAATGGTATTGGATATTTCACTAATGCAGAGCAAGCGTTTTTGTTGCAAATTTCTTCTTATTTGGAATTTAAAACTAATGTAATTATTGAAAAAAATAATAATGATAATGAAATTGATACTAATGCAGCAACGCCTAGCTATTTAGCTGAAAAGCTTGGTAAAACAAGAGAAAGTGTTTCTAAAACAATGAATTCCTTGTTAAAGAAAGGTGTTTTAGGGGTTGCAGAAGCAGGAATGACAACTGATGATGGAAGGATTTGCACAAGTCGTACATGGTTTGTAAATCCTAATATTATGTGTTGTTCTCCAAAGGATAGTGTTGATAGGGCAACTCAACATATTTTTAAAAGGTCATTAAGGAATTTTAAGGTTAAGGGTGATACTAAAAAACATAAATTACCTATTTATTTATTTTAGATGTCAATTTTACTATTGACATCTTTTTTTGTGCTGTTTTTTTCCATTTTTTAGGTGTGAAAAAAAAATCACACAGGTGTGAAAAAAAATTCACACCCTATGTCGTATAAACCCTTGTTATTACTGGATTTCTTTACTTTCCTCTTCTCACTCTTATATATAGAGCTAAAAGTTCCGCAAGGAACAGGTCGTATTTTTGAGCAAACAACGCTCAAAAATCTCCACCTTCATAATAAAAAAGGCGGTTCGTTCATCCTCACCTAAAGACTAACGTCTTTTCTTTTTTATTATGTCCTTGCAAAACTTTTTTCGGCTGGTTTTTAGCTTTCACCAAGCCGAACAGACCAAAAACGAGGTATAGTTGCTCGACTTGGACTAGCAATTATACCAGCCGAACCGCTTAGATCAATCGCTTAAAAATAGTTCTTATAGAATATGTTGATACGTAATACGTGGGGTTTCGCCCCCACACGACGAGCCAGCACTCACACCCAAAAACAAGAACATCGTTTAAAATCAAAAACATATGTATGTTTAATATCATATGTTTTACAATCTTGGTTCATTAAAGAAGGCTGCGGAAACAGTTGTTCTTTAATAAAAATAAAATAAGCTGTCCATATTGGCAGCTTATTTACATAATTCTCGAAAGCGGAAGTCAATAAATCTATCATATATCTTCAGCGATTTATTGCTGAAGATACAACTGTTTTGATAATGGAATACCCTTATTGAAAAATTCTGAGTAATCGTTTAAATAATAATCTGCTACATCACTTTGACCTTGAAACATGCATGTTATGATTCCTAATTCTTTTGCAGGTAGCAAATCTAATTCTCTATCTCCAATAGCTAGATCAATTTTGTGTTTTTGATGCAAGTAAGTATATGCTGATGGGTTGGGTTTGCGAGGAAAACCATTATCAATCGTAACCATATCTACAAAGTATTTGTCCCATCCATAATATTTTAAAATTGCTAAAACTCCATCTCTGTGTTTATGTGTCATGATTACATTCTTATCTGCAAATTTCAAAATTTCTTCCACGCCATCAAATGGTTTCATGTCTTTTGGAGACAATTCCTTTTTTAAGCTTTTAATTTTCTCTTTCTGGTCACTAGAAACATTATAGTAGTCTAGTGCATGTGAGTATGAAATCTTTAATTTTTTATAAATCTCCTGTTTATCTATCTCTTCTCCAAGTACTAGAGAGAGTATTTTGGTATAGGCAGGATATGTATTAAAAAGTGTTCCGTCAAAGTCCCATAAAATATTCAATTAAATCACCCTTTCTATTCCATTTTATCACAAGAATGTGGTAGCCATACTCTTGTTTTCTTTGTATACTCCATACACTATCAGTTAACATAACGTCTCATTATCGGTAGCAAATCTTTTGCTAGAATCCTTGTCTATACAGTGATTCTTCTTTTTTTGTTTGTTTATTTGGTATACATGATTTTATACATCGTTGATGTAGCGGGGATTCTAGGGATTCTCGCTATTCTTTTTTTGCATAAAATCTTGTATATAGAAAAAAGATTTTGATGTTATTATCGAGAAGTAATACATATCGGTGGTGAAATCGGAATGTATTTCGGAAATTAAATCGTTTTTAAAATCGGTTTTCATATCGGTTGCAAGTGTATTCCGATTTTGATTGAAATATTGATTTAATCGTGTTTTATGAGTAAAAAAACGTATTCCGCTTTTGGGGGAGGAATGAAAATTGGAACTAAAATCGGAAATGCACACACCAAAAATTGTTGCGGATCTTTTAGGAATCACACCCGATTTGTTAAAGGTATGGTCAAATGAATTTAATATACAAACGGAGCGAAGCCAGGGAGGACATCGTAGATACTCGAAGGAAAATATAGAAGAATTAAAAGCAATAAAAGAAAAAATACAGGCCCAAAAATGGTCTTACGATCAAGTTCGGTCATGGCGAAACGGAGAACTTGATTCGTTTGTTTCAAAAGAAGAAAAATCAGAATTAGAAAAGAAACTGAATGAAGTATTAGAAAATCAACAGTTACAAAATCAATTTAATCAAGCACTCGTTCAGAAACTACAAGAAATTACGAATGAATTGGTTACGACAAAAGAACATTTAGCGAATACGGAGAAAAAGTTAACGGAAGTAGAAGGGAAAAACAGTGAATTAGAAGTTTTTATAGAGAAGAAGCTAGAGAAACGAGATCAGTTATTGCTTGAAAACATTAGAGATATGCAGGCACAAAATCAGAAACAAAAACGGAAAGGTTTTTTCGGTTTGTTTAAAAAGTAAATTTGGCCGGTATTTTATGTAGAGTTCTAATGTCGGAAAAAGAAGAATAGAAATATAGCATACATACAACAAGGGAATGCAGTATAGATCAGTCTACAAGCATTCCCTTGCTATAAAATATGTGAAATAAATTAAAAAAAGATAAGGAATAGAAAATCTTTTATAGGAGTAAGGGGAATCTGTTGTCCTTGCGACTAATAATAGGACGTTATGATAAATAGGATTGTATATGATATACAAGTGAATAATTATTTTTGAAAATCTAATATATGTTGTATCGTTTGATTTTTATCAGTATTACTTTCTGAATATATAATCTTAACTGGAGTATCATCAGTGATATTCCAATCATAAGGCATTTTAAATATTAAAAAACCTTCTATTTCTTCATTAGGTTGTAAATGAAATGGAATTTGTTTTTTATCTTTATTATATAAGTATAGACTTTGGTTATAATTATAATTAGGTGCTAATATATAAAATTTATTAGATGGGTATTGCATATTTTTTTTGTGTTATTTTTCATTTTAATATTAATTTGATATTCAATGTATTTATCATTATTTATATTCACAGTATTTTTTGAGTATTCATATATGTGATTTTGAAGTCATTGGTAATAAATTCTTGGTTTAATATAATTGGTTTTGATATAATTTCATAATTTTTATAATCTTTGTTAACTGAATTATATTTTAGCGTACATAAAGCACATATTATGATTACTGAAGTGATAAGTATAATTTTTTGTGTTTCATATATGTTTGTCCTCTGAAAATAGAATAGTTCCATTATTAATAGTAAAGATTTCTTCTGTTAATTGACTTAAAAAATGTTTATCATGACTAGCAACTAATATGGTTTTGTTTTTTAATGTTTTAAGTAATTCGATTATAAATTGTATACCGTCTTCATCAAGTGCATTAGTTGGTTCATCTAAAATTAATAATTCAGGGTCTTCCATTATTGCTTGTGCGATTCCAAGTCTTTGTTTCATACCTAATGAATATTTTTTAAATGGTCGTGTATCATGTGGATCTAAACCAACTTGTATTAATGTTTGTTTAATTTTTTCATCATTAATATTGTTATTGAGCATAGCTAATAATTTTAGATTTTTAAATCCAGAATAGGATGAAACAAAACCAGGATATTCTATAATAAAGCCTGTATTTTGTGGGAATGAAATGTCTTTACGTATGATTTGTTTATTTACTGTGATATTCCCACTATCAATTTTTATTAATCCTAGAATAGCTTTAAATATCATTGTTTTTCCTGAACCATTTGGACCTTTAAAACCATATATTTTATTTTTATATAATTTTAAATTGACATCATTTAAAACTGTTTGATTTTTAATTTTTTTATGTACATTTTGTAAAATAATATAAGGTTCCATTTTATATAAACTCCTTTTATGTTTAATATTCTCTATTTTTATAAAGAAATGTTCCTATAATATAAAATAGAAAGCATAATATTAGTTCTATTGAAATAATATATGTGAAAGAAATATTAAATTCAATTATTCTTGAAAACATAGTTCCGTTTATCCATAAAATTTTATAGTTAGGAATATAAATAGTTATAAATGTAATAGAAAAAATGATAACTACAGCATATATGCTTTTCATAAATTCTACTAAATTGTTATACAATAATATCATACAAGTTAAAGATAATATTTGAATGAGAATAAAGAATGTTACGTTAATATTAGAACTATTTTGTATATGATATAGAGTTCTAATAAACTCGCCATTTGAAAAATTAGGATTAAAAAATATATAAGTAATAACAATTATAAAAGAAATAATTATTACTTGATAAATAAGAATGACACAAAATGATAAGAAACATTGAATAACAAAAATATTATGATAGGAAATTGATCGTCCTATTAAGAATAAAGAATATTTTGTTGTTATTATTTTAAAAGAATCCCCTATGATATAAAAAGGAATTATTTCTAAAATCAACCACATGATAGGGAAATCAAAATGATTTGTTTTTACTAATTCATATTTAACTCCAAAAAACAAATAAAAGTATATATCTGTAAAATAAATGTGAGTATTAGGGATTCCTATTATTGAACTATTAATTTTAATGAGATATACAGTAATTGCCAGAATGGAGATAATAAGGAATATAGCATTAAAAAATTTGATTTTTGATATACTCCAGAATAATAAAAAATCACGTTTTATAAGTAATAAAAATTTTGAGTTCATCAAATTTCTCCTGATTAATGAAATTCTTTTTTACTATATACATGGTGAAATCCTACTAATACTATACATAGAATACCTAAATTGTATGTACATTGATTAATAATAGTGTTTAATGTGAGAACATCGATTTTTTTTATGACAATACCATGATAAAGAATAAAAGATATATTCAATTTTATATGTAAAAATTGATCTAATAAAATCATCATTATTATACATATAAAGCTTAATAAATTATTTTTGAGTACAATATTTAATATAGATTGTAAAAGTAATATATTAAAAACACTAACAATTAGTATTATTGTGTAATAAAAAATATATAGATATGCTGAATAATTATTTAGTTCAAAAGATGTATGGGTATATATTTTGAATACACTCGCATTTATAAAATATATAATTGTGAGTGTGAATACATATAGAACGGATAGCATCATGATTTGTATAGTTTTAAATGTAAAGTAATGATATATAGTTTTAAATCTAACTATTAAAAATGGATTATCCTGTTGATGTATTAATATTGTTGTAAGAATCAAACAAAAGGGAAGAAAAGTAAAGGAAATAAATCCTTCACTTTTAAAACTTAAAAATATATTTAATAATTCAAATGAAAAGTTTGCTCCTCGAACAAATGAATAAGTATTAAATAAACTTAAAATCCAAAATAAGATAAGGGATAAGAATATAAAAAAGATATTTCTTTTTATATTTTTATAAAGGTGTAAGATAGATTTAGAAAATAACACGTTTTTTAACTCCTTGATAAAATAAGATAGTCGATATACTTAAAAGTGAAATAGCTAATATAGTAATATATAATAAAGAACCATTTTGTATTGTCTGTATTTCTGGTAAAAAGAACATTGGAGATATTGGAAAAGAAATAAATAAATTCATTATGGTTAAGACAATTTGAATAATAAATCCAATAATTAATACAGAAAATTGATTGTTATAATAAAAAGAACAACTAACAGATAGTAATGAAAAAATTCCTCCAAAGAAACCAGATAGAACAATATAAAATAAAACATGTATAAAAGGATGATTAAAATATAAATCAGGGAAAAAAGTAGAAGTTTCTGTTAAACCAATGTTTGAATTAATAATAGGATCAACAGGTACATTTGGTAAAAATAAAAAGGCAGCCAAAAATCAAATAATAAAGGTAATGTAATAACAATAAATCCTGTTAAAAAGGATGTTAAAAAAAACGTTGTGAAATATTTTTGTTTAGTAGTTTTAGATAAAGAAATATATAGAAATCCATTATTTTTATCTTGTTGTATAATATTACCTACACCAATAGTTGCTATAATTGGTAATAAAAAATAATACATAGTTTTAAAACTGGATACCAAATCAATTCCTATCCATTTTGTATAAGGAGAAAAAAAGAATCAGCGGTATGTAAAGAATGAGAAGCACTTATAACAGAAAAAACAAGTTGTAAGAAACAAATACTAAAACCAATCAATAATGATAAATATAAGTGTTTATTATTTATACGTGTAAACCAATATGTAAACATTTATAAAACGCCTCCATAAAATTTTTAATAAGATAAATAAAATGCCAAATAAAAAAGGTAGTGATTGAGTAAGTCGATCGACTACCTTTTTTATTTGGCATTTTATCTATCAGGTTGCCAAGAACCATAGGCAGAACCATTACCATATTTTTGAGCATTAATCCAAGCCGAAGTACCCTTACCCTGTCTTTCTGTTGCTAAATTATATAATCCAAGATTAGAACCTTTTTTATAGTGTAATAATGACCATCAGCAACATCGAATCCATTTGCCATAGCATATGCTGTAAAGTTCTCAATACCACTCATACTTGTACAATCCATGTAATAATAAGAATCAGTCCATTTTGAGCAGAATATGTACGATCATCAGGATTCCAAAACGATATTCATTATGATAATCAATAGAATATTGACCATCTGCACTAGCATAATTATTACTGATAGCACTCATTCCTACTAAAGCAAGACCAGCTACTAAAAATAAATGAAGTCCTTTTTTCTTCATTTGTTTTCCTCCTCTATTATTGTTTCTCTTACAAGATGCAATGTTATACCTGGATATAGTGTTTGTAAATACTTTCCTTTCCGAAAAAAATATGCAATATTGCATATTTTTATAATTTAAATACTAATTGTCGAATAACTCAAATTATAGAGAAAAGATGGTTGCATGTGTTGGTCAATCAAAACGGACCTAGCGAAGCGAAGGGAGTATTTGACTTGACCAACTGGATTACACCCGAACCCTCTTGGCATTGAACAAACTATTGTTTGTTCCTGCCAACCGGCGAGGGAGCCCCTCAAGGATTGAGGGGTTGGGGAGTTCGAATGATGGGGTCTGGGGAAGAGTTCCCCAGTGGGTTTGGGCAACGCCCAAGGTTTTGTTTTTGCCACGTGTAATGTGGCTCGGCAAAGCCGAAAAGCGTCGCAGACCCCTATCGATTTTGATGCGAAAGCGTCAAAATACGTATAGGGTTACTCTAATTGACACCATTTCGTCGCTTTGCTAGACTTATGGTATCAATTAATCTAGGGAAAGTGGTGGCACTTTATGTTGGGTTCTATCTCATTTAATCAATCTCACCAAAGTTCATTAAGCCACAATAATAGGGAAAATATTCATGGGAATCCTGGCATTGATCCAGCTAGGTCAGAGGAGAATATTTACTTTGTTCAAAAGGACATCCGAAGTGTATACAAGGATGTCTTTCAAGAAGCGGTGGACAAGTATAACGAGAAGCAAAAACGGAATGACCGTAAGATTGAGAATTACTATGACAAAATACATAAAGATGATAAGACGCATGAGCAACGAGAATTGGTCGTAGCGATTGGAGAAGGTAAAGACGACCCGAAGTATAGGGAAGCTAAGAAAGAAGCGTTAAAACGGTATGCTGAAGCGTTTCAAGAGCGGAATCCCAATCTGGCAGTCTATAACATGGTTTTACATGATGACGAAGCAAATCCACATTTACATATTAACTATGTACCGAACTTTGAAAGTAGTCGAGGATTAACGAGGCGTGTCGGAATGGATAGAGCTTTGCAACAACAAGGTGTCGAAGGAACGGGAAGAAAGTTAATTGCGCATTGGAGAGAAAGGGAAACCGCTTATATAGAGCAATTGGCTAAAGAATATATTCCGAATTTTGAACGTGCTAATGTAGGTTCACATAAGTACATGAAAGTCCGTCAATACAAGGAGTATGCAGAAGCAAAGTCAACTATTGAAAATCAAGTAGAGGAAAAAGAAACTAAGTTACAAACGATTGACGATCATTTAAAAAATGTTGAAGAGAAAACAAACGAATTAGAAATGACGAAAAAGAGTTTGGAAAGTGATGTTGTTGATACGTACAAAGAATTAGAGATAGTAAAGCAACAGGTAGAGAGTGAAAATGAAAAGCTGCAGCTAATTGGCCAGCGTCATGTGGAATTAGAAAAAGAGTAGAACAAATGCAAAAAGAATTAGATAGTGCTAGTGATCGAGTGCCAAATGAACCTGTTAAAATTCCATTTTTACGTAAAGAAGTAGTAGTAGAAGTACAGGATAAAATGTTTGGAAAAGCTGAAATTACAAAGAAACAGACAAGAAATTATGTGTTATCACCAGAACAATATCAAGAAGTAACAAGCAAGTGAATGCAGCGGTCACTATCAAAAAGGATCATGAGCGTTTGAGAGAAACAGACTTTGTGAAAGAGTATGAAGTTTAAAAATGACTGCAGAAGGTTGGATGAAAGAAATAGAACATTGAAACAGGAAAAAAACCAGTTGCAAAAAGAGGTTGGCCTATTAAATAGAGAAATTAGCTCATTAAAAGCTCATATAAAGGGTTTGCAGACAAATATAAGAGTTTTATATGTACAAACGAAAAAAATTTTAAAGAGCAATTTAAGAGGTTTAGAGAGATTGTTAAAATGAATTGGGTAGCAAGGGAGTAGATAATCAATTTGAACGTGAACATAAGAAGGAAATGAATAAACATAGAGGGTTGGATATGAAAGATAGATATAATAATGGTGAAAAGATTGATTTTTAATAGATGGAAACCTTTAACAACATATTTCATGTTATTATATAGAAAGACGAAAAAACCGCCCAAAGTCTTGGCGGACAGGCGGTTTTTCATTAATAAGGTTGGGATCAACCAATATATATTCTATATACATTCTAACATATAAAAGTTATTCCTTCCACTAAGGGAGAGAATTATTTTATGACAAAAGTTGTAGATTTTGGACAAGCTGAAAAAAAGCGAAATTAAGAGATCGGAAGATTGATAGTATTTATGATCAGTTGCAAGCCGGTGGTTATTCAGAAGAAGAGAAAGCAATGCTCTTACAGTTATTAAGTAAGGCGACTGGCGGAGAAGAATATTTCATTGCAAAAAAGAAAAAACCAACGGATCGGGTGAGATTTGTGCAGATTATAATGGATAATATGGAATATTTAAATGGTATTGGATATTTCACTAATGCAGAGCAAGCGTTTTTGTTGCAAATTTCTTCTTATTTGGAATTTAAAACTAATGTAATTATTGAAAAAAATAATAATGATAATGAAATTGATACTAATGCAGCAACGCCTAGCTATTTAGCTGAAAAGCTTGGTAAAACAAGAGAAAGTGTTTCTAAAACAATGAATTCCTTGTTAAAGAAAGGTGTTTTAGGGGTTGCAGAAGCAGGAATGACA
>NZ_CP033793.1:0-52219 GCF_003812125.1 Bacillus sp. FDAARGOS_527
TGTTTTTCTTATTTCGTAACTCTCTCAATCTTTGTCCAAACATGGTTCCAACTCCTTTTAACTTGTTTGATATTAAAGAAACAAAAAAATAACACGTTTAATGTTGACTTTCGGCTTAAAGCCGAATACAATGTAATTAAGGGAAGGGAGGGTGAAAAATTGCTAGCGTCAGAAAATAAAACCATTGTACGAGAATACAGGGAATCCAAAGGTTTAAGTATTAAGGAAGTTTCTAAAGGCGCTAAAATTCCAATCGGCACATTATATGATGTGGAAATTGGGAGAAGGAGTCTGAAAGCCAATAAAGCCAAAAAAATGGCTGATTTTCTTGAAGTTCCGATCGAGAAACTTTTCAGACCAACATATTATCGTGCAATACCCATCACAGATTGAATTAACCTCATGTTATTTATTACATGTATTTTGTTCATATTCCTACTAAATGTATTGTAAATGAAATTCGGCTAAAAGACGAAATAATTATCACTAAAGTATAACTTTCTATACTTAGAAGATTAAAATTCTAAATATTCCGTCCTTTGAAAACTGAATAATCCTAAAGGAGCTGTAAAACATGGTTTTGAAACGATCGTATCAAACATTACTACTCTTTACGAGTGTACTTTTATTTGTGATGAGCTTCTTGATTCCACTGAATCAAGCCAGTGCGGAGGTAATCAATCGAGAAAGGTATCAGATGGATTGGGCCTATAGTTCGCAGTATGGGAAAGATATTCGTACAGAGCTTCTAAAGAACGCTAGTGGTCAAATCGCATATTGTCTGGTATACGGCTTAAAATCCCCAAATGGAGAGGATTTACCCGAAGCAGGTAAAACAGATGATGTATCTTATCGTGTCTTACTGAATGGGTACCCACAGAAAACACCAGAAAATTTAGGTGTATCTACTTGGCAAGAAGCCCATTACGCCACGCAATTAGCTCTTTGGAATGCACTTGGCCAGATTTCCGTTAATGAATTACAGTTCAAAAATGCGGCTGTTGAAAAAGCGGCAAAGAACATCATTCATGCGGCAAATCAGAGCCAGGATACACAAGATGTCTGGATGAATGTCATTCCAACGGATAAACAAGAAGCACAATTAAACGGTGAATATTTTGAAACAACAACATACACCGTTCAAACAAATGCCAAAAAAGGTACATTCCAAGTACAAATGAACAATGCACCACAAGGAACACGTGTTGTCACAGAACAAGGTGAAGGGAAAGAAACGTTTCAACTAGGAGAAAAGTTCCGTATCCAAGTACCAAAATCCTCTAAGAGTAGTGAACTATCTCTAAAAGTCGTTTCAAATCTAACAAATGTTCATGCAATCGTATATAAAGGAACAAGTACGATTCAGGACGCAACTGTATTATTAGAGCGTAGTACAGAACAAGTAAGCACAGACTTACAAGTATTCTGGAAAGCAAATGGCGCCTTAAAAGTAATGAAAGTGGATGAAAATAAAAATCCACTACCAGGCGCAGTATTTGAAATCGCAAACAGCAGTCAACAAGTTATGGGAACGATTACAGCTGACAAAAACGGTATCGCTGAAATGGGTAACTTAGAACTTGGCACGTACACTGTAAAAGAAGTGAAAGCACCTGTTGGATATGTGTTAGACGCTACACCAAAGCCTTTTGAAGTGAAAACAGGTGAAGTTGCTGTTGTAGAAATGAAAAATGTACAAATCAAAGGCAACATTGAAATTAAAAAGGTAAGTGACACAGGCAAGATTCTTCCAGGCGTTGAATTTACAGTGTTTACGCTAGAAGGAAAGGCAGTCACAAAAGTAACAACAGATCAAGAAGGGATTGCGAAAGTAAATTCTCTTCCGTTTGGAAAGTATTACTTCCAGGAAACGAAAGGATTAGAAGGTTACTTATTAAATCAAACAAAGTATCCATTTGAAGTAAAAGAGCATAATCAAACACTTACGTTTGAAGTGAAAAACGATCAAGTAAAAGGAAATGTACAGCTCTTAAAAGTAGATGAAGATGGAAAAACGAAATTAGAAGGTGCTGTTTTTATCCTAGCTGATGAAAAAGGTAAGAAGATCAGCGAGCATAAGACAGACAAAAACGGGTTCATCAAAATTGATAATATCCCATTCGGAAAGTACCAATTCATTGAAAAGACATCACCAGCGGGCTATGTGCTGGTAAAAGAGCCGATTCCGTTTAGCATCACTGAAAACGGAAAAACAATTGAGCTAGTTGCAAAGAATACGAAGATTAGAGGATCAATTGAAATTACAAAAGTAGATGTAGCCGATGGAAACAACAAGTTACCAGGTGCAGAGTTTACGATCTATAACGAGCAAGGCCAGGAAGTTGTAAAAGAAAAAACAAACGAACAAGGCATTGCAAAGTTTGAGAAATTACCAGCTGGTAAATACACATATAAAGAGACATTCGCGCCAGAAGGATATTTAATCAATGAAGAAACATTCTCTTTTGAAATTAAAACAGATGGTGAGATTATCAAACATGTTGTAGCAGATCAGAAAAAAGAAGTTCCACCAACACCAGAAACGCCACAACCAAAGCAACCGGAACAACCACAGCCAGAACAACCAAAACCACAACCAGAGAAGCCACAAACACCACAGGTCATTGAAAAACCTGTACCAACACCAGAGAAACCACAAAACATTGTAAAACAACCACAATCGATGAAAGAACAACCTAAGAAAGTAGAAAGCCATTTACCAACAACAGGCGGCAAAGCTGAAAATCCATATTGGAAATGGATTGGTGTTACATTTGTCGTTCTTGGTAGCATCCTAGCTGTTTACGCATTTAGAAAACGTAAGAATCAAGAAGTGTAAAACACTCTCAACTGATAAGGGAGGGCGGGATCAAATGTGCATATTTGATGTACATTATCAAATCAATGATAGGAAATATACGAAATCATATTTACTTGCATTGGTGGAAGATGGGTTTCAGTTGCGAAAAAATATTCAACATGTTCTGTTTCAAGAGCACCAACAAGAAATTAAGATTCTTTCTACAGATTTAGAGGAATTAGATTTAGTAGCTGGATAAAAAACTGATATGAATGGAAAGGTGAGATTGCTATGTGTGGAACATTTATTGGAAGAAGTGCACAAATCCCAGCATTTATAAAACCAAAATGGTATGACATGAGTAAGTCAAATTCCATTGTGATAGAGAATGAAGGGAACAAAATGAATCCTCAATTTGTATTTGGAGAAGAAAATAGAAATATTTTGGTACGAGGTGGAACAGGAAAAGGAAAAACAGGTTTGATGAAGCAACTTCTTAACCTTGTCATGGCAGATCATCAACAAGCGACTGTCTTAGATGGGGATGGAGAGTATAAAGAATACGAAAAAATGGGTGCTCACATTATCACCTTTACATCAAAAGATTCTTTTCTAAGCCAAACAGAAATAGAAACATGCAAACAATCGGATGTCGTTATTATAGATGAAGGATTAAGGTTGTATTCAAATAATCCAGAGGGATTCATCGATCTTTTAGAAGAACTAGAGGAACTGAATGTAAGAGTTTTTGTGAGTTTTCAAGCGATACCAGAAGAGTTATTGCACAGATTTGATGTGTATTTAGAATTAGACCCACTCATCGCTTAAAACTATACGATATTTCTATTTAACGATATAGAATGATAAAACAATACAGGAGGTTTTCTTATGAAACCAATTACGCATATGCGAAGTAAACGCGGGTTTTATATTGGTAGGTTGGGAAAACAAATGGAAAATCAAGCAAATTATTCAAAACAGTCATCTAATTTGACTGGATTTGCTGGAAGAGGAATGGGGTTTTCAAATTTTTTGATGACATTGGCTTACCATGAAAAAGGAACAAAAATCATTGATCCAAAAACTAATTTTCATGAGCATTTTCACAAGTGATAACAAATTTAATTTGGAAAGGATGTTCTTTCAGAAGAGCATCCTTTCTGAAAAAGGGAGGGGAAAAGGGATGTATACTAATCGTCAAGAATGCTGGGAAACGTTCTGGAAAGAACAAGTAACGGTAGATGGTGAATTAGATATCGAACAAGTAAAGCAAGAACTCTTCAACTATAAAACACTCTTAGATCAAATTAATCAACCTCAAAACGGGATCATGCAACCTCAAATTTTGATTCAATTAGCCGCAGAAGAACGAACAGAAAAGCATCGTGAAAAGATATTAGCCCTTGCATAAGGCCATTTCAAGGATAGAAAGGAAGTGAAGAAGTGGCGCACAGCAAGTTAGATAGAGAAATTGAAAACTTCATAGAAAAGAACTGGAAAATGCTTTTAGGTATAGGAGCTGTTGCATTTGTCTGGTTTTCTAAAGAAAAAATCCTCACAGAATTGATGAAGCTGGTGCCAACCGTAGTCGGTGTGTTTCGCGGGATTGCCTTGCTGATCCTGTTAGGAATTGTCATACGAATTGTCTTACATGGCATCTATTTGTACCTAGAAAAGAAGCGGTATCGATATGTATTATTTATCCCTCACATAGATGATGAAGTCACACCAGATAAACTAGGGCAAATGATTCGGCATGTACATGGTTCGGGTCGAAAGCCTTTAGAACGTCTGTTAAAAGGTCGCGATTGGTACCGCATGACGATGTATCGTCCAGAGGGAGAAAATGAGCGTGTTCGCTTTTATGTAGGTGGTCCAGAAGATAAAATCAAACAGGTTGTGCAAGCGATACAAAGTGCCTATACCCATAGTGAAATTTATACCGTCCCAAAGGAAGAAATGCCATTTCCAACAAGAAAAGCGGTAGGAGGACGGATGGTATTAAAGAGAAAGCGGCTAGATGCCACATTATCACTAGCACGCTATACACGTGATGTATTACCGATGTTAGGAAGTGCAATGGAAGAAAAGACATGGATTGATGTTGCTTTTACACCAGATAACGGGTATCAGCTGACAAAAGGGATTCGAAAAGCAGAAAAGGCCATTCGAAAGAAGAAAAAACATGGGCTAGATGCCTTTGAAAAAGAAGAAATTCGCGCATTAAATAAACGGTTTGCAAAAAATGAAGTGGCGTTTCAAGTATCTGTTTCATTTGCAAGTGACTATTATCCTGGTGTACCTGTTATCAAGAACTTAGGACATATGGTCGCAAGTATTATGGCAGATGTGAATGAGCTTAGATACAGGCGTTTTAGACGCAGTATGCCAGCTGTACCGCATCCCGTATACGGGAAAATGATTTGGACGGGATCAGAGCTATTAAACTTGTTGCATCTTCCAAATGTAACGGGTGATAAAAACAGCAAGACAGAGCGAAACATCTTGTATCTAGATAAAGGGGAAAACATGATACCAAATGATTTATTGGCCGAAGGCATTTCAATTGGTCATGTGATGCATCCCTATATCAAGGATCGATTAGTAAAAATTCGAGAAGACTTTTTCAAAAATCATGGCTACATTACGGGGAAAGTTGGGTCTGGTAAAAGTACCATTGCCATGAGGTTAATGCAAAGTGTCATTGATAAATGGTTAGAAAATCCGAATGAAGCGGGCGGATTGTCTCTATTTGATCCGACAGAAGATTTGGCGTATGTAGCAATGAATCGACTATTAAAAGCGGAAAAGGATGGGAAACAGGTTGATTGGAGTAAGGTTCACTTTATTCGTTTTCGAAACACAGATCATCCGCCAGCTTTGAATTTGTTTCATCGTTTTCCAAATGAAGATATCCAAACAGTGGTTGAATCCATTATGGAAATGATTAAGTTAATGATTCAAGGGCAAGCACAACAAACAGAACGATTACTAAGGGCGATTATTGGGACGTTACTTTGTGATAAGAGTCAAATTCATACGATTTTAAGTATCCCACTATTCATAAGTGATGAACTATTTCGAGCAAATGTAATCGCCAATTTACAAGGACCAGAACAAAAATATTACTCTCACTTTTGGAAATATGAAGTAGGAAGCGCATTAGAAGACAGCACACAGGCGATTTTAAACCGATTAGATATCTTCCGTAATACGTTGTATTTAAAGCGTATGTACGGGCAAACAGGTTTTTCCTTAGAAATTCGGAAGTGGATGGATGAAGGGCACCTTATCTTTTATGATTTAGCGGGCATGGGAAAAGAAGATACATTATTGACAGTCGGTTACATTTGTAATCAATATCACCATATCGCCCAACAGCGGCCGCATGGTTCCAAACTACATTTAGGCGTGATAGATGAAGCACATGACGTGCCAGTACCCGTTCTTCCTAAAATTATTGCGAAGGATCGGAAGCATGGATTTGGATTATGGGTAATTACCCAGCAAGTTTCGGGACAGTTAGACAGAGAGCTAACAGACATGTTAACAGAGGCGGGCGGAAATTACTTTGTATGTAGGCAAGGTCATAATTCCGCAAAAACGTTAGAGGGCATTATGCAAAAGCAATTCCGTACAGAGTATTTGCAAAATCTCCCTAACTTAGTTGTAGCGATTCAAACGCAAGATTATATCAGAGGTGAGGCAAAAAATGTGTGGTGCACAATACGTGTTCCACCATTAGACCGATACCTACCAAATGGAAAAGCGGCGAATTATAAAAACGAAAAAGAAATTCATGCATCAAATGAGTGGACCAGGGCAAAGATTCATTCTTTAGAGCAACAAAATGGGAAAGCGGGGTTAGAAATTGATAAAGAAATTGATGAGTTCCTATACGGAAAAGGCAAGTATCAACAAGCCGAAAAAGTCAATTTAACGAAAGAAGAACCTGTTGTAACATCGGGATTCGATGAGTTAGAAGAGAAACTATCTTCCCATGAAGAAGTGAAAGAACATGTTTCTGAAACAGAGCCAGTCGAACCCGCACATCAAGCGCAAATTATCCCATTCCGAAAACAAGCTACGACAACAATAGAAGTAAAGAAAGAAGATAAGCCAGTAAAAGAGCCTATTACAACAATCGAAAAAGAACAAACAGTATCAATCGAAACAGAAAATGTAGAAATAAAAGAGGATACACCACAAGAAGAAGTGAGCATTTTCGATAGTTGGGAAAAGGAGTAAGAGGCATGGGAAACATTTTATTTCAAATTTCAGATGAACAACTACTCATGAGTTTGCATACACACATCTACTTGGATATTGAGTACATTCATCAAAAGGTCTATGTGGATTATACAAAAAAATCTGTAACAAATCGTTTATATAAGCTAGAGCAAGCGGGCTATATCCGTTACGAGTATTTACCTGTTACCTCACCACGAAACCAGAAACGAAAATTTGCGAAGCCACAGCGAATTTATACGTTAACACCAAAAGGAGTTGATATGGTTCGCGGATTTCGAGGGGAAGTTCATTGGAAAGCAAGCTGGTCACAGCGCGCGGCATCTTTTGTGTATCACAGTTTAATGTTAGCAAAAGTTGAGTGCGCTATGACGCTAGCATCAAAGCAAGAAGAAAGATTGGAACTAAAGGAATGGATAAATGAACCGCGGGCAACGTTTCAATATACCAAAGGAAGAAATCGAGTAATAAGACCAGATGGGGTTGGGGTTATTGGGCTAAAAGAAGCAATAGATAAAAACATTGGTGTATTTATGGAAATGGAACGTTCTTACGGATCAAAAGAAGTATTAGAAAAAAAAATCATCCGTTATAACGATTTTATGACACGAGAAGAAAAGAGAAAAGAATATAGGGCACATGCTGGTATAGCCTATGAAGTTCCAATATGGCGCCTGGTATTTGTCGCAGGTAGCGAAAGTAGAGAAAAAGAATTGATTCGCTACTTAAAAGGGGTAAGCAGTCCAGAAATACCAGTGTTTATCACACTGTTTCAAGATATATTACAAGACCCATTCGGGAATATTTATCGCAACATTCAGAATACAGAGAAGAAAGTGAGGCTGTAAAAATGTGTTTCGGTTTATTTTATCGATAAGCGCCAGTATTTTTCTGTTAGTTGTCTTTTCAGATTGGTTATTTGAAAGAGTACCAGGATCAAGAGAAGCCTGGGAAGCGGTAAAAAGTAAAGTGGTGGAAATTTACTATACGCAAGGATGGGAAGGGGTATTGCTTTTCTTTCTGGTCGTAGTGGGGATATGGAAGATGGTGGATCATAAAGGGGGATGAATATGTTTCAAAAGGTGAAACAGTGGTTTGCAAAAACATTTGAAAGTAAACAGGGGAAGGCAAGGAAAGCCACAAAGATTCCTTCCTATAAAGGCCGCTTAATTGGAAAATGGGCCTTTTGGCTCCTGTTTTGTTGGATGCTGATTGTATCCATCACAACCGTAGTAAAAGGAAAGGGAGATACACAAGCGAAGGCCAGCGCCGTTCCAAAGGAAGTCACGCAAAAACAAAACCTTGCTACACGTCCAGAAGCGATTGAATTTGCACGCGGATTCGCAAAGGAATACTTTACGTGGCAAAGAGGGGATGAAGGCAAAAAGAAGCGTTCAGAGCGCTTACAGCCCTATATACCGAAAACACTTGATCCACAAGTTGGTTTGGATTTTGCAAGTATGCAATGGGATTCCCATTTTCTATACGCAACTGTATTAAAGGTAGATGAAGTCACAGGAAAGGAAGCTAACGTTATTTTTAAAGTGAAATACAAGTTAAGCCGCATGAAAGCAGATAATAGCGGGCCAGAGGATAAGGAGGTGATCCAACAAGTGTCGGTTCCTGTTCAGTCAGATGGAAAGGCTTTTGTGATTAGTGGATTCCCTCAAATCGTCAAGGTGAATGAAAAAGCAGAAGTACCAGAAGAAAAAGAAGGAAAAGAACGAGAAGAAATCCATGAACTCGCTGTAAAAGAAGACATTCGAGAATTTCTACCTACTTTCTTTAAATCCTATACAACCGCAACACAAAAAGAACTCGCGTATGTGCTAGCTAATACGGATATTAAAGGGTTAGAAGGAGCCATGAAATTTGAAAATGTACTTTCCTCTAAGATTTATCCAGGAAAAACAAAAGGCACATATGAGGTACAAACAGAGGTATCTATGATTGATCCACATTCTGAAACAAAAATGAAAACAGGTTATACGTTGTTTGTCAAACAAGATGGAAAGCAATGGGTTGTAAAAGACTTAAAAACAAAATAGGAGAGGGGCATGTATATGTTTGATATAAATCATTTTGTGTTAGGAATCGGGTTAGAAGGATTTTTCGAAATGATGAAGACACAAGGAACATACGCGTTATATTGTGCGTTTATCATAGTTATCTTGATCGTAGCGGCAAAGCGCGCATGGGGAAAAGCGATCACGTTAATTGTTGGCGGCGGGATTGTTGTATTCTTCATTAACAAACCAGATGCATTAAAAACAATCGGAACGTGGTTAGGCGGATTGTTTGGCGTCTAAGTAAGGGATGGAAAGGAAGAGGGCTACATGAAGGAAAAAGAATCAAAATCTATCATTGTCTATTGTTTCGGAAGCTATATGAACTATATGCGAAGACAGTACGAAATTATGGGATATCGTCTTCCGCGTGCGGTTACATGGAGGGCACTTGGTTATTTTGCGGCGGTAGAAGCGGGGCTTGTAGCCTTCCGCTTCCTTCCTCCCTTCAAATGGATATTTGGGGATATGATCGATCAAGTTTGGCTCATGTATTACGGTGTAATTCCTCTTTTCCTCGTATGGGGTGCAGATAAATATAAAACAGATGGAAAATCACTATTCTCTTTTGTTCGGTCCTGGATCACATTTCGTTTACGGAAGCATCAAAGCAGTCGATTAGTGAATTTACCCAAACTTAAAAAACATGTGTTTTATGGTCATGTATGTGTACAACATGACGTCAAAGATTTATCAATCGTACATTCATTCAGTGAAGAAGAGAACGACATACATGCTTATGACTTAACATTTTTACCCCAAAAGGAGGAAGTTGAATATGTTGAAAACGATGAACAGACCACCATTAAAGCACGTTGAAAAGAATTTAGCGTTTAGTACGGACGGAAAAGTATCCGCAGTATATGAAGTAGACGGATTCGAATACGATCATCAAGATGAAAGCACAAAAAAAGTATATTATCGCAATCAACTCGCTCTTTTTACCCATCAAGAATATGATGTCCACTTACTTGTGATTCCTCGTACAACAAATTCAGATGAAATTCTGGATGAACATATTTCCACTTTAAAAGGACCAATGGCACCGACAGGACGCTTTCTTTTTAAAAAAGTAAAAGAATATTTACGAAATGCGGCCATTGCGAAAGAGAACATGGAATATCGCTTTTTCGTTTTAGTACAACTGAACATGGAACAGAAAGAAAGACAAATTCGTAACCCCGTCGTAGAAACATGGAAGTTTATGAAGAAGGTTAGAGAAGGATTTGCAGAGACAGCTCAAAATATATCGGGTATGAATGTGACAGATATTTTAGAAGAAGAAATCGAAAATTATTTAGAAGTAGAAGACGTGTTATTTAGCCAGGTTAGAGGTGCCTTTCATAATACAAGACGTGCGAAACCATCTACGACTCGCTTTTTATTCCATCATAATTTCAAACGTGGCATGAAAGAACTGAATCGGAATCAAAATTGGAAAGTAGGTTCTACAGTTACGTTGCAAAATGAAGAAGGCAAAGCGGTAAAAGTACGTCGTCCAGATTTACAAGAAATGGTGCACTTAACGGATACGGTGATCGATGAAAGCCCAGGACGTTCTCTTATATTGGAAAGACAAAATGAAGAAGGAGAAATCGAAACCTCCCATGTGGCTTTTCTTGCGGTGAAAGATATGCCCGAAATATCAGCTTTTCCTGGTGGAGAGTGGATTTATCGCATTCAATCTCATTCGTTAAAGTTTCCTGTTGAAATGAGTATTCGAGCGTATCATTTAGAAAACCAGATGGTTACACAAAAGCTCTCGAACAGTGAACTGGAATTAAACGATCAACGTCAACAAGCAATGGTAGGCGGTCGCACAACAGATTTAACAATTGATCGTAAAGCAAGAGGTGTCAAAATTGTAAAAGATCGATTTGAAACAACGGGCGCACCTGGATATGAACTAAGTGTACTGTTTTGCGTATATGCCGAAGATGAGAAAACATTAAAATCACGCGTCAATACGCTCATTACAGAATATCGCAAAATGAAAATTGAATTGGTCAATCCATTTGGAGAACAGTTAGCATACTTCTATGAGTTCTTACCAGGCTCTAAACGTTATAATACGGATTTCAAATTGTTTGTGGAGCCAGGTGTGCTTGCAATGGGCATGTTCGGGGCCACAACGCAAATTGGTGACAATCAAGGGTTTTACATTGGAAAGACAAAGAAATTAAATCGTCCTGTTTTTGTTCGTCCCGAACTAGCGGCGAAAGCATTAGATAACATTGTAACAGCGTTTGAGAGTTTATCAGTTATGTTTGCGGGGCAAACAGGGAAAGGAAAATCCTTCTTAATGAATTTACTCGCTTTCTGGATTGTGATGAGTGGGGGAAGGGCATTTATAATCGATCCTAAAGGGGACCGCACAAGGTGGCCAGAATTATTGCCAGGGTTCAATGAGGATACCTTGCAAGTATGGACGCTTGGGAAGGATAAAAAGGATGCGGGCTGTTTAGACCCATTCCGAATAAGTGCAACAATAGAAGATGCAAAGAGTTTAGCACTTGAAATTTTAACGTTCCTATCGGATGTAGGATTAGAAGATATCCGATATGACTATTTATATAAAGCGATTGAACGAGTAGCGAAAAAAGAAGACGCATGTTTAACTTTGGTTCGTAAAGAACTAGAGGAAATGAAGAAAGAACCTAACTTATTGCCAACTGAATTAGAACGATTAAACGCTCTTACAAATCGTTTAGCAACCTTAGAAGGCATCCAGCTAGGAGATTTATTGTTTGGTAGACCAGGTCAAGATTACCGCGTATTGAGCCTAGAACGTCCATTACAAGTATTACAAATTCAACATTTACGCATTCCAAAAACAGAAGAAAAGAATGAGAGTGTTACAGATAAATTATCCCGCAGTATTTTAATTGCATTAGCGGCATTTGGTAAATCCTTAATGCATTCCGACCGTAGTATTTTCAAAGTGTATCTACAAGATGAGGCATCCAGTATTTTGAAAAATAAAGAGGGTGCGGCGTCTTCTGATAAAATCATTCGAGAAGGGCGTTATCACAATATCGGCTTGTATTTAGGAACACAAAATGCATCCGATTATCAATCAGAAAACAAAGAGGTTGCAAACGTGGGAATGAAGTTCTGTTTTGCGCTGAAATATGATAAGGAAGCGGAAGAAATGTTGCGTTACTATAACTTACCGGTCACAGAAGAAAATATCTTAATGTTACGCCAGCTTAGACGCGGAGAAGCTTTATTCCAGGACATTTTTGGGCGAACTGCTGTTGTAGAAATTGATCCTGTTTTCCAAGAATTAAAGACTGCATTTGATTCCTCTACGAAAACAGACGAAGAACGCGCACAACAATTAGCGTAATTCGTATTACAATACAGATAAGAGTATTCTAAATTATCTGTATATGGAGGATGGAACGATGAAAAAATTACGTATGTTATCGGGATTATGTGTAGCAGGAATGTTGATGGTAACAGGTTTTGCGGGATGTTCAAATGAAACGAAAAGCAGTACAAATCAACAAGAAAGTCAGAAAGAAAGAGATATAAAAGAAGCGGATAAAGCCGCGATGGAGTATGTAAGAGCTTATATTGAAATGGATTCAAATAAGATTAATGATTTGTCATATAAGAAATATGATTTGGGTAAAGATGAAATTATGCATCCTGGTGCTAGCAAAGGAATGAAAGAACGATACGACTTATATCGATATGATTTGAAAGAAAGTGAAAGTGAGTATTACTATCGTGTAAAATATTTTGATCCTGTAGAAAACGCCCAAATGGGAATAAAGTTAAAAATGATAAAAGACAAAAAGGACGGAAAATGGAAAAATTACGAATGGAACTGGGATGGACATAATAGTTTAGATTCTATTGTGGGAAGTATAGAACCAGTTCATGTTCATAAATGGGGGCAAAAGGAATGAAAAAACTTTTCTCTATTTGTATGATTCTTGTATTCTTCTTACTACCGTTAGGGCCTCATGTGGTCCTAGCGGAAGAAGATAAACAGGAACAAAAAGGGGCGCGTATCTCTGAAAATCTGTTTAGTGGGTATACAGATGGCATTTACAAAGATAAATATTATGAGATTGATACGTACCAGCCAAAAGAAGATGAACAAAACGTATTTCAAAAAGTTGGTGGATACTTATTTGGTGATGACAGTGTAGGGAAAGACTTACAAAGAATGTTATATACAACTTGTCAATGGTTTGGAAATATGGCTTTTCAATTAAGTGTGATTCTTAGTCAATTAACCATCTTCTTAGTCGATCAAGCGTTGAATCTGGATATTGTAGATGCTGTAGCGGATAAATTAGGGGCGGCTATGCAAAATATCGCTGGTATCGAAAAAGGCGGCTTTTTATCTTCTGGACTATTCCCAGCAATTATTGGGATTGCTTGTGTATTATCGGCTTGTTATGCAGGGTATATCTTCTTTATTAAACGCCAGCCCTCAAAAGGTTTAAGTGAGTTAGTAAAAACAGTATTAGTCATTGCTTTTATTGTTACTTACATCGGGAACGCAAGTACAATTTTAAAGAGTGCTAATACAATTAGTTCTGAAATTAGTGTAACGGTATTAGCGAAAGCAACGGGAACAGTTGCGGGTGATCCAGGACGTTCTAAAGCGGACGCGATCTTTTCAGTGAAAAAGCAAATTTGGGATTTGTTAGTTGAACGACCATATTTATTTTTACAGTATGGGGAAGATTCAAAAGAAAAATTAGGTGCTCAACGAGTAGATGAGTTGTTAGCGAAACCTCCAGGAAAAGATCGTGACGACTTGGTACAAAAAGAAGTGAAAAAAGGAAACCAAATGATGGTCATTTCCTCTGTAGGAGAGCGCCTTGTATTTACAATCATGTACTATGTCGTGAATACATTCGCAGGTATTCCAGTAATCGCGTTTTGTTTGTTGATTGTCGCATTTCAATTATGGTTCCTTGTCATGAGTATTATCTCACCAATTGTTATGGCGGTTGCTCTATTACCAGGACACCGCGGAGTCATTGAGAGCTGGGCTTCGCAATGGATTCGCCCATTAGCATTAAAAATCTTTATGTCTGTTATGCTTGTCATTATCTTTACAGTGGCAGAATTGCTATACGTGTTACCAGAAGCGGGCGTTGCGGGATATGTATCTACAATGATCTTCCAAATTCTTGTTTTCGTTCTATGCTATCTGTTTAGAGATAATATTACGGCGGCCTTTAAGCGAGTGAAAGGTGTGTATGAGACAGTTACAAATATATCTCTTATGACTGAAAACTTTGTAGACAAAGGGAAAGAATATGCTGGAAATACAATGTCTTATATTGGAGACAAAATGGGGGCACATTTTAACAACGCGGCTGAATTGGCGGCGGCAGGTAGTCAGATAGAAAATGCAGGAACAGACGATGAAAAGAAAAAGGCCAATCCATTAATACAAGCTGATATACCGAAAAATTTACCAGACAATCAAACAGAACAAGAAAAAGAAGAAAACCAAAAGAAAGGAAAACTTATTTCCTTACAGGGTCGTGAACAAGAAGGGGATTTACCACAACAGGAAGAGGAAGGAAAAGAACAAATACCAGGTGAGGAAGAGGCGCCAATGCAACAAGACCTTATCAGTTTAGATAAGGAGGAATTAGAACAAGAAATGGAAGGACAACAAGAAGGAACAGAGGTAGAAGAATCTGAAATAGACGTTCAACCAGAGCTTGTATCTTTAGAAGATGAGGAAATCCCAACAGGAGAAGAATTGCCAGCTGATATAGAGGCTTATGAAGAAATTCAAACAGAAGTGCCAGAACAAGAAGTACCACTAGAAGAAATTCCGACTGATATAGAAGTACATGAAGAGGTACAACAAGAGGTACCATTAGAAGAAGTTTCAAGTGATATAGAAGCATATGAAGAGATTCAAACAGAAGTGCCAACACAAGAACTTCCATTAGAAGAAATGTCAGCAGATCATGAAACATTTGAAGAAATCCAATCCGATATCCCACAACAAGACATTCCAACAGAAGAAATTCCGATGGATATTTCAAGAGAAGAAATCCAGTCAGAACAGGACATTTCAACAAATATCCCACAACAAGAAATCTCAACACAAGAAGTATCCACACCGATTGAAACAGATGTAAATGAACCGTTAATACCAGATACAATTCGTGCAGATGTAAGTGAAGAAGGTGTCATTGTCCCACGTACAACAGAAACAAGTTCTTCTATATCAAATGCTGACATTCCAGATTCTATTCCTGCCGAAGTGAATGAAGCGGGGCAAATTGTGGCTAAAAAACCTAATATAGATGTCGAGTCAACTGTACAAGTGTCGAACTCTTCTGACTCATTTATCCCAACGGAATCCGTTCCCACTTCTGATTTGGCACAAGTAAATGAGAAAGAAGTAAGCAAAAATGAGCAGATTCAAGAAAAAGCGTTAACGATCGATACGTCAGATATACAATATGGAGCTGTAGCGGCTGGAAGTGAAAATTGGATGCCTTCTACCGATCCACAGAACTTAGATAACTTAAATGATTTGGAGTCACCGAAAAAAGATGAGTAGAGTCCTAGTTTTATAGGACTTTACTATCTTTTTATAAAAAGGAGCGATGTAGATATGAACCAATGGAAATTAACTTGTATGAAAATGGTCAGTATCAGTATTTTTCTTTGCATCGGGTGTTTTGGATGGATGAAAATAATTATTCTTTTTATTAAAGGAGATTGGCCGATAGATTTATTAGGATGGATTGGTTTAGGGGCCCTCATTTGGTATACGCTCATTCTTCTTACTATTCGAATAATCCATCAAGAGACGCATTTTCGTATCGATGGTGGGGCAAAACTTGCCTTTTACATGTGGTTTGTAGGAATCGGTCATTTTGGAGTACTACATTTTATAGAAGACCAGCAATCTACTGTTTTAACGTTGGTATTTCATATTCTTGCAACTATTCCTATTCTTTTAGGCATTGCATATGGGCTAATTGTTCGAAAACATTCCAATCAATTTTGATTCATTTTGTAAAGGGGGAGGGATGAGATGATTCCAGAAATAAAGGAAGTCGTAGACAAAACGATACAAGAAGATATTGTGCAAGAACAAAAAAAGAAGAAAAAGAAAAAGAAAGCATGGATACTGAAATTACTCTTTGGGAGTTCTGCTTTTACTATAGGATTGTTTGTCTGTCTTGGGTTTATTTTATTTATCATTTTGGGGCAAGGGATAGGGAAAAAAGAAGAAGGAGGAGGACATAATACAGGTGGTGCCATTGGAACAACAACTGTACCAGCTGATGTCTTGAAATGGGAACCCCTTGTACGAAAATATGCACAAGAATTTGGTGTAGAGCCTTATGTACCTTTAATGCTTAGCTTAATTATGCAGGAGAGCGGCGGTCAGTTGCTCGATGTTATGCAATCCGCAGAGGGGGCCTTTAACACCAGGTATCCTAAAATTCAGAATGGTATATCTGATCCAGATTATTCTATCTGGTGTGGGGTACAAGAGTTTAAGCATGCTATTACTATAGCAAATGTACAAAGTCCTTCTGATATAAATCGAATAAAATTAGCCCTTCAAACATATAATTTCGGCCCAGGATTTTTAAATTTTATAAACCGTAATGGTGGCGAATATACGCTTGAATTGGCAAAACAATTTGCCTTAGAACACAACGGTGGAAGAACGCAATGTGGCTTCCGATCGCCCTACTGTTATGGCGATTTTAGCTATGTTGAAAAAGTATTAAAATACTATCAAGTTGGTACTGGGGTCCCGCCAACCAAATGACATAAAACCCACGTTAAGACATTTTTTGGAATTCAAATCCTTGATTTAGGTACGCTAAGGGTTGTAACTAAAATGAATATTTTTGCTATAGACGGCAATATTAGGGTGAGTACCAGCGAAGCTGTCACCATTTGCAATAAGGATACGTTAAGATTACAATAAGTTGTTTAAGTTTAACACTTACAATACGCATATCCACCGTACTGTTTTAGATTGATAATATATATTTTCATACTTAGATTCCATTATTATGTATAATAAAGTTAAAAAAATAATGACGCCACTTATGGAGAGTGTATTATGTCAAAAAATGATTCTACCAATTTCGTTTTACATGCAAAAAGTGACCAATTTTACTGGGAAGGAATTGGCCAACTGTCCATAAAAACATTTTCAAATGGTAAAGCCCATTATAAGACTAATAAAGGCATGTTTGCTGTTGAAGAAAGTAGATACCTACTCCTTAATAAAGGTTCATACACAATTTCAATTGATGAAACGAAGGATGTGGAATCTTTTTGTATTTTCTTTAAAGATGGGTTTGAAGCCGAGGTCTTTAATTCATTAAAAGAAACAAACGATAATCTTCTAAACGATCCATTTATGGATACGAGTTCTATTGTTTTTTTTGATAAAACCTATCATAAAAATAATACTTTATCTTTTCAACTTGAAACTTTCAAACATATTTTACCTAGTCTCGAAATTAATTCTGTTGGTTATGAGGAACAATTTCATAAGTTAATGCAATATATTTTGAATGAACATTTTAATACATACAAGGAAGTTGAATCTTTAAGTGCAATAAGGACCTCTACACGTGAAGAATTATATAGAAGGATATGTATAGCCCATGATTACATAAGAGCTTATTATGACAAAACTATTAAATTAAATGACATTGCACGAATTTCTTGTCTATCTCCAAATCATTTATTAAGAACATACACACAAATATATGGTAAAACTCCTCATCAGCATATTTCAGAGTTTAGAGTAACAAAAGCAAAACAACTATTATCAGAATTAAGTAATAATATGACCGATATAACCTTTAAACTTGGATTTCAAAATCCTGTATCCTTTAGCAAAATGTTTAAGCAACATGTTGGCATATCTCCTAAAGAATATCGAAAAAAGGTGATATTGGATAAGAAAAATTAGGTAAAATAATTTATCCTTTTAATAATAAGATATTTTGAAGGGAGCAAATTTTTATGGAAACTAATATAATCCAAAAAATTGGACAAATTGGAGTACCTGTAAAAGATTTAAATAGAGCACTAGATTTTTATAAAGAAAAATTAGGTCTCTCACTTTTGTTTAACACTAATAGTATGGCATTCTTTGAATGCAACGGATTGCGTCTCATGTTAACACTTCCAGAAAAAGAGGAATTCGCTCTTTCAAGTTCAGTAATTTATTTTGAAGTAAATAATATTAAAGATACTTATGAACGCTTATTAGGTAAAGAAGTTACTTTTATCGACGAACCACATGTTGTAGCTAAAATGGGACAAACAGAAACATGGATGGTATTTTTTCAGGATACTGAAGACAATACTCATGCATTGCTGAGTGAAGTAGAAGCTTAAGAAAAACAAAAGGAGACCGTCTAAATAACCCGCATGGTCTCCTTCATTTTATGTTAGCCTATGTAGTACTTCATAATCTAGAGTTAGTTTTTAACTTTACTACTTTTTTATAGAGTAGTATTTTTTATGATATCACCGTAACAAAAACGACCATTATTGTTACAATAATTAGTAATAAACTTTTAGTCTAATTAACTTGCATAACGAGCGTAACAAAAATATGTAACAATATTATTTGTAACAATATCCTCATTGAATCGTTTTTGATACAATTTTTAGTAAGGGAGATGATAAACATGAAGTTTGGTTATATGCGTGTTTCTACATTAGACCAAAATTTGGATCGCCAAAAGAAACAACTTGAAGAGTTTGGATGCGATCGTATTTTCTTCGAAAAAATAACCGGTACAAAACGAAACCGTCCAGAGTTAAATAGTATGCTAGAATTTCTTCGTCCAGAAGATACAATTGTTGTAACAGATTTAACTCGATTATCACGTTCTACAAAAGATCTCATTGAAATCACGGAACATATTTCTCAAAAAGGTGCTCACTTGAAAAGTTTAAAGGAATCATGGCTCGATACAGCAACAGCACATGGAAAAATGTTATTTACTATTTTCGCTGGTATTGCTCAATTTGAACGAGATTTAACTTCTGAGCGGACCAAGGAAGGGATTCAGGCTGCAAGGAAGCGAGGGAAACATCCTGGAAGACCAAAAATGGATGAGGAAAAGATTGATTATGCTTTATATCTTATTAATCAAGGTATGAGTCGTACAGATGCTGCAGAGAAAGCCGGTATCTCTAGAATGACTTTGTATCGCAAGATGCAACAAGATACTATGGCCAACTGATAATCTAATGAAGAAACTGAGTAGTTAAATTAAATAGTTTACAAAGATGTTAGCATGACAAGAAAATACTTCAACCTAACATCCATTGAGCTACGGCATCCTATAGACAAGGTATTTTCTTGTATTTTAGAAAGGAGAAAACTATGTCTTCAAAACGTGCAAGAGAATTATTGACGTCAGAACAGCGTTTAGAGTTTGCATCTATTCCAGAACAAATTAGTGAGTATGAATTAGGAAGTTACTACACCTTGTCCCCTCATGATATAGAAATTATCAAGCGTCATCGTCGAGATCATAATAAGTTAGGATTTGCTTTACAGCTTTGTGTATTGAGATTTCCTGGTTGGACCTTATCAGATATTCAACATATACCCGATTGTGTTGTGAATTATATAGCCAAACAACTCCAAATTAATGCGAAAGAAATACATATATATGCAGAACGTGAGCAAACGAAACATGAGCATCTCGAAGAAATTAGAAGAGAATATGGATTTCGGAACTTCACCATTCGTGAATATCGTGTTGTGTCTCAAGTCTTATTACAATATGCATTAGAGAATGGGAATGCTCTACATTTAATTCAGATAACCATTGAAGAATTAAAAAAGAGAAAAATTATTTTACCAGCTATGACAACAATAGAACGAATGGTATGGGAAGTTCGAAGACGTGCAGAAGTAAAGATTTTTCGATTACTTAATTCTTCTCTAGCTATGGAACATATTCAAAAATTAAACTGTCTTCTACTTCCGATGGAAGACAGTACCAAAACATATTTGGCATGGTTGCGAGAAATACCAAGCTCTCATTCCCCCGATTCTTTTCTCAAAGTAGTTGAAAAACTTGAATATATTCGAAATTTACAATTGCAAATTGACACAAAGACCTTACATCCAAACAGATTACGACAATTATCTAAAATTGGTTCAAGATATGAACCCCACTCTTTTCGAAGGTTTGATGATTCTAAAAAATATGCTATTTTGGTTGTTTATCTTCTAGAATTAATTCAAGATTTGACGGACCAAGCATTTGAGATACATGATCGTCAGATTATGTCTTTATTATCCAAAGGAAGAAAAGCGCAAGAAGAACGACAAAAACAAAATGGGAAATCAATTAATGAAAAAGTGGTTCACTTTGCTAACCTCGGAGAAGCGCTCATTAAAGCTAGAGATGAGGGTACAGATCCTTATATAGTATTAGAAATGATAATGCCTTGGGAAAAGCTAGTTCAATCTGTAGAAGAAGCAAAGCAATTAGCACGTCCAATCGACTATGATTATCTAGACTTATTAGAGAAGAAATTCTACACATTGAGAAAGTATACACCCCTCTTGTTAAAATCATTTGAGTTTCATTCTACGAAATCAGCAGAGCCCTTAATTCGTGCAATTCACACGGTTAGAGAAATGAACGAAACAGGTAAACGGAAAGTACCGGAAGGTGCCCCTCTTGATTTTGTATCAAATAGATGGCAAAAGCACGTATATGATGAAGATGGAACCATTAACAGGCATTATTATGAAATGGCTGTTTTAACTGAACTACGAAATTCTATTCGGTCAGGCAATATATCTATTAGTGGTAGTAGACAACATAAGGATTTTGATGAGTACCTTATTTCAAAAGAAGAGTGGAACGAGATTCAGCCTGGAACATCCGAGTTAGCTGTTAGTCTATCTGCTCATGAATATTTAGAAGAACGAACATCTTCATTATTAAAACGCTTAAAATGGGTGTCAAATCATATAGGCGAATTAAATGGGGTAAGTTTAGAGAATGGTAGACTGCATTTAAGCCGTTTGGAAAAAGATACACCACAAGAAGCAAAAGAATTTAGCTCATCTCTTTATGACTTACTTCCACGTGTGAAGCTCACTGACTTATTAATGGAAGTAGCTCATTGGACCGGTTTCCATGAACAGTTTGTTCATGCTTCAACCAATCGTATTCCAAATGAAGAAGAAACCACTATTCTAATGGCTGCGCTTATGGCATTGGGAACAAACATAGGTATGACAAAAATGGGTGAAGCTACACCTGATATTTCCTATAGACAAATGGCAAATGCAACACAATGGAGGTTATATGAGGATGCAATGAGTAAAGCACAATCTGTACTCGTTAATTTCCATCATAAATTATCTCTTTCCTCCTATTGGGGAGATGGAACAACATCTTCATCAGACGGCATGCGTGTGCAAATTGGTGTTTCTGCACTTCATGCAGATGCTAATCCTCATTATGGTACTGGAAAAGGTGCTACAATTTATCGTTTTGTCAGTGACCAATTTTCAAGTTTTTATACAAAGGTTATTAATACAAACGCTAGAGATGCTGTACATGTCATTGATGGACTCCTTCATCATGAGACAGATTTAGCGATTGAAGAACATTATACAGATACAGCCGGTTATACTGATCAAGTTTTTGGTTTAGCCCATTTACTTGGTTTTCGTTTTGCACCGCGTTTACGAGATCTAGCTGACTCAAAGCTTTACACGATAGGAAAATCTAGTGATTTTCCACAAATAGAAAAATTATTGCGCGGTCAAATCAATATAAATGTTATTCAAAAAAATTACGATGATGTATTACGATTAGCTCATTCTATTCGGAAGGGTACTGTATCTGCTTCTCTTATTATGGGAAAGCTTGGTTCTTACGCTCGGCAAAATAGCTTGGCTACAGCACTTCGTGAGATGGGAAGAATTGAAAAAACAATTTTCATTTTAGATTATATCTCAAGTGAAACATTAAGAAGAAAAATTCATCGTGGATTAAATAAAGGTGAAGCTATGAATTCTTTGGCTAGATCTATTTTTTTCGGAAAACGTGGCGAATTGCGTGAACGTGCGCTTCAGGATCAACTTCAAAGAGCTAGTGCATTAAATATTATTATTAATGCCATTAGTATATGGAATACGGTATATTTAACCAAGGCAATAGAATATAAAAAAGAGAACGGTGTCTTGCATGAAGAATTGCTACATCATATTTCACCGCTTGGCTGGGAACATATCAACTTCCTTGGTGAATATAAATTCAAATTTAAGCAATCAACTACATTAGAAACATTACGACCACTCCGAAAATAAAACACAAAAGCCGAAATTCCTTAACGTGGGAAAATCGGCTTTTTACCTTCCAAAAAATGTCTTAGCGTGGGTTTTATGTCATTTGGTTGGCGGGACCCCGTACTGGTAGTGCTAATCCTGGGGATGGAACAGGAGATGGTCCAGCTAATGCAAAATTCAATGAGATTATGGCCTTAGTAACACCGTACGACGGTTATCCTTACGTATGGGCGGGGCGAGCGCCGCCGAACTTTGACTGTTCGGGGCTGATTGAATGGAGTTATAACAAAGTAGGAATTAGGATTAGTGGAACCGCTGAATCTATGTATAATGCTACAGTTCCAGTAGATAATCCAGCGCCAGGGGATCTCGTTTTCTTCCAGGGAACATATAAGCCAGGGATTTCGCATATCGGAATCTACATTGGTAATAACAAAATGTTTAATGCGGGTGGAACGCATTTACACTATGCAGATTTAAGTCAAAAATATTGGGCGGATCATTTCGTTGGAATTCGACGTGTAAGATAGGGGAGGAATAGCGATGAATAAAGGGTTTATAGGTATTTTACTATTGTTAGTTGTAGGGGTTGGCATATATGCAACCTCTACAGCCTCTAAAGTAAATGAATATCAAAAAAAATATGAAGATACAAAGAAAGAATTACAAGTGGTACAAATCCAAAATAAAAAACTAGATCAGATATTGAAAGGAAAAGAACAAAATACAGAAACACAGGTCAAAAAAGATGCAGAAGAATTTTTAAAAGCCTTTTTCGTCTATGATACAGCGAAAGGAGAACGGGCATGGACGAAAATTGAGCCATTTGTGACAGATAATGCTTTGAAAATGCTTGTTCCAGCAGGAACAGACATCAATCAGCCTATTGAAAAGACGGAACCTAATAAAACAATCGTGTCTGATATTGATAAAGTCTTGTTGTACTATACAGCAGTAGATACAACACATGCCAATGTATTTGTCCGTATATGGCAAAAAATAACGGTGAATGGTGTTTCTAGTGTGACTCAAATGCCATTAGATATTTCTTTACTTTATGATAATCAAAAAAACAAGTGGATTGTTGATGAAGCGAAAATTCAACAGCCCCTACAAGAAAAAGGCTATATCAACTAGTGGATTGAATCCATATATTGGCTCATCTAATTAGGCAAAACACGCAAAATGTTGGCGATATCTAGCGAATCAATTCAACACTATATTTGCCGAAATAAGCGGAAAGAGAGGGAGGCATAAGGAAGAATAGGGAGAGATAGGGAAGAATGAATTGCAGGGAAGGGAATGAGGGCGGATTTGATAAATCAAAATGTATTACATCATATTGGATATGAAGTTTTGCAAGAAACGTTTGCATTAATTCGAAATGTATTTTCCTATTCAAACGAAGATGAATACAGTGTGACATATATACGAGAAATTGCGGATGCCTTGCATAATATCCCGCATTCGATTCAGAAACAACATGATAAATTCTTAGAATTTGAGTTCAAACTGTTAGAAGAAACATTAATGCAAATGGATTTTGGAAAGGTTGCCGCACAAAATATTCCCTATTTTAGAATGTACGCGGCACGTGTACAACAATTATTACAGAAGCGCTATAAAGAGGTTTAATCGAGTGGAAATGGGGCGATAAAGAATGATCGTATTGGGAATTGGGCTGTCAGTTTTGCTGATAGCCTTTTTGTTTATCCAAGTATATCCGTTTCATGAACAAAAGTTAGAACAAAGAAAATATGATGAATATGGAATCTGGATCATTATTTGTACAGGGGTATGCCTCTATGTTTCGCATCATTTTTTACAGGAAAACATGTGGCAATGGGGAGTGAAAATCGCTGGTGCAACCTTTTTTACAGGCGTTTCAATTGGATATGTTGGAAAACAATGCATATATGATTTTCAACACAAAAAGTTTCCATTTCAGAAAAAATGACGTTTCAGATTCTTTTGTAATTGATTTTAAAGAGGTTATCAATACATTTGGTATTGAAAAAGATTACGTCTTTTATTCGGTCTTTTAAGTGGTTTAAATAAGTTTTTAGAGAAAAAGGGGTGTGGGGATGATTTTTTTTAAGGTTATTTCACATATTTTGCTAAGTATAGGAGTTTGTACGCTTGTTTTGGCAGGAATAGCCGCGATTGTAAAGAAACAAATGATAATCGCAAATATAAACCTATTATTGGCCATGTATTATTTTTGTTCGGGAAGTCTTCTGTATTTGTGCACGTTATGGGAAACACAAGATATTTTCCTACAAGCCTTTTTGATTTTAATTGTGGGAATTGCGATCATCCGATTAAGAAAAAGCTGGTATGTACCGCAAATGCGTACCTATCTTCAAAAACTACAGGAGCAAGCGACAAATAAGAATGATCTGTGAGGAAATCCATGAAAAAAGGAGTGGAGAAATCTTGATACATCAATATGAATTGAACTTTTCAGTGATGTATAGTGGCAAGGTAACAGGCTCACAATCTACAATTATTCCAGCAAGTTCTTTAGAGGAAGCAAATGAAAAATTACAATCCGAAGTAAAGCGGCGATTAGGAAAATGTAGTATAAAAGTTAATGCGGCAAGTTTATGTGTTTCAGAGGATAGTCGGTATAGAGTTGGATTAAAATAAAAGGGAGAGCCTTGTTTATTACAAGGCTCTCCCTTTTATTGTGAATATATGTTTTAGAATCTGTAGTAAAGAAAGTATATATAAATTTAATTGATTAAATCATAATAATATAGATGAGTTCTGAAACTTATAATTTTTTCAAAAAAATCTATTAAAATAGTTGTTTTCATTCCGATTATGTGATATAATTCGATAGAATAAGTGTACATATCTAAAAAACAACCAATTTGTGGCAAAAAAATAAAGCCTACATGATGGGCTTTTTTTGCGCTGTTATAAAATTCACGGGTGGCTCCCGTTTTATATAGATAATCCAAACATAGAAAGGATGTGCAAAATACTAATTCATTTAATTATAAGTAAAATTAGTTTACACAAAAATTGAAAAAAGAAAGGAAAATTAATCGTGTTAATAACAATAATTGCATTTCTTATAAAAACAGTAATTCCTGGATTGCTGTTTAATGTATATCTTTCATTATGTCCAATTTTCAATGCTGGGATTCGCATTACTCCTTTTTTAATCTGGAAAAATGCTAAATTCCAAATCTTAGCATTGCTATTAGCTATAATAATAGCAATACCGTTATGCTTGTATGTCTATCTGGGTATGCCTGCTATATCAATGATTCAGCTGTTTTTATTATTGTGTCAATTTTACATTTTTCTTTTGGGTAAGTTGGCTGACTATTTCCAAAAGACTAGTAGTATTTCGAGTAATGAACAACAAAGTGCATAAGGTTGGCTGACCTTTTGTACTTTATAACTCCTTCCTTGGCTGAGGAAGGGGTTTTATTTTGCAATAAAATTAAAGCTGAATCTTTAGCTGAAACTACAGTGAAAATAAAGTGTTGTAAAGTACAACTGTTTTTATGTTATCACAGGTGTGACAAATATACAATAGTTATGTGTCACACTTTTTGTCTCAATAAAATATCATAAAAATTTATTACGTATACGTGACGAAAAAAGTGTCCGAAAAAATGTCCAAAAAAGTGTCACACATATATTATAAGTATTCTATTCTAATTTTATCTCGTTATGAGGAAAATAAATAAGATAACATAATAAATTGAAGATGAATTATGCTTAAAAATTAAATTATTAAATATGCTATAATGTGAAAAGGTAATTGTGAAGTTAGGGTGGCGGGGCTATCCTCTTTTTTTCCATTTGGAAAAGAAGGGGGGTGAACTAGCTATGGAAGTTTTTCTTGAATTTCTAAAAGAAATTATTAAAGCTGTACTTCGTGAAGTAACAGCTCATGTATTTAAAAAGAAATTTTTAGATAAACGAAAAACCACCCTTTCTTATCGCCGTCGCAAGCAAAAGAAAAAGAGTGGTTCTCGTAAACGTTAATTGATAGCCACCACCTTGACGGTAGCAGTTATCTAAAGGAGAGCGCATGTTGGTAGCATGTTGCTCTCTTTTTTATTGTATAAGTTATAGACTGAAAATATTCTTTTATTTGTACTTATATTATAACATTTACAAAAGGATTTGCAATTTCACATATGCTTTTTAATCAGTTGAATTTGAAAAATGTCATTGTCCGTAATACCAAGCACCCTCATTTCCTCTTTAAAAGAGCGCCAGGCTTCAACCCTAATGGATTTTGTGTTTTTATCTCGTAATGTGTATTCTCTTATATAATATGATTTTTGTTTTTCATGTTCCTTCATCGTAAATCCTCCATCATAATAATAAGGAAAGAAAAGCACTTAAACAAGTGCTTTATCTCCGTTGACCTACAGTTACTCTTCACCTAAAAGTATACTTGATAAATTTAAGATTTACTAAAAGCATGAACCTATAAGTGTAATAATCGTTAACAATGTGTCCTTATCAATATCAATTTCAAATTTGATCTTCATTTGCGTTTCCCTCCTTTTCTTTAAAAATAGCTTAGTTTTTCATGTTGCCTCTTAGCGAAAAACAAACTGTGTAGTGTTCTTGCCTTTAATATAAGAGAAGCTAGACTAAATTTTTGTTTTTCGTAAGAAATTTGAAATGGATTTTTCCATTCAGTATGTATTACTGCTAACAGGTACACTTTTACTAACAGGTCATTTTTACTAACGGGTGCACACCTAATAACAGGCCCTTTGTAATTTCTGTTCATTAAAGCATAAAAAGAAAATGAGTTTTACAAAAGATACAAAATGTTAAACTCATAAAAACCAGTGATATCATGCGTTTTTCTATGGTATTACTGGTTTTTTTCGCTATAAAATAAAAAGAAAAAGATTGTCAGTTTAACAAAATATAGTTATAGTTAAAGTAAGTTTTACATATTATAGGTAACAGCATCGAATTAGGAGGTCGTGTTTTATGGCGAAAGGAGGACGAAAACCTGGAGCAAAAGAGCCAATTCGTTCATTAGAAAAAATTGAACAAATGAAAGATTGGTTATTACAAAATTCCTCATATCGAAATTACTTTTTATTTTACTTTGGAATTAATACAGGTTTACGTATCAGCGACATTTTACGATTACGTGTAAAAGATGTTCGTGGAAAAGATGTCATGAAAATTAAAATGGAAAAAACAGATACAACGGTAGAAGTGTATTTTAATTCAGTCTTGCAACAAGAGATTGCGAAATACACGAGTAATCGGGCCGACTCTGATTGGCTTTTTCCAAGTCGTCAAGGGGATAAACCCATTACAAGACAAATGGCTCATACTTTTTTACATAAAGCGGCCGAGGCTTGCGGTATTGATTCAGAACAGTGGGGAACACATAGTATGCGGAAAACGTTTGGATATCACTATTACCAGAGAAAGAAAGATGTGTACTATTTGATGAAACTATTTGGCCATGCAACGCAAGGTCAAACTTTACAATACATTGGTGTGGAAGCCGATGAAATTCGTAAAACAATGGAGGATTTCACACTATAGAGTAAGGGGGATAACAAATGGAGTCTGTTGAGTTTGAAGTATTAAAGCAATGTGGATCACCAACGGTTTATTTTTGTGAACACGAGATGAAACATAGTTGTTTGATTGCAATTCCATCCTGGAATTGGAGTTTCTTAATGGATTACACGATTAATTTTATAGATGAAAAGCCTATGTTAATGAAAGCATTGGAGAAGTATGTTTCTTATCATCTTGTGGAGAATGTTGCAGATGCATTTTATGATTACGTGTTTAGCCAATTCGATTAAGATTTTTATAAGGGGGAGCATAATGAATTTTAAAGGGGCGGTAAGTAGTTTTTTAGTAATGGGGTTACTATTTTCGGGATGTTCAGCAATTCAGAATTCAAATCCTGCAAAACAGACAAGTGGAACACAAGAAATTGCACAAGTTATAGAGTTTCCATCAAATAAGTATCCAGAAACCGCGGCACATATTAAAGATGCGATTGCAAATGGCAAGACAGATATTTGTACAATTGATCGGGATGGAGCCGCAGAAAGGAGAAAACAGTCATTAGCAAATGTTCCAACGAAAAAAGGATATGATCGGGATGAATACCCTATGGCTATGTGTCGTGAAGGCGGAAAAGGTGCCGATATTAAGTATATAAAACCAGCTGATAATCGTGGCGCTGGCTCGTATATAGGTAATAAAGTGGAGAAATTACCAGACGGGGCAAAAGTGAAAATCGTTGTGAAATAAAGGGGATGGCGCTATGACAATTCTAAAAATAAAAAACTAATTTGTGGTAACACCACACCACTATCAAGCTAAGAAAAGCAAATATCCCAGAACAAGGAAATTGGAATCACCAAGTGAAAATGTACATTTTTTTGTTTTTGAGGGTGTTTAAAAATTCTTAAGTTGATGGGCATGTATAGTGATCCCTCTTAGGAAAAATACATAAAAAAGAGAACCTTTTATAGAGGTTCTCTTTTTTATCCTTACCAAGTAAAAAGTAAACGATCATGTACATCTTCATTCGTCATAATCTCACCAGATCTTTGAAGACGATTAATCATAGATACACCACAATTAACATATTGTTCTCTCTCAAATAATCCCTCTGGAATTTGAACACTAATATCTTCAGTTTTAGATTTCTTTTTCCCATTTATAGACAACATCACTTTTGCACCACGCTGTTTACAATCATAAATTGCTTGCCATAAGTCCTCTATTTTAAAAGCCTGTGCTCCATACAGTATACCTTGACTATGTGTATAAGGCGGATCACAATAGACCAAATCGCCGTTCTGCGCTTTAGCCATCGTTTCCCTAAAGTCCGCATTTATAAACTCAACATCTTGCAAAAGATCATGCCATATCCGTACTCGTTCTCCAAATGATTCAGGCGAAATTGGTTTATGAGGACCTATAGGTGTACTCATATAGCCATCGCTCTTCCGAAAACGAATAATTCCTGAATAACATGTACGTGTAAGAACAGCAAAATCTAAAGGATCACGATCTTTGTTAAAACGCTCACGAACCTCTAAATATTTCTCTTCCCTATTATCACTATAACCATCAATACATTCTTTATAATGTTCAATTAAGGTATTCGGTTCATTTTTCACATGATTAAAAATACCTATTAACGGTGTCATAACATCTGAAGCAACAGCTTTTTTATACGTTATAGGTGGGATTAATGAACTTTTTTGATAGTAAGCCAAAGTACCTAATATCGCTCCACTACCTAGAAACGGCTCATAATAAGTTTCTATTTCACTAGGCATCATCTCTACTATTTCATTAGCAAATTTATGTTTATTTCCAACCCATTTAAGTAATTGTGGGATTTTTTTCATTAGTTTTTTTACCTCTTTCATACTCTTGTTAAAACAATTATACCAAAAATGTCACTTATAGTCTGTAGATATATAGTCATCAAATTAGTAAATTTAATTTATGGAAAATATTGATATTAAAGAACGATTTGGTATGTCTATTAAATATTATCGTAATAAAAAAGAAATTTCACAAGAAAAACTAGCAGAAATAACAGGTCTGCACCGAACATACATAAGCGAGGTGGAAAGAGGTAACAGGAACGTTTCCTTGATTAACATAAGTAAAATAGCTGCTGCGCTAGATATCAACGTGTCGGATTTGTTTACATATATCAACTTATGATAGGAGAAAAACTATGAGAGCAAATCCACAATTTCTAAATAGATCCACTTCTTTTTGGGGATATGCCAAGTTAATCTCAGAGAAACTTGGTTATTCCAAAACAAATCTTGTTTTACATCATGATAAATATTCAATCCGAGAAAAACTTGGTGCAATGAATATAAATATTGACGAAGATTTATTAGAAGATGTTGCGAATTATTTGGAATATCGAGCTGATCTACTAAATAATACAGTTAAGAATTTGTTTATGGATGTAGAAGAGGCTAGACAGCGCTTTAATCATTTATTCGAGATATACAGAAATAATGGTTTTACTTCAAGTCTACCCTTCAATAAACAAAAAGGTGAAAAAAAGGATTATGCTTATTTTACTTGTATGATAAACATCATTACAGAACATGTATTACGTGAATTTAGTGATCGTCATGATTTAACTTATGGAGAAGATATAGGTTTTAATGATGATCCACGTAGTTTAACTTACATCCTCAATCAAAATAGTGAAGTACAAGGTATTCTTTCCAGACGATTTGATGGTGCTTTTCCCAGCACAGTGAATCCTCAAGCAATCTGGGAAATCAAAGAATATTATTACACAACAACATTCGGAAGTCGTATTGCGGATGGTGTTTATGAAACTCAACTAGATGGCCATGAGATAAATCATCTTTCTCATGTACTACACACGCCTATCGAACATATATATTTTATAGACGATTACAATACGTGGTGGAATATGGGACGGTCTTATTTGTGTAGAATCATAGATATGTTACATATGGGATTAGTAGATGAAGTTATATTTGGGCGTGAAATTTTCGATAGATGGGATGAAGCATTAAGAGAAATGTTATATAACTAAAAAAGTGTTATATAACAAAAAGAGTGGCAAAATGCCACTCTTTTTTCATACAAACAACTAGGGTAAAGTTATCCAAGAATCATTTTATCCGTATGTAGTTTACTATTCATTGAAATCCCTATATGTATAGGGGCTTTTTAATTTGTCGAAAAAATTCGAAAGAAAAAATAGGAAAACACTTGAATTTTTAACCTATATAGGTTAAATTTAAGTTGAAAGGAGGTTCATATAAAATATTTATAGATTTAGAAAGGGATTTGTTAATGAAGGAAATTGATAAGTATATGTTTCTTCAAGAAGCGGCTATAAGATGGGGAATACCTTATGAAACAGTAAAAAACAAAGTAAAACCATCTTTAGCAAAAGAAGAACAAATTGATCGTATGATTGAACGCGGTTTGATTAAATATTTTGAACCGCCGCGTGATCCGAACCGCACATATAAACGGGATCAAAAGTCTTGGCTTGTATCGATTGATGCAATGCGTGAATGGTTTGGTGAACCTAAAAATAACAAGTAAAAAACAAAAGAGAAAGATGTTTCCGCGCCTGCCAGCCTGGAAAAACACCTTCCTCTTATGAGCCAACATAATTTAAGAAAGGAAGAATGGCTATGAAACAAATCCTTATTAAAATTACGTCTGGTGAGCCTATTTTAACACAACCTCACCTTAAATTTAAATTCCTCAAAAAATTTTACTCTCCTATTTCAGAAAATTGCAAAAAAATAAATCGTTATTTTGGTATTGAAGAAAGTGTTTCGGATCAAATTTGGTTTTATGGCTTCTTTGCAACCTCAATTTTTATGATGCTTTTCACCTACTTATTTTCGGGTATCCTATATGGATTTTAGAGGAGAACCATATGGAAGAAAGGTTGTTTTTAAAACAATTCCTCTAGAAAGGAGATAAAACTTTGATTCAATCAATAAAGAATACCATGCAATTTGTTGGTTTGATCTTAATTAGTGCGTTGATTGCTGTCAGCTTAGTGAATTAGTCCTTTAGAAAAGAAAGGAGCAATCACATGGAAGATTACAAATGTAGAGCGTGTGGAAAGATTGCCGCGGAAGGATTTGCATTAGGAAGACTATGTTATTACTGCATTGAAGAAGTTGTAATTCACATGAAAAAACAGATAGAAGACAAAGAAATTTCTTGTACACATGGAGATAATCAAACAATCGAAATTAAAGGAACAGATGAATCTATAACGGTTTGTCATGAGTGTGGAGAAGAACTATAAAAGGGAGGCAAGAAAATGAAAATTGGTGTATCTGTATGGAGAGTTCTTTGCAAAGAAACAAAGTTAAAATTGCTTCAAAACGCTATGCAAGAAAGTAAGAGCCGCTTTACAAAACAATCCCTTTCCATTGCTATAAAGCAACAGAAAGGGGAAGTGTGATGAGTGATCGTATTGGTGAAGGGCACAAGAAATAAGATGCCTTCAAAAATATTTTAGCATGTTCATTTAGGAAATAAAGGGGGAATTTCATGTGATGAAAACAGTTCAATTATTGAAAAGTGAAGAATTTGAAATTGGTACAACGGATAAAAGCGGGCACAAATTAAGACAGTCTGATTTTGTTGTCACACAAGATGACTTTGAAGGTATTAGTATCTGCCAAATCTTATACAACAGTATTGCAAAAGAATTTGTGGCCATGAGTGATTCTAATTGGTGGATACCTTATCATGATTTATCTGTTGCAACAGAAAGGCTAGATTATGTCATTGCAAAAGAGTTTTTGGGGCTAGAAAAATGCGGTACATATTGGGGTAAGAATCGTACACCATTTATTAGAATGCCGATTGAATATTTCAATCCTGTTGAGGAATCCACCTTTATTTTAGAAAAATTAGGGCGGCAATATGACGATCTATTGAGCATAAAAGAAAATGGGTGCTGGTACCTAACAGTGAACAAGAAAATATATAGTGAAAAGCGTCTTGGGATAGCCGCTTGTTTAGCCGCAATTGATACCGTAAGAAACAATAAGTAGGGATTTGATTGTAAGGAAGAAATAAAAATTAAAATTATAAATAGGGGGAACCAAAATGTTACATGCAGTTATGCAAGAGCAAAATTACTGGAAAGGCCAAAAACAGAAATTCCGAAAAACTAATAAGAAGTTATTAATTTCATTAGAACCACATTTGCATGAAAGACTGGAAGAGTTCGCATTGTATAACGAAAATTTAGATCAAATTGCATCGGAGTTAGTAACAGAAGGTTTAGACTATATCTATATGGAGGATATACCTGTAAGACAATCTCATGCTTTTCAACATTTTGTAGAACTTGAATTATCACCATTTCAGCAAAAACTCTTACAACAATTGGCACTCAAACGAGGATGCTCAACAAGAAAAATGGCATATACAGTATTACATTTTATGCTCAAAACAAAGTAAAAGAATCCAATCATAAAAGAAGGATTCTTTCACCAGGTATTCGTTGGCAAATGACTTCACCTAAGGAATTGAGTCTCGACCACTCAATTCCTTTTTATGTTATAAAAAAGAATATAATTTGTCAAAAAGCATTTGCTATAGAATAACAAATGCTTTTTGTAGAACTTGAATTGAACACTTTCAGAAAGTATTTATATTGTTTGCCTTTTTTCTTGAAAAAATGTACCCTCAGTCATTAATTATACCATAAAATATAGAGTTTCAATATATAAAGCCTATTGGTTTTATATGGATTTCTTTTTTACAATAATGAGGAATTTTACTTGTATTCTTTTAACCATTCTTTTAAATTACTAAAGTCTTTTAAACTCATTTCATATTTAAGTGGAGTGGCAAAGTCTATAGCATCTTTAGTAAAAGAAGACGTAGTAACTAACATACCTACATTTGCCCTTTCAGCATGTTTGACTCCATATAAACCCCTAACTAAATCGACACCGACCTTATTAGTTTTACTGTATCGTTTTGTTTCTATTAAAAATAATGTAGTAGAGATTGAATCTTTTTTTAGAGCATAAATATCCTTCCCACCATCTCTTGTTTGTGGGGTTAGTGACACTTCATATCCTTTTTTATGAAATAGCTCAGCAACTAATTCTTCGAATTTTCTTGGGTCTAATTCACGCATTAATTCGGGATTTCTAGCTAGGTATTGGATTAGTTGGCTATTAATATCAGAAAAATCCACTCTTAGTGAAGGCGTAGTAACAGGTAGTCCCTCATGAAAAATTTGAGGGTATACTTCTAATATCGGTTGATATCTGGTGTATCCTTGTGCACCACCTTTGTTCGTATAAGGATAACGTACAACTCTTCTAGGCTTCCTTTCACCAACAGCATCCCTTTCATTTATTTGCATATGTTTTTCACAAATAAATGGACAAGTATAATCCTGTTCCAAAAATTCTTCATTCATAAAATCATAATAATCGTACAAGTATACTTCATAATCAGGTTTATTTTCACAGCCATCTACCGTACATCTAGTTGTTTCGTCATAATGTGAATATTTTTTAACAGTGTTCATATTTACCACCTTTGCAAATTCATTATATTAATCTTAAATAAGTAATAGCCCCTTGTTATGTAATTTATTTTATGTAGTATTTAATCTATATTATTAGAAGTACCTTTACCACCTGGAATTACTTCTAAAAATGTATCATTCTCTTCCTCTTCATCATCAACAAATGCATCTTCTCCATACAATGCATAAGCAAAAACACCAATTACTTTTATTTCATCTTCAATTGTGATATCTATAAATTCACCTTGTCGATGTTCTTCGTTTCCCTCATAAACTTTACACAAGATCATTGATCCCCTAAATCCAAAAGGATTTTCTTGTAAATTTTTCAACTTTGCTTGAGCGTCACAGACTCCTACAAATCCGCCACCTAATGAATTAAACTCAATCCATTCACATTTCAAAATTTCTTTGAAATTCTCATGAAGTGGAATAATTTCAAGATGTTCTAAATCAATTCCACCCTTGTTTAGTAAAACTTTTACTTTTTTTTGGCTTTCTCCCATAAGTGACACCCCTTGCTGTTTTATGAAATAACAGTATGATTATACCATTTTATGTAGTATAGAAATGGTATTGGAGAGGTAAATGTCTATAAATTTAGAAAATTAAAGTTGTACTTGCACAAAGGTAATACTTTATACATATAGCTAATAGCGTAAAGCACGCTGATAGCTAATGATTAAAAATGTGGCCTTAAAGGGTCATTTTTTTATGGGAAAAGTGATATTACCGCTCATATCGATTAAATAAAAAAGTAGAGAATTTTTTTGTATAAAAAGGTGAATAACGTACAAACAGAAAGGAATATGTTTTAGTAATACCGATATTATCGGTCACATCGGGGAGGGTGAACAGAATGGAAAGATCGAAGTTTAGTAAACCTGTAGCATTTAATAAGAAGAATGAAAAGGATCGGATCATGTTACAGCATGTAAAGCGTAAAAATTTTTCGGGTTATGTAAAGAAATTGATCTGGAACGATATACCCGATAAACATAAAAAAATAACATGCGAAGAGGATAGAAAACAAGTACCTTCACCAATTCGACAAGACGAACAGAGTGTAACAGGAAAGAAGAAATTAAGTGCCGCGGCACGTATTGAACAAATTAAGGCGCAAACAAAAAGACAGGAGCCTTCAAAAAGCTCACTGCCTGTATTTTTACCCAACAAAAACATTAACAAGTGATCCAATAATCGCGCCTACAGCGACAGCAATTGCAACATGCATATCGTTAGACCTCCTACTTTTCATTTATAAGTAGTATGTGTAGTTCTTTTAAAATTATACGAGGGGTGTTGCATTATGACTAAGACAGAAACGATTTCTTTTCGCTCTTTTATGGACCAAAGTTATAAAAAGAAAGCACATAAAGAAACAAATAGTAAGAACGCACTTAAAAAGGTTTTTACCGCTACAGGGAGTTCATTAATATTAATACTTCCAAAGGTAACATTTGCCGCGGGAGTTAACGGGACGTTTGGCAATGTTCATAGTGCCATTATGAACGGGTTTGATGCGGGCGTAGTTTTAGTTATTATCTTTTCGGGCGCGGCCTGGGCATTGGGGCACCGTACAAAGGCAATAGAAATTTTAATTGGTGCATGTTGTGGGTATATCTTGGCTAGACATGCGGTTGACATAAGAGACTTTTTAAAGGGAATTTAAAAGGAGGGGTCCTTGTGAAATTCATTTTAGAAGGTGGAAAAATGATTGCGACTAATACAGCTGGGTATATTGGAGAAAAGGCAAAAGAGGGTTCTTTTTTAGATCAATTAAATAATTTTAGTGATGCTATTGTAGGGAAGGAAATGGAATGGATTTTCAAGCCAGTTGGTGAATTTATGGTTGATATAGTAAGCGAATTAGGTCATTGGTTTATTCTAAATTTGCCCGATATTATGGGATATGGTGCATTGGTGACAGCTGGATTTATCATGATAGGTTCAATGACAAACAAAGGCGGAATGATGAAGCCGCTTGCCTATTTTGCAGGCGGACTTATCTTAGCAATATGTATATTGGGAGGGGCCTAAAAATGATACAGGGAGAAGGCTTTATTATATGCGATAAAGAAAATACAAACCTTCCTGTTTTGGCACAAAATGAATATTTGCCAGTATTATATGAACCTAAGAAAATAAAAAAATCCTGGTTTAAAAGAAAAGAGATATATTCTTTAAAACAATTTTTACAAGTAGAAAAAAACAAAATGGTTGTCTATCGGATTATTCCTCATGCGGATGTATCTAATAATACAAAGCGTTTATGGCGGGCGATCTATAAGATGTATGAAATGTACGAAAGTATGGGAAGTCGTATAGAAAGAAAAGGGATTACATTTCATTATCGTGAAAAGGACTATTTCTGGTTTGATGTTATTTTCAAACAGGAAAAGGGCCAGAAGAAAATTGAATTTTATGTAGCAACTAGCGAATACCAAGCATTAAAGCTCAAAAGAAAACTAGAGAACAAAATGAGTGTGACAATTAAGGAAGCCGAAATATCAGATTTGCAAATTTCTAATGAAAATACAATCGTACAAGAAATGCGATATTTGAAACATGATATCTTTTCCTTAAATACAAATAGCAACGATACAAAAACGCCTATTGGTAATATTTTAAGTGTTATTGATGAACTAAGTTATGATGGAGACATTTGCCGATTGAGTATCTGTAATGAAGCGGAAAACCGTCAGAAATGGGTGAAAAACGCTTCCTGGGCCATTGAAAAGTTAAAGAAGGGGAAACCGCCCCAACGGGTTAATATGAGCGGCAAACGACTTGTAACAGGGGCTAAAATTGGTGTTGCGGCTGTTATTAATGAAATAAATGATTTATTAACTGATACATTCCAGGCGTTCTCGAACGCTTTTTTTAAATCAGATAAAAAATTTAGCAAAGAGCACGTTATTAAAAAGGCACATACAACCGCTGATGAAGTTGGAACAAATCGAGTGAGTTATGACAAAGGAAATCAGCCTGTTTTTAAAACGCGTATACGGGTGGCCTCACATTCCCATGATCGGTTAACCAGGGAGACAATGGGGGAAACCTTAGCACTTTCTATGATGGATTTATCAGAAACGAATGAACTACATGGCGTAAAAATAAGAATGAGAAAACGCCAAACAGAAATATTACAGGAATTAAATACATTCGAACTATCAAGCAAGACAAAGTTTGATCCGAATGTAAATTTGATGAGTACCGATGAAATGAGCAAATTAGCTTTGCAAATGCCTGTAAAAGAGTTGCAACGAAAATATGCAGATGCATTGAGTGTAAAAAAGAAAGTTGAAATTGAGATACCAGCGATTTTGCGGGATGAGAAAGGAATATTTTTGGGACATTCGGAATTGAAAAATCAAAAAATACCAATCTATATGCCAATAGATAATCCAGATAATTTTTATAGAGGTTACGTCTTTATAGGAGGACAGGGGGCTGGTAAAGATACAGCAATTAAGAATTTTGTTATTGAGGGAAATACAAAACATAAGATTAGTTTTATCATACCAGATGCAATTGTAGAAGAAGGTGGGCGGGGGATGGCAGACGGGATTCGTGATGCATTACCACCAGAAAACATTATTGATCTGGATTTAAACGACAGTGATTATATCCCACCTCTAGATTTAACAGAAGTAATTACAAAGCTAGGGCGGAACGGTGCTTCAAGATTTGCGGATGAAATGATTGATTTCATGCAAGTTGAAGGACTAAGCCGAAGTGAAAAATATTTAACGGATGCGGCCAAAGCAAGTAAAGGAAGTTTATTTAATATTAAACGTATTATAGAAGATGAGGACTTTCGGGTGAATCGTATTCAAGAATTAGTGAATGAAGGGAATTTGCGGCTTGCGAATGAGCTGATACAGTGGGGAGATAATGAGCAATTAGGGAATAAGTGTGATCCAATCATAAGCAGATTAAACCGCTTTTTTGGGAATGAAAGATTGTATGATATCTTTGCACAAGACCCATTAAAAGAACTTGATTTTGGTAAATGGATGCAAGAAGGAAAAGTTATTATTTTAAGAGTTCCGAATGCTAGGGGATTGGGGGAACATGCAGTAAAAACCCTGGTTCACTGGATCACACTAAAAACCTTCATGACCAGGTTATTAATGACTAAAAAAGAGCAAGAAAATGGGGCGTTTATCATTTTTAATGAACCCGAACAATATGAAAGTGAAGGATTAACTAAATTGATGGGTAGAGTGGGTACAGAGGGCAGAAAAGAGAGACTAGGAAGCATCTATGCATTTCACCATTGGAACAAATTGAAACCGTCATTACAAGAGAATTTACAAGGTGGCGGCGTACAACAATTCCTATTTATGAACGATCATACAAAGACATTTGAATTATCTAAGTATCGATTTGAGGATACAATTTCACTAGAACAAGCATTTAAAATACCAGCACATCACGCGATTATCAGTGTAAGAGCTGGGGGAGAAATGCAACCATCGTTCATTTGTAAAATGGCGCCACCGATTAAGCCAAAATATGATAATAGCTTTCTAACAAAAAGGCATTCTCGCATGTATGGCCGATCCTGGATCGATATACAAAAACAATACGGATAAAGCAAAGGCACAAGGGCAATGGTTCTTGTGCCTATTTACATTTTCCAAAAGTCATGTGGTTGTGCGTAAGGGTCTACTTTTCTAATAGCTTTCAAGAGTTTTTTCATTACAAGGGGGGTAGGGATATACGTTTTGTCGCGACAAGCCTTTGTTAAAGTAGCGCTAGATATTTTTGTAGCTTTCAGTATCTCTTTTTGTTCAATCCCATGACGATCTAGCCATTTTTTTAAAAGAGTCTTATTATCTTTAAAAAACATATAACACATCTCCTAAACTTGTTAATTTATTTACAAGTTTGGACATATATTTTAGAAAATATTCTACCCATTATTTTAAAAATTTAAATTTCCGATTAGAATTTCATAAATTCATAGAGCAATCAGACGAACGATTTTGTTAATTTTATGCTTGGAATCTGGTATACATATAATGCAAAGATTTGACTTAGGCATCATACAACAAATCTTTGCAAGGCGGTTTCCAGAAAAACTTTGACATTTACATACAAGAAAATATATAAAAAGATTCGAATTGCAAACAGCAAATTAGAATTTAGTTTTGAAGAAAAATAATTTGTGTGTTGGAACAAAAATAAAGACGCATGATGTAGTTTTTTCATCATACGTCTTTATTTTTTGAAAAGAGCTTAGACCAAAATCCTTGTTTTTGCTCTTGGGTGGACGCTATAAGTTTTTGTGATTCACGCATTTCATCAAAATCCCGTTTCAATTGTTCATATTGCAACAATAGATTTTTATTTAACTCGTTAGCAGACTGTAATTCTTGTAGAATCTGTTGATTCGTTTTCTCTTGCTCTTGAAGTTGTCTCATGAAAGTTTCTAAAGTTTGAGCGACTTGTGAGCTAGTCAAAGTAAGTTCGTTTTCTTGATGAGCGGGGGGCGCCCAATCGCTCGTTTTTTCTTTAAACTCTTCTACAACAGCTGTTGCGGCCTCTTCTTTTTTTACTTTTTGTTTTTTGGTCAAATACCTATACTTTTCTAATGCTTGTATATCATGAGCGGTAAATGCACGACTGTCATTTGCACCTTTTGCGAATTTATACCCGCTCACTTCTAGTTCGTTCGCCCATCGTTTTAAAGTGCTATCAGATATTTGTAGTTGTTCAGACACTTCATGTGTCCAGTAAGCGCGTTCTTGTGATGGTGTATCATTCATATGTTTATCCTCCCTCGCTCAAAGGTCGTTCAAATTCAATATTGAAGTGTAATCTTTGTTTAATCAAGTCTTTGTAAGTATTTTCTTTAATAATCTTCATGATTTTCAAATCAATACAAAGATATTCCTAGTAAAAAAGAGTTGCTCTTATGAAAGAACAACTCTTTTTTATTAATTTAAAACTCCTTTAAATGTTGAATGTATTAAAGAAGAATCAAAAATTTGTTGATGGGTGTATTTATTTTCTGATAATGCTTTCGAAAAGTTTGAGGTTTCCATGATAAATAGATACATAGTTGCATCAATTGACATTGGTAATATATTATGATCTATGATTTCTCGTGCACTAATAATATATGATTTTACAGATTTTTGTCGTGTATTTATTTTCGCTGTTAATCGATGGTTTCCATCAATTAATAGGTATTCATTCATGTCGAATGGAAACTGTGTGCATATAATCGGTTTTTGGTTATTTACAGAACCCTTCCAGTTGTCAGTAGGGGTCCAATCTAAGGGAAATGACTTATTCTGTATACTATCCAATGAGATTTTTTGGATTCTTGGGTTTGTTTTTTTTATGAAAAGGCGGGCACCTGTGATTACAAAATTCAAATAAAATGTAAATGAAGGAAGAATAATTTTTTTTTGAAAAATTTCAAACCCTTCAAAAGAGAGGTTGTTTTTATTTTTATTTTCGATTTGGATATTTGTGTCTTGATCCGCTTTTTTTAAAATTTCTAACCAACTATTAAGCCATTCATCTTGATGCTGAAAATTCAGTAAATTATTTCTTTTAAACATAATTTCTAATTCTTCAAAGTCAACACTATAAAGTTTGTCTGTAACGAGATTATAAGCCATGAACTTCTCTCCCTTTTCTTTGATACTTTTATTATAAATTAAAAGAAAAAGAGTTGCTCTTATAAAAGAACAACTCTTTCTTCTTTGGGGTACCGCCACATGCCCATCAACTTAACATTTTGAAGTATCCCCCAAATGAAAAAATTGCACTGTTAAAGGTAAATGTAGAATTAGAATATAGGGTATCAAGAATTAATAATTAGCAAAGTAGAAGATTTTAATAAAAATTGGTAAAATAATAACCAAGTATTGAAATTAGAAATAGGACTGTGTTAAAAAAGGAGATTCTATACTATGGAGCAAATTATTTCAAACAATAAGAACGGATTTACAGAGATATATTATAAATTATTCTCTATGTTATCCTTGTTAACTTTTCATAAGATCACATCCATTGAAAAGAAAAAGAAAAGCCTTAAGCTTTCCCTTGAAAACGAATTAAAAAATTTAACAAAAAATAATCCTTATAAATTATAATACGGTTCCCAAAGATTAAACTCTATAAGAGAATTTATAGGATTTTATTAAACCAATATAATCCCATATTAATTTGACCTTAAAAACGCTATTCTTTTTGTAGAAATATACAGAAAGGGTGGCGTTTTTTATGAATCTTTCGATTCAAGGTGAACTACAATTATTTGCTGAAGAGTTGCATCAACATCTTACTCCTTCATTTTTAGAGAATCTTGCTAGGGAATTAACTTTTGTACAACGAAAGCGTAAATTTTCAGGTCATGATTTAGCTATTATCTGTGTTTGGGTTAGTCAACGTGTTGCGAGTGATTCATTAGTTCGACTGTGTAGTCAACTTCATGCTGTTACAGGAACCCTTATGAGTCCAGAAGGACTCAATAAACGTTTCAATAAGAAGGCGGTTTGCTTTTTAAAGCATATTTTCTCCACATTATTAAAAAATAAAATTTGTGAAACATCATTGATTCCAAGCTCTTCAATCACCTATTTTCAACGGATTCGTATTTTAGATGCAACGATTTTTCAAGTACCAAAACATTTAGCTAATGTGTATCCTGGGTCAGGAGGTTGTGCACAAACAGCGGGTATAAAGATTCAATTAGAATATGATTTACATAGCGGACAGTTTTTAAATTTTCAAGTTGAACCGGGGAAGAACAATGATAAGACCTTTGGAACAGAATGTTTAGCGACATTACGACCTGGCGATCTATGTATTCGGGATTTAGGTTATTATTCACTGGATGATTTAGATCAAATGGACCAACGTGGCGTGTATTATATATCACGGCTTAAACTAAATAATATGGTGTATATCAAAAATGAGTTTCCTGAATACTTTAGAAATGGGACAGTAAAAAAACAATCTCAGTACATCAAAGTTGATTTAGAACACATTATGAATACCTTAAAACCAGGACAGGTCCATGAAATAACAGAAGCTTATATTGGAAAGGATAAAAAACTATTTACACGAGTTATTATATATCGATTAACTGAAAAGCAACTTCGAGAACGTAAGAAAAAACAAGTGTATACGGAAAGTAAAAAGGGTATTACGTACTCAGAGAAAAGTAAACGCTTAGCTGGTATGAACATTTATGTTACCAATACACCTTTGGAATGGGTTCCGATGGAACAAATACATGATTTTTATTCTCTTCGCTGGCAGATCGAAATTATCTTTAAAACTTGGAAATCCTTATTTCAAATTCATGATTGGCAAAATATCAAACAGGAGCGATTAGAATGCCACATTTATGGAAAACTCATCGCTATTTTTCTATGTTCTTCTACTATGTTTAAAATGCGACAATTAATTTTACAAAAGAAGAAAAGAGAATTAAGTGAATATAAAGCCATTGGAATGATTCAAGACCATCTATACATTCTTTATCAAGCTATACAGCAAAACACCCGAGAAATAACAAGGATTTTAATCCGCTTGTTCCATCTTCTACAGAAGAATGGACGAAAATCTCACAGATATGAGAAGAAAACTGTCTTTGATATTCTGGGTGTTGTCTATGAGTATACTGGATTGATAAAACAAAAGAAAATTGCATAATAAAAAAAGCGAAACCTGTTAGGGTTTATTTGTTATACGCATTTTTAAGAATATACTTCTATTTTAAGAATGTTTTGACCTGGCTGAATGAAGGTTCAGTTTGTTTCCCCCTTAAGTTGATGGGCATGGGGTACCGCCAGCATTTCGGAAAAAAACCACGTTAAGAATTTTTTAGTTAATGTTCCCCTATTTTAAGGACAATACAAGGGGATAAAGAAGCATCTATGCGATAAAGTGTAACGTATACTTTTGGAAAAGGTTTATGGCAAACATTTTGGTAATTACTTTTGGTAAAAGGCTACCTCTTTGCTATCAAGAACCTTAACCAAGATTGAATAAATTACAAAAATTATGGTTTTTGGTAACTAAAATTTTCCTTAACGTTGTTAAAAGTACTTGTTTTTATGTTGAAATTTGCTTAACGTGGTTTTTTTCCAATTTGCGGTCTGTACCCCTTTCTTTGCATTATGCATATGGATCATCTTCTAAATCATTCAGTTTAGTCCACGATGTATTTTCTTCTTCATCATTGGATTCCCTAAGATTCGTTATTTCTTGACTTGTTTCGATATGAGTTTGATTCGAAACAGGTGTATGAACAGTTTTTGAACCTTCATCATGTTTGATTGGTAAAGGTTGTATTTCGTTATCCAGTGCAAATGTATATTTACGTGGTAAAATTTCCGCTACATCTACATTACCAATTTGTTTATGAAGTTGTTGTGCCGCATACAAAAAGAACATTGTAAGATCACTTTGTTTGTTAATAAAATCGATCATGTCTGGTGAAATGTCTTTCTTAATATAGACATTTGCTCTATCACCAGCTTTGTATATTTTACGAGCCATTATTTTTCACCGACAGGAGCAAGCGCTTTTTCTTTTAATTCTTCAAATCTTGGAGAGCATGTGTATACAAGTAATCCGCGTGCATTTACGAAAAGTGGGTCTTTTAAGAAAATGACATTTGTTAAACGTCCCTTTTGTTCTAAAATTTGCTGTAAGCTTTCTTTTACGATTGCGGCACCGCCACCATAAATGAATACATACGGATCATCTTTCATATCATCAATTTTATTAATAATATCAGTTGCAATTCGATTTGCTAAACCTAATAATGCGCCACGTGATGCCTCTTTTAAACGAATATGACGAGGATGTTCAGAATCAAGATAAATTGCATTAAATTCAGCAATACTGTCTATTGTCTTTTGTTTATTGTTTAAGTTCCAAACCTTGATAATATCAAGTAAAGTTTCTTTCACTCCATATGGTAAGCCACGACTCATTTTATGTTTAAAACTAACACCATGAGAAACAACTTCTTCTGTCGTACCAGCGCCAATATCGAAAGATAATATTGTTTTGTCAACAAAGTCTATTTCTGTAGTTTTGCCTTCTGTAGCTTCTACTTTTCTTTTGATGGTTTTACCTTTTTCATCATAAACGATTCCCCATGAACCCGCCGCACCTTCTGGTAAACACTTGCAAAATTCAATTTGGATATTAACTACTACTTCACGTCCGCTTGGGTGATGGAATTTTACCGTATGATGATTCATATAACGCTCTACAAATTCTTGTGCTGTTTGAGGCGTAATTGTTGCGACAGGTAATGCAACAGAAAGATCATAAGTAACATCAATTTTATCTTTATTTGGTTGTTTTTTCATAGCTGTAATTGCTAAACCAGCTAATGTAACAAGTAGCACAAGATCATCTTTCGATTTATCCGATTTCTTTTCCATTTCAATACCTTTAATGTTTTCATCAATCACTTTTTGACCAATAATGTAACGCAGATTGTTTGCTTTTAAGGTAGGTGATGAAATTGTAACATCAATGTTGTTTTCTAAATCTTCAACAGAAATATCCTCGTCACTCAAAATGTTTGTTGCTTCTCCAATGTGATGTGAATAAATACTTGGTATGAATAAAGGATCAAGACCTAATACATTTAACTTTAAACCACTGTTTCCCGCATCCGCACCAGCTTTAAGAATTGCCATATATAAAAACCTCCTAAAGATTATTTTTTATCGATTAACTTAATTCCATTATATGCTAAATACCTCTAAAAAGTCAATACAGTTACATACAAATTAACACAATTTAATATAAGTCAATACAAAAACATCAGTAAAAATCTATAAAAATCATTAAAATACAAGCATTTTACGTATTGATTCATATTCACTTGTATTCATTTGTATTGACTTTTATTGATTTTCACATAGTTTAATTGTTCTTAGATCGTGGGGCTGACTGTCTTTTGGAAATAATCCACCTGTTACCTATTTTTTTTGCTTTCACTTCTCCCGCGGCACATAAATTTTTAATTGTTCCTGGTGGCATATCCCACTTTTCGGCGGCTTCTTCAACGCCCATGACTTCTTCTAATGGGTCGCTATCATCATTATTGTAATTAATCACTAATAAACGTAATGTTTCGCCTGGGGCACTAGTTTTTTTTAGAAATTGCTCCCAGACATCGTCTGGAAGCCTAAACTTTCTTTGCATAAAATCCCTTCCTTTCAATTTCACAATGATATTGCTTTGCAAGCTCATCCGCATATTTTAAAGCCAGGTGACGTTCTCTACCTGTAAACATTTTTTCATGTTTGTAAAAACCGTACACCCGTTCATTTTCTATATAATCTGTACTGACGTTTGGCCGCATTTCTAGTTGTACATGGTATTTCACATGATTTGTAGAATAATCTCTTCTTCTAACAAGTGTCACAACGCTTTTAAATTCAGTATTTGCAACAGTTTGAGCATGTTCGTATATAGCCATTTGATAATTTTTAAGTTTTTTTATTATTTCTTCTAGCCTGTCTATATCCCGATCAACCATGTCACTATAACTCTTCAATCTTTTCATATCAAAAATGTGTTTGAATTTTTCACAATTTGCATTTACATACATGTGGGCATCTCCTTTTTTTGAAAGCATAAGAGGGGAAATCCCCTCTTATGCTTCAAGTTTTGGTTTGTTTTTCTTGATACGTTTCACTTCGTGCATTGTACGAATTTCATCGAGTGAGAAGTCTTTGTTATGAAACTTCTTATACTCTCCTTCGTACCAGTACCAAGCCTTTTTCTTAGATGCCCATTTAAATCCAAGTTGCTTTAATTCAGTTTTCAATGAGTAAGTGTTTCCTGTGAGCCAAATCCAGGTCCCAATGATTTCAATTTCAATATCGTATTTGATAAGTTCGTCTATGATGTTTTGGTATGCTCCAGTGTTTTGCTTTTCAGAGTTACTATGTAGCTGTTCAAAAAGTCTGTCATACTCTTTCTTTAATGCGATAAAGTCTTCATGTTTTCCGCCTAAGTCTGGATGATGTTTTTTTGCTAGTTTCTTATATTGCTTTTTTAGTTCTTCGATGGAAGTGACACTTTGAAAAAATTTCATGGTCAACAGCTCCTTTTTACTATTTGAATGCGCTAGCGCATTTCTTAATTTTATTTTATCATGCGCTAGCGCACAAAACAAGTATTTTTTTACTTATTTTGAATTTTTTAGGAATTGATTTAAAGGTTAACAAATAGCATAACAGAAGCCCTGGTTTTGCTTGCACCAGGGCTTTTTTATACTTATATAAAACTCTTTTTATTGCTGTTTATTCCAGAATTGAACGTATCTATGCAGGGCTTCAACGCTTTTTAATCCCAAAAGCGCTTTAATTTCAATGGGTTTCATGCCATTTTGTAGCGCATTTAATATAAAACGGTTCCGTAGCATAGTAGGCGTTATATGGATTTCAGCGCGTTTCGCTTCTTTCTGTAACATGCGTTGTACAGCGATTCTAGTTAAAGCGGCGGGTTGATCTTTTTCATAGTCCCAGCGGAATGTTTGCGGGCCGAAATCAAACGCCACAAAGAAGGGATCGCTCGTTTGTTGGCGCGGTCTAACAAGATTAGGAATCTTGTTGTAATACGATAAGGCAAGTTTTACATGTTCTTTTGAAAGGGTAATGGATCGTTTGTGGGCGTGTAGCCCTCCTGGGGTAATAGTATTCGCCCCAAAGTGTATATCGTGCATAGAAAGCGTGAGAATGTCCTGGATAGATAGCCCATAATCTAACATGAAGTGGATCAATAAAAGGTTACGTTCTAGAATAAACTTTCTTCCTGATGCCTGGTAGTCGGTTAATCCGTCATAACTACGCATGACGCGGAATAGCTTTCTAATTTCTTTATCCGATGCGAAGTGTTTAGAAGTTAGTCCAGGAGGGGAGACATCACTTTTTAACTCCTGGGCCGCGCCATGAAATTGTAAAAAGTTAATCAGAATGCCTCGTACACGTTTGATATTAGAAATTGACGCTCCACGTTCCTTTTTAAACGCTTTTAAGTAGCTTTCTAATATATTTGCATCAAAAGAACGAAAAAACGATTCTGGAGGCGATTTGACGTGTTTCTGAATCCAAGATGTAAAAAGTGTGAGATCGTAGCGGTATTGTTTAACGGTGGAGGATTTACGACCATGTTTTAACAGATCAGAAAGGAAAACATCAACGGAAAGTTCCCAAGTCATGTTTATATACTCCTTTGTCCTAAAAATTGTGTACCGCAATTATATACGAGAACCATACAAACAAGCAATAGGGGATTCTAGGTCGAGGTGTTTTCTTTTGGGCTTGTGGGATTCCAGGGTCAGGACATTGCGGGGATATGCGGAGACATATGGGCCTGGCTAGATAGGGCGTGGAGTTGTGATATAGAGGGATATATAGATGTATTGGAATGAGTGGAAGGCGAATGATGGGCCGATGTTGAGCGAGGACGATAGGCGAGGAATGGGAATGGCGCCGCCCCGCCTACGTAGTTTTTTGAAAATCTGCCTGGCAACGGAATCTGATTCATAGCTGAATCAAGATACCCTTACCAGGAGAGCTTCGTTTTTCTTTTTCTTTACGTATGTAGAATAAAGCTAGCGTTTATGTACATCAACCTCAATTTGCACTTATGCCGAAATGATGCCGCTTTTCATCATGTATACATGACATAGACATCATATTTGCATCACTTTGGCATAACGGAGACATCAGTGTTTTTACTGTATATTTAGATAGAATTAGAAATGATAATAGGTAAACGATTAGCATGATATGTAGAAAAATAAACGAATAAAGCTACTTATAAATAGTGTGTTTGTTCGGAAATATGTTGAGTAACTAAAATATTGTAGATTTGCATATTAAGAGAAGATGAGGTTTTTATTTTCGTATATAGATCAATTTAGGGATGATATGTAGAAGTTTATAAAAAAAGAAACTCCCAATATAGGATACTTTTTATTAATAAATCTTGTTTTAAAAAAAATTAAAATGATTAAATATATTAGGATTTATTTTTGCTCAATAAGCCTTACTCTCACAAGGGATTAGAAAATTCTTCTTATTTAATTACTGATTTAAGAGCAGGTTCAATTCGAGTTTAAATTCATAGTGAATTTGTTGTGAAAAACGTCCTTGATTTATAAAAAAAGAATAGATTGATAATATGTTTAATCTATTAAAATAAATAATGGCATGACAAAAAGCCTTGTTAGGGTTGAATTTTTTGAACAAGGCTATAAAACAATTATTTTTTTGTAAAAAATACGATTTAAGCGTTTGGATCAAGCATCTTTTTGAATAAATCGAACGGGATTGTACTCTTATTTGATTTTCTCAATCCTATATTTCTTATGTTTTCTTTCGCTTGTTGCTGTCTACGCTTCCTACTTGCAGTTAACTGTTTTGTATAGATAGTTATGAAATGTGCAGGCGTACTTTCTTGTGATTTGTTTATCTCAAAAAACTGTACACAGTCCTCAAAAGTCTTTCTTGCTTCCCAATCTACGTCTGGCGGCATACGCAATGCGATTATATAAGCATCCTTTTCAGCAATATTTGTATCTTTACTTATGATATACATATAAAGTTTCTTTTGATCTTCAGTCATAAACTCATCCATTTCGCGGAATCGTAGTTCTAACTTTTCACCCGAATTAGGGGCATTCATTGGCTGTTTTTCTTCTACTTCTTCATTTGTAGGAGCAACAGAATCCAATATATCTATTCCCTGGCATGTAGGCACAGTTGGTTTTTCGGCTTGATCTGTAGGTTTCACCTGTTTTTTACTTAGTTTTTTAGATAGAAACTTTGTAAATGTAGAAAAAATTTCAATTGAAAAAGCCCATTTTTGCTTAAAATATTCAATGATTTTTAAGTAATTGGTATTGAGACTTAATATGTAAATAGATGGTGCAATCTTACCATGACGTCTTGTTTTGATTTGATGGCATACTTCAAGGTCCTCTAACCAATTCAGAATAAAGTTGATGATCGGCACAGAAATACCCGATTTTTCACTGATTTGATTTTGTCTCATTTGAGAGTATCCTTCTTGTACTAGGTAAGATAAAACAACTTCTAATGCCTTATAGCGGCGTGGTGTTTGTTCGAAGTATTCTTTAGTGGTTTTACCTTCATACTCGAACAGAATAATATCAATAGCTTTAATTACTTTTTTAACAGATTTATTGATAGCACCTGTAGGAACATGAACAAGGTTTGGACTTAATTCTCGTTTTGCTGTACTTAGTAAAAAGTTATTTAGTAGCATAAAAAAACCTCCTATTTTTCCACCACAAATAAACAGGAAAAACAGAGGTTTTATATTCACAATAGATATACGTTATGGTATAATTTTAGTATCAAGTTTGATACTAAAGAAAAACACATATAACTATAGTGTGAATTAAAGCCCCTATCTCTTGGAGTTTTTAATTGGTTTGAGTTTGGCGACCTGATCCAATTAAAAACGATGCGGTGGGGTTTTATTTTTTTTATAATTAATGTTTAAAACTAATGAATAGGCTTTTGTTAAAATTTTCTTGTTTAAAATACATATCTTTAAGAACTATTTTACACATACTTTTTTTAAATATCAACTAGTAATAAGTTAGAAGTTACCAGCAAATACGAATAAAATTTTCTGAATATTAAGAAAACAATGTAGAAATATGCAAAATTTCATACTGGAACGAAACTTTTTCTAATTTCTGTTAGAATATATTTACAGAAAATTCTTTTAATATAAAAACTTTTGCATATTTATATATTAAAAGATGAGAGAGGGTGTGACAAGGGGTATGATTTTAGAAAAAATTCAAAAGGATTTAACTAATAGAGGTATTACTAATAGACAGCTTGCTGATTTGTTAGGCATTAGCCATTCTAAAGTGAATCAATCTATTTCGGGTAAGAGAGAATTTGATTTTTCTGTTTATGCAGAAATACTAAATATGTTATATCCCCATGATTATTCTTTTCGAAAGACAGAAGTGTTTAACTATTGTAACCAAGCTAAACGGAAAGTTAATTTAAGAGTAGCGTTTGAATATATAGACATGTGCGGTGAATTAGAATTATTAAATCATTTAATTGATCGAGAAAAACAATCAAATAATTTGTTGAATCGTAAATTTGCGAGTGCTTATGAATTACTTTATTTACGAAATGCAGATGAATTTAACCCGCGCGAATTTTTGAAATTGGTAAAGGGAGAAATGGGAAAGCAAAAAAATGCAGAGGATATAAGTAAAATTCCTATGGAGTTTGCTCTGATTTACGCTTTTTTTGATTCAAGAAGTTACAACTTAGTAAGTGCCAATATTGATGAGTTAAAGACTGAAATTGAAAAAGTGAAAAATCCATTTTTAAAATCTTCATATGAGTTAAGAACTATGGAGTTATTAGCCACATGTTTTCATAGGAATAATGAGTTAAAGAGAGCAAGAGAATTATGTGATGATATGATTTCCAGAAATGGAAGAGTATCTTTACTTCCAAAGGCTACAGCGTATTGTATTATGGGTGAGACATATATATTAACAGACTACGAATTGTCTAAGTATTATTTAGACAAAGGGTTAAGTTTAGTGGCTTCACCAAGTAACCAAAAAATGCGTAAAAAACAACAAATGTTACAAACAACACTTGATTTTCTAAACATTCATTTTGAAAAGAATTTAGATCATATAAACCCTATAAATCCGACAGAAAGGGGGTATTTATACATAAAACAAAATATGAAACAAAAAGCAGATTCTCTTATGGAAGAAACTAAAAAACAAAATGGTTTTCTTACACCACTTCAACTTTTTGTTCAAGCTCTAGCAAGAGAAGATATGAACTTAATGAGAGAAGCTTTATTGGCCTTTGAACGAAATAATGATTTGTTCTATGCGGAACTTCCAAAAAATGTGTTAAAATAAATTCAGAGGTGGTTAAATATGAAGGGATGGGCAAAACGATTATATTTATTTGCCACGATAGCGGCTTTAACAGCACTTCCGATGCAAGGAAGTATCACTATTTTTTTACAATATATGGTAGATCCTGGTGGGGGAGCTGGGTGATTGATGTTAAAAATGACACTACTTTTGTAGTGTCATTTGTCGTTTAAGGAGTGGAACACTTGTTAGTGTGGCATAAAGTTCCGTTCCACTTGTACATAAAAAATTTCGTAAAAGGGGTAATTAATTTATGAAAAAGAAGAATTTATGTAAGCAAGTTGATTATGACTTTTTGGTGAAAGTATTGTCACAAACAGGTAATTATGTTGAATTACATAGTAAATTACAGACTTATATTAAAGAAAATAGAAACTTTAAATCTAATATTAGACAAAAAGCTAATTAAAAAAGCAAAGAATTTATTTCTTTGTTTTTTTTAATTTATAACCTAGAAATTCCAGATATTCTAATAGTCCTTTTTCAATATCGTTGCGTTCATCCTCTGGAAGATCATCCAAGTTCTCATATAACTCTTTTGCTAAACGACTTATTTCATTTTTATTGACGTCATTATCGTTTCCTACTAAATAATCTACAGATACACCAAAATAGCGTGAAATTTTTACTAACATTTCATAATTGGGTTCATATCCAGAGTTTTCCCAATTCGATATAGTTGTTTGTGCAATTCCAAGTGCTTTTCCAAGCGCGGTAGCACTAA
>NZ_CP033794.1:0-919 GCF_003812125.1 Bacillus sp. FDAARGOS_527
AAATAAGCTGTCCATATGGACAGCTTATTTACATAAAATTCGAAAGCGGAAGTCAATAAATCTATCATATATCTTCAGCGATTTATTGCTGAAGATACAACTGTTTTGATAATGGAATACCCTTATTGAAAAATTCTGAGTAATCGTTTAAATAATAATCTGCTACATCACTTTGACCTTGAAACATGCATGTTATGATTCCTAATTCTTTTGCAGGTAGCAAATCTAATTCTCTATCTCCAATAGCTAGATCAATTTTGTGTTTTTGATGCAAGTAAGTATATGCTGATGGGTTGGGTTTGCGAGGAAAACCATTATCAATCGTAACCATATCTACAAAGTATTTGTCCCATCCATAATATTTTAAAATTGCTAAAACTCCATCTCTGTGTTTATGTGTCATGATTACATTCTTATCTGCAAATTTCAAAATTTCTTCCACGCCATCAAATGGTTTCATGTCTTTTGGAGACAATTCCTTTTTTAAGCTTTTAATTTTCTCTTTCTGGTCACTAGAAACATTATAGTAGTCTAGTGCATGTGAGTATGAAATCTTTAATTTTTTATAAATCTCCTGTTTATCTATCTCTTCTCCAAGTACTAGAGAGAGTATTTTGGTATAGGCAGGATATGTATTAAAAAGTGTTCCGTCAAAGTCCCATAAAATATTCAATTAAATCACCCTTTCTATTCCATTTTATCACAAGAATGTGGTAGCCATACTCTTGTTTTCTTTGTATACTCCATACACTATCAGTTAACATAACGTCTCATTATCGGTAGTGAAGACAAAGGCGGATCCCTTTTTCCACAAGGAATCCGCCTTTGTCTTTTTCTATGATTCTATGCATTTTTTTATACATTCCTATTATGGCGGGCTTTTCGGCCTCCCCATAGTTCCCTATGTCTTCCGATTTTT
>NZ_CP033796.1:0-7456 GCF_003812125.1 Bacillus sp. FDAARGOS_527
AAAATCCATATAATGTAGCAGAAGCCTCTCTAAACCAATTTCCTTCCTTAATATGTATCCAACAAGGGTCAATAAACAATTTAGCATCCCTTTCTGTATCCACATCAACAAATTCAAGCTGTTCTTGTGTTAAATTCAAGTTGAAATGTTCCGTAATCTTCATAAAATATCAATCTTCCTTTTCTATTTATTTAGGTATAAATAGATAGAAAAATACTGTCTACAAACAACATAAATGAAAATAACCAAAAAATAACATAAAAAAGAAAGTAATAATTCTCTTGATTTTCTTATTAATAGTTTGTTAGAATAAACTCAGTTGAAATTAGAAAATCTATTATGTATTTCTGATGTGGGGACATCGGTTTTAATACAAATATGAATTTTTAGACAAATCTACTCTTTACACCTTTCGTCATTATACAACAAGAAGGTGTATTTGTCAACATTTATTTTTAAGATTTTATGAAAGCGTTTTCATTTAAATAGAGATATTATCACAACAAACAAAAGAACCCTAAAATCCAGGTTTTTTATGTAAACTTATATTCAAAAGAGATTTGTGATATAATAAATATCCATCACTAACTAACTTAAGGATTTCATCCATTTAAAAACCTCTTTATATGTGTCCATATAAAGAGGTTTTTTTGCGTTTATAAATTGAAATTATGTTAAAATTAATAAGACTACATTTGAAAATGTGGGTTCAAGTTGCTGTATTGACTGAATTGCACCAAAAAACCAATTCCATTACACGGGAATTGGTTTTTTGGTTTTGGGTGTGTTTCGTTAGCATAATTATTGACAGCCTAAGGGAGATTTGTCTCTTTATTGTTTAGTATAACTGAAATAAAAAGAAAATCCAAAATAAAATAATGAATTTTTACATATTTTCAAATCCATACACAAAAATGTAAATATATAGGTTATAATGGGTGTTGAAACACTCTCCTATGTTTCTAGTGATTGTATCTGTTATCTGTTTTTTAGTGCGAAATCTTTAGATAGATTTTGCACTTTTTTATTTATTGTTTTATAAGATCAGTATGATTTTTAGCTTATTATATTAGGGTCTAATGACAGGATAGCGAGGTTTTATCTAGATTAAACACACTTATAGGTGTACTTGCAAGTATACTTATAAGTGCGCCTATAGAATGAAAGTAAACTTTTGTATATTAGTTTACATTCAAATCCCCTTAAACATTGACTTCTTACAAATTCTCCTGATATCCTCAAAATACACAACAAAAGTATACATTCAAATTGTTGTAAACGAAGAGATATAAAATAATCTTAGTAATCACCTTGCTAAAAAAAATTAACAATACTTATTTAGCAAAAGTATTTTTTAAATTTGAAACACTATCATTTTCTTTCTTTTTTTGTTCCTCTTCTTCTTTCTCTTTCTGTTCTTTTATATCAACCAACATACTTTCAAATTGTGACAATAAATAATTTCGATTTTGAGAAGTAATTATAGCTTTAAAAGCCCATGAAAAAATAACTGTAATAAATACTAAACCAAACAAAGCAATCACAGAAGGAAGTTCATTCACATATTTAGCATGAAAAATAATTAACATATAATCTTTTAATACAAACGTAAACATAAACAATATAACTGAGGCAATCACAGGAAAACCTTTAGATAGATCATAAAAAGCTTTATTAATAGCACTAGTACGATTAATAACATCTTTTATTGTTTCTAAATCCAACATAGCTAATTCCTTTTTTTTCTCATTTAACTCTTCTAAACTATCAGAATTACATAAATCAAAATTCTCCGAAACAAATTTTACAAATTCCCTCCATTTTGACAATAACAACTTCTTTTTGAGTAAACTAACCATAAAACACCTCGTGTAATTTTTAGTTTATATATTAAGATAATGAAATAAACTTTTCAATATAAATACTTTGCCCTTTTCTTCTTATCTAAACAAAATTTCTATACTCAAAAGTGTACATTCACTTTCAAATAATTGACTTCAATATAATTCACCTGATACCTTTTTAAAGAAAAGTATACATTCAATACATAAAACAAAGAGGTAAAATCCATGAACAAAAAACCACATCTCATTGATGTCCAACCCATCCGTAGCAAAGAACAGATTGAAGATATGAAATGGGCTCTTAAACGTCATTGTTCCGAACGAGACTATATTCTCTTCCTTATTGGGATCCATACTGGATTACGTGTCAGCGATCTACTCCAAATCAAAACACAAACCATAATAAATTTAAAACGTAAAAAGAGAAAAGAATTCAAAATCAAAGAGGGAAAAACGAAGAAAGAACGCATGATTAACCTTACTTCTATTTTTGATGAAGTATACTCTTATGGCCAAACACTAGAAAGTACCTGGTTATTCCCTTCCCGAAAAGGAGATCAACCCATTAGTAAAATCCAGGCTTATCGACAATTGCAAAAAGCCGGAGATTTTGCCGGTGTAGAATCTATCGGGACCCACACTATGCGCAAAACCTTTGGTTATTGGTTCTATAAACAAACTAAGGATGTAGCTATGTTACAAGAAATCTTGAATCACAGCACTCCACAAATCACTTTGAAATATATTGGAATCAATAAAGAAGAAAAAGACAATATACTTGATATGTTTCAAATCTAATTCATCATCTCTTATTGATCATAATGTTATAAAAAAAGGTCTAAAACCTCTTTTTATAACATTTTTAAAATAAAAAAACACACCTATTCTTTTTTATCGGATAAAGATTTAATAACATCATCATAAATTCTTTGTAAGTGTATTGATTCATTTACATCAGTAGTAATTTCACTAAGGCGATCAAATATCTGAATAATTGTCATTGTACTAGATAAAAGTTCTCTCTTTTTCTCAGCTTCACTTTTAGTATCACTGGATAACTCAGAAGATTTAATTGACTCAAATAAAGAAAAAATCATATCTTCCGATAACCTATCAGTCATTGTTACACGATTTATATAATCAAGCATTTTTTTCTCATGTTTATTTATATTTAATAACTCTTCCAATTTTATTTGTAATTTCTCAATACCTGTTGAATGAGAAATTCTACAAACTGAGTCTTTCACAATCCCTTTAAAAGAATGTTTACCATCAGTAATCCTATAATACATTTTAAAAGAAACTACACCTTTTCTAATTTCATTATTTGATAACAACAGGCCTATATATACTTCTTCTCCACTCTTTAAACGTTTAGGCTTTTCCAATTCAAAAGAAGCCTTAATCTCAGAATCACTAATATAACCACCTGTAAATTTAAAATCTTCTCCAGTATCTACAGCATATTTATGTAAAAATAAAAGACATAAATAAAGTACAACATTATTATCATAATTTTTATAAAAGCCTTTAGATGTCACTCCTCTTAATAAATAAACAGGGTTCTCAGAATCATTACCTTGATACTCTAAAAGCAACCTATACTGTCTTCTATTATCAGATAAAGCTTTAAGCATTTCATTTATATAAATAGAAAATACACCTTCAACTTTATCTTTATGAGAATTTTTTAAACAAAAATCAATATGTTTACTTCCCATTTCAAACCAACTACTAAAACACTCATTTGTTGAATTATATACACCCTCAGACATTCCTTGAGCAATTATATCTTCTGCACCTTTAATTGACTCATTTGAAAATTTTAATTTCATTTCATTTTCATCATTAAAACCTAAAAACTCTATTTCATTATGAGACAATGATAAATCTAATTTCATACTTTCAATCTCATCAATAAAATTTTCTAATACAAAACTAACTCCTCTTACTTTCAAAATATCATCATTATCACCAAAATTATTTAAAGGAAATAATTCCTTTATATCATCATCTATAAATTGATCCTTATCAAAAGTTCCATCATTTTCTCTAAGTAATTTTGATAAATCTTGAAGCGATATCTGTTTATCATCAACAAAATCTAAAAATGGTACAACATACTTAAATTTCATATGATTTTTTAAAACTTCCATTAAACCCCTCCTAACTCGAATATCCTTTAATATTTATAAATTACATTATATAACATATGAAACAGAAAATAAATACATATAGCGTTTTAAAATAAATATAAATCAATATATTGTGTCTTGGTTTCTGATTCTATTATATTTTGTCTTATTTGTTTAATTTCATCTAGTAAGTTCTCTCCTTAGTATTATTTAATACCTACTAACAATACAAAATCACCCTAATATAAACATATTCAAATTTACATACATTTATATTACATATATATACGAGTTGTTTAACTGAAATATATATGATTTGGAAATATTAAACAATCATCGAAGAATAAAAGGAAATATAATATTTCTGCTGTCCCCCAACATTTCCTCTTCCTTTCATTCAAATTTTTATTATAAAAAACATAATAACAGCAAGGAAATGCTTGTATGCTGATCTGTACTGCATTCCCTTATCCTATGTATGCTATATTCTTATTCGCCTTTTTCTAACAGTAGAACCACGAATCTTGGCGAAGACATTGGTTTTTGCCCTATCCTGGGGTCCGTCCTCGCTTTTTATTCCACGGTTCCCTTGACCACGAGCCTCTGAACCCTCAAACTCCCAAAGATAACCCCAGCGGGCAAAAACCGCCCTTCTGGGGCCACCTCTGGCGAGTTTGCATGAGGGTTCCCCTCATCGTCAAGGAACTTTCGCGGCATAAACGCCAGGACTCAACAAATAAATCACTAGTTGTACGTTTATTTCATACAACTAGTTTATCAACTAGTTTAAACTAAACCATAAACTAGTTGATTATAATCAATATTTTTCACTATTATTTAAACTACATAAGAAGCTACTTTTACAGATATCATTTCTTTTAAATCATTTAACTCTTTATCCAATTTTGTTAAATGTTGCATGTAATTATCTTTTGTATTAAGAGATCCCTCAAAATAAATAGTTTCAAAAAAAGCTATAGATTTTTTATATAAATTACGATTTTCTGTTTCAATAATCATCTCAATAACTTCTTCATCCAGTTTCTTAATCTCATCAAACTTCTTTTTAAATTCTTTTTTAAAATTATTATTTAAATTCTGATTTAAAAGAGAATCAATTAGTCCGTCAACATTTCCTGCGATTTTATCGAACCTTTTTTGCAATATATAATACTTAATACACTTCTTTTTTTTGCGCTTATCTTTATTTTTCTCTTCATCAGCCGCGAAATTCCAAATAATTGTAGCAATTGCTACAAGCATTGCACCAAAAATAGAATTTGTTGATTTTATGATTTCAGCATTAACATTGATTTTAAATACATTAGCAAAAAATGAACTAAGCGATTGTAAAACAGAGAACAAACCGAAATATAAAAGTATTGATACAAAACATAAAGCTATTGGAATAATTATTAGTGCTAAAAATTTTCTTTTCCAATTAGTTTTTTCTCTAAACATAAAATATTCACCTCACTTCTTTTATTCTGTTTTTTATTATATATAAAACAATTGATTTACACACGGTGTCATTAAACATAGAGTACAACTAGTTGATAAACTAGTTGTACTCTATTCAATCTTGTTTAATATCTACAGATATTGCATAACAAACTTTAGCTGTATCTTGATCAATTATTGATTGAATATCATCAACCCGTTTCATATCTCCAATCGGCCTCCATCCTTTTCGAACACTTACCATAATTTCAGCTTCTAAATCTAATTTCTCTAACTGTTGAATTAACTCTTTTACTTTCATCAAATCACTCCTTTTCTATAACTCACTATCATTTTATCAAGTTCTTGTGTATCATTCTTTTAAAAAAGATAAGGAGGTTGTCTTACAATGAGTACCAATAAAGATTTACTTAAATTATTTGGATCTATGCCCCCTAAATCAAAAGAAACTTCTATGGATTGGAAACAAATCAAACAACAAGCTATACAAGAAGTAATCCAAAACAAACACAATCTTTCTTCTAAAAATCAGTCTACAAATCCCTAAAATACACATCTTAATTCCAACATCAATTTCTGATTTCTCATCCAAATAAAAGTGGAAATTCGGAACGCAGGATAAGGGGATGGACACAATAGTGTCCACAACTACCAGGCAAAGCCTGGTATATCAATATTTCAATGTACCTACATTTGTGTTCATAAAAGAAAATAAAAAGATGTTTTGTATACACAAAACATCTTAATCCTTTGATACATCTTTATTTATTTGTATTCACGACCAAATAATATAGTATTTTCTATTACATTTTTATCTTTCACCATGCTATTAATTATATATATGATTAAAAATGATACATATAAAAAGATAAAAATATTATTAACATCTTTATAGCAAGGAAATGCTTGTATGCTGATCTATACTGCATTCCCTTATCCTATGTATGCTATATTCTTATTCGCCTTTTTCCTACAATAGAACCACGAATCTTGGCGAAGACATTGGTTTTTGCCCTGCCCTCGCTTTTTATTCCACGGTTCCCTTGACCACGAGCCATCGAACCCTCATCGTCAAGGAACTTTCGCGGCATAAACGCCAGGACTCAAATTATAAATCTCAAAATAATTACTTTCCAAATAACCTCGCAAAAAAACCTTTTGATTCCGTAGATGCTGTTAATGATTTTGTTTCTTGTACTTCACGAATTGTTTCAAGTAACTTCTGATCCCGTTGCTCTAACTTATTATCAATATAATCTTGTTGCTTTTGTAATTGTTCAATTAACAACTTATTAAATTCTTCTTGTTTCTCACTATATTCTCTCAGTTTACTAACTTCATCTTTTAATGCTGTTAATTCTTCAGCTAAAATTTCTCCAACTTCCTTACTAGGAACAGGTTTAATACTTTCTCCACCTGTAGCAAAATAATGTTCAATTTGTTTCATTGAGTAATTTTGTTCTCGATGCAATTGTTTAACTATCTTCATTTGCTCAAGAGCTTTTTCATCAAAAATATTGTAACCTGACTCATTTTTCTCTAAAGGAATATATGTCTTTAATTCTTTCATCCAATTCCTTATAACATTTGGTGATTCATCTAAATATAATGCAACTTCTTTAACAGTCATAGCTATATAACCTGGGTTTTCTCTACCTAGGTATTCACTTTTATCCATCTTTTTACCCACCTTCAAAACCTAGATAAAAACCTAAATATTTTTAATATCAAGGGTTATTCCCAAAAAAATCATTCTTAGAACCTAGGTATTAAACCTAGGTTTTTACTAATTCATTCTACTAAGGTTTATATCCTTCTGTCATATGAAAATAACGGAATTTTTCATATCTCTAATTCATACTTCATTTAGCAAAGATCTTAGCCCCGCCACAAAAAGTTTTCTAATAACATTGCAACAAACCACAATCAAAATCACATTCTTGTTTTTTAACATAATAAAATTAAGTTAAAAAACAAGGCATTTTATAAAATTAGAAATTCTAAATTAAAATAGAA